>CAYXJN010000018.1:0-1399 GCA_964464605.1 uncultured Ignavibacteriales bacterium | reverse complement strand
AACGGTCTTCGCCGTCGTTTGCGTCGTGTTGGCTCGAAGAGCAGTCGCACGAGGCGGCCTGCATTGGCGATGATGTCGGCGGGCAGGAACGGTCCGGTGATTGCGATATAGATGGCGTCGCGCAGGATCTTGAAGAGCCGCCAGCAGTGGCGCGGCAGGTCAGGCGGCGCAGCCGAGAGCAGAGGGGGGAAAATCCAGCACCTCGGCGGCCTGGTCTTCGATGAGCAGCGCGGCAATGATGTGGGCCAGCATCCAGGCCCGTACGAGGTCGGGATCCCTGGCTTCCAGCCGGTCGATGTGCAGCAGGCTCTTGAGGCGCTTGAAGGCGATCTCGATCTGCCATCGCAGGGCATAGAGCTCGAAGATCTGGTTGGCCGGCTCGTCCAGCGAGGTGGCCACGATGGTATAGCGGGCGGCGATCCGGCTGCGCCGGTCGGGCTCGCCGCTGCGCCGGGTGCGGCCGCGCCGGGCGGCCTTTTCGGTGATGCGCTTGATCTCGCGCTGGATCGCTTCGCGCGGCTTGCGCCGGACCAGGAGGCGGACCGGCACCGTCTTGCCGTCGGGCGTGTGGGCAACCGCCCGCCACTCTGCCCGCTGGGCTTTGCCCAGCCGCCCAAGCCGCCCGGCCAGGTCGAACGGCTGGCCATGCCTGGTGCGCAACGACAGCGAGTTCCAGCTGATGCGCACCACGAAGTCGGCGCCGGCCTCGATCACATGGTGCAGCCCATCGCCCTTGGCGTAGTTGCGGTCGCCCAGCCAGATCTCGCCCGGCGCCACCTTGACCCGCCGCAAGTGCTCGCCCACCTTGACCGTCGTCAGCTCGCAATCGACGCAGCGGCCGATCCGTGGATCGTAGCAGCAGTGCAGCCGCCAATCGGCCCCGTCGCTGCCGCGCTCGCTGATCGTCGTGCTGTCGACCAGCCGGACAGGCCGGCCGCCCGTCAGCCCGACGCTGCCCACCCGCCTTGCCAGCAGATTGCCGACCAGCCCTTCCAGCCACTTCGCGCACCCGCGCAGGCGCTTGAGGACGGCAACGTCCGACAGCTCGCCCACACCGGTCGTCTGCGCCCACGCCGCCGTCTCGCGCAGCGACTTCCCACACGGCCCGTAAGCCAGCGCAAGCCGCAGCAGGTCATCCGCCTTCTTGATCTCCCGACGGCGAACCAGCGCGCCGCTTGCCTTCGCCGACGCTTCCAGTTCCTCCGTCGAGCCCACCCGGCTCACCAGATCCTGCCAACCGGCATCCAACTGTGACATGGTCAACATCACCGCGAGATAGGCTTGCAAGACCCAACGTCAATACAAAGTTAGCGCCTATGGGCGCGCCACTCCAGTGGCGCGTCTTCCTCGCTGTTGCCGCACCGCATGACGCGTCACTGGAGTGACGCGCCCCCAGCAA
>CAYXJN010000017.1:0-1769 GCA_964464605.1 uncultured Ignavibacteriales bacterium | reverse complement strand
CTGTTCAGTCCCTTTTTGGGTGGGTATCCAGACCGGATACCCACCCTTTTTTTGCTTGGAAAACAAAAGATAGATTTGTATCTTTACCCGGTAGCGCAGAATGTGCGTCTTTGTTCACGCGTTTGATAATTCCTCTATTTGGAACAGAAAATAATTCCCCGTCCGGCTGCTGCCGGGTGGCTGGTTTAGAACTGATTACGATTCTGTAGATAGATATAAGGTCGAAAGGAGGAGAATCTTAAGAAACGGGTAAACACACCGTATTGCCGCACACGCGAATGGCGAAGTCGCGTGGGCGAATGATTGTCATTTGTGAATGAAAAACTTATTCCTTGCGTGCAAGGATAAAGTTGGGAACTAAAGAACTGTATGAAAGGAGCAACGGAGAATGAAAAAGTTTTCCGTATGGAGTATTCTCGCACTGCTGACCGTGATGCTTGCGGCTTCTGCTGTGTTCGCTGTCCGTTCGCAAAAAGAACTGGACGCGCTGAATCGCAGAAAGATTGATCCGCGCATCTACAAAGGAACGATGTATGCGTTTCCGGATGAATCAGCAAATAGCGCCACGTCCCGCGGACGTGAAGTGCGCTCATCCGTTTCCTCATCTTTCCAATCGGCCAGCCCGGGTAAAGTTGTAGGAAACACCTGGTATGATTATCAGGCCAACGGTTCAATGAAGCGCCAGGCTCAGACCGGTAAACACGGCACAGTCCCGAACGATACGCTGCTTGTGCACTTTGCCTGGATGGACCAGGACGGTGCGTTTGCCGGCGGTAACGGTCGTGGTTACGGCTATCGCGCCTGGAACGCCAAGACCGGTAGCTTTACGACCGGTTCGAAGGTCCACATTCAGGATCCTCCCGGTGATTTCCGCGGCGGTTATGTTGTTCAGGATGTAACTCCGGACAACTTGGCTGTTGTGGGTGGTCACGAAGTGAGCGGAGCCGGATTTGTTCAGATTTATTATGACTTTTCACCGGGTGCGGCATTTTTCAGCACCAAGCTGTCTGCCATCCCGCTTTCGGTTGCCGATGACGGTACCCCTGGCCAGCAGGAATTCATCTGGCCGGCCGTAGCGTATCAGGTCGTCGGTGGCGATACGATTACGCACTCGTTTTCATCTTTCTCGGCGACTGCCGGCGGCGATCCCAAAGGATTAAAATATTTCCGTAAAGATGGTCGCGATAACGCCGGAACGTGGGTGTTGGCACGTCAGGTTGATACGACGTTCCTAACCTCCTACGATATAGCTGCGTCAAGAACAACTCAGAAAGTTGCGTTGTTCTGGACAGCTGATCGCCCGAACACCGGCGACTGCGATACCTGCTCAAGCAACAACGGGCTTCAGTTCGTTCAGTTTGACCAGGACGTATATTGCCAAATTTCGACTAACGGTGGTGCTACATTCTCTCCGCGTATCAATGTTACGAAGAACATTGATGGTATCGCTGGATTCCGTCCGTATGCGAACCTTTCCGGAATTATTACGACCGGTAACAATGCGGCCTGTGCCTTTGACGCAATGACCTGGCCGGCCGATGCGAACACCGGCGGCGAAGCCGGCTTGCTCCGCGGCCGTATTTTCTTCTGGTCAGAAGCATTCCCGGCGAACGTCTATCGTACCGCGCATAGCGCTGAGTGGGATCAGACGACCTGTAACGGCGGTGCGTTTAACTTGAACGCTGCAAAAGTGAATATCGCCGAATGCGAAGGCAAACTGTACATCGTGTTCGTTCAGTTCAACGACATTCCGGATGGCGTAGAAGATG
>CAYXJN010000016.1:0-2124 GCA_964464605.1 uncultured Ignavibacteriales bacterium | reverse complement strand
AAACTGTACATCGTGTTCGTTCAGTTCAACGACATTCCGGATGGCGTAGAAGATGACTGCGCGGCCCGCGCAACTTCCGATCCGGGTGGCGCAGCTAACGGCGAACTGTATGTCGTCATTTCATCCGACGGCGGCGTGACCTGGGATCAGGCCCGCAACCTGACGAATTCCCGTACTCCGGGCTGCGACTCGGCTACCGGTACCGGTGGTCCGTGCTTTGCTGATCAGTGGGTAACGGTAGCTCCGTTTGGTACCGACTATGCCGGTAACTTCGGTGATGCGCCGCTTATCGATCCGTCCGGTTCCTACACCGACGCTGAATATCTTGATATGCAGTACATCCAAGATCCGGATCCGGGTGGAGCGATTCGTCCGGAAGGTACGTGGCAGAATGCCACAGTCGCGTGGGCTCGTGTCGCCTGCGTCGATCCGGTTCCGAATCCGATTTTGACCCTGGCTTATTCTGATATCTCGTTCCCTGCCTGGGGTAAACCGGGTGTGCAGAAAGACTCTGCATTGAAAGTTGAAAACACCGGTAACGTGAACTTGACGTATACGGTAGCGAAATTCGAAACGACCGGTCCTGCCGGTTGGTTGACCTTCACCGGTTTCACCAGCCCGGTAGCCTCCGGCTTCTCGAACTCGGTGACCGGTACGGTTCGTTTGAACACGGGCGGTATTGTGAACCCGGTTGCGGGTAAAACGGTGCTGACGGGTGGGTTGGTGTTTACCTCCAACGCTCCGACCAGTCCGGATACGCTTCCGATTCTGTTCACGGTAGCCGACACGGTCGTTCCTCCGTCCTTGGATACGCTGTTCATCCGTCAGGGTGGTGTAGCGAAGCAGGAATTGGTTGTTTCCTCTAACGGTAACTACGGTAATCAGGGTCAGGGTCGCGTGAATCTTGACTTCGTCGGTAACGGCGAATGCGACACGACTTTGGAAACCTACCTGTATGACGGTTCCGCCGTTATCGGCTGGGTTGCCGGCGCTGACACGGTAATGAACTGGACTATTTTCGGCGACAGCTGGCTTGAAGACAGCTCAGCGCTTCGTCCGTACACCGGTTTACCTGATTCGACGAAGTGGCTGCCGCGGTTTAGAGATTGTCCGGACTTTGAATACTATCGTACGGCCCGTTTCGTGAGCCGCGATACCTCAATCTCGATGGAGAAGATGTGGTATGCGCCGAAGATCACGAATGCGACGAACGATACGTTGTTCATCATTCAGTGTTTGAAAGTCTGGTTGACATCGGTTGGTACTCCGCGCAGCGGGGTGACGATCGGTGAAGCTATCGACTGGGATATTCCGTCAGACTCAGGCGCGGATAACAGTTCCGCGGTGAGCTTGAACCAGGAAATCTGGCAGCGTGGCGTGGATTATAATGATTCCGCTGGTAACGCGGCCTGCCAGGCAGATTCACTTCGTTTCGGCGGTATGAAGTATGTGTACAAGTACGTGAACGCGACGAAGTCAACCGACTCGCTGGCGCACAGTGCGTACACGGCCGAAAACGATTCGTTTGTGTTCACGAACAACGGATTCGTGGCGAAAGAACTGTACAAGAACTTCGCGACTCCCGGCTTTGCGGCTTCGGATTCAGTTGAAGACTTGCACATGGGTATGTGCTTTGATCACAACCTGACGTTGAACAATACGGATACGCTTCGTTACTACACGGTGTATGCGACTGTTCGTAACGGCAGCCAGGCGACCTTGACGGGTCGTTTGTCTCAGGGTAAAGCATGGTTGAACGCGAAGAACATTCCGTCCATCGTGCGTGATAGCTGTACTGGTGGTTGTGCCAGCTGCTGTATCAACCGTCGTGGTAACGTGAACAACAGCGTTGGTGACGGCGTGACGGTAGCGGACTTGACCTTCCTGGTTCAGTTCCTGTTCAACAGCGGTGCTACTCCGGTGTGTACGGATGAAGCGAACGTGAACGGCTTAGGCGGTATCACGGTAGCTGACCTTACCTACCTGGTTCAGTTCCTGTTCAACGGCGGCGCTCAGCCTCCGCTTTGTCCGTGTTGATGAAATAGGTTATTCTGATCAGGGGTTTCCCTCTGTTCAGTCCCTTTTTGGGTGGGTATCCAGACCGGATACCCACCCTTTTTTTGC
>CAYXJN010000015.1:0-3254 GCA_964464605.1 uncultured Ignavibacteriales bacterium | reverse complement strand
CCGGCTTGGTCAGTTCCTGCGACATGTGGGGTCAGATTTGATCAGTAAAAAGCGACCAGTGAACTGGTCTACGCGGAGGTTCTTTAGTTAGTCTGTCTTCTCTTCATTCCCCTTCTTTTCTTTCTATTGGTGGTCGAATGTGGTAAAAAGTATTGACAATTTGGGGTAATTTGTTAGATTTTGTTCGTCTAGGGAAATAGTTGTGTTCACACGCGCTGCTGTTTTGAACCTGAAGCACCTTATGTAACAACAATGAATAATTGAAGTTACTGCATCAATTCAGCTCCTCAGTCCGGTTTTACAGAGAATTCAAAACCAAGTCGATAAGATATGGTTTATTGGTTCTCGAACATTATTTAGTCGAATCATCCCACCACATATGCTTTCCGGCCCGTTAGTAGTAACTGATGGGATTGTGTATGTCGGGGATTGGTTTGACGACCCGAATATCTGTCGCGTGCGTTATTCGGTTTCATGAGATGATAGTCTTCTCGTGCAAAAAAGACATCATCTGAAATTAACATGACCTGTAGTCTGTTAAAGGAGCATTCTAATGATGCACAAAAGAAGCATATATTCTTTGCTGCTGACCTCCTTTATCCTGGTGTTTGGGTTTGCCCTGGGATATAGCCAGTCGGTGACGGTACAATCAAAAGCCGTCTCCCGCTGTACGCCCGGGACAGTCGACATCTCTGTCAATCCGACGGCCGACGTCAGTGCGTTTGAAATCGTGCTGGTGGCAACGTCAACCTCAGGCGGCGCGTTTTATACCGCTTCCGGGTTGACTATCGATCCGGCGGTATTGGCATCAATGACGACGATTGTTGACCTCTCCGGGGTGAACAATACCTCGCCCGACACCATCCGAATTGCCGGTATGAAGACCAGTCCGATGAATACTTGTTTGACTGGCCCCTTCCCGAAGAAGGTAGCAACATTTTCGTTTACCTCCGGCAATGTCTGCAGCGGCAGCTTTACCCTGGCTGGTGCGAACGCTGTGTTCTGTGCCAACCAAAGCGCTGTCTCAACCCAATTTGTTGATTGTGCGACCAACGCCTTAGTCCCGGCCACGGTGACCTCAGGCGTCGTGACGATTGCCAACCAGGCACCGACACTGGCCGCGATTGCAAACGGGACAGTTGCCTGGGGTAATCTGTTTACCACAAGCGCAGTCGGCGCGGATAATGATCTGGCCAACGGCTGCGAAAAACTGACCTATTCCAAAGTCTCCGGCCCGGCTGCCTTAACGGTCAATCCGACCACGGGCGCCATTGCCTGGACTCCGGGCGGCGGCGATGTCTGCGTACACACTGTGACGGTGCAAGTAGCGGACTCCTGCGGCTCAACGGCCCAGCGGAGCTTTGATATCTGTGTTACGAACCAGGCTCCGGTCTTGACCTGCCCGACCGACACGACCCAGATTATCTGGGGTGAAATCGCGTCCGGTGATGTCAATGCCACCGACCCGGATAACGGTCCTTCCGCGATTCTCTACAGCGTGGCCAGCTTCTCTGGTCCGGGTGGAGTCGGCGCGATTACGATCAATCCGGCTACCGGCGAATGGAGCTGGACGACTCAGGAACAGAACAACTACATCGGAAACTTTACTCTGTGCATAAAGGCTTCTGATGGCGCTAACACCTGTGTTCCGTGCAGTCCGTCCAATGCCGATACCTGCTGTGTCACCATCAAGGTGATTCCGACCATGCTGGTCACTATCGAAAAGACTCACAACACGATTCAGGGTCAAACCCAGGAAGTTTCTATCTGGCTTGACAGCACTGTCGTTCCGGGTCTTGAGATGGGCGGTTTTGATCTGTTGGTGCAATATGACGCTTCAGCGCTGAACTTGTTGTCAGCGGTGCCGGGTCAGTTGCTCGTTGATTGCGGATGGGAATATTTCACCTACCGCTTCGGCGCCAACGGTAACTGCGGTAATTCGGCCTGCCCGACCGGTATCGTCCGTATCGTGGCGATTGCCGAAACCAACAACGGCGCGAACCATCCGGACTGCTTCGGCGGTCAATCGGGTGATTCCGGCGAGTTGGTCAAGCTGACCTTCTTAGTCAGCGACAACCGTACGTTTGAATGTATGTATGTGCCGATCCGGTTCATCTGGTATGATTGCGGCGACAACGCCTTCTCATCCGTCAGCGGCGACACGTTATACATTTCCCGTCACGTTTATGACTTTGACAATGTCAACCCGATCGAAGATCTCGGCCACGCCTTCCCGTCCTGGTATGGTGCCAACAGCACCTGCGATACGGCTTTAGGCGATGGCAAACCGGATCCGTTGCGTGTTGTTGACTTCCAGAACGGCGGTATCGATATCGTCTGCGCCGACTCTATTGACGCGCGCGGCGACTTGAACTTAAACGAAATCGCGAATGAAATCGCGGACGCTGTTCTCTACAGCAATTACTTCGTCTATGGTTTGAGCGTCTTCCATGTTAACCTCCAGGGTCAGATTGCGGCCTCTGACGTCAACGCTGACGGTATTACCCTCTCCGTTGCCGACTTGGTCTACTTGATCCGTGTGGTTATCGGCGACGCCAATCCGTTCCCGAAGACCGTTCCGGCTGCTATTGAAGCGACCTACTCAGTTGGCAATGGACAGGTGTCTATTGACGCGACGGTAGCCGCTGCGGCAGTGGTGGTGGAAGGTAATGTTGTCCCGACCTTGCTTGCCAAGGACGTTGACATGCTCTATGCCTTCGACGGTACCAATACCCGTATTTTAGTGTACACCAACGTTGAGAACCGGACTTCCTTAGGCACCTTCTCGGGTACCTTCCTGTCCGTTTCCGGCAACGTGATCTCGGCTGAATTTGCCACGCCGGAAGGCGGCATGGTGACGGCAGTTGCGAAAGCGCTTCCGACCGAGTTTGCCTTGAAGCAGAACTATCCGAATCCGTTCAACCCCAAGACCACGATCTCCTTCACTACGAAGGCCGCCGTGGAATACAGCCTGACTATTTATAACGTCACTGGTCAGGCCGTGAAGACCTTTACAGGCCGCACTGCCGGCGCTGAACAGGTCACGGTTGATTGGATTGCCGATGGTAACGCCTCTGGTGTCTACTTCTATAAACTCCAGGCCGGTACATTCACCGACACCAAGAAGATGGTGTTCTTGAAATAACCGACCCGTTAGTATGACTTGCACAGTCAGCTGACGATCAAATATTCCCCCTGCGAACAAAGGTGACCCGGAATCACCTCGCAGGGGGATATTTTTTTTAGGAAGGAAA
>CAYXJN010000014.1:0-3276 GCA_964464605.1 uncultured Ignavibacteriales bacterium | reverse complement strand
TTGGAACATCCCACACTCCTTCACGTTAAATTTAGAAGAGGAGTGCGTAGAGTCAATTAGTTTCCATTCAAACCGTACTCCGTGTTCTTTGAAATTTCCAATCCTCAGTGTGCCCAGAGGTTAAAGACCGGCACTCGGAAAGCGTGCTTTCCGGTTATCCGAATTGTGTTCCGTATCCGGCCACAGTTCTAGTTCAACAGCGTTGGTGTGATTTCCGTTGAGAGTCTTCGGGCTTTGAGCGGAGCGAAACACCTTCGGGGTTCGCTTCTTTAATTGTAAACAATTGGGAGGTAAACCTATGTTGAATAATGAACAAACAGGAATGTTGACGTGGACGGAGAACGGAAAAGTGATTCGTAGGAGATTCACAAAGATCGTGATGTTTTGGCCTGATGGCACAATATCCGAGCCAGTGCACTTCTACGGACAAATCCTGTTATCGACAGGTACAACGCCGAGAGTACTTCAAGTATTCCGCTCGTACCGGTCGAGGACAAAAAGAAAGGCACTCTGGCAAGAAATTGCAGAGCGCCTCTCATGGTGTATGTTAACAGCAGGTCTAATGCTGTTAGCGCACTAAGTTCTCAGGGAGTTGGCTTACGCCAGCTCTCTTTTTTATTCTACCCTCTTTTCGATGCAGGTCAAGGGTCTAGAAGCCCACGAACTTCATGACAATCATAGTAAGCAACATATACGTCGCCGGATGGTCCCAGAAGGCCAAGGTCAGCCATTCGTGCCCAATGTCGCTTTCAAAAAGGATGTAGTTTTCAGTTTGGTTTTCCATGCGGCCAGTTTAGCATTCTTGCCCGTTGCCCACAATTTTTTGTGAACAAAATTCGCTGATCCAGCGTTATATTATTAAGGGCTCGAATTAGTCCTTTTTCCTGTCCGCCGTTCACAGGTTAATAAATGAAACGGCAGTTAGCGCGAGTGTGTCAATCAGACATCAGAAAAACTTGATTGGCATGTAAGTCCAGGACATCAGAAAAACTCTGGAAATTCGCGTGTAGACAATAGACCTTCGGGTCTATTGTCTTTTGTGGCAAACTCCTTCCCCTATTCGTCGAGTCCACCCATCTCCTTTGCCATTTGCGACGCCCTTAGCAAAATGTCCTGGTGCAATTCCCGGGCTTCCTGCTCAATCTTCTCGGGAGTCTGCGGATTCTGACTGGCAGTTGGCACTTCTTCGGCTTTAGGCCATGGTGTAGAGAGCCGCTTATTGTATTCATCTTGATCAAGCGGATAGAGGCTTTGGATGCGCGTCGGAATTCCCTCAAGTTTGGTGAAGCCTTTGCCGCGTGTGACATATATCAGGGAATCGGTCTCGGCGTCGTTAACGGCGCGAATGAGGTCCCGCTCAAGCCGCGGCCGATAGACGGGATGTTGGCTAGTACTGACTGTGTGACTGGTGCCGGTATTGCTGGTGGTGGTTGATTCCGATGTACTCTGGAGATATTGGAGCTCCTCGCCAGACAGAGCGATTAAGTCTTCCATCTCCTGACGTTCAGTCACTGTGAAAAATTGTTTGAAGCGCGTGTTAGTGAAAACTGTGGCGCGGAGATCGGTGGAATTCGGCGACTGAAGGTCTTTCAAAGCTTGTAGCGCTAGTACCAGTGAAATTCCAAAGCCACGTGCTTGCTGGAGTATGGCTTTGATATTTTCAGCAGCGAGGCACTGAAATTCGTCAATGACAACATACGTCTGCTTAGCTGGTTTGCCCGCTTCGTAGTACTCCGCGCAAGCGGTGAGAATCGCAAAGAGAGCAAGCTTGCCTACTTCCTTCACGCTCATGTTCCCAACGCGATATGGGAGCCAGAAGTAGGCGACTTCGTTTTCAGCTACAAGCCTTGGCATGTGAATCTGGTCCTTGCCTTCCGGCGCTGATCGCAATTGTTCATAACAAGTCAGCGCATGAATCGTTGAAAGAAGTTCGGTCGTATCTTTGTGTCTTTGCTTTCCTGCCTTTTTCAGCACGAGTGCATAGAGTTCATCCCAGGACTGCGGCTGAACCTTCGCGTCCTTCAGTACCGTCAGTAAGAGATCGCGATGCTGCCGAGAGTAATAACTAGCACCGTAAAAATCACCATGATAGAGATTCAGCGCCTGCACAACCAATTCAGCGAACTCAATCACCGTGCGGTTTTCGGTGCGCAAGTCAGCAAAGGGGTTGAAATACGCCGATGCCGAGCCCTTCTCAAGTCGGAAAAACAGAAATCTCTGTCCGCGACGTGCAGCTTCGATTCTTGCGCTGTTGAAGAGTGCGAGGTCGCCCTTTAAGTCAAGTATGAGCATCGGTGCCGGATCGGAGTGTTCCACGATTCCCTGCTTCGTTGGCCCAGTATGGTAACCACGAAGTATCTGCGTTATTAGTGGTGTAAGTCCCATTATCGTTTTACCGCTTCCGGCTTGACCGACAATTAGGGCGTGCTCGTTTAGAATCTCACGATGCAACAAAGCTGGTGTATCGGTCGATGGATAAAACCCAAGGAAGAAGTGGTCGGCTTCCCTGATAGGTGGTTCCGAAGGGTCATCTGCTCGTGAAGTGAATTTCTCAGAAGTACGGAGACGCTCAACGAATATGTCCCATTGCGAGAGACCTTCGTCACCTAGTGCTGAAAGCACGTCGGCTCTATGCTTTTCTAATTTGATGATCGCCGGCAAGAAGCACGCGAGCAGTAATAGACTGGGCAAGATAAACATGAGCGGAAGGGCGACTACGAATGCCCAATAATAGGATGGCGGAGCTTGAGCGGCGCTCAAAAATGGCGTGAGCAAGAAATCATAGTCGCCGCCTGTGGTATTCGGCGGAACTTTCCACGGAAAATGCGGAATTGTCCAAGCACCAAAAATCTCCCACGGCACACAGAAACTGAGGCCTAAGAGCACGGATAGAAAAAACGGGGAGCTGAAGGCGAAGAGTAAACGACGGCGCTTCGCAAGATTATGCCTATAACTCCAACGTCCGGGCATTTTGTCGTTGGAGTCAGGGTAGGCCAAATAAAGACGGTACACCGATCGCGCTCGCTCAAAGAGCAACTTGGTTCCAGCGATTGGCTTAAGTCCGGTTCTCACTGAATGAATGAAAATGAGTCCCAAGACATAAAGTACGAGAGCAGCTATGGCTAGAGTTACCGAATGCAACCACGGGATAACAATAATGACGGCCAAAAACAAAATGAGCGTGATAAGGCTGGGGCGTAACTCCAGTGTTTTCAGTTGCTGCCTGCGTTCAGGGCTGATACGTGGATCAGCAAAGAGCCACTCCTGATAAAAGCG
>CAYXJN010000013.1:0-3455 GCA_964464605.1 uncultured Ignavibacteriales bacterium | reverse complement strand
GCCTGCGTTCAGGGCTGATACGTGGATCAGCAAAGAGCCACTCCTGATAAAAGCGTAATGGATCTGCCGAGAAAAAAGCAAAGAAGGTAATCGTGATAGTGGACAAAACGATGATTGTGAAAAGTCGGTCTTCCAACAATAGGGAGCCAAAGTGAACTCCCACGAGAATTACAGGAGAAGCAAGCAGAAAATAGCCTATGGGACGTTGAGTCAAATAACGCCAAAGGGTAATGATCAGAACGGCGAGTGCAACTATGGGAAGCGATGCCTGTGGCGGGAAATAGCGCCGGATCAAGATTCCGGCGACAACGATTAGCGGAACGGCCAATAGAATCAGAAATTGTCTATTCTGTGCCGCTCTGAATAAATCAGTGACATCAGGCGCAAGTTTGCGGGCTCGAAAATTCAATCCCAGTCCTTCGCCTTTATTGTTTTGCCCGTTTAGCAATGGCTACTCCTTTGAAGAGATTGAAGCTGGGGACGGCCTCCACATAAATGGCAGCCTGTTGATGCAGTTTGTCGGAAACATTCTTGAACGCCTGCTTCACTGCGTCTGCTCGCAGTTCGTTGTCGACAAGTATGGCAAAGGCATACTCTCGGGATTCGATCCAAGCTCTTTGCTCAACCTCCTCTAGTGACTTGAGAATCTTCTCGCGGGTTTGGCGAACTAAGGACTTCGTACTGGTATTCAATCCCGTAACCTGAACGTGGTAGATTCGACCTTTCCGCTCGTTGCTCGTTTCTTCGAGGCAGTGATCGCCGCTTGGCGTGTCCTGGCGGAAAATTGTCTTGAGAATACTCTCATCCATCCGATGACGCGGGCGCTTTCCTAAGAAACAGAAACTCAATATTGCCAGATGTTTCTGTAATGACTGCGGCTCAAAGTGTGTGGCACGTGCGGCCGGAAATCCAACTAGCGCGGCGCCTTTGCGAGTGAGTTGATAGTAACTGGCGGGACCCGGAAGGTCGTCCCCCGTGGTTATCAACTGCTCCCTGATAAGTCTCTTCAGGACATTGCCGCAGGATGCACCGGAGAAAAACGCCTTTTCGATTACGACGCGGATTGAAACTCGGTAGAGACCAATGTGTTTCAGAATTTTCAAGTCGCGTTCATTCATCACCAAATCTCGTAAGCAAAACCGTTTTCTTCACAATACGCGTGAAAGTCCTCAAGCTTCTTTTTGCTGTAGGCTCCGCCAAATTCGATGGCGGTCTTCACTCCCCTGCCCCAGACAACGGCGTCGGGCAGCTTCTGATTTCGTCCGCCGCCACGATGATAAAGTTCAGCCTCGGAAACCCATTTCTTTGCTCGCTCCGGCTGTCCGCTCAGAAGTTGCAGATATACTTGAGCCAGACAGAGGTCGTGGCTCGCTTCACTAGTTCGAGGCAGGCGGCCGCCATGTCCCCCCAACCAATTTCCGGCAATCTTTGAGGCGGCAACTATCGGCGTAAGTTTTAGTGTCTGGTTCCAGCGCGACTTCAGGCGATATGAGATTGGGCCAAAATCCGGAACTGGACTTCTCTGCTTCCAGACTACGAGAGGAGCTTCAAGTGCAATCAAAGGGTGAGCCATAACCCTTGCCTGCATGACAAGCCCTTCAGCTTCCAAGAGCTTCAATCTTCCTTTGACCGACCGTTCAGATTGCTCATGTGGCGGCCACCATTTGGCGGCGATCTGAGTGAGTGAGAGCACCCGCACCTTGTGCGTGAGAGTCTCCAAGATCAATCTGTCGCGTTCAGTAATCTGGATGGACGAAACTCCATGTTAGAAGCCAAATGAAGATAAGCGCGGTCGATGAAACCGCCAAGAACAATGTCTTGGGAGAGCAAAAACGACAGCCTTAAAAATATGAGAAAACTATTAGCCGACTGGGGATTAGGGGAAGTGGAAGGCACCTATAAGACTACTCCAAGCAGTGTGAGCCATGAACCATCCAAGTAGGTGCATAGGAATATGCCTCAGTGCTGAACCTACAGCACTGAATCGGCGAAGAGCGCCGTGAGAATCTTAGAAGCTGTCTTCTGAATGCGTTCAAGCGATTCACTCAAGATGGCAGCATCGCCGTGGTAAAGCTGGATGTAGTCTTGGGAAGCTATATCAGCTTCAAGGCCGATAGCACTGGAGACTACAAAGGCGACTGACTCGGCTTCAGTCTCACGAACGGTCTTACTGGAAGGTCTTTCATCGACGTTTCGATGTAAGAGTTCGTGAGCGAGTTCATGTGCGAGAGTTGAGAATTCTTCAGCCGGTGTACGGCCAGAGGCAAGTGTGATCGTGCCACCGGAAGAGAAACCAAAAGTGCCTAACGGGAGATCTTCGTAGGTGAGCTCAATACCGAAATCAGTGGTTACAGTTTTGAGCTGCTGAAGGTGAATACCAGGGTCGCCGGAAATCGTGGCGAGCTCGGGAACTGGGTCACCTTCGGTCTGACTAATATCGAAGACGTGAGCGACCTTGAAACGAAGGATAGGCTGCTCATCGTCTGCCGAATCAGCTGTCGACTTTGCATCGGGCTTTATAAGTACAGGAGCGATGATGGCGATGCCTTTCTCACCCTTTTTGACGAAACGGCCAAACTTCTTCCAAGAGTTAAAGCCCGCAACATGCGTGGCATTGTGATGCTGGAGGGCAATGAGCATGATGTTACCAAAACTATATTTATGGAACCGAGCCATAAATTGGAGGTAGTTCTTGAGTGAGTCGCTACGACCTGCCTGAAGTGCCTGATTGAGCCCGGTGAGAGCGTCGTCTGAGAGTTTTTTGATTTCGTCTGTCTTCATGTTTTTCTCCTTCAAAGTTGAGAGTTTTGTGTTCCTTCGAAGACAGGGAGGAACCAAAACTCGAATCTGAAGGAGAGGCTTCGTGCCCGTAGGCGTAGATAAACAGGCAAGCGATAGCACGATGAGTGACAGGCGAAGTCCTGGCGCGAAGCGTGCGCTTGCTTTCAAATGCCGAAGGGTCGAAGCAGGAAAATAGACAGACGGAAAGAGAGTGCGACGCGGGGTCAGGCGCTGAATCTGGCAGGCACAAAAGCGGATTGTCGGACGTCCGACAATGGGCCGGGTGACAGAAAAAGCGGGCGGCAGAAAGTTTTTATATTGCCATAGTCAAGTATACTCAATAATCATTGACGCATGATGTTGTTTTGGACGGAAGGATTGCAAAGGATGAGACAATGACTCCACACGGACGATTGTACACGGCGGAAGCGGCAGAAAAAATCGGCATCAGTAAGCCGACGCTGATTCGCTGGTTCGCCCAAGGAAAAATTGCAGAAGTTGATCGGGATGTGCGTGGCTGGCGCGTTTTCTCGGTCGCAGACATTGATCGGATTAAAACCTATGCCAACAAAATTGAAAGTCCTAAAGAGCGCGGCCAAGAACGGCAAGCCCAGCGCGTCTAAGGACGCGGCAGCGGAAATAATCGCGGTCGCAAACCAAAAAGGCGGCGTGGG
>CAYXJN010000012.1:0-20093 GCA_964464605.1 uncultured Ignavibacteriales bacterium | reverse complement strand
CTAAGGACGCGGCAGCGGAAATAATCGCGGTCGCAAACCAAAAAGGCGGCGTGGGGAAAACCACGACGACCACAAATCTTGCTGCGGCACTTGCTGAGCAGGGTCTCTCGGTATTGCTGATTGATTTAGATCCGCAAAGCAGTCTCTCGATTAGCTTTGGACTGCCCGTCCACGAGCTTAAGGAGACTATTTACGATGTACTTCTGGATACGCGCCCGGGGATAAATCTTGAGCAAGTGGTTCAGAAAACAAAGTATCCGAACATCGAGATAGCTCCCTCGAATATCGACCTGTCTAAGGCCGAAATGGAGCTTATGAGCGAAATGGATAGAGAGCGGGCACTTTCAAATGCTCTTAAGAAAGCTCGGCAGCGCTACAACTACATTCTGATCGACTGCCCCCCTTCTCTGGGTCTGCTTACAACCAATGCGCTGGCAGTCGCCCACAAAGTAATAATCCCCACGCAAAGCGATTACCTCGCCATTCGCGGCGCGAGTCTCCTTATCAACACGATTGAAAAGGTGCGCCGGAAACTAAATCCCGGCCTCGAAATCGGCGGCATTCTCATCACGATGCACGACAACCGCACAGTGCACGCCAAAGAGATTCTGGAAGAAATTCGGGCAACATTTGGAGACAAAGTATTTACGGCGGTAATTGGCCAGAGTGTTCGGGCCAAAGAAGCGCCGGTTCGCGGTGAAGCGATTCTAAGCTACGACCCCCGCTCCCCCGTTTCGGAGTCGTATCGGGGCTTAGCGCTGGAGGTGGTAAATGGCTAAAGAACGGGCCAGTGTGCAGGGACTCGGACGGGATATTTTTGCCGGTAATGTGGCTGAAGCTCATCCGGTCGAGGCCTTCACTGACGATGCCGGAAGCGGGAAAATAATCAATATCCCGATTGAAGCGATAACGCCAAATCCGGAACAACCAAGAAAGCATTTCGACCAGGCGGCTTTAGAAGAGCTCGCTGAATCGATAAAGACGCGCGGAATTCTCCAGCCGATTATTGTCACAAAACGCGGGGCATCTTACCTGCTGGTGGCCGGTGAACGCCGTTACCGAGCCTCAAAGATAGCCGGTCTTGCCAAGATCCCGTGCGTAGTAAACTCCGACAACCCGCTTGAAATTGCCATTATCGAGAACTTGCAGCGGGAGGACTTAACGGCGGTAGAAGAAGCCGAAGGTCTAAAATCTCTGGCTGAGAAGTACAAGTATACCCACGAGCGATTAGCCGCCACAGTGGGTAAATCGCGGATAACGGTCACCGAGATTTTGTCGCTGACTAAGCTCCCCGAAGTGATCCGGGATGAATGTCGGATATCCGACAAGTGGTCCAAAAGTGTGCTCTTGGAAATTGCGCGTTTCCCTGACAAAACGGCAATGCTAGAGGCTTGGGAAAACCTCAAGACAAACGGTGCGACAGTCAAAGCCGCACGAGCCATTAAACTCAAACGCCCGGCTGAAGACAAGCTTTTCCGGCACACTTTTCGGGACCCAGATGACCAGTACACCGTAACCGTGAAGTTCAATTCCGAGACGGCGTCCAAGCGCGAGATCATCAAGGCACTCATGACAACGATTGAGTCTTTGGGTAATCCGCGGAGGAAAAAATGAGCTCATTCCCCCGCCTATTCGGATCAGATTTCGGCTCTCCACAGTGTGGAAAAGTGGACTGTCCACATACCGTAAGATGGGGTACGGAATACCGTAAAACGAGGTACGTTCATACCGTAAGACGAAGTACACAGTACCGTAAAACGAGGTACGCTCTACCGTAAAATGAGGTACATTTTTTCTAAATACGCTTTGTTATTCAAGGAGTTACAAACCTGTAACTCTTTAACTTTGTATCTAACTATCTTAATAACAAAGAGCGGTACACAGTTCGAAGAAGAGCACCCGAGTGTTGTTGTATTTTTTTGATGATGAACAAAGAAGAGTTAATAACTAAGCCTCGATTTGAGGTACCAGTTTGGAGTGGCGGCAAGGATGAAATGAACCTTGTCGAATTCCCGTTTGCACTTCTGACCGACAGGGCAGAGGGGATAGTTACGATAGAATTTTCTGACACGATTATCGGTCAGGACGGGAAGAGGGTACCGAGAAAATGGACGGTTACTTCGAGTGAGAAATTTGGGATGCCAACCCGAGACGACGAAAAAGTCTATGTGGCTCTCATGCAAATTTCCAAAGAAAACGGGCTTGAATCCGCCCGCCAATTCTTTACCCGCTACCGGGCCATTAACATCATCGGCTGGCCTCATACGGGTACCTATTATCACCGAATTGAGTCTGCCCTTGACCGGCTGATGGGGGTGACTATTAAGGCCGAAAACGCCTTCTATGACCCGGTCTCAGAATCTTACAGCACCGAGAGTTTCCATATCATTGATAACTACCGGCTTTGGGATAGGGACAAGCCGCAAGTCTCCGGACAACAGGCATTGCCCCTTAGCTACTTCAAATGGAACGAGGTGGTCTGGCGAAGCATTGAGTCGGGCTACATCAAGAATCTCGATACGAGTTTCTGGTTCTCACTTCAAGGGCCGATAACTCGCAGACTTCATCGTTACCTTGACAAGAAGTTCTATCAGAAAAATGATTTTCTTATCGACTACCGAAAGCTTGGATTTGAAAAGCTGGGTATCAATCGTAACTCCAGACCGGCCAAGGTACGGGGATTCATTGCGGCGGCAGCCCAGGAGCTAATTGACAGAGGGTACCTAAAAACATTCGAGTTTGACGGGAGCCAAGCTGTGTTTCGTCGAGCGATTAGGGAGAAGCGGGAATCCAAGCCAACCCTTTCAACGGGCCAAAGTAACCTCAAAAAAGAGCTTATTCAAAGAGGGATCACGGAAGGGATTGCTCACACTCTGGTGCAAAGACTTGGTGCGGAGCGAATCGAAGAGAAGATTGAACTCTATGAACACTTGCGGAGCATCAAGAGCGAAGCATTGACGAAAAATCCAGCGGGTTACCTTCGCCGTGCGATTGAAGACAACTATGCTCCTCCGGAAGGATTTCTCTCGCGAAAGCAAAAGGCGGAGATGAAAGCCAAAGCGAAAGAGCGCGAGCAGCAAATAAAATTGGCAGAAGTTGAAAGAGAATTTCAAACCTGGATTAAGCTCACTGATGACGAAAAAGTGAGCGGCCATGTGATGCTTTGGAAGTTGAGGTTCAAGCGGGAGAATAAGCGCGAGGCATCACTTGACGAGATACAGAATCAGAAGGCAGACTTGATTGCCAACCTCCCAAGCCCCGAAGAGTACAAGAAAGTGCTGCTGAATCAGCTGATTGAGGCCCCGGAGGGACAATTGTCGGACGTCCGACAATAGGGAAGGCGGCTAGGTAACTTGAACAACATCCTTTTCGGGCTGCTCCCAAAGCGCAAGGTTTTCATCTCATTCCATCAAAGCGATAGATCCGAGGCGGACACTTTTATCTACCGTTGGTCAGTTCAAGAAAAAGTTTTCATCTCCAAGGCACTGGGCGTGTCGATGAATCCCGATCTTATCGATAGCGGGAATCCGGAGTATGTTATGAGCAAAATACGGGAAAACTATCTTGAGGATTCTTCGGTCACCATCGTTCTCATTGGGAAATGCACACATAGTCGTCGGTACGTGGACTGGGAACTAAAGTCATCCCTCCGGCAGGGACTTTTCTATACTCCAAATGGTGTGCTTGGGATTGTACTTCCAAGTTGTGGCCAGCCTATATATGTGCCGCAACGGTTTTATGAGAATTGGAACAAAGAGAACAACAATAGTTATTGCCGACTTTACAATCCACCACAAACACCGGTCGAATTGCGAGGGTGGATCGAGGACGCTTTTTCGGCGAGATCAACGAGAGCCAAGTTCATTCAAAACAGCAGCGATATGATGAAATACAACAGCAAGTGCCTCGTCTGTGGAGTAACTCACTGATGAACTGGCGAGATTTGCTCCACTTCTACGTGAATGACCAAAACCAAATTACTCTGGAAATCTCCTGGATAATTGTTTTGCTCATTATCACTGCAACACTGCTAAAGACGTTGTTCTGGGTTTCGAAAAAACGTAAGAGATTTTGCGTCGTCAGTTTGCACATTGAAATCGCAAAAATAGGGAAGGTGGAACTAAAGCCGAACTCTGAAGACATTCAAATTGCCCATCGAATTTGGACTGAATTGATAACTAGAAAAGCAGCCATTGAGATAGATCCGGAACATGATGTCATTGTGGAAGTATATGACTCCTGGTACACGCTTTTTGGCAAAACTCGAGATTTAATAAGTGAGATACCTGCAGAATTAGTTCGTAAAGAACAGAGCACACAAACGCTTGTACGGATAGCCGTGGACTCCTTAAACCTTGGACTAAGACCTCATCTGACACAGTGGCAAGCGCGCTTTCGCAATTGGTACGGGCAACAAGAAGCGGAACTGAGAACTAGAAGTCCACAAGAGGTGCAGCGGGATTTTCCAAAGTATGCCGAACTGATCAGCGATATGCTGCGAGTAAATAAGCTGTTAATCCAGTATGCAAGCGAACTTGAAAGAGTTGTTCACGATTCGATAGTTCACTCGTAGTCACGCGGGCTTCGCCCGACAGCATTTTCCCTCACTAGTTCGGGCTGTCTACTCACGAATTCCGAAAACGTGATTAACTTTTGAATCTCAACTAAGATTACTCTCGCGAGATAAAGTCAGGCTGTATTCATCACTAGCAGTAGGAGGTATCAATTTAGCCTCAGACTGCTTGCCGGTGGCAGGCATGTAACTGAGGCTCGTTGTTGTCAGTAACGTAAACTTGTTTCTGACGTCACCATAGTTGGGAGCCGACACCCGGTAAAACCGATTTAACCAATCGGTCTAAGGGGATGGTCTTATCAACCATCAGGTCGGCACCCGTAGAGCCGGATGCCATGAGAGTGGCTTGTCCGGTTCGAGGGAGGCTTGCTGGAGTAACCCTCAACATTTGAGACTAATCCCAGCATTCTATCCCATATTTTTCGCTCACATAGGAGAGCGGGCGACCGGGACAAACTTGAGATCCAGTCTCAAGCCTTGGTGGTCAAAGGCGGTGATGCGTTCCAAATGTCGGACATCCGACATGTACGAAGGCTAATCCCCCCGCGGGGTTCGGACCATAGTCACGACAGTGACAAATCGGGTGAAAGTCTCGACAGGTTCGTTCAACGTAGGCCAGCGCGTGGAGTTTACTTGTGGTGACACAAGTAACCGGGTCCATGGTACGACTCGGCGATGGGTCTAAAAAGCCCACGGCGAAAAGCTCAAGCGTGAAAGGGGCATTAAGCTCTTGCTGGTAAGTGCATTTGGAGACGGTGCCGAACGACGAATGGTTTTTGGCTCATGGGTAAGGGGAAGCTTCTGTTTTCTATCCCCTGAAATCATGCGGCAACGCATGGAAACTATGCCTTGGCGGGAGCCTTGGACATATTGCCTTAAATCTGAGGCGTAACAGCCTCTAGTGACGTGACCAAATGCGGGAAGACCCCCAATAACCGGGGAAGGACTTTAGCTACCGGATTGATAACCGGTGCCTGTTACATCAAGCAGGTGATTCAAAGGCTGGAGTCTGGGAGAGTGCCTCAAGTAGAAGAGACCTGGCGGTCTGCGGTGTCACTGCAAGGCAGTGGTGACCCGTCTGAGTTCCTTTGGTGGTTCTTAGGGACGATTACAGCGACGAAAGAGGCGACGGGTATCACATTTACCCAACTAGGTGACGGACTGGCTCTGAGGGCAAATTTGAAGCCCTCAGAGCGGTTTCCGTGGAAGGATGAGACGTGGCCATAAGAGGCTCTATCGGGAGGTAGACCGTCTTCTGGCGGCGGAATGACGACAGACACTTGGCGTGTACCTAGTGTCTGTTAGAGGTTTCAAACGCGCTACGCCTATGTATTGGACTGGGGCGAACTGGGAAAACAGTTTGCCCGGGCCAAGAGGCGTGGCGCGGTTAGGAGGTTACGAAAAAGGCGAAAGGGTTTTTCGTGAGGTTTTGCGGTCGGTTCAACCGTCTGCCAAAGGATTTGCGAAAGGCAAAGGCTTTGTGGGTGTGTGCCAATTGAAACAACCCTCTTCCTTCCGCGCATAACAGGGATGTGTACAACTGTGAAGCATCAAGTATCGAGGCCTTCGTCCAGCAATTGGCGGTAAGCTACATTGGGAGCGGATACTGGTTCTATGTGACCGGCCAGATACCCGAGAAAAAAGCGCCGGAGATGGTCGACCTAAAGATGCTAAAAAAATACAACGTGGGAATTTCCAAGTGGGCAAGAGCGAGACGAAAACAGGCTGGTCTTGCCAACGTTCACTATCTCAGGCTTGGACGGTTCTTTGTGTTGATGGCGTCTAAGGGAAAACACTCATTCTTTGAAGAGCATCCTGATTTTAAGGATGTCCGTAGGGACCCGGTAAAATTTGCGGGGTACAGTATCAGTTACAAGCTTGGCGTCGATCAGAAGTGGCATTCATCGGTAAGAGTTCATCCGGATGAATATCGAAAGTTGAAGGCTCATCTTGTGTCTTTGGCCTGCTGTCGGTCGGTAGAAAACCTCACAGGAGAGTTCAGAAGAGTCCCGTTTGAGCCCTATGCACCGGTGCGTCGCCAGCTCCTAAACATCCTTCGGGCGGTGAATCGTGAAAGAAAGGTGGTGGGGTTTGAACCAGTGCCTTATTCTGCGCTTCGCCTTAGTCGTCGTGGAGTGAAAGTATTCACTGAAGATGTGAAGAAAGCTGCCTAGAAAACCTAGATTGTGATTGCGTAAAACCGCCAAGTTTCTATATTGCTCATGTAACGCAAAATACTCCTTTCCCTTTTGGGGAAATTAGGGATGGCCGCCTGAACCTGAGGCGGCCTTTGTATTTTCGTTAGGATTGTCGGACGTCCGACAATGGGTCAGTATTCGGGTTCTGCCCCGTCAGAAAGCTTCGTGTAGAGGTCATCCCGGTCACAAAAGCGTCGGTTGAATTCCTTATTAAATTCAGGTGTTCCAAGCGTACCGTCCGCTTTGGCCTTTTCAAAGAACTCGGCAACGGAAGGGTCTGGGGGATTTTTTGCGTTTCGTTCTTCGAGTTTTTTCCGCTGCTCATCATCACTTTGTTGCAGGTAAAAGAGTGCGTCGTGAATTACGTCTTTCGGTGAAACGTAAAACTCGTCTTGCATCTTCTTTTGAATGAATTCGAAGTCTTCTGAACTGATTAGGACTTCCACATCATCATCGGCTTCTGATTTTTTGACGGTGTTAAAATCGAACTTTGCAGCGAAGTTGCTAAATCGGCCACTTGGCTCATTGTCAGTCTTGTTATCAAGGGCGCGCCAGTATGGTTCTGGGTCAGACTTGCTATCTGGTTTGTCATCTTCATTGGATTGCATAAGGGGAATATCAAAGGTGGGTTGAAGTTTTCCAAGACGAATTTGCTGATTACTTGAAGCGAAATAATTAGCGAAAGGGTTGCTCATCATCCGCAATGATGCGGGGTTCAATCTGTGCTAGCTTTAGCTGGTTTTGTAGGAAGTCCTTGGCTTTGGAGCACGCCACTTCGACTTGATCGACAGTTGCCAAAGACAGTCTGTTCTTGATGTTCTCCTTGACATGGTCAACTGTGACGGAGCCACCTTCTATGCAGAGCAACCGACGAATAGGGTTGAGTTGAAGTGCCTGACGGAGGAGGTCATTGATGTGGTCGTCTCCAAAACTGTAGCCAATCACTATTATTAATTTGCTTTGGAGGGAGTACTTCCTCAATTCATAGATATAGAATAAGTATGGGTCATAAGATTGGAGCTTTGCAGGTATTCCGAAAATTAGCTCTGGGTTGTCTACAGGCGAATCACTTCTGATGAGCTGGTTGTTTTCCCGTTTCCAATCGACTGAACCGTGAAGCTTGTAGAGATACATTGATACTTGCGCATTTTCGTCTCCTTCAAAACGCCTATAATCCCAGTTGCGGTCTTGGTCAAATCCTAGTTCTAGCCGATAGCCAGGCTCGGCTAGTTTTTCAAAGCAGAGGTCATAGTTCAGAGAAAATACCCGCAATGGCAATTCAAGTTCTTTTTGAAAGCCATAAAATCCGGTGTAATAACTCGCATCACGTTCATAATTGTCACGTTTCACCCATTGCAATAATTGTGTGTTAATGACTTTCTTGAACTTTGTTACAGATGTGAAATTTGTGCCAGCTAGATCAGTCAAGAGATTGTTCCAATTAGCGATAAACGGAAAGACTAAGTTTCGTTCTCGTTTTTCAAGTTCAGTAAGTACATTAATCAGATCTTCAACATTGATGGGTACGTCGAACTTACCCTGGATTCCTTGGCCGTAGATGATGGCGCTCTTTACATAGTTATAGAGGTTTTTGAAGTCACCAGCGTCGGTGTTCAGACAACCTTCCTCAATTTTCCTCATCATTTGGGAAGCGGTAGGAATATTAGCGTCTGCGCTGCAACCGGCGCCTATGAGAACAATAATGTCATCTAGCTTTATCGCCATAACGTCGTCCTACAGAAACCAAGGTTGATTCATATGTGTGATATTAACGTCGTGAGGAGTGGGCATTTGTTGAAATGCTGCAAGGTACGACGCAATTAGTTCAGGATAAAAAATTGAGATTGGTGCAAGCTTCGCGTTGAATCCGCGCCAGTTTGCCCCAGAAAGATTAATGATATCTTGAAGAAATGACTGTTTTTCAATTTCTGTAAGCGACGCAGCTGTTTGTGACGAAGGATAGATAAATTCGACGTGGATTGGGTTGCCAATACGCTTATTTACATTTTCCTTGCCATAGTGAAGTCCTTCAAGCCAGATTAGATATTCAGAATTTGAAAGTTGAATATAGGAGCTTTCATAGGGAACTCGGCTGTTATTCTCCGCGAATCCAAAGAAACGATTCTTGGTATTAATTTTGATGCAGACAAAGCGGACAGCCTGATGAGAGGTCGTGAGCTGTTCAATTGCTTGTTCAATTCCGCGAAGCTCGTCTCTTCGAATCTTGAATGGCGCGTGTATTACGCATGTTGTCAATCCACTATCAGATTGGAGTTGAGACCGAATAGTTGTCGTGATATTAGTTTTGAACAGTTCGAGGTACTCGTGCTTTGAGTCTGCTTCACCCAGGGTGTCCAGACGCTTGTAGATTCCACTAGAATCGAGGCATACGGAGTAGGCCAAATACCTTGTAATGTTGCCTTCGACAGAACGTTGGTGGGAGCTTCCCAAACCAAAAATGATGCACTTTTCATTTCGTGGTTTCACACACCATGGGATGCCTCCAAGTTTCGCAAATATTTGTAGGCAAATATTTGCAATACTCCATTTGAGCCCATCTTTCCCCTTCATGCGCTCGATGGTGACTACTTGGAGTGGCAAATTCTTTCTCAAGAAGACAGATTTTAGAAAGTAGTAGGGCGAATGTTGGGCTTCATCGTCGCGTGTAGGCTGTAAAAATATGCCAATGAGCTGACGATCAGGATTTGCTATTTGAAGACGTGTTAACTCGGGTTCTACTCCAATTAAGTCCTGAAGCTGAATTGAAGGGACAATAATGGAAAGAACATCACTTGTTGTAATGTTGATACCAAAGATTTCGTTGAGACCCGGAAACGTAGTGGGATAACTCTTTCCCTTCATTGCTGAGTAAAGCTCGTTAGCATATGGCTTGAGCTCAGAGGTGAAGATAAAAACAAAGAGAGGCTGTCTGGATAGCGTTACCAACGGAGAGTTCTGCTTAAGACCGAGAAACTGAGATGAAGATTCGGTGTTAGAATGAAACTGATAGATGCGTTTATCGAGCGACGAAGGCAACATGCGGAGTAATTCAGAGTCCAATTGATGACTCTTTTCTCCAATGACAAGTGGTGAGATGTGTTGCAAGTGGGTAGTTATGAAGGAAGTTAACTTGTCGTACTTATCACTGTAATAATTTCGATTGCTTTGGAATGCTTTGTCCAAGCTTAGACTCAGCTGCTGGATTCGTCTTGTAAATGCTTGACCTGGTTCCGTAGCAAAATGGAAATCCACTAGTAGACCAAACTTGTTACTCGAACGTAGAAAATAAGGTTGGAGTTCGATGGTTTGAGATCCTTCGGCGAACTGCTTCACCTTAATGACCAATCGGTCTTGGAAATGGTCATCCGCAATACTATAGTCGTCTGCCCGAAGGTCACTACCGGCGATTCGGTTTCTTAGGGCAGCCGAAATAGCTTTGAGAGTCAAGAACGCGTTGTAACTGGACTTACAAGAGAATTCTTCAGAACCTTGTTGCTGCTCCAAGCTAACCCAGTATTCAACATATTGTGCGTTCGGTTGCTCGGAGCTAGGCAGCTTCATCCTGTGATAGCCCGGCGTTCGAGCTTGATTCGTGTATGGAACCCGCCAAACACTAAATTGAATGTCCTGGTCGACGAATGGCAGGAAGTTTAGTCTAATTGGAAGTGAATTCAATCAATAACCCCTTGATGCATCGGTATGGTTGGAGAGAGAACAATGTTCACCTGCCGAATCGTTCTGACTTTCAGAAAGTCTACAACGCAACTGTCGGACGTCCGACAATAAACAAGCACGATTGCTATTACGATTCAACAATGGTTTTGAGCCCCCTGATGCAATCAATGTGAAACTATTGTGAGACAGGTACAGATAGCGACTCCTCTCTTGCAACCACGGTGTCGTACAGGCCGTAATGGGTAAGTCCTGGGTGACTGTCAATGCCGGTATAGCGAAGTGATGCGTCTTCGTACCGTCGGAAAGCAAAAACGGCCTGATTCATCTGCTCCGTGTTGAATACTTTCAGACGCACCAGCAAGTGGAAGTCTTTCACGGTCAGGCCGGTGACGGTCAGAAACAAGTCCGGCTCCAGCTTGGTAATTACGTCCTGCAGGGTGTTCTCGCGGAAGTCGGTTAAGTACATGAACGCCGGGATGCGCGTAGCGAATTTGATCAACTTCTCTTGAACCAGTTTCCGTTTCGACTTGTACTCCCTCTCTTCTTCAGTGAGTTGCTTCTTCTCTCTCTCCGTCAGTTCCTTTTTCTTGGCCTTGTTCTTAAGCTCCTTGACCTTCTCGCTCTTGTTGATGATCGTCTCTATTATGTTGTCGCCGAGTGTGCGCCATCCCTCAATACGCTCGACAGCGGCCATCGCCTCGGGGTTGTCGAGAACGCGGCGAAGGGTTTCATTGTCAACGTTCACGAGCAGCGCGCTCTCCCACTTTCGCGCCAGAAGCGTGGCCGATGTGCCCGCCATCGCAATATCGAGGATGCCACCAGCGTCAATCTGTGTCATGTTCGCGCCGTCATAAGCAAGTACCGGTAGGAATGATACGAGGTCTTTAACAGCGTTCTCCGGATTCGGCTCGTTGGGGGAGAGGCCGATGGCGTACTCAGACAGTTGCCTCAGCGCGCGGGTAGGCGCGAAGTCGAACACGAAGCACACCGGCTTGAGAATCTCCTCCTCGTTTGGGTCGTCCCCATTGGGGTTTTTGATGGACCAGGGCGATGCTACGCGAAACGCCGACTGAAAATACGTTTCGGGGGACTTGAGATTCCGCAACATCATGATAGACGACCACTGAGGCACGGTGACACCGGTGGTGAGCTTGCCACACGACAAGGTGATGGTCTTGCTGTCAAAGCCGCTTCCAATTGCTTCGCGCACGGGCGGGAGCGCATCGAGTCCAATTCCCGCACTTGCCCCTGCGGCAACTATTGCTTTGTAGTCGTGCCAGAAAACATTCTGCCTTTCCGCCAGGAGGTTTGCCATGGCGTGACAGGCGGCGACGTTGGGGAGAAACCAGAACGAGTGTTGGAGATATGGTAGCAGGCGCACGTCCGAATACGGAAACGGCGGGCGTGTGCCGGTCTTAAGATATTCGGTTACCTTCGGAGCATAGCCACCCCGGATGATGTCTAGCCACTTCTGAACATCGGACTTGTGCTTGAACTGCGTCTTTAGCCCGGCGTCCGTCGCAGCGAAAAATTCGTTGAGATCGAACTCGTCAAACTCCCCCGCGCTCGCGATCGACACTAACTCGTCGGGCATCTGGTAGGTGAGCAGGCGCATCTGCGGCAATGCGCCATAAGGATTCCACTGGACAGGGTTCTCTTTTTCGAACTCTTCTTTGGCTCTCTGCTCGTCGGTGTAGGTCCAATTGAAAATCTGTTCTTCGATGAACTCACCCGTTGCGAGCGCTTTGAACGGTGTACCGGAGAGATAGAGGTAGGCCTTGGTGGTGATGGGCAGGAACTCGGTTTCCTTCTCCGAGAGGACCGTGAGGTCCTCGTTCACGCCTTCCAGGCCAGCCGCATATTCGAGCTTTGCTTCTTTCTTGGCGACCGCCTCTTCTTCACCTTCGAACAATTCCTTGGCCGTCTCGCGCCAGGCCCCGAAGTGATATTCGTCGAACACGACCAAATCCCACTTCACCTTGTGCAGCCACTCGTTCTTGGGCTTGATGTTTCCGGCATCGTCGCGGCCCAGTAGGTCTTGGAACGATCCGAAGTAGACCAGCGGCCTCCTGGCAGACACCTTCGTTGGGTCGCTGCCCGAACTGCGTGACTGATATTGCCAGCCGTCAAAGTCCAAGTGGGATTCAAGGTCCGTGAGCCAGGCATCCTCTACGGCGGGCTTAAACGTGACCACGAGCACACGCTTGGCCCCTAGTTTCCGGGCGAGCTGATAAGTGGTGAAGGTTTTGCCGAAGCGCATCTTGGCGTTCCACAAAAAGCGTGGGACTGCGTGCATATCCTCCTTCCAGATGGAGTGGAAATAGGAATGGGTCTTTTCCACGGCGGCTTGCTGCTCGGCGCGCATGGGAAAGTTCTGGTGTCGCGTGCCCGCGATATGCTTGCCCGTACGGAGCTCGATCAGAACGGCCTTCAAATCTTTGACCGTGCAACGCATCCATTCCAGTTCCGGGTTCGCGAACTTCTTTTTGATGAGGGCAGCGCGCACCTCATGATCGGTGAATGTCGTACCGTCGTCGCGCTCGGCGATTTCGTCCAGTTCGATTTTGAAATTCTTGATGTTGGCGGTCTTGAGCTGCTCGGCAACGCGCTGTTTCACGTCGCGCGTGGTCTGGCCGACCTTGAGCAGCCCCGCGTGCGCCGTGTCGTCAATGGAGTAGGCGTAGATGCGCGGACGCGCCTCCGGCTTCGGCGCGAGGATTTCTTCGATGGTCTTACTCATCGTCGCCTTGCGTGTCTTGGTCCATCGGGCGGATCACTGCTTCGACGTAATCAACTTCGTCTTTTGTTAGCCGATACTTTTTGTAGAGTGCTTTGTCTGTCCACTGTCTATCCCACTCCTGAATTGGAACCCATGAATAAGTAGATCGAAGCGCGTGTTGCGTGAGCTTGCGTAAAGAAACTAGATGTCGGAAAAACTTGGTCCGATAATATGACTCAAGGCTTTGCGCTTCGTCATTGCTCGCGACCCAGAAAGCAAGGAATGACTGAGTAGACGCAGATGGCGGCGGACTGAGCCACGGTTTGCCGAGGACCGAATCAGGGATTCTTTGCCCACCATCTGAACCTGCTTCTGGAACAAGCACCTTCCATTTCTTAATAAGCTCGGTGTTCTTGGTGATTGTGTTTCGCGGAACGAACCCAATGCGCCGCTTGCCACTTCTAACGTAGTAGAGAGCCACGTCTCCCGACTTCCTCTTGTCATGGAATCCGTCGAAGTTCGTCGCGATACCGAAAGGAGTGTCGGCAGTCAAGATTTCGGTAATCGATTTATCTCCAGCCTTCAACACCTTGCGCAGAATACCGACTGCTCTAGGGTCGCGCACAAACACATCAAACTCGTCCAGCTTTCTTGAAGAAGTCGTCTCGTCGTCTCCTCTAATGACTGTGACTTCACATGGCCCATTATGGGCGACCGACCACAAGAAATAACAGATGCCGCCTTTGACTTCCACGTTTGGAAAGACTTCTCTTGAAACTGGGTAATCGACCAACCTGAGAAGTTGGTGTGAACTGAGCATCTCCTTTCGGAAATCGTCGAGTCCGCGACCACCCGCGAGCCAGCGGGATGGAACTACCATCGCCAAGAACTTTGGCTCTAGTTTCTTCGCTTGCTCAACGAAAAGATGATAGATAGATGAGTCGCTTGAACCTCCCGCACCTCCCTTCATTTGGTACGGCGGATTTCCGATGATTACGTCGAATTGCATATTGCCTCCAAAAAACTCGGAAAGCCGAGCCTTGATGTTGTCAGTGTGAATAAACGGATAGGCGTAGTTTTCTACTTCTTCTCCGCGGTCAAGAATCGCTTGGGGCGCGCCACAAAACTCACACTTGGTTTCCCCCCATGTGTGTTCCATGCGCTTGAACCAGATGTTACCATCGTCGCTGGTGAAGAATTTGGCGATGGAGTGTTTACCCGTGGCGTGCTTTGAGCAATACACGCTGCGTCGCGCGAGCAGGCTAGTTATTTTCGTGATGCCGATGCCGAACACCTGTTTGGTGAGGATATGATTCACGCGTGCTTCCAGGTCCGGAATCTCCTGATCCAGTCCTTTGTTGAGGCGGTTCGTGATCTCCCGGAGGAACACGCCGGACTTTGTGCAGGGGTCGAGGAACTTCGCCGTCTTGTCCGCCCAGATATTTGCGCCTTTGTTGTTCGCCGCCCACGCCTCGGCCAACGTGTCCAGCATGCGGTTGGCGAGCTCCGGCGGGGTGAACACCTCGTCGTTGGAAAGGTTCGCGATGCACGTCAGCACGTCCGGGTTGCGCCCGCGCAGGGCAAAGCTGGCTTGTGGGATCACAGCATGGCCTCGGGCGTTGTAGCAATTAGCTCACTGACGGTCATCGGCGGGTACGGCTTGACAGGCTTGAATATCTCGTGCTTCCCGAGGTGGGCGAAGAGCGATCCTTGGGCGCTGAAGGTCGAGGACAGAGTAAGGGTATCCAAACGGAAGTCCCGCCGCTGGAACTTTCCCTTCCAGAGATAACCCCACTCGGCAAAGGTGATTGGTAGATTGTCCCATGTGCGCATGGTCAGAGCGTCGCCATGAATGAGATTGAGCGAAAGCACGCAGACGGCGGCGCGGTAGAAATCGTCGGACGGTTCGATGTTTAAATATTCGGCGAGAATCTCAAGCAGGTTTGCGCGGCAATCAGCGATGTTGTCCGGCAACAATTCAATGCCGTAAACAGACATCAGCGCAAGCAGAGCATAGTGCCGCCGCTCAAAGTCGGATTGCCCATATTTGAGTTCTACGGCGGCGAGCTTGCGCCGGAGAATCTGCACAAGGAAGTTGCCGTTACCGCAAGCCGGTTCGAGAAAACGCGAGTCGATGCGCTCAGTTTCACCCTTCACGAGGTCGAGCATGGCCTCGACCATCCATGCCGGGGTGAACACCTCTCCGTGGTCAGCGACTCGTTTCCGGGAGCGCACTTGTGATCCATTCGATGCGTATAATGTTCTCATCACTTAGACTCGTACTGCCTCCGACTCAATAGTTTGCAAAAAACGACGCTGCCTTTTCAGGGTTATATCCTCGTCTATCGTAAAGCTTGGTAGTCGACGGATCGGCGTGGCCTACCGCTTCCTGAACATCTTCTAGATTGGCCCCATTTTCAAGAGCCGTTGTAATAAATGTCGCTCTCATTGAATGTGCAGAATACCCTCGGTCGACTCCAAGAGCTTTCTTGGCAAACTTGCGAAGAATCCGGTCAATAACATCGGCGTTTAGAAAGCGCCTCTCTGAAAGTTCAGGGCTGTTGGACTTCACCGGTCGAAAGAGCGGGCCCTCGAAGTCCTGGCCGTGGCCAGCGGCATCGAGATATTCGCGGATTCTTTGCGCGGCATTCGGATGAATGGCCAGTGAGTGCTCATCTCCCCCCTTTCGCACAAAGCGAAGTGACGGATATCCGGCATTCGTGTGCAGGGAACCGACCTTCAAATTAGCGATCTCTGAACGTCTGCAACCAACTTGAAAACCTATAGAGAGAATTGCGCGGTCGCGAAGTCCGGAAATTGAATCCGATTCCGGAGCGTCAAGGATGGCTCTGGCTTCCTTGGGTGAGAATGCGGCCGTTGTCCCCTTCTTGCGGTTAATCCGCGGCCGCTTGATTTCGCGGACGGGGTTAGAGTCCGCGATTCTAACGTGGACAAGGTGGTTAAATAAACTGGAGAGTGCCGCCAGGCGTCGCCGAATGGTCGATGGCTTGGCGTTTTGCTCCTTCATCGCGTGCTGCCAAGCGATGACGGCCGCGCGGTCAACTTTTCGTAAGTCCTCGCGGCTAGTAATACCGATTGTTTTGACAAAGTTCGCAACATCTTCCCGGTAAGCCCGGCGCGTCTGCTCGCTTTGCTGAGAAGCAAGCCATAGCTCTTCCTCGGGTATCGATGATAAAAGATTCAGGGATGTGACAGCGATGTTGTGCTTTGGTTGGGGAATTGGAACGGGAAGAGTTCGCTTGTTCATGGCTTTTTCCCCTTCATAAAGAGGGCCTCGATGTCCCGAGAAGAATGAAGGACGCGGACCACCTCGACTCCGTTCTCCTGTGGATTGTAGAAAATGAGAATCTTTGGGAAATCTGGAATCGGCCACATTCGGAGGCCTTTTAATTTAGGATGAAAATACTCGCGCTTCGCACCCTTCTCGGGCATGGCTGCGAGATTTGTGAAAGCCTGTTCAGCGGCTTCGATAAAGCGGAGTTCAAGGTCGAGTGATTCTCCCCCGTAATATTCAGCTATCTCGGCCAAATCTTGCTTGGCCTGATTAGTCTTATTTACTCTTGGACTTTTTGGCACTCGCTTCCCTGCTCCGACTCTCGGCGCGCTTAACAGCGGCGGCTCTGAGCTCATCCCAATCGGTTTTCGTCATCTGACCGGCACTGCCGCTTTCGATTCCTTCCAGTAAGAGAAGTTCGAGGCGTTCCTGGGCGGCTCGCTTCTGGTGATCTCGTATGAGACTCCGGAAGTACTCGCTGACGTTGCCGTACGTCCCGCCCTTGATTTGGGACTCAACGTATTTTTTGAGCTCGTCGGGAAGGGATATGTTGAAACTAGCCATTGGTTATTACCTCCAATACCTAATATCGGCCAAATGGCAATAGATGTCAATAGATTTTATCATTTCCCTTTCCTGCCGGTTCCAACTAAGAACCGGTAAGCCTGCATGATAAACGGGATTATCACGTATAAAAGCAACTAAAAACAATGACCTAATTTGGCTGGTCTGACCGGCGCTGCCACATGAGTATGGCAACCGGATTTCGGTCGACTTCGAGCTCCCAAGTAATCTCCCGTCGCCAAAGGTGGACAAAGAGCGGCTGCTCAGAAATTGAAGAGGTCTGCCACTTGGCCAGGCGTGGCGGTTCGGTCAGATAAGCTCTGTGAAGGTCTTCATATCTCGAACAGATTTCGGTCTCGTCCCTCAGGATAAAATTCAGCGCTGTTTCTGCCGTGCTTAACCCCAGCTCCCCCGCTACGCACTGGTGCTCATGGATTACCCGTTCAACTTCTTGCTCAAGTTCATAGATGCTCCTGTGACTATGCGCCTCTAAAGGAAGGAGCATTACTCTTCTAAGCTTTTTAAGCGCCGTCTTGTCGGCGCGAAGTGAAAAGAGCGTCTCCCAAGGGAGCGCCCGGGCATCAACGAGCTTAAGATTTGCAACTGTGAGCACTAAGCGGCCGTAGTTTTCTTTTTCCCCGAGTAATACATGATTGGGAGGAACAAAAGCGGGAGCCTGCCGGTAAGGAATCGACTGTCGTATCTGCTGAAACGACTTCAAGGAAACCTCTCCTGAGAAAAATCGGCCTAGAGACTCGGAGCGACTGCCAATCCAATCGAGAAGGCTTTGTGAAAACATTGGAAACTGGATAGGTCTTTCAAGGACGACTCCAGCCGGAAGCGCCGCTTCCAGTTCGTCGTCGTTTGACAGGCAATTGGAGTGAATCATGAGCCCATAGGGCTCCTGTGTAATCGGGATGTTTGTAGGGTTGATTTCTTCGATGAGTTTTAGGTAATGAACGCGGTCGCGGTAGGCTTCCATGAAGCATTCCAGATTCGGACAAATTACCTTGTCGAAATAGAGCATGGCATTTTTGAGATCTGTCCAAGCGACTGCTAACGACTCATTCATAGGCGAAAAATAAGGGTTAGCTCCCTCTTTCCAATCTCTTTTGTGACTGTATCCGCATTTGTCTGATTGCCCAATGCAATTACAAAAGAAAAGCCGGTGTGAACCGGCTTTTTTCGCGAAGTGCGGGAACCGCTCATGCGGCGGCACCCTGTGCGAAAATCCAGCTATGAGCTTGGTCAAGAACCTTGGCCACAAGCGGCAGGTCATTTCGACCGAAGCTGTAGCTGGTGCGCCACTGTTCGTTCTCTTTGTAGAGCCGACCGACAGTGACATTGTAGCGAAGGCCAACGGAAGTCTCAGTCGGCCAAATCGCAGCCTTGATTCTTCCGAGTCGGATGCTGTGTGCTGGTTTTTGATTGGTTGTCATTTTCGTTTCTCCTTGTTTGCTGAGAGATTCATTTCTCTCACTTGAAACAGGAGAAATGAGAATCGCAGCTAGGAGAAACTTCCGAGGACGGCCGTCCGGAGCGCAATGGAGCCATTTGTAACAATAGTGACGGAAAGAAATGAGGGCACGGTGTTACGGCGGAGTAAGTGGAGTAGGCTGGCTGACGGAAAGTGACAATCAATCCCGGCACATGAAGACTTGGAGTAAAGGGCGACTGCTGACCAAAGAATTCTTCAGGTTGCGCTTCACTGGTTACTGGCACGGGCTCAGTAAATCAGTGGCAGAGCAACAGAGGATTTACTGCTTCCAGTAGCGTGGCAAGCTGAAGACAGAGTCGATGGCTCTCTGAAGGTCGTTCTCTTGCCCGGGCTTATACTCAGAAATATTCGGGACCCTAGCGTATTGGAGAAGTTCCGCTTTTAGGTCGCGGTTATCTTCGGGACGACCGGTCATATTATGGAATTGTTGGAAGTCTCTTACGACAGCTTCAACTTCTTCAGCGTAGCGTGCATCCATAAAGGCTCCGATGATCGTGGACCTCGTTACGTTATGCATATATAAGGCCTCGTCGAGGATTTCTCGAGCCTTCTGCCTGTTAAAACCTCGCTCATCCCAGCGTCTTGGTGGTAGGGCGTCTCCTGGTTGCATGTCCAGTAGTTCTTCAACAGTGATTCCACTCGGCAATAAAGTTGGCTCTTTACGATTCTTTCTCTTTTCATACTCGGCATAGGCCCGTTTGTAGCGAGAATCTAGGTACTGGTACGGATCTTGAGGGTTAAACGGCGGTAGTCCCGCTGGCACATAGTTATCGTACGAGGGTGCTGCTTGCTCTTCTTTCCGTATTGCGCTTCGAAGGTCTTCCTTAAGTCTCATAAGTTCATCATGCTGAGCGTGAGCGAATGATTGAAGATTCTTATGGTACTCTCCGTGAAGCTCAACCGTTTCCACATCTGCTAAGGTGAGCTTATTTCTGACAAGATGGTCTTCAACCATTACCAAGCTTGAAGGAGTCGCAGGAGGCTTGTCATAAGACTGTGCGTCAGCACGGTCGTTTTGTTCGAGTTTTTGCCAACGCCGACTGATACGCTGCATCAGTTCTCGGCTGTCAGGGCGGTCAGGAGGATCGGCCACCAGAGTAGCAATGAGCTCCTTCAACTGGTGAATTTGCTTACCGTCTTGCAGTCGGTATTCGTTTCGATAGGTTTGTTCAACATCTCGCGTCTCTGCCATCACCTCCTGATATTTGTTAGCGAATTCCCTGGTCTCCGCTTCAGAGAGATCCGCAGGGCGACTCCAATGGAGGTCCATTGTGTCGACTGGAGTCGTCGGCAATTCGACCTGGTCTAACAGCGTCTGGTAAGGGTCAGCAGAGTGAACAGGAGTTGCTTCGTCAAAGCTCTGGTAGTGACGCCTTCCGGCAATTTTATTGTATGCATAGCCCGGGGTGATCCAAACCTCGAATATCAGGCCGAGCGTAATTGTGGCCAAAAACAGGTAAGCAATGGCCACAAACGGTAATTGCTTTGTACTATTTCGCGAATTTCCGGGTTCACTTTGGAACATCCCACACTCCTTCACGTTAAATTTAGAAGAGGAGTGCGTAGAGTCA
>CAYXJN010000011.1:0-56244 GCA_964464605.1 uncultured Ignavibacteriales bacterium | reverse complement strand
ACCCTTGCAACAGAGAAGTAACTCGCCGGATCATTATTCAATAGGCACGCCGTCAGTCCAGAGGCTCCGAAGAGTCTCTTTTCCTCCGACCGCTTGTAAGCACACGGTTTCAGGTACTATTTCACTCCCCTTCCGGGGTACTTTTCACCTTTCCCTCACGGTACTGGTTCACTATCGGTCACAAAGTAGTATTTAGTCTTACCGGATGGTCCCGGCGGATTCAAACGGGATTTCACGTGTCCCGCCTTACTTGGGAGCTACAACCAGAGTCGTACGCATTTCGATTACGGGGCTCTCACCCTGTTTCGCCCGACTTTCCAGTCGGTTCACCTATACGGACAATTTTAACTCTGCGGCGCGTTAGTCACCACACCTGTCGCGTCCCGCGACCCCGAAAGCACAACGCTGACTAGCTTTAGCGTGCAGTTCGGTTTAGACTATACCCCGTTCGCTCGCCGCTACTAAGGGCATCATTATTATTTTCTTTTCCTGAAGGTACTTAGATGTTTCAGTTCCCTTCGTTCGCGTTAACGCACCTATGTATTCAGCGCGCAACGACGTCAATTACTTGACGCCGGGTTATCCCATTCGGAAATCTCCGTCTCATAGCTTGTTTGCAGCTAAACGAAGCTTATCGCAGCTTACCACGTCCTTCATCGCCTCTTTGTGCCAAGGCATCCACCATGTGCTCTTAGTAGCTTAACCAAAATCTACATAAGAATATCCACAATGCGCACTAACTGCGCAGCTTGTTGGAAGATACTCGTCACTCGGAAAAACACTATTCAGTTGTCAAAGAGCTTTTGTCCTTACGGACACTACTTTTATCTCGACACCACTCGCGTGGTCGTTGTCGCCTATTTTGGAGATGACCGGGATCGAACCGGTGACCTACGGCTTGCAAAGCCGCCGCTCTCCCAGCTGAGCTACATCCCCGAAATCTATGGGCCTAAGTGGAGTTGAACCACTGACCTCGCGCTTATCAGGCGCGCGCTCTAACCAACTGAGCTATAGGCCCGAAGGTTAACGGTGCGGCGCCTAACGGGCGTCTCATATATTTTGCAAATAGCCACTACAAGAAGTAGGACAAGACTTTTTCTTTTTTGTACCGCTCGACCTCGATGTTGTGTGCGCGGAGTGCGCACCACACCTACTCCTTAGAAAGGAGGTGATCCAGCCACAGCTTCCGCTACGGCTACCTTGTTACGACTTAGCCCCAGTCATCAGTTTCACCTTAGACGCCGTCCTCCTTGCGGTTAGACAAACGGCTTTGGGTGCTCCCAACTTCCGTGGCTTGACGGGCGGTGTGTACAAGGCCCGGGAACGTATTCACCGCTACCTGCTGATTAGCGATTACTAGCGATTCCACCTTCATGGAGTCGAGTTGCAGACTCCAATCTGAACTGAGACCGGTTTTAGGGGTTGGCTCCACCTTGCGGTATTGCATCCTGTTGTACCGGCCATTGTAGTACGTGTGTAGCCCTGGGTATAAGGGCCATGAGGACTTGACGTCATCCCCACCTTCCTCCAGCTTATCACCGGCAGTCTCCTTAGAGTTCCCAGCATTACCTGATGGCAACTAAGGACGAGGGTTGCGCTCGTTGCGGGACTTAACCCAACACCTCACGGCACGAGCTGACGACAGCCATGCAGCACCTGTGCTTCGGTCTCCGAAGAGAAAGGCGACTTTCACCGCCGGTCCCAAGCATGTCAAACCCAGGTAAGGTTCTGCGCGTTGCGTCGAATTAAACCACATACTCCACCGCTTGTGCGGGCCCCCGTCAATTCCTTTGAGTTTCAATCTTGCGATCGTACTCCCCAGGCGGGGTACTTATTGCGTTAGCTGCGGCACCGGAGGGGTCGATACCTCCGACACCTAGTACCCAACGTTTACCGCTTGGACTACCAGGGTATCTAATCCTGTTTGCTACCCAAGCCTTCGCGCTTTAGCGTCAGTATCAGCCCAGAAAGCCGCCTTCGCTACTGGTGTTCTTCCAGATATCTACGCATTTCACCGCTACACCTGGAATTCCGCTTTCCTCTACTGTACTCAAGACCAACAGTATCGAATGCAGTCTGAAAGTTTAGCTTTCAGTTTTCACACCCGACTTGAAGGCCCGCCTACGCGCCCTTTACGCCCAGTAAATCCGAACAACGCTCGTCCCCCCCGTATTACCGCGGCTGCTGGCACGGAGTTAGCCGGGACTTCCTCTGCGGGTACCGTCAGGCACCGGTCAGTTACTACCGGTACGTTTCTTCCCCACTGACAGGGTTTTACACACCAAGATGCTTCATCACCCACGCGGCGTTGCTGCGTCAGACTTTCGTCCATTGCGCAATATTCCCTACTGCTGCCTCCCGTAGGAGTCTGGGCCGTATCTCAGTCCCAGTGTGGCCGGTCACCCTCTCAGGTCGGCTACCCATCGTTGCCTTGGTGGGCCATTACCCCGCCAACTAGCTAATGGGCCGCGGGCTCATCCTTGAACGACAGATTGCTCCGCCTTTGACTATCAAACGATGCCGTTCGACAGTGTCATCTGGTATTAGGCCTCCTTTCGAAGGGTTATCCCAGATTCAAGGGAAAATTGCCCACGTGTTACTCACCCGTTCGCCACTTTACTTGTCCAACCGAAGCCGGACTTTCTCGTTCGACTTGCATGTATTAGGCACGCCGCCAGCGTTCGTTCTGAGCCAGGATCAAACTCTCCGTAAAAAATACATCGAATTGTATTCTCAATTTTGAGTTCTGAGTCCCTTTATCAGCATCGATGACGCTAACAAAAATTCAGGATTTACAGAACATTAATCATAGAATAGATGACAAGATTCCCTTTCGGGAATTCTCATTAAAATTAGGTTACGACACAAAAAAATGGAGTCGTGTCACTATCCTCTTGCGTGGCTATTTAGCTGTCAAAGAACAATCCGATAAAAAACTGCGCGACAATATTTTGCCGTGCAGGATTCGGAGTATAAAGCCGTCCTGACGGTCGGTCAAGCGGATTTTCAAACTTTTTTCAAACAGTTCGTTATTTTTCCGCATTCCCAACGACAGTCGATTGAAATCCATAACGTTACCCGTAAAGGTACGAAACAATCACATTCGATTGTCGGCTAATAATCAATAATACGGCTCCCTTTTCGACCGGTCAAGTCCCCGCCACCGTTTTTTTTGTTTTTCTTCGTTAGCTTAGCTAAGTAACTAACAAACCAGTAATTTAGCTGCTTAGGGCTGCCACAAAAAATAGGCTTCGGACTCTACAATCGCTCTTTTACCCCTTTGTTCCGCTTTTTCATAAAAATGCGTAACTTTCAGGCCGTGAAACGATCGCATACCTCATTGTTCCAGCGCTGGTGGGTAGTCCCCCTCCTTATTTACTTCGCCGCTTTGGCAGTGCGGGTTGTTTACCTCAACCAAATCGAAGCGATGCCGACCTTCACCCATCCGATAATGGATGAGCGCTACCATATCCAGTTAGCACAGCAGATTGGCAGTACAACTGTGACACAATCAGAAGCATTTTTCCGGGCGCCACTTTACCCGTACTTTTTGAGTTTTCTGTATAACGCATCGGAGCAGTCCTTTTACTGGATTCGCTTTTTTCAGATACTGCTGACATCACTGGTTCCACCGCTCGTGTATCTTCTCTTCACCCGGTTGCAGAACAGAACAGTAGGGTTTTGGTCCGCCGCGATTTTGGGTTTCTATCCAACCTCACTGCATTTTGATACTTCACTGCTGATCGAATCATTGATGCCGCTATTACTCGTATTAGTCGTCTGGCAGTTAGTGCGAACAGCCGAATCTTTGTTTGTGCGAGATTTTCTTATGAGCGGGTTGCTTTTGGGAGTAGCAACGATAACCCGCCCCAACATTCTTTTACTGCTACCGTTTCTCGTTTTCTGGTTTTGGTTCATTATCAAACCGAAACTCGGACTTAATAAAGCGATTCGCTCCTATGCAATTTTAACTGCCGCCTGTTTTGTCGTCATCTTTCCGGTTACGATTCGGAATTACCTCGTATCGGATGATTTTGTGCTCGTCGCCTGGCAGGGTGGGGTCAATTTTTATATCGGCAACAACCGGCTGTCGAACGGATGGTCAGCCACAATTCCCGGTGTCGATCAAACCTGGGAAGGTGGATACCGGGAGACAATCAACATACCGCAGCAAGCGATGGGCAAAACCCTGAAACCATCGGAGATTTCCGATTACTGGTACAACGCCGCCTGGAAAGAGATCAATCAGGATATTGCCGGCTGGATTTCCCGACTGTTTACCAAATTTCGCATTCTCATAAACGGGTATGAGATTGCGAATAATCAGAGTGAATATATGTCCACCCACTTTTCACCGCTGTTGCGGGTACTCATGTGGGCAAAGCCGATCTATTTTCCGTTCGGTGTTGTCGCACCGCTCGCACTGCTCGGTTTATTGATTTCGCTATCGCAGTGGAGAAAGTTGATGGCGGTGTATCTTGTTTTGGGCGCTTATGCGATCAGTCTTATTCTCTTTTTTGTCTGTGCCCGGTTTCGGCAGCCGATGATTCCCCTGCTTATTCCCTTCGCTGTTCTTGCGGTCGTTTCGCTTATCAACTATCTGCGCGAGCACAAGTGGAAAAATGTAACGCTGTTCCTGCTGGTATTCGGCATCTTTGCAGTCGAAAGCAATCATAATCTGCTCGGCATCAACGACGGCGCCGTTCGAGCGGAAGAACTCACTACCATCGGCAATGCATTTTATCAGTCAGGCAAAATTGACCAGGCGGCGATCTATTATCAGAAAACACTACAAGCAGACTCGACCTATGCGCAGGGATATATCAACCGCGGAATGTTAGCCCATCAAAGCGGCAACAAAGTCGGCGCGGAAGCTGATTTCAGAAAGGCGATCCGGCTTGCTCCCGGTTTAACCGAAGCATATCTCAACCTTTCGACTGTCCTGCTTGATATGAACAACAAAGCAGGGGCGATCCAGGTGCTGCTTGATGCCAAGCGCTTTTTCCCGATCAACGATCAAGTCAGTTTCAGGCTCGGTATGACTTTGTTTGAAAACGGACAGGTTGAAGAGGGTATTGCCGAAGTTCGCCGTGCGATTCAATTGAATCCGAATAACAGCTCAGCAGTATCGGTGTTGCAGCAAATGCTGCAGTATCAACAGAGTATTCAGACACCCTGATTTTTACTTCCGCGGCAGCACGAATCCAAATCCGGCGCAAAGAACCAGAAATGCGCCGAAACCGATTTGACCAAAGACATTCCAGGTTGGCGTGACGCGAAGTTTTGAATCCGACGGATTTTCCGGGTTATAAAAAACCGGAACAATTGATCCGGGCGCCATATCCCGCACGGTTGTTTCGGCAACGTCGAACATCTTTTGTTTGCCCCCGAAACCGGGAACATCCATATCGGAATTGCCGGTATAGGTATGACCGTTGACGATATAACTGTAGGAAATTTTTGGGCGATAGGTATTCATTTTTTCCGTGACCTGCGCATCGGTGACAATACCGTTAATCATCCCCCATTTTTTATAGATAGCATACGATTGCAAGTGCGACATCTGAAACAGGGTCATACCCGCACCTAAAATCCCGATGATCAAAAAAAGAACACGAAAGAACGGGGTAATTTTCGGAACACCGGTAGTGCGACCGGCAAGAAAGCGAATAATTATACCAGCTATAGCGGACGAAAGCACAAAGAGTATTCCGGTCGTCATATGTTATCGCTTTATTCCCCACTTGGTGGCAAAACCGTCGGCTGTTTCTTTTCCGGCTAAGTTTTCAGCCAATTGCAATGCGAATAACATTGCCGCGCCCGGCCCCATACTGGTGATAATAGTGCCGTCTTGCGTAACATTTTCATTGGTTACAATCGCGCCGCTGGCGCCGAGTTTGAAATTAAAACTCGGATCTCCTGTCGCCCGCTTTCCTTTGAGCAATCCGGCCGCTTCCCCAAGCACATGACTTGGTGCCGCGCAGATAGCCGCCACAATCTTCCCCGCCTTAAAATGTTCCTGCGCTAACTCGACTGCTTTTTTGTGCGCCGCCAAACTTTGTGCATTTTTTCGGCCGCCGGGGAAAATGATAGCATCGTACAGTCCGGATACTGTATCAATCGTAGTCGTCGGCTGAATCGTTAAGCCATACGCCGCTTTCACCGAACCACCGGTCAATGCGGCTATAGTTACTTCGACGCCCGATCGTGTGAGCACATCAATCGGCGCGACTGCTTCGATATCTTCAAATCCCTCAGCTAAAACCATCAAGGCACGTTTTGACATTGCAACCTCCGACCGGTAAACGGCGTATCACATTCAACAGATTGTACAACAAATCCGTTGTTCTAATGAAAATATGCGGCACATATTGAGTGAAAAGCAACAAACGAATCTGCGGAGGAAATATCATGAGCAATCGCGTAATCCACTTCGAAATCCACTGCGATGACCCGGAACGGGCATCGAAGTTTTACACCGACACATTCGGCTGGAAAATCACCAAATGGGACGGGCCGGAACCGTATTGGCTGGCGGAAACGGGCGACTCATCCCAACCCGGTATTAACGGTGGTTTAATGAAACGTCGCGATCCGGCTGGAGCCGTATACAACACGCTCCATGTCGATTCAATCGATGAACACGCAAAAAAGATCGAAGCAAACGGCGGCAAACAGGTTGTTCCGAAAATGCTCATCCCTACCGCCGGCTATTTGGCCTATTTCAAAGACACCGAAGGAAATGTGTTCGGCATTTGGGAAGAGTTGAAGAAGTAGCTCTTGTAGGTCGGGTTTGAGCGAAGCGAATAACCCGACAATTGTCTTTTAAAGAATAAGAAATTGTCGGGTTTCTCGACGACTCGAAACCACGACCTACAACACCGATGCATTCCTGCCTTGGTGCCCCACCATTTATGGTGGGATCCAACCATTTGAAGGCTTTTAAGTTCACACCCTAAAGGGTGTGCCACCGATTACGAAACGATATGGAGTGAGTAAAAATGAAACGCCGAATTACGTTTTTAGTTATCCCATTATCATTTTTGTGTATTTTTGTTTTTGCTTTCGCCCAAACAACCTCTCACTCGCTCATGTCCCGTTTGAACGGGTACTGGCACACTGAAGGAAAAGCCTTTGGTCATAAGGCAGATATCATTATGGAATGGAAACCGGTACTTGAGGGTGCTTTTTATCAGATTTCCTATAAGATAACGAATAAGCTACCCAGCCAAAATAATTTACAAGTTTTCAGCGGAATCGGTTACTACAAGGCAATCGACAGCACTCATTTTGAAGGAACATGGTTTGATTCGCAAGGAGCTATTCATCCGTTGTCCGCTTCATGCGATGACTCCAGCCTGACTACGCTTTGGGGAAAACCAGAGACTCAACTCGGAAAGACGATTTATCGCTTTGTATCTGTGGATTCAGTTGAGATTACCGATTTTATTATGAAGAAGGATAGCACATGGAGAGAGTTCAGCCGTAATATCGTCAATCGTATGAATGTATTTTACGATACGATTCGATAAAGTTAAGGGTGTTCCGCTCAGCTCATGAACAGCATGCGTGTTTTTCGCTTATCAATATAGAACTGTACTCGCTTACGTTCGGCAGCAATAGTTTCACCAGTAATTCTGTTCACAAGGCGTGCCCTGATTTCTACTATAACATCCTGACCTTTGCAGCTATCTGGAAGCTTGAGAACCCCGGACAAACTGAACCCCTCATGCTCAATTCTTCCCGAACGAAAACGCAAATCCTTGCCTGGATCTGTGTCAGGTTCAGAGTAACCATTGAGACCCAATCTGTACAATCTTTCTGCAGCCTCACTATGACTCTCTGGACTACAACAGAGTTGGCTATCAAGACAACTACCTGTAAAGCACATACTATCAATAGTAAAAATTGGAATAGAATCGATATTGGTCGTAGCTGGCACAGAATCGACAGTATAGACATCACATTCAATGTTATGTAAACCCGATGCATATCCATGAATATCTAAACGATATTGATCGAACATAATCATCGGATTTTCTTCAGCCATCGGCCTAAACTCTCGCGTTGTCTGCCATCTGCAGCCAGCACAACAGATAACTGCAATAAAACCAACTAAAGAAAGCGCTATCGATCTTTTAAAAAGCATGAGATCTTCCCAACATAATATCAGATCACTTATCTACTTCTTCTTTGCTTTCCTTGCGGTTACGATCGACTGTCGCGCAAGTTCCAATAACTCAGCCGGCGACTCGATGCAGTCAGGTGGAACTTCATAGTACGACTTCATTGCCTGTTCGTCATAAGGCATAAACGGCCCCATTCCCGACGCTACATATTGTTTGCGGGTAACATCATCGACCCGAAAATACAAACGCCCCTTTGCAAGAATGCCGAACATGATTGGACCGGAGTATATTCCATGACCGCCAAACATCGCCTTGATACGAATTTCCGGCAGATCAGATAACTGTTCACCGATAAACTGGACAAATGAGTCAGATTTCGATTCCCGTTTCACCATAGGAAAAGGACCGGCTATCTACTTCAAATTATTCTGAAATAATCGATCAGTGTGCAGCGACGAGGGCGAGTAAACGTAGATGCTTTGGTCAGTCCTTCACCGGTTGTTCCAGCAATAGACATCGTGCAGTGCCCTTCCCCTTCGTATCCCAATCCGGCCATATTGAAACCGTTTTTGACGAAAATATTCGCACGGCAGAGCTGAGCCATGGTAGAAAGATTGACAATCGAAGTGCTATGCATAACGAAGGTGTGTTTATAACCGTGCTCAGCAATTACCGCCCGCTCCATTGCTTCTTCGACTGTTTTGCAGCGAACAAACGGAATGACCGGCATAAGCTGCTCAGCCATGACAAACGGATGATCCCACGCCGCTTCAAAGAATATCAGCTTTGTGCCGGGCGGCGGAACGACATCGATCTGCTTGAGAATTTCTTCCGCCGATTTTCCGATGAACCGTTTGTTCACCGACACATGGCGGTAACCGGATTTGTCCGGGTCAGACTCGACCAAGATTTTCATCAACCGGTCGATCTGCTGTCCTTCGAGTTCGTATGCACCGTTAGCGACCATTTCCCGTTTGAGTTTGTGGGCAATTTTATCGACCGCGAAGATCTCTTTTTCATCGGTGCAGAGGATATTGTTATCAAACGAGGCTCCCAGCACTATATCTCTGGCTGCCTTCGGAATAATTGCTGTTTCATCAACCACCACCGGAGGATTACCCGGTCCGGCGCAAATAGCCCGCTTGCCGGAAGCCATTGCCTCCCGAACAACCCCCATACCGCCGGTGACGAGCACCAAATCGATATGTTTGTGCTTCATGAGTGTCTGAGCCGATTCGATTGTCGGATTGGTAACGCAGGTTATCAAGTTCTGCGGGCCGCCGGCTTCCACGATCGCATCATGGATAAGTTTGGCCATATCGGCAGAATTATTTTTGGCGTTTGGATGCGGGTTAAATACAGCACTGTTTCCGGCGGAAATTGCGGAGATCGCATTGTTTAAAACCGTTGCCGGAGGATTAGTGGTTGGGGTGATTATCCCCATCACACCCCACGGGGCAAGTTCAGTAAGGGTTAAACCATGATCGCCGGTGACGGCATGCGAGGTGATATCTTCCGGACCGGGGGTTTTGTTGGCGCAAAGGATAATCTTGTTCATCTTGTCCGGCATTTTACCCAGACCGGTCTCTTTGACCTCTTCCCGCCCTATTCGCTCCGCCTGCGCTAAGGAATGCTTACGGATATTGGCGACAATCGCATGGCGGGTTTCAAGCCGGATATCGAGAAACTTACGCTGGGCTAAACGGGCGGCTTCCACTGCCTGATCTAACGAGGCAAAGCAACAGTTACCATCTTCACGGGGGGAATCTTTTACAGAGGAACTCGAACGGATTTGCGGCGCAGTGAAATGTGCCATGCGGGCACTGCCGCTTGAATCGGCTACTCCGTCTGACTTTGGGCTTCCGGAGAAACCGGGCTGAGTGTCGGCAGAGCGCAGCTCTTTGAGGACGAGGCGAACAATGTCCTCAACGGCCGGATTGGTGTTACCATCCATGCTGAATTACATTTTCTATGCGGCCACGCGAGTACAGGCCGCACTGATTTGGTTAGTGTCCGTCCGGAAGTCTGGTCGGGAAGATTTCATGCACGTTCTGATGCGGACGGGGGATAACATGCACGGAAATCAGTTCGCCGACTTTCTGGGCAGCCGCTGCGCCGGCATCGGTAGCCGCTTTGCAGGCAGCAACATCGCCGCGGACGATAGCGGTTACTAAACCACCGCCGATTTTTTCATAGGCTACCAGCTGTACTTTGGCCGCTTTGACCATCGCATCGGCAGCTTCAATCAGGGCGACAAGCCCCTTCGTTTCAATCATTCCTAAGGCTTCCATGTTCCTCCTGTTACATCCTTTAGCATGCGTTTAGCTGGAAAATGGTAACGGAAACCTCATAACATTGTCAATAAAATAGTTACGGGGGAAAGTGTGGGCTGCCGGAGGGTGAGAAATATCAGTCAATAAACCGACTTTTAGCCTGACTCGAATGCTCGCGGAGAAGGGCGATGGGACGGACTGGAAACCGTTCTTCGGTGATTTCGATTTTGGTGATACTCGTTACCAAGATTTCTTCCAGTGGAGCGTGTATATCAGTCGCCTGGACTAAGTACGTCGCATCGGGACGGCGTCGAACCGAAACCGGTATGACCGTACCGTCATGTTTCGCTTTACCCTTAGTGCTGATACGGATTTTTTTGCGTTCGATAGCCGCTTCGACAAACCGGCTGATGATACGTAGTTCCTGAGGCGTTAGGTCTTTTTGCCCTTGCCGCTCGAACTGGAACAGATTGATTTGCCGCTCTTTTCCCTGTTTGACTTTGGTTTTCAAAAGCTGCTCAATAACGCTGAACTTCCTTTTGAAAAACGGGTACTCAGCCAGCACATTATTGCGTAAAGCAAAACAGATAAGGTCGACATCATCGGCGCTTAACACTCCGCCAATCGAGGTAGTATCCCGCGAGAGCCGATACCCATTGTCGTAATAGACCGGGAAATTCATCCGGGAAAGCGAGTTGATGTCCCGGTAAATCGTCCGCGAGGAGACTTCGCACTCCGAGGCGAGTTCCTCGACGAATACCGGACCTCTATTCCGGATGAGATTACTTAAAAATAATAGCCGTTCTGCCTTAGTCACAGCCCCCTGTCCCTTTCAGTTTATCGATCTTTGCCGGGGAGCGCACAAAGACCGCTGCCTAACCCAATAGCCTTGCTGACCCCAAGATGCCGGTACCCCCTGACAGGGAACGTCAGTCAAAATTTGGCAGCGCGAAATCGGTCGGTTCGCACAAGCCAGCCAAATTGCGAGTTGTTGCCATGCGATCACGTCTGTATATTTCTGTAGGTTCTTGATTAAACGTCGAGCAGCGAAAGTCCTGAAACACAGGATACACGCAGGAGGTTATGGTGGGAACAGCAACAGGGTATGCGTACAAAAACTACATTCTGCTTTTTGGGCTGGCGGTTTTGCTCTCAATAATTTTGGCTTGCAGTAAAGGCACAGATTCGAACGATAAGCCTCCTACTCCCGACAGCCCCGGCGTATTGTTAGAAGGGGATACAAATTCAACGGCAGCATATGCTACCTCCGCCTTTCTGGCGAAAGGCTCCGCAGCCGGATTTATTGACGACAGCCTCGGATTACTTGATAGCCGTCTTACGGCAATATTAAACCCAGCAGCTACAGTCGGGACGGTCAACGCCGCATTGGATTCCATTGGCGCATTGATTGTGGCAATGGGTGACAGCAGCCTGTTTCTAACATTATCCGTTCCTGCACAATCTGATCGTACTTCGCTTGAGAGCTTATGCGACCAACTGGTTGCAAGTGGCGCATTTCTCGCGGCCTTCCCTGCCTATGCACCGCTACCACCGAGTGACGAAACAACAACCGAACTAATCGCACCAACAAGTATCATCCCCGGAGAACCGGCGAGTACGAGAATCGATCATCTTATTGACTGCCGTATGCCGGCAGCCTGGAACTTACAAGAGTATGCATTGTCGCTTGGTAACAAAGTCTCCGTGTTGGCACCGGATGTGTACAGTTCACTTTCTGTTTGTGTAGAGATTCCCAGCCAGCGGTTTGTTAATGTTAACAATGATTCGGCGAATTTAAAGATGGCTTCAGGCAATTATGTCGGTGCCCACGGATATAATGTGTGTGGAATCCTCGGCGCATTGTATGACGATGCCGGAACGACCGGTATCCATCCGGGATATCGCAGTCTTATCGAAATCAAGTCACAGAGTATCACGAACTATGACTGGGCGGTGATGATACAGATGATAGCCGATTCGATTCCACGAACAGGCAAGTCAATAGTCAACACCAGCCTCGGATATAACGACCCTTATTTTACAAAAGAACCTGCTATCATGCGCATCGCCTACGCGCTCAAATGGCGGGAGTTTGTCAGCCCATTTCAAGATCATTTCCTGCACGTAGCCGCTGCCGGCAATGATGCCGATGACACTAACGGTAAAGGGAAATATACATTGTATAGCAGTCCGTTTACTACGGCAGCACTGATGATCGATCCATCTGATTTGCTGGATCATGACAGTACCTACACCAAAGACAGCACTATCCTCAGCACAATTTTTGACTTTTACGCGCCTACCAAACCCTGGGTTTTTACTCCGTTGACCAACACCATTATTGTTGGCAGCTCTCAATATAATGGCCAGCCATCGGATTTTTCTAACCTCGGTGCAGATGTGCGGATGATAGGAGAAGATATTAAAGGGCCATGTATACAACCGGATAACCGGTGCATAAATGGCACAGTAGAAATGTCCGGCACTTCGCAAGCAACACCGCAAATCCCGGGGTTGGCTGCTTATATGATGAATCTGAAACCGGACGCGCCATTGTCAACAATTCGGGAAGCAATTATTAACTCGTATGATTCTGCTTTCGGCGTTGTTGATGCGTACAATGCCGTACTTGCTTTGGATGTAAGTTCCAATAAATCCATTCGCACCGCTTTACTCGATGTCGCCGGTAACAGCGACAGCGTAGGAACAAACGGCAAATTTGATGATCATGATATTTTTGTATATCTGGAAGCGTTTGAACGGGCCGCTCCACTCCCACCGGATGATTCCCGCTATGACTTGAACGGTAATAGAATGGCCGGCGGTTCCGGTAAAGACAAGTTTGATCTTACCGTCAGCACTCCGCCGGTATTCGGGCCTGTCGGTGTAAGTTTTTGTACCCATGACACTATTCTTGATGAAAACCTGCTGACAGATTTATCTATTTTACAATACTATGCTTACTCAGACCTGTATACCGGTGACATCAACAGACGGGATAGTATGTTTGGATGCGATGACCCGGTAGGAAAAGTAGTCATTACCTGGCGGTGGGAAATGGGCAGAACAATTGTGGAAAGTGCCAATTATGATTCCGTACTCGACGTTGCTGGAGACTCAATGAGCACTCCTCCCCCCTTCCCGGGCATTTCTCCCGGCGGTTCTTCTTCATACCCCTGTAGCGGTGATGGAGAGGCATCAGCAACCGTTACCCATTCCTCTTCGTTTTCACTGATCGGTCCCGATACGCTGACAGGATTTACCTATTCCGCTTCGGGTGAGGTTATAGCCGATGGCTCATGCGACGTACATCCACACGTGACTACTTTTGTCTCAATAAGTTTCGACGTAGTCAATGCGCCGGTGTATTTTACGCTCTCACTCAACGGTACGTGGAGCGGCGACAGTAATTGTATGAGTGACTGCGGTTCAAGCGGACACCTTGATTATTCTGACACCGGTGATGAAGAAGTAGAATATCGGTTTCCTGACGATGGTACTTCTGTACAAGATAATGGCATGCTTGTGCCCGGCCATCACAATATCAGTGTCGGCAACGGAGCGGGGCGCACCGGATCGTTCGATATGTCCTTTACCATAACTTTCTCATCATCGGCAAAGAAGAAACATGAAACGAACGACAGCATCAAAAAACCGCGTTAACAAGTATATCAAACAGGTTAACCAGATATATTCCGGTCGCCCCTGGTACGGGTATTCGATTGTTGCGCGGCTGAAGAAAACAGCTTTATCCCAAGTCTGTATTCAACCGGCGGGAATGCATTCGGTTTATCAGCAGGTGCATCATATTATTTCATGGCGGGAAGCGGTACTTGCCCGGCTTACTGACAAACCGGTTGAGCAAATCAAAATCGATTCGGAACAGGACTGGCCGACCAATCCGAAAAATATCAGTCAGGCGCAATGGAATGCGCTGCTCAAAAAGCTGGAAACAACCCATAACAAGTTTGTCGCGTTTCTGAAATCAAAGGATGACTCATTTCTTGATACTCCCTACCGCCGTTCGACGTTTGAATTTTTAATTAACGGGATTATTGAGCATGATATTTACCATGCCGGACAGCTTGGGTTGGCCGCGGCGGCGAGTAAGAAAAAATAGAGCCGAAAACGGGTTGAGAAGGTAATTAAGAAATTAAATTAATAGGGTAATCCAATATCAATATTTGAGCCTAGTACTAGCGGCATGAAAAGGGTAGCAAGATGAATACCACGAATAACACATCTAATTTCAATTCAAACAAAATTGAACATATTATCGAGCTTTATAAAACACAGGTAAATATAGTTCAGAAACAGGAAGACTTAATTGCAAACACCAACAATTTCTATTTAACTATTAACACATTAATAGCTACGGTACTTGCCGTTTTTATGGCTAAAGATTTCTACCTTTTACCTATCTTACTCACTGGTGTGGCAATTTCACTACTGTGGCATTCTCAAATAATAGCTCTAAGATATCGATGTGAAGCGGGCTATCTTACGTTAATATCTATAAAAAACAAACTCGGCACTTATCGCGAAATACTTGAAGAAACAGTCGTACAAAGAAAGAGATGGCCTACAAAATTCTCTTTATGGGTTAATGATACTGCCCCACCAAGATTTTTCGTTTTAGGTTGGTTGATCGCAATTTTATACGATGTTATCTATCAATAAACCTATTTTTTCTATAACCCAATCATTGGCTTCACACCAATCAAAACGAACTATCACCACACATTCAATATCGAATCCCACCTCGTTGTGTACGGCGGGGTGCGTTTTTCGGATTTTACTTTCCAACTTTGATTGCAGCCTTCGCTGGCCAAATGAATCGTCCCGCGCCCCATCTCTTGGTTGATTTCGTCTAACGTATCCAACAAGCGGCTCGCTTTTTCCTCTTCCTGCGGGTTATCAAACAATGTTCGCTGCTGCTGGGAAGCGGGAATCAGATGGGTCAATAGTATCCCGGCTTTTTGGTATTTCGGGCCGGAACGATAGATCGTTTTCAATCCGGCAATTGCCGTTTGGGTCAGCGTAAAGATATTGTCGGTGTGAGTAGGCAGATGCGTGTACCAGCTTTTCTGGAAACGTTTTTCTTTGTCAATGTGCGGACTGGTGCGGATAAATACCATCAAGCCGCCGGCGGCTGATTGTTGTTCCCGCAGTTTCTCTACCGCCCGCGCGATGTAGCTGGCGACCGCTTCGGAAAGGTCATTCAACGAATAGACCGGCACACCGAAGGAACGAGTAGACATGATCTGCTTGCGCGGCTCGAAACTGTCATCAAGCGTAACACACCCTTCCCCGCGCAATTCTTCAACTGTCCGCTCGACGGTAATACTAAATCGTGAACGGATGAGATCAGGATTGGCATTCCGCAAATCAAGCGGCGTTTTTATACCCATGCGCATCAACTTGTCTTTCAGTTCATGTCCGATACCCCAGACCTTGCCGACATGCACACTGGCCAAAAGCACATCGAACTCTCCTGATGAAAGCGCAGTCAAATCACAGACATTTTCAAATTCCGGTCGGGTTTTGGCGAAATGGTTGGCGAGTTTTGCCAGTGTTTTGGTTGGAGCGATGCCGATACTTATCGGCAGGCCGATCCATTGACGAACGCAGTTGCGAATCTCATGCGCGTATTCAGTAAGATTAAGATGCGAGAACCCGCTGAAGTCGAGGAAACATTCATCGATAGAGTAAATTTCCTGATACGGACTAAAGCGGGAAAGAATCGACATCACCCGGTCGGACATGTCGCCGTACAACTGAAAATTGGAAGAGAACACGACAACCTTGTGCTTCTCGAATATCTCGCGAACCTGGTAAAACGGGACGGCCATGGGAACATCGAGCGCTTTCACTTCATTGGAACGGGCAACCACACAGCCATCATTGTTGGAAAGCACGGCAACCGGTCGTTTTTCAAGCGCCGGTAAAAACACCCGCTCGCAGGAGACAAAGAAATTGTTTACGTCCACCAGTGCGACGACATTGGATTTGGTTTCCATCTCAGACTCGGTGAATTACGGCAGTCACTACTCCCCAGATAAGCAGTTCCTGCCCGTCGGTAATCGTCATCGGCCGGTAGTTTTTGCTTTCCGCCAAAAGCGTGACTTGGCCGCTCTGTTTGTGTAAACGGCGAACCATAAACTCCCCATCGATAGCCGCGATAATGATATGTCCGTGCGTTGGGGTAATTGAGCGATCGATTATGAGCAAGTCCTGATCATGAATTCCCGCACCGAGCATCGAATTCCCCTGCACCCGGGCGAAGAAGGTCGCTTCTTTGTGCCTGATATACTGTTCATTCAGATCAAGACGGGACTCAAAGAAATCATCGGCCGGAGAGGGAAACCCGGTCGCCTGCTTGAAGGTCGGATTAGTATGTTGGAACGAGGAATCATTAAATAGCCGGGGCATAACATCACCTGTAGTTTATACCGGTAATAACGGCAGAAACGAATGGGTGAGTATCACATTTTGAGTGCGTCCGTCGGGCAATGGGCTATCGTGCGATATACCCTCCATCAATAACCAGTTCGCTGCCGGTCATGAATTTCGATTCATCGGAAGCAAGATAGAGTATGCCGTAGGCGATATCGTCCGGTTCTCCGACATGACCCAGCGGGTGCAGGGCATCCAACTGACTGCGAAATGCATCAACACCGATCGGTGACGCTTTCCCCAGATTTTCAACCAGCGGAGTCCAGATATACCCTGGATGAACTGAATTGACGCGAATCTTATCCGGCGCGTACAAAAGCGCATCTGTTTTGCTCATTGAACGGACGGCCCCTTTCGATGCGTGGTATGGCGGAACATCCGGAGCGCTGATAATGCCGTAAATGGATGAGAGATTAATAATGCTTCCACCGCCGGCTTTTCGCATATAGGGAACGGTATGTTTCGTGCAGAAGAAGACCCCTTTCACGTTCACCGCTATTACCTTGTCCCATTCTGCTTCACTTATTTCATGCGTCGGTTTATTAACACCGGCGATTCCGGCATTGCTGACTAAAACATGCAGCGCACCAAAGTGTTTCACAATATCGGCAAAGGTGCGCTCTACGTCTTTTTCGTCAGCAACATTCAGATGCCAGTATTCCGCGATGCCGCCGTTTTTCTTGATTCCATCGACAACTTGCTTCCCTTCGGTATCCAACAGATCTGCTACCGCTACCTTTGCCCCTTCATTGGCAAGCAACACACAGGCTGCCCGGCCGATACCCAGTGCCCCGCCGGTCACAACAACGACTTTATCTTTAACGCGGTTCATAGCAACTCCTTTGTTAGCGTGTGTACTACGAGTTTAATTAACAGCGGCAGCCTCATAATTGGCAATGCAATTATTCTGTGTTCAGATTGACTGCATCTCTATCAACACCTGCCTGCAATTCACACAAAAGAGTGGATGATTGTCTTCATTCACAAAAAAATCATACTTATTGCTTGACACAAAAGTAAGCATCGTTTAGTTACAGATAGCAGTGTTTGTATTGCTGCGAGGTTAATCATGAAGGTTGTAGAATCTATATTACCTCAGTTGACGTCGCATCCGACGATAGGGCAGCAAGCACCTGACTTCACGGCTGACTCAACTCACGGAACAATCAGATTGCAGGATTACAGGGGTTCATGGGTCGTATTGAGTTCCCATCCCTTTGAGTTATCACCCGACCGTCGCTGGGATGAACCTCTTTTCTCGCTGCATTACCGAAATCTTCGCGCCATGAATTGCGAACTGATCGGCGTAGACGTAGAAGACACTCTGACGGCTCTGCACTGGTGCCTTGAAGCGCGCGAAGAGCTTGGCCTGAAAATCTGGTTCCCTATCATACCGGACATCGACGGTACAGTGGCGCAGCTATACGGCATGGTTGTTAAAAAACAGGGAGTGGTGCTGCACATTCATGTCATCTGCATCATTGATGCCCGGCACATTTTACGTGCCGTTGTGTACTATGACAGAAATTCAACAGAAGTGATGACTCATTTGTTGAAGCTGATCGAACTGCTGCAGCGAACCGATGCCCAGGGTGTGGTATTTCATCAGTTTTGGCAAAATGACTGGACACTGCTAAGTGATGATGAAGCAGCGAGAGCGCAAAAAAGCTGCGCCTGCGGCAGTGATGACGCTTTGTGGTACTTTTGAATGTATGAGCGCATCAGGGCAGCGCATGTATGCGCTGTTCTGATTGAAAGGAGCTGATTATGCAATTGACTAAATGGCATCCGTTCGATGATCGGATGATTTTCCGCCGCGATTTAGAACGGATGATGGAAAACCTGTTCGGCGACACTACCCTGCCGGCAAACGGAAACTGGCTGCCGGAGGTAGATCTGTCGGAAACAGACGACGAAGTGGTTGCCCGGATCGATTTACCCGGCATGGATCAGAAAGATATCAAAGTATCCATTTCAGGCGATCTGCTGACTATTTCGGGTGAACGAAAAGAAGAGAAAGAGGAAAAGAAAAAACACTACTACAGCATGGAACGCAAACACGGAATGTTTGAGCGCACCCTCCGGATTCAGGCGGCGATTGACCCGTCGAAGATTCGAGCCGAATACAACAAGGGGGTTCTGGAAGTTCATCTCATGCGCAAGCCTGAAGCCAAACCCCACCAAATACCGGTGATGGCTAAGGGATAAGATGAATCTACACGCTGCCTGCTGACTACGGGCAGAAATTGCGCAACCACTCGGTAGTTGGCTTAAATGCCAACTACCGTCCAGAAAGAAGGTGATGATATGCAAACGGTAAAACCGATAGTCGATCCGGACTTTGTTGTTCGGGGAGCAGTACGCGTTATAGAAGTTGTCGGAGTATCCGAAAAGAGCTTTGAAGACGCCGTGAAAAGTGGATTAGAGCAGGTTGCAGAGTCAATTACCGGAATAACGGGGATTGAAGTCCTGCACCAAACTGCTCAGGTCGAAGAGAATCATATCACGCAGTATCATGTGGATATGCGAATTGCATACGGACTCAAATCACGGTGGCCGTACAAAAGTTGATTCGAATTTGGCAGGTATCTGCATGATGCCGCCATAGAAAGTGCTTACCCTCGTAAGCAAATACCCCGCAAAACCAGCGGGGTATTTATTTATAAAGAAAAACGATACACCCAATGGATAAATCGATTTATGTTAACGCATGACTAACCCCTGGCTCGGTATATTGGCTGACGACTATGAGGGGCATATGTCCCAAGTCGGACAATCACAGCTCATTAACGAAACCTTTCGCATCTATTACTCCAAATATCTGCCTGAATCGGTTTTAGTATTAGGGGCAACCACCGGAAACGGGTTAGAGCATATACAAACCGTTACCTGCAAGGTCACTGCACTCGACACTAATCAGGATTATTTGAATATTTTAAAGGGTCGCTTCTCAAATCTCCCCGGCCTTGAAGTTGTTCATGGCGGGATTGAAACAGTCGAGTTAAAACAGGATGGGTTCGATTTTATTTTCGGTGCGCTGATCTTTGAGTATGTCGATATATCCATCTCTCTCCCCCGCATTGCCTCATGGCTGAAGCCCGGTGGACATCTGGTCGCACTGTTACAATTATCGAGCGAACAACTCCCCAAAGTTTCTAATACCCCGTTTACCAGCTTGCTCTCACTCGATTCGATTATGAAGTATGTTGATGTTCCAGTATTCGAAAAACAAACATTGATGAATGGATTAGTAGTCGAGGAATTTTTTACGAAGCGGCTTGGATCGGGCAAGTCTTTTTATATAGGGGTGTATGCGAAGTTGTAGGACTCCTTACTGATATCGTTTCGACAATACTGCGCTCACTCGCGCTATTTCTTTCCGCAGTGGTTTCGGCTCTAACACTTCCGCCTCATCACCGAAACCGAGTATCCAGCGCTGAACTTCTTCGTGACCGCGCGTAACGACACGATAGATAATTTCCGAATCATTGATTTCTTCGATCGATTCTTTCGGATGATGTCGCGACATTTTCACTACTTTTGCCGCCCTTCCGGTAAACTTGACTACAATAGAAACCGGCTCTCCATGGAATATGCGCCAGCTATCTTCAAAGTATGTTTCCGGTTCGACACCTTTTTGCCTTTTGAAAACCAGCCCTGTTTTTTCAATAGAAAGTACCCGGTCGACACGAAAGGTTCGGAAATCTTTCCGTAACCGGCAAAAAGCAACGAAGTAAAATGAGCGGCCCAAGAATATCAGAAAATACGGCTCAATCACCCGTTTGGTTTGACCAGAGGTCAGGGAGTCATATTTGATTTCCAGACACTTCTCATCGCTGATTGCCTGTTCAATTGCTGAATAGAATTTCTCCCCCCGCTCCTGCTGAACAGAAGCATCGATTTCAACGGTCGTCGTTTGCTGGGAGAATTTCTGCTGCTGCTTGACGGTGTCCGATAACCGGGAATCGATTTTCGCCTTTATCTCCTTCAGAAGTCGGTTGTATTTGGCGATTTTAGTTAAAGGGGTTGAATCCAAAGTGAGCTTAAGGCAGCTGTATTCTTCGAGATCGAAATTGAGCGGCGGCAGAAAGCTATCTGACGCGAGCTTGTACCCGTTGTCGTAGTAGATAGGGATATGCGCCTCGGAAAGCGCCAGAATATCCCGGTAAATCGACCGCTCAGTAACGCCGCACTCCGCAGCCAATAGACGCGCGTTCAGATTACGCCGGGAGCGCAGCAGATTGAGGATATACAACAGCCGATCATACTTGGACATGCCCATACGTTAGCACAGGGTAAAAAGAAGAAGCGGATGAGTCAATATATGGGGCGTTTCCCTCACTGGTGGTACAAGCGCAATACCGACGGCAAGCAGGAATGCAACAAGCGGATAAACAGCAACTGGATGAGCGCAATCAACTCCGGCATCCCGCTTGCAAGTTACCGGTGGTAACAAAATGAAACACAACAGGTGAATCTTCGGGGAGCTTATGGCACATAAACGAAACGGAAATGGAAGCATCTTCAGGCTCTCATCGACAAGCCCACTCAGGCTTTTCGGCGAGTTGTTCATGGTGCTGGGAGTAGTACTGGTTTTCCTGACTCTGGCGCAGTGCACAGTCAACAAACCGGAATCGCCGTCCTGGGATACGAATCTTACCGTTCCGCTCTTGAATCGCACTTATCCGGTTCAGGAGTTGGTCGAACGGATCGATCAGGAGGGTCTCATCTTTGATTCCGTCAATGATATAGTCAGCTTCAATCTCCGGCTGCCGGTAGACACGCTTCGTTTCGATGCCGACCAGCTTTCGACCGCTGACCTGCAGTATCATATCGCGGAACGGCTGGAAGAAGTCACCATGACTGCCCCTTCCACCACCCCTGTTAATGTCACTCTCGCTTCGATAGCCGGATTATCTTCCGGATTACCGAATGATTCAGCCGATGTCACCGCGATGGGCTTTACAGTATTCAATACCATTCCCGCCTTTTCGACGTTTTCATCCGCAACTTTTTCCGGCGGAACTCTGCGGATTCAGATCGACAACAATCTCGGCGTTTCGCTCGATACTATCTATACGCAATTATATGACATAGATCGTTCGGTAGTTGTTTCAGTCGACACATTCGCCACTCCGCTTGCGACCGGCGCAAACACCTCGGTTGATATTTTCCTCGGTGGCAAAACGATGTCGAACAATATCCGTGTTACCGCCACCTGCCATACACCGGGTGGAACGGTAACGGGCGTATCGACCCGCTATTTGGGAACGAGCGTCGAGTTTCCTGATGAATTAACCGTGACTGCTGCAACTGCACAGATTCCGACTTTTTCCTGTTCAATGACGCAGAGTGTCGCCTTCGACGAGGATGGCCGCATTGACCAAGTAACGCTCGGCAGCGGAATGTTCCGCACGACCATTACCAACGCCAGTAATTTGACTTCATCATTTACGGTAACCGTTCCTGACCTGAAATTAAACGGCGTCGCTTTAACGGTTACCCGTCAAGTTGGTCCGTTCTCGACGGTGAACGTAAATACCAATCTTGCTGGGTATCAAATAACCCCGACCGACGTAACCACTCCACAACAAATCATGTTCGATGCGGAAGGTACGATTTTCGGTACCGGCTCCAATCAGGTGCAGGTCAATCAATCCGATTCATTTGTCGTCGTGGCCGAATTAAGTAATCTGAATTTCGCTTCGATTACCGGTGCAATTGATTCGACCGTTATCAATTTTGATAATTTCGATCAGAATATCGATGTTCCGATGGGCCTCGACTCAGCGCAGATACAGGATGGTATGATTACTCTTGAAATCGAGAATGCGCTCGATATGCCGGGAACGGTTGATATCACCCTCAACGGCAACAACGGAAAAACGATGCACCTCTCAGGTGTTATCACTCCCGGTTCGCCGGGACAGCCTTCCACGGTTAATTTGAGCGATACCTCAGCTGGAGACTTTTTTTCACCGATTCCGTCTGAAGTAACGATTGTTGGTTCGGCCGTAATTGGGGACGGAACCTACACCGGAACGATCACGGAAGATGATTATGTCGTCAGCAACGTTATTATATCTGCACCGCTCAATATTTCAATTCCACAGACGACCTTCGATGCCGATGTCGAAAATGCGGATATCGAGTCTGATGATATCGATGAAATTACGGATCATATCACCGAGGCACAGTTTGTTTACAGTATCACTAACCACCTGCCGCTCGGCGCTTCGGTGTCGATTTATATCTCTACCGATTCAGCAACCGTTTTCACCAGCCCGCTTTTAGTGTTCGATTCCTTGTCTGTTGACGGCGCTCCCGTAACGGCACAGGGTGTCGTTACGGACACCACCTTCACCGGTGAGCGCACAATCGTTTTGGACAGCGCGGATATTCAGGTGTTCAACAATCCGGTGCTCTATATCGGACAGCGGATGACGCTTGAAAGCACCGACGGACAGTTCGTGAAAATGACCGGCGGCGACTATGTCCATGTCGTAGGACGCCTTGAATTCGCTTACCGCTTTGACGGCAATTTCTAAGGGAGGAGTTATGAAACAACGTATATCACTTACCGTGTTCGCCGCTCTAACCCTGGGTATTGCCTCGGTTGCAAGCGCACAATCAGTATCGTCACCCCGTTATTTAGGCATGGGGAATGCCATTACTGGATTGGCAAGCGGTGCGGATGCTGCCCTAATCAATCCGGCTAACCTTGGTCTTTCCGGCTATAAAGCGTACGGTTTGCAATTTTTCGGCGTCGGCGCACAAGTCACCAACAACGCATTTACGCTGAATGATTATAACGCCTACACCGGCGCATATTTGGATGATGATGATAAAGAAAAGATTCTTAACAGTATTCCGGATGCAGGATTGACCCTCCGTGCCGATGTCGGCGCGAATGCGTTATCGATTGCACTTGGCTCACTCGTTCTCTCCACTACTGCAGCCGGCGCCGCCAATATCAATGTCAGTAAAGATGTGTTTGAACTGGCTTTGTATGGCAATGCCATCGGCGATACGATTTCGGTAACGGGAACGTATTCCGAAGCAGTCGGCTATGGTTCGGCTAATCTTTCCTATGGTACTGCGATCTATAAAAACGGAAGTCGTGAATTATCAGTCGGGTTTACCGGGAAATACATTTATGGGCTCGGAGTCCAGCGCATTATCGAAAACACCGGTTCTGCCACGACGAACAGCAATGGTTTCGCCGGACAAGGCAGTGTGGTTATTCAAACAGCTACCGGCGGTAACGGGTATGCGTTTGATCTTGGCGCCGGATTGAAGCTTAACCGCAATTACACGCTCAGCGCCTGTGTCCATAACGTTATCAGTCGAATCAACTGGAACAAAGAAACAACAGAACGTGGATTCTTGTTCGACTTTGACTCAATGACGGTTGAAAACGGTGATGAAGATTACGTGATCACCGATGACTATGAAACTTCCATTCCTTCATTCAGCACTTCGCTGCCAGCTGAAATCAATGTCGGATTCGCCCGCACGACCGGTCGTCTGCTCTGGACGCTGGAATGGGAGCAGGGATTTAAGACTGCCCCGGGTGCATCGACTACACCCCGTTTCGGCATCGGTTCAGAACTCCGCTTCATACCGTTTATCCCGCTTCGCGCCGGCGCCTCTGCCGGTGGTGGCACTGACCCGACATTTTCTGCGGGTACCGGGTTGCATTTAGCCTTCTTTTACATCGACGTTGCCGGTGTTACGAATTCCGGTATCGGACTTGAATCCGCCAAAGGGATTCAGTTCGCCGTCGCTTCCGGTCTTCGTTTCTAATTACTGTTATCAAGAATTCATAAGCGGCGGGAATTGGCTTCCTGCCGCTTTTTTGTTTCAGTACGAATCAACAATTTGCATTGACTTATTGATGAGATGACATCAGCACTATAGAGATAGGGAGCTCCCCATAAACGGGTTATGGTATTACTCCAATACTTTCTCATAACTCATTGAAATTCAGCCTATAGAACCGGCGTCACCGGTGGCATGCGGCTTGCAATTCTCCTGGCAGCACAACAGATAAAGGAGAGTTTCATGTCCGTTAACAGCACAAACAGGGTAAGAACAGGCAGCCTGGTTTCAACCATGTTCGCCGTTCTGTTTATTTTGTCCATGCAGGTTTTCTCTGCACCGCCCAGTCCGGCATTGTTAGAAAGAAATGCCGCCGGTAAAGTGGCAATGCCGTATTTCATAACCCATCTCGATGAAATGCACGACAAAGGGATCTGTACAGGCGAGCAGGCTTTTGCGAGTCCGAACACGAATGCCGTCGCAAAAGAAGTGCATGGTCAGTATTCAGCAGCTGGTACGTTCAAAGTACTGGCGATTTTGGTGAAATACGGTGACCATCCTTCCTCAGTTTCCGCGAGCTTCTTTGATAACTTTCTTTTTGGAACAACCGGAAGCACGGTAAAAAATTATTACAATGAAATGTCCTACGCCCAAATCGATTTAGTAACGGTTAATGCCCCCTCTTCTACCGGCTGGCAAACTGCTCCGCAGAATTACTCCTATTATGTAAACGGCCAGAACGGCACCGGTGCGTACCCGAACAATACTCAGAAAATGGTTGAAGATTTGGTCGACATGGTTGATCCGAGCGTTGATTTCTCTCAGTACGACAACGACGGCAACGGTTTTGTCGATGTACTTTTGGTTATCCATAGCGGCAGCGGCGCCGAATATTCTGGCAGCAACAATGATATCTGGTCACACAAATGGGGGATTTCTCCACGTCTGAAAGATGGTGTCCGTATTTCCAGCTTTACCGTTCAGCCGGAATACTGGTCCACCCCCGGTGATATGACGATCGGTGTCTATGCGCATGAATTGGCGCATGGTTTCGGTCTGCCTGATTTGTATGATGTCGACTATACTTCAAAAGGAATTGGTAAATGGTGTCTGATGGCCGGTGGTACCTGGAATGGTACAGTCGGTTTAGGAAATTCCCCTGCCCATCCAAGCGCCTGGTGCAAAAAAGAGATGGGATTGATTACACCCGTCAATGTTATGACGAATCAATTAGCTGAATCTATCGCCACGTCTACGCAGAATCCGGTTGCCTATCGTTTGTGGACTTCCGGTGCGCCGAGTAACGAATACTTCTTAGTCGAAAATCGGCAGAAAGTCGGCTATGACAGCTATCTGCCCGGTTCCGGTTTGATGATTTGGCATATCGATGAATCTAAATCCGGCAATTCACAGGAATGGTATCCTGGTCAAAACGGTGCGAACCATTATTTAGTCGCTCTTGAACAGGCGGATGGTTTCTACCAGTTAGAAAACAATTTAGGTGGCGGCGGCGATACCGGCGATCCGTTCCCCGGTTCATCGAACAACACCTCATTTGATGCGGTTTCATCCCCGTCATCTAATTCATATCTCTTGGGTAATTCATTCGTTGGTGTGCAAAATATCTCTGCATCGGCCATGACGATGACTGCTGATCTGATTGTCGGTTTGTCCGCCGGTACCGGTGACGAAGAGGAAATCCTGCCAAACAATATTTTCCTGTCGCAGAATTATCCGAATCCGTTTAACCCGACCACGACGATTCAGTTCACTGCTACCCGTTCTGCGGAAGCCCGTATCGACGTGTACAACCTTTTGGGTGAACGGGTCGCCACGCTCTTTGACGGTACAGCAAGCGTTGGTGATAACAGCGTGATCTGGAATGCGACGAATAGCTCCGGTGAAACGGTTGCTTCCGGAGTCTATTTCTACACGCTTTTTATGAATAACGAAGAAACGACCAAGAAAATGCTCCTGGTGCGATAGCACCGACACTCTCTCCCTGTTGTGCGGCTCCTCGGAATACTCCTCCGGGGAGCTTTTCTATTCTGGGACTTGGAAGTCGGTTTCTTTGACTTTCTCGCTGTGCGGATCGCGCTGATTTCGCTTATGCTGCGTATGGCAGCTTTTGCACCGTTTCGGATCATCGGCATAGCCGCGCTCCGAAAAATACAACTGCGCGGCAGCGGTAAAGACAAACTCTTCCCCGCACTCGACGCAAATCAGCACTTTCGGTCGAAAGCCGTTAGCTTGAGAATCCATTCTCTCCCCTCCACGCCGTAATCACAGAACCTCCCTGTTCCGATGTTTCAGACGGCTGTGCGAATTAACAATTTCCGATACTATGATATCCGGATAACTGACGATTGGTCAACAAAAAAAGGGGAATGTTAGAACGGATTGCAGGGGGGGCTGGCGCCAAGATTGAAAAGTCGTTGGACAAGGAAACTTAAGTCGGCAACGGTAATTGTGTTGCTGCAGTTTGCATCGGCCGCCAAAACGACCGGCAGGGGAGCCGCACCGCCGCCAAAAAGAAACTGTACCAAATAGGTGAGATCGGCAACCGTTATGTTACCGGAAAAATTCACATCCCCGCGCTGAAGGATTGTGACGGCATTTATTGTTGATGTATCAACAACACTGGAATCCCCCCAGGAGCGGGCAACGAAACGAAGCATCGAATGTGCGCCAAGCGGTGTTCCCTGCTGTGGCCGAACTTGAAATGACAAAAGAGAATCCTGCCCTGCTTCCACAGCAACATTGACTGTATCAAGCGGCAGCCAACCTAAACTATCTGATACAATGACCGCATAAATGTCCGGAATTATCGATGGATTGCTCAGGTTGTACTTGAATATGCGGATCTTTCCCGAATAAACCAATGAATCGGTGAGAATATCTCCGGCTACTTGATACGGCGGCGTAACGGTAGCGCTATAGGTAAACACACCGGGAGCAGAAAACTCAGATACGTTGACCGCAACCAGCGCAACCCGGAAATAGGATTCAAACTGCGGAATAAGAAGAGAACCGGAATACCCCGGCGATGGCGCAACGATCTCTTCGACCGCGTGAACATTGTCAGCAGTTGATTTTACGACATAGAATTTCCACTGACGGCCGTTCTCTCCATCGACATTGATTTGTAATTTGCCGACTGAGCTGCCCGGAAAGAATTGCACATAGGATGCTGCGTATCCGGCCGGATTTGATGGACCCGGAACCATCGTGACCGGATAGGTAGAATAACTTTGTCCGACGGTCATGGCCGGATACGCGCCGGCTTCCTCGTGATGCAGGCCGTCATTTTTGGTGTTCGTTATGTAATTCCAGACGGCGTAATCAGCAAAGGCTGAATCCTGCGTCCAGCCATAATGACCCAGCAATGAATCAGAGAGCGCATTGTACGCGCTTGTGAAGCGGGCACCCTCCCAAGCGGAACGAATCAGGGAGGTATCGAATTTTTGCGCCAAGTACAAATGCCAGGTAAAACAAGCGTACATATGGATCGATTCATCCATGAGCGATTTCTGCGGAGTACTAAAGAAAGAGCCCAGATAGTTGTAGTTATCATCCGTCGCATTGAAAACAATATCTTCCATATAGGTGGCGTCAAGCTCCATAACCCAGGAGAATTCACTTGCGTCATACGCAAACTGACAGCAGTGCCGGAACTCATGCGCAATGGTTACTTTGGCGGCACCAAGCTGGTCCCCTTCCGGATCATTGTTCGGCGGAAACCCGATGAAGTTCCGGTGTAGCGTCAGATGGCTGTAATAGTCATTCCAAGCCGCAGGACCGTCATTTTCCGGAACGGCGTAGCCATAAAATCCCATCTCCTGGAAATAGACATCAAACGTATTATCTCCACCCAATCCTTCATCCGATGGCGGCAACAGATAACCTTGTTCAGTAAGTTTGTCGAGACTCGAATCCAAGTAGGCAGCGCATCGCTCAATATAATCGGGAATCGTGTTGCTGTTTGCATCCGCACTCGGAACGGCATCACCACCGGTGATATCGTAATGGATAGTAAAAAATCCGGATGGGGTCACATAGGTAAAGGCAGTGGATAAACGGGCGAACGCTTCGGAAAAGCGTTGTTGCGTTTCAGGTGATAACTCCGCCCATTCTGTCTTGACCTCTTTCAAGGCAATTGTAGGGCAACCCGCCGGAGCTTCAGCCAATGTTTTTCGGCTGGCATACTTTGCGGGCAAGCGCTTCGGATATCTGATAGCATCGATATAGAGATTCGCTTTTTGGTCAACAGTGATTGCACCGGCCTGATAATCGGAACGAATTAATGAAAGCGGGTCCTGCCCGGATTGCAGAGCACGTGCAGACAAGGATGAAACCGCTGCAAACCATATCGTAATTAAAATGAGAGTGCTGACTGTTCTTTTCATTCTGTTTTTGGCGGTCAATTTAGTCATTCAGAGGCCCGGGCGGTGAGTACACCAAGACACCTTAACTTATGCTTTATCAATGATTTGTCAAGCCAATTTCACCCGACTTCGCAGAGATGTTCTGGCCTAATCCGACTGAAACCTCTGTGCCGTACAACTTTGAGTAGACAACATCCACCCGAAAGGTTGCTCCTCCCGATACCCGGTCGGCATTAAAGCGAAGTCCGGCGCCTACGCTTCCGTAGGTCGTTAACTCTCGCCAGTGATCACCATGCTTCCAGTTAGTACCTACATCGGCAAAAAAAGCTGAACCAATGGCGATCGAAAAAATATCAAGTCCACTGAAAAAGCGAAGCTCCGAACTCAACACAGCGGTTCGGTTGCCGGTTTTGAAATACTGTGGGTAGCCGCGAAGCCCGGAGAACCCGCCGAGTATAAGGGGGTTACTTCCCGAATGTACCACGGCCGTATTGACAATTGAATTCATCGCAACGGTCATCCAAGGCAGGTAATTGTTGTAGAGTTTCGCGTGTAACCGGGTAGTTGTCCGTAATCTTCCGGTTTCATTAAACAGATAGCCGCGTTGATGGTTGACTGAAACCAGGGTATGATGGCGATATCCGGTATATCCAACTCCGACTTCATACCGGTGCTCATCCTTTTGGTAACCGGCAAACGGTTTAGCGAACAGAAACAAAAATGTCGGACCGACGGTGAAATCTTCTACGACGGCGTACCGATCTATTCGCTTCAACTGCAGATAATCGATTCGCCGTAACTCCGCTCCGACCCCGATTTCATGATAGACGGTATCAACCGGCAGCTCGGCAGCTACTGATTCCAGAGTGTATCCGGAATCGACAACCACCGAGTCATTTCGGAAAAATTGATATTTGTAAAACAGGCCTAAAGTCAGTTTCTCCCGCAACGTTCCGCTCCGGTAAAATCCTGCTAAAGAAAGTGAGGATGCTCTGTACTCCGTTTTTGCCGGTTCTTCGGTATCATCCCGAATCGTCACTGCACCCTTGCGATGACCGCCGTTAACCCCGTAGCTAAAACGCTGCAGACGATCGAAGTACGGATGGGCAAGTTCCGCTGCAAAACCGCGGGACTCCGTGTTGGTTGTTCCGAAAAAGCTCAACGAATACGGCAGCTTTCCAATTCGCGACGTTGAGTAAAGCAGCGTAGCGTAGTTGTCGTCATGCGCCGGATGCACCTGCTGTGCGGCGAAACGATGGTTTAACCCGAATAAGTTCCGGTCTTCGAAAGTAATGTCATACTCAAGTGCATCCCCTTCCTTTCGCAAACCGACCCCGCCGGCGATACTCCATTGATCAATCGTATGTATTCTGACAAGCAGTTTTCCGTTTGCAAGTCGCTCCGGCTTCACTTCTGCTTCATAGACAAACAATCGTGCGCGGATGTTTCGTTCTGTTTCCCGCGCCATCTCGTTCGAATACGGTTTCCCGACCTGTAAAAGCACTTCGGAGCGAATCACGAACGGTTTGGTTTGTATGTGCAGCCTATTGATAAGACGATATGGAAATCGATTGTATTTCACGTTCTTCGTGTCGAACACATCCTGACTAGTGATCTCAATACTGTCGATAATCACTCCTTCGAATGCGGCATCCTGATTGTGCAGGGAATCCTGCGCTGACCCGCTCTCCTGTGCTCTGAGCACTTTTCCACCCGTACCAAGCAGGATGACGAAGGTAGAAAGAATCGTTAAACTCAAAACTCGCTGATTATTCAATTGCTTATCACTCATTCACTTTCAAGGAATTGTGCGCAGACCGGTAATTAATGGTCGAAAAATGCTCACTAAATCCGGCGGAACGCCGATAACTAATTATCACAAACGGACTAATACCGATATGGCACAACAAATGGTCAAGAAAAAGATTGGTGATATCATCCTTGAAAAAGGACTAATCACGCAAGAACAACTCAATGACGTTCTGCGTGAACAGTCGATGACCGGTAAACGCATCGGTGAGTTGCTCGTTGATCGTGGGATAGTCACTGAAGATCAGGTAATGGATGCCGTTTCTGAACGTCTAAATATCCCGAAAATTTCCATTAAAGCGCTCGTTATCGATCCGGAAGTTATCCGTCGAATCAACGTCGATGTCGCCCGCCGCTATACGCTTATTCCGATTTTAGAAATCGGCACGACGCTTACCGTCGCCATGGCCGATCCGCTCAACCTTATTGCCGTCGATGAAATCCGGTATCTCACCGGCAAAACAGTAAAGCGGTCAATCGCCAGTTCGAGCGAAATTCGTACCGCTATTGATCAGTACTATTCCGTTGCCGATTCCCTTAACCAAATCATGGGCACATCAAACGATTCTGATCTAACCAGCAAAAAGCAAGCCCCAACCGTAGAAGCAGAACCGGAAAGCCCGATTATCAAGCTCGTTAACTTGATAATCAGAAAAGCTGCCAAGGAAAAAGCCTCAGATATTCATATCGAGCCGGAAGAATCCCGTTTGCGTATTCGCTATCGTATCGACGGCGTCATGCGGCAAGAAGCTGCGCCGCCGAAGTCGATGCAGAATGAGCTTATCTCCCGTATCAAGATTGCCGCGAACTTAGACGTATCTGAAAAGCGGCTGCCGCAGGACGGACGTTTCATGCTTGCCTTAGAAACCGGCCATGTCGATTTGCGTATCTCTACCTTGCCGACCATTCACGGCGAAAAAGTGGTTATTCGTTTGCTTGATCGGCGGAATGTTCGCCTTTCCTGTACGCAGCTCGGATTCTCACCTGCTGCTGCAGAGCGCTGGCAGGAACTCATTACCAAACCGGAAGGACTGTTGCTCATCACCGGTCCGACTTCAAGCGGTAAAACTTCGACGCTGTATGCAACATTGAGTGATATCAACTCCGTTGAAAAAAATATCATTACCGTTGAAGATCCGGTGGAGTATTCACTGCCGCTCATCAATCAGGTGCAGATCAATGATCGCGCCGGGTTGGATTATCCGGCGGCGCTTCGTTCGATTCTCCGTCAGAATCCAAACATTATCATGATCGGAGAAATTCGTGACCCGGAAACCGCCAGTATGGCAGTACGTTCCGCACTCACCGGACATTTGGTGTTCAGCACCATTCACACCAACGATGCACCCTCTACTGTCGCCCGTCTGGTCGACATGGGTATCGAACCCTATTTGGTTGCCTCAGCGCTCAAAGGAATTTTAGCCCAGCGGTTAGTACGATTGAATTGTCAGGAATGTTTGGAATCTTACACGCCGCAGCAGGCACTTATTGAACGGGCTGGACTTACGGAATTAGCCGAAGTTATCAATTTTAAGCGGGGCGCCGGATGCCCCACCTGCCGTCGTTCCGGATACAGCGGACGAACAGGCATTTACGAGCTGCTCGAAGTTACACCCGCCATATCAGACATGATTATTCATAATAGACCGGTTCAAGAGATCAAGGATGAAGCCAGACGCAACGGATACATGCCATTGTTTGAAACCGGTCTTGAAAAATTATCCAACGGCTCCGTCTGCTTAGAAGAAATGCTCAAGCAGACCTCGAACTTCGAAGAGTACGAAAAGCCGATACATTCATCAGCAAACCGGGCGAGCGATGTCGAGTCGATTTCATTATAGAGCCGCCTCGCCGGAAGGAAACACCATCGCCGGAGTGATGACGGCTGAGACTCGCACGCAGGTCATCGAATCTCTCATCGAACAGCGCCTCTACCCTATTCGCATTTCCGAAAAACAGGCAGCCGGCCAGTTTTCCTCATTAGGTTTTTTTCGCAGCTCGCACTATGAGCATCTGATTACGTTCACCAGCAGCCTCTCAACTATGTATCGCGCCGGTGTTCCACTGTTGCGCGCGCTGCATATTATTCAAATTGGTCCGAAACAGGGACGGTTTAACACCGTTATCGCCGGGCTTCGTGAACAAGTCGAAGCGGGTAAATCGCTCTCCCGCGCCATGAGTGAATTTCCGGATATTTTTTCGAAAGTTTATACCTCCACGATCAATGCCGGTGAAGAATCGGGACATTTGGATGAAGTATTGGATGAACTCTCCCAGATCATGGAAAAAGAGCTCGATCTGACCCGTCAGATCAAATCGAGTATCCGTTATCCGACGATCGTTATCTCCGTCATCGTATTGGCCGCTGCCGCGATGCTTTTTTTCGTTATTCCGAAATTCGTTGATTTCTATAGCGCCATGCAGGCGCAGCTGCCGCTGCCGACCAGAATGCTGTTGGGAACCAGCGCATTTTTGAAGGCGCACTGGTATTACTTGGTCGGCGCGATTATCGCCGGCGCATTCGGCATGCATACGCTTTTGAAAAACCCGAACGGACGGTTATGGTTCGACCGGCAAATACTCCGCATTCCGGTTATCGGGCAGTTAATTGTTAAAGGAAACATTGCCCGGTTCGCGTTTCTCTTTCGCATTCTCTTCAAAGCTGGGCTTCCCATTGTTCAATCGTTGACCATTCTGGCCGACTCAGTGAAGAACTCGGCAATCGCACTGGAAGTGAAACATATGGCGCAGTTGTTTCGGGAAGGTAAAGATGGACAGCTCAATACCGAGCAGTTCAAACTGATTCCGGAATTCAGCCTTCACCTTATGGGAATCGGACTTGAGTCCGGCGCACTCGAGCGTATGCTTGATGAAATCGGCCGTCATTACTCCAAGCAGGTAGAATATACCTCGCGGCAGTTGACCTCCATAATCGAACCTATTTTGACCCTCATTTTGGGCGCTTTCGTGCTGGTAATGGCCTTAGCGATCTTCCTGCCTATGTGGAATTTGATTAAAGCATTCCACTAACGCCGCATTGGCAACTGTTAAGATTTTCAACAGTCTGCCGATACTGAAAGCAATAAACTTGAGAAAGAAATGACCTACTTTTCAGGAGGTTACGAACAATGTTTTCCCGTTTTTCCAACGCTAATGCTCAGAAAGGTTTCACCCTTATCGAGCTCGTTATTATCATCGTCGTGCTGGGTATTCTCTCAGCGGTTGCCATTCCGAAGTATCAGGATATGTCGACTCAGGCGAAAGAAGCTTCCGGCCGCAGCTCATTGAGCGCATTGCGTTCCGGTATCACGATTTATTATGCCAACCAGGCTGTCAGCACCGGTACCGCCGCATGGCCCTCCCTTGCTCAGTTGGGCACAGTAGGCACCGTTATGGCGCAGTCGATTCCGAAGAATCCGTATCAGGCCGCTGCAAACGCTCCTGATTCTATTGTCACCGGCGTTACCAAGGGAACCATTGTCGGTACCCGCGGTGGCTGGGCATATCTGGCTTCTACCGGAGAAATCTGGCCGAACACGAACACTGTCGGCGAAAACAGCTGGTAAGCGGCAGAAGGAAACAGGTAATCCATGTTTCCCTCTCGTCTACAATTGCGCAAGCTCCACTCAGGCGGTTTCACGCTGGTGGAGCTTGTTGTCATTATTGTTGTTTTAGGAATACTGGCCGCCTTCGCTGTTCCTAAATTCAGTTCGATCACTGACAGTTCGAAAATCACTGCGACAAAAGAGGAAATTCAGCAGCTCAAACGGGCGATAGTCGGCAGTCCGACAATCGTTGCGGGCGGTTCGGTCATCGACCGTGGATTTTTGGGAGATGTTGGCTTTGTCCCTTCGCTGCTAAAAGATCTGATCGTTAAGCCGGATAGCGTATCGACCTACAACAAACTCACGCGCATCGGCTGGAACGGACCGTATATCGACAGCGCTATGGGCGGATACAACAAAGATGCCTGGGGGGTTGCCTATGTGTACCAGTCATCATCGCGGCGAATTATTTCAGTCGGTGGTACTGACAGCATCATTGTGACTTTTTAATTCTCAGGAGCGTCCGTGTTTTCGAAGTTCTCTACAGCCTTGAAAGAAATCAGCAGAGTCACCAAACGATCTGAGCCTGCAGATACGCCGCACTCATTTTCTGAAAAACAGATCGCGCCGCATCCGCATTATTCGACCGGACGGACCATCTCCGTTTCGATAGATACCCATTTCCTTTCCCTGGCGGCGGCTTCCAATTTCGCAGGACGAAACCGGGTACTTGCCCTGCGCAAGCTGCCGATTCCGCAGGAAGCATCGGAAAAAGATGATTTTATCAGAAACGCGATTTCCGATTTCTGCGGTACCTACGGCAAGCGCTCGGCGGAAATTATCCTCTCCGTATCCGGCAACGAAACATCCTATCGTACCTTTACTTTGCCGACTCTGGCCAAGCGGGATTTGCAGGACGCTGTTCGGTATGAAGCCGCGCGACAGATACCGTTCGCCATTGATGACTGCATCTATGACTTTCGCATATTAAGCAAAATTTCTCTTGATGGCGGCCAGCGGTACAAAGTCGCGCTCGAAGCCGCCACCCGCCGTCATATCGAGCAGCAGATCGCTTATTTCAAAGCCGTAAATATCACCGTTTCGACGATTCACTACAGCCATGATGCTATTGGGCAGTTGCTTCGTTCTCTGCCTGAATACAAAGAGAATAATGAATACACGCTTATCCGGTTGAATCAATCGCAATTGGAAATTTCATTCTATCGCGGCACTAATCTTGAAATGCTGCACCACGCTTCGCTTGATTCTCTCTTTTTTCCGGGTTGGGCGGATTATGTCGATTTCGAGTCGGTTTCAGCGAGCATTGCCCAGGAAGTTGTTACCGCTATGGATTTTTACACCGGGCAATTCTCCCGTGCAGGCAGTTCCAAGGTGTATGCGTATGGTGACCTTTCCGGCTCTGATCAATTAGTCGAGCAGCTTGAACTGAAGACCGGATTGGATATCCGCCGTTTTCCGACCGGCAAACTGACATTCTTGAAAGGTCAGGACCCCTTTTTCTCGAACATGATGCGCGAGTCCCTTCCGGTAATTGCCTCCTGTTTCTGTTCGTATGAATTAGCCAGCATGCTCCCGCCGGAGCAAAAAGCGGTTATACGCTTACGCAAGCTCAACCGCCTGAGCGCGCTCGGTTTTGCCGCCCTTTTGGCAACGCTCGTGATGTTCTGGGTTAACCAGCGAAATGAGCTTGCCTCGACGGAAACACGGTTGGCAACGCTGCAAAAACAGATCGAAGAAGCGAAAACTTCAACGGCGAATGCATCGCACGCTCTTTTACAATCGCAGATAGCTTCGAACAAAACTTATTTCGATCAAATTGAAGCTTCTAACGGCGGCGCTTCGCTGAATTTGAAATCGCTCTCCCATATTACCCCGGATGGGGTGCAGTTAAGCTCGTTCGAGTTTGAACCGGGTAAAACACCGGAAAATCTGTATGTGCAGGGAGTCGTGCGTTCATCAAACATCCCACCGGAGCTTATTTTAGCCGATTACGTGAAAGCATTCGGCAAGAACCAGTATTTTGAAAATGTCCGATTGATGCAATACGCAAAAAAGAAATCTGAAGATGGCTTCGATTTACAGTTCTCGATCGGTATGGAGGGAGTACAGTGAAACTCACTCCCCGCTATTTTCTGTTCGGTTCACTGGCTGCTGTCGTGGCATGGTACTTTTTCCTCTTTGCGCCAATTCGCCAGAAAATCACTACGGCTCATATCGAAGCATCGACCGTTTCCTCCGAGCTTGAAACCCTGCTCATGACGCTTAAGAATGTTCCTGACCAGTTAAAAACTGAACGGGGCTTGGATTCACTTCGACAGGCGATTAACAGTTCTCTTTACGCCACCAACGAAATCGAACGGTTGTTTGCCGAGTTCACCGATGAAGCAGAAACGTACGGCCTAACGGTCACGGAAATTACTCCATCGGTTGAAGAGCTTTTGAAATTAGAAGAGAACCTGAAGCAAAAAGACTTCGCGCCTTTTTTGAATTTCGGCGTCCGGATGACGGGACAGTTCGTCGATTTCGGACAGTTCGTGGAACGTCTTGAAGCGGCTCCGTTTTTCCAGGGGATTAACAAAGTATCCGTAAGCGCACCGTCCGAACCGGGTAAACCGCTTTCATTCTTTATCGATATGCGGGCATTGCTTCAGGAACGTGGTACGAAATCATGAACGAGAAAACCCGTAAATTGATCGTCTTCCTCTCACTCCCGATCGCAATAGCGTGGGGAGCCTGGAATTTTATCGGTAAACCGGGACAGGAACCGATTCCTGCCGATCCGGCTGCCAGTCCGGCTGTTGCCCAGTCCGCGATACTGCCCGCAGACACCATGCAGGCGGAACTGACTGTCGAGTCCCCGTGGGGAAAGGACCCGTTCAGCAAGCAGGAAAAGCGGGTTACCGGCATGACGACTGAGGCACTTACCTATTGGAATCTTTCCGGGGTCGTGTACAGCAAAACCGATCCGCTGGCGATAATAAATAATAAGTTCGTGCGAGTCGGCGATCAGATCGATGGGGCCACCGTTACCACTATCAACAAGAGTGACGTTGTCATCGATTACAAAGGGAAAGCCATGACTCTGTACGTTAGCAATGGATAAGATATGAAACGCTCATTATCACACTTCGCATCGTTCGTCTCAGCCATGCTGCTGAGCTTCGCCGTTTCCGTTTCGGCTGATCCGATTAACGGGGATGCCCGTATTTCTCTCGACCTTGAAAATGTGCCGATAACCCGAGCCGTTACTCTTATTGCCAATCAGCAGAATCTGAATGTGGTATTGGCCGGGGATGTTGAAGGCACAGTGACGGTGAAGCTCGATGATGTCGATGTCGCCACTGCGCTGCAATCGATTCTCGTTCCGAACGGCTATAACTATTATTTTAACGGCAAGGTTATCGTTATCAAGTCGAACTCGACTGAAGCCGCCGGTGAACTGACTACCAGGGTTATCACGCTCAAATACACGAATGCGAATACCGTAGCAAAAGCACTTGAATCACTCAAATCGCAAAAGGGAAAAATCGTTGTTCTTGATCAAGTGACCGCCAATGCTACCGGCACGAGCACTTTCTCCCCCAACAAAATTGCGGTAACCGATTACACGGCGATATTGGACGCCATGCAGATCGTAATCAAGAGTATCGATGTCGCCGAGCGTTTGATTTCAATCGGCGTTAAAATTATCGAAACGAAAATAGATAACAGCCAACGCTTCGGATTCCTTTGGCCTTCTTCCGTATCTGCGGTTGCCGGTGGCTTAATCAGCGACAGCGGCACCAGCTCAACCACCGCTGACCGTTCGCTCGGTCAGATGTCACTGGGGAGCGGCGACTGGGCGTGGGGTACCTTATCGGTCAAAGAGCTCGGCGTTGTTTTGGATATGCTGGCAAAAGACGGTAAAAGCAAACTGATTTCCGATCCGCATTTGACCACGCTTGAAAACCATGAAGCGGAAATCAAAGTTGAAACCGTCGTTCCGATTCCGACCGTTAATCGTTTCTCGGAAGCAGCCGCCACGCAGGACATTTTGACCTATCAAGATGTTGAAGTCGGAATCTCTGTTACCGTAACGCCGCGCATCAACGAAGAAGGTAAAATCACGCTCGATGTTTTCCCCCGCGTTGAAGATATCATCGGCTATGTCGGCAACGAACAAAGTCAAGCGCCGATACGCTCGGAGCGTTCAATCCGGACGAAAGTAACGGTAGCCAATGGTGAGACAGTTGCGTTGGGTGGATTATTGAAAGAGGATCAGATCGACCGCCGTCAGCGGGTTCCTGTTCTCGGTTCGATTCCGCTCATTGGCAGCGCGCTCTTTTCCAATAGTTCCAAAGAGCACGCTACCACTGATCTGATTATTTTGATTACTCCGACAATTATTACGCAGTAGCCGATTTCCTGGGGCAAAGCTGCCATCTGGTGGATTTGCTCAACAACAGCTGCAGCGTCAGTATCAGTAATCCAATATCAAAGTAAAATGAGTTCCAGGCCGATTGCGTTCCGGCTTTGGCCGCTTTAAAGCAGCCGCAGTCGATACTCAAACCGCGGGATATCGCCGAACCTAAGGCAATCAGGAAGACGATTGTCATCAGGTTTACCCAAAGCACGGCACCGCGATACTCGATTCCGAAAATCAACGCTAACCCGACCAGCAATTCCAGCCAGGGCATAATTAAGGCCATTAAATTGATGAGATTTCCCGGAACCATATGGTAAAACCAGATCGATTTGGCAAAATCCGCTGGTTCGATAATCTTGTAAAATGAAGCATAGATAAAAATAACACCGACAGTTAGACGGCATACGAGGGTTAGCCAGTCGTTTGATATTACTCGCATTTTTCCCTCCGCTCCACGTCCATACCTGCTTTTTCCCATTCTCTTGCCCCGCCGAAGAATATGGAAATATCGGTATAGCCGAATTGCTGGAAATTCCGGGCCAAATGCAGCGACAGGTCACACTCTTCCCCGGAGCAGAAGACAACCAGATGGCGGTCTTTCGGGACATGCCCTAACAGGGAATCAAGATGGGCAGCAAGGTCCCCTTCCGGAAGCTGTTCGAACGGAACATTGACCGAACCGGGAATAGTGCCGCAGTTAAATTCTTCTGGTAAACGTGCATCGACAAAGAGCGCTTGTTTAAGGCTGAACTCCATTTGGGCGACATCAATCGCTATAAAGGGTGGGTCCCCTTCCTGAGCACTCGGCGGAATGACCGGGCCATCCCCGGTGGAAATGTCACGGTATTCGCCGATGTACGGAATCTTGTTCGGCGAAAAGGCATTGACTCCCAGGCCGAGAACTGCTGAGATAAGAAGAATTCGAACCGCCTGAATAACCATAGTTGCTGTTCCCTTTCATTAGATAACACACTGTTATACCACAACATGGCTGTTTTGAATCAACTTTCGCAAGAGAAAGTTGTCGCAAGATGACAGTCTGAAAAATGGCAAAAAAAAGAGGCCGGAGTGGGTATTCCGGCCTCGGTGGGATTCTAACTAATATCTGTGAATCAGTACCCGGTCTGGGCCGATTCAGGTCCTTTGGCATGAATTAGCGTATAGCGGCCATTCAGGATTCTGCTCACTACCGCGCCGAATTTTGTCGGCGACAGCATTTGCAGACTATAGGGATGCCAGCAATCCTTTTCTCCTATCAGGCTTTCATGTCGCGGAAGCAGTTTTCTCTTTGGCATAACACAATCTCCTACTCAAGTTTCTCCCCTCCCTCGAGGAATACAACCTACTTGTCAATTGTCTGTGAGGTTTTGAGAACTTTGAGAGATAAAGCCCATATTGAACGACTATCACCTCCTTAGAAGGTGTCTATGGGTGTGTCCTATGTCGGGGGCTGGCGAAGCTACCGACAGCTGTCCTATTACCTATTAGCTGTTTGACATACACCTACGATGCGAGAAGCTTATACAACTGCTTGATAGCTCTCTGCTTATAAATGTGTACTACCTGCTGAGTGATGCCTAATTCCGCTGCGATTTCACGCTCCCGCTTCCCTTGCAGGTAGGACTTAATCACCTGCTTCTGACGCTTTGAAAGGGAGTGATTGATGTGGTAGGTAAGCTTCCCTTTGAATTTATCGATAAGCCGGGCGGTTGGTGCGTCCTCCCCACTTTGAAAGTAAGGGGAGCGTTCGTTGGAAAAGGACTCGAGGAGCAACTGATCTACAAGCACCTCGGCGAAGTCGTATTCCCGGCGCGGCAGCGGCTTGGCACCCATTAGTAGGTTAGCTTGTGCTCCGACCGGAGACGGTTCAATTCAGTAATGCTGATGGCGAATTTCTGGGCTGTTTCGGTTCGTATCTCCGCGTATGCCACTTTCCGTTCATACTCACTGAGATCTTTGGGAAGGGATTCACACCGCTTTTTATAGTAGCTGAGTATCTGCTGATGTTCGCTATCAACTTTCTTAACCGGGACAGCGGCTGCATGCGTTTGGGTAGCCGCTTTTTTGGACTGCGCTTTTTGGAAAGCGATAATACTGTCGCGGGTTGTTACGGCATGTTGCAGCGAATCGATTCTCGTTTGATATGCAGCGTCGGTTTTAGCCAGTGAATCCTGAATAGACAGCCCTTGTATCGTCAGTACGTCTTGAAGCGAATCGACTTCTTTTTGCAATGAACCGGATTTCGCAAGCTCCTGTTCAGCCCCTTTCGTGTAGGCTGAATCAAGCGCGCTTTTATGACGGTAGGCCTGCAGTAAACTGACACCGACAATTACAGATAACACGACAACAGCCAGTACGGCTCGCATTGGACACCTTCTTCCACAGCGTTTGACATACAGGGTAGCAGAAAATAGAAAGGGCGGTCAAGTTTGAACTTCTAAACGTGATATTGAGGATAAAAGCGGGAAAAAACGAAGTTACACTTCTTCGGCGGCCTCATCCCCCAGCCGTTTGAGCGAGAGATGTTCCTTCTTCAGGAAATAGAAGCCGAGCAAGGTAACGATGATATACTGCGTGGCGTGAAGCACGGCGGCAAAGGCGACGGCATTTTCTTTCGGGACGTTATAGTGCGACAAGGCCCAGACCGCACCGGCATGGTAAACACCGACAAAGCCCGGTGATGAAGGCACTAAAATCGAAATCGAAACGACAACCAATACGACAAACGAGGCGTCGATCGGGACATCGATATTAAACGCCTTAAACACAAAATAATTGGAGTACCCCATGAGTACCCAGATAAGAATCGTCTGGATTCCGACCGAGACAACCGCTTTACCATCCCGTAAAAACTGCAGCCCCTGCGAAAAGCGGACGACCAGTTCACGAATAATATCTTTGACGCGCTGCGGAATGAACGGAATATGTTTGGACAGTATCTCCCCGGTTTTGTCCGGCTTCAAAGCCAGAACAATCATAACGATGATAGCAATCATGGCGACGCCGACCGTCAACTGCACACCAAACAGCATCTGCTCATCGAGCCTAAACGGTGAGAATGACAACACACCGCCAAGAATGAAGAGCAGCACCACCAAATCAAATATTGTGCGCTCGACAAAAATAGTCGCCAGCGATGCCGACTTGCTGACCGCTTTTTCACTATATGACAGTGAATAGGCACGGACAAATTCCCCCAACCGAAGCGGGAGAACATTGTTTGCCATGAAGCCGATACAGGTTGAAGCGAGCAATTTCGAAAATGCGACTTTTTTGATAGGATTCAGCATCGCCTGCCAGCGATAGGCGCGTTGGTACATAGTAACCAGAATCATGAGCGCATTCGGTATTAGCCACCAATAATTGGCCTGCGAAAGAATAACCCCTAATTCTTGGAAATTGATATTCCGCAATAAGAACCAGATAAGCGCTATAGAAATAGCAATGCCGATAGCAGTTAACAGCAGTTTCTTGTTGGCAGTTGTCATAATTATAACTTCACGATCAATTGTTCAAATTCCTCAGCAGCGCGGTCCCAGTTAAACCGTTCTGCCCATTCCAGTCCGCCCTGCTCGAGTTTTTGTCGGAATGCTTCATCAGTGAGAATTTTGAGTAGCTTGGCTGCCATTTCATCGATATTCCCATGCGTAAACAACAGGCCGCTGACACCATCTTTTACCGAGTCCCGTAATCCCGGTGTATTGGCCGCCATCACGGTCGTGCCGACCGAGTTCGCTTCTATATTGGTCAATCCCCACCCTTCCTTTAATGAGGGGAGCACAGCGACATGCGAGCGGCGCATTCGGTCTACTTTATCCGCCGAGGCGACAAACCCGGGAAATTCAACTGAGTCGGCCACGTTCAATTGCGCGGCTAACTGTTTCAACGGGTCAAGATAATCACCGCTGCCGACCACCATCAAGCGGGCGTTCGGTAATGTTTTCTTCACTACGGCAAAAGCCTGGACCAGATGATGAATACATTTGTATTTTTTGATTCTGCCTAAGTAAAGAATTGTCGGGACATCATACTTTTTGATTGACGGGTCATGCGCATACCGCTTTCGGTCGATTCCGCAGTGAATAACCGAAATCTGCTCTTTGCGTAAACCGCGCGCTATTAAGTCATCGGCCGTTGATTCTGAAATAACATTGAACGGACATTTCCGATAGACAGTCACCAGCGGCTGCTCCGCCAGATAGATATAACTGCCGAGTACCGGATTGATCTCCTGAAATACGGTCGTGGCAAACAGATGCGGCACGACCACCAGCGTTTTGAGATTCAGATAGAGCGGCGTATAGAACGGAATCTTATTGATATCTTCAACGAGTATATCAAACGTGTTTTCTCTTACTAATTTTCGCAGGTGAAACGGCGCGACAAGATTGAAATTGTACCGGTTGCCGCGACGAATGATACGAATCCCTTCGATAGTTTCTTCAGGCAGACATCCCTCAAAACCGGAGCAGAAAAGCGTGACGGAATGTCCTTTGCGGACCAGACGACGCAGCAATTCTTCTAAATGTACCTCTGCCCCGCCGGCATACGGATTCTTTAGGTCATTCCAATTAAGCGCAAGAATGTTCACAGGATAAACGCTTAGCTGCCGCTGCTTTCAGCCGGGGCTTCTTCTGTCTGACCGTTTCGCCTGGCTTCCTGAATCGCCCGCCAAAGCGCCCCTACGCGCTGGTCACCCGGATTTCTTTGCATCCACCCTTCAACGAGCGCATTTGCCTTCGTGTATTCGGAAGTCTGCGTGTAAAGATTAATCAAGCCGTCGAAGGCCGGACGATAATTCGGATCGGCAGCTAATATCTGGTACAGCGTTCTTTCGGCAAGCGCAGTTGCCCGTTGCTTGACATAAGCACTGGCTAACAGTGTGCCCAGAAAAAGCTTGTCCCCATACACAGTCGTATCTATGAGCGCATTCAAACTGACCACGTCCGCTCGCGCATTATAAATCCGGCCGATAAAAGAGATGGCATCGGTCGAGTACGGAACTTTTTCCACCGCCAAAAGCGCAATCTGCAGAGAACTGTCCATCTGCCCTGCTTTTTGCAGGGAATCGGCTACTATCAAAAAGCCGTTGGCATAATTACGAACCATACGAACAGTATTGTCATCCTTATAAATCGTGGTATCGCTCACGCCGCGGGTACGGAAGCGGGTGGTATCCTTAAAGTATTCAAAACAGAACGGAACATTAGCCCGAAACTCAGTGCCCGGCTGGGTAATACGCCACATCATCCCCTCAAGCATCAACATCGAATCGGCGGGACGGCCCATAATATTGCGTACATCATTGCCGACCGTAACCGAGAAATAGAGCGGTCTGGTTTTGATGTTATTAAGCACAACGGCATTGATAGCGTGGTCATAATTGCGCAGCACCACGCCGCTGGGAAGCTGTGTCGGAGCAAGTTGATCGATCCGCTCCGGTGTCATCCCTAAATTGACTTTCATGGTGTTCTGAATCTGGTGAATATACCAGCGGGAGTTGGCCAGCGAGAGGTTAACAACAGCGACATCTTTACGAACGCCGTATACTTCCTGCAGACACCAAAGCGGAAAGGTATCGTTGTCGCCGTTGGTAAATATGATTCCGTTCGGTTCACACGAGCTCAAAAGATTAAACCCGTAATCCCACGGGATATAATTGCGGGAGCGATCACATTCATGGTAATTGCCCGCCAGCGCAAACCCCGGCAGCAGGAACAGCAACGATAATACCGTTAACGCGGCATACCGTACCGTCGGTTCGAGTTTCTTCATTACCTGCAATACTGCGCCGATCGCTAATGATATTCCCATCCCGATTGCCAGGCCGAACATGACAAAGGCAGGGGTAAAGAAATAATCACGATCCCGCACCTCTAAATAGTCGGCCCCGGTCATCGGATTTATACGACTGCCGTCGGCGAAGTTCATATACAAAATAAGCCCGACCGATCCGATAAGCGCTATCAGCATGAATGAGAGTCCTTGCATCGGCGTTTTGCGAATCAATTCCCAGATTCCAAATAATCCGAACAGAAAGAGAATCATAAAGCGTGCGCCGCTTAGACCGAATTGCTCCTGAAAGAATCCCCAGAAGCCCATACGGCGATACGTGCCGAACTGGCTTGACCATTCTGCGCGGCGTACAAACATCCGCTCGATCATTGACTGCGAGCCGTATTGCTTACGCTCGATAAAGTTGACCGTCTGCTCAATGCTGCTGCCCGGATCGTTTTGGTTGATAACCGGATCCTGCTGCGAACGGACATAGGAATAGCCGTTAATCGAAAATCCGATCCCGGCGAGCGCGAGAATAACCAGCCCGCTCTTCCATCCCAGCTGTTTGAACACTAAACCAAGAATAAGCAGCAGAACAGCCATCGTTATAGTGGCGTACGTGAATTCTTTTACCCCAAGTAATATTGTCGCACCGCCGATCAACCCAAACAGAATCGGCCAGAGAACATATTGACGAATGACAAAAGCCAATCCGATCGTCGCCGCGATAGTAAACGCGATAAACGTGCCATACCCTTTCGGCGCAAACAACAGGACGACCATAATGAACGAAACGAGTATGAACAGCGCAGGGACTAAGTGCGTAACATCCGCACTACCCTCGGTTCGGCGCAAAGTTATCCATTTGGATAACAGCCAGACGGCGTAAATGAGCATGCCCCCCATGGTTATTTTAGCGAACCACAAAAAGGTCGCAAGGAGTGAGTTTTCAGGGGCAAGTGATGCCGCAGAAATCAAACCAAGACTGCCCAAACCAATACAGATTGCAGGGAGTGCAACGATAATATATCCCGCTAACGGCACCGTCATTGTACCCGTAACTTTTTCTTGCGAAAAATAATAGAAGAGATAGCAAACCCCGGCCAAAACCATTGGCAGGTAAAACGGCAGTTCATTCATCCGTGCCGACAATACGAAAATCAAGTAAATCTCCATCACCATATAGATAGCAAGCGCGTACCAGATTCGGGATGGGGCCGGATGTTTGATAACAAAGAGCAACCCGACGACGGGAAGCACCAGGAAGGAGGTCATATGAACGCCGGTTCCTACAAAGGCTAAAAAGAAGACAAACAGCATCAGCTTCTGGCCGGTCGCCGTTCCCCGTTGCTCTATGTACAGCAGACTCAGCCAGATCATAAGCATCATAATGAACGTAGTCATCCCGTAGACTTCCGCCTCAACGGCATTGTTCCAAACGGTAAACCCGAAAGCCATGAAAAACGCGCCGCAAACTGCGCCTGCATGGATCAGGAAACGGGTGCCCCAGTCTGTTGCCGTGTTAAACCAAAGTGTCAGTAATCGAACGGCGATAAGATAGCCAAACAAAACGGCCAGCGACGACGTTAACGCCGATAGAAAATTGACGCGAACGGAGATATCAGCAAAGAACGGCATAAGGGAAAACAGCCGACCGATGATGATATACAGCGGCGTTCCCGGCGGATGCGGAATACCGAGGATATAGCTGCAGGTAATGAACTCGCTGCAATCCCAAAAAGAAAAAGTCGGCGCCATAGTCTGGCAGTAGATAACGAGCGTGAACAGCCAGACAAATGCGCCAATAATCAGGCGAAGCCTGCTTTCGGTATCTGCCCACAAACGGGTGAGAAAATTCATTCGGTTATCTCCGAATGTCGGTGAGGCATGCGTATTCCGGTATTATTCATGATAATATTGTACCACCTGCTGTTCAGATAGTCGGGGGAATATAACAGGAAATATCGGGCTGTCCAGTCACGCCCGCGCAGCGGCTTTTTGCTTGGCGAATTGATCGAGAATACCGTTGACGAAGGAAAATGATTCACCGGTTGAAAACTCTTTAGCTAACTCGATAGCTTCATTGATAACCACTTTCACCGGGACATCAGGCCGTTTTTCCAGCTCTACCAAGGCAAGTCTGAGAACCAAAAGATCGACTGAAGCAATACGGTTGATTGTCCAGTTTTTAGAAAGACCGGTTAATTGTTCATCCGCCCACGCACTGTTTTCACGAACGAGAGTAAACAACTCTTCGGCATACTGACGGGCACTTTCCCCTACTTTTTCCTGATCGAGCAAATCAGCCAAAGTCTTTTCCGCTCCCTCATCCAGACATTCCGCAGCATATAGAGCCTGCAAAACTGCTATTCGGGCTTTATGTCGTTCTGAAACGGTCTGACTCACTTGATACTCCTGAACAAATTCGCCATTTCCACGGCAGCTTCGGCGGCATCCCGCCCTTTGTTTCCGGCCTTTGCGCCACAGCGGGCAACAGCCTGATCCATATTGTCGGTCGTCACTACGCCAAAAATCGTCGGTATACCTGTTTCTGTGGCGACGCGGCTGAGTCCGGAGGCCGATTCACCGGCCACATATTCAAAATGCGGTGTTTCTCCGCGAATAACAACCCCAAGACAGATAATTGCATCGACATTTCCGGTCAATGCGACTTTTTTTGCGGCCTGCGGTAGTTCGAATGCGCCGGGGACATGAACAACGGTAATAGACGATTGATCTGCTCCCAAACGAGTCAAGGTATCGACTGCGCCGGAGGTTAATTGTGCGGTAAGGATTTCATTGAATCTCGCGACGACAATCGTAAATCGCAAACCGCCGGCTGTGAGATTTCCTTTGATTTCTTTCACTATTTATACCTTTCAGTGTAATTTCAACAAATGACCGAGTTTATCCCGCTTGGTTTTCAGATACGCCTCATTCAATTCAGTCGGCTGAATTTGTAACGGCACCCGCGACGATACCGGCATGCCGTATTGTTCCAACCCTTCCACTTTTTTCGGGTTGTTGGTCAGCAAACGTACCGATTGGATTTTGAGTGCGCGTAGTATCTGCGCTGCTGTGCTGTAATCACGAAGGTCAGCTTCAAAACCGAGTTCTTGGTTCGCTTCGACCGTATCACGTCCCTGATCCTGAAGCGCATAAGCGAGAATTTTGTTTGCTAAACCGATTCCTCTTCCCTCTTGTCTGAGATACAGTACGACACCGGTTCCCTCTTTTTCCACCTGCTGCAAAGCGGCATGCAGTTGATTTCCGCAATCGCAGCGACAGGAACCGAGCACATCCCCGGTTAAGCAACTTGAGTGAACGCGAACTAAAACATCTTTCGCGTTTCGCACATCCCCTTTGACTAAGGCAAGGTGGTGTTCCCGGTCGATGTCACTCCAGAATAGCTGCAAACGGAACTGACCGTATTCAGAAGGGAAACGAACATCGGTAATTTGCCGAACAAGTGTTTCCGTTTTGCAGCGATATTCAATAAGCGCCTGCACGGAGATTAATTTCAAATTGAATGCTTTGGCGACTTCGATCAAGCGCGGCAAACGCGCCATTTTCCCATCGGTATCAATAATCTCGCACAGCACACCGGCCGATTCAAGTCCGACAAGGCGGGGTAAATCGACCGCTGTTTCCGTATGACCCGGACGGGCTAACACCCCTCCTTCGACCGCCTGAATAGGGAAAATATGACCGGGACGGCCGAGATCTTCCGGCTTGGTTTTCTTGTCCACCAATTTTTGAATCGTAATCGCTCTATCCGATGCCGAAATACCGGTGGTTGTCCCTTCGATGGCATCAACCGAAACAGAAAACTTTGTTCCCAACTTTGCGGTGTTGTGCGAAACCATCTGATCGAGATTCAACTGCTCCAACCGCTCTTTGGTCAAACAGGCACACACCAATCCGCGACCATGCATCGACATAAAGTTGACCGCTTCCGGCGTGATTTTTTCCGCCGCCATGATAAAATCCCCTTCGTTCTCACGATGCTCATCATCGACAACGATAACCATCTTCCCGGCTTTAATATCAGTCAGGGCGGCTTCGATGGTATCAAAGGGTGGTTTCGGATTCATACTTACCAGCTTCTTTCTTTTATATCCTGCGCGCGCATATCGACGCCGAGTTCGGCAAAACGCGCCACATATTTTCCAATAAGATCAAACTCTATATTAACGGGACTGCCGACCTGCAATTGTTTCAAATTCGTTATCCCTTGCGTATGCGGTATTAGATTGACACTGCAGCTTCCGGAAGAAACTTCGTTAACCGTGAGTGACACACCATTAATGGCAATCGAGCCTTTTGCAATAACCAGTTTATCAAAAGCACTTGGATAAGCCAAAACCAGCTCAAGCGATTCGCCGATCATGTGTCGTGAACTGATTCGAGCGACGGTATCGATATGTCCGCTCACGAAATGCCCCATCAACCGATCGGACAATTGCAGTGCCCGTTCAAGATTGATCCGGCTTTCTTTATCATAATTTGCGACAATCGTTCGGGCGATTGTTTCCTGCGACAGTTCGACAGTGAATGTGTCTCCTTTGATAGCAACTACCGTTAAACAGGCGCCGTCACAGGCGATTGATTCCCCGATTTCAAGCTCTCCCTGCCAGCTCGGGTATGAAATGTTCAGCACGAGATAATTTTCTCGTGTATGCATCTCGGCAATCGTGCCCAAACCATGAACTAATCCGGTAAACATCAGCGTCCCCTCCACATTGGATACGATGAGAACAGATAATCCGCCCCCGTCTTCGTGACAGAGATACGGGATAAAGTAATTCGTTTATCTAACCGTCCGATTCCCAAGTCCCCTATCGCGGCCATGCCTGATCCGAGAATCGATGGTCCTATCATAGCTATATATTTATCTACCAAACCGGCTTTCCAGAATGCCGTCGACAGCGCCGCGCCACCTTCCAGTAGTAATGAGCGAAATCCGAATTCTCCGGCTTTTTTCAAAAAATCGAGTAAATCCAGTCCGCCGCTTTTCTTCTGGGCAACGTTCAAGATAATGAGATTATGTTTTTCTGAAACCGTGCGAAGTTTCGCTGCCCCTTTTGCCGAAGTAGCTACAATCGTTTTCATATCACTGTTTTCAGCAAACAACGCCGCATGGGCAGGAATGTTCCCCGACTCCGTGAGGACGATACGATACGGATTTCTTCCTTTAACAGCGCGTACGGTCAACTTTGGATCATCAGTACGAACGGTACCAGCGCCGACGATAACTGCATCGACCTGAGAACGGAGCATATGTGTTTGCTTGCGCGCTTCCGTTCCGGTAATCCATTGCGATTCGCCGTTGCGTGTGGCAATAAAACCATCAAGCGTCTGCGCCGTTTTGAGAATGACAAAGGGGCGTTTTTCAGCGTGGTAATGGAAGTATGCTTCATTGAGCGTAATCGCCTGTTCTTTTAGCACGTCACCGACGACGGTAATACCTGCTGCTTTCAGACGACGAATTCCTTTTCCTTTCACTATCGGATTCGGGTCCTTCACGGCGTAAACAACCCGTTTGATTCCGGAACAAATAATCATATCAGTACATGGCCCTGTTTTCCCCCAGTGTGAGCAGGGCTCAAGAGTAACGTACAAGTCCGCGCCGACATTTTTACTTCCGGCCTGTTTCAGCCCGACAATTTCTGCATGCGGACCGCCTGCAATTTGGTGGTATCCCTCACCGACAATTTTTCCGCGCTTAACAATGACGGCGCCGACCATTGGGTTGGGACTCGTTGTTCCTCTTCCTTTTTGGGCTAAGGCCAACGCTCGCTGCATGAATTGTTCATCCTGTTTTTCAGTCATAAAAAAACCCGAAACGAATGTTTCGGGGGATAGCCAAAGATACCGCACCCGACCGCGTTACTATTTTAACGCAGCCCTGCGGGTTCTTGTTTGTCTTCTACCATCCGGACTATACCGTCGGCACCTGAATTTCACAGTTTCAACCGGAACTTATTCCGGGTCGCGGGCTATACCGCCGATCGAGGAATTTCACCTCACCCCGAAGACATCTGTACACAGTATATATCGGCAGTGAAAAACGGGAAAGTGATTTTTCCCGCTTGCCATTTTTCCGGCTATCCCCTATCAATCGCACTTGCAAGCAAGGAAACAAGTTAGGTCAACCGTTCAACAACAGCCGGTCGAAAAATACTAAGTATACATAACCAACCAATCAGGTGAGTAACCAACCAATGAAGCGAAATCTTTTATTCGCAGTTATCGTGATGTCGGCTTCGGTCTTCGCGCAGACGACGCCGGAATACGGCATCCGATACAAGGTACCTGAAATCAAAGCATTCACGAACGTAACCATCGTCGTTTCTCCGACACAAACGATCGAAAAAGGAACGCTGGTTATTCGTGACGGCTACATCGACGCAGTCGGCGCGAATGTCACTATTCCGGCGGATGCGGTCACGATTGATTTAACAGGGTACCGTCTCTATCCCGGTTTTATCGAGCCGTACATCGAGTATGGCGTCGAAAAAACCAAGCGCGCCCGTGGCGGATATGGGGAACGTCCGCAGTATGAAGGCAACCGTGTCGGCGGAAATGCATGGAACGATGCCATCCACGCCGAGAAAAACTGGAGCTCCGGTTTTACGCCAAACGAAGATGATGCCGAGGCGTTACAGCAGCTCGGTTTCACCGTCGCACAATCCGGCAAATTAGACGGCGTTTTCCGCGGCCGTTCTTTTGTGGTCTCGCTCGGTGACGGTCTTCCGAACGACCAGTTTCTAAACGCACGGTCATTCCACTTCGCTTCATTCGATAAGGGAAGCTCCAAGCAGGAATACCCAAGCTCGCTGATGGGCAGTATAGCCCTGATTCGGCAGACTTTTATGGACGCCGACTGGTATACCAAAGCGAAAGCAGCCTATACACTCAATCGTTCGCAGAAGATGCCGGAGTTTAACTCAGCCATTGAAGCGTTAGCCGCGCGTCCTGCGACCGAACCGATCGTGTTCTACACAACCGATGAACTCTCACTGTTGCGAGCAACGCGGATTTCCAAAGAATTCAACGTACCGTTTCTCTATATCGGAAGCGGCCATGAATATGAACGAATAGAAGAAATCAAAGCTTCCGGTGCGGTCATAATTCTCCCGATCGATTTCCCGAAAGCGCCGGAAGTAAAATCGCTTGAAGATGATGCTGAAGTCTCTCTGGCCGATTTACGCCACTGGGAAACTGCGCCATCCAACCCCTCGATTTTAGAGAAAAGCGGCGTTCGTTTTGCGTTAACGACTTTCGGCCTGAAAGACAAAAAGAACTTCTGGAAAAATCTGAAAAAGGCAGTCAAACGGGGACTTTCCGAACAAAAGGCGTTAGCCGCATTGACGACCGAACCGGCTGCCATGCTCGGCTTAAGCAGCCAGATCGGAACGATCGAAAAAGGAAAACTGGCTGACTTTATTGTAACGGATAAAAATCTGTTCACTGAAGATGCCACTATCTACTCTGTCTGGGTTCGCGGCGATGAAGAAGAATTCGAAACCCGTCCGGGAACCGATATTCGCGGCGAATATTCTCTCAGCTTCGGCGGTGGTTCCTACAACCTCTCCGTGAAAGGTGAACAGGAAAAACCTTCAGGCGAAATTATCTCCGGTGAAAAGAAAGTAAAACTCCAAGACCTTTCTTTCTCTACCCTCGGTAAACTGAACTTTGCGGCAAAACTTGATTCACTCGGCATGCCGGGTGTGTTCCGTTTCTCTGGCCGTAAAGATGGTGACACGCTTTTGGGTCAGGTGTCCAAGCCGGACCAGACCCAACTGAGCTGGCGAGCCGTGTTAACGAGCAAGTTCGCGGAAGAAAAAGATACGACTGCCGACAGCACCAAGAAGGATGAAAAGAAAGAAGATAAACCGGAAGTTCTGCTCGCTAACCGCACGTTTCCGAACAAAGCCTACGGTTTGAAAGAGCTTCCCAAGACTGAAAATGTCTTAATCAAAAACGCGACGATCTGGACATCTGAAGATGCCGGCATTATCGAAAATGGTGATTTGCTGATTCAAAACGGCAAAATCGCGGGAGTCGGTAAAGGATTAAAAGCACCATCAGGAGTACGTGTAATCGACGGCACCGGTAAACATGTTACCGCCGGTATTATCGACGAACACTCTCACATCGCTATTTCACAGGGTGTCAATGAAGGCTCGGAGGCCATCACCGCCGAAGTACGAATCGGCGATGTAGTTGATCCGGATGATATCGATATATACCGCCAACTTTCCGGCGGCGTAACATCCTCTCACCTCTTACACGGTTCAGCCAACCCGATTGGCGGTCAACTGCAGTTGATCAAACTCCGCTGGGGTGCCGGTTCGGAAGAACTGAAATTCGCCAACACACCCGCGACTATCAAATTTGCGCTCGGAGAAAACGTCAAGCAGAGCAACTGGGGTGATATGAATACCACCCGGTATCCGCAGACCCGTATGGGTGTGGAAAACATGATGCGGGATGCCTTCCAGGCCGCTGTCGAATACAAAGCGCAATGGGATGCCTACCGTGCCAACCCGGCGAAGAATATCGTACCGCCCCGTCGAGATATCGAACTGGATGCACTCTCTGATATCGCTAATTCGAAAATGTTCATCCATTGCCATTCCTATAAGCAAACAGAAATTCTGATGCTCATGCGGGTGGCGGAATCATTCGGATTTAAAGTACAGACTTTCACCCATATTCTTGAAGGATACAAAGTAGCCGATGAAATGGCCAAGCATGGCGCGATGGCTTCCTCCTTCGCCGATTGGTGGGCATACAAGTTTGAAGTCTATGACGCTATCCCCTACAATCCGGCCTTGATGACTGAACGTGGCGTTGTCACCTCGATCAATTCCGATGACGCTGAAATGGCACGCCGCTTGAATCAGGAAGCAGGTAAGTCGGTTATGTACGGCGGCATGAAAGAAGTAGATGCTATAAAGATGTGCACGATCAATCCGGCAAAACAGCTGAAAGTCGATGACCGGGTCGGCAGTCTCAAGGTCGGTAAAGATGCTGACTTTGTTATCTGGACGGCAAACCCGCTTTCTGTCTACGCCAAAGTAGAACAGACCTGGGTTGACGGCAAAAAATACTTCGACACCGAAACTGACAAGAAACTGCGGGATGCGGTTCGAGAAGAAAAATCGAAGCTCATTCAAAAACTGCTCGATTCCGGCGAAGGTGAAGGTCCCGGCGACCGCAAAGGATACAAAGCACCGAAAGTGCACTGGCATTGTGATGATGTGGAGGATGTATGGCAGCACCAAGACTAAACCGAAAGAAAGCCGCCATGCACCTTACGCTGGCCTTTCTCTTTACTGTTGCATTCAGCACGCTGGCCTTGGCACATGATTATGTGCCCGGTGCCAAGCAGACTGCTCCGATTTTGTTAAAGGGTGGTAATCTGTACACGGTAACCAACGGCGTACAAGCGGCGACCGACCTGATTTTTGAAAATGGCCGGATAACCCAAATCGGCAAAAACCTCGCTACGCCGCAGGGTGCCGAGGTGGTCGATGTTACCGGTATGAACGTTTATCCCGGTCTTATCATCGCCTCGTCGCAAATCGGGTTGATTGAAATCGATCAGGCGCGTGCCACAAATGACAAATCGGAAGTCGGCAGCGACAACCCTGATGTCAAAGCGCATATCGCCTATGACCCGGATTCTGAAATCATTCCAACTGTCCGCTCCAACGGTATGACTACGGCGTTGATTGTACCGGAGGGGGGACTTTTCCGCGGCCGTTCCGCGCTTATTAATTTGGATGGATGGACATGGGAAGATGCCGGTGAAAAACTAATTGTCGGTCTGCATATCAGCTGGCCGCGCGCTTCTACCGCCGTGCCGTGGTGGTCGGATCAAACCGCTGAGGAAATCAAAAAAGAAAACGAAGAAAACCTCAGCGATCTGTACGAAACCTTCGACAACGCTCTGGCGTATCGTCAAGCCAAGAAGGCTAATACCAAACTGACGGTAGATTCCCGTCTGGAATCGATGATTCCGGTCGTCAGCGGCACCCAGCCGGTCTTTGTTCACGCGAACGATTTCCGCCAGATCGAAGAGGCCGTAGCCTTCGCCAAGAAGTACAGCCTCAAGCTGGTAATTGTAGGTGGAGATGAAGCCTGGAAAGTTACCGAGCTTTTGAAGACGAATAACGTACCCGTTATTCTGGGACGAGTACAGTCACTCCCATACCGGGAAGATGACGCCTACGACCTTGCCTATGCCCTGCCGGGTATGCTGGAAAAGGCGGGGGTGAAAATCGCTATCGGTGACGGCCTCGGCTCCTGGCGTACCCGCGACCTGCCGTTCCATGTCGGACAGGCTATTGCCTTTGGTCTTTCCCCGGAAGACGGACTCCGCTCTGTGACCCTGACCCCGGCCGAAATCTTTGGAGTCGAAAAGGAGATAGGCTCGTTAGAGGTTGGCAAAAAAGCTACAATTGTGGTCTCCAAAGGAGACATCTTTGATGAGCTTACCAATCAGGTCGTCTACGAATATGTGAGTGGCCGGAAAGTTGATTTGAACAACAAGCACAAAGAGCTGTACCAAAAGTACCAGCAAAAAGGCTTGTAAAACTCTTTTCTGTTTGGAATCGCCAAGCCCCGCTGACCGAGTCCGGTTGACGGGGCTTTTGATTTACTATTTGATACGTACCACGGCTCTTACGAACGGGAAAGGTCCGGCTGTAATATCATATTCATTACCGAAACCGCTCTTTCCCCACAAACAACCAACTTCCACGCCAAGGCCGTAATGCTGTGACGTCATCACCCCAAACTCACTGGTTACCTTCCATAACAGATAATTGGTTGCCCCCCCGCCCTTCACGATTTCCGGTATATACCCGACGCCTATCCCCCCGGATACCTGAATATATAACGGCACTTTCGGCTTGGTTAACAAATAGGCACCTTCCCCAAAAACGCTGACCATGGTAGCTGCACTGTCTGCTCCGTACGGAACCTGAAAAGCGGATTTGAGAACAAATATCGCTATCTCAGAGCCGAGCGAGAAACGTGAGGTAACAGGAACATCAACCCCAATAGCCATGCTATAGGAAGTGCCAATCTTACCTTCGGAGCCGCCAAGCCTGCCGGTCCCGGGGCCGAACGTACCAATTTTCATGCTGAAGTACCCCCCGCCTTTTCCTTGCTTCAGTTCTACCTTGTAAGGATCAGCAGGCTGGTCCGCCAAAGAAATAGTCGGTAAACCGATCCAAAGCAGGCAGAAAAGCGGCCCAATAATTTTTAGAAAAAATCTGAAATTACCCATTTGCAATACCCTGCGTTTATGTCCGAAAGATCGCCTCCAAAGTAATAAAACGACCTGATGTAACAAGCGAATTTTATAAAAGCTTGGCTGCCCACAATCGAAAGTGAGAATCTGGAAATCCAATTGTTTGTACCTTTCTTCACAAATTATTATGTACATTACTCTCGTTACCATTTCAGACTATCACCCATAAGCCGCCAGCAAATTGCCCTACTTGTGATTTTATTCACCATCTCATTGCCGGATAGTATCGCGTTAAACACCGGCTTGGTCAGTTCCTGCGACATGTGGGGTCAGATTTGATCAGTAAAAAGCGA
>CAYXJN010000010.1:0-56301 GCA_964464605.1 uncultured Ignavibacteriales bacterium | reverse complement strand
TCGCTTTTTACTGATCAAATCTGACCCCACATGTCGCAGGAACTGACCAAGCCGGCGTTTAACGCGATACTATCCGGTAATGAGATGGTGAATAAAATCACAAATAGCCATTTCCAAATCTACTCGTGAGAGATAGCCTGAAACAGCAACAGGTATAGCGTAAATAGCTATTTGTGAAAAAAAGCGCAAATTTGCGCCCGCTATGCGGTCATCGTAAAATCAAGGCAGCGTAGCTTCTTATAAGGGTATCGTGGCAGGGAGAATGGCAAGTTATTCAAGGTTTGCTTTCCCGAAAACCGACCCTGTTTACTGTCGATTTCAGATCGTCAGGCAGGATACCCAACAGGCCTAAAAATTGTTAACTGATCTTACCAGCCTGTCCGGCCCCTCAGGATTGTGAAAAACAGAACAATCTGACAGCTGGGTTTTGAATTCCTGCGAGTGGGAAACTCCACATCTGTAACTCAAGATTAGCGACGGCGAGTTGCAGGAGTAATCATCTAATTGTGAAAGAGTTCACAATCTATGCATGCCTCAGAACTCAAAGAGGAGTGAGCTGGAGAGAATGTAGGTCGTGCTGCTGGCCTCTTCGAGGTCACTCCATTCCCGGTCGAGGGACAAGAGTCCGTTGAGCCGAAGCTGTTCCAGAAGCTTAAAATCTGCGATCAAATTTGTCCGGCCATAGGTGAAATCGGACCGGATATCATCCTCGTGGAGCACATCCCGACGCCCAATAGACCCCCGCCATGAGACAAAAAAATTGGTCCCCGAAATCGCCTCGATATCAATCCGACCACCGATCTCGGTGTAGTCCTCAACCGAGGCCGAGCTCCCGGCTTCGTTGAGCATTTCGGATACCGGACCAACCGCGATTGACCATACCCCTTTGTTCAGGCCACCCAAAACAGCGGTTTGGATCCGGCCGGTATTGTTATTGAACGGGTCGCTTTTGTGAAACAGGTCAAGCTCCCCGTCCAGTTCTAAAACTCCAAAAAAGTGTTCCGAAAAGTAAGCTTGGGTTCGGTTGGAGAGGTCGATGTGGGTTAGGTCATCCTGTTCCGGCTCGGCTTGGTAGTTTTTGTTTTCGACAAACCCGTACAGGTCAAGGCTGATATTTTCTCCGAAATAGTACAGACTGATATCTCCGCCGAACGCCAGATATTCCAGTTTCTGTGAATCCGGTACCTGCCGGCTGGCGGTCAAAAGGCGGGCTTCCAAAAAGGTCATTTCAGAGAAGGAGTAAGATATCCCGGTTTTGGCGCCGAGCCGGTAGTAGTCGATTCCACTTTCTTTTTGGTCGGTGAACGTTACCCCATCCAGGGAAACCTGCGCCAAGAGGTTCATCTTTTCCGAAAGCGGGGTGGTCAATCCTGTTCGTGAGTTGCCGAATAGGTAACTGCTTTCGTCGGTATCAGAGCCGATATTATCCCGCCACTCCAGTTCATTCATTATCTGTAGTTTTGTCCGGCCAAGCAAAAACTTGAAATTGGGTGTTCCAACGAGTCGCAAGCGGTCATGTGTCTGCTCATAGGTTAGGGCAGCCTCAAATTGACTTTTTTCAGGGGTATAGCGAATGGAAAAAATCCCCTTGGGGTCGTTTAGGTATTCATTCCGCAGCAGGAAACTGACAAAGCTGGAATCGGCTCCGCTTGCCACCAATGAATCCTGAAAAAACTCCTGTGAGAGATAGTCATACCCGACTCCCGCACGAAAATGGAATGGGGATGTTGCCAGTAGACTTTGGCTAACGAGAAATAAAAATGCTGCAGCGAGCAGCAGACGCGTTTTGACCCTCAAATCCGCTCCGGCTTGAGTTGTCAGTGTTCATTGCCGGTAAGATATTCTTCTGCTTGTCTAAGAGCAAGCTGTGCTGCACGCAAAGCGACAGCAGCCTGTTCGGTATTATCAGATTCCAGGTGCCGTCGGGCGAGAACAAGTTGCTCCTCTGCCTGAGCTATCAGCAGCCTGGCCTGCTCATCTTTCGCAGAAAGCTGGCTTTTTAGGAGTTCTGCTTTTGCGAGCAAGCGCTCGTAGGTTTTTTCAAGACTCGTTGAGCCTTGACACTGGCTGGCGGCCTCATTGGCCAGTTCCTGCGCCTGCTGCAGCGATTGCAGTGCAGGTTTCAGTTGATCGTTGTCGGCGAGTTCTTCAGCTCGCTTGAAAGCGCCATCGGCTTGCGATAACAATGTCTCGGCAGAAGAAACTCCACACTCTGCAAGCTGCTCTTTTACGCGGTCTATGAGATCGGCAACCTGCATTGCCCGGTTTTCATACTGCTCAAACCAGCGCCCATCCCGGTTGGCGGCACGGGTTAAGCGCCAAATCGAGCGTTCAACCTGCTGAACCAAACGAAAGGCCGCGAGGTACTGTTTATCGTTATAAAACTCACGGGCGCGACGAAGATTTTCTTTGGTCAGCAAATAGAGTGAGCCAAAAGGGGAATTATCGTTTGGGGTGTGAATTTCAGCAATTCGTGCCAGGGCTTCTTCCGCCCGGTCAAGCCTGCGGGAAAGCTCCTCTTCACCCTGTTCGACAACACGGGCACGGGACATTGCCTGTTTGGCTAATTCACGGGCTTCAAGCGTCAACTGGCGGGCGATTCTAAAATAATCAAGTTGAAACTGCTGCCAGGCATTTTCCTGAACAGAAACTGCAGAGGTCAAAGCCTGATTGGCGACAGGTGCGTTGGATCTTTCGATTGCCTGCTTCGCGCGCTCGATAACCGCATCTGTCCGTTCCAAATCTTTACGGACATTTTCTTTAAGGTTCTGCCGGTTTCCGCCGTTTTGCGCGGCGCTAAAGGGAACCGCGAAACCGAGGAGCAATCCGACTGTGAGTATAAGTGTTAGCGCTGTTTTCATCCGTTTCCTCTGACAATACTCTCACAAATCCTGTGCCAGTTTCCCTAAATCCGAACCTTCTTGTCCGGCAAACAGTTGGTACTTGTCCCAAAAGGGAAAACTGCCCTGTTGTACCCTGAGGTACAAATTCATTGAACCGACTCGCTCATCAGACCGGAATTCCATGAACCTTCATTCTGCTATACAAGCGCCGTCGGGTAATCCCGAGCAGTTTAGCGGCATCGGTTTTATTCCCATCCGCTTTTTTGATAGCTTCTAAAATCATCTCTTTTTCGGCGGTTTCCAATCCTTGCGGATGAAGCGTGGCCTCGCCACTTCTAACAATTGGCGCGTTATCCATCTCCAATGAGAAATCTTCAGCCGAAAGCGGCTCACCACCGGCTAAAATTGCGGCGCGCTCAAGCACGTTGCGCAACTCACGAATATTCCCCGGCCAGTCATATTGCTTCAAAAGCGTAAGAACAGATTCATTGAGCTGCGGGTGCGAATAGCTTGCTCGCTTGAGAAAATGCATCGCCAGTTCACCGATATCCTCGGTGCGTTCGGCTAAACTCGGCATTGGAATCGGGAAAACATTCAAGCGGAAATACAAATCTTCGCGAAAGTTTCCGGCGGCGATGCCGCTTTTTAAATCCCGATTGGTCGCTGCTACAACGCGGACATCGACCGAAATCAAATCAACACCACCCACCCGGACCAGTTTCCTCTCTTCCAAAACACGAAGCAGTTTCGATTGCATCCCCGGCGACATTTCGCCGATTTCATCCAGGAAAATCGTGCCTCCCTGCGCTAATTCAAACCGCCCCCGTTTGCGGGCGGCTGCGCCGGTGAAGGCACCTTTTTCATGGCCGAATAGTTCCGATTCCAATAATGTTTCGGTGATTGCGGCGCAATTGACCGCGATAAACGGCTGCTTGGCGCGGTTGGAGAGATCATGAATCATCCGCGCGGCGACTTCTTTGCCGGTGCCGGATTTACCCGTGATTAAGACGGTAGCATCGGTCGGCGCTACCCGGGTAATAAGCTCTTTTACTTTTTTTGCTGCTTGCGATGAGCCGACAAAATCAGTCGTTGCCGCATCCTTTTCTTTTCGTTTGTATGGCTTGTCCGCTTCTTCGCTGTAATGGGTGCTGAGTGATTTCAGCCGTTGCTTTTCCACGAGCCGATTAACTAACACTTCCAGTTCATCGAGAGAGAATGGCTTTAATAAATAATCGGCCGCCCCGGCTTTGAGCGCTTTCACTGCGGTTTCGGCGGTACCGTGGGCGGTCATCATGACTACTTCGGTGCCGTCTTTGGCGAGCGCTTTTTCTAATACCATCATACCGGAAATACCGGGCATCGATAAATCGGTAATGACAATATCAAACGAGCGTTGTTCGATTAGTTGTAAGGCTTCGTCCGGTTTGACTGTGGTGTGAACCGTATGTCCCGCATCCTCAAGGGTGCCGCAGATAAGCGAAGTCATTTTCGGTTCATCGTCGATGACTAAAATCGTCGCCATAATCAGCGTTTCTCCGGTATTGTTAGGGTCACGGTTGTTCCGATGTTGACATCACTGGCAATATCGAGAGTTCCGTGCATTCCCTCAATGATTTTTCGGCTGATAAAAAGCCCCAACCCGGAGCCGCTTTGTTTAGTGGTGTAGAATGGTTCCATCGCGCGGCGCACCTCTTTTTTGGACATACCGGGCCCGTTATCGATAACTGTGATAATAATACTATTGTTTGCTCGTGTAACAGTTACGCTGACTTTGACAGGTTTTTTCGCATCAAGGCAGGCATCGACGCCGTTGAACAACAAATTAAGTAACACCTGACGGAGCGCGCGTTTATATCCGGTGACAACAAACTCACCGGACGGCTGCGACAGCCACGCAATACTGTTACCGTGGTATTTTTCTTCGACGTTTTTGTATAGCTCGGTGATCAACTGATGCATATCAAACGATTCCGGCTGTTCGGTCGCGGGCATTGCACCGCCGGAGCGCGCGAAATCAAGATAGCCGGAAACAATTGTGTTCAATCGGTCGACTTCTTCAAGAATAAAGGTCGTTTCAGTGGAAGCCTGTTTTTTGGCGGCGCGTTCGGCGGAACCGCGAATAATCGCCAGCGGGTTTTTGATTTCATGCGAAACAACCGCAACCATCCGCCCTAAGAATGCATTCGTTTCTTCGGATACCAATTTCCGTTCCGCTTTCGCGAGCCGGTACTGGAAAAGGAAAAAGAGCAATCCGAAAAGCAATCCGCCGAATATAGAAAGCGCAGAAGCGTAATAGAGATTTTGTTTCAGATTACTTAATACATCGAAATAATCGACATTCGCTTCCACGCCGATAACCGCAACCACCGCATCACGGCTGTCAAAGAGCGGCGCAAAGGCGGATTTGAGATATAAGTTTCCGGTCTGATATGACTGCGTTGCCAGTGCGCGGGGGAGCTCGTTGAAAAAAATCGAGTCTATGTATTGCCCGTTCAGATTGGCCAAAAAGTAGCGGGGATCGGTTTCCTCGGCAGTCGTCGCGATATAGCGATACTGCTGGTCTACTACAAATACCTCGCTCAATGAATCGGTCGAACGCACCTGCTCTAAAAATGCAGCAATCGAAGCGATAGAGCGGATATCTCTCATTTCAAGAGAATCAACCCGTTCTGCTGAAATACTCGTGCTGATAATATTGGCTGAAGCGGTGAGCCGCCGGCTCAGTTGCTGGTCGAGCAACTGTTCTGTCCGCTGGTAAAACAGCCACCAGGCGATATTGACGACCAGAATAAGCAGAACGGTGAATATGGATATAAGAAACAGCCGGGAAGAGCGAAGCATAGGGAGAGTATCGACCAGTTGAACAAGTCAGTCAAGCTTTCAACTTTGTGCATAAAAATGAAAAGGCGTTCCACTGCTGGAACGCCTTTGATTCGTGTCAAAACAAAAGTGGCGACGCCACTTATTTTTCCATGAACGGATACTTGTAATTCTTCGGCGGGACAAAGTTCTCTTTAATCGATCTCGGCGATGTCCACCGCAGCATGTTCTGAATACCGCCCGCTTTGTCGTTCGTGCCGGAAGCTCTTCCGCCACCGAACGGCTGCTGGCCAACCACTGCGCCGGTCGGTTTGTCGTTGATATAAAAGTTACCGGCGGCATGTCGCAGATGATGCTCCGCCATAATAATCGCCTGACGATCAGTCGAAATCACCGCGCCGGTCAAGGCATACGGCGAAGTTGAGTCGATAAGTCGGATTGTTTCTTCGTATTTGGCGTCATCATAGACATAGATAGTTATCACCGGGCCGAAGATTTCCTCTTCTAACAGTTTGTAGTGCGGGTTGGTGGTAACAACAACGGTAGGGCGGATAAACCATCCGGCTGCGCCGTCATATTCACCGCCGACTATAATTTCCGCATCGGCGGATTGCTTGGCATGATCAATATAGCCGGTAATCGATTTGAACGCGCTCTCATCAATAACGGAATTAACGAAGTTGGTGAAATCTTCCGGATCACCCATCTTAAGCCCTTTGACCTGCTCGACAAGTTTATCTTTCATCTGCGGCCATAATGATTTCGGCAGATAGCAGCGGGAAGCGGCAGAACATTTTTGTCCCTGAAATTCAAAGGCGCCGCGGACGATCGCGGTTACGACGGTGTCGACATCAGCCGATGGGTGCGCGAGAATAAAATCTTTTCCTCCCGTTTCACCGACAATACGCGGATAGGCGCGATAGTTCGGTAGATTTTCGGCTATTGTTTTCCACATTGTCTGAAACGTGTTGGTCGATCCGGTAAAATGCAATCCGGCAAAATGTTTGTTGGTAAACACTAATTTGCTCACTAATGCGCCGGGTGCGAAAACCATATTGATAACGCCATCCGGCAATCCGGCCTCGCGCAAAATTTTCATGATGAAATATGAGGTATACACCGCGGTATTCGCCGGTTTCCATACTGCCACATTTCCCATAATCGCGGGCGCGGTCGGGAGGTTGCCGTTAATCGAAATGAAGTTGAACGGGGTAATGGCGCAGACAAACCCTTCAAGCGGGCGATGGTCGGTGCGATCCCAAATTTGCGGCGCGTTGTTCGGCTGGATATTGTAAATCTGCTCTGCGAAGTGGACGTTGTACCGCCAAAAGTCGGCGAGTTCGCAGACCGCATCTATTTCCGCCTGGAAAATGTTTTTGGAATGCGCGAGCATCGCAGCGGCGTTGGAAATTGCGCGGTAGGGTCCGGCGAGCAGATCAGCAGCTTTTAAGAAAATCGCAGCGCGGTGTTCCCACGGCATATCCGCCCATTGTTGCTGTGCGGCGACCGCTTTGTCGATCGCGAGCTGCAGTTCCATTTCACCGCCTTCATGGAACGTGGCGAGTACCTGTTTATGGTTGTGCGGGGACGTTATCTGTTTCGTTTTGCCGGTGCGAATCTCCTGACCGCCGATAATCATCGGAATGTCTATCTGCTTGGACTTGAGTTCTTTGAGCGCCGCAAGCAGCTCCGCCCGCTCAGGGGAATTGGGCGCATAACTTTTTACCGGCTCATTCGTCGGACTCGGTACGCGATAGTTGGACATGGAAACCTCTTTATAGCTAATATTTCAAATCAACTTGGGTATACGGCATAGAACATAAGCGGTAGACTGAAAGAGGGCAAGAAAGGAAGCTACTTGTTGATATTTCGAGAACGTGTTATTTTTCAGTTATGGGTACTGTATATTAATTTAGGAGGGTAATTATTGGATCAGTTTCAGTCGCTTCGGGAGTCCATTCCGCATTATTTGTGGGACGAGTTAGGTCGAAAACTACATACGGCTGAGGAAATTCTTCTCGTACGTTATAGATCAGATGGTTTTATTAACTTTCCTTTGGAGCAAACCTCAAATCATGAAATTGATTTTAAGCGGCGGTTTAAATGGGGTGATGAACGGATAATTAGAGCCCCATTACTGGAATGGTTGCTTCGCGATCCAGTAATAGTTAAACAAATAAATCCAAACGGTTTGAATTTTCAATCTGTCAAAATAGTTGGGCAAGTAAATCTCACCCAAGCTTCACTCGGATTTTCTCTTACATTCTGGAATTGTGTCATAAAAGAGAAAATATGGATGTGGAATGCTACTACCAAAGACGTAGCATTTCTTAATTGTGAGTTAGGAGAAATTTTTGCAGAAAGGGCACACTTTGAAGGAGTTCTCCAATTCGAGAAATGTCGTATTAGAGGATGCATAAACATTTCAAGTAGTTACTTAAAAACCGAATTTTGTTTGAAGGAAGTAATTCAAAGATCGAATAGCGAATCTTGTGTCAATGCTCAAGGAATTACGGTAGATGGAAGTGTGCTTTTTCAACGATGTCGTTTTGGGAATGTCATTGAACTTCAAAATGCCGATATAAAAAGAAGTTTACATTTTGATCTTTCTAAAATTGTAGGGACAGACAAAATTCTGCCTGTTTCGAATGCAGCCAGTATCCAAGATCTTCCTAAGCCAATGCTCAATCTTGCGCTGACGAAAGTCGGAAATGATTGCGCTATTATGAATGCCAAATTCTTATGCTCCGAAAAGGCGCAATATTACTTGCGACTCGAAGGGGCTTTGATCAAACGACTTTTCCTTGTGAATATTCTGTCTTTGTCTTACGTAGGTGTAAGTCTGTGCGATGTTCATTGCATTACTTTTTGCGATGATGAAACAAGTTGGCCTAAAGCTGGTAAGCTCGATTTATCAGGATTTGTATTTTCAAGGTACGATAGATTTTCTAACCGTCCTTATGTTCCAGTGCATAAACGGCTTAAATGGCTGCAATTACAATCCGCAGAGCATTTTAATTCACATCCATGGCAACAACTCGCAAAAGTATACTAGGAGATGGGTGATGAAGAGGCTACAAGGAAAGTTCTCATTCATAAAGAAGAATGGCGTCTCCGGTATGGTAAACTGAACCTATGGTCAAAGCTTTGGAAGCGAGTACTTGGAGTTACAATTGGGTATGGTTATAAGCCGGGAATAACCTTAATTTGGATGCTAGGGTTTATTATTCTTGGAACTGTAATGTTTCATTCGGCTCATATGCAAGGCGCATTGCAGCTTGGTGATAAAGGGAGCAAACCGGAATTACTTGAAAGTAATTTTTGCCCTTTTGTTTATTCTATCGATTTATTTTTTCCTATTATAGACTTGGATCAAGATAAGCATTGGACTCCGTCAGTGAAACAAATTGTGGAAATCAATAAGCAAAAAACCATGATAGACGTCCCATACCAATTAGTTTATAGGATTTTTTATTGGTTCTATATTATCGCAGGTTGGATACTCAGTACACTTTTAGGTGCCGGTCTAATAGGGATTTTGAAGAAGGAATAAAATTGGTGACCCCAACGGGACTCGAACCCGTGTTACCGCCGTGAAAGGGCGATGTCCTAACCACTAGACGATAGGGCCATTGCAGAATGTCGATTCCGGCAGTTACCCGCCGAAATCAGAGCCGGAGTATAGTCCCCATTCCCCCCAAATGTCAAGGGTGATAACATTCCCGAAAACGACACCTGTTTTTTCACCGTTTTTTGACCTCTGTACCCTGCCAAACATATACAGTCAATGAAATTGCCGGTTTTTGCCGATATAGAAATGAATATGACTACTGTCAGCATACCGGAACGGATTTTACACTATGAAATCCTCGAATCTCTCGGCTCTGGGCCGAACGGGGTGGTCTATCGCGGCCGGGACAAAGAACAGAATGAAGTCGCAATTAAAGTTATCCCGAACAGTATCTGCCGAAGCGATCATTTCCGGACCGTTATCGAACCTGCTTTTCAGGAACTGAAACGGATAGATCATCCGAATCTCTGCAAAATCTATTCGCTCGTGTACGCCGATGCCGGTTTTGTGATTGTCCGTGAATATATCGAATCAGTTTCGCTCAAAGATACGCTCTTTGCACATGGTCGTATCGCCGAGTTTCGGTTGTATGATCTGCTCATTCAGGCGGCTGCCGGGTTGTCGGCGCTGCATCGCCATGAATTCGAACATGGCAATCTGCATGAACGAAATTTCTTTTTAAGCGCGGATGGGTTAGTCAAACTCACCGATGCCGGTTTTAATATCACGGCGCCAACCTTTACCGAATCTCCATTCGTTGATTCCGGATTGCTGATCGATCATTCCGCTGACCTGCGCAGTTTGGGGCAGATAGTGTTCAAAACGATTACCGATCAGGAATGGAAAAGCCCGCAAGCGCCCGACCCGCTCGATTTGCAGGAGTACGGACTCCACAGCGGCGGAGCATTGATTATCAGTCAATTACTCTTCAAAGATGCCAAAGAAAACTTCGCAACCGCGGCTGATTTATCGGTCAGTGTCAAAGCGGTTGCTGCGTTCGCTGAAAATCATGTCGAGCCGGTTGAAGTACCGAAAAGGGATGCCAGCCCGCGCCAGTACTTGATGATGTCGGTATTAGTCGGATTGCTGATCGTGCTCTGGTATATTTTGGGCACGCACAGCTAAGTTTCTTTTCCAATTGACCCCACAGCAAGCTGTGGGCGACTCAAATTCCCCCTCATATAGCCTTCCGGCAACAGTCGAAATCTTAATCACTTATCCGCGTAGGATAGGGTAGCGCGAAGCGAAAGGTTCCATGTACCACATGGCAAATTCCTCTTTCGCCGCCTGAAAATTAGCCGTATTTTGTGTGCTGGTGTTCAGGGGAGAGCGCCCTCAACCCGCGATGAAGGAACAAAGATGAAAGTTTACCATAATTCAGAAGCAATCGACATCAAATCCCGCTTACCGGTTATCCCGCTTCGGGATGTCGTCGTTTTCCCGCACATGATTTACCCCCTTTTGGTGGGTCGGGAATTTACCGTTAAGGCGCTTGAAGAGGGGATGCGGCGTGACAAACAGGTTCTGCTTGTCGCCCAGCGCAGCGCCAGCACCGATCAGCCGGGTGCATCCGATTTGTACTCAGTCGGCGTGGTCGCCCGTGTGCTGCAAGTACTCAAAATGCCGAATGCAACCCTCAAAGTGCTTGTTGAAGGGATAGTGCGGGCAGAAGTAGATGAAGTCGAAACCCTCACTGGACATTTATCCGCTCGGATTCGTTTAGTTTTGCCGGAAGCGGAAGAACGGGATTTAGGACTCGAAGCACTTTCTCGTTCGATCTCAGAAAAGTTTACCGAATATGTTCGTTTGAATAAACGCATCCCTGATGATGTGTTGGTGTCACTGGCATCGATTGAAAAATATCATCAACGCGCCGACACTATCGCTGCGCATATTTTACATAAAGTAGAAATCAAGCAGCGGATTCTCGAAGCGCTCACCGCCAAAGATCAGTTTCATGTTTTAGGTGAGGTACTTACCGAGGAAATCGAAATTCTGCGCCTCGAACAGGAACTGGAAGGGACCGTTCGGGAATCGATGTCCCGTTCGCAGCGTGAGTTTTATTTGCAACAGCAGTTAAAAGCGATCAAGGATGAACTTGGTCAGGGAGAAGAGGCCGGCGCTGATGTCGATGACCTGTACGACAAATTAGAAACAGGTGATTATCCAGAGCAGGTCAAAGCAAAAGCGGAAGAGGAACTCAAAAAACTTTCGAAGATGCATCCATTTTCGGCGGAAGCCTCGGTGGTGCGCTCATACATCGATTGGCTGCTTTGCTTGCCCTGGGGGAAGCTCAGCAAAGACCGCACAGATTTCAAAGAGGTGCGTTCGATTCTCGATGGTGACCATTTTGGATTGGAAAAACCGAAAAAACGGATTATTGAACATCTCGCGGTAATGAAACTCGCCGGAAAAGTGAAAGGGCCGATTCTCTGTTTAGTCGGACCTCCCGGTGTCGGTAAAACTTCAGTCGGCCGCTCTATCGCCCGCGCGCTTGGTCGTGAATTTGTGCGGATGTCGCTGGGTGGGATGCATGATGAAGCGGAAATTCGCGGTCATCGCCGCACCTATATCGGCGCATTGCCGGGACGGATTATTCAATCGTTGAAAAAAGCTGGTTCATCCAATCCGGTCTTTCTTTTGGATGAAGTCGATAAACTCGGTAAAGATTTTCGCGGCGACCCGTCCTCTGCACTTTTGGAAGTGCTCGACCCGGAACAGAACACAACGTTTACGGATAATTATTTAGAAGTCGAATTTGATTTATCGAATGTTTTGTTTATTACCACAGCCAATAACGTAAACTCAATTCCGCTGCCGCTTAAAGACCGTATGGAAACAATTTCGCTTCCCGGGTATCTCGATTTTGAAAAGGCGGAAATTGCGCGGCAGTATCTTGTTCCGAAACTACGCAAAGAACTCGGCTTGAGCGGCGTGCAGATTACTTTTGATGATGCCGCCCTTCAGGAGTTAATCCGCTACTACACTCGTGAGTCAGGTGTTCGTGAGTTAGAGCGGCAGTTAAGCAGCATGCTTCGCAAACATGCCGTCAAAATGGCCGAAGGGGAACGCTCCAAGAAGGTTGTGTTCAATCAACGCTCTGTGCAAACGCTGTTGGGTGCACGGAAATATGTCGGTACCACTGTTCGTACCGAACCGACCCCCGGCTACGCTGTTGGACTCGCTTGGACAGAAGTCGGCGGCGAGGTGCTGCCGGTCGAGGTCGCGACTATGAAAGGGAAATCGAAACTCACGCTTACCGGTTCTTTGGGTGAAGTGATGCGTGAATCAGGAACCGCTGCGCTTTCCTACATTCGCCAGCATGCTGCCGATTTCGGACTGGCGGAAGATTTCTTCGAGCACTTGGAATTACATGTGCATTTCCCTGAAGGTGCGGTTCCCAAAGATGGCCCATCTGCCGGTATTACGGTATTAAGTGCCGTCGTTTCCGCCGTGACCGGTATTCCCTGCCGGGTCGATACGGCAATGACGGGAGAAATAACACTCACCGGAGATGTGCTTCCTATAGGCGGGTTAAATGAAAAACTACTTGCCGCAAAGCGACTTGGTATTACCCGGTTGGTATTGCCTGACAAAAACCGAAAAACCGTTGAAGAGCTTCCAACTGATTTGGTTAAGGGATTAACGCTTCAATATGTCAAAACCGCCAAAGAAGTGTTGCTGTTAACGCTGGTGTCATCACCATTCGTGAAAAAGACGGCAGCGCAACGGCGGATAAGTTCCGGATCGGCGTTAAAATCGCGGGCGCATACGGCACGATGAAAGGAGCTCGCCATTCGTGTTGAAAGCTGCGAGTTTGTCGCTTCCTTTGTCGATGTACGCAAATTGCCGCGTGATAAACGGCCGCATGTGGCGGTCGCAGGAAGATCAAACGTCGGGAAATCATCCTTGCTGAACAAACTGATGGGCCGCAAAGGGCTGGCCAAGGTTTCGGCGACGCCGGGTAAAACGCAAACGATCAATCTGTTTTTGATAAACAATAAATTTTACTTCGCGGATTTGCCCGGCTACGGGTACGCAAAAGTACCGGAGTCGGTGCGGGACAATTGGAAAGTAATGATCGAACAGTACCTTACCCGGTGCGCTGAATTGGCCGGGATGATCTTGCTCTTGGATAGTCGCCGGGAACCGACCGAACAGGATTCACAGCTTTTGGGTTGGCTCAGCAAACGGAAATTACCCTCCTTGATTGCCATTACCAAAGCGGATAAAATAAACCGGAACGAAACGACGCAAAAAATTAAAGCGATTGAAAAACAGTTTGGATTGATGGCAGTTGCTACCTCCACGACCACCGGCGTAGGCAAACGTGAATTGCTCGGTGCGGTCAGCGGTTTGGTACAGGATTACTACGAAAACTCTAACCAGTAAGATATACATATGGGAAAAAATCGGGTCATTATCGGATGTCAATGGGGAGATGAAGGAAAAGGGAAGATCGTCGATTTGCTGGCTGCGGATGCGGATGTCATCGCGCGGTTTCAGGGCGGCGCGAATGCAGGACATACCATCCGCGTGGATGATGTCAAGTATGTACTGCATCTGATTCCCTCCGGTATCATTCATCCCGGCAAAGAATGTGTCATCGGCAACGGTGTTGTGCTTGATCCGTTCGCCTTTCGTCAGGAGCTTTCCTTACTCGAATCTCAGGGAATCAGCTACAAAGGGCGCTTGTGGGTGTCAGCTGCTACCAATTTGGTGCTGCCGTATCATCAGTTGATAGATGCCGTCGATGAACGGAATCGCGGGACGGATTCTATCGGCACAACTCACCGTGGAATCGGCCCGGCATATGTCGACAAAGTCGCCCGCAACGGTATCCGGGTGATTGATTTGTTTGCTCCCGAACGCCTCAAACGCCGACTGGAGTATCAGCAGACTATCAAGGAACGGTATTTGGACGGCTCCACCGACCCCCGTGCCGATTTGGAAAAAATTTACCGTGACCTTATGGAGTTGGTGCCTCTCTTTAAACCGCTCGTTATCGATACCGCCCGTTATTTGTATAATGCTCACAAAGCAGGAAAAACGATTCTGTTTGAAGGAGCGCAAGGCAGTTTGCTGGATGTCGACTTGGGAACCTACCCGTTTGCCACCTCATCGAATACCACTACTGGCGGGGCGTTGACCGGACTTGGAATCGGCCCCCGGATGATCGATGATGTCGTCGGTGTTATCAAAGCCTATACCACCCGTGTAGGGGCTGGTCCATTCCCGACCGAATTGGTCAATGAAGTCGGCGAGCAATTGCGGCATCAGGGAGATGAATATGGAGCTACTACTGGCCGCCCACGCCGCTGCGGCTGGCTGGATTTGGTCTCTTTGCGGCATACCATGCGCATTAACGGCGTTAATTCCATAGCGGTTACGAAATTGGATGTTTTGGACAATTTTCCGGAAATCAAAGTCTGTCATGCCTATGAACTGAACGGGGAGCAAATAGAAGATGTCCCCCTCGATTTAGCTGCGCTCGGACATGTCCGACCTGTGTATAAGACAATGCCCGGCTGGAACTGTGATACTACCGGTTTGACGACCTACAAATCCCTGCCGGAAGCCGCCCGCAATTACCTGCAGTATGTGGCTCAGGACTTAGGTGTTGAAATTTTGCTGGTGTCGACAGGCGCCAAACGTGTCGAAACAATTATGTGTTGATACATAGTTACGGAGAAACAACAGACGATGCACATTAGAGTTGTAGTCAGTATTATGATTGTCATGCTGCTGTCAGTGAACGGCCAGACGCAATCCCCAAAACCGGTTCCAGATGCTGATTCGATTCCGGCGAACAAAGCAGATTTGCCGAGGATAAAAGCGGATACCAAAGGGAACATTGTAAAAAAAGAAGGAAAAACCACCCAACAACCGACAGCAAAAACAAAACAGGATACGGTGACTACCAAGCAACCGACAGCCAAGGCTAAACAGGATACCGTGACCACCAAATCCGGTTTGAAATATATCGATACTAAAGTCGGCACAGGTTCGGCTGCGGCCCCCGGCAAAATGGTAGAAGTGCAATATGTCGGATGGTTCTACGATAAAGGGATTTTAGGAAAGAAGTTTGTTTCCTCGATCGAAAGCGGACAGGCATTTAAGTTCTTACTCGGACGCGGGATGTCGATCAAAGGATGGGAGGAAGGAATCGCCGGAATGAAAGTCGGCGGCAAGCGAACGTTGATTATTAAACCGGAGCTTGCCTATGGCGCCCAGGGATTTCGTGATATGATTCCACCTAATATGGGATTAGTTTACGAGATAACGCTCTTGGCAGTAACCGAGCCGGAACGCTCCCACTAAGTTTTCTAATAACGCATGTATGAGCGGAGCAGGTCACAGCTCCGCTTTTTTATTTGTCAGGTACGGGTGTTTCCTGCGGTCGAATCTCTTTCGGGAGATACTTAGCTAATTTGCTTAAGATGTCAAGATTGGTCGTCGGTTTGAAAATAATATCTACCGCTCCCTGCGATCGGGCGCCTGATACGCTCGTTTTTTGGATGTTTCCGGTAAAAATAACCGGGATATTCGGTGCCTGTTTGTGAATCGCCATTACCAAATTTTTCCCACCCATATCCGATAGCTGGCTATCAGTGATAATCAAATTGACTGTTTCTTTGCCGAGCGTTTCTAATATTTCCTGTCCGGTGGAAGCCGATAAACAGCGATATCCTGCACGGCGAACGATTTCACCGATCAAACTGCTCAGCACCTGTTCACTGTCTGCCACCAAAACGCATCCCCGTACCTGTACACGGGAAAGCACCGATTGAATTTTAGCGATAACCACTTCGGTTGTTACCGGTTTTACCAGGAAATCAACCGCACCTGCTTTGTTCGCCTGAAGCACCGACTCACTGTCTCCGGCTGCGGAACAAACAATGACCGGAATATTGTTAAGAATCGGGTGCCGCCGCCAGAATTGCAGAAAAGCAAAACCGTCTTCTTTCGGCATCATCAAATCAAGCAGCACTAATCCAATACCCGGATCTTCATGGAGAATCCGTTCGGCTTTAGCGACCGAGGATGCTTCCACCGCTGTATATCCATGCAGCGACAGAATGTCCATCAAGAGCAGTAAATCAGCGGGAGCATCATCGACTACCAGTATTTTCATACACGTTCAAGTTTTTTATCCGGAGTGGAAAGTGAGGCGAGACGCTGTTGATGAATTTTCTTAATATCATCGACAAAGGTAGGAATGTTTATCGGCTTGCTTAAATATCCGTCGAATCCTTTTTCCAAGAGCGCTTCGGCGTCTCCGGTCATGGCGTACGCGGTAAGCGCAATGATTGTCCTGTGGTCATGCTCCGGTTGTAAACGAAGCTGCTGCAAAACGGTAACACCATCCATAATCGGCATCTGAATATCGCAAAGAATGATATCGGGATTTTTGGTTTCTGTGGTGCGTATTCCCTCTACGCCGTCAGAAGCTTCATGAACTTTCCAGTTCGCCCGCTCTAATACTTCCCGTGAGAGCATTCGGTTCAGCGGTTCATCGTCAATGACTAAAACGGTGAGTGCTTCCGTTTGCGTTTTACGTGAATGTTTGGTGATCTCCTGTGGTGATTCTTCACCTGTCCGAGACTGAATTGATGCCTGCAGCGTGAAAATAAATTTGCTTCCTTCACCCACTCGGCTTTTCACGCAAATCGCTCCACCCTGCAATTCAACTAAGCTCTTTGAAATGGTCAGCCCAAGTCCGGTGCCCTGATATTGACGAGTGAATGAGTTATCGGCCTGTTGGAATGAATCGAAAATCCGCTCGCAATCTTCAGGCGCAATACCGATTCCGGTATCCCAAACACAGATTGCAACATCGGTTCCCTGCGGTGTCGCCGTCACGCCGATTTTTCCCCCTTCCGGCGTAAATTTGATTGCATTCGCCATGAGATTCAACAGGACCTGTAATAACGCCCGCCGGTCCGCGGTAACGCGGATTTGCGGATCAACATCGGCAACGAAACTCAATCGTTTTTTGTCTGAATCAGCACGGACAATTTCACATGCTTCTCTGACTAAGGCGGCAAGGAAAAGCTCCCGCATTTCAAGCGACGTTTTTCCGGATTCAAGTTTCGCCAGATCAAGAATCGTGTTGATAAGCGTCAGCAGATGTTTCCCACTTTTTGATACAGTTCGAAGATACGATTGCTGCCGTTCCGTTAAGGCGTCCATCCCCGGTTGCAAGAGCAGATCGGAAAACCCAATAATCGAATTGAGCGGTGTTCTGAATTCATGGCTCATATTCGCCAAAAACACGCTTTTAGCCTGCACTGCACCTTCGGCCGTTTGTCGTGCCAGTTCAAGTTCTTCATGTGCTACTTTTTGCCTAACGGCGACCGCCAGATGTTCGGCGGCGGTATGAATCAGCGGCAAGTTTTGCGTAGCGAATAAAAGCGGCATCTTCAGATTTTGCACAACCAGTACGCCGTACAGCGTTTCATGGTGAATGATCGGCACACCCAGCCAGATCGGGGGAACGGATTCGGTTAGCTGAATTTCTCCGTGTGCCGCTAATTGCCGTTGTGTTTCTTCTGTTGCAATAAACGGTTTGCCGCTGCGGCGCACATAATCAATCAATGTTTTCTTAAGCCGTTCGCCGTTCCATTCCCAAAACGGGTCTCCATGCGGCTCGAAGCCGGGAACGGAATAGCGCTGCGTAACCGGATCGTAGGTGGCCATGAATAATTCTTTGCCGGGAATAGCGTGGTCTATCGGCTGGTTAAACAGATACAAAAAATCTTCCAGCGTTTGCGCGATTGCCGAGCTTTGGTAGATATGAAAAAGAATACTTTGGAATGATTCGATCTGTTTCCGTTCGGTTACGTCATGCAATACGCCCAAATAATGCGTCAGTGCTCCGGATTCATCAAAAAGCGGATTGATAGAAATTTCATTCCAGAATAATGTCCCATCCTTTTTATAGTTCCGGAATATTACCGTGCATGGCTGGTCTGTTTTGAGGGCGTGGGAAAGTGGCATATGGCCGGACTGCGGGCGATCCTGTTTTTGTAAAAACCGCATATTTTTTCCGAGAACTTCTTTGGCGGGATAACCAGTTAATGTTTCAAACGCCCGGTTGACATACACAAGCGGCAGGTCGATCTGGCGGGCATCCACCAGGCAAACCACCTTATTGTAGGTTTCCATGCTGCGCATGGCGAGTGCCGCTAAATCCTCGGCTGTCGGTGTTACAAAAACTTCACCCTGCTTATTTTGTTCGACCATTGCTATCCCTTTTCCCTGTGATTTGGCTGTTGGACAGACCTTAAGAATATCGGCAGGTTGCAGAAAATCCGTTACTATACAGTCGGATAAGGAAATAGGCGAAAAACCGGTTGACTTAGCCCGCCTAAGGACTCATTTTAGCGACCTCAATTAGGACGCTCGGTAGCGTTCAAATATGCCCTCTGGCACATGGGGGCGTAGCTCAGTGGTAGAGCATTTGCCTTTTAAGCAAGTGGTCGAAGGTTCGATACCTTCCGCCCTCATAAAATCTCCCCGTGCCAGCTGTACGTTTCAGCCCGAACATGCAGACAAAAAATAATGATGCCCGGCTCAGAGAACCGGACATCACTGATGATAGGTGATAGGTAGGGAACTAAAAAACTCTCGAAGACAACGGCTCTACTGTTTTCTTCGTTTGTTCTAACTCTTATACCAGTTTTTCTTACGTAAAGTTTCACCCGTTTTGTTAATTTTCGTCAATTTTGGCGCATGTGACTGTCGCTTGCCAGGCGCGCATATGACACGTTTATTATGCGCAATGACAGGTTACACCCCAAGATAGCGCTGGAGCAGTCGATGGATTACAAGCACCGAACAAAAATTTCCAAAATACTGGTTGAAGATTCAGTTCCTGTTAACACTGAGGTTATCATCCTCGGTCTGGTTCGAACCGTGCGAGTCAGCAAAGAGGTCGCATTTGTTGAAGTCAACGACGGTTCCTGTTTCAAAAGCATTCAGGGAGTGTTGAGCAATCCGGAATCGCATCCGGATTTGGATAAGATTCTTACCGGTGCGTCGGTGCGCATGGCCGGAAAACTGATCCTCTCGCAGGGACAAGGGCAGAAATATGAAGTTGCTGTGAGTTCATTGTCCTTAATCGGCGCGGCGGATGCCAGCTACCCGCTTCAAAAAAAACGGCACAGTTACGAATTCCTGCGGGATATCGCGCATTTACGTCCGCGCACGAATACGTTTGGCGCGATAAACCGGATGCGTTCCCAGCTCTCCTACGCGATTCACACCTACTTTCAGGAACGCGGCTTTGTGTATGCGCATACGCCGATCGTTTCGACATCTGACTGTGAAGGAGCCGGTGATCTGTTTCGTGTTTCCTGTTTCGATTTTCACAATGTTCCCAAAAAAGAGGGAAAGATCGATTGGGAATCCGATTTCTTCGGCGCCGAAGCATACCTGACTGTTTCCGGACAATTAGAAGGGGAGTTGGTCTCAAGCGCGCTTGGGGATATTTACACGTTCGGACCGACCTTCCGCGCTGAAAACTCCAACACCGCGAGGCATGCCTCCGAGTTTTGGATGATCGAGCCGGAAATGATGTGGGCGGAGCTTGAAGACAACATGGATTTAGCGGAAGACTTTTTGAAATACCTGTTCAAGTTTGCGCTTGAAAAATGCGGTGATGATATGGACTTCTTCGCCCAGTGGGTGGATAAAGAAGTGCGAGGTATGCTGGAAGGAGTAGTTAATTCAAACTTTGAACGGGTATCGTACAGCGAAGCGATCAAGCTGCTGGAAAAGTCAGGACAGAAATTCGATTATCCGGTCAAGTGGGGGCTTGATATGCAAACCGAGCATGAGCGCTTTTTGACCGAGAAGCTCTTTAACAAGCCGGTGATTGTGTATGATTATCCGGAAGAAATCAAATCCTTCTATATGCGCATTAATGATGACGGCAAAACAGTCCGCGCAATGGACGTGTTAGTGCCGCGTGTGGGAGAAATTATTGGCGGATCACAACGTGAAGAACGCTACGACGTATTGGTCGAGCGGATGAAACAAAAAGGGATGACCAACTTAGATGCGTATTATTGGTATCTGGATATTCGCAGATACGGCAGCATGCCGCACTCAGGTTTTGGCTTGGGCTTTGAACGGGCGATGATGTATATCACCGGCATGGCGAACATCCGCGATGTCCTTCCGTTCCCCCGTGTTCCAGGCTGGGCGAAGTTTTAAGGGAAATGATTAAGGGGTATTATGGCGGAAACATGTACTGTTGAGTGGGAGTTAGTTTGGCCAGACGGAAGAGTTGAAAAAAAGCATTGTAAATGGCCAATCGAATCAGAACTTAGGTGTATAGGCCATCAAAAAAGCCATACCAAAAATGTCGATGGTATGATGCCGTTGATAGACGATGAAATTCAAAATTCGGCTGTTATTGATTTTAGCCACTGGTTTTTTCCGCAAACTTTAGGCGGTTATTTCAAAGGGAAGCACTTCGATAAACCAATAGCATTTGATGGAGCTCTATTTGCAAGAGCGTTATTTTCACAATGTGAATTCAATGACCTCGTCTTATTTCGTGGTTTACAAATACGAGAATTAGCAGATTTCTCAAATGCAACTTTCAGGAAGTTTGCAAATTTTGAATCTGTCAATTTTCAAGGTAGTGTTCGTTTTGAGAACGCGAAATTTTTATCAGGTGCTTCTTTTAAAGAAGCCTCTTTGGGCGATCAATTTTCTTTCAAAAAAGCTATCTTTTTTGAAAAGCAAAATGCCAATCTGGAATTTACTAGAAAGGAACGTATTGGGACAGATATTACATTTTCTCAAACCCAATTTTTGTGCCCATCTATCATTGATTTTAGCAAAGGTGTTACGGAATTTAAGGGGGCCGACTTATCAGGTCTTCTGTTTAGTTTTCTGAATTTTGAGAAAACAAAGTTTGAAGAAATTGAAGAATGGCCGGAACAGATTATTGATGAAAAGTTAATTAAACATAGGCAGGAAGTATCTGGTCATAGTATCAATCCTCTGAATGTAGTTAAGGCATATAAATTTCTTGAACGTTACTTTTTAAAGCATATGGATTATGCCCGAGCAGATCGCGCCTACGTGAGACATATGATTTGTCAAAGATACAGCCCCGGGTTAAGCAGGAGTAAAAAATTTCTCAATTGGTTACACCAGCTAATATCAAGTTATGATACGTCTCTATTAAAGTCGATTCTCTGGTTTTTACTGATAGGATTTCTGTTTTCATTTGTTTTGACTTTGATGAAAGTGAAAATTCCTTTGGGTGAAGGTGTAGTTTCTGCTGATCTGACCGTTCCAGATTTTTTTAGAGTGCTATTGACGTATTTACCTTTTTCAAGTATTCCCAAACTTGCTGATCCTAAACTTGCTGTTAGTATTGGATCTGGGCTATTGATTTTGCTTGAACACATTTTATTAGCGGCATTGACACCCATGATTTACAATGCGAGCAAGAGACAATTCTCGTCCAAAAAACCGTTCAGCGAAGACTAATGCGCATTGCCTTAGTTCATAATCGACTTTATCAGTTAGGCGGGTTGGAGACACGGCTGTTTTCCTACATCGCGCGGATGCGGGAGCTGGGGCATTCGGTAACGGTTATTACCTACAAAGTCGGGGCGGATGTGCAATTACCCAGTGATGTACGCATCATTCGTGTTGATATGCGTTTTATTCCGAAACTCTTTCGTGATTTCTGGCTCGATTGGCGGTTAAAGAAAATCATTAAGAAGGAAAAATTCGATTTTGTGTTGTCGCTGACGAAAACATCGAATCAGGATGCTGTCTTGGCGCCGGGGAATCATTTGGGGTTTTTGCACGCCACCAATAAAGAGCGATGGACCATAAAAGACCGTCTCGACATTCTCAGCGAACGGCGGGCGTTTCATAAATCGAAAGTCGTACTGGCAGCATCACGAATGATGAAGGAAGAACTCATTACGTATTACCAAGTTCCTGCAAACAAAATAGAATTACTCTATCCACCAACAGATACCGCGCGGTTTCACTCCGGATTACAAGCAAACAAGCAGCAATACCGCCAACGATTCGGTTGTAAACCGAATACAACTGTCTTTTCTTTTGTCTCGGTTTCTCATTGGCGAAAAGGATTGCAGCTTTTGCTAAAGGTGTTTCAGGAGCTGCAAAACCAATCGATACCAGTTGAGTTGTTAGTTGCCGGACCGAATGAGGTCAAAGATGCTCCATCGAATGTCCGGTATGTCGGGTTTGTGACTGATACCGAGTGTTTGTATGCCGCTTCTGATATTTTTATTCTTCCTGCCCGTTATGAGCCGTATGGCCAGGTGGTAAGCGAAGCGATTTTGTGCGGAACACCGGTAATGATTTCCCATATGGTCGGAGCGCAGGAATTAGTAACGGAGAAAGAAGGAAAAGTCGTTTCAAGTTTCGAAGTTGCTGATTGGGTAACCGCGATTAAAGCAATGATCGCCAATCCGATTCTGCCGAGCTCGGATTTCGCGCAAAGAAATCATCTATCGGTACATGATCATGTCGACCGGATTCTCAAAATCGCGCAAACTTTGCGTTTGCAGAAATAGCAAAAGCGGGTAGTTGCCTACCCGCCTCGCTTTCAGAGAGGGAAAAGCTCATCAATCAGTGAACTAACTGCTCAACAAGCTCCCCGTTTACTTTTGTGTGCGACACCTCCCCTGCGTGTCGTTTGCAATTATCGCTGGCAAATGAAATGCCCACAGGTAATGTCATTGTCTGACATTGATTTGTGTTATATCGAGGATACTGACTCTGAGTTAATTGAACGTACCGGTACAATGCTGACCGTAGGGGAACAAACAGATAAAATTTGTACTGATTTTGGATAAAAAAAGTCCCGCGCCGGGGGAGGGAGAATCAGCACGGGACCGTGTATGGCAGCAAGATGAAGTTCAAGGAAGTCAAACGAGCCGCCAAATTTTTAAGCGACTAACACCTGTTTTTTCTTTTGTGCGAGATGTCTAACATATTGGCTACCGGTAAGTTAGTATGCTACTGGCAGCCTGGTGAAGGACCAGATGACAATCATGGAGCGAGGGCGTTCAAGTATTTAACGTAGCGGCCGTACTTAGGTCTCAATGGTGTACATGATTCTGCTGACACTAAATATGGCCGCCAGTTAGTTACTGTACTGAGTTCTAACAGGATTTTTTGAAAAATGTTCCGACTTTCTCAAAATTTTGCACTTTTGTCTTGGTTTGTTACAGAACCCCTTATCCGGCAATCTCTTTAATACGGAAAAAGCCGGGTTAATATCTGGGCGAACGCGACCGATAAAGAGTAAGACAGTTATGAAAACACGTTTTTCCATATCAATTCTGACCGCCTTAACCGCACTTTTCATAGTTGGTAACTTTGGTTGCGAAAGCGCACCGGGTAACAACAAGCCATTTCCGTTCGGTTCATTCCGGCTTGAAGGGGTGTTTGTCAGTGATCCCAATTTAGATACTGTCCGCGCCATCATTCAGGTGGAAAAAGAGGATGATGTTGTCACCACGGTTGAAGTTAGTTTTGATGACTCAGTGTTTGCGCCGAGTCTGACACCATATTCCAGTGACAGTGTTTTCTATTTTGACGATCGTCCCTACTTACAATTCCCGGCCGGAAATCATTATGTCTATATCGATGACATGAACGGCTTCCGCGACTCAGCGCTCATAAGCCTCGCCGATAGTTTTGTCATTACCTCTGTCGCGCCGTTTAACCGTCAGATTGCCGGAGACCCGCGTACTGCCACGTTAAGCTGGAGTGTTGCGACCAACGCTACCGGTTTTGTGATGGCAGCAGTCAAAACCGACAGCGCCTATACCGGTACCGGTTGGAGCGGCTATGTGCAGACCTTCGGTAATGCCGGAACGATTCCGCCGGAAGCTTTTCTTGCAAATGACGGTATCAATCCTGACCCCGGGCTTTACAATTTATATGTCTACGCATACTGGGGAGTGCCGGACAGCGCGCTTTCCAAAATGATTCTTCCCGTTCCGTTTCCGAGCCAATTGCCGGATAATATCGACCGTTCTGACTTAGACGGCCGTTTCGGTACGATTATGGTCACGTTCCTCGATACGGTTCGTGTCGTTCAGCAAAACTAATTCTTACCCGCATTTTCAATTCATATTAAAGTGGCGTCATCAAGCGCTGCGATGTACTATTTGTCCATGAGCAATCTCGACAAAGTCATCGATGAACTCCGCGCTTTAGAAACCGAAGCGGTCAACCCGCGAACGGTCGATATCGACAAGCTTTCAGCTATAGACATCACCAAACGAATCAATGATGAAGATAAAACCGTCGCTGAAACGGTAGCCAGAGCATTACCCGCAATCGCGCAGGCAGCAGAAGAGTTTGCCGCAACACTGAAACGGGGTGGAAGAATATTGTATGTGGGTGCGGGAACATCGGGAAGATTAGGCGTATTGGATGCGGCCGAATGTCCTCCGACTTATGGAACCGATCCGAAGCAGATCCTTGGCGTTATCTCCGGCGGCTATGATACGCTGATACTTTCAAAAGAAGGGGTGGAGGATAACACCGAAGCTGCTGTTGCAGATATGAAGCAGCAGAAACTTGCCTCTATTGATATGGTCATCGGAATTGCGGCTTCTCGCAGAACTCCGTATACCATTTCTGCGTTGCACTACGCGCAATCATTGGGCTGTAAAACAGCATTCATTATTTGCAATCCACCATCGGGTGAAAAACTGCCGGTTGATATTCTCATTTCATTGCCGGTTGGACCGGAAGTTATTACCGGTTCGACGCGCATGAAATCCGGCACGGCGCAAAAACTGGCACTTAACATGATTTCTACCACCGCAATGATTCTGCTTGGGAAAACCTACGGCAATCGAATGGTCGACTTGCAGGCAAAGTCAGAAAAACTGGCGGCGCGATCACGAAGATTATTAATGGAGTTACTGTCAATTGATATGTTAGAAGCAGATGCCTTGCTTGCCAAAGCAAACGGTTCGGTGAAACTGGCATTGGTGATGCGTGCGAAAAATTGTTCTGCTGAAGAGGCGCGTAATTTACTGACGAATGCAGATGGATTTTTACGGCGAGTCGTGGGAGACTCATTACTTACGAGAAAATAATCGTATAGAAGTCACGGGAGGTATGATATGCAATGGATAAAAGTAGCGCTGCCGCTTCTCTGTTTGGGAGTACTGATGTCTCTTAGTTTTGCACATGATGATTCGTCACAACCGGTCGACAGCACATCCATGATGGAAGATCCGCAGACAACATCACCGGCGCAAAACCCGGAAGCGGAACGGTTGGCTGTGTACAAGCAAATCAATGAAGAGTATCTGATAATAAAACCGATTCTCGAATACAGCTGCTTCGATTGTCACAGCAACAAAACCGAATATCCCTGGTATCATGTTATCCCCGGTGTAAAGGGATTAATCGATGAAGATGTCGAACATGGACTCAAACATCTGGATCTGTCGGTTGATTTTCCGTTTATCGGTGAGGGTTCACAGATCGACATGCTGAGGGAAATTAAGGAAGAAGTTGAATCCGGCAATATGCCGCTGTTGTCGTATCGGCTGATGCATTGGTGCACGAAGATCGAAGGCGCGAAACAGGATTCATTATTTCAATGGATCGATTCAAGCATCGCGCGCCTGAAAACACTCAAAGGCCGCGACGACCAGGATTTTGAGTAAGAGGTGCTCTAAAAGTCATTTAACAATTTAGATTTTATCGCGTCTATTACTTATACTGTGCCATGAAGGTGTGGCACCGGTTGGGTATCCGGGCTAATTCTGTTATGTGCAGGATTGTAATAGGGGAGACGACAAATGAAAGTGAATCAATTCTCAAAACTCATGATGCTTACGCTTATAGCGGTTGCGCTGTCTATAAGTAAAAGCCGAGGGACGCCACCGCAGGTAAGTACTGCTGGCTTTGGATGGTGTAAATATTCTGTAAAACAAATTCCCGAAATCTACAAAGGTGGAAACCTAACACTGCAAATCACTATCGATACTGTTTTTGATACAACGATACACCGAATCAAGTTAGTTATTCAGGATACCTTAAAATTTACGTATTCAGGACCGATGGAGTTATCAAGAACAGTTGGCTCAAAAGGTCCGATAGTTTTTGAAATTTTATTATCCTTACCCAAAGCGGATACCTGTGGAATTAACTGTTACCTTGAAACAAACAGGAAAGATCGCTTTCCCAAAAAGATAGATAGATGGTGGGTTCCAGAAACTGATTCCTTCAAAACTTTTACAACTGATCCTCGGTATCTGATTGAGAACTATTACAAACGTAATCCGCCTCCGGGTATTCCTTACAAAAGTGAGGAATCGCAAGGTCAACCAACGACAACCACAAAAAAGAATCCCAAGTAGCTGGAACACTAGATAGCTAAGGGCAAAAAAGATTCCGTCGATTCGCTTGTCACAATCCGTATATCCCTATACATTAGGTGCCCGGTGCCAAAGGCATCGGTGTGTAAAAAAATATGTTCGCCAAAGTAAACTCATATATCCAGCTCACGAAACCGAGCATCATGCTGCTGGTGATTTTCACCGGGACAGCATCGCTTGCGCTTGAAGGGAGTCTCTCCGACAATCCGGGGAAATTCTTGCTTGTATTATTGGGCTTGTTTTTAGCCGGTGGATCGGCGAACGCGCTCAATCAATACTTCGAGCGGGATATCGACGCCAAAATGAGCCGGACGCAAAAACGTCGTCCGCTTCCGTTATCCCAAATCACCCCGCAAGCGGCATTGTCCTTTTCAATCGCGATTGGCGTGGCTGGAGTTTTGGTTTTTGCTCTCTTCTTTAACTGGCTGACCGCCGCTTTGGCGCTCGGAACGATTCTGTTTTACAGTTTGTATTACACCCTTTGGCTGAAACCGCGCACGATGCAAAACATTGTCATTGGCGGAATTGCGGGAGCAATGGCGCCGATTGGAGCCTGGACTGCCGCGACCGGGCAGATGGCGATTGCACCGGTAATTCTGTTTGCGATTATCTTTTTATGGACTCCGCCGCATTTCTGGGCACTCGCGATGGTTTGCAAGGATGATTACGAAAAAGTCAATTTGCCGATGCTTCCGGTGATTAAAGGGGAAAAAGCGACGCTCAATTATATTCTTATCTATACGATCATCGTCGTGCTCTTCAGTTTTCTCTTAATGGCGTACGGTGGGGGAATAGTTTACCTTGTTTCGGCTATTCTTTTGGGTGGTTGGTTTGTCTGGAAAGCGATTGATGCCCGCCGCAATCCCGATCACAAAAAACTCCGTGGACTATTTGGTTATTCAATAGTTTATCTCTTCGCGCTCTTTCTCGCCGTCATCATTGATGGTTTCATTGCCTCCGCCTAAAACGTGGAATACTTTACTTATCCGTAAGTGATTAATGCAGTTAAAGAGACAAAACGGGCAGTTTTCTGTTGACACTGTACCGGCACAGATTTATGCTAACGCCCAGTCGTTCTTAAACGTAGTAAATGATGATACGTGTTAGTGTGATTGATCGCTTGATCAAGGAAGGGAATGTTTTGTGTCCGCCGAGCGGAAGTTCGCCGGATAATTTCAAACATCAACTTGTGAATTTTGTAACAAGTTAATTCGACACCATGGCTCAAATATTTCCCAAATGGACAAATAAACTTCCGCTGATAATCGCAGCCATCGTACTGGGTGGCGGCAGCTCTGCAGTCGGTTTTATTTGGTATTACGGTTCCCCCAACTATTATGAAGTCGGTTATCGTCCGCATCAGCCGGTGAAATACAGCCACAAGCTTCACGCAGACGATTTGGGTATGGACTGTCGGTATTGCCACACCTCTGTTGAAGTATCTGCCGTTTCAATTATTCCCCCGACCCAAACTTGTATGAATTGTCACTTGTTGGTACTGCCTGAAAGTCAAAAGCTTTTACCGGTTCGGGAAAGCTGGATGAACGGCAAACCGATCGAATGGGTGAAGGTTCATAAGCTGCCTGACTTCGCGTATTTCAATCACAGCGCGCATATTCGCGCCGGTGTTGGTTGTGTCAGCTGTCACGGTCATATCGAACAGATGGAAGAAGTCGCAATTTCACAGCCGTTGAGTATGGCGTGGTGTCTGGATTGCCACCGTAATCCCGATATGCATCTGCGGAAAACAGAAGATGTTACCAATATGAAATGGGTCGCGCCGGATAATCAGTTGGAACTGGCGGCTCAGTTGAAACAGGCAAAAAATATTAACCCTCCGACGGATTGCTCAGGATGTCACCGTTAAAAGATAAAAAAACCGGCCGCACCTATTGGCGCTCGCTTGAACAGATGGCGGATACCCCGGAGTTCAAGGAAATCCTGCATCGTGAATTTCCGGCGCATGCTTCAGAATTAGATAATTCATGGACTCGCCGCAATTTCCTGGCACTGATGGGCGCATCATTCGCCCTTGCCGGTTTAGCTGCCTGCCGTCGTCCTGAATACAAAGCAGTGTCGTATGTAAAGCAGCCGGAAGAAGTCATCCCCGGCATGCCGCTTAATTTCGCTACCACCATGCCGCTCGGATTATCAGCTACCGGATTGGTCGTGGAAAGTCATGAAGGACGCCCGACAAAGGTTGAAGGGAACACACTGCATCCGTCATCACTCGGTGCAGCTACTATTTTCGGTTACGGCAGTACGCTCGATTTATATGACCCGGATCGCTCTCCGATTCCGACGCTCAAAGGGGCTGATAAGACATTCGAAGATTTTGTCGCCGCCTGGCGCGAACAATACACTCAGTTCCTTGCTAATAAAGGACAGGGATTAGCGGTGCTGACCGAATCATTTTCTTCGCCGACACAAATGCGGTTAGTGAATGAATTCAAGAAGACTTTCCCGAATGCATCGGTCGTGGCGTATGAATCAGTCAGTGATCGCAATATCTATGATGGCGTCGCTATCGCAACCGGCAAAACGGCATTCCCGAATTATGACTTCGGCAAAGCAAAAATAATTCTCGCCCTCGATTCCGATTTCGGTCAGACCGAAGCGGAAAGTATCCGCAACTCACGCGGATTCGCGGATGGTCGTCGTGTTGCCACTGTTGAAGATGAAATGAACCGTTTGTATGTGGTCGAAAGCACGTATTCAACGACCGGCGGAATGGCGGATCACCGTTTGCGGTTACAGGCGCACAAAGTTGGTGATTTCGCGTTGGCCTTAGCCTCCCGTTTGGGTCTTTCGGTTGGCTCAGGGTCGACCGATTTCGATGCAAAATTCCTTGATGTCTTAGTCAAAGATTTAACCGCCAACAAAGGCACAGGCCTTGTCGTGGCGGGATATCGCCAACCGGCATGGGTGCATGCAGTTGTTGCGGCGATTAACCATACCTTAGGGAATACCGGTACAACCGTTTCTTACCATGAACCGGTTGATACCATGCTTCCGGATACCAGCGCATTTGCCGAGCTAACCGCCCGTATGAAATCAGGAAGTGTTACAGCCATAGCGATTTTAGGCGGCAATCCGGTGTACACTGCACCGGCCGATGTTGATTTTGCAGCTGCGCTCAAAGCGGTTCCGTTCTCGGTGCATTTGAGTTCACATATTGATGAAACCTCTCAGCTAGCTGCCTGGCATTTACCGCACGCGCATTATTTGGAAAGCTGGGGGGATGCACGTTCCAATGACGGCACACTCAGTATCATTCAGCCGCTTATTGCGCCGATGTATGACGGTCGCACCGCAGGTGAGTTGTTGCATGTACTTTCCACCGCGGCTGAGAAAAAAGGATATGAATTAGTCCGCGAAACCTGGACTCCTGTTTTAGGCCAGACCGGATTCGAAGCGAAATGGCGCAAAGTGATTCATGATGGTGTTATGACCGACAGCGCGACTCAGGCGACCGGGATAACCATCAATACGATGGCTGTCGCCAATGCCGCGCAATCGCATGTATCGCTGGCATCCGGAGATATCGAAGTTACGTACCATATTTCACCTGCCGTATACGATGGACGTTTTGCCAATAACGGCTGGCTGCAGGAAGCCCCCGATGTCGTAACTAAAGTTACTTGGGATAATGTGGTCATTATCAGCCGTTCGACTGCCGAACGTATCGGCGTGAAAAATGAAGATGTCGTCAGACTCACGCTCAATGGTCGCAGCGTTGAAGGACCGATTTGGGTTACACCGGGTCAGGCCGATAACTCAATCGCTTTGACTATAGGTTATGGCCGCACTGCCGCCGGACAAGTCGGCAATGGTGTCGGTTTCAACGTGCACAAAATTCGTACTTCAGCACACCCATATATTGATGCCGGTCTTTCAGTCTCACCAACCGGCGGCACCTACTTGATTGCCGTTACACAGAATCATGGCAGCATGGAAGGACGTCCGATTATTCGTGAAGCGACGCTTGAAGAATACCGGAAAGATCCGAAATTTGCGCCGGAGGCCGTGCATCATCCGCCGCTTAAAGCGCTGTGGAATGAACATAAGTACGACACCGGCTATCAATGGGGAATGGCGATTGATTTGAATGTCTGCATGGGTTGCAATGCCTGCGCAATTGCCTGTCAGAGTGAGAATAATATTCCGGTTGTTGGTAAAGAACAGGTGCGTCGCGGTCGCGAAATGGCCTGGATTCGTATCGACCGTTATTTCGGCGGAACGAATGTGGATGAACCGGAAATGGTCGTCCAGCCGATGGCCTGTCAGCATTGCGAAATGGCGCCGTGCGAACAGGTTTGCCCGGTTGCCGCTACCAACCATGATAAAGAAGGCCTGAACGTGATGGTATACAACCGCTGTATCGGTACGCGCTATTGTTCAAACAACTGCCCGTACAAAGTTCGCCGGTTCAACTTCTTTAATTACACCAAAGATTATCATGAAACGATCAAGATGGCGCAGAATCCGGATGTTACCGTCCGTTCCCGCGGTGTTATGGAAAAATGCACCTATTGCGTCCAGCGCATTAACGAAGTGAAACTCTTAGCCAAACGGGAAAATCGCACGGTGAAAGATGGCGAATTGGTGACAGCCTGCCAGCAGAGCTGTCCGACCAACGCGATCACGTTCGGAAATATCCTTGATCCGGAAAGCGCCGTTTCGAAAATGAAAAAACAGGATCGTAATTACGATCTGCTGGCGGAACTGTATACCAAGCCGCGCACTTCGTTCCTGGCGAAACTGCGTAATCCGAACCCGGAGCTTGAAACACCGAAAGCTGAAAATGCCGCTCACCACGGATAATTGAAAAGAGAACATGGATAGCCAGCACAAATATATCGAACCGGAAAAACTGATAACCGGTAACCCGACGTACAACAGCCTGACTGAAAAGATCAGCGGCGTTGTTGAAGCGGCTACTTCCAAATGGTGGTGGTTGCTGTTCGGCATTTCCGTTGCTTTGACCGGAATGCTTGGTGTCTGTATCGGTATTCTCGTATGGGAAGGTATCGGTGTATGGGGCCTTCAGGTTCCAGTGGGCTGGGGGTTTGATATTACCAATTTCGTGTTCTGGGTCGGTATCGGTCACGCCGGAACGCTTATTTCCGCAATTCTCTTTTTGCTTCGTCAGCGCTGGCGTACCTCTATTAACCGATTCGCCGAAGCGATGACTATTTTCGCCGTTATCTGCGCACTTATGTTCCCGACCATTCACGTTGGCCGTATGTGGCTTCTGTATTGGGTAATGCCGCTTCCAAACTCGATGTCAATGTGGCCGAATTTCCGCTCACCACTGTTGTGGGATATGTTTGCGGTCGGCACGTACTTTACGGTTTCTCTTTTGTTCTGGTACACCGGTTTGATTCCGGATTTAGCCACGCTTCGTGATCGAGCCAAAACAAAGGTGCGTAAGATGGTATTCGGCATTCTTTCACTTGGCTGGCGCGGCGGCAACAAGCAGTGGAAACATTATGAATTAGCCTATTTGATTTTGGCTGGTCTTTCAACACCGTTGGTATTGTCGGTACACTCAATCGTTTCGACCGACTTCGCTACTTCGGTGCTTCCCGGTTGGCATACGACTATTTTCCCGCCCTACTTCGTTGCCGGAGCTATTTTCTCCGGATTTGCCATGGTGATGACGCTTGCGATTATTGCTCGTAAAGTGTGGGGACTTGAAGACATTATCACGATTCGTACTCTCGAGCGCATGAATATCGTTATGCTCTTGACCGGATCGATGGTTGGTTACGCCTATTCAATGGAAATGTTCATGGCTTGGTATTCCGGCAACCCGTACGAACAGTTTACTTTCTTTAACCGTGCCTTCGGTGATTACGGCTGGGCATACTGGATTATGATCTCCTGTAACGTGCTTGTGCCGCAACTGTTCTGGTTCAAGAAACTGCGTACGCATATCGTGGTCATGTTTATCGCCTCTATCTTTATCAATATCGGTATGTGGTTCGAACGATTCGTTATTATTATGACCTTAGCGAATGACTTTTTACCGTCTGCATGGCAGTATTTTCGTCCGACGTGGAACGATATCGGTATTCTTATTGGTTCCTTCGGTCTGTTCTTCACGCTCTTTTTGTTATTCCTGCGCTTCCTGCCGATGGTGTCCATCGCCGAAGTGAAAGGGGTATTGCCGGAAGCCGACCCGCATCACCCGATGCACCAAAAAGAAGGGGCGCATCACTGATGAGCGACAAAAAAGCCATGACGGTTTTGCTGGCCGAGTTCGATAGCACCGCCGCACTTTTGCACGCTGCGGAAAAGACCCGCGATGCCGGTTACAAACACTTCGATTGTCATTCACCTTTTCCCGTTCATGGCATGGATGTGGCAATGGGTGAGCAGCGATCCCCACTTGGGTATATAGTGTTTACTGTCGCTCTTTTGGGATTGTCCTCTTTCTTCGGGTTTGTCTGGTGGCTTTCGGTGGAAGACTACCCGATGATTATTTCCGGCAAACCGTTTGGCTCATTTCAGGCGTGGGTTCCGCCGTTGTTTGCAATAACGATTCTCTCGGCTGCTCTGACGGCGGTGTTTGGAATGTTCCATATCAACCGTATTCCGCGCCTGCATCACCCGCTGTTCAACAGCGCCCGTTTTGAAAAAGTAACCGACGACAAATTCTTTTTGTCGATTGAATCGACCGATCCACTGTTTAACAGCGACACGACGCGCCAGTTTCTTGCCGCAATCGGCGGAAAACATATCGAGGAATTGCGGGACGAATAATGCAGATGATGAAATTCCTGATACGCAAAAATGTTGTTCTGTGCGCAGCAATTGCCGTTGTGCTGGTTCAGGCTGGCTGTTTTCAGGGAAGCTACTCAGAAAAGCCGCCAGTGCATATTAATCCGAACATGGATACGCAGCCGAAATACAAACCGCTCAAACAGTCGGAGTTTTTTGCTGATTCAGCAGCGATGCGTACCCTTGTTCCCGGTACTGTCGCGCGCGGCCATTTGAATGAGAACATACCATATTACACCGGTCGTGTTGTCGAAGGTGGCGATTTTGTTAAAACATCACCGGTGCCACTTACTCTTGATCTGTTGAAACATGGTCAGGAGCGATACAACATTTATTGCGCGCCGTGTCATGGCCGGGCCGGGGATGGTCAGGGAATCGTATTCAAGCGCGGTTTGCCGATTATGCCTTCCAATTACCATGACCAAAGATTGATGGAAATGCCGGACGGGCAAATGTTTGACGCGATTACCAACGGCGTACGCAATATGCCGTCATATAAACATCAGGTACAGGTAGCGGATAGATGGGCGATAATCGCCTATATCCGCGCGTTGCAGAAGAGCCAAAACACTCCGGCCTCGCAAGTACCGGATGATATTCGAAGAACTTTGAAGTAAGGATACTGTTTTGCAGCTCAGTAATTCATACCAGATTACGAATCCCGGAAAACTCGGGCAGATCGCGTTAGTAATCGGCATTTTTGGTCTTGTGTTAAGCGGCGTTGCTTATGCAGTCGACCATGAGACATTTTATTTTTCCTGGCTGATAGCATTCATGTTCTGGCTCGCGATCGGTTTGGGCGGATTGTTTTTCACGATGCTGCACCACATGGTCGATGCCAAATGGAGTATCGTGGTGCGTCGTATTGCGGAAACGCTGATGTCAGTATTGCCCTGGATGGCCATATTGTTTATTCCGGTGGTTTTGGGTATGACAACTTTGTTTCCCTGGACTCGTCCCGAAGTTTTGGCGGCTGATCATCTTGTTGCAGGCAAGACCGGCTATTTGAATATCACCTTCTTTGTACTCAGAGCGGTATTGTATTTCGGTATCTGGTCGACATTAGCGTACTTCCTCTATCGATTGTCGCGACGACAGGATGTTAACCATACGCCATCGATAACCGCCACTGCCCGCCGCATAAGTGCACCGGGTCTGTTCCTGTTCGCGTTGAGCACGACATTCGCTGCATTCGATTGGCTGATGTCACTCGATCCGGCTTGGTATTCGACCATTTTCGGTGTGTACTTGTTTGCCGGAGGATTTCTTGGTACGATTTGCTTTGTAACGCTGTTTTCTATGTATTTGCGCGGTCAGGGGATACTGATGAAAGAGATTACCTCGCACCATTACCACGACTACGGCAAATTCATGTTTGCCTTCATAATTTTCTGGGCCTATATGGCCTTTTCGCAGTACTTCTTGATTTGGTATGCGGATATACCGGAAGAAACGATTTGGTACCTCCATCGCTGGGAGGGAACATGGAAAGCGGTCAGCTTGACGATCATTTTTGGTCACTTTGCTTTACCATTCCTGTTTTTGGTATCGAGAATCGCGAAAGCGAGTCTGAAGTGGCTGATGGCCGTTTCCATCTGGATTCTATTAATGCGCTATGTCGATTTGTACTGGATCGTCATGCCCAATCACAACCATCATGGTGCGGATTTCTCTTGGATTAATTTTGCTCCGATGCTTGCTATCGGCGGCATATTCATTTGGTTGTTTTGGCGAAAATTTACTTCCGCTCCGGTTATTCCGATCGGCGACCCGGGATTACAGGCCTCGAAACAATTTGTGAATGTCGGATAAATCTATGAGTCACGACCCGCACAACGCATCACACCATCCCAGCGTTAAGGATGGCTACGAACATCAGGATGTTAACGGCATGACCGGTGTTTGGCTGTCGTTAGTGTTCATTGTGTTCATGGTGCTGACGTTAGTTTTTATTAATGAGTATTTTAATTTTTCGGTCGAATCGGACAAGTACCACTCACAGCTGGCGCCGCAGTCGAATCTGCTGCGTGATGTTCGTGCCCGGGATCAGGAAATTTTGACTACCTATGCCGTGGTTGATTCGACGAAAAACATATACCGCATTCCGGTTGATAAAGCGATGCAGTTGATGGCCGACAGCGCTTTTGCCAAACAGGTTGAAACGAACAAGTGATTGATATGATCAAACGGTTTTACACTTTTACCCTTTTGTGTCTGTTCGCGCTCTGGCTTTCTGCCGGAGTTGTTTCTGCACAGGTGGTAAAAGAGCATGATCCGGCGCTGGACGGAATCGATGTCGATGAAAAACTCGGTGCGATGCTCCCGCTGGATGTACCGCTCGTCGATGAAACCGGCAAAGTGGTTACGTTACAAAATTACTTTCACGATGAACGTCCGGTCATGCTCATGTTTGCCTACTACCAGTGTCCGATGCTTTGTAACTTGGTCATGAACGGCGTGGTACAGGGAATAGACAGTCTGTCGTTTGCGATGGGGAAGGATTTTCAGGTTGTTACCGTGAGTATCAAACCGTCGGAAACCCCTGAGTTGGCAACTGCGAAGAAAACGAATTATATGGAATTGCTCAATCGTCCGGCGAATGATCCGGGTTGGGCGTTTTTGACTGCTACCGAAGAATCCTCCAAGCGTTTGGCTGATGCCGCCGGGTTCCGCTACTACTATGATGCAGAACGGGGGGAATATGCGCATCCGGCTGTGGTGATTGTACTTTCACCGGAAGGGAAACTAACGCGGTATCTGTACGGGATTCAGTTTGAAGAAAAAGATGTCAAACTTGCGTTGGTGGAAGCATCTGACGGAAAGGTCGGCACTACGCTCGATAAATTGATTCTGTATTGCTATCACTACGATCCGGATGCAAAAGGATATGTCGTGTTAGCCGGAACAATCATGAAAATTGGTGGCTTGCTGATATTGTTATTCACCGGATCGCTGGTGTACGGATTGTGGCGTTGGGAAAAACGCCGCGGCGGCAGCAACCGCTGGTCATCATACATTCATCGCCCTTATGCGAAGGAAAGATAAGAGTTCATGAACGGTTCTTCACTTTGGTTTCCGCCACAAGGCTCGACATACGCTGCCGATCAGGATGCGCTATACTATTTCGTGTATTACTGCTCGATCGTGCTGTTTGTGCTTGTTGTCGGCGCGATACTGTATTTTGCGATCAAATACCGCCGCCGGGGCGCAGCCACGCGGACGGATGGGCGCGATCATAATTTGGCGATCGAAATTACCTGGACGGTCATTCCGACCATTGTCGTCATGATTATTTTTGTCTGGGGATTCCGTGACTTTTTAGAGCGTTTTGTCGTTCCTCATGATGCAATGGAAATCAAAGTCACCGGCCAGCGCTGGTTCTGGACTTTTGATTACCCGGAAGGCGCAAACTCGGTCAATGAACTCGTAGTGCCGAGCGGCAGACCGATTAAGCTTTTGATGTCATCAAAAGATGTTCTCCATAGCTTCTTCATTCCGGACATGCGCATGAAAATGGACGTATTGCCGAACCGGTACACCGTTACCTGGTTTGAACCGGTAGGTACGGGAGAAGGCAATATCTTCTGTACTGAATATTGTGGTAAAGGACACTCTGAAATGATCGGCCGATACCGGGTGGTATCTGAAAAAGAATATGCAGACTGGATGGAGAAGAGTACCAGCGGCGAAGGAATGTCCCTTGAAGAATTCGGCGCTAAATTGTATGTCTCTAAGGCCTGCAAAACCTGCCATAGTGTCGACGGTTCGAAAAACACCGGGCCGAGCTTCCAGGGAATTTTCGGTACGCCGGTACTGTTAAAGAATGGCCAGACGGTTAACATCGATGAAAATTATTTGCGGCAATCGATTCTTGACCCGCAATCGCAGGTTGTTGCCGGGTATGAGCCGGTGATGCCGACGTTCCAGGGAGTATTGAAAGATCGTCAATTGGATGCGTTAATTGCGTATATTAAGTCGCTACAGAATAAGTGAGCAAAATATGAGTACCATACCCACACGTAATTATCTGACCGAGCCGAAAGGAATCATGTCCTGGCTTGGTACGCTTGATCACAAGCGGATCGGGATAATGTATCTGTTCCTCATCATGGGAGCGTTTCTGTTGGGCGGCACCTTTGCGATTTTAGTCCGTCTGGAACTTTTGCATCCCGGCCAGCAGCTCTTTACCGCCGATCAATACAATCAGTTGTTCACGCTGCACGGCGCGGTGATGGTCTTTTTGTTTATTATCCCCTCGATCCCGGCGGCACTCGGTAATTTTGTGCTTCCGCTGATGATCGGGGCAAAGGATGTAGCCTTCCCTCGACTTAATCTGGCCAGTTGGTATATATATGTAATCGGGGCATCATTCACGGTTTATTCGATGGTTACTAATGCCGCCGACACCGGCTGGACTTTCTACACGCCATACAGTACGGTAACAAGTACCTCGGTTATCTCTATGACGCTCGGTGTAGTGATTCTTGGCTTTTCATCTATTTTTACCGGTCTTAATTTCATTGTGACCATTCACAAATTGCGTGCACCGGGAATGACCTGGTTCAATATGCCGCTGTTTGTGTGGGGTATGTACGCTACCGCCCTTATTCAGGTGCTGGCGACTCCGGTTATTGGTATCACGCTGATATTGCTTAGTATGGAGAGGGCGTTCGGTATCGGTATTTTTGACCCCGCGCTCGGTGGTGATCCGGTATTGTATCAGCACTTCTTCTGGTTCTATTCCCATCCGGCGGTGTATATCATGATTCTTCCGGGGATGGCCATTATCAGCGAATTAATAGCCGTGTTTTCCCACAAGAAAATTTTTGGTTACCGAGCTATCGGGTATTCATCGCTCGGTATTGCACTGGTGTCATTCTTAGTTTGGGGACACCACATGTTTGTGTCCGGCCAGTCGGAACTTGCCGCGGTCGTATTTTCATTTCTAACCTTCTTTGTTGGCATACCGTCCGGTATTAAGGTCTTCAACTGGGTTGCGACCATGTATAAAGGGTCGATTTCCCTTTCGACGCCGATGTTATGGACCATATCATTCCTGATTCTCTTCTGTATCGGCGGCTTTACCGGCATTGTGCTCGGAACGCTGTCACTCGACGTGCATTTGCACGACACTTATTATGTCGTCTCACACTTCCACTATGTAATGCTCGGTGGAACCGTTATGGCTTTCTTCGGCGGCTTGTTTTACTGGTGGCCGAAAATTTGGGGAAGGATGTACAATGAATTCTGGGGCGGCACAAGCGCTGTTTTGGTGTTCATCGGCTTCAACGTTACTTTCTTCACCCAGTTCATACTTGGCTCACAGGGTATGCCGCGCCGTTACTACACGTATCTCGATCAATATCAGCCGCTGCACGCCTTTTCAACGTACGGCTCTTGGATTATGGCGCTTGGGTTTATCATTATGGGTGTCACGCTGATTCATGCGATCTTCAAAGGTCGTCCGGCCGGTGATAATCCGTGGGGTGCGCTTACCCTTGAATGGGCGACCTCTTCACCGCCTCCGCCGGAAAACTTTATTGAGACACCGGTATTTGATCATGGTCCGTATGATTACGACACCATGCTTATTCCATCGACCGCTGAGCAACCGAAGAAAGTGAAAACATGAGCCATTCGACCGATAAAGCGCACGATCACCCGGCGTATCTTGCGCACCATTTCAGCGATCTCGACCAGCAAAAGGAATCAGCCAAGCTGGGTATGTGGCTCTTCCTGTTAACTGAAGTCCTGTTGTTCGGCGGTTTGTTCTGTGCATATGTCATTTACCGCTCCTGGTATCCGGATATGTTCTACAACGCCCACAAAGAGTTGTCTATCACGATGGGTACCATTAACACGATATTGCTCATTACCAGTTCGCTCACCATGGCGCTGGCGATTCGCAGCATGCAGCTGGGGAAACGGTCATTGACCAAAGTAAACCTGATACTGACCATTCTGTTGGCCTGCGGGTTCTTGGTTATTAAATACTTCGAATACACCCACAAGATTCATCTCGGCCAGCTTCCCGGTAAGTTCTACACCTTCGCCGGAATCGAAGGAACCAACCCGCACGTTTTCTTCAGCGTATACTTCCTGATGACCGGACTGCACGGGTTCCACGTATTGTGCGGTATCGCCGTGATTTCTTGGATTCTTTGGCGCGTGAATAAAGGTGAATTTTCACCGGATTATTATGTACCGATCGAGATGACCGGGTTGTATTGGCACTTAGTCGACTTGATCTGGATTTTCCTGTTCCCACTCTTTTACCTGATAGGATAGCGATATGAGCCAGCACTCATCAGAACAGAGCCATCATCATATTTTACCGCTTAAAACCTATCTGGCGGTTTTCGGGTTTTTAATTGTGATGACGGTGGTAACAGTCGCCGTTTCGCTGGTGCATTTAGGACCGTTCAATATCGTGGTAGCCATGTTAGTCGCAGCCGCCAAGGCGATTGCGGTAGCCGCTATTTTCATGCACTTGAAATATGACAACAAACTCTATTTGCTTGCCTTTCTCATTTCTGTGCTTTGTCTTGCAGTGTTTTTCATATTGACCTTAGTCGATACCGAATTCCGCGGGCGGGTTGACGAAATCAAAACCCATCCGATTGTTCCGCAGGTTGTGCTCCCCAATGCCGGCGCGACTCCCGCTCATGAACATGAAAAGAGTTCGGAAGGGGCTGCGAAAACACCGGCGGTTATGGATTCGGCGGTGCATCATGCGACCCCTGAAGCAGCGCCTACCGATACGCTGAAACCGGCACCTGTTGATTCCGGACATTAGCAACAGGTAATTCTCTCAGGAAACATCTATAGGTTCATTGGTATGACCGCGACACCATCAGGGGGACGGTCAGATATAGCCGAAGAACGTGCTGTTCGGCGATTTCAGCAGCTTGCTATTTTCTCAGTCTTTTTTACCTACATCGTGATTTTCGCGGGCGGTTTGGTTCGCGTTTCCGGTGCCGGTTTAGGATGCCCCGACTGGCCGAAATGCTTTGGCCGATGGATTCCGCCGACTTCAATAAGCCAGCTTCCACCCGACATTGACCCGTCAAAATTTAATTTTACTCTGGCATGGATCGAGTACTTCAACCGCGTCGGTGGAGCATTGCTCGGCTTTGTGCTTATCTGGCTGGCTGTTGAAGCATACCGGACGTTTAAAACACGTCGTGATATTTTTGTGCCGTCCATTCTATCGCTCATATTAGTCGCTTTTCAGGGGTGGCTGGGAAGTGTCGTGGTTGCCACCGAGTTAGAACCGGTAATCGTGACGGTTCATATGCTTTTGGCATTGGTGCTGATGAGTATCTTAATTTTCGTAGCGCATCGGGTGCATTATCCGCCTGAAAGTTTTCCCAAAGAAAAGTCCATCCAGCAGGCCCGTTTGATTCGTTTTACTATTGTTCTCTGGGTAATCGGCATGCTGCAGATTTTGGTCGGTACCGAAATGCGGGAGGAATTAGAGCTGATTGTCGAGATGTTTCCGCTTTTAACCGGAGTGGAGGTATTAACCCGGCTCGGTGCTATCAAGCATGTGCATACGTTTTTAGGGTTGATCGTAGTCTGTGCTACCTTTGCCGTTTTCGTTTTGCAATTGCAAAGCAAAGAGCAGATATCCGGCTTGCTGAAAAAAGCGACCGCTTTTGCGCTGATTTTGGTTTCCGTTCAGCTTGCCTTGGGAGTTGGATTTGTTTCAATTGGTATGACATCTATACTACAATTGTTTCACTTATGGATCGCTTCGATGTACATTGGGGCGGTGTTTATCATGTATTGTGAATCGAAACGAGTTGAACGCTCATGACTACAGTTTCCGGTAAATCGATTATCTGGATTGCGTTGTCATCTTTCGTGGTGATGGCGCTCATCATTCTTGCGTTAGTCGTAACGCACAAGGCGGATTTATCCCGTCGTGATCTGCCGATACTCGGGAAAGTACCGGCCTTTACGTTCACGGATCAAAATGGCGTACCGTTTACTGCTGATTCATTGAACGGTAAACTGAGTGTCGTTGCATTTATTTTCACCCGTTGTCCCGGGGCATGTCCGATTATGATGAAACAATATCAGGATTTGTATCAGGGATTTTCGACCTCTCCGAATTTACGCTTTATCGGAGTGACCGTTGATCCGGATTATGATTCTGTGTCGGTGTTGAAGCATTACGCCGATTCCTTGGGCATAATTGCTCCGACTGGGCGTTTCTTATGGTCGTCGCTCGATAATGTCGCGTTATTGATGGAAGGTGGGTTCAAACTCACCGCCGATGGTTTACCGGGCGGACATTCGACAAAATTCGTTTTGGTCGATGGTAACGCGGAAATACGCGGCTATTATGACGGTCTCGATGCTGCCTCGGTCGATGTACTCAAAGCCCAGTTGCGGGAATTAGCAAAGTTGTACCCATGAGTCTGACTGATTTACCAGCACTGAACGCCACGCTTAACAGTATCGCTGCTGTACTTTTGTTGTTTGGGTTTATTACTATCAAGCAAGGGAAACGGGAACTTCACAAGAAAATCATGTTTGGGGCGTTAGCGGTATCTGCAGCGTTTTTAACAAGCTACTTAATCTATCACTATGCGGTCGGTTCGGTACCGTACCCGAAGCATGACTGGACCCGTCCGATCTATTTTACCATTCTGATTCCGCACGTCATTTTAGCTGCGGTGATGACGCCGTTTATTCTTATCGCGGTTTGGCATGCGCTGCGGGGGAGATTCGATAAACACCGCAAGCTGGTCAAATGGCTCTGGCCGGTCTGGATGTTTGTGTCTGTTTCGGGAGTAATTGTCTACTTGATGCTGTATCAGTTTTAGTTACGCAGACGTTTCATAACGATCATCGTTAAATCATCAAACTGATGTTCTTCGGCGGCAAACTCCCGCACCGCCGCATGGACAATTTCTTCGATTTCTCCGGCGGTTTTGCTCCGATTTTCCTGCACGATTTTAATGAGTCTCTCCATGCCGAATTCCTCTCCTTTTTCATTGAAGACTTCGATAACGCCGTCGGTGTAGAGCATGACGATATCATTCGGGAACAGAAAAATGGGGCGCTCTTCGTAGACAGCATCCTTGGCGATACCCAAAATCGGTCCGCCTTCGCGCAGGTACTCTACTTCACCCGAGGCGCGCAGCAAAATCGGCAAATTGTGTCCGCAGTTCGCGAAGGTAAAAATATGGTTCCGTGAATCGAGCACGCCGTACACGCCGGTGACATACATGCCGGGCTGCAAGGATTCGAGCATCAGATTGTTTACCTTCTGACAGATCGTGCGAATGGAGTAGTTATTACGAATCTCGGCGATCATTGAGGCGCGAAACGAAGCCATAATCAAGGCGGCCGGAATTCCTTTGCCGGAAACATCGGCAATCGCTACGCCGGTTTGATGATCGACAATGCGAATGAAATCATAGTAGTCACCACCGACCTGTCCGGAGGCAACGTTAAGACCGGCAATATCGTACCCGGCGATTTTCGGATCATCATCCGGTAAAAATGTCCGCTGAATGTCGCGTGCAATTTTCAACTGCTGCTCGATAATGCGTCCGGTCATCAACCGGCGCTGCAACCGCGCCCGTTCGATTGATACTGCTGCCTGAGAAGCGAAGGCTTCCAGCAAATCCAGATCATGCTTGGTGTAGGCATTCAACACTTCTGATTCAAGATTGAAAACACCGATTACACGATTGTTTAACCGGATCGGCACCACAATTTCACTGCGGGTGGAATCATGCGCGTTGACATAGTGCGGATCTTTCGACACGTCCGGCACAATCACCGCTTCGCCGCTTTTTGCAACTGTTCCGATCAACCCCTGGCCGATTTTAAGTTCTAAACGGTCATCCTCTTCTTCGTAACCGAACGTAGCGGTTGATTCCATGGCGACACCCTCGGAATCGATAAGGAATACACCCGCAGCATCATACTGCACAACCTGTTTGAGCAGTTCGAGCGTTTCGGTGAGCAGGTCTTCGACTTCAAGCGGATTGGAAAGCTTTTTACCAATTTCGTAAAGCAGGTTTTTTTCAAGTGCTTCCCGTTTGATAGCGCGAATCAATGAAGCATTATCGACCGCCACGGCAATCTGATGCGAAAGCCCGACTAACATATCGACATCAGTGGCAGTGAAAATCTCTTCCAGTTTATTGAACACCATAATGACGCCGATCATCTGCCCTTTTCCGACGAGCGGTACAGAGACGAGTGAACGGATTTTGATGCCCATGAGATTTTCTAAATCATGCTCGTTGCGCGGATCGCTCGCTGCATCGTCGATAATGACCGGCTCGCGGAACTGTTCGATGAATTTCGGTACGCCGTTTCCGAAATCACGCAGGTGGGTTTGCATGACGTATTCCGGTGTTTTCATGAACCGGAATTTCAGGTCGGTTCGCTGGTGATCGACGCGGAAAATAAGCGCCGCTTCACATTTGGCGGCGGTCATCACTAATTTCAACACTTCTTCGACTAAGACTTCATACTCCAGCGTGTTATTCAACAGCCGGGCTGCCTCCAGTAAGAGCTTTTCGGTGCGGGTTCTAATGAGCGTGTTTTTCATCTGGTGAAAGTATCGTCAGAGAACGGCTCGTCAACAACTCAAGAATCACAAATTAGAGTGAAAAAGACGTAAAATCAGCGTTCAAGCGAAGTTATACGGTCATTAATACGCCGCCAGATTTCCGGGGCGTCCTGTTCATACCCGGCAAGGCGAAAATGCTCCCGTGCCTGCTTTAAATCGGCCAGACCGGTTTTCACATCCCCTCGGGAGATACTGATCTCTCCGATGTCATCCAAAGCCTGCGCGATAGCCGAATGGTTCTCCAGCCGCTGTGCCCAAGCCAGTACTGGGCGAAGCCAGCGCAGCGCTTCATCGAACCGACCGAGGTGGCGGAGAGTCATCCCGATATGGTAATCCGCGAACAGTTTTGCGCCTTCGGCGGAATAAAGCCAATGATAATGACGGGCTTTTTCAAAACAGGGAAGAGCCTCGGCGATTTTTCCGTTATCGGAGTATGCGACACCAAGATTATTCCAAAGCGGCCCAAGCCAGTTTTCAGCTTCACCTGCTTCGGCCATCTCAATTCCTTTTCTAATCCAGTTGACTTGCTCGTCATGGTTTTCCGTGACGATCGCGATCATATGAGCCGCATCAACTGCGCGCCCCTGCAGACTATTTTCGACCGAAAAATTGTACATGGATTCAAACGTCTGTTTTGCGGTGTCGAGGTTTTTCTCTTTCCATTCCATTCGCCCTTTGACGCTCAAATAGCGTGTCCATCCCATCGGGTCGGATTCTTTGGCACGTTTGGCCGCTTCTTCAAGCCATGGGCGGCATTCTTCGATCTGATTTTGTGTCAGATAGGTTCGGGATATTTGACAGAGCGCTTCGACCTCGACAGAGGGGTTGAACTCTTCCCGAGCGAGTTTGAGCGTTTCTTTGTAAATCTCACGCGCGCGCAGGTAATCCCGCTGCTGAAAGACAGCATCGGCCGCATCAAGCAAGGTAGCCGCAGTTTTTTCTTCCGTGGACATGAGGGGGAAGATATGGGAAAAAGGAGGAGAGGTCAAAGAAGATGCGCAAAAATTTTACGGCTTCAGTGAATAGCCGGGTATGCATGATACCACCAGGTCAAGAAATTCAGGATCCAACGTATACACCGAATCATTGACCGACATTGCTGACAGACCAAACGTCACATGCTGTGTGACACTGTCCTTTTCGTTTTGATAGGTACAGCAGATTCTTACGTCAACGTTGTTCATGCCCAAAGCAGTCGAGCGATAGGTTGAGGCAAGTATCGCATCAAACTGTTCGACAACAGCAGAATCAGTTACCAGTATGGAATCAGGGAGCGCTTCGCAGGTGATGGGTGCAAAAGTTCTGCTATTCCATTCCATAAAATGGATGCTGATTTTTGCCGTTTTTGTTTCATCGGCTTTCTGTTTTTCTTGCGCCGGATAGGCACCCAAGCCAAGAACGAAAGCGAATAAAAGAATGTGCGGCAGTTTCATGGTTACAACCTTTCACTTAGCCTCGCGGCTTCAGAGTAAATACAAAAAAGGTTGTGAATTCTTCCGGAGTATTACGCCGATGTAAGTCGCTGATATTTAGGGTCTTAGGGTAAGCGTCGTTTCGCCGTCGTAGGCCGTGTACCACCCGTCGTTGATGAAGTAGTAACGCTCTGGATAATAGAGTTTAAGGGAAGGGATTTTAGTATCGATTGAAATTTTCGGTGTGGTATAGGCTGAAGATACAAGGGTGTATCGATCTTTCATCGTCAAAAGCGAATCATAAAAGACATGGTGCTCAGTATCGAACGTAAGATCGTAGGTGCGTTCGAATGAACTATTCACCGCCGTATTCTTAACCGCTTCTAATTTTCTTGTTTCATGCAGTGATGCCATATACGATCCATCACTCGCTGAACCGATACTGATTGCGATGTTATAATCGAGCGTTTGGTCATACACCAGCATGCTGTCTTTGGTGGCATCGATGAATCCATCCGGATGCCCGGTTTCACCGGCGAAAATATCTAAAGCGGTACGCAACTTTCCACCGGCGACACAGAAAATCATTTTCCGTACTCTGCGGGTTCCTTCTGTCGCTTGCAGACGCAATTGCACTTCCGTGAAGCTCTTTCCATGGCCGATAACGCTGTCCACTTTCCAGACCTGACTGATTTTCATGATATTGGCGCGGGTTAAAAACAGTGACGCTGTTTTGTGGTAGCTGTCCGGCATCAGCTTGACCACATACATCGAATCATTATCCAATCCTGCCAGACCGAACGTCAGCGTGTCTTCACAGGGTGTCACCCCTAAAGGATGGCCGGAGCTTTGCCCCAGAGCAGTTGAGGCAATGACAGTAAGGAGAATTACCAGAAACAGGTTTTTCATACGAGTTATACCCCAAAGTACCTTTTTTCCACTATGAATCAAGCAAATAACCCCGGTTCAGTAAAGCCGTTGACCAGCCGATACTTCGTTCATATATTCACAATCTCGCCGGAACGGAAGCCGGGACGGCGGGTAGAAGAGTGCATTACATTCACCCAAGTAAGAAAGGGACATAGTTCCCAATGCGCGCGTTAGTAACCGGAATTACCGGACAAGATGGTTCTTACCTCGCCGAGCTTTTGCTTGAAAAAGGGTATCAGGTGGTTGGAATGGTGCGTCGCTCCTCGACGGAGTCGTTCGACCGTATTGAACATATCAAAGACAAACTCACGTTTGCGCAGGCAGATTTGCTCGATCAGCTTTCGATAATCAATATCATCGAAGAACATAAACCGGATGAAGTCTATAATCTCGCCGCGCAGTCATTCGTACCGGCAAGCTGGACACAGCCGGTGTTGACCGGTGAATTCGATGCTTTGGGTGTTACCAAAGTGCTTGAAGCAATCAAACTGGTGAACAAAAAGATTCGCTTCTATCAGGCGTCATCATCGGAAATGTTCGGCAAGGTGCAGGAAGTTCCGCAAAAGGAAACGACGCCGTTTTATCCCCGCTCACCTTATGGCGTCGCGAAAGTGTATGGACACTGGATTACGGTGAATTATCGGGAAAGCTATAACATCCACGCCAGCTCCGGGATTCTATTCAATCATGAATCTCCGCGTCGCGGATTGGAATTTGTTACCCGTAAAATCAGCGACGGTGTCGCGCGAATCAAACTTGGCATGACTGACAAACTCGCGCTCGGTAATTTAGATGCAAAGCGTGACTGGGGATTCGCCGGTGATTATGTGAAAGCGATGTGGTTGATGCTCCAGCAAGACCAACCGGATAATTATGTTATCGCAACGGGCCAAACGCACTCGGTTGAAGAATTTGTCCGCATTTCATTCGAACATGTCGGCCTCGATTACAAAAAGCATGTGGTAATAGATCAGCGTTTTGTTCGCCCGGCGGAAGTCGATCTGTTGTTGGGTGATCCATCATTGGCCAAAAAGAAACTCAAATGGGAACCGACTGTTTCCTTCGAGCAGTTGGTGAAAATGATGGTCGATGCCGATCTCAAGCGTCTTACCCCGAAAAAATAATGTATGAAGCGTCCGGTTGCACTCGTTACCGGTATTGCCGGTTTCGCCGGTAGTTTTCTCGCCGAAGAATTACTCGAACAGGGATATGAGGTGTGTGGAGTCGATATCAAAGGCGGCTCACTTGCCAATATCGAGCATCTGGTAAACCGCATCCGTATGACCGAGCTTGATCTTTTAGATGAAGACAACTGCGCCAAGCTGATTCAGAAAGTAAAGCCGGATTATATTTACCATCTCGGCGCGGTTGCCTCGGTGGGAAGATCGTTTGAAATGGAGCGGATGACATTCCGGGTGAATGTCGAAGGGACACTCAACCTGCTGCAGCCGGCCGTACATGCCAATGTGAAAAAATTTCTCTTTGTTTCCTCAGCCGATATTTACGGGGTTTTTGCCCCGAAAACCAAGCTGTTGACCGAAAAACAGCTGGTTAACCCGATATCTCCGTATGGGATTTCCAAAGCGGCTGCCGAGGCTCTGTGTCGGTATTATTTCCGGAACAATGGCCTTCCTGTGGTGTTAATACGGGCTTTCAACCATGCCGGACCCCGCCAGCGGGAGGACTTTGTGGTGGCATCATTTGCCCGCCAGGTGGCGGCTATCGAGGCCGGCCAGCAAAAGCCGGTGATTTCGGTTGGAGATTTGAGCGCAAAACGGGATTTGTCCGATGTTCGGGACATTGTTCGTGGTTACCGCCTACTTGCGGAAAAGGGAAAAGCAGGCGAAATTTACCAGCTCTGTTCCGGCAAGGCGGTCACGATTCAGTCGGTTTTGCACTGTTTAGTGAAACAGTCGGAAAGAAAAATAACAGTTCAGGTAGACAAGGCGCGTTTGCGTAAAAGCGATATCCCCATGCTTCGCGGAAGTAACCGAAAAGCGGTTCAAGCAGTTGGCTTTCGTGCCCGATATAGCTTGGAGCAGACGTTGTCTGATACGTTACACTACTGGAGAAACAGAATTTCGGTCGGCACAGCTGCCTGACCGGTCAGGAGATAGAAAAAGATGGCAAAGAAGACGGCACAGGGAAGTAAAAGCGCAGCGGATGAGTTGTTTGCAAAAATTAAGGACCGGAGAGCGACTGTCGGAGTTATCGGTTTAGGCTATGTCGGCCTGCCGCTCTCGATCGAACTGGCTGCTGCCGGATTCAATGTTATCGGGTTTGATATTTCACCGGAAAAAGTCAAACTGCTCAATGCCGGAAAATCGGATATCGATGATGTACCGGATTCCGCAGTCAAAGGTGCAGTCAATGCCGGGAAGTTTATATCCACCACCGATCCGAAACTGATTGCCAAAGTAGATACGATTTCTATTTGTGTGCCGACTCCGCTTTCGAAAACGAAAGACCCGGATGTTTCCTACATTCTCGCCGCAATCGAATGGGTGAAAGCGTATGTCAAAAAGGGAACGCTGGTTGTTCTTGAATCGACCACCTATCCCGGTACTACCGAAGAATTGATTTTGCCTTTACTGGAACGCCCTGATTTCAAAGTCGGTAAGGATTTCTTTTTGGCGTTCTCGCCGGAACGTGTCGATCCTGGCAATGCAAAATACACGACGAAAAATACGCCGCGTGTGGTTGGTGGTATTACCCCAAGCTGCACCAAGATCGCCCATGCATTTTATGAACAGACGATTCCGAATATCTATCCGGTTTCCTCAACACAGGCTGCCGAAATGGTCAAGCTGTTGGAAAACACCTTCCGCGCAGTGAATATCGGCTTAGTCAATGAAGTTGCGCTGATGTGCGACCGGCTCGGGTTGGATGTCTGGGAAATTATCGATGCCGCCGCTACCAAACCGTTCGGATTTATGCCGTTTTATCCGGGCCCGGGACTCGGCGGACACTGTATCCCGATTGACCCGCATTATCTGTCGTGGAAGCTGAAATCATTGAATTATTATGCCCGCTTTATCGAATTGGCCGGTGAAATCAACAGCCATATGCCTGAGTATGTGGTCGAGCGGATTACTTCGCTGTTGAATCACAAAGTCGCCAAAGCGGTCAACAAGTCGAATATTCTGGTGCTCGGATTAGCATATAAGCGGGATATCAAAGATACCCGTGAATCGCCGGCGCTTGATGTTATCAAGATTCTTGAGGACCATGGCGCCAATATCACCTACAATGACCCGTTCGTTCCGGAAATCACCTGGAACGGTGCGGTGCATAAGTCGAAAAAACTGACGGAACAGGTGCTCAAAAGCGCCGATCTGACGGTGATTTTGACCGACCATTCGCAATACAATTATGCCTGGATTGCGGAACACGCGAAACTGGTGTTCGACACCCGTAACGCGACCAAGAACGTCACCAAGAATAAACAGCGGATAGAATTGCTCTAAATCGCTGTTCAATTTTTGCACATAGGTTTAACGCCCTCGTTTACGCGAGGGCGTTTTTATTTGGGCAGAATCCTGTACAACCCATGCCGATACGCCGATATCTAGAGGAAGGAATACCTGGCATGGAACAACACGAAAAAGAAAAATTAATCAAAGACGTCAGCCTGCTTTTGAAGGACTTGCTGAAAGTTATCAAAGTGGTCTCAATGTACCCGGAAAGCAATCCGCTTCCGCAGTCGCTTCGCCAGTCCTTTGCCGAAAAATTCGAACGGACGATTATCGATTACGGTGATCTGCATCTGTATGTCGAAAAAGAGGAACTCAAACTTGGCGACACAGTTGTGTTCCATGACAAATCCAAAGAAGAAGCGCTCGCCGGGATATTTTTTGACACAGGTGTAACCGGCCTTTCTTTCACCGGTGGATTTGATTGTGTCGGTGTCTATCGCTTTTTGGATGCGATCAAAAAATATCTGAATACTCCCGGTAAAACGGCAGATATGGCCTCGCTGTTGTGGGAAGCGGAAATAGTTGGATTTAGCTTTACCACCGCACAGGATATCGAGCTTGCTGAGTTTGACGGTGAATTCCGCGTTATGGAAAGCGGAATGAGCAAAGATTCGCAGGGAATCAAACGGTCAGTGTTCGGGTATGACCAGGCATTGTCCTACGAACAGATATTTGAGCCGAAGAATGGACGGGAAGTAGAAGCGAACGAAATTTCATTTGCTGATTCTTCCAAAGTCGATTCACCGGATACTTCGGATGCTCCTTCCCGTCAGGGTAGCGGCACCGCTGCACCGCGCTCTGGGGGCGGTCGTTCAGGCGGTAGCGGTTCGGGAAGTGGCGTATCGGGTGGACGGTCCGTTAGCGGCGGTGGTGGAAGTATTTCTGCTGAAAGCGCCTCTGAATTGCTGTTCTCGGTTTCGCCGGATGAATCTTCGCGACTGCGCATTTCTGAATTGGCTGATGCAATGGGTATAAGCGACATCGCTACTTCCCGTGTCAATCCGGTCAATCTTCCCGATACCAAGCTGATTCTTAATGACCAATTCAAACTCTCGGAAGAAGAGCAGGAGATTATCACCAAGCTTCTGCGCGAAGACGCAGAGTTCGACGATTACGAATCGACGGTTGAATTATTGAAAGAGATGCTTCTGCAGGAACCGCAGATGCAGGAGTTTTATGAAACGGTCAGTATTTGTGAAAAAGTCATGGGCGATTTCATTGCACAGGGAAAACTGATTCATGCTTCGCAGATTCTATCGTATATGAAAGAACTTGATGACCGTATCCGCAAAGATCGTCCGCTTTGGGCGGAACGGTTGAAAGATGCGGTGACTACTTCCGGATCGCGTGAGAAACTTAAACGGCTTGCGCAGGCGATGAATGATCATCCGGATTTAGGAACGATCGAAATCAAAAAGTATATCGAACAATTCGGCTGGGAAGCGCTTGCCGGTATTACCGATATGATGGCCGAACTGATTCATCCGCAGCACAAACAGGTTATCAGTGAAGCGCTCGCCCGCTTGGGTGGTCGTCACGTGGAAATCGTGGCCAAAGGAATCCATGAAAAGCGGGCCGACTCGGTCCGTAACGCGATTACCATTCTTGTACAAATCGGCACCGACCATGCTATCGGCTATGCCCGGCATGCATTAAAACATGATGACCAGAGCGTTCGGTTGCATCTGGTTACCTCATTGTGTGATTGTGCGTCACGACGGACGATCGAAATTCTCAAAGAAGCGGCGCAGGATAAAGATGCGGAAGTGCGTTCAGCCGCAGTTACCACGCTGGTGAAACGGAAAGGGGCGGATGCTTTGGATGCCGTCACCACGATTATCAACAGTGAGCGGTTTGGTGAGCTTGAACGGTCCGAACAGCAGGAATTGATGAACGCATACTCTATTTTGGGTGAAGAAAGCTCGGTTGAATATCTGGTCGGGCTTGCCCAGCGTTTGAATATCGCCAATGACCAGAATGTTTCCTTTTTCCGTGAAGCTGCCTTCACCGCGCTGACTATGAACAGCAGCGATCAGGCGGGGGATGCCTTGATTCGCTTAAGCCGAAGCTGGCGGACGGATGTCAAAGCGAAAGCAGTCGAATCGATCAAGAAGCGTCGCGAATATCTGTATGGAGGCGCATAATGAGTCATGTTGCTGAAGCTCCTGCTCGTATTCTTGGCGGACCGGCGGAAGAAAAGCTGGTCGTATCATTCTTCCTTTTCTTTAAGACCGCCAGAATTCATGATGAAAACAATGCGACGTTTAAACTGCAGAGCGAAACATTCCTCACTGCGCTCAATGCCCTGCTTGCAAGCAATTCGGAAATTGCTATTAAAGCTTTTGAAGGGCGTTATTTTGTAAATGATCAGTTGGTTCGCTTTGATGATTCCGGTCCGACCAATGCCGCATCCGTCATTGCCGATTGGCAAACACTCGGAATTGGCGGTGTCATGTTCAAAGGCGCAATTGAACCGGAAGAACTGAATCGCTTTATCGTTTTCCTGTCGTCCGCCCGGCCAAACAATACCACTCCGGCAGCATTGAATGAACGCTTCAAATCCGCCCGGTTTCCTGCGATTCAATTGTTGGCGTTGCATGAAGTCGGCGCGAATCTGGTAGTATCGTCGCTGGAACGTCATCAGCAATTCCGCGTATCGGCTCGCGTAACATTCTCAAAAGCAATGAGCGCGGTAGGGGAAATAGTATCCTTCACCAATCAGGACAGGGACATCAATGTCTCCAAAACCAAGCGCGTCGTGCATGGGCTGATTGATCATCTGATAAAGGATGAAGCATCCCTTCTGGAGCTTGCCGCAATTAAGGATTATGACGATTACACGTACGCTCATTCCACCAACGTCTGTATTTACTCGCTGACTGTCGGCGTACGCTTAGGTTTTGACCGCCCCCGGTTGGCACAGTTAGGGTTTTCGGCATTGTTCCATGACGTAGGTAAAGTAAAGCTCCCGAAAGATTTGATCGCTAAACCGGATGCTTATGATGAAAATGACTGGGTGCAAATGCAGCGTCATCCGCTTTTGGGCGCAAAAACCGTTTTACGCAACCTGAAATTCGATACCTATATCGCCCGTGCGGCACGCGGCGCATTTGAGCATCATATCAATAATGATTTTACCGGCTATCCGAGTCTGCGACATACCAAGCGGACACCGACGCTTTTTTCCAAGATTATTGCGATTGTCGATTCATTCGATGCCCTCAGTTCCGGACGGCTCTATCTGCGCAAAGCTTTGCCGCCGGACGAAGTATTGAAAAAAATGCAATATCAGATGGCTGTTAAATTCGATCCGTTCCTGTTGAAAATTTTCACCGATATTATCGGCGTCTATCCGGTTGGTTCTCTGGTTTCGTTATCTACCGATGAACTCGCGTTGGTGATTACGAACAACGAGGAGCAGCGTTCCCGCCCATGTGTCAAAATCGTCGGTAACAAAGAAGGTCTGCTCAGTGTGCCAAGCTGGGTTGATCTGGCGTCACCGGGGAACGAACACCGGCAAATCGTCCGCCATGTCGATCCGAAACGGTATGGCCTCGACATTCGCCAGTTTATTTTACACGATTAAAAGTTGATCTGAACCGATGCAGCCAATGTTCCGTCGATCGGAGGCGGTACGTTGAATGAAACCGCGCGCTGGCGTTTATCCGTCGGGCTGCCGGAAAGATGCGCGTCGACATAGGCATCGAACATCGCCACGACCGTGGTCACCACCGCCATCCAGGTATGAAAATTTCGTGTTCCCGCTTTATCTTCGTATTTGTCATGTAGGTCATTACGTTCACCTTCATCAGTAGCGGCGTTAAACTGCTTTTTCAAATCGGATGCGTCGTTGCCATGTTTGATGGCTGAATAGATAAACCAGCTGTCGAATCCGGCAAACAACACTGCTTTGAAATACCGCTTATTCCCGATCTGTCCCAGACCGGGTAATATCATAGATTTGAATAATGCAACTGTCGGGTTTTGGGTAAGATTTTGCTCGTAGTTCTTTTCATTCGTTACCGGAGCGGCATCGGCAAAGCTGCTGTCGGGTGAATACAACAACGTATCAACGATCGGCGTACTGTCATTCGGCAGGGGAAGCGGGCCATCCGCCCAGCAAAACGTTGTGCTGAAGCAAATGAAAAACAAAAGGTACGAAAGTACCCTCATCCGAGTACCTGCAGTTGCTTGTCGAGCATTTTGATCTCAACCGTATTGGTCATGAGCGGGATAACATCACCATCAACATAGAGCTCCATACCCTTTGTACCGGTTATAACGATAGTTCGCCCACGGAATTGACGGATATCTCCGTTGAACACATAATTCCCTTTATAGACCTGTTTGAGAAATTGCACTACCTCTTTGCCGCCGCCGGTGAAATGCATAATTGCTTCGAATTTACCGTCATTGTTGACCGATGCCGGGCTTAAACGGAGCCCGAACGTTTGCGGGAGCAGGTGGACGGTTAGCAAAAGCGGGGAGATATTGAATCGGAACGCATCAACCGTTACCGTCAATTCCCGCGGCTGTAGCGCGGCAACCGCTTTGTTTCCCAAACTCGACCAGCCGAAACTGAAACGGGGGAGACGGCGGTCATTCAATAGTTTTGCCAGCTCACTCATAATACCGATTCCAACCACCCCAGTAAATACCTGTCCGGCGGCTGTGGCGACATCGACCGGGCGGTAGGTTCTGTTGAGTAACCGCTCGATCATTTCGGATTCTTTGAGTTTCCCGTACAGTCCCATTGCTACATTGTTGTAGCGGCCGATCGGGAGAATACCCATCGGGATGCCCATATCCAGCCCGAGTTTGGCTACGGCATTGACTGTCCCGTCCCCGCCGCAGGCTATCAGATCGGTGATTTTCCCCCGCTTGCCGACTTCCGAGTCATCCGGCTCCTTTTTGCCGTCGGCGCCGATTATCGTCTTGGCCTGTCCGAGCATTTCGGCTACCGATTTCCCCTCGCAGATCGTGTAAAATCCCCCTTTTTGCTTAATAGCGGCCGTAAGAGGGGCTAAATCGTTCGGGGAGTATTTGGCCGAGCCGGTATTGAGCAAAAGCAGGTAATGAAACCGGCTGGCTTTCTGGGTACGTTTGCGGCGATACATAGCCCCAAATATATGCTGTATTGCCCCGTGCCTCAACGCTTTTACTGCCGATAAACTGGTTGATTGAACAAATGGCTTCGGTCTATGTTATTTAGCACTACCTATGAATATGTCAGAAACGCAAAGCAAAAACCCGGTTTCCTCGCTCAGTTGGTGGGTATGGGGAATACCGTTTGTTTTGCTGTTTGTCATCTATCTGCCTGCTTTGCAGGAACTCGTTATTACCTGGGCGACCGATGACAATTATTCCCACGGCTTTCTCATTCCGGTCGTCTGCACTTATCTGGCATGGGGGAAACGAAAAGAGATCGCCGCCCTTCCCAAACAGATCGATTCGCGCGGGCTTTTTTTAGTCATCGCCGGCATGCTGTTGTTCGTCGTTGCCAACGGAGCTGCAGAGTATTTTACCCTTCGTGTTTCCTTTGTCATGTGCCTGACCGGTCTGCTCTGGTACTTCTTCGGTGGCAAACTGATACGGATAATCTGGTTTGAGTGCTTTTTCCTGTTATTTATGATTCCGATTCCATACGTGCTGTATTACTCAGTCGCCTTTCCAATGCAGATGCTCGCTACAAAAATCACCGTCGTTGCGTTGAAATTTTTGGGCGCGGCGGTTATTCAGCAGGGGAATATCATTCATATCGCCGATTATTCTTTGGAAGTCGCCGAAGCCTGTTCCGGTGTTCGTTCCCTGATGGCGCTCATTGCGCTTGGTGCTTTGTATGCACACTCCACGCAGGAAAAATTAGTACCGAAAGCGTTATTGTTCATTTCAACTATTCCTATTGCCGTAATCGCGAATGTCTTTCGGGTGTTGGTCACTTCTATTTTAGTCTACACCATTTCGCCGGCAGCGGCTGAAGAACCGGTGCATTCGATTATGGGGATGATGGTATTTGTTGTCGCGTTCATTATGCTGTTCATATTCGGCGCGATACTGAAACGGATATTCAAATGAAGCCGGTACTCATTGCCATAATCGTGCTGGTTATCGGCGGGTCGTTCGGTAATTTCCTGCGCTACAACAGTCAGGACCCTGATAAACCACCCTCATTCTCTGTAATCCCGATGGAAGGAGGCGGCTATTTCGGTGAAGAGCGTCGTTTTTCCGAAGCGAGCTACGATGTATTAAAAGCAGATACCACGACCCTTCGTTTATACAAGGGGACCAACGGCGCCTCGCTTTGGTTGTTTATTGCCTATTTTTCATCGCAGAAATACGGCAGCCAGATTCACTCACCAAAACACTGTTTGCCGGGCGGGGGGTGGGTGATTGAAAAAATCGAAGAGTTCGCTATGCCGTTTCCTAACCGTGCGCCGGGACAG
>CAYXJN010000009.1:0-184463 GCA_964464605.1 uncultured Ignavibacteriales bacterium | reverse complement strand
AATGTTACCATCGGCAGCGCACCGCAGGCGTGCTTTACTCCGGAGCCAGATAGCGGCGTCGCACCGTTAACTGTGGTGTTCGATAATTGCTCGGTAGTAAGCGGTGATGTCACCTACCATTGGGACTTCGATGATGGCACTACCAGCACGGAGTTTTCACCAAGTCACACCTTTACCGCTCCTGATTGTTATGAAGTTATTCTGACCGTGACATCATCCTGTGGTGAATCATCCGTTACTCATATGGTCTGTGTTTCCGGCGGTCAGGTTATTATTCCGACTCCGGAATGGATCAATGTCTATTGCGCAAACCCGATGCTCGACAGCATCGCGCTTGAATCGGGTGATGTTATCACCGCGTACGATCCGGATGGCGTTCTTTGCGGCATGGATGTGGTACGCGAGAACGGACAATTCGGATTTATGCCGATTTACCGGGATGACAATTTCTCCGGTGAAGATGAAGGCGCCGTACCGGGTGATGTTATCAGTTTCCGGGTCAATGGTGCGGCAGTCTTTACCGGATCATCGGTAGTCTGGACGCAAAACGGTGACAGCTACCAGCTCTGCGAATTTTTACGTGAAGCGCCGAAGATTTGCCGGACGTTGCATTTGGCTGAAGGATGGAATCTTGTCTCATGGAATGTCGCATTGACCAGCGATATCGAAGATTTTATCGCCGATTTAACCAACTCCGGCTGCGTTGATGTCGTGCTCGGCTTCGATCAGGGTGCGTACACCTACGATCCGCAGTTGACAGAATATTCGACGCTCTGGACGGTCGATTATCATTTCGGTTATTGGTTCAAGATGAATTGCGCGACCGATATTCAGGTTTGCGGAGATGAAATCGATCCGAATGACAATATCACTGTTCATCAGGGATGGAACCTGGTCGCCTACTGGCCGAAAGAAACGCTTTCGGTTGAAGACGGCTTTGCATCCATTATTGATGACGTTGAAGTTGCCCTCGGCTATAACGGCGAAGGGTTAGTCTATCAGCCGGATCAGGGTGGCTTTAATACACTGACTGAACTCAGTGTGCTAAACGGTTACTGGATTCGCTCCGGCAGCGATGTCTCCCTTGCGTATCCCGGCTTTAACACCAACGGTGGTGGAACAATTGCCGCCCGCCCGACCGGTGATATTACGATCTCGCGGAACTGGGTTTCTGCCTACGGCAAACATCTAACGCTTGATGGTCAGGCGCTTGCCGCCGGTTCGACTATTGAATTTGTCTCGGGGCAGGGAGTAGTTTGCGGCTCGGCTGTCTATAACGGACAGATTCTGAAATTCACGCCGGTCTACGGTGCGGAAGGAACAGTCGAAACTGCGCAGTACCCACGTGATGGTGAAACTGTGCAGGTGCTTATCAACGGTCAGCGGAGCTATCCTGATATTACCTGGAGTGCGAGCGGTGATCGGGTTGATGTCAGCATGCGCTTCTCAACCAGCGATTACACGCTGCCGTCGGCATACAAGCTGTCACAGAACTATCCGAATCCGTTTAACCCAAGCACGAAGATTTCGTTTAGTTTGGAACGGACTGAGAAAGTTCAGTTAAGTGTGTTCAACGTACTCGGTCAGAAGATCGCCACGCTTGCCAATGATGTCTTTGGCGCCGGTGATCATACGATCGAGTGGAATGGACGTGATGATGCCGGCAAGCTGGTAACATCGGGCGTCTATTTCTATAAACTTGAAACGCCGGCTTTCAGCCAAACGAAAAAGATGGTGCTGACAAAATAGCATCAGTTGCATAGAAACTCGCAACGGCCATTCCATCGAATGGCCGTTTTTTATTCCTGTGAAGCAAACTGCAAATAAAGGGAGATACTTAGGCCAGTCTTACAGTCGAACTTATTCTCCTGCAACAGGTCAGAGGATTTGCCCGACAGGGCATGAAACTTGCCTTTTAGCGGATATGGAGTGCTATTTCGGCTCATACCAGTTACCCAAACGAAGCGGGGTAGATAAGTCCTCGGTGGTGATGTTTCATATTCCGGAACTGGGTATCCGGTTTAAAGCTCCCTTTGATGCCGTCGACCATGACCACTCCGACTTTGCCGCTTTATTAGCGCTGCTTGAATTTATCGATTCTAATCAGAAATTCATAGGTGCCCGAACCTTTGAGATTTATGGGGATAATTTGACGATCGTCAATTGCGTCAATTTCCGTTCCTCATTGCCTATGCAATACACGCCGCTTATGGAAAAAGCGAAGCATTACCGGGAAAAATACCGCTTCTCACTCGACTGGATTTCGATAGAACGAAACGCCGCCTTAGATTCCCTTTCTGATTGACCCGCCAAAGTTGTCAGGGCATATTCCTATGCCATGACCACCGCCCGCGACTTACTCAACGACATCAACGCCGGAAAATTCAAGCCCGCGTACTATTTTTACGGGGATGAGGATTTCCGGAAAATCGAAGCCGAGAAATTTCTTGTCCGCCAGTTTCTGCCTGATCTGCAGATAAGCACGAATTATCGGAAAATAGACGGGCGTCGTACCAACACCGCCGATTTGTTGGCGCAATTGTCGAACTTGCCGATGCTCGGTCAGCGGGAAGTTATTTCGGTTTCTGATTTTCAGCATTACAGGCCGAACGATGTCGAGCGGGTATTCAAACTTTTGAGTCCGCCTGATCCGAACCGGGTCGTTATTTTTTCCTCTCCCTCTGCGCGTATGCCCGATAAACGGGGGAAGTTTTTCAAAAGCATCACTGAAGCGGTAACGAGTATTGAATTCAAGCCGCTTACGGCAGATGAGGCGACTTCTTTCGTAAGCGCGCGTTTGCAAAAAGAGGGAATCAAACTCGAACCGGCGGCGCTTCGTTTGTTTGTCGATTCCATCGGCGGCAACAAAGGTGCGCTTGAAAATGAGATTTTGAAGCTTATCAATTACACTAACGGCCCGGCGACGGTTACCGAAGAGCAGATACGAAATCTCGTTTCGAGCTATGCGACGGCTGATCTGTTCAAAATCGCCGACACGGTGGCACACGGGAATACCGCTCAGTCACTGCAGGATTTGCGGACTCTTTTGGCAGACGGAAACAGCCCCGACAGTATTTTGGTCTTTTTGCACCGGCACTTTTTGTCCCTCTATATGGCCAAGCATAAACGGCCGAATATCCAGCCCCCCTGGCTGGCTCGGCAGTTTGCCGAGCAGGCCAAACAGTTTGAATCGGAACAGCTTGAGCAGGTGTTGCTGCAATTGGCAGACTGCTGGTCTGATTTACGGCAGGGGATTTACAAGCCGGATACCCGCATGGAAGTTCTGTTCGTTTCCCTTACCCAGAGATCGAAATGAGCGAAAAAAAGCGGGAAGAAAAGGTCGCTGAAACGGTAGGAAATTCGGGAGCGCCGAATGAACGGTCACTGGTCGAGGCGGCGCAGAATGGGAACGGCGCGGCATACGGGCAGTTAGTTCGGATGCATCAAAAGCGGCTTTTCAGGTTCATTTACGGACTGACCCGCCAGTTCGATCAAACTGAGGATATCGTGCAGGAAACATTTGTTAAAGCGTACGAAGCTATCAAAACCTTTCGCAGCGACATGTCATTTTACCCCTGGCTGTCGACTATCGCGCGAAATCTGACTTTTAATCAAATGCACCGGATGGAGAAACAGGAATCGCTCGACCAGCTGCAGGAAGCAGGCTGGGAGATGACTTCGGCAGAGGCCGGGCCATTCGAGCGGCTGTTAACTGATGAAGGGCAGAAACGGTTTTATCAGGCGGTGCTTTCACTGCCGGTGCAATACCGCTCAGTGTTTGTGTGCAGGCATTTTGAAGAGATGGATTACGTGCAGATTGCGAATTTTCTGAAAATCCCGCCGGGGACAGTTGATTCACGGCTGCATCGCGCGCGCCAGATGCTTATGGAAAAATTGAAAGATCTATTATGAACGACGCATATTTCCGCGATAAGCTCTCCGCCTATCTCGATAACCAACTGCCGCCGGATGAGCGGTTGATTGTCGAGCAGTATCTGGCGGCTCATCCTGAGGCGCAAAAGGAGTTGGAAGAACTGCGTCAGTTTACCGCTATGGTCGACCAACAGGCGGAACTGCGGGATGATTTGTATTGGGAAAAATCAGCGCAGAAGATTGAAGAAAAACTTGGGTTCGGTAAAGCAAAAGCGCCCAAAGAAAAAGAATCCGGCTGGCAATGGACACCGTTCCGGGTTTCGGCGATGATCGCTACGGCAGCATCGCTGGTGTTGGTTGCCTATATCGGTTTTAAAGATCGTGAGCATATCGAACAGCGGGTGGAAGAAAAGACCACGAAAGTTTTGTACAAAGGTCGAAATGATAGCATATCGAAGTATGTCGACAGTGCTGAGTTGTTTGACTCCATTAGCAAAGGAGTTGATTTAGAAGGAAATCCGATTCCAATTCCGCCTCCGGTAGCTCCCCCGGAGAAATCGCAGACGACAGACAAACGTCCTCAATTGGCGACGGATAAAGATGTCAAAGAGATAAAAGATTCGGCAGTAAGTTTAAAAGCTCAGGAATCTGTTGCTGATGAAACCGCCGGTGCGTCACAACAATTCGCTGCACCGGCGCCATCCGCCTCACCAAAAATGGCTGAACAGGAAGCGTCCAAAAAAGAAACGGCTGAATCACCGATGGCGCTCAGCGCTGAATCTCCGGTGAGAGCGGCGGAAGAAGATTTAGCGCGGACAACGACAGATGAAATCGGGCAATTGCTACATCAACGGGATTCACTCTATGCGCTGCTCAAGAAGGAAAAATCAAAAATCGGCAAGGTGAACAGCCTGACGCAAGAAAGTAAACCATCATTGTTTAAGTCTTCCACACCGGCTGAGCAGATGTCGCTGTTGACTGTCTGGTATCAGCTTGCGCGCCAGAGTTCCGATTCGTCGCTCAAACAGCAATCGATTGATTCGCTGACCAAGTATTCCACCGGCACCGATCAACAGCTTCGCAAGCAGGCGCAGGAATATCTTGATTCGCTTGCTGCCGACAAGCCGGATTCCGGGCGTTGATTTTTCGTAACATTTCAGGCCGGTTCCCGTATATTCTTTCTGAACAATGATGAGAGTGTGAGGTGCCCATGGAAAGAAAACTGTACCGTTCAGACATCAACAAGGTAATCGCCGGAGTTTGCGGTGGCCTTGGAGAATATTTCAACATTGATCCGGTCATTATCCGCCTTGCCTTCGTGGTTTTCGTCTTTGCCGGCGGTTCAGGTGTTTTAGGCTACATAATTGCCTGGATTGTTATTCCTCGCCGGCCGTTTGAATCGGATATGAATACATCAGGTAACAGCGGAACTGGCCATACCGCATCCGGAGGTAGTGGAAGCAGTAATGCGGCAATGTTTAATAGTTCATCCTCGATTACACGTTATTTACCAGGGTTGATTTTAGTTATTGTCGGCGCTGTTTTGCTTATACGGCAAACGGTGTTCTGGTTCAGCTGGACGGAATTTTTCCCGGTAGCGCTTATTGTAATCGGTATCTTTGTCATCTACCGCTCGATACAGGGAAGAGAAGCTCACAATTCGTAAACGGATGAACGGATGGCAGGTATGAGCATAAAAAGGAGAGTACAGATATGACACCGGCAAGGTTTCGCTGGGGAATGTTGTTAGTATTAATCGGTACCGTGCTTTTGCTGCGTAATACGGGAGTTGTGAATTGGGATTTCTGGTGGGACTGGCTTACTTTTCTACCGGCGCTGTTGATCGCAGTCGGAATCGAAAAGATTTTTACCGGCTCCAAAATGCAGTTTATCTCGTACGCGACTTCCGTGCTTCTGTTTGCCGGTGGGTTGTATCTGGCATTATCCGATGAATATCGCGGTGATTTTTCTACCGATAAAATCGGCGAATCGCAGTTTGAAATCGATGAAGATCCCGGGGTTCGTCTTATTCAGGCGAATCTTGAAATGCGGAAATCGAATTTGACCGTGCGGGATGCGAGTGAAAAATTAGTTGAAGGGAAGTTCGATCAGACTATTCGCGCGCCGAAAGTCGACCATGATATCAGCGACGGTGTCGCCCGTATGACTGTCAGCAGCCGTCAGAAGGATGTATTCGGCGGCGTGGTGAAAATTGATTTTGATGAACTGGAAGACTGGTATATCAGGTTCTCCCGTAATGTGCCGATGGAACTGACCTGTCAGAGCACTGAGTCCGATCTCCACTTGAATCTCGCGAACAATCAGGTGACAAAGCTGTCGATTGACGGGGAAGATGACAATATCTATGTCAAACTCGGCGAGCTGGTTCCGGTGGTGCGAATCGAAATAAACGGCTCGGGAGCATCGGTTCGGTTCCGTTTGCCGCAATCGAGCGGTTTGCGCGTGGAGTCCGACGAGTATCATGACTATTTCGGACAGATGGGATTGCATGAAGAGGATGGTGGATATGTTTCCGATGACTTTGATAGTTACCCGGTTCGCTTTGAATTAAAACTCGGTGACAACCTCCGCCAAATTTCCGTCGACTATTATTGATTCGGTTGCCGGAATCATCATTTCAGCCGCCTGCTGCGATGAAAAAATTCCGTTGCCTTTACGGCGCGGATTTGTTTCAATCGTAGACAAATGACACGTAAAATCCCTCTTATTTTCGCCTTAATTCTTTGTCTGGTCGCGCTATTCATCGCATCATGCGGTGGAGGACAAAAGAGCGACCCGGCCAACCGGACACTGCTTCGTGTCGGAACCGACCCGACCTACCCACCCTTTGAAACAGTCAATCCGCAAACCGGGGAAATCGACGGGTTCGATATCGAGCTTATCACCGCTATTGCCAAAACGAACGGCTGGAGTGTCGAGTTTACGGCGGTGCCGTTCGACGGCATGATTCCCGGTCTGACCGGGGGTAAGTATGATGTCGCGATTTCCGCAACGACTATCACGCCGGAGCGGCAGCAGGTAGTCAATTTTTCCGATCCGTATTATTTAGCGGGACAAGTTGTCGCTGTGCCGTTTACCGATACATTGACGACATCGGTTACGCAGCTGTCCGGAAAGCGGGTCGGTGTTCAGCTTGGTACTACCGGTGAAATGATGGCGAAAAAGATTGAAGGTGCGCAGGTCTTCCCGTTCGATAACATCGGCGCAGCGTTTATCGATATGGCGAACGGCAATTTGGATGCCGTCTTAAATGACTTCCCGACCACGCAGGCGTATATCAAAGCACATGGCACGGCGAAAACGGTTGGGGAATTGTTATCATCCGAACAGTATGGGATTCTGATTCCAAAATCGGAACCGGAACTTTTAAAGCAGATAAACAGCGGATTGCAAAAGATTCGAACTGACGGTACCTATGATTCTTTACACGTTAAATGGTTTGGATCGCTTCCGCAGTAAATGGATTTTCATTTTCTGTTAATATGAATTTAAGCAACACCGTCAAACTGAATCTCCCAAGCCTGAAAGGGAAAATTGTCGCTATCGACGGTCCTGCCGGCGCGGGGAAGACGACGACATCCCGACTGGTTGCCGCACGGCTCGGATTTCGGTATCTCGACACCGGTGCAATGTACCGTGCGCTTACTTGGTTCGCGCTCAAACATGGCGTTGCGCCATCTGATGAAGTAAAGCTGACAGCGCTTGCCCGCAAACTTCCTATCGACTTTCAACTGGTAGATGGCGTCAATCGGGTTTCGATTAACGGCGAAGATGTCACTGAAGTTATCCGCACTCCCGAAATAACGAAACAGGTTTCCGAAGTTTCCGCGCACAAGGGGGTGCGGGAGGCGATGGTGTCCAAGCAGCGAAGTATCGGGCGGGAAGGTTCGCTCGTTGCCGAAGGGCGCGATACGACAACTGTGGTGTTTCCACAGGCAGATGTTAAGATATTTCTGGATGCTTCTGTCGAGCAGCGTGCCAACCGTCGTTTGCTTGATCTGGCTAAAATTGGTATTACCACTACGCTGGAAGAACAGATTGAAGATATCGAACGCCGCGACAAATATGATTCCTCACGGCAACATTCACCGCTTTTGAAATCGCGGGAAGCGATTGTTATCGATACATCGCACCTTTCTGTCGAACAGCAGGTAGATAAAATTGTCGAACTGGTGCGGTCGCTGGTCAAAAGCGGATGAAAATCCTGTACTATGCGGGGTGGAGCTTTACCCGCATCTTCAGCACATTCCCTTTTTTTATCAACGTTAGCGGGCAGGAACATTTTCCCAAAACCGGCGGGTTTATTTTAGCGACGAATCATACGTCGTATTTTGATCCGTTACTGGCAGGGAGCTGGGCAACGCGGGAGATGTATTTTTTCGCCAAAGAAGAACTATTCCGAAACAGGATTTTCGGAAATATTATCAGCCGCACCAACGCGCTGCCGATTCGGCGCGGAACAATTGATCGGGACGGTGTACAGCGCGCGGTTGAGGTTATTAAAGCGGGAAATGGATTGACGGTCTTTCCGGAAGGGACTCGCTCGAAGACCGATAACTTTCTCTCCCCAAAACCGGGAATCGGGGTGTTGGCGACTGCTGCCGTTTGTCCGATTGTGCCGGGGTATATTCATGGTGCGAATCATCTGTGGGAATGTCTGATTCGAAAACAGAAAATGAGCATCACGTTCGGTGAACCGATTCCTTCGGAATGGATCGCACAGCGACCGGTCACGAAAGAGGGATATATGGAAGTTGCGAACGCCGTGATGGAGCGGATTATCCGGCTCAAACAGGCTGTTTTGGCGCGGTAAGCGCTTTCCGTAACTTATTTTGTCACTTTAACTTCAGAATCCCCTTGCGCTTCCGATAGGTTACACTATATTCACAGTCCGCTCAAGGCGGCCGGATGCAAAGCGTCCGATCTGATGGTTTTCCTTCCCGGAAAAATTCAAGGCCATTCAGAGAGTTGTTAGGAGGTTCTTTTTCCACGCATGGCGCAGGCCAAACAAGAAACAGAAAGCGCAGCTGCACGGTTATCACGCCGTAAAGCAGTGACCGCAAAGAAGACCAAACGGGTCAAAACAAAAATCACGAAACCGGAAACAGCAGGGCTGGGAACAGTCGTTCAAAATGCTGTTGAAGAGGCAAAAGAAAGCCAGTTGTTAGCGACTGAGCGGCACAAACGTGTCGCCGAAAAAGCTCGCCAACGTGCGGCGATTATTGAAGCCCCAAGCCCGATTGCATCGGTCGAGTCGATGAAAATCACCGACGTATCCGGCGTTGTCTATGACAAGCAGGATTACGATGCGATGGTGGCGATGTATGATTCCACCATTCAGGACATCAAAGAAGGTGAAATCGTCAAAGGACGCGTGCTCGGGGTTACCAGAGACGACGTTATTGTCGATGTCGGTTTCAAATCCGAAGGCATTATTCCGATTACCGAGTTTCCGTATCCGGTAACCGTTAAAGTCGGCGACCCGATTGAGGTTTTCCTCGAACAGATCGAAGACAACAACGGCCAGCTTATTCTGTCCAAACAAAAAGCAGATTTCATGCGGGTCTGGGACAGAATCCGCGATATTCATGACAATGGTGAAACCGTTCAGGGTCGAATCGCCCGTCGTATCAAGGGTGGTTTGGTTGTGGACGTTATGGGAGTCGATGCCTTTTTGCCTGGCTCGCAGGTAGCATTGCGTCAGGTTCCGGATTTTGATGCACTCTTGAATCAGATGATGGACTTCAAGATCATCAAGATTAACAAGAACCGCCGTAATATCGTCGTTTCCCGCCGCATGGTTCTTGAGCAGGAGCGGGACAAGCTGCGCTCCTCACTCTTAAACGAAATCGCCGTCGGGCAGATTCGTCAGGGTGTGGTCAAGAACGTTACTGATTTCGGCGTCTTTATTGACTTGGGCGGCGTTGACGGACTCTTACATATCACCGATATGTCATGGGGTCGTATTAAGCACCCGTCCGAAATCGTTTCGCTCGGCGACAAGATTGATGTGAAAATTCTCGATTTCGATGATAAAACGCAGCGTATTTCTCTCGGCTTGAAGCAGATGACGCCGTATCCGTGGGAAAATATCGAACAGAAATATCCGATCGGTACCAAAATTACCGGCCGCGTTGTTTCCGTTACCGACTACGGCGCGTTTATTGAATTAGAAAAAGGAATCGAAGGACTTATTCACGTTTCCGAAATGTCATGGACACAGCATATCAAGCATCCGTCCAAGATTATGAATGTGAATGATAAAGTCGATGCGATCGTGCTTTCCGTAGATAAAGATAACGAAAAGATTTCGCTCGGTATCAAACAGATGGAACCGGATCCATGGAATACTATCGAAGAGAAGTTCCCGGTCGGTAAAATCGTTTCCGGCAAAGTCCGTAATCTGACCGCTTTCGGCGCGTTTATCGAGCTGGAAGAAGGTATCGACGGATTGGTTCATATCTCCGATATGTCATGGACCAAGCGTATTCAGCACCCCTCTGAAATTATGAAGAAGGGTGATAAGATTGACGTGAAGATTATCAAGATCGATCATGAGAATCGTCGTATCTCACTCGGCTTTAAGCAGCTTGGTGATGATCCGTGGCCCGAAATCTCCCGCAAGTTCGCGGTTGGTACGGAGTGTCTCGGAACGATTACCAAAGTGATGGATCGCGGCGTGATTGTTGATCTCGACGGTGAAGTGGAAGGATTCGTTCCGACTGCGCAGCTCGGTAAAAAGGATTTAAATGATCCGACCGGTGTGTTTGCTGAAGGAGAAAAGCTCCCGCTTCAGGTGCTTGAGTTCGACAAGAACCAGCACAAGATCGTTTTGTCTGTTGCCGCATACTATAAGAAACGTGAGAAGGCTGAACTGGATGAATATCTGGCGAAGCATCAGGGTGGAGGATCTACGACTATGGCGGATGCCATGCCGGAAAATCTTCGTCCCGCTTCTAACGACGGAGAGGCCGCCCAGTCCGGGGACACCGAACTGTAAGCTTCTTTCATTCGCTGATAACAACGAGCAGGCGTAAAAAACCTGCTCGTTTTTTTTTACCTCTAATTCAAAGAGAAACGGCGTGAAACAGCAACCGTTCGTTATCGAAACAACAAATGAAACAGCCCAAAAACGGCCGCTCCAGTATGTTTGTAATGTATTGACAGTCAATCGATTATAGCGGTCAGTTTCTGACTGAAGCGATCAGAAAACGGCACAAAATTTGTAGATACTATTGCGGCGCATGTATTGCGGATCGAGGGTGGGTACATCGCCAACATTGGGGGCTAAGGGAGGGATGTCAGGTAACACTGACACTCACTCGGGCTTTCGGTTGCGGATGTAGCCGGATAGCTCTTCATCAAATGAACCCGTCGGAAAGGGCAGAAACCCGACGGGTTTTTTATTTCTTATCGATTTTCTCAATTTCTCTACAGTCAGCATGCAGCTTTGGAATGTAGCGCTCTTCTAAAAACCGGAGGGCATTTTTCGCACCTGATGCCGCCGGAGATGAGGGAGATATGCTGCATCGCTTGTTTATCGTTGCGGTTCTCTTAGCCGCAGCAGTTTTTACGCATCCGAATCTGTCGGCATCCGGCAGTGCGCCGGTTTCAGTGGCCGGACACATGAAAAATTATCATTGGATCAACGCCCGCTACTGGCCGGGTATCAACGCGGGCGATACGATTTCCGATCAGACCGGTATCAACTCGCTGATGGCATCGCCGTATAACGTTATCTATTTCCCGAAAGGTGTCTACCGGGTACCGAGTTCGATAACAAACAGTCATTCCAACCGGACATTTATATTTGCCGATTCTGCCGTTATCGACGGCGTGTTCCACGTTGCGGCAGGCAACGGCTCAAATGACATCGTCAGGAATGTTACCGTTATCGGTCGCCCGATTGTCACTGAGCGGTTAGGGACATATTTCTGTCAGAATGTTTCGATTGAAGGAGTGACGATTGCCGATACCTCGTCGAATTATCGTACGCAGGTGTCGCATGGGACGCGCGGGGTGCATATTTACCAGGGATCGCGGGATATTACGATCGGTGACATACATATTTGGGCGAATGATTCTTCTATTGATGCGTTAGGCATTGACCGGGGTGATACCAGCGGTGCGGCATATGAACCGACCAATGTGCATATCGGATCGGTTAACATTGACGTAAACAATGACAGTTCCGGTATTCGCATGGCGTTTACAAATACGGTTACTATTGATCGTGCTTATATACGCAGTTACAACGGGCTGAATGGCATTCATTTATATGCAAGCAAACGTGCGCATATAGGTGAATTGTATATTAGCGGCGCGCGGACGACTACGAGCGGTTTAGCAGCGCTGTGGATTGAGGCGGATTCCGGTTCTTCGTTTGACCGGGTATTCATCGATGTTGATACCGTCACGAACAAAGGAATTTTGCTTTCCGGTTGCTTGGGGGGGACGAAATTCGGAGATGTAACCGTCCGTTCTGCTGATACAGTCGGCGCCAAATACGGATTCGATATTGAAACGTCGCGGGATATTTTTGTTAATTCACTGAAAGTTACCCGTTTCGCGCAGGGAGTGCGGTTAGTGAACGGGAAGAATATTCGAATCAATTTTATGGAGCTGGATTCAAATCGAATCGGGTTTGCAACCGGCGGCACAAACGACACATTCATTTTTCTCAACGCGCAGTATTCCGGAAACACCGCTGATAACAGCGGTACCGCGCCGGAGAATATTACCAATGCGGTTGGCCCCTTAGTTTCACCGAACAATGCAATTGCCGGAGTTACTGTCAAAGGGACAGGACAGTCCGGGTCATTAGCGGCAGATTCCGTGCAACCACAGGATGGGCTAAGTTCTGGGTTCCTCAAATTAGTTTCGAACAGCGCGGTAGCAGCGCGTGGATCAGGGGTCTATTTCGGTAACACAGCCGGATCGGTTGATCGATACTATGCGGCGATTCATCCGTACTTGTATACCTCCGCAGACTCGACGCAAGGAGGGATGAGCTTTCTCATTCGTATGACCCAAACCGACAGCACGCTGAAACGGGCGATGGTGATTCGTCATGACGGACAGGTATTGATTGGTCATGATACCGCGACCGAATACCGATTACCGTCCACGCGCGGTACGGGCGGTCAGATTTTGAAATTGGGGACGGGTGGCAATGTGGTATGGGGGAATGATTCGGTCGGCGCAGGTGGATCGGGTGACAATATGCAGGTCGATACCACGTTAGCATCCGGTGGATTGTGGGATGTCGGTAACCCGGTGTTGAGCGGTGATTCCGGAATCGGGATCAACCGTATTGGCTCGACCGATTCAGCACGGATATATCTTAAATCAACCGGGCTCGCAAAGCAGCATATCGATACGACCAATTATGGATATGTGTTCGATACGGTTTCAGCAAAATCGATGCTATTTACGCCGACGGTAATGGCGCGAACAAGCGGTGATACGACACGAATTTTCGCGAACGGCAGCGGCGGTAATATCAAATTACAAACAGGGTCAACAGGGAAAATTCATTTTTGGGATGAAAATGCCCCACAATGGCTGATTAGCGGCGATTCGTTAATCGCGCAAGCAGATTCCGGAGTTATCGACGGTTTGCGTTCTATTATCACGCCAAAAATTGATGCATCAGCGATCGGTACAGGTGAGCTTGTTGCTATCAGCGATGTTGTGCATATCAAAACCGGAACTACCGGTGATACGATTCTGTCGATATCTGAAAATGGGGATACGACCAAGTTCTCTTCGCATGACAATGCCGTTTTGCAATTCGGAGAATCCGGGCTGACCGAAGCGGATTCATTAGCGGCAAAGAAGCTGATTGTCGATACTGCAGGCGGCCATCTTTTTTATTTCCCACGCTCAAAGCCGACCGCAGGAGCACTATTAAGCTTTGTCGATGTAGCCGGTGCTGTCGATTCAGCGGGGTGGGTAACTCCGCCGACCGGGGTTGATGATTTTCTGAAAGTTGATACTGTCGGCAACGGAACCGGAGTCACGGTTGAACGGGATAGCCTTGTTCTGCAAAAGGGAGCGGCGATCAATGTCGATGTCGACGGAGATACCGTGACTTTCCATGTCGATTACGCAACCAGCTTTTTTGATACATCGGCGTCGGGACAATTACAAATCAAATCGAGTGGTGTCACAAGTACACAAGTAGCGGCAAATACACTTGATTCAACCGATCTTGCCAATAATTCCGTTTCGACCAATGAAATCGCCGCATCCACTATTGATTCGACAGATATCAAGGATTTGGGCATTGCCATCGGTGATATCAATTGGCAGCGGGAAGAGATTCCGCTCAATTTGCTTTTGACTCCGGCGGTCGCGTCGGCTGCGGAATCATCATGGACAATAACCGAGTATCTTCGTCGCGGCAACGGATCGGGGCCGAACGACACGATGTTTCTCTTTGCCTGCTCCAGTTCTGTTGGTTCTGGAGATACGTTGCGGTTCGAAGTTGTTGGACAAGTTCCATATAGCTTTCTCGCCGATTCGGTTCGCTTTATCTATTGGATGAAATCAACGCAGTTAGTGCTCGATTCGATCCGGCTATATGGCGACACACTAAGCAGCGCCACACTTGGAAGAGAACCGCATGTCGTGTATCAGGATAGTACTACCAGATCCGCGACAACATTGTCAGAGGCGAAATTAGCGGTGACTGCGGCATCGGGAAGCAGTCTGTTCCGGGGAAGATGGCTGCGAATCTGGTTCAGGCTGCGCGTTGCTGCAGCGACATCGGCCAATTCTGTTCTCCTGTTTCATTCTGCATCAGTGATCGGGAGACGGAGGTAATGATGAAATTAGTATCAGTACTATTTCTCTTATGGTTTTTGCCGGTAATCGCACAGAGTGACAGCACGGTAGTGACGTATACGGATATTGAAGATACGTATATAGCCTCATCTGGAACGGCGGTGAATAACTACGGCGCAACGAATGTTCTGCAGGTTAACTCTTACACAGTACGTGGGGTGCTTATTCGAATTACGAATGGACATCTTGCATCACTTATTGGCAGCAACAAAGTTATCGACTCCGCTTTTTTGAACATGGTGGTTGGGAATGCGCCGACGACAACTTCACGTATTGTTCATATTTTCAAATGCCTTCGTGACTGGAAGGAAGGGACGCTCAATGGCGGCGATGCGACCGGGTTGGAGATGGCGAATTGGAATCAGTACGATTATGATATAGAGATAACTACTGCTCGCGCCTGGGGAACAAACGGCTGTCAGAATACCACTACCGATCGTAGCGGTACGCAGATGGATAGCGTAAGCGTGGCGACGACCGATGCCGGTGTTACCAAACGCTGGCGACTCGATACGGCAATGGTGCGCGGGTGGTACACGGGAAGCAATTTTGGGGGAGTTGTGTTGAAGGCATCGTCGAGTAACCTGTTCGACTTTCATTCAACAGAAGCGACAACCTCTTCGAATCGCCCCACGTTTGTTGTTTACTATCACGACACTCAGTTGGAAGAGCCGCGTAAACGGCTTTCGAGTGGAATTACACGGGCGCGCTTGCGTTCCGGACAAGTTGCCCGGAGGAATCCATGAGAAGGTCGTCGACCTTTTTATCTCTGGTGTGGATGGCAGCTTTTAGTTGTCCGTGCTTTGCAGCCAAAGTTGTGTTGACAGTCGACGTAGTGAGTTTCCCGTATACGGCATCATCGAATGACACGATTGTGGTGGATGATAGCCCGGAAACGGTAACGGTCTTTTCCCAAGCAGGAAGAATAATTCGCATAGTTGGCGGTGTAACAGGAGTCCGTGTTCTGCTCGACAACGACACGCTCGTGTTTGATACTGACTCCAGTTCATCCGGCAGTAGTAACGAGTGCGGGATTTTGATCGACACAGTGGGCGGGTCACGGCCGTCTGATATTGTCATTAAAGGAGGGGGGATTCGCTCTCCTATTCAAATCGGTCATGGATTGAATAGTCCGGGGGCAAGTTCACCGTCACGCAGACATTGTATCTGGCTGATTGACGGGCATGATGTCACGATCGATTCGGTCAATCTGAGTGTCGACGGCCACAACTCAAGTTGTGTCGAATGGGGAGCAGTTGGAGAAGGAATCAGCACCGGGTATAATATCCTGCACCGAGGGGGAGTCTACCATAATTATTCTGAATCGTATTCAGATCGTCAAAATTACCAGAGCGCAGTTTGCAACACTGATAATTTTACTTCGCAATCAGGCAACTACACCGTTCGCATGGAAGGGGTGACGGTTATTGCTGAAGGACATATCGGCATTCAGACTAAAACCGGAGCATTTCAAATTGTTGATTGCGATATCACGGTCGATGCCCGCAACCGGTATTGGGATTCGCTTGCGTGCTTCGTAAGCGGTAGTTGCGATATCGGGCATTCATCGGCAAATGCGTACGGTATTCTGATGCGTTTCCCGGGTAACGGTTCACTTATTCAGAATTGCACGGTAACTTCGGGCAACACCAAATATGGCAGCCGGGGAATAATGCTCGAATCGACCACCAACAATTCACGCTCAAGCGATTCAATCATTATTGAAAGGAATTATGTCGATGCGCATGAAGGACCGACGGGTGAAGATAATGACGGAACGGTTCGCGTTTTCCGGTATCGCAATAGGGAGTCCGGGTCCGATCAGTTTTCCTATGTAAAAATCCGAAATAATACGTTTATCGGGACGGCGGATAATGAATCGGGCACAACCGCTATCGGCACCAGCGCATTCGTGTGGGATTACACGCACGGCGCAGATGACAGCGCCAATATCATGTTCGAAAACAACACGATCAAAGCAAGAAGCCTGAGTACAAGCGGTGCAACGGCATGGTGTACGTTTTTCGGCGCAGGAGCATTGACTAATCATTCGCTCACGATTCGTAACAATCGATGGGAAGGGTGCCAGACCCTAATTCGGTTCAACGATGAGGACAATGGCATCGGAGGAAACAATTTTGCGCTTGTCGGTGACACTTTTATTCCGATTGACACAACTATCGACACATTGGTAAAGATTTCCAATTTTCGTACGTTCTATCTCGGCTATGATAATGACAATACGTTGAACAATTCGATTACCGATGGTGTCTGGCTGAATCCGGGCGGGTATGTCAATCAGGCGAAGGATACTAATATCGTGTTTGGTGGAATCAGTTCGGCGGCGGAGTTTGCGGTTAAACGGACACTTGATTTACTCGTTCAGGATGGTACAGGTGATCCGGTCGCGGGAGCATCGGTCAAAGTTATCAATAGCTATGGTGACACGGTGTATTCGGGGGTGACATCGGCTGAGGGGAAAGTTGATCCGATCGTGACCTATTGGTATGAAGAAAATAATCATACTTCAGTCGACTCGACCGGATACAACCCGTTTACGTTTATCGCAGAATACGAAGAGGATGCGGATACGACATCGCTCACGGTTACATCGAACATATTCACCGATACGTTGACATTAAGCAGCACACTTGTCGGTGAGCCGGAGTTTCGGACAAAACGAATTGGAAAAGGGAAATTAGGAAAGGTGAAACTATGAAGCAGAGGGGGCGGGGGAAACACGTACAGCCGGATCGGTTGTCGTTTGTCGTTGCCGCAATTGTCGGCAGTCTCTTTTTGATTTTGGGGATCAGTATGCAGTTGTTCGCGTCCGATTGGAAAGTACCGGCGCGATGGCTGACGCCGACGGATTCGACGATTATGAATCTCTACAAAAACGGCGTGTTGTACAATAGTAAAAAGCGAACGACTCAGCAATCGTATGACACTACTTACACCGTGTTTCGGGATACGCTGTATACGGTCGAATACCGGATTTTTTACAGCGGGGAAGATTCTGCAGCGAGCTGGGTGTGGGAGTATTTCCAGCCGCGTACTGTTCCTTCAGGTGACGGTTCCGATACGGTAGTCATCTATGTTATCGATACCAGCGGCACCGATGTTGCAGTGGCAAACGCGAAGGTCACGATCCGCAACAAGTTTGGTTCAGTAATAGCGGTGCAGTATACCGGAACAAACGGGTACGCGGTGTTTCACTTAGATACGGCGAGCGGGGAGAATCGATACTCAATGTACAGCAGCAAAATCGGGTATAGTTTTCCGTCCGACACATTCAGTGTTCTGAGTGATATCGACAGTATGTCGTTAACCGGATATGACTTTATAATCAGTGATGCCTCTCCGCATACGTCGCGGGTGTACGGATATGTATACGATGTGACCGGACATCCACTGAATAAAGCTGAAGTTACGTTTTCACTAATCGATGCAGTAAACAACTACTGCGACAGCACGATTACCGGACGTTTCAGCGTGACGGCCAAGACCGATAGTTTCGGATTGTTCATTCAGGATTTGGTGTTCTCAAGTTGTTTGGGAGATACGACGGATTACCGCGTGGTCGTGACGTACAAAGGATCGAGAACGAAAGAGAAGAGCGTGACGATCCCCGATGCGCCAACCTATCAAGTGGAATGGTGAGCATGCAGTTTAAACATGCGCAGGATGAACGGGATTATTGCACGCAGCCGGCGGCGTGCAATTTGGTGGCGAATGTCCGTTTGAAAGAGTTATTGAACTGGATTGATCAGTACACGCGATTAACCGGCTGCGGGGAGATAACGATTACGTCGTATTACCGACCGGATGATACAGATTCGAATCATAGCATTTTGCAGGCGGCGGATATTCGCACGAAAGACAAACCACAGAAGTGGAAAGAGGGAATGAAACTACTTTCGCAGGCATTGGCGATTCATGATAAGTCCCTGCAAATCTATTTGCACCCTGAACTCACCGGCACCGACCAGGAACATTACCATATCGCGATTAAAGATGGGGTTGTAAAAAGCAGGAAATAGTACAGAACAAGTGAATCCCGTTTGGGGTTCAAATTCCTTTTCGCTTTCTGTAATTAATTATACCGTTGTCAGATTTCAAAGCATCGATCATATCGGCTAGGTCGAACAATTTTTTGGGCGGCATGAGTCTCCTGAAACGGTTCCGAACCTCAATTTGAGATGAAGAAAGAAACTTTAAATTAGTTAACAAAACTATCCAGCTATCTGGAAGTTTGGTGCTATGAGGAAGTTCTGGCACAAAAAGATTTTCTTGTGTTAAGGCTGACGTTGCTTGTGATATAGTATTGAAAAGTTCTGGTGAACAAGCGGCCCTAATTTTAGAAATCGCAACTACATCGTTCAATTTTAGAATCTGAGTCAACTCAGTATAAAAGGTAAGGAAATCGTTGGCCAAAGGCTTCATTTCATCAAGCTTTTGGGTACGAGGGTTTTTAATTCCGATTCGCTTTGATTTGATGTCTTGGATAGTCTTCTTAATGGCACTGGGATCACCTGAGGAGTTCAGAATTTTAGTAAGCTCTGCCTTTTCTACAGCAGTCACTTTATATTTACTATTTTCTAACAACGGAAAAGCTTCTCGAAAAAGGGAATACCTTCTCAGTCTTGGAAATGTTTCTACGATTTCATTCTTGCTGCTAAAATAACTTCGGATCCGCACACAATAGCTTAAAAAGTCACGTGTTATATAGCTGACTTTAATGCCTTCAGCTTTTCCATAAATTTTCCAGTAGAGATTATGAGGCTTAACATCGTGAACTTGAAGAAATTCTATAATTATCTCACCTGTATCCCACATTATCTTTAGTACCTCAACGCCTCGCTCCCCATTTTTGATTAAATCTCTGTACTTGTTGTTTAGAGGGGCAATCTTCTCTATCAACTCAAAAACGTGGTGCTTTTCCATTTCGTTCTTCTGACTAACTGTTCTCGGCATCTTCATTTTCAAGAGTGAGCAAGTTCTTCCCTACAAATGGCTGTAGTATTTTTTCGAATTGGTATGCAAAATCAAAAATGTCAACAAATAGATCTTTACGGCTATTGAGTAACTCTTGGACGGCTGGTTGTTTAGCCCTGACCGCAAAGAACTTATCTTTATACTGTATGGCAATCTCGGAAGCGAGATAGGAGATTAAGCGTTCGGTAATCTTTGGATCTCCTTGATTAGTTTTTTTTACTCGATCCATAAAGTCAGGATGTGATTTATAGATGATTATTGCGCCACCTTCTATGTAATCGGAGCGTAAAAGTGTTCCATCAGCTTTTTTTTGCTCCCTGTCATGAAATTCAATATTGAAACCGGATTTTTTTCGCTCTTTGCCTTTTAAACTAGTCTCTTCATCGGTATCTGATACCGGTGTCTTTGTCTTCCCTGTATGATCCGAAGATTGATTAGAAACACCTTCGCCCGGTGACTTAGTCCAAATAGAATTTTCAGAGAGTTCGTTGGTGATAAGATTATCTTGTCCGCCTGTAGATATTTGCGTCCTAAAACGAAGATGGTCTTGCTGCGCAAGTTTAGATAGAGCTTCTGATAAAAGACTTTCTAGTTTATCAAAATGTTCAGATTCTGATTTCTTATTGATTTCTTGTAGAGCCGAATTAATCACGTCTTCCCATTCTCGGATTTCGTCATATATCAGCCCGCGATTTCTTGTTTTTACGAAATCATCTCTAGTTAAAGTAGGACTTAAATGTCCGACAATTTCGATGTAACCAGTTAAGTTATTATGTGCCCATAACCCCGTTCTGTATTTGGATTTATTGCGGAATGATTTAATTGCCTGTACTTCTTCAATTCTTCTTCCTTTATTAACAAAAATGGGTCTTTTGTTGGGGATTATGTCATCGGTAACTTTTAAAAAAATACGAATCGGCATTGGCAGAACATTTTTTGTGGTTCCTCTTTCGAGCACGCTAATTTCGTGTTCTAGTGTTTGGCCTTGGTAGACATCATAATCAAAAGGCTTGCAAAGCTCTTCTTGATTGTCATAGCGAATCTTCACTTCGAGATTGCTTCTCGTAAGTAATTGCTCAAAGTGCTTTTCTATTTCCTTTTTGAGTTCATCTATGGCTATTTCTTTCCACCACTCGGAATCAAATCTGGATAGCTTAACGATTGTACCTGAAGAAATGGGCAGCCTATCTTTGGGAACAGTCACTGGATCGGCAATTTCTCCTTTATCATATGCATCTCTGGTAACAATCATTTTGTTTGCTATGGTACTTCCCTTCATTAAAGTAGTAACGATCAATTCATCGCAGCAGGCTGCATAAGCATGAATTCCAAAACCAAATTGCCCGTTAGTCGTAAAGTCGGTTTTCTTTTCGGAGTTACCAATATGTTGTACGATTCGCAATAAAGTGGATTTTTCCATTCCTATACAGTTATCTTCAAACGTGACTGTCTTTTCCTTAGAGTTGATAGAGATGCTGATATTCAGTTTATATGGGTAAGATTGATTCGTTTGATCAAACAAACTCTCCGCACTATCAAGGGAGTTATCAATGTACTCCATGAATATCCGTGAAGTACTTTGATATTGGTTTGCAATGTTGCTTACAATTTTGGGAGATACTGTGATTGGAATGCTCATGGACCACTCTGCCTTTTATGTGAACTACCCTTTTATAAATCAAAAATGCGGAAGGCGGGACTCGAACCCGCATGGATTGCTCCGCTACCCCCTCAAGATAGTGCGTCTACCAATTTCGCCACTTCCGCAAGCGGCCACGCCAAAGGCGTGAAAAACTACTGTGTGTCGGCCGGTGTGGTCGGGGTAATCTGCACCGGAGGAACAGCCGACGTATCGGTCGCTTGCTGCTGTTGCTGCTGCATCATCATGTCACGTTCAGCCTGTGCCTGTCGGGTAATCGAGGATTCACCCGGAGTGGTTGAGGATGCACCAGCCTGACGGGCTGATTGGCTCGACATAAATGCCAGCACCAAACACATTACCATGAATGCCGTCGCGAGTATCGCGGTTGCGCGGGAAAGAATATTCGCTGTTCCGCGACCACCGAACACCGCGCCGCCAAGACCACCGCCAAACGCTGCTCCGGCTAAACCGTCACCTTTGCTGGATTGCATCAGCACGACTAAAATCAGCAGGACGCTGATAATGACATGAATTATTACTAATGCCGTAAACAATTGTATCTCCTTATCGAAACATCAAAAATCAACTAAACAATCACACCCTAAAGGGTGTGCTACAGTTCTTTTCACGCAGCTTTTATAATCGCTGCAAAATCTTTCGCGTTCAGTGATGCACCTCCGACAAGGGCACCGTCTATATCCTGCTGCGACAACAACCCGGCGGCGTTATCGGCTTTTACCGAACCGCCATACAAAATCGGAGTGGTTTGACCACTCGCTTTATTTATACCGCTCAAGATGCCGCGAATATATGCGTGCACTTCCTGAGCCATTTCCGGAGTCGCGGTTTTTCCTGTTCCAATTGCCCATACCGGTTCGTAAGCGATCACGATACGAGATAACTGTTCGGCGGAAAGCGTACCGATTGCTCCGACAACCTGTCGCTCGATAATCGGCTTGGTGGTGTTCATTTCCCGTTCGGTCAATGTTTCACCGACACATACTATCGGGGTTAAGCCAGCCTCAAGCGCCGCAACGACTTTACTGCCAATCAGGTCTTCACCCTCAGCATGGTATTGCCGTCGTTCCGAGTGGCCAATGATAACGTGGCTGACCCCCAGTGTCAAGAGCATGGCGGCTGAGACCTCGCCGGTGTAGGCTCCTGACTTATGCCGGGAAACGTCCTGTGCCCCCAGCTTTATCGGGCTCCCTTTTAACATCCAACCGGCGCCGGGGATAGCGGTAAACGGGGGACAGATGACCACGTCGCAGGTAAACTGCACGGAGGCAAGTTCGGCTTTGAGGGCATCGATCAGCGTTTGTGCTTCCTGATGTGTGCCGTTCATTTTCCAGTTACCGGCAATTATTCGCTTACGAGCGCTCATCTGACCGGAACATTACTGAGGTTCGTTAAGGCTTCAACGCCCGGCAGTTTTTTGCCTTCCAAAAATTCAAGCGAAGCGCCGCCGCCGGTGGAAATATGGGTCAGCTTGTCCTCAACTCCGGCATCGGCGACTGCCGCGGCAGAATCACCACCGCCGACGACCGTGATTGCGCCTTTGGCGGTCAGGTCTGCAAGCAGTTTGGCAACAGCGAGTGTCCCCTGGGCAAACGGTTTATGTTCAAACACACCCATTGGGCCGTTCCAGACGATTGTTTTGGCATCTTTCAATGTATCCGAGAACAATTTGATTGTGCTGGGACCGATATCAAGCCCTTTCATGCCGTCCGGAATCTTGTCGATCTCGACAACTTTGGTGGTTGCGGTATCGGAGATTTCAGAGGCGATGACGGCATCGACCGGGAAATACAATTTCGCTTTCGAGGTTTTGCATTTGGCAATAATCTCACGGGCGAGTTCGACTTTGTCAGCTTCCAACAAAGAATCGCCAATCTGGTAGCCCATCGCTTTGGCGAAGGTGAAAACCATACCGCCGCCAATGAAGAGCATATCGACTTTGTCCATCAAATTGGTGATGACATCGATTTTTCCGGAAATCTTCGCGCCGCCTAAAATCGCAGCAAAGGGACGCTGCGGATTACCGAGCGCCATGCCGAGATATTTCAGTTCCTTTTCCATCAGGTATCCTGCTACCGACTGATTGAAAAAGCGAGTTGCGCCTTCGGTGGATGCATGGGCACGATGGGCGGAACCGAAGGCATCATTGACGTAAATATCAGCAAGCGAGGCTAACTTTTTGGCGAATTCAGGATCGTTCGCCTCTTCCTGCGGATGGAAACGAAGGTTTTCGAGCAATACACAGTCGCCATCTTTCATGCGGCCGACAACATTTGATGCTTCCGGACCGATACAATCTTCAGCGAACTGTACCGGTTTCCCGAGCAATTCCGAAAGACGTTCTGCGGCAGGGCGTAGTGATAACGCCGGATCCGGTCCTTTTTTCGGACGGCCAAGATGGGAACAGGCGATAACCATGCCGCCATCTTTCAGGATTTTCTTAATGGTAGGGAGCGCTTCACGAATGCGGCGGTCATCGGTTATCTCCCGCTTGTCATTGAGCGGGACATTAAAGTCGACGCGCACCAGCGCTTTGTGGGAACGGAAATTGATATCATTGACAGAAACTTTATTCATCGTATATCTCCGGCTTACAGCATCATCTTCATCATATCAACCATACGGTTGGAAAATCCCCACTCGTTATCGTACCAGCTGAACACTTTTACGAGCGTTCCCTGTGCCTGGGTCAACTGCGCGTCAACGATTGAACCGTGCGGGTTGCCGATGATATCGACTGACACGATCGGGTCTTCGCAGTATTCGAGCGTATTGGCAATTTTCTCGTTTGAGTTCGCCACTTTTTTGAAGGCATCGTTGATCTGTTGGACAGTTGCTTCTTTTTCAAGAATTACCGTCAAGTCGACCATAGAGCCATCGACAGTGGGGACGCGGATGGCGACGCCATCCATCTTTCCTTTCAATTCTGGAATCACTTCCGAAATCGCTTTCGCGGCACCGGTTGAGGTCGGAATCAGCGAAACCGCTGCAGCGCGGGCGCGACGGAGGTCTTTGTGCGGGGAATCCTGAATCTTCTGGTCATTGGTGTAAGCATGGATGGTGGTCATGAATCCTTTGACGATACCGAAGTTATCCATCAGCACTTTCGCCACCGGGGCAAGACAGTTGGTGGTGCAGGAACCGATAGAGATAACATGGTGTTTGCTCTTGTCGTACTTGCTGCAGTTGATGCCCGGAATAAACGTGCCGTCATGTCCTTTAGCCGGAGCAGAGATCAGCACTTTTTTTGCGCCGGCTTTGAAGTGCGGCTCGCAGGATTCTTTACTCGTAAATTTACCGGTACATTCCAAAACAATATCGGCACCCCATGATTTCCATGGAATTTCAGACGGATCTTTATGTGCAGAAACCGGAATTGTTTTGCCATCGATAATGATATTGTTGCCATCGGCGCGGACTTCGCCGGGATAACGGCCATGCACGGAATCATATTTCAACAGGTGGGCAAGGGTTGCGGCATCGGTGATATCATTGATACCGACACATTCCAGTCCGCTGTTGCGCGATGCCTTTAACACCAGCCGTCCGATACGGCCGAATCCGTTTATTCCGTATTTCATCGTCTTCCTCCACTATGCGAATCTTTTTTTATCTCAAATACATATTTGATGCCAACGGTAATCGAGAGGGCATCGTATGAATCTATTAAAGCAAGACCTTCATCGAAGGAAAGCGGCATATAGCGGCCGCTTGCTTCCAAGGCGATCGATTTGCCGAGTATCCAATCGAAACCACCGCCTAACGTGTAATTGAATTTCGTCTGGTTATCTTCGGTGAAGTCACCGTAATAATCACCATAACTTTCACCCAAGTCGATGAACTGGATACTGCGGCGTCCGAAATACATTCCGCCGCCACCGCTTATCCAAGGTTGAATTTTACTATTTACGGAAGCGAAGGGATAAATGCGAAACTGTGTCAGCACAGGATTGATATACAGGTTACCGACTCTGTCTTCACCGGTTGTAGAGTCATAGGTAGTGATCGTGCCGCGATTGACCACTCCGATTGCCAGTTCGAGCATTATATGGGGTATAAGCCGGAAGGCGACAAAGGCTTCGCCGTACATGTTGGCATTGTTGATATTCGTCGTGGTTAAGTAAGCGTCGTTGCTGTAGCTGGCCGGCGGTTTATCGCCAAGATTCACCCATGCACCGATACGCACACCGCCCTGATGACGGCGGCTGAACTCCGGTATCGAAGAACTTTTCTTTTCTTCTTCCTGAGCGGTAACGACTGAAACAGTGAAAACCAGAAAAACGAGGCAGGCAAGAGTGGAAAGTTTCACGTAGGTATACACCGGTTTCCTCCGTTTCGATGCTGTCGAACAGTGAGCGTTCATGGGATTGTAAATATATCGGTACGAAGGCGGTTTAGGCAAGCGGGATAGCAGAAGTTTTTAGCTTTTGCTGCTGGCGTAACCATAACGAATAAAAGAGGTTATTGGGGTTTAGGTGAATAGAGAATAAGCCGGTTTGTTGAATAGTCTAAAAGCAGTCGATAGTTTTGCAAAAACTCATTTCCAATGTTACCCGCGAGTTCTTCCGAGCCGGTAACACCTTCAGAAGATTCCGGGAGCTTAATCTCGACATCATTGACAACAAGGTCGCCGATTTGAAAGCGTTCGACGGTTGCAATTTCACTTGTCAGCATGCCGCCGACGCCGCCGACTTGCCCGCTGTCGGATCGACGATTTTTTAGTGTAGCAAGTAGATTGCTTGATTGGGCATAGTACGGATGCACGATCACACCGTGTGCGTTCCCTAAATCGACAATGAAATTACCGGGGAGATCATTCAGTCTCGCTTGAACAGTGGGAATCGAAATCGTCAAGGTGAACGGAACAACAGTGCCGCCGTCCGGTGCTTCGAATGTTTTCGGATTATACAGCGTCAATGTTCGATTTTGGTAATCCACGAGGATAGGAAAACGGGTAAGAAAATCATAACCGAGAATTCCCCGATATGCACCGGTGTCACCGCTTTTCGGAAGGAGGGAAACGATATCAAAACTGCCGCCGACTTGATTCAACAAAACCGCGCCGGCGACATTGATGGAATCAACTTTGACCAGATCGATCGAGGTAAAGCCGCTAACTCCTTTTCCGGGGAGTGAGCCGACCGTTTGCAGGGCGGCATCACGGGTGAGAAGGGCATCAAAAACATTCGTCGATGCTCCGCTATCGAGAATGAAACGGACTTTGTATTTACCATTGACGGTCGCTTCGACGACAATATGACCGTTCTCATAGGCAAATGGTACGGTGACTTCTTTTTGGTTATCAGGAAACCGGTAGTTGGTTAATGAACCTATCGGGAGAGTAAACAAGGAATCGGTGACCGGTTCATTGAATGTCATCGCAGTGATTTCAATTGTAGAATTCAGATCGGCGGCGGTGGATTGGACGCGAAGCACGGTCGGGAAAGTAATGCCGTTTATGACCGTGTCTCTTTCGATGTATGACATATTGACGGCATTATCCAGTTTAGAGCGCATCATGCGCCGTTTTCCGGTGGCGACGTCAAAATAGACCAGTACCGTGTCGAGTGTGCTAATAGGGAAGAAACCGACTTCGTGAAACTGCGCGCTGTCACGGGTCACCCGACCGCGATAGATTGCGCTGGTGTCATACAGAAACTGCATTGACTCAAAATAAACACCCTCCACCAGTTCGTCCCGTTCATAGCCGGTGAGCGCAGCATACTGTCCGTTGTAATTTCGCTGCCATGCGGAGACGCCATCATAACCGGCGGCAAATGAAAAGGCGGCGAAATTAATTTCGGTGTGGTATTTGTTCGGAAGTGCGTATACCGAGGTAATTGTTCCATGCAGCCCATTGAGATCAAGTTTTCCGGTCATTTTAATTGATGTTAACTTTTGAAACGCTGTTGCCGCGCTTTTGCCACCGACCGACTGGATTAACAGTGAATCAAGATTGAAAGAGGATTCTGCTTTTGCGTTTTGTGCGAATACAGTCAATAACAGTATGGCTGTTGCATATAGGTGTCGCTTTGCTCGGAAACGTAGTGTCATATCGCAGTATATTACTCGTACACAGAAAGTAAAATAAAGATTGCTCCGGCTGCGCTATAAATCTACTATTTCGATGCAATGTCAAAATCTTCCGTCAAACAGCTTGTTGAAAAATATCCGCTGTCTGTGGTCATGGGGGTTGCCATCGGGCTGCGGCTTTTATCCGTTCTGTTTTCCAAAGGGTTTATGGCCTCCGATGATCATTTTCAAACGGTTCGAATTGTCTGTGATTGGTTAGTCAACGGTGAGTATGATATCGATGGCAATTTAGTCTGGGCGGGAAAGAGCGCCGAGACAGTTGCCCGCAATCCGCTCTATACCCTTTTGCTGTACGGAATGATGAAGCCGCTGTATAGCATGGGGGTGACTTCGCTTGACGGCCTGATGTATGTTGTCCGTTTTGCGCATGCTTCGCTTTCGCTGGTCGGGGTGTGGGCGGTTTACCGGATAACAGCACGGATAACAAAGGCAAAATACTGGGCGTTCGGCGCGGGATTATTGGCGGCGGCGCATTTTGCATTACCGTTTCTTTCGGTTCGAAACCTGATCGAAATGGTCGGCAGTAATTTTTGGATTCTCTCGTTGTTCTTTTTGTATCCGCGTGAAGAAGTCGATGCGAACCGTTCGCTTATCGTTTCCGGTTTGTTTGCCGGAATCGGCTGGATGTTCCGGTTTCAACTCGCTGCGGCAGCTATAGCCGTACCGCTGGCACTCTGGTGGCAAAAGCGAAGTATCAAACCGGCGGTCTTTTGGTCGGTCGGGTTTCTGGTTATCTTTTTGTTCAGTGGATTGTTTGAGTATACGCTGTTAGGACGGTGGTGGGGGGGGACATTCGGACATTTAGAGCAGGGGACGCGGGAAGGGTCGCTGTATAATACCTCTCATTTTATTTATGTCGGCGTCCTGTTAGCTATGTTCTTCCCGCCGGTATCACTGGTATTGGGGTATTTGACTGCCCGTAAACAATTGTGGCGAGAACATCTTCCGCTTTTGCTGAGTACCGTCAGCTTTATTATTCTGCATACGATTCAGCAAAATCGGCAAGAGCGGTTTATGATTCCGCTGTTGTATCCGCTGATTGTTATTTTCACATTGACGCTTTGGTACACCGTCAAGGCAAAGGGATGGTGGGTGCAGGGGAAACGGATACGGGGGCTACTCATTTACGCTGGCATACTCAATCTGATTTTGTTGCCGCTGTTCACGATGAATTATGGACACAAAGGGGAAGTGGAACCGTTAGTACGATTGGAAAACCGTCCGAAAGAGTCAGTCGTTGTCTTTTTCACCCCGGAAACGCGACGGATATTTCCGTTTGATTATGCGACTATCGGCGCGCCGCGGCGTATCAGTTTTCATAAATGGATCGAGTTCGATACACTCGTGATTCCGGATACGCTTTCTACCGGACCGTTTTACTGTTTGGTCTATCCTCCGACACCGGAGAAAAAAGAGGCATATATCGATTCGCTTGGCAAAATTTTCGAAGCGCCGGTTATGGTCGATTATGTTGCACCGTCGACAATTGATTATTTGCTGCACGTAATGAACCCGAAGCATAATAAAACACACGAAGCGTGGATCTATAAATCGGAAAGATTAACAGAGGGGGCAAAACAAAAGCAGGAAGCTTATAAAGCTATCCAATCGCAGGTCATGAATTCCCCCTGATGACCGTCCGGATCGAAGAAGTACAACGAGCGATGTCCGTTGTTCCAGCGATGTTCTAATACTTCAACACCGACCGTTTCCAGTTTCGATTTATAGACATCATATTCCTCCGGCGCAATCTGAAAGGCAAAATGGACATGTTCTCCCCCCTGTCCGTTATGCAGTCCCCGTTTTCCTTTTTTCCATAAGCCAAATGCAGCGCCATCTTCGAGCACAAACGCAACCGCAGAGCCATCCTGCCAGCGGGTTAGTTTATGATGCGGCAAGAGCGCCGTATAAAAATTGGTCGACCGTTCGAGGTCTTCAACTTCCAAATGAATTTCCAACAGTCGCATTGGGGAAAAGAAAAACGCGCCGCCTGGTTTCGCAAGCTGCGCGTTGGTAAAGTCGTAAGAAAATCGGATTTAGTTTAAGCCGACGTATTTATCCAGAATCTGGTGCATGCGCGAGGACATTTTGGAATTCGGAAACACTTCCGTCGCGCCGGCCAACTTGGCAGCATCCATCTCGTCTTTCATGATATGCGGGGAATAGCAGACAATCGGAATCCCCTTTGTAGCTCCATAAGAGCGGAGTTTGTTAATCAGGGAAGGGGCTTCAATACCGTTTAAGTTCAGGTCGATGATGATCAAATCCGGGCGCATTTCCTGGGCCTTGGAGAAGATATCATCCGATCGGATCGCCTTGATTCCCTCAGCCGCCATGCCGTCCAAAAGGGTCATTATCTTGGAGGTGAAAATCATATTATTGGCGGCTATAATAACTCTCTTTTTCATGGGTAATTCCATCCAGTCCTTATCTTCCTTACGATTTGAACCCGAGTCCCTCTCCGAAATATCCTTAACTCAGGTGTATGCCCCTATTATACGCAATTCATTCGGGAAAGGCAAAGGGGCTGTGAATTTTTTCACGGAGTAACCGAGAGACTGCATGTACTATAAAGCGGTACAATAAGATAACTAACCACCCTGCTTTCAGTCCACTGCGCTTTTCCGGTAGTTTTGCGAGGGGTTTTAGTTGATTTTGGGCTGATTTTCGGCTTTTTCCGGCATCATGAAAAAAACCAAGATTTTAGCGACCTACGGCCCCTCCATAAGCTCGGCTTCTAAGATTCGGCAGCTCGTGGCCGCGGGGGTCGATGCGTTCCGGATCAACTGCTCACATGGCTCGACTGAGGACTTAGTCCGGGCTGCCAAGCTGATTCGGAAAGCGACCGACGAGCATCATTACCCGGTTGGTCTCCTTTTCGACATCAGCGGTCCTAAACTGAGGCTCGATCGGTTTATCGGTGAGTTTGCGGTTAAGGCCGGGGAGAAGATGACTCTTACCTCAGGCAAATCCCAAATCGATAAACGGATTGTGGCGGTGAACCATAAGGGGATTATTTCTTCGCTTCGAAAAGGGGAGCGGTTTTTCATAGATGACGGCGGTATTCGCTTCGAAGTTGTTCAGACCGACGGGCAACGCGCAGTGATTAAAGCAATCAACAGCGGTACCGTTTTGCCCGGGAAGGGGATTAATCTTCCGGACAGCCAGGTACAGATTCCGACGATTTCAGCGAAAGATAAACAGGATATCGCAACGGCGGTGGAATACGGGGCAGATTTTATCGCTCTTTCCTTTGTACGGACCGGGGATGATATCATTGAGGCCCGGCGGATTCTCAAACGACTGAATGGGAAACAGCGGATTATCGCCAAACTGGAAAAACGGGAAGCGATTAACAACCTCGAAGAGATCATGCTCTTTTCCGACGGCGTCATGATTGCCCGCGGCGACTTAGGCGTTGAACTGCCGTTTGAAGAATTACCGAGATTGCAAACACAGATTATTCGATTAGCGCGAAGACATCATAAGCCGGTTATCGTGGCAACACAGATGCTGGAATCGATGCGGTTCTCTCCGCGACCGACCCGGGCGGAAGTGACCGACGTGGCCGGAGCAGTGAAAGAATTCGTGGATGTGGTCATGCTATCGGCGGAGACTGCCTCCGGCCAGTATCCGGTGGAAGCGGTCCAGACGATGACTAAAGTAATCGAAGCAACCGAGGCAATTAGCGATCCACCTACACCGGAGATGGATCAGTTAGTGCTTGGTTCTGCTATTCCGATAGCGATTGCCGATGCGGTCAGTCATTCCCATCTATCCTGTCCGACCAAATTGATTTTTGCCTTTACAACTTCCGGATTTACGGCCCAGATGATTTCGAATCTGTATCCGCCGCAGCCGGTGGTTGCGCTCACTACCGATAAAAGTGTCATGGGGCGGCTTTCACTGTTTCGTTCAGTTTATTCGGTACTGATCAAGCAGCCAGGAGCATTCGATGATATGGTGCGGATTGTGGAAACAGTCAGCCGAAAACGGCGGTTAGCGCAGGGTGGTGACCGGGTTATTGTAACCGGCGGCGTTCCCTTTGGCTCGACAGCCCCGACCAATTTCATGATGATTTATGAACTGGGTGAATTGTAATCGCCCCGCCTGATTTTTTTACGCTATCAACTGACAGTTTTTCCGATACTGAAACTATGTCTACTAATTTTCGGCTGGAGACAGCTCAATCACCTGCAGATTTACTTCCCCATGCGAAACAATGGGATACACTGGCGCTTTTACAGCCGCAAAAAATCCCGTTTCTCACGTATGGCTGGACAGCCGGGCATATCGAGTATCTGTTAACCCAGGGTGCGAGTTGGGCCTGTTTGTTCGCGTATGACGGAGATCGGCTTGTCGGTGTGCTGCCGGTTGAGATTTTGAAGCAGAGAGTATCAGGAATGACGGTGACTGTCGTCCGTGGACTACGGCATTCGCACAGCTATTCGTATGATTTTATCACGATTCCCGATAACGCGGAACCTATTCGAACCTTTCTTTTATCCTCGCTTTCACGCGTCGTTCCTGACTGGACATTGTTTCAACTGAATCGGATTCCCGAGCAATCGCCGACCGTGCAATTCGCGGGGCAAAACAACATGTCGTTTCCTGCGATTACTAAAATCGACGGTGTCGGAGCGTATCAACCGACGGTCGGTTCTTACGAAGAATATCTGAAAACGTTGAGCAGTAATTTTTCGTCAAACCTTCGCCGACGGAAAAAGAAAATGGATACGCTTCCGGATGTCCGTTTTGAAATTGTCAGTCATTCCGAAAATCCACAATTGCTGCTTGAACAGTTTGTACAGGTTGAAAGCGCCGGTTGGAAGGGAAAAGAAAAATCCGCCATCGGTTCCAGTGAGCGGTTGATTGCGTTCTATACGCACATGGTCAGTCATTTGCATGAACTCGGTATTTTAGAATGGCACTTTTTGTATCAGAGTGACAAAGCGATGGCTGGGCACTGCGCGACACGAATTGGTGATGTTGTTACGGTGATGAAGATGGGATATGATGAATCGTTTTCGGATTATGCACCCGGCAATATCATTATTGATCAATTGAATCGTCGTTGTTTTGCCGATGAGAGCATTACCGCAGTCAATTGGCTGAGCGATATGAACTGGCACCGCAACTGGCAAATGCCGCACTGGACCTATTACAATTTTACGTTCTATAATCCGACTGCTTTGGGGAGGTTTTTGTTTTTAATTGAGTCAACCAAGCGCCGCCTGGCCAAAGTGCCGATACTTCAGCGAATTAAGCGTATTCTCCGCCCGCCCAAGAACTGATCGCCAAGATTCTTTGTTAATGTGATATCACGTTTTCCGGTTTTCCTGTTTATAAAAGAGGGGGAGACAAAACCGGCGAACAGGCCGATATTACTTACGAAGGAGTTTTTGTGCGGCATTATCCCGATATCGAATTATCCCCCAACGCCCTAACTGTGCTTAAGCGGCGGTATTTAAGTAAAGATAACGAAGGGCGAACTATTGAAAGCCCGAAAGAGCTGTTTTTACGGGTAGCCCGGTTCATTGCCGAAGGGGATAAACAATACGGTGTCAATGATGAACGTATCGCCGAAACCGCGCACCGGTTTTACACCGCAATGTCCCGTTTGGAATTTTTACCGAATTCTCCTACGCTCATGAACGCCGGACGGCCACTCGGACAATTGTCCGCCTGTTTTGTGCTTCCGGTCGGGGATTCGATGGATGAAATTTTCGAGACAAACAAACACGCTGCGTTGATTCATAAATCGGGCGGTGGCACCGGGTTTTCATTCTCCCGTTTACGTCCGCGTAATTCGATAGTCGCATCGACATCGGGTGTTGCCTCCGGCCCGGTCTCATTCATGAAAGTCTATAATGCTTCTACGGAAGCGGTAAAACAGGGTGGAACACGGCGCGGCGCGAATATGGGAATTCTGCGCGTTGATCACCCCGATATTTTAGAATTCATCTCCTGTAAAGATGATACTTCACAGGTCACCAATTTCAATATCTCAGTCGCAATCACGGATACCTTCATGCAGGCATTAGAGCAAAATACTACATATGAATTAATCGATCCGCGCACCAACCGGGTGTTTCAGCGGGATGGCAAAGATGCTGTACACAAAGCCCGTGACGTATTCGATCTGATTGTCGATCGGGCATGGCGTACCGGTGAGCCGGGAATCGTGTTTATCGACCGGATGAATCAAAAGAATCCGACGTTTCCGTATGAGACTATCGAAGCGACTAATCCCTGCGGAGAACAGCCCTTGCCACCGTATGATTCATGCAATCTTGGCTCAATCAATGTCGGTCTGTTTGTGTTGGAATCATTGCCGGAAAACTATACGCCATCACAACCATCCAACGGTGTAGATTGGGGTCGATTAGGTGAAACGGTTCGTTTGGCGGTGCATTTTTTAGACAATGTTATCGATCAAAATCAGTACCCGCTTCCGCAGATAGAAGCGCAGACAAAAAAGAATCGTCGAATAGGACTCGGTGTGATGGGCTGGGCGGATATGCTGGTCAAACTCGGATTACCCTACAACAGCGAGCCGGCGTTTGCGTTGGCGGAAGAGTTAATGACCTTTATCGAAACGGAAGCTCGGGCGCATTCATCCGAGTTGGTGGCCAAACGAGGCAAGTTTCCGAATTGGGATAAATCGATTTATGCCCGTGAAAATGTAGCGATGCGCAACGCGACCGTTACCACTATTGCGCCGACCGGAACGATTTCGATTATCGCAGGATGTTCCTCGGGGATTGAGCCGTTTTATTCCATCGTGTATGAACGAAATGTCATGGACGGTACCCGTATGCTGGAAGTTAATCCTACTTTCGAAAGTCTTATGAAGAAAAGCGGCAACTATAGCGAAAGATTGCTTCAGCGAATCGCGGCGAAACGGTCTTTGTATGATATCACTGAAGTACCGGAAGAACTCCGCGCGTTGTTTTTAACGGCGGCGGATATTTCGCCGGAAGAGCATATTCGTATGCAGGCGGTGTTTCAAAAACATTCCGATTCATCCGTCTCGAAAACTATCAACTTTCCGGAAACGGCAACGCAGGAAGAGGTCCGTAAGGCATTTTTGACGGCGTATCAGCTCGGTTGCAAAGGAGTCACGATTTACCGGGACAATTCCCGCCCGAATCAGGTACTTTCAACTGTACAGACTAAACCAGCCGTTACTGCACAAACCGGGAAAGTGGATGAACGTCCGCCGGTATTAAACGGTATAACCGAGAAAATTAAGACCGGGTACGGCAATTTGTACGTTACTATCAATGTCAAAGATGGCCGTCCGTTTGAAGTCTTCGCCCATATCGGTAAGTCCGGCTATACGACTATGGCCGATACAGAGGCGATCTGCCGCCTGATTTCTCTTTCCCTTCGCAGCGGGGTAGATATTCAGCACGTTATCGACCAGCTACGCGGTATTGGTGGGGCCAGTCAGACATTCTCAGGAGGGGCACGGATTTTCTCTATTCCTGATGCCATTGCGCAAATTTTGAACAGGCATTTCGGAAATTCTACTGAACACTCTCCTAATAAAACAGACGAAGTCTGTCCGGGGTGTTCCGGGGCTATGCGGTTTGAATCGGGTTGCTTTTCCTGTCCATCTTGCGGTTATTCCAGCTGTTAACTGTGCCGATAATAAGATGAAGGGACAAATAGGCATAAGGAACGTTACAGGTACAGGCACAGAAAAGCATGACGACAGCGTTTATTCCGGTTGGCCGGACATCATTGGTAAAAAAGGGGAACGCAGGGATACAGATTCAGACCGAATATGCGTATCGTCCGTACCCCCGTATAACAACCACGGTGTCAACCAGCGGGCAAGTTCTTCATAAAATTGAAAAGAAACTCGATAATCCGATTGAATCGTTCGAGGAACAGCGCAAGATGGAAGAAGTCATGCGCCGTCAGCACAGCGAAGTGTCGGCTATTATCGAGCAGCAGACTTTTGTCGCCGCACTTGGTTTTAAAGAAAAACTGCAACAGCAGTGGGAAGGGCTCACGCTGTTTGATCAGTTGGCGTCGATGCCCGGTATTGAGAAAATCTACAAGCTGGATACCAAGGGGAATTTTGTTAACGCCAATCATTCCGATGAATTCAAAAAAATATTCTCTCCGATTTTCAAAAATCTTCGTGATCTAATCGAAGTGTTTACACAGTTGCCGGGTGAGCCGATGACCCGTGAGCGGGGTGTGTACGAAGTGCAACCGGACCGGTTGTATTTTGCATCAACCGGCAGCGAATGTTTGTTCATTATCGTTCGTAAAGGAAGCCACACTATCAATTACGAACAGGCTATCGGCAAAGTCGTCAAAGAAGCTTCTGCGTAGTAACGCTCTTTTCCCTTTCGCAATTATTTCCCCACAGCCGGAATGATGTAATCAGAGATAATCTTTTGCGTTTGCGTGTGCATTCCTTGGGTGTTGAAGTTCGTGCTTGTTGTTACAATCACTAAATCAAGATCAGGAATCACGACGACTTTATTCCCGCCGTTTCCGGCCATGTAAAAAGCAGGATGCATATTGTTTTCTTGTCCGAAAGATTCCAACCAGAACAGATAGCCATAATCGGTGTTTTCTCGTGCGTTTGCGTGCGGAGCAATTGATTTTTCAACCCATGATTTTGAAATAATCTGTTTTCCATTCCATACGCCGCCGTTTTGATACAACAGCATCAGTTTCAGCAGATCGCGGCTTTTAAGCCCTAATCCGCCGCCGGTCATTGGTGTGCCGGTCGGGATTATCTGCCATTCTTCGCCGGAAATGCCGAGTGGTCCGAAGAGATTTGTTTGCGCGAATTGAGCAAGCGGCATTTTCGTGGCTCGTTCCAAGAGACCGCCTAACAAAGTTACACCGGCGGTGCAATAGCTGAAACTGCGGCCATAGGGGGATTTTTCCGGTTTCGATGTCCAGGCGGGAAAACCGCGGATAGGTAAATTGAGTGTGAATTGGAAATAATCTTCGATTAAGTACATCGATTCTTCATTGCCGCGTGAGTATGAATTGTCATCGTCGCACTCTAAGAGAGAACTCATAGTAAGCAGGTCTTCAATAGTGATCTTTTCTTTTCGCGGATCGGGGTTTTGCACCGGCATTTTGTCTTTGAAATATTGAAAAACTGTTGATTGTTCGGAGGGAATAAATTTCTTGTCGATAGCGATTCCGATTAACATTCCGGCGACTGATTTGGTGGCAGAGCGGGTATTGTGGTGCGTGGTGTCGGAGGTGTCGTTGTAATATTTTTCGTAGACGAGTTTTCCGTGACGGGCGATAAGAACGCTGGTGATTTTCTTGAATTGATTGTTAGTAATCGCGCTGTCGAGTTGTTTGAGTTTGTCGGCGGAGATATGTGCGCTGGCTAATTGATCGACCGGTAGCCCATCATTGAGCTGTTGTGGTGTTTGAGCGTTTACAATTGAGCCAATCAACATGATAGTAAAAAATAGTGTTCGTATATGCATCAGTACTCCTTTTTCGACTCAAAATAGACATCCTTCGAGATAGAAAATTGGATAAAATTAACATCTGGCCGATTAATTCAGCATTTTTCGATACTGCAAGGGGCAGATACCGCAGAGCTGCTTAAAACGACGGATAAAATGGCTTTGGTCGGCAAAGCCGCATTCGAAAGCAATATCAGTCAATGAACGATACTTATTCGGGAGTAAGGCAAGTGCATGTTCAATACGTCGTTTGCGGAGGTATTCGCCAAATGTACAGCCGAAATGCTTGCGGAAATCGCGGCAAATATGAACCGGGTGAATCTGCAGTTCAGCGGCTAGATAATCGAGCGTGATTTTTTCGGTGGCAGCATCATGTAGAAGGTTTTTAACCTTTTTTACCCAGGCAGGAGCTTTGTTTGTTCTAACAGTAGATTTTTCTGAAATTCGTAAGAATGATTCTAGTAAGAGTGCATGAATTGTTTCAGGTGAAGATGAATCATCCAGTTGCGTTTCCCGGTACATCGTTTCGAATAGCGCAGTCGTTTGCGGGTCGATGATATTCAAGCTGCCTTGTACATCTGCAATATCGAAAGAAAAACGCTCAAACCATTGTTTTTGGATTTCGACATGAAAGCCGAAGGTGTAGCCCTCCGGTTTGATGTTATAGTGCGGCTCCTGCCAGTTATGAAACAAAAGCGTTCCCGGCGAGCAGTGGTACGCTTCCCGTTTGTTTCCTTCGATCATTTTGCCGGTAACAAGAAACGTGAAGTAGGCATTTTCATGATAATGCCAATCGACACGGGGAAGGGTGTACTCGGTTGCCGAAAGGGTAACGCCGTTTAGTCGAGTGACTTTGTTGGTACTGCCGAAAAACATACCGGACTTAAGCGCTTGCATAGGTAGATATACGAACCGGAATGCGACAAGTTTCTTGGGTCGGTGAGTCTTGACCGGTCTCGTTTCCCGTTATATTCTTCTTCATGCCGCAGGAACTTCAGGATAAAATCCGATATCAGGTAAACAGATTCATTTACGAGCGGGGATTTGCGCCGAATACGCTGCAATTAGCGGAGCTATTGTCCGTTGATGAAGCAGAAATCAAAACCGGGCTTACGCAGTTGGCTGAGAATCATGCGATCGTGCTGCATCCCGGAACGCATCATATTTGGGTGGCGCATCCGTTTGCGCTGTCGCCGACATTGTTTTGGGTGAAATCAGGGGAGAAGACGTGGTGGGGGAACTGTATCTGGTGTGCGCTTGGTATTGCGGCGCTGGCAAAGGCTGATACAGAAATTCACACCAAAGTAAACGGCGAACAAGACTCACTGGTTATTCATGTTAAAAATGGCGCGGTACAAGAAACGAATTTGCTCGTGCATTTCCCGATTCCGGCGAAACGGTTTTGGGATAATGTTGTGTATACCTGTGCGTGTATGGTGGTGTTTACTTCAGAAGAAGTAATCGATGATTGGTGCAAACGTCACAATATGAAGAAGGGGGAAGTAGTGCCGATCAACCAAGTTTGGGAATTGGCGCAGTTATGGTACGGGTATTACTTAGACCCAAACTGGACCCGCAAAACCCCGGAACTCGCAAGGTCGATTTTTAAGAAGGTGGGTTTAACGTCTGAGTTTTGGGTGGGGTGACATATGTTAATCTTACTAATTAAAATCTCTTGCTTATGTGTTCAAGAATTCTAAGATAAGCAAGCGTAAGATTGCCAAGTCCAAATGGTAATGCTTTAATAATATCACGATCGAATCGATACGTACGTTTGCCTAGTTTTAAGAAGACATCGCCACTTTCACGTGCCTTTACTCGTTCTCGAAGTCGTTTTATTTCTTTACTAACAGAACTTTGCCCAACCTGCTTATTCAGTGAAACTAGCTCTTGTTCAAGATTGTCTAGTTCTTGTAAAATGCGTACAGCGTCTTGTTCTAGACTTTCAATACGATCTTTTGCGGCGTAATGTCGTGACTCTAACTTAACAATTTCTGCTAGGCGTGATTGTTCTTTTTCTAAGAGCTTAATTTTTTCTTCGTGAGTTTTAGCTTTTTGTATTAAGTTTTCTATTTCTGGAACCTTTGCTAACTGCTCGATAACTTCAGATTCCGAGCCTGCGAAGACGAAGCCAAGTAATGACAAAGCAATAGGAGCCGCAATTGCAGAAGCTATACCAAACCAAACAACATATTTATTATCTTTACCGGATAAAATTCCTAAATAGAACACACCTACTAACAGCCCAATAGCTAATAGCGACGCACACACTTTCTTGAAGATTCTCATAGGCCACCCATTACACTTTTTTAAAACGGAGTTTGTTTTATGCCCTGCACAATAATTCTATAGTAATAGGAGAGAGGGTCGCGATTTGAAAATGCTCCACTACCAATACGGTAAAGGAGTTACTGCCACCGGTCGTATTTTGTGTTCGCTATCATACCTTTCGGCATGGGTCACGGCGTTAACGCAACGACTTGGAGACACCCTTCATAAACGAAGTGTTAGAGATTTTCAAATTGCTCTCACCTCTCTCCACACAATTCGTGTTTGAATATACCACATGCCCCAAGAACGCAATAGTGTTTTTCTCACTTTTCACACCCTAAAGGGTGTGCCACCGGGGATTTTGGCTTTGTAAGGATTTTTGGATAAGATTAAGTTGTCGGGTTTCTTGAGGACTCGAAACACCGACCTACAAAAGATGACTAATCGGCCAACCATTGCGCCATGCGGAAAAAGATAGTATAAAGAGGGATATGGTGCGCTCGGTAGGACTTGATCTTGTTGATATTGACCGGATTGCCCAGAATGTCGGGACATATGGCCAGCGTTTTTTGAAAAAAATACTGGGACCGTATGAGCTCCGGCTCTATGAAATCCGGCAGGATAAAGTGATTTTTGTGGCAGGCCGTTTTGCCGCCAAAGAGGCGATTCTGAAAGGGCTGGGACATTTTACCGACAAACGGCCGAAACTGTACTCTTTGGAAATTACCAACGACCATACAGGACGCCCGAGCTTCGATGTAAGTGTTCTGCCCGGGATGAGTCCGAAAGTAAAATGTCACTTGTCGATCACTCATGAACGGAATCATGCCGCCGCTGTGGCGATATTTGTGGAGGAATAATGACTCAGGAAGAGATATTGAAATTGTTTCGTGAATCGGATGCGTTGCTTTCCGGGCACTTCAAGCTGACTTCAGGCAGACATTCGGATGTCTATTACGAAAAATTCGCACTGTTAAGCCAGCCGAATTTGTGCACGAAAATCTGCGAAGAGATGGCGAATAAACTGAAAGCGGCAAAACCGGAAACGATTGTTGGACCGACAACAGGAGGCGTGATTATTGCCTATGATGTCGCCCGGTATTTAGGCGTTCGTTCGATTTACGCAGAAGCCGGTGAAACGGGACGGGTATTCAAGCGTGGGTTTTCGCTCCGTAAAGGGGAGAAAGTCGCGATTGTCGATGACGTTCTCACTACCGGGAAATCAGTCGACGAAGTTATCGAGTTGGTCAATATGTATGAGGCGGAGATTGTCGGTATCTGTCTAATGTTAGATCGTTCCAACGGTGCAGCCAAGTTTCCGTATCCGGTACATTCATTAGCATCTGTTGCCGCAACAAGCTGGGTACAGCCGCAGTGTCCATTATGTCTTAAAGGGGAATCGTTGACGCAGCGGGGAAGCCGGTCGGGGATTTAGTAGACTAAAACCGCGTCGTGAGTGTGGGCAACAGGGAAGTCGATGCCAATCGTCGTTCCCTTGTTTGGCTGGGATTCGATATTCAGCACGCCGCCATGGTTTTCGATAATTCTTCCACAGACAATCAGTCCATAGCCGTGACCATGTTCTTTGGTGGTGAAGCGTTCTTTGAATGCTTTCTTCAAAAATTCAGGGTCGATACCGGCTCCAGTGTCGGTGATAGCAACGCGGAAATGATTTTTGGTGGAGCCTTCTTCGAGTACCACTGAAATCTGCTTTGATGAGCAGTCGAGCATTGCATCGGCAGCATTGTTAAAGAGATTATACAACAACTGCTGAATCTGCGTGGTATCCCCTTCGAAGTTCGGATCGATTCTGAATGAAGTGCGAATATCGATATCGCTGAACCGTTTTTGCGGACGGAGATAGTCGACCACTTCGGAGAGGATGCGCTCGAATGAGACAACTTCCCGGCGCGTTTCGGTGGAGCGGTAATCCATCAAGTCGCTGGTGAAGCGCCGTACTTTTTCGATGTTCTCTTTAATCGCCGAAATATGATTATCAATCGTGTTGAGATTGCCGTGTTTGATCTGCATTTCCAAAAGTTCAGCTTTACCGCTTACAACCGCGATAAAGTTGTTCAGTTCATGCGCGATTTCGGCAGCCATTTCACCACGAGCGGCCAGTTTTTCCAAGTGGATGGAAACATCCTGCAATTCTTTCAAACGGCTATAGGCTGCCTGTGTTTTTTCAAGTAGCGAAAGATTTTCAAGCGAAAGCGCCAACTGACTGAGGGTAATAGAAAGAAATTTAAGATTCCCTTCGGTGACGGTCATGGTAGTTTCGGGAAGTCCGACGACCATATAGCCATGTACCGTTTCGCCGCGGTGAATTGCCAGGGTAGCAATTGCACCTTTCCAGGTGCCGAATAAAGAAACCAGCGCTTTGCCGACTCCCGTATGTTCCTGTGACATTACTGCCTGATGTTCATTGATACTGGCCAAGAGCACCGCATTGGCGCGATTCGGCGGCATAAGACTGTCGAGAAAGATTGAGGGAGAAGGGACATTGAAAGATGTTTCTTCCATTGTGTCGCCGCACAAATTGAGCAAGGTCAATTCACTATTTTCTTTGTCACTGAAAAGCACACAACCGCGATCGGAAGCGCAGTGGAGAATGACGAAACGTAAAGATGCCAGCATAAGCGATTTCCTGTCACCGGTAGCGTAAATCATCTGATTCAAATCGCTCAACCGTTCCAGATGTTTGCCGGATTGCTTGTCAGCAGCCTGCTGCACTAATTTTTGTGCGGCAGAGTTAGCAGTCTGGCGAATATCGACCAGTTCAAACGGCTTTTGGATATAATCAAGCGCACCCTGTTTGATTGCTTCTTTGGCCGAGTTCAAATCAGCATAGCCGGTCATAAAAATCGCGCCGATGGAGGGGTTAACTTCCCGAGCGCGGCTGACCAGTTCGATACCGGTCATCACCGGCATACGAACATCAGTAATCACCAGATCAATATCATGCTGGATAATCAGATCGAGGGCTTCAGGGGCGGAGTAGGTCGTATATATATGTGGAAAGAGATCTTCAAGCGCATCTCGGACTAACGAGACGACGATTGATTCATCGTCAACGACAAGAACCTTCAACTGGCTGATATCAGCTGCTTTCATCTGGTGAGGGTCGGGGTCAGCAGTTTTTCTACGATTTTAATCAGTTCGTTTAAATCAAACGGTTTTTGCAGACAGCCGATTGCTCCCTCATTCTGGGCCTGTTCTGCAAGATGGTCGGGTAACGAGTCGGTCATTATAAAATTGAGCTTGGGTAATTGCTTTCGTACCGTGGAGAACACCTCATAGCCGTTACGGCGCGGCATATGAATATCGCAGATAACCAGACGGTAATTTCCGGTCAGTGCTCTTTCGATTCCCTGCTGGCCGTCGATAGCGGTATCGGTTGTGAATCCTTTTTCCGAAAGATACTCAGTCAATAGATTTCGGATAAGCTGGGAATCATCGATAATTAAAATATCAGCCATTACCGCCTCCTGAGTTGCCGGAGGTGACTTGCTCGACGGTTTGCATCAGTTGTTTAATGCTGAACGGTTTCGACAAAAACCCGCTCGCGCCGTGGCTGACCGACTGACTTGCGGCGTACAGGCTGGAATAGCCGGAGATGACAATGACTTTACTTTCCGGTCTATGCTGTGAGGCATAGCGAACTACTTCTTCGCCTGAGACCCTCTGCATTTTAAGGTCGGTGATGATTAAATCAAAAGAGCGCTGTTTGAGGCAGTCGATTGCCTCATCTCCATCCGTCACTAAAGTGACATCGTACGTGTCACAGAAGATTTCGTATAAAAAGTCGCGGATGACTGATTCATCATCGACGACCAGTAGACTGGGATTTCCCGACATACTCGATTACCCTTTGCTCGCTACCGAAGTAAATGGCCTAACGTCAATATCGGTTGTCGGGCTCTTTTTCTGAAGCGGCAGCACTATAGTAAAGGTGGTGCCGACGCCAACGGTCGAATGGACACGGATTTCGCCGCCATGCTCACGGATAATGCCGTAACTCACTGACAGGCCAAGTCCTGTGCCTTTGCCGACTTCTTTGGTCGTAAAGAACGGTTCGAATATTTTTTTCATGTTCTCAGCCGGAATGCCGCAACCCTGATCGATAAACTGCATTTCCACTGTTCCGACAAACTCGCCGACCGGCTGGCTATGGCGGGTACGGATTGTAATAGCCGAATCGGGCGGGGATGCATGCATAGCGTTGATAATCAGATTGGTAAACACCTGTTGTAACTGCGAGATATTGCCGTAGATAATCGGCAGATTTTCGCCCAAATCAGTCACCAAATGTATCTGGTGCATATTCAACTGATGTTCAACGAATGTTCTTGTTTCTTCGATCGCCTTGTTGATATCAACTGCCTCGAACTCAGCGGTATGCGAGGTGCGGGCGAAACGCAGCAAGTTTTGCACAATTGTCTTGCAGCGTCGTGCCTGAGTTTCGATATCACTCAAGTAGCGGACAAAGTTCTTAGAATCAGGTGAATCCGGATTGATGACATTCCCTTTACGCAGCTTTTCAAGCGCGAATTGGGCATAGCCAAGAATACCACCGAGAGGATTATTGAGTTCATGGGCAACGCCGGCAGAGAGCTGGCCGATAGCGTTCATCTTTTCCGACTGGGTCAACTGCGCCTGTGCTTCTTCCAAAGCGCGGGTGCGCTCCTGAATACGCTGTTCGAGGGTACGGTTGTATTCTTCGATTGCCTCGCGCGATTGCCGCAGCGATTCAATCATTTCGTTGAACGTAAGTGCGAGCTGGCCGATTTCATCTTCGTGGACAACTTCCACTTTCTGCGTGTAGTTGCCGCAGGCAACTTGGTCGGTTGCTTCCACAAGCCGTTTAACCGGTTCAATAACGGCACGAACAACAAGAGCCAATACCACAATGGTCAAAAGGAGAATAAAGAGCGTGAGGACGATTGCCGTTGTAGTCGATTTCTCGATCGCTTTTTCCACTTGTTCAAGCGACCAGAGCACACGCAATGTTCCGATTTGCTGCTCGGAAGAACCGCTGGTCATGCTGGAATCGATTCGTCCGGTCGTACCGAGATTTTCCGGATTCAATGTTTCCTGAATAGTCACAATCGGACTGACAAATTGAATGCAGGAATGCTCCTTCTCGAATTGGATGTACTGCATGCTGCTGCGATCGGTAGCAATAGTAACCGGTTTCGGCGTTTCATGGTTTGTGGTCGGCCAGGTACCGATTTCCGCAAGCACTTTCCCTTCGTTGTCGGTGATTACGGCGTAGCTGACATCGTCGATGACCGTTAACTGCCCGAGAATCGATTTCAGATCGTCACGGTCTTCAAACAATACGCCGCTTTCCGCCTGACGGGCGACAAGGCGGGACATGGTCTGGCCGTTTTCTTCAAATTCACGATGGAAGCCATCAGCTTGCTGACGAATCAAGTAGGTACTGATAGCGAATACGCTCACGCATACCACGATCGAGATAGGCAGAATGAATTTTGCCCGCAATGAAAAGCGACGCAATGCCAGTGGAAGTGTCATCTGTACACCTCCTTGGCAACGGCAACTAACTCATCCGGTATGGCAACGTTTATCAACTTCGCTGTTTTTTCGTTGTAGTGAAACCAGATAACGTCGACTGAAGAAACCTCAATTGTACCGGGATTTTGTCCTCCCAAAACCTGATTGACAATCCGGCCGGCCTGCATGCCTACCGCTTTGTAGTCGAAATCGAGGGCAAAAAGCGCACCTGATTCAACAACATTGCGGGAGAAACCCATGAACGGAATTGAGCGCCGAATCGTGTTCAATAAGATGTAACGGGTAGACTGCGGGGTAAACAGTTGCGGGTCAGGTACTGACCAGAGTCCATCGACATGAGCGGAAACAGAATCAAGTGCAGAGGGGAGGTCCTTGTTTTCATGAACGGTTACGGGAACAAGGTCGATCCCCTCCGCGCGAGCTGCTTCCTTAGCCTGATTGATCAGGTGCTCGGTTTCTGGCGTGTAGAGCACACCGATTCGCTTAATGTTCGGGACAATTTTCTTAAAATACTTAAACTGAATGTCGATCGGAATATCAAGCGATGCGCCGGTCATATTCGTGTTTGGGACTTTATTACTCTCGACGAAGCCGGATAGTTCGGGGTGGATAACGGAAGAGAAGATAATGGGCGTATTCGGAAATTCCTTCTTCGCCATGTCAGTTGCGACTGTTCCTACTGTCAGAATAAGTGTTGGTTTTATTCTGGTGATAGAATCAACCACAGAACTGCTATGGGCGGCGGATCCGCAGGTAAAGTGATGAAACACCACTTTGTCATTCTGCTGGAGAATGACATTCCGCGCTCCTTGCAGCGTTCGAGTCGTGGAAGTCAGCGTGTCACTGGTTAGGGTTGCAATATGCACCTCTCTGTCTGCGCGCACCTCACCGCTGGCGAGAAGGTGGCACAAAAGAGCCAACACGCCCATGCATCGAATAACCGGCGTAAGAATAGTTACAACCCTTTCATTAGGTTTGTGACCGTACGTTCTTCGCCGCAGACAGACTTATCCCGAACCGTTTTCGTAATCTATGTCGGTATTTAGCCGCAATTTTTTACCCGCCAGTCGATTAGACTCGCTTTTTCTTTTCCATTCATTTTTTGACTCCTTCAAAAAAAGTGTGCCGATCGGTTAAGAAATTTCTGAACAGTTCGATAATGAGGCCAAAGGACACCGTAGCGCTGACAACCCGAACCATTGACAGTTTACGGTAGCCGAAGCTTAAAACGCTCGGCGGATTCTTAATGGGAGGACGCACTTTGGTGCGGAAACAAGCTTTCTTTCGCATACTGATCGGTTTCACGTTGGTCGTCTGTGCGGCATCGAACCTGTCTGCATCTACTACGGGGAAAATCTCTGGCTTGGTAACGAACGTTGCCACAGGTGAACCATTAGTAGGGGCGACCGTTATGATTGAGGGAACGCCGATTGGTACCAAAACCGACGAGGACGGCGAATACTTCATTATTAACATCCCGGTTGGTAAATATCGAATCACGATTTCTTACGTCGGATTTCAGAAAATAACCAAAGAAGAAGTGCGCGTACTGGCCGATTTGACCACGCCGGTTGATCTTGAATTGAAAGAAACCGCTGTCGAAGTCACTGAACAGGTAGTCAGCGCGACTTTGGCTCCCATTCAAAAAGATATGACTGAATCGAAGATGATCTTTACGGCTGACCGTATTCGCGTTATGCCGAATGCCAGCACGATTCAGGCGGTGCTCAATAAATATCCGGGCGTGGTCACGGATGAAAATGATGCTCTCCACGTTCGCGGTGGTCGTGCCGGCCAGTTGAGCTACTATTATGACGGTTTCTCGATTCAGGATCCGTTTGTTGCCAATAGCGGCATGTACATCATCCCTTCTGCTCTTGAAGAACTTTCCTTAACCACCGGTGGATATAGCGCAGAATATGGTGATGCGCTTTCCGGAGTGGTCAATGCCGTAACGCCGGAAGGTGGTTCTCAATATCATGGATCATTGAAATATTATGAAGGGGCAACCTACCCGTACAATCCGGGTACCGGTAAAATCGATGCGCTCAAGCGGGTAGGGGATCGCGGATTCAGCGGTCGTTTGTCCGGTCCGCTGTTTACGTTAGAACCAAAGCGCTACAATTTCTTTGCGGCAGCAGAACTGCTCAACGCTCCGACGTATTTACCTGAAAACACCACCAACTCATTTACCGGCACAACTAACATTACGATGCAGCCGACCGGTAAAACAAAGTGGAAAGGTAATTTCACTTATTACCATGCTGACGGAGATGTCTTTATTCATCGTGACGGAAACGGACGGTCTTACAATTTCAATATGGATGGTCTCCCTGCCTTTGAAAAAGAATCTTACCTGGTTGGTGTGAACGGAAACTACAACTTCAATGAAAAGTTGATCTGGACGAACTCATTAAGCCGGTTCTCATCCGAAACCAAACAGGCGCCCAAGAGCTTGTTTGATACGTACTGGAAGCAATGGCCGGGATATTCCGAAGATGCGAACGGAAATTATAACGGCACGATTCATGAGCATAATTATTGGAACGGCACCGCTTACAATCCCAGCAATCCGTACAATTTCGTCGGATTCACTACCGGTTCAGATTTTCTTCCGGCGTATCATCATCGTGAAGCTGCCTACAACGCTATCCATACGGATTTGTTATATCAGGTGAACAAGACGCACCAGTTCAAAAGCGGTATCGAATATCGCTCGTATGATATCGCCTGGGATGTTAAACAGTTCTATAACACCAATCCGTACGGCGAAGAGTATACCAGCACTCCATTATATCTTGCCGGATACATACAGGATAAAATGGAATATGCCAATTTCGTCATTAATGCCGGTATGCGCATCGATTACCGTAATGTCGATGTTGAATACAATAGCACGCCTGGCGACCAGGTACTTGTATACAAGCACAGCGATGCAAAAACGCGCATATCGCCGCGCTTCGGTATGTCATTCCCGATTTCCGAAAAAACAGTTATGCACTTCAACTACGGTCTCTATTATCAGGCTCCGCAGTTCAATTATGTCTATATGAATCTCCAGGGAGATGTTACTACCGGTTATCCGCTTGTCGGAAATCCGAACTTGGAACCGGAAGAAACTATCTCTTATGAATTAGGTATTGACCATATGATTGCGGATGATCTCCGTTTAGACATTACCGCGTACTATAAAGATATTAATGATTTGGTAACAACCCGTTCGCCTTACCAGCGCAATGGCTCTCCGGTAACATTTTTTGAAAATGGTGATTACGGATCAGCCAGAGGGTTTGATATAGCAATTGAAAAACTCCCGGTACGCGGATATTTTAGTACGTCGATCGCATACAGCTATATGATTGCAAGCGGCAACGGTTCATATGCGCTGGAACCGTATTACACGTTCATTACCTCGACAGAAGATACACTCGCTCCGGTTACCGAATATCCACTCGATTTCGATCAGCGGCATACGGTCACGGCAGTCGTTGAATACCGCGTTCCGCAGGGATGGAATCAGGAACTGTTCGGTATGAAGATGCCGGATGCCTGGGGGATTTCCATGGTCGGGTATTACGGATCAGGATTGCCGTACACACACACCGATCAGATGGGCAATCGTTTAGGTGAACGTAACGAAGGGCGGCTGCCGGCGCGATACAGCGTCGATATGCGGATGAACAAAACGTTCTCACTCGGTGGTTCAAAAACCAGAAGCATCGACTTCTTTGTCGAAGTTAATAATTTGTTCAACCGCCGCAACGTTGTTGATGTCTATTCACGCACCGGTTTGGCCTACAATGACGGTTCACGGCCGGGAGCTTCTACGTCGACGAGTCAGCAGGAATTGGATCGGTTGGATAAAATTTACGATAACGACCCGCAAAACTATTCACCGCCGCGCTCGATTCGTACCGGTGTAGAGTTTAAGTTCTAACGAGTAACGATATGATGAACAAACAAAACTATAGACGAATGGTATTACTGACACTTTCTGTGTTCAGTTTAACTGCGACTGTCGTAAGTGCACGCCCGCTAAACGCCCGTAATCCACATGAAACGCAGCAATGGAGTACCGGCAGCTTACTGAGTCCGGCGCCGTTTACCTTCGATCAAATTACGCAGAATGTCGGTAACATCGTTACGACCGTGGACAACTGGGGGTATATCGGCGGATATGAATATGCCAACCGTCCCTCAGGCGAATGGCCGCGCAATTCCGGCCACAGCTATTTAGCGGAAGCATTGTACTGGATGGGTGCTGTTACCACCGATGGTGATACCCTGGTTTCTGATTCTTACGAAGACTTTCAGGCGATGCCGATGCCGGTAAACGGGACAGATGATTACCGCATTTATCTGTCGACTGACTCAACCCGCTATTTTGATTACGATCCGGCTGATACCACTGGTATTGGTGTCGGACGACCTGCGCAGGGATGGAGAGTCTGGAATCCGGATTCGACCAACTTTGTTTACAATCGAAGCTTCAATGCTTTGCAATCCAGTTTTGTACCCAGTGGTCCGACCTCACGGCAGGACTCGCATTATCGGTTTACTGATAATGCCGGCGGATCATCGTTATTAGGACTTGAAGTAACGCAGTCCATCTTACAGTGGAACTACTGCTACAATGAAGACTTTATGTTCGTGATTCTTGATATTACTAACACGTCAACTCAGGATTATTCCGAATTCGCGTTCGGATTGTACATCGATATCGACGCGGGTGGTCCGGATGGTTCCGGTGAAAACGGACGTTTAGGAGATATCGTCGGTTCGGATTCTATTGAAAATCTTGCTTGGATTTATGATCCGGTGAAAGATCCGGGTTGGGGAGTTATCGGCGGTTATTTCGGCACAAAGCTTTTGGAAACGCCAGATGGTATCGGAATGACTTCTTTCCGTACCGGCGACTGGGGTTTTTTACCGCAGGATGATCCGGGACGATTCGACTATATCAACAGCGCACAATATGACTCTTCATTGCCGCCGACCGATCAGTTCTATATCCAGTGTGTTCGCGGCATTGATTTGACCGCCGGTAAAACGGTGCGGGTGGTGTATGCATTCGTAGCCGGAAAAGATGAAGCGGATTTCCGTGCCAATGCCGATCTTGCGCAGGAATTGTATGATCAAAATTATGTTGGTCCGGAACCACCCACCACACCGACTCTTATCGCCCGAGGCGGTGACAAGAAAATCTTTTTGTCATGGAATGATACGGCGGAAGTCAGTGTCGATCCGCTTACCGGTGAGATGGATTTCGGCGGTTATCGCTTATATCGCAGCGATAACGGCGGAAGAACCTGGGGACCGGTTGATGATGAAAATAGCAATGAATGTCTCGATGTCGCCTATACGCCGATTTTCGAAAAGAGCGTTAACGCTCCCGGTGACCCGATTCAGCATACCTTTATCGATTCGAACTTAAGCAACTCTGTCGATTACTGGTATTGCCTGGTCGCATATGATACCGGTAATGCGACACTTGGTATCGATCAATTGCAAAACGGATTCGGTATCGCAGGGCAGACAGCGAATGTAATCGAAGCACGCCCGACGAAGAACCCTTCCGGTTATTTCCCGGCCGAATCGACAGTCGTCCATACATTCACCGGAAGTGCGCCGGATAGTATTTCTGACGGTACCGTTATCCCGATAGTATTCGATAAAACCGCACTGCAGGGTACAGATTATCAAATCGTCTTCCAAGATACCCCGGAAGAAACCTACTGGCATATTGTCAATGCTGCCAGCGGTGATACCATTCTGCGGGATCAAACTCAAATGGGCGGAGAAGAGGGATTATTCCCGGTGACCGATGGTATGCGTCTTGTTGTCACTAACGGTGATCGCTACCCCCGTAGTTATGTTCAGACCGGATTCAGCGGCAGCAATCCGACGCTTGAAATGTACGACTTTTATGGTCCGGCGATTCCGGTATTTACCGGCGACACGAATGATGTGTTCGGTGACGCGCCGTTCCGCAGCCAATATGAAATACGATACACCGGCGATTCGACCTGGGCGGCATGGGTTGGTGAAGGGTTTACAACTATTGATCAATCGATGTGGATACCGTTTGAATGCTGGAATATCTCCACCAACGAGCGCGTATCACTCGCTTTCTATGAATTTGATGAAGATGGTGTCTGGAGCGCAGCGGATCTGTTGGTCATTGTCGATTATCCGTATGACGGCACCAACAATGTCACAGCAGATGCATTCCCGTATTTCTACAGCTGGATGTTCCAGTTCGATGAATCAACCTACGGTCCGCAAGTCGGCGATGTGTTCACCGTTGCCGGTGCGCCGTTAAACGGTCCGGGTGATAACTTCGCCTTCAAAGTCGATGGTGTCGATGCTGCCGATGCACAAGCGGCATTGAAAAAGATTAAAGTCGTTCCAAATCCGTACTTTGTCAGTTTCTCATCTATGGTTGAAACTGCTCAAGGAGAAACCGTGCTGACTTTCCAGCCGGTTCCGGAACGCTGCACAATTCGTATTTACACGCTGACCGGGGATTTGGTGCGTACAATTCAGCACAATGGTGGAGGGGAAGCTCGCTGGAACTTACAATCGGAAAACCGTCAACAGATAGCATCGGGCACATACTTCTATCATGTTGACTCCCCCTATGGAACCCAAACCGGGCGCTTCGCCATCATTAAGTAGGGAGAATGAATATGAAAACGCGTATAGCATTCTTTCTCCTAATTGGCGCAGTCCAGTTTGTTTCAGCTGCTGAGACTTCCAAAGTCGGTATGGCTGGGGCACAGTTTTTGAAAATCGGCGTGGGTGCCAAATATCAGGCACTCGGGGAAGCATCAGTAGCGATTGCCAATGATGCCTATTCCATGTTCTGGAATCCGGCTGGGTTGGCGGAAGTTGAAGGAACTGATTTTGCGTTTACCTCGGTCGATTGGCTTTTGGATGTTAAACTCAATTACTTCGGTGCAGCCAAAGCATTCGAAGGAGTCGGTGTGATCGGTGTTTCGGCGACGATGCTTTCGATGGATGATATCGAAATCACGACTTTCGACAACCCGGATGGTACCGGTGAGTTTTATACCGCAACATCATATGCTATCGGCGCCAGTTACGCGCGTCAGTTGACCACGCAGTTTTCGTTCGGTGGTTCGATTAAGTTTTTGGGTGAAAAAATCCATAACGCAACCGCCAATGGCGTAGCGCTTGATTTCGGTACTTTATTGTATACCGGTTTTCGTTCGCTTCGGGTCGGTATGAGTATGAGCAATGTCGGCAGTGATATGACGTTCGGCGGTTCAGATTTGGATGTGAATTATGATGACCGTGACGGGGAAGGCAACAACCCCGGAGTTACCGCCCAATTAAAAGCAACGCCCTATGACTTGCCATTATTGTTCAGAATGGGACTTGCCTACGATGTCCAATTTGGCCCTAAGTCTTTAGTGACGTTCGCGGGTGAGTTCAAGCATCCGAACGACAACGAACAACAGGGTTCTTTGGGAATGCAATATGGCTATTCTGAGCGCTTTTTCCTGCGTGCCGGCCAGAAGATCAATTATGCCGAAGAAGGACTTACGCTTGGCGGTGGTTTATCCCTGCCGTTTGGGGAAAGCTCAAAGCTGACCTTAGATTATGCCTGGCAGGATTTCGGCAGACTGGCCTCAGCCCAGCGCTTTTCGGTCGGAATTTCCTTTTAAAATCTATCTCATTTTGTGGCAATTCCCTGGTACACGGCTGGACAGGTATTGTATAACGGCTGTATATTACCTACTCACTACGGAATAAGGAACAGTCAATGAAGTTTGTCCGGTTTTCCCTCATTACCTTTTGTCTCTTGCTGACCCTTGTCCTGCCCGGTTCGGCCAATTTGGGCGGCGATTTGATGAACGAGTATTTTGACCTGTTGTCATCAGGCAACTATGAATCAGCTTCATATTTATGGAAGCAGGCCTCTCGGGAGCGTTCCCTGCGCTTCGGGATTGTTTATGACGGGATTGACCTGAAAACCGACTGTAATTCCCCCTTAGTGCGTAATCTGAAGTATTTGAAGAGCGGCATGTATTCCCCCTACTCGAAAGTCGAAAGTCTGGGGAAGGGATATGTAAAAGTCAATTTTAGCGCGAAAATCGGCTCTGATACGCTGGGATATAGCTATTACACGGTTAATGACGGAAAATACCTCTGGATTATCTATCCGCAGGACTATTACACACGGACGTGGGACATCGTCGAAAGCGCATACCTGCGTATCCACGTACATCCCGACAAACAAAAATCTCTCAATCCAGTTGTTTTGGAAGCGGCGGATCAGTTTATCAAGAATACAGCCGACTCATTGCAGCTTTCGCCGGAAGACCTCACGCTTTTGAAAGCGAGCAAGATTGAATACTACTATTGTGATTCTTCGACCACCGTCAAAGATATCAGCGGAACCGATACCGAAGGAACGTTCGATATGGCTTCCGACGATGTTATCAGTGCCCGGTTCCCGCACTTTCATGAACTGGTGCACTTTTTAGTCGCGTTCAAACTTCGTGCGCAGGAAATGTACACGATGCCGGTGATGCGTGAAGGAGTAGCCGTTATGTACGGCGGTCGCTGGGGGAAATCAGCTTCCAGCCTGTATGCCCTCGGTGCATTTATGTATCAAAACCAGTTGGTTGATATGGATTCGCTATTGACGATGGATGGGTTCTCGGCTTTATCGGGTGCTGATGTCAATTATCCGGTAGCTGGAATTTTATCGGCGTTTTTGAAAGAGAAACTCGGGCTTGACGGCTATTTGAAAGTCTACCGCGCCCTTTCGACCGATTATGATTCACTTCATGCGATGACCGCAGCAGAGGCGAAATCCCGTTTAGCTACAACTGCCGGCTTTGCGGATTGGGCAGCGTTTGTTACGGCTTTTGAGTCATATCTGAATTCATTCCAGACTACCTATGGTGATGTCGTTGCCGGTGATGTTTCCGGCAGCAGTTTATTCAAGAATACCTCGGTTGAAGTGAAAGACAGCAAAGAGTGGATTACGGTCGTAGCGCATGGGGACAGCAGCGCTCCTTCCGGAACGCTTTTGTTCGGTAGAGATCAACGGCTTACTACTTCCGATTTGTTTGCATTGCAGTTCAAGGAAGATGTGCCGTTTGAAGGGTATCGGTATGCTATCCGGTGGGATGCCAACGAAGCCGGTCTGTATGATTACGCGACCAATCAGATCACGGCAAAATATATTCTTGGGGTAACACCCGACAGCACCTACTACACACAGGCGGACAAGAAACTCGCCATTCGGTTCAAAAAGACGTTATTCAATAACGTTGTGCCGAGTGAAAAGGATGCCCGTATTCTGCCGCAATAGGCGGACGTTAGTTTTCCGCGTTCCGCAGTTTTAAGACGACATCGTTGAGCATTTTGCGCACTCGTGGAACATCCGGGTCATCCGGTGCGATAGCGATAAACTTCTCATATGCCCGTTGAGCCTGCTGCAAATTACCCCGCCCTTCGGCAATTAAGCCTTCAATGAAAAACGGATACGGAAGATTGGGAAAACGTTCCTGTAATATCCGCCGTAAAGAATCTGATTTAGCTATATCTCCGGCGCGATAAGAAACTAACATATAGTCCGAAAGCACCAACGAATCGGACGGGTAAAACTTCAACGTATGCGTGATGGTTCCAAGCGCATTGTCGTATGCCCGTGTATCCCGGTATAAACTGTACTTGGCCATAAGGTAGGATTTGTTATACGGCTCAAGCATGAGCGCGGTGTCGAGTTCCGGCGCCGCCAACTGAGGACGGCCGAGTCTCATTTGTATGCCGGCCAGCACATACCGCGGGTCCCCCCAAAACGGATGGTGAACTTTCAGCTTGTATAACTCCCGAAGCGCTTCAGTTTCATTGTTTTTCAAAGCGAGATTTCGGCAGCCCTCAAGGTCGATATACTCAGGGGATTTCGTGGCAAGTTTCCGCTCCCAAATGTCGGCGACTTCTTTTTTATCTGCCGCAAAAAGCGCATCCCGAAACGAGAATGAACCTGCGCGGTAGAAATTGTCATGCTGTTTGAAATATGCCTCGGCGTAATCCTGCGAGTTCAGGATACTTCTATTCAAAGGGAACCAGCTCAACAGGACAAACAGAGAAACGGCAGTAAATGCTAAAACATTTTGCCGGGCTGGTTGCGGTGTTTCGGCCGGTGAGGTAGTCAGCAATACTACGGCGAGCAGTTGAACCGGAGAGAGATAGGCAAGCAAAACTGGGAAATCCAAAACGATACTTTGTACGGGGTTAATCAACAGCGTCACTACAATACCGGAACATGTCATGATCGTTAGCAGGGTAACTGCTTTTTGCAGTTCTTTCGGTACTTTGCGGGTGAAAAACAGATAGCCGGCAATCAGTATCTGCGGCGCAAAGACGAGAAATAATTGCAGCATATCGCCGATGTGTCGCAGTGAAAACATGCCATAGTCGGAGTTGGGGTTTTTCCCTTCAAAGAAAAGTATGTGCGAGGTCAATTCCAGATTTTGTGATGCCAAGTAGTAGAGCGCGGCAATCAAAACTATGCCGGTTAACGCTGCCAGAATCAACCCCCGATTGCTATTTGTTTTCAAAGGGGTAAAGGTGACATACGCTGCGGCCGGTAATAAGTAAAGGCAAGGAGTATAGCAAACAATGCTTAGTAACAATAAGCACCAGACCCAAAGTAACGGCTTGGTATTTTGGGTATAAAAGTATTCTAACGCGAAACGGGTCACCCCAATGGTAAACGCAATCACTAACGGTTCAGGAGCAACAAATCCAAAAAACAGCGCTGCATGCGGTCCTAAAAAGATCGAAGTAGTAATCAGTGTTCGTAATGCGCGGTCAGTAGTTAAAAAGCGGCTTGATTGCCATCCCCACCAAAGCGAAAGCAAGCCGGATAGCCAGCTAACGGTGCTCCAGGCTAAAGCGGCGGCGTTATCGGCAGTCAGGAATGAGAAGACGGACTTAAAGAGGTAGAAAAGCCAACTCACCAAATGCACAGCGCCCCATTCATGAAGCCGTTTGATGATAACATCCGCCTGTGAAATCCGCGCGACAGTCAGATTGCCGCCGGCATACAAAATCGAATCAAAACAAAAGAGTATCGCGGCAGCTAACAACAAACCGCCGACGATAAGCTGACTATTTTTCTTTTCAAAAAAAACAATGACGCCGCTGCTTTGTTTCCACGCGACATAGACTAAGGACAGACAAACAGCGGTTACACCAAGAGAGCACCAAAGTGGAAGGTATTGCCATTGGGTAAACGCCCAGCTATTGGCGACGATTGCAGGCGCGATAAATTTTGACGCTGCAATAAAAATAACAATAGCGATAAGAAAAATGAAAAGTCGGGAATTGCGTGAAGAATCATTCATACGGATCAGGAGATGTCTTGTCGTCCTTCAAGCGCGCGGCTGAGGGTGGCGGAGTCGGCATATTCCAAATCGGAGCCCATCGGCAATCCACGGGCGATACGAGTTACCCGCACACCGAGCGGCTTGAGCAGCTTCGCTAAATAAATAGCGGTCGCTTCTCCTTCAACATTCGGATTGGTCGCTAAAATAATTTCCTCGACACTGCCGTCCAAGCGGGATAGTAACTCACGAATTTTGAGATCATCAGGGCCAATACCATCAAGTGGCGAAAGCCGACCGCCCAGAATATGAAACAATCCGCGGAACCCTTCCGCTTTTTCAAGTGCGGCGGCATCGGCGGTTTCTTCGACCACGCAAATAATCGCTCGGCCGCGACCGGGATCGGCGCAGATTGCGCAGGGATCGGTTTCAGACAGGTTATAGCAGGTTGAGCAGAACCCGACTTTTTCTTTTACTTCCTTGATGATATCAGCAAGTTCGAACGCATCCTCTTTGGGAAGTTTCAAAATGTGCAACGCCAGACGCGTCGCCGATTTTCTTCCAATACCGGGGAGGCGGGCGAGACGGTTGGCAAGGCGTTCGATTGATCCGGCAGATTTGAACATGCGTAATTAGAAAAGCCCCGGAATATTGAGACCGCCGGTGACAGCAGACATTTTTTCCGACTGGATTTCCTGTGCCTTTTGATGCGCGTTGTTGATCGCGGCCATAATCATATCCTGAAGCATATCGACTTCTTCTTTTTCAACCACGCTCGGGTCGATAGTGATGGAACGGACTTCGCTTTTGCCGTTGACGATTACTTTGACCATCCCGCCGCCTGAGGCGCCTTCGATTTCCATCTGCTCAAGTTCAGCCTGCACTTTCTCCATTTTGGCCTGCATCTGCTGAACCTGTTTCATCATATTACCCATTCCACCTTTGTTGAACATCTCATTCTTCCTTTATCGTTTCAATTGTCATGCGATTCTACGTTTTTAATGCCGATTATTTCCCCGTCTACCTGCTGCAGCAGTTTCTGGAGCCGTTCGGAGCTTTTTACCATCGCCTGCACGTCAACCGGCATGGCAACCGGGTCTGCGCTTGCCGCCGGTTTCGTCGGTTCGGCAGCGGGGCGTTCAGCTTCGATATGAACGCGAATACCCGGGCCGAATTTTTCGGCTGCGGTTTCACTGATTATCTGAAAGTGGTTCGGGGAATCAAGAATTCGTTTGGCTGAAGCCTCAGCCGCGGTGAGCCGCAGGTAAATCATATTCTGTTTCACGTCCGTTACCGTTGCCATCGCCAGCTGTGAACTGAGCAACTGGTTTTTCTGGCGTAGCGCGACCAGGAAATCCGGCCACCCTTTTTGCACCATCGGGAGATTAACGGCAGTTACAGCGGCACTGGGTAGAGGAGTTTCAACCGTTCGTTGAGCAGAAAACGTCAGCGTCTGCCGGTTCGGTTCAGGACTTTTTTTTTCAGAGGAAGGATTAGCCAATGAGGGATTTTTCAATTGAGCGAGCACTTCAGAAAGCTGAACGGTCGATTCCATCATTGCCATTTTCAACGCACCGGTTTGTAATATCAGGCGTTCATCTAAACCGGCTTTGAGATCTAACAATTGATCACCGGCGATTTTGATCAAACGTAATAAGTCGCCAATCGAGAAGAAACTCGCTTGTTGTTCAAGTATGGCCCGTTCTTCGGCGGCAATGTCCTGTTCGGTTCCTTTGGAAGCAAGCACCATCAGCATGCGCAAATGCTCAAGCAGTTCGGTGGTGAAATCGGAAGTATCTACACCGGCATCAAGAATATGGTAGGTAATTCGCAAAATTCCTTTGCTGTCTTTGGCCGCTGCCGCGGCGACAAAGTCGATGATGGTTTGTCTGTCCACTAACCCGAGGGCTTCGGTAACGGTTGCCGTGGTTATCTTCTCTGCGGTAAATGCGGCAACCTGATCGAGCAGGGAAAGGGAATCACGAACGGAACCATCCCCTTTGCGGCAGACCAAACGGAGTGCGTCATCTTCGATTTTTAAGCTCTCCTTATCCGTAATCGATTTCAGATGAGCAGCCAGATCATGAATGGAAACTCTGCGGAAATCGAATCGCTGTGTGCGGGAGATAATCGTTTCCGGAACTTTTAGCGGTTCGGTCGTAGCGAAAATAAACAACACATGTGCGGGCGGTTCTTCGAGCGTCTTTAAAAGCGCATCAAAAGCAGCGCCTGACAAACGGTGAACTTCATCAATAATAAAAACCCGTTTTCGTCCTTTGGCCGGTGTGTACTGAATCGTTTCCCGCAATGAGCGGATATCATCGACACCGGTATTAGAAGCGGCGTCGATTTCTTTCACATCTAAAGATGCTCCAGCCGCTATTTCAACGCATGCCTCGCATACTCCGCATGGATCAGGAGTCGGCCCTTTTTCGCAGTTTAAGGCTTTGGCTAAAATGCGGGCGGTTGTCGTTTTTCCGGTTCCGCGTGGACCGCAGAACAGGTAGCCGGAACCAAGCCGGTTGCTGGCTACTGCGTTTTGCAGGGTACGGGTGATATGTTCCTGGGCGATAACGTCACGGAATGTCTGCGGACGGTATTTCCGGGCAAATACTAAATAGCTCATGAGGGGGAATATACCGCTTTCCGGCCGCAAAAGAACCAGATTTCCGCTTCACTTTTTTCAGTCGGTATTCCCCTGAACTGATTTGACATAAAGCGGTTACCATCGTTATATCCTGTACCCTTACAAAAGGAAAGAAATTGAAATATACTGTACTGGTACTTTTGGTCTGGGGTTGGGCTTTGTCTGCTTTCGCGCAGGAGGTAAAGGGGAATTTCCCTTCATGGCAGCGGCGCGGACCGATTCGGGATGCGGTCGGCGTGAAAGGCGGACTTATTGCCCAAGGGGATATCTATATCAACAGCCGGCCGTATCGAAATAAATTCGGGCTGCATGGCGGGATTTTTTTCGATTTTCACGTGGCGAAAAAATTCTTTATCTCGCCGACAATCGATATCATCGACATTAACCTCTTCGAACAGCGGCAGATGTTTTTAGATGCGAGCCTGAGCATCAAAAAAGGGATTCTGAGCAAACACCAACGGATTTTGTGGCGGCCGACGGCATCGGTCGGTTATGGCTATATGGCGGATATCGGGTTTTTAAAACTGACCAGTTTTCTGACGCTGAAAACGTCGTGCGAATTGATTTTTGTATCCACCAAACGGTATACCTACCTGTTCGAGCTCGGTCTTATCGGCCTGCCGGCAGGCGGCAATCGGGAGTATGAAGTTCGCGCGAACCCGCATCTGTTTCTGCGGGCGGGCGTGATGTACTAAGGCCTAAAAGTATATGGCAAGTCCCATGCGAACGGTTGAGCTTGAGAACGAAATATTGCGACTTACTGCTATCGTGCGACTATAAACACCCGGATAGCTGGTCGTTTGTATCTGCTCGTCGTATACAAATCGTGTAACCGCCGAATACTCTCCGGTTATACTTATTTGTTTCGTGACAAAGCATTCTGCGCCTGCCAACAGCGTGAGACCTGCACCGGCCTGTATCCGCCGAAATATCTGGTTCCGTGTCGGATCGTAATAGCTTCGTTTATTGTAGGAATAGCCGTAGTTTAGCACCGGTCCGAGTCCGAAGTAATACACGAAACGATTCAGATGTTGTTTATACCATTGTCTTTCGAGGTTAAGCGTGGCATCGACATCAAACGGGCTTTCATCAATATCATGCCATTGATTATTCCCGTTAACGATTGCCTGCTCACTATTTGACCGGTCGGAATAATTCAACCGTGTTGACAAACTTACCCGCCATGCTTTTGCATCCGACGTATGTTTTTTAACGGAAACAGTTCCGCTGTAGTATCCGGTTATTTGAAAATTACCGGTAACACCGAACTGCAGCGCCCATTTTCCTTTTTCCAGTGAATTTTTCCTTTCCGGCTTTGTTGTTTCCTGCGCGAAAATCTGGCTGCAAATGCACACCGCGAAACAGACGGAAAAAAGTACGCGCAAAACCCGATTACCCATGTGAATTACTCCTGCGTTGAATCTGCCTTTGCACTATGAGTGCCGAATGTGCGCCGGTTTGTCAATAGGGGGGACTGTCAGTTAAAAATCCGCTTGAAGAGCCGGGGGAAAGCGTCGTATACTTACGTTCTGACAGAATTGGGGCAGTAGCTCAGCTGGGAGAGCGCTACGTTCGCAACGTAGAGGCCGTCGGTTCGATCCCGATCTGCTCCACTTAATTCTGTCACTGCCTGCGCAGTACCAGCGCGGTGCCGCCGATAATCAACAAACAGCCGAAAATCATCCGCCCGGTGATAACTTCATGTAAAAAGAGGTTGCCCCAGGTCATACCGAACAGTGGGACTAAATAGGTAACGGTCAGCGCTTTGGTCGGGCCGATATTTTGGATCAGCCGGAAATACAACAGGTATGCGACTGCACTGCATAACAGCGAAAGCCCGAGAACATTGAAAATGATAATCGTATCAATTTCGCCGCGAATCGGTGAGAAAGGAATAATCGGCAAAATCGCCAAACCGGCAGTTGTCTGGCTCGCAGCGGCAATGCCGTACGATTTGGCATTCTTTGCAAATTTTTTGGTATAGACTCCTGCTAATCCATAACCGGCGGAGGCAACAAGACAGCCGATAATGGCAATAGTGACTTCGCTGCTGATATGTTCGGTTCCCTTCAGGGCAACAAACGTGACACCGACTGAACCTAAAATCAGTCCGATTGTTTTGATCGGAGTCAGCTTATCGCCGAGCCAGAGAGCGGCAAACACCGAGCCGAACATCGGCGCGCTTGAACTTAAAATAGCAGAGAGAGAAGCCGGGATGTATAACGCGGCATAGCTGAATAACAGAAACGGAATACCGGAATTGACCACGCCAATAATCGCGTAATGTTTCCAGTTCTTACGCCATTCCAAGTCGAACTTGATTATCGCAAAATAAATCAGCAAGGCTGCACCAGCGATCGAAACACGGAAAAACGCGGTCAGAACGGGGCCAAGCACCGGCGAAAGCACACGCTGGAATATGAATGATCCTCCCCAGATAGCGGCGAGCAATATGAGATAGAACAAATCAGTGCGACTGATCATAACAGAGAAGGCTGGGTCAGTTTGAAGCCGTTTACATCAAGTCCTTCAAGCTGCAAGAGAAACTGCTTTATCTTCAATCCTCCGGCGTAGCCGTGCAAGTGACCATTGGAAGCAATAACACGGTGGCAGGGGACAATAATCGCGACCGGATTTCTTCCGTTCGCCGCGCCGACTGCTCGAACGGCGTCGCCGTTTTTTATTTTCGAGGCTTGTTGTTTATACGAACGGGTTTCACCATAGGGAATAGCCAGCAGGGCATGCCATGCTTTCTTCTGAAAATCGGTACCTTGCAGGTCGAGCGGAACGGTAAACTCTTTCCGTTTTCCGGCGAAATACTCTGTCAGCTCCTTTTCGCACTTTTGAAGTAATGGATGAGTGTCATTTTTTTTAGAACGGGTGGCACCTGCCTCAAAATGCACTTCGCTGATGCCGCTGTCAGTCGCTGTTAAGGTCAGCGTGCCGATTGGGCTTTTCATCGTTCGTTGATAGGTCATTTCTTCTTTCCTTTCTTCGAGAGAATCGGGGCATACTGTTTCCATAAATAGAGCGTTACATATGACCGCCACGGCTGCAGGCTGATTTTGGTAAGTTCGGGGTGTTGCTGTAAGGCGCGGTTGATAATCAGATCGGATTTCGGGAAGGCATCGGTATCTCCAAGCGCGCGCAAGCAAATATACTCAACCGACCAAGGGCCGAATCCGGGAAGAGCGTGCAGTTTGACGCGAAATTCAGCCAAGTCCTGATAATCACTAAAGCAGATGTCATCTGTTTTTATTTTTCGAGCCAGTTCGCGGATTGCTTCTTTTCGTTTAGTGGTTGTTTTCACTGTGTCGAGTTTGGCGTTAACTAACATTTCGGGGGAAGGAAAAATCGAATGAAATTCGTCGCCGAAAGGATGTTTGATTTTGGTGCCATGTTCGAGCACTAACTGCTCGGAGCAACGACAACCCTGTTCAACCGAAACGAGTTGCCCCAGTACCGTGCAAACGGCGGTTTCAAACGGGTCCCATCCACGCGGAATACGTAAACCGGGATGTTGCTTGTATAAATCAGTCAAAATTTTCGATTCAGCAAAGGCATTAGCGATGAGCACCGGGTCGGAATCCAAATCAAACATCCGCCGTATGCGGCGTGAAATCGCGAAGAGAGAGCTCGGTGATGCGCCGGTTACTTCCAACCGCAAAGAATGTTTCTTTTCGTCGTTTGAAACGCGAATTAGACATGGTTTGCCGGTAGATTCATCGACGTGTAATCGCGAGTAAGAAATGTCATCGATATATTCCACGCCAACAGTCATGTGCGACCTGAAAAAATCAAGCAACGCTTGCCAGTTATACGGTGGACGATAGGTGAGATTTAACGCCAAAGTAGAACTGGCGTTGCCAGTTTTGCGGCGGATTTGCGAAGGGGTGCGGGTAAAACGGGTTTGGAATGCATCGTTGAATCGGCGTAATGAATTAAACCCGGAGGAAAACGCGATTTGCGAAATCGGCAGATCGGTTTCGACTATTAATGTCCGGGCGAAGTTGAGCCGTTGCGTATCGGAAATTTGTTTGGGGGTAAGGCCGATCTCTTTGACGACTAATCTTCGCAGATGCCGCGCGGTTAATCCGAATTTTTCGGCAAGGCCGGTTTCGCTTGATTCAAACAGCGCGCCTTCAGATACTAAGTTCAGTGCGCGTTTGACGACTGCCGATGTGCCTATCCAGGCCGGTGAGTTCGGTGCTGATTCCGGACGGCAGCGCAGGCAGGGGCGGTATCCGGCGCGTTCGGCGGCCAATGCTGTACGATAAAATTCGATATTCTCCCGTTTTGGTTTAGCCGGGCAGATCGGGCGGCAATAGATACCGGTCGTTTTGACGCCGACAAAGAACCGGCCATCGAACCGGTAATCGCGCGAGTCGAGCGCGCGGAGGAAAATCTTTTGTTCGGCTTGCGAGATCATGTCCTATTGTACGGTATAAAAAGAGGAAAAGTAGCCATTTTCGGACATGGACATTCGATATGTGATATTGCCCGAAAACAGGGATTTTGGGGCTTTCCGAGGCAGGAATTCGGTGGTATTATCTAATTCTGGTAGGTCAGGAGCCCTGTGCTCCTGACACAAGTAAAGATGTCAGGACTACAGGAGTCCTGACCTACACGAAGACAAAGATTATAGGGTCGGGTCCTGTACAACAAACGGCTGCGAACCCCGCCAGGACCGGAAGGTAGCAACGGTAAGAAGATTCGATTGTGTGTTGCAGGTAACCCGGCCCGAAAAGATAACTTGATGTCTTATGGGGCTGGGGCCTATGTTATGGTCAATCGGGAAAAAACTAATTAAAGGAGGCAAAGCATGTTGAGAAGGAATCTGTCTACGGCAGTACTGGCATTCGTATTTGTTGCTCTTTCCTATGGAATGTTGCTGGCAGAGATATTATGTAAGAAATGTGATAAATCAAATCCAGATAGTGCTCGCTATTGCATGTATTGTGGTACATTTCTTGGACCAGATAATATTTTGTTTGAAGATAATGGCTCAGGAAGTCATACGAGTCTGGATTATGAAATAAATCTGAATTCAGGTGCTTTCATTAATTCTGTACAACTTGAAGGTTCAAATTATGCGCGAATTTTGAATAAGACAGGGCCAGATGGCATGAACATCGGCAAATTTGAAAATACAGATCTCCAAGGCCTGCGTCTTCAATGTCGAGTGAAGTTTGAAACATCATGGGATAGTGAGCCGTCTATGTCAAAAGGATATGCGTTTTGTACTATGGAAATAGATTTTAGAGCTTCAAAGGATCAAGGTTTAGTCACTTATGCATTTGTCGCATATAAGTCTCATCCATTTGCAAACTCGATGTTTGCAGGTACGCCAAAAGATCTCGAAAGAATATTGAGTACTCAACGGAATCTAGGCTATTCGAGAGTTTCTGAAGGCGTATGGCATGATTTTGATATTGATCTCACTAGTCTGCTGCGTGAGAATTTTACATCAGTATCTCCACAAGATGTGCATAATGTAAAAGTAACTTTCGCTATACAAAACTGGCCTCAAGAGATGCTGGAAGATTGTAATGGAAAGACAACGATTGATTACATTCGTTTAGTACGCGGTTCGGAGCGCTAGTCGCTTATAATGCCTAAAGAATTGGAGTCAAAACCACGGGGGGGTTGACCTACTCAATACTATCTAAGTTTTCCTGATGCTTTGTCTTTTTGTATGTAACCATTTTTTATGAAAGTTAAACTACTGTCAAAAAAATCGTATGAAGCGAACCATGCATTGAAAGTCTTATCATCCATTGGAAACTTAGGATTTATGTCTGATCTTGAATAAAATAAAATCTGCAAACCACCTACAGACCAAGGCCTAGAATATCTCTCTCTATAAACATTAACAATAAATCGTAAAGAATTAATAGCGGTGTCAGGGGTATAAGCAAAGAAGTTTATTCCAGCTATTTGTCCAATCTCTTTATATTCTGGAGCGTGTTCTACTGGAATTACAGTCTTTATGGTGGTTTCGGATGTGCCTGATTGCTTGCTAGGAATGAAAAGGCAAAGAAAACCCACAAAAAGAATAATAGCAAAAAGGCCAAATAATTTTGTCGAAGATGTCATTCCCCCTCCATTGTACAAATCCTGCTACGACAGCTTAATATCGTGCTCTTTTAGAACCTCGCGGCTGATAACGACGCGTTGGATTTCGTTGGTGCCTTCGAAGATTTCGCACAGGCGCACGTCACGGTAAATCCGCTCGACATTAAACTCATGCGTGTAGCCATACCCGCCCAAAATCTGAATGGCGCAATGGGAAATAAACGTACCGGCTTCGGATGCGTACATCTTGGAAATAGCGGCTTCTTTGGCGAAGGGCATGCCTTTGTCCATACGGTGTGCGGCATCATAGGTAATCAACCGCGCGGCGTGTAGCTGCGCCTGCATTTCGGCGATTTTGAATTGTAAGCCCTGGAAACTTGCTATCTCTTTACCGAACTGTTTGCGTTCACCGGCGTATTTGACCGCAATTTCAAACGCGCGCTGCGCCTGACCAACCGACTGCGCTCCGACCGATACACGGCCATGGTTGAGCGTTTCCATCGCGATATTGAATCCGCGTCCAATTTCACCGAGCTGGTTTGCTTTTGGTACACGGTAATCGGTGAAAATCAGTTCGGCAGTCGGTGAGGCTTTGTAGCCCATTTTCTTTTCGACCGTACCGACCTGGAATCCCGGTTTGTCGGATTCGACAATGAACGCGACAATCCCTTTGGTGCGGAGATCTTTGTTCACGGTTGCGAATACCAAAATGTAATCGGCGATCGAACCGTGCGTGACCCAGAGTTTGGTGCCGTTTAAGATGTAGCTGTCCCCATCTTCTTTGGCGGTTAGTGATAATGAAGCAGCATCCGAGCCGGAACCTGGCTCGGAAAGGGAATAGGCGGCCATTTTTTCACCGGAACAAACCGGCGGAAGGAATTTCTTTTTCTGTTCTTCGGTACCGGCCTGCAACACCGGAACGGCGAAAAGAGAACCATGCACTGCTGCAACTAAGGCGTGTGAGGCGCATCCGCGGGCGAGTTCTTCGATTGCGAGCACATAGGCAAGGTTGTCGAGTCCGGCGCCGCCGTAGGCTTCCGGCACTTTGACGCCCATTAGGCCAAGCTCACCCATTTCACGGATAATTTTCCGGTCGAGTTTTTCGTCATGGTCGTATTTGCCGGCGTTGGGAAAAAGCTTTTCGTCGGCGAATTTCCGCGCGACATCCCGGACAAATATTTGTTCATCTGAAAATTCGATACTCATCTAAGACTCCTATTACAAAATAAAAAATATACATATTGCAGAATCCCAAAAATAAGGGACAACGTCCCGAATTTCAAGCCGCTTTTCGCTTTATATATTCTTGAAACGCTCGGCGGGCTTTGTGTCCTGATTGGCGCTCGACATCGGGGGAATAGTTCGTTGTGCCGTTGATGTCATAGGTGTACAGCGCGCCGTTTTCCCCCTGCACAAACTCGATTCCGGCCATGTCGAATCCGGAGTATTTGCAAAGGTCGATATATTTTCTGACAATCGGATGATCGAAGTCCGGTATCCAATTAAAAAGCGGCTTATCACTATCGGGCGCGGCAGCAATTCCCCCTTTTTGCGTGTCAATTCGGCAGGCATCAGCAGGGCAGAGCTCGAATCCCTGTGAAGTCGCGCTGTGGAAGGCATAGACTAGTTGTCCATCCATGATTTCCACGCGGGTAATCCGGTCATTGAGCGGTTTGATGTATTCCTGCAATAAGAGAATACCATCGGGAGATGGCTCATATTTGTCGGAATGAAGGTAATCTTTGAGTTCGGGCACAGTATCGAATCGGTAAATGCCAAGTCCTTTACCGGAACGGTTGTGCTTAGTAAGTAATGGAAACGGTACTCGCTCAGCCAAGTTGATCAGCGTGTCGATTTCCGAAGCGAAATAGGTAACGGGATAGCCAAGACCGAACCGTTTGAGCAGTTGGTATTGGTTTACTTTGCTCATTTCAAAGTCGATGGTGCGGATATCATTGATAACCTGCCGATTGAACGCCTGTAAATGAGTCAGATACTGTTCACCGCGAATAACGGCGTTGGCATGGCCGCGGGTGTGCGATGAGGGAGAGACGCGGTTGAGATAGACGATATCATCAGGAGGTTGATGAACATCAAGTTCGAAGTCATCGATATAGTTCAACCGTACTTCGACATCGATCTCTTTGAGCGCCGACTCAAAAAACGGCAGCCAAGTGGGATTTTCGTAGATTATCTCAACCACAGGGAGGCGTTGCCTCTCTTATTGAAGAACGATTTTTCCTAAACTTGGTGGCCCACCCTTTAGGGTGGGATCCAGCGGATATATGAACTGACCCCACCTTAAAAGGTGGGGCACCTACGCCAAAACTAATCTTCTTCATATCTCTTCTTAATTCGCCCGATGACATCCGGGTCGGCGAGGGTCGTAGTGTCTCCCATTACTTTACCCGTAGCAATATCGCGCAGTAAACGGCGCATGATTTTTCCGGAACGGGTTTTGGGAAGGTCGGGGGCGTAAATGATTTTTTCCGGTTTGGCCATCGCGCCGATTTTACGGGCGACAAACTCTTTTAACTGCACGACAAGTTTATCATCGAATTTTAATCCGCCGCCAAGCGTAACAAAAGCGGCAAGCGATTCTCCTTTGAGATCATGCGGAATACCGACAACGGCCGCTTCGACTACCGACGGATGCTCCACCAATGCCGATTCGACTTCCATAGTCGATAATCTGTGTCCGGCGGTGTTGATGACATCATCAACACGACCAAGTATCCAAAAGTATTTATCATCATCGATCTTTGCACCGTCGCCGGGGAAGTATTTCCCATCCCATTTCGACCAATACGTTTTGATGAAGCGTTCACGGTCTCCCCAAATTCCACGCAACATGCCGGGCCAGGGTTTGGTGATAGATAAATACCCGCCACCTTTTTTCACTTCTTTGCCGTCGTTATCCAGGATGGCAGCATCTATACCGGGAAGTGGCTGAGTGGCAGAGCCGGGTTTGGTGGAAGTCAGGCCGGGGAGAGGAGAAATGAGAATATGGCCGGTTTCGGTCTGCCACCAGGTATCGACAATAGGGCAGTTTTTCCGGCCGATAACTTCGTGATACCAGATCCATGCTTCCGGGTTGATCGGCTCACCGACCGAACCTAAGAGGCGCAGGGATGACAGATCATGTTTATCCGGCCATTGATTCCCCCATTTCATAAAGGCACGAATTGCAGTCGGTGCGGTGTAAAAAACTGATACGCCGTACTCTTCGACAATCTGCCAGAATCGATCCTGCTCCGGCCAGTCGGGTGCGCCTTCATACATGACTTGGGTGACGCCGTTGGCCATCGGGCCGTAGATAACATACGAATGCCCAGTCACCCAACCGATATCGGCGGTACACCAGTAGACATCATTATCTTTCATGTCGAAAACGAGTTTGGTAGTGGCGTACACACCGGTCAGGTATCCGCCGCAGGTGTGCATGATTCCTTTTGGCTTACCGGTGGTGCCGGAAGTGTAGAGAATATAAAGCGGGTCTTCTGAGTCCATGATTTCCGGTTCACAGTACGGCTTGGCATCCTGCATGAGCCGGTGATACCAATGATCCCGTCCCTCTTTGACGCGAAGTAGAAAGTCACCTCGTTTGACAATGACGACATTTTCAATCGTCGGACATTCAGCAATGGCGATATCAGCATCGAACTTTAACGGCAACACCTGCCCGCGCCGCCAGCCGCCATCGGCAGTAATAAGCAGTTTTGCTCCGGCATCGTTGATACGGTCACGCAAGGACTCAGGGGAGAAGCCGCCGAAAACAACGGAATGAATTGCGCCGATTCGGGCGGTAGCTAAAACCGAGATTACTAATTCGGGAATCATTGGCAGATAGATAGCAACCCGATCCCCTTTTTTTATTCCGAGCGATTTTAGAACGTTGGCGAATTTGTTGACCTGACGGTAAAGGTCATTATAGGTAAGGGTGCGTTTGTCCCCCGGCTCACCTTCCCAGATAAGCGCAGCTTTGTTGCGGCGTCCTTCTTTTATATGTCTGTCTAAGCAGGATTCGGTGACGTTAAGTTTGCCGCCGACAAACCATTTTGCATCCGGCGCTTTCCATTCGAGCCCCTTCGACCATTTTTTTCGCCAGACTAATTCGGAAGCCATGCCTTCCCAAAACTTCACCGGATCGGAAGCGGCTGTTTTGTAGATATTTTTGTCGTTGGCGTTAGCCTGTTTAGCAAAAGCAGGTGAGGGTTTAAAGAGCCGTTTTTCCTCTAATAAGGTATCGATAGTCCGGCCGGAGGAGCTTTCAATAGTCGGTTTCGGCTTTGCCGCAGATTTGGCCATGCAATTCCTGCTTTCATCGAAAGAAAAAAGGGTTTCAACTACTTATGCGGGTAAATATCACGGCAAATTTCGAAGCCGTCAAGTGAGGGAAAAAGAGCGGAAAAAGGGGGCAGAAATTGCGTCATCCGGCCGTCTGAAAAAGCGGGTATAGGGGCGCCGCCATAGGGGAATCCTACCCTTTTTCGGTTTCGATAGGCTATGCAACCGGTTTCAAAGAAGTTCCTGTGGATAGGAGGGTGGGTGCGTCGGTTGGGTGTTCGGATTCAAGCGGTTACGGTTTTTTCCGAACTGGCCTCTTTCTTGCAAGAGATGCCCGAAAGCCCTTGACGAACGAGGAAAGAGAGCTATATTAAAGTGCTTGGAAAGCGACCCTGAATACTTCTCGGGTTTCAATTTTACAGCTCTACTAATATAGTTAAACTTTGCGAGGTTTCTTGAAGTACACCTCTTCCCTCACGGGGGTTTATGCATTTTTGCTCACGATGTGAGTAACGACATTTGAGCAAATCCGGTAGTGGTAGCCCACGTCACTGCTGCGAATACTTGGAGGAAAGATGAAACAGGCCGGGACAGTTCTCGCTTGCAATGCCTTGCGTCCACTTCTACGGTTCCTACTTACACTCTGTCTGGTTATCCTGACACCGGTGCTGATTATTGCCGCCGGTCCAAACGGGAATAAACCGGCTGCCCAAAGCACGCCGCTGTACACGACAAGCGGAACGAGTGACGAAGAAGCAGGACCCTGCACACCGGTATCATTATGCACAGGGGAAGCTTACTATGACACCCTGCAGTTTTATGTCTGGGACCGGAATTTCACCTTTGAAATTCTGAATGGTCCCGGTTCATTTTCTTCTGAGTTTATCGGGGATTCAATCTACGGCTATTTCGAATTACATCCGCAAACCAGCGGCGACTATTATACCCGCTTTGCCTTGGTTCATTGGGATACTCTCAATGGAGTGCCTACCTGTGATACCTTAATTGTGCGGCGTCATTTGTGTGTAACGGTCGGCGGTCAGCCGGTTACTCTGCCGGATACCTGTTTCGCCGGCCATTTCTGCAGCGCACCCTGTCCGCGTGTGCTGCCGATTCCGTGTATCAATCCGGGTGGCGGTCAGTTGACCTTTACCAAACTTTCCGGTCCGGGTACCATTGATTCACACACTGGTAAGATTACCTACACCGCCAACAGCTCGGGTGTTTACAATTTTGTGGTCGCGGTCAGTAACGGCTGCTACGCCGACACTGCCAGTATTTGTGATTCGATAACGATCAATAAAGCGCCGGTCGTTACCTGTCCGGTGCCGCAGAAGTTTACGACCTGCCGTCCGGATACGTTCTGTACGACAATCGACGTCTTCGATCCGGATTTGGAAAATGTCACACTTTCAATTGTCAGCGGCTCTGGCTGGCTGAACGGTACTACACTCTGTATTCCGGTTGAAGGCACCGGAGTTTACAATGTCACCGTTGCGGCGACCGATTCCTGCGGAGCGGCTGATACCTGTACGGTAACGGTCACGGTGGAAGGAAACCGCCCTCCCTACGTTACCAGCGCCAATGATTTCAGCATGTCGTTGTGCGGACCGGAGCAGATTTGCGTAACTGTTAACGCAGATGATCAAGATTTAGATATCGCAACAATCGTTTCGAATATCGGCACCTATAACAACCAGACTCATCAGGTCTGTTTCACTGCCGATACCGCCGGTGTGTATACAATTATTACTACCGCGACTGATTCCTGCGGCGCATGGGACAGCGACACAACGCTTGTCACGGTTGATGTTAATCCACCGCCCGTTGTTGATCTTGGTGATGATTTCGCCGCCAATTTCTGCGGTGTCGATACAGTTTGTTTCCCTATAACGATTACTGATGACAATATCGAACAAGTTTTTCCTTCAATCGGCAACTACAATGCGCAAACCGGTGAGTTGTGCGTGGTGCTCGAACAGTCCGGTTCGTACCCGGTTATCGTCCGGGTAGTAGATGCCTGCGGCGCGGAAGCTGTCGATACCGTTGTTATCACTGTCGGCAGCGGTGTTCCGCCGGTTGTTTCACTCGGCGGTGATTTCAGTACCAGTTTGTGCGGTACTGACTCTATCTGTATTCCGCTGACCATTACGGGTGGTACTATCGAACAAGTTATTCCTTCGGTCGGCAGCTATAACGCCGAAACCGGGGAAGTTTGTTTCTTACCCGGTCAGGTCGGTTCATATCAGGTTGTCGTTCGGGTCATTGATCAGTGCGGCGGTGAAGGTGTTGATACCGTCACTGTGAACGTCGGCGCCGGTGTGCCGCCGGTTATTTCGGTCGGCAACAATCATGATACATTATTAGTCTGTACGAACCAGACTACTGTCTGTATCCCAGTTGAAACGGTTCCCGGTGCGACCGTGCAGTCGAATATCGGTTCTTATAACGTTGAAAATGGCACTATCTGCTTTGAACCTATTGAAAGCCAGCGCACCTATGTTTTTATCGTGAGCGCAACCGATTCATGCGGCCGCCAATCAAGTGATACATCCACTGTGTATGTGCTTTTCTCGCCGTTAGTGCATGAAAACGCCTTACAAGTTTATACGCAATGTACTCCGCAGCAGATTTGTCTGCCTATCGGTACCGATGCACCGTTTGATTCAGCGGTAGCGAGTATCGGAACCTTTAATCCTGAAACCAGAGAATGGTGTTATACTCCGGCCGGCACCGGTTACTACACCGGCACGGTCACGCTGTATGATTCCTGCGGTGCCTTCTGGGTGGAACGGTTTAGTATTGCAGTTACTATCGGCGGCGGAGCGCCACCGGTGGTGACAAATGTGCCAGATTTTTCTATGTCAATGTGCACTGATGTACCACAGTGTTTCAACATAGCTCATGTAAATGATGCAGATAACACTCTTCTTAGTATTACTTCAAACTATGGAGATCTATCGCCTGGTTCGAGCGAAAATACTTGGAAGCTTTGTTTCTTACCGGATTCAGCCGGTGTCTATGAGATTATTGTTACAGCAACAGATTCTTGTGGTGCTACGGACAGTGACACCACATTCGTTACATTCACGCCGAAATATTATTCCCCGGTATCATTGGGTGAAGATTTTGATGTCAGTGGATGCGGGATAGACACCATTTGTGTCAATGTCGGATTGACAGGTGACGAAATAGGCGTTGCAAGTAACATCGGAACGGTAACATACTCCGGTATTGGAAGTCTAACCGGTAAAATTTGCTTTGTACCCGATACGACCGGTGTTTACGAAGTTATTGTTACAACGCGTAATACTTGCGGTGCATTTGCTGAAGACACTGTTAATGTCACCGTTACCACCGGCAACGCTCCGGTCATTGTTGGAATGCCCGATACTTCGCTCTATCTTTGTTATCCGACTAAAATCTGTCTGCCGGTTTCGATTGCCGATGCGGATGGTGATATCAAGACGATTACCGTCAATCGCGGACAATATTCGAATGGCCAGGTTTGCTTCGTGCCGTATGGCGCCGGTGTCTATCCGATTATCGTGACTGTAACCGATAGCTGCGGTTCAGTGGTAAAAGACACTTCGTATGTAACGATTACGACTGATCAAAATGTTAAAATTACCTGGCCGAAAGATACAACGGTCATGGTCTGCGACAACAACACCTTCTGTTTCCCGGTTTTGGGAATACCAGCCGGTGCAACCGTAACCGTTTCCGGTATCGGTGCAAGCTGGAATGCGCAGACACAGAGTGTTTGTTTGACGTCGCAGTGCGCGGTTAAAACCAAAATCACGGTAAAAGTATCGACGACGTGTAACACGTTTACCGGTGTATTCAATGTCGATGTGAAATGCAACGATGCACCATTGGTTATTCTGCCGCCGAACTACACGACCGGCATTTGCGCTTCATCACAGATCTGTGTACCGGTAGGTATCAGCGATGCCGATCATAATATCGCCAATATAACCGTCACCGGCGGCTTATATGATCCGTTCAGCGGCCGTATCTGCTTCACTGCCGACACGATGGGTGTCTATCGGATATTCGCTTCCGCGACCGATTCTTGCGGAAAGTCGGATATGGATACCTTGTTTGTCACGGTTAACAATAACAACCCGCCGGTCATTACTCCGGCTGTGCTTGATACCTCTGTTGCTCTTTGCAGTCTTACCGAGCAGATATGTATTCCGGTAAGCGGGTACGATGGCGGTCAGGCAGTAACGATTACGACTAATCTCGGAACGTATAACCCGGCCAACGGAACAGTTTGCTTCACGCCCAATCAGGTGGGAACATTCCAGTTAACTGTTATCGCAAAAGATGTGTGCGGTGCGGCTGATACTTCGTTGATTACCGTGCATGTCCAGACTATTACGCCTGTCGATATTCAATGTCCGTCCGGTCCGCTGGCGGTTTCACCGCTCTGCGCACCCGGTCAGGTTTGTGTTCCGTTGGTGGTGACTGGTGCAAATGTTACCGTTACTCCGAATTATGGTACCTGGGCAAACGGGCAACTTTGCTTCAATGCCGATACCAGCGGTACTTATCAAATTCGGGTCATCGCTTCCGGTGTTTGTAATACCGATACCTGTGTCGTTACCGTGCCGGTAACTATTCAGCCGACGGCTGTGGTCACCTGCCCCGGCGATACGACAGTAAAACTGTGCGTGGCTGATACGCTCTGTTTCGATATTGCCAAATCAGCAAGTGTAACATCGCTCAGTATAAGCGGTCCCGGTTATTTAAATGGGACGCAGGTCTGCGTACCGATTACCCAAACTGGATTTTACACGATTCGCGTGATTGGCAACGGCCCATGCGGAGCGGATACCTGCACATTCTCCGTAAACGCGACGGTCAACAAACCGCCGGTGGTCAATGCCGGTCGTGACACGACGATTACGTTGTGTGCGCTACAGCAAATTTGTCTTCCGATTTCGTACAGTGATCCGGACAATTCGATTACGCAGATTATTACCACTCTCGGTCAGATAAACGGTAATCAGGTTTGTTTCACGCCCCCTTCGTTCGGTATGTATACCCTGATTATTCGTGCAACCGATTCCTGCGGCGTGTTCAAATCGGATACCGCTATGATTAACGTCGTACAGGGAAGCTTTGCGAATATCACCTGCCCGCAGACGCAGTTCTTTACGATTTGCGGAACGGATACGATTTGCGTAAGCATTCCGATAACTCCGGCTAACGCGGCGGTTACGGTATCTCGCGGTACCTATAACGCGCAAACCGGCCAGTTGTGTATTCCGGTTTCCAATACCGAAACTTTCTCGGTTCGCGTCATCGCGCAGGCGACTTGCGATGCCGATACCTGTAACTTTACTGTCAACGTGACAAAGGCGCAGCCGCCGGTAGTAACCTGCCCCGGATTTATCGATACCACCCTTTGTTTAGTCAGCCCGGATACGATTTGTGTGCCGGTTACGGTTACCGGAACCGGTGTGACGGTTTCCGTCCAGCCGAGCGGCTATTATTCAGGCGGTTATGTCTGCGTACCGGTTACGACTGCCGGCTCTAAAGCATTTAAGATTATCGGTACGAATATGTGCGGTGTCGATACCTGTGACTTGCAGCTCAATGTCACTGCCGATACACCGCCGATTTTGACCGTGCCGGTTTCATTCAGTATTGAACGCTGTGCGGATGACACCGAACCGATTTGTATCGACGGTATCTTCGCGCACGACACCCGTTCGGCTGCCACGCTCACCAAGATTTGCGGTCCCGGTACGCTGACCTTGACTCGTCCCGATAGCGGTAAGATTTGTTTTGTACCGGATGGTTTCGGTACCTTTGAATTCTGCGTTTCAGCATCCGACGGCTGCGATACTACCGTTAATTCATTCTCTGTCATCGTAACCGAAAAAGAAAACTGCGATCTGTGCGTGAGAATCTGGCTTGAGGCCGGCCCCTGCACACCAGTCGGTTTGACTACGCCGGTTGATTTGATGATTGAAACAAATGATGCGATCGGCGGATTCGATGTCCTGCTTAAATTCGACGCTTCCGTCATGCAATTCCAATCGGTGACTATTCAGGACGGCGCTATAGACGGTTGGGAATATTTCACCTACCGCCTGAACTCGGCCGCCTGTAATGGTCCGTGTCCTGCCGGATTAATACGCTTTATCGGTATCGCTGATGCCAACAACGGCGCACACCATCCGCCGGCGTCAACACTCGAGCCGAATGGCCGTTTGGCGCGAATCAATTTCCTGGTCGCCAACGATCAAACGCTTGGTGATCAGTTCCTGCCGATTTCATTCGTCTGGTATGATTGCGGCGATAACAGTTTCTCCAATCTTGCCGGTACCGAATTGTTTATCGACAAGCGAATTTATGGACCTGAAAGCGCCTTGCTATGGGATGAAGATGATAACGTGCATTATCCCGAATCTGGCCGCCCGGTCGGATTAGGCGCCCCGGATGTTTGCTTGAATGATGACGCCAAAACGCTTCCGACCCGCTGTATCGAATTTATAAACGGCGGTATCTGCGTGATCCATCCGGATTCGATCGATGCCCGCGGTGATATTAACTTGAACGAAGTGCCGTATGAAATCGCAGACGCCGTGTTGTACTCCAACTATTTCGTACGCGGTTTGAGCGTATTCAATATCAATATCCCCGGTCAGATTGCGGCATCCGATGTCAACCGTGACGGTTTAACGTTATCAGTGGCCGACTTGGTGCTAATGATTCGTATCATCACCGGTGATGCGCCGCCGTCTCCGAAACTGAACCCGGTTCCGACGCCGATGGCACTGAACAATACGTTTGAAAATGGCGAGATGCTGGTAACGACGAACTCTGTCGATGAAATCGGCGCGATGCGCTTAGTCTACGCCATTACAGATAACGCAGTTATCGATATCCCTCGCCTGGCCGCCGATGCGCAGCAAATGGATATGCTCTGGTCGGTTGAAGATAATCAACTGAGAATACTGGTTTCGAAGATCGGCACTGAGCGAATCAGTTCCGGTGAACGTGAGCTGATTGCAATCCCGGTTTCCGGTGACGGCACGCTTGAGTTGGTGTCGGCTGAAATCGTGAACTACGAAGGCCAGCCATTCACCGTTGGCAAGGGTAACGCAGCTGTGCCGACTAACTTCAGCTTATCTCAGAACTATCCGAATCCGTTCAACCCGACCACGACAATTGCCTTCGCTCTGCCGAATGCATGCGAGTGGAAACTGAAGATTTACACCGTGACCGGCGCGATGGTACGTGAGTACAGCGGCGCCTCTCAGGCGGGTGAGCAGAAAGTTATCTGGGATGGCTGCTCAAGCGACGGTGCCAAATCGGCCTCCGGTGTCTATTTCTACCGTCTGGAAGCAGGCAGTTATTCCGCCAGCAAGAAGATGGTGCTGATTAAATAAGATTTCCCCCCTCTCTTATCTTTCCTCGCAGGCGCCCGGATACGTATGTATCCGGGCGCTTATTATTTGTGGTAGTCGGTATTGTTGAGAATGCTGAATCCGCGAAACAGTTGCTCGAGCAAAACCAGGCGGGTCAATTGGTGCGAAAAGGTAAGTGGGGAGAGGGAGAGAAACGCGGAAGCTTTTTTGATCAGTGTCGCATCCAATCCATATGCGCCGCCGATAACGAACGTTAGTTTCCCGCCAAACTGTTCCTGCCATTTGCTTAGTTGTTTGCTGAAGGCAAGGCTGTCGTACTCGTTTCCGGTAATCGTCAGCGCGATGAACTTGCTGTCGCCGATAGCATCCAGCAAACGTCCCCCTTCGGCCTGCTTGACGGCATCCGGCGTGTCTGAAGAAAGCTGCTTCGGATGAGGGAGCAGCATCCAGTCGATTTTCGCCCAGCGGGACAACAGCTTTTCGTAATGGGCTAATCCGTCGGTTACCCAACTGTCTTTATCTTTGCCAATTGTAATGATGCGGATTCTGGTCATGCAGTTTCTTTGGTAGGAACCCACCTTAAAAGGTAGGGCACCTGATTCATAAGTTCATAATTCGGGTAGCACACCCTTTAGGGTGTGTTCATGTTTATCCCACTTTTGCAAACAGTGCATCGACGAATTGCTTGGCTTCGAATTTCTGTAAGTCTTCGATGCCTTCACCAATACCGATATAATCCACCGGAATTTTCATCTCCTCAGCAATGGCGATAACAATGCCACCTTTGGCGGTGCCATCCAGCTTGGTAATAATCAGCCCGTCACATCCGACTGCTTCGGTGAATACCTGCACCTGCGAAAGGGCATTTTGGCCGGTGGAACCGTCGATAATCAGTTTGCTCAATATCGGCGAATCAGGAACCGCTTTATTGACTGTCCGTTTGATTTTTTTTAGTTCTTCCATCAAGTGCGACTTGGTATGCAGCCGTCCGGCAGTATCAACCAACAGGATATCGACTCCGCGGGCATGGGCCGCTTTGGCGGCATCGAAAGCGACCGAAGAGGGGTCAGCCCCATCCTGCGCACGGACAATGTCGACACCGCTTCGTTCCGCCCAGATAGCAATCTGATCGATAGCGGCGGCTCTAAACGTATCGCAGGCGGCAATCATGACTTTTTTCCCGTCAGCAGATAACCGAGTCGCCAGTTTTCCAATCGTTGTCGTTTTGCCGACTCCGTTAACCCCGACAATCAGCCAAACTTCCGGACTGGCTGTGCCAGTTACCATTTTAGGATTGCTTGCCTGTGGATTGAGAATAGCAGCAATTTCTTCTTTGAGCAGGTCGATAACCGCTTCACCCTCGGTGATTCGTTTTTCGCGAGCGGCTTTTTTGATATGGTCGATTAAGCGGGTAGAGGCTTTGAAGCCGACATCGGATTGAATAAGAATTTCTTCGATCTCTTCAAGCAGGGCTTCATCCAGTTTCCGGGATGCCACCACGCTTGAGATAGCGCCGATAATTTTGTCGCGGGTTTTCGCCAGCGACTCGGTAAGTTTTTTAAATGGGTTGAACATGGGCCGGAAGTTGCAAACAATCCGGCTTATGAATCAATGCCGTCATCGGAGTCCGCAACCGCGACTGCGTCAGTATCTGATTCCTGCGCGAATGTCTCTGCAGCCGGTTCCTCTTTTTGTATCCGGACCGTATCCCGCTGTCCGGCCTGATCGGCGCCGAAACGAACACCCACCAATTTGGAAATACCGGGCTGCTCCATGGTTACGCCATACAGATTGTCGGCCGCGGCCATCGTAATCTTGTTGTGCGTAATCGTAATGAACTGCGTCTGTTTCGAGAAGGTACGAATGATCTTCAGGAAACGGTTGCAGTTGGCATCATCGAGCGGAGCGTCGATTTCGTCCAAGATACAGAACGGTGACGGCTTTACCAAATAAAGCGAGAACAAGAGTGAAATCGCAGTCAGAGCGCGCTCACCGCCGGACATCATGGTGATAGAGAGAATCTTCTTACCGCGAGGGCGGGCGATAATGTCGATATTCGATTCGAGCGGATTGTTCGGGTCTTCAAGCGTGATGTCCGCTTCACCACCGGTGAAGAGTTCGACAAATAAATTTTTGAAGTTAGTTTTGACTTTTTCGAAGGTCTCGACAAACATCTGCTTGGCAGTAGTGTTGATCTTGGCGATCGTTTCCTGTAAGTCGGCTTTGGCTGACTTCAGGTCGGTCAGTTGTTCGTTCAGGAATTTTTCCCGTTCGCTGGCAGCCTGGAATTCTTCGAGCGCGAGCAAATTAACGGCGCCGAACCGTTTGAGTGATTCTTTCTGCCGTGCCAGGTGTTCGCGTGCTTCGTTTTCCGGAATATTCTGATCAGGGCAGAGGGCAACGATGTTCGTGATGTCGACATCGTATTCTTCCTGCATGCGGGCGATGACGGTGTTGAGTTCGGAATCCATTGCCGTCAGTTTGAGTTCCAGACGGTGGCTCTCGCTGGTGATGCTGTCGCGCGAGGAGCGGCTTTCCCGCACTTTCGCTTCGGCGGCGGAGGTCTGTTTCTGCATTTCCCCCTGTTTCGCCTGTAGCGCAGTTTGTCCTTCTATTGCGGAAGCGCGTTCGGTGAAAAGACTCTTTAACGAAGTCTCAAGCGACGCAGATTGCTGGTCGAATCCGGTGATATCCTGTTCAGCGGTGGCGATCTCCTGCTGCTTTTGTGCGATAGTTGCACGGAGGTCGTTAATAATTTCTTCCTGATGCCGCATTTTGCTTTCGGCCTGTTCGATGCGGTTACGGGCTTCGAGGGACGCCATCTGCAATTTCGCAACGCGTTCGAGTGCAGCGGTTGCCTGACGTTCCAAATCTTCCAGATGCTCGTGTGAGCGGTAGATTTCCCCTTCCAATTCCTGTTTCTGATTGGAGAGGGTGCCGAAATCAAGACCAAGTGTGTACTGGCGATGGCGAATTTTTTCGACTCTTTCTGTCGCCTGCTGTTTTTCTTTGGTCAAACGGTCAATATCAGTTTCAAGCGTCCGCTTTTGATATTCGCTTTCGCTGCTCTGGCCTTGCAGATCCTGAATTTTTTCAGTCGATTCTTCAAGCTGTCCGGCCATCGCCTGCCATTCAGCGCGGGCGGCAGCAAGACGAGCGGTGAGACGGTTTTTATTTTCTTTCGCCGTTTCAAGCTGGGTGTTGATGGTCGTAATAATCTTATCTTGTTCTTCGACTTTTTCCTGACGGCGGAACAGCGGGAAGCTGTCGGTGCTGCCGCCCGTCACGACGTTTTTGCTGTAGAGAATACCGTCAGTCGACACCGCGCTGAAACCATAGGGAAGACGGGTCAGTAACTCATCGGGAGATGTGCCTGCTTTGAATACGGCGATTCGGGAGAGTGTCGCCTGCATGAGCATGCGGAGGGAATCATCTGTTGAAACAAAACTGTCCAGCCAACCCACAAATTCCGGAATGCTGAGTTCAGGACGCTTCACTACCGGATTAAGTGTACCGGTATCGGGTAAAAGCGTACCAAGCTTTCCTTTTTTCTCGCTTCGTACCCAGTTGATCACTGATTCGGCGGTGGAGCGGTCTTTGCAGATAACATAGCCGGACCAATCACCAAGGGCAGCTTCCAGCGCAGCTTCCATTCCTTCAACCGGAACGAATTTTTCAGCAACCGTACCGCTGATACCGGGCCACTGGGAGCGGGATTCCATCACCGCCTGCACGCCTGAACCGTATCCTTCGTAATGCAGAATCATGTCTGCTAACAAGCTGCGACGCGCTTGTGCGGCTTCGAGGGAGGCAGTCAGCGAAGCGATTTCATCCGAGCTGGTTTCGCCGGATTCAATTAATGATTCGATTTCGGTATTTAAAGCGGTATGCTTTTCTTCCTGTGTGCGCTTGGTTGTTTTGAACTCTTCTAACTGCGCGAGTAACGCTTCGTAGCGTGCGAGTGTTTGCTGTAACTGTGTCTGACGGGAATTGATTTCGGTATTTAATACTTCACTCTGCTTGGTGAATTCCTGTTCCTGCTCCCGCAGGCTTTCCTCTTCGGTTTTCCCTGAGGAAAGACGCCCTTCCAGTTCGATCAGCTTCTTGTTCTCCTGATCTTTTCCGGCACGGGCGGTGAAAAGCGCTTTGTCGGCGGCGGCTTGTGCCTGTTCCGCCTGGGTCACTTCGCCGGTTATCTGTTCGAAGCTCTGGCGATGCTGCGTCAGTTCTTCTTCAACTTGCTTTTGCCCTTCCTGAATCGTTTCCTGACGGGCGGACAAGCCGGTGATTTCATTTCTATTTTTCTCGATCAGCGAAACCGCATTGCCGCGTTTTTCATTGAGCACGGAAAGTTCACGTTCACTGGCGTGGGCGGATTCGGAGAGTTCGTAGACGCGAGCCGATGCTTTGCTTAAATCAGTTTCGATCTCAAGCTGGCTGGTGCGGAGCGTTTCCACTTCGGCGCTCAGTCCGGCGAGGATAGCATCGTGGTGCGCAACCTGATTTTGGAATTCATCCCGTTCCGCCATCAGCTTGCGGCGCTCGGTTTCGCAGTTCTGCACACGGGAAGCGTTGAGATACAAATCCCACGCTTTGACGTCGGTCGCGATCGACTGATATTTCTCCGCTTTCTTCTGCTGACGGCGCAGCGATTCCACCTGTGACTTTACTTCAGTGTAAATATCGTTCAGGCGCAAAAAGTCCTGCTCGGTAGCTTCCAGTTTGCGTAAGGCTGCTCGTTTACGCTGTTTGTATTTGGTGATTCCGGCAGCTTCTTCGAATAAGAAACGGCGCTCTTCTGCTTTGTCGGAAATAACCGCTTCGATCATATCCTGCTGAATAACCGAGTACGAGTGCGCACCCATACCGGTGTCATAGAACAATTCAGCAATATCTTTTAAGCGACAGGGGACTTTGTTCAGCAGGTATTCCGATTCGCCGCTTCTGAATAATCGGCGGGTGATCTGCAATTCGTTGTATTCGGTCGGCAATACGCCGCGGTCGTTGACGACCGTAAGCGTGACTTCGGACATGCCGAGCGGCGGAATATCTTTTGAGCCGTTAAAAATAACTTCTTCCATCTTGCTGCCGCGCAAAAGCGAAACGCGCTGTTCCCCCAGCACCCAGCGAAGGGAGTCGAGAATGTTTGTTTTGCCGCATCCGTTCGGCCCGACAATGGCGGTTATACCGTTGGAAAAAGAAACGGTCGTCTTATTGGCAAAGGATTTGAATCCGATAATCTCAAGCTGCTTTAAATACACGTATCCTCCAAGATATCATGCGCTGTGGGAAGTGAGTTGGTCCGGCGGTGGCTGAATAAACACCGCAATAGTGTCAAACAATGATCGATAGATATTTTTTTCATCACGCAAATACTTCGATTTGATTTCAAGGTTGTAGTACGGCGCACCCAAATGGTTGCCGCGCCCGACCCGGATCGCATTCGGAAAGTTCAACAACACGGCCGAGGTAAAGTTCGACCGCTCAAGATTCAGATCGATAACTAAATCATACCGGTCGTTGGCGAGCCGTTTGAGAAAATCTTTACTGGGCAAACCTGACCAGGTGATACGGTCGACCGTCGGTGTTTCGATATTGAATCCTTTACGCGGGAAAATATCGCTGACCACGCTTCCGGGAAGCGGAAGCAGCGTGATATCCGCCGAAGCAAACAAATCGGCGATAGTCGGCAAAAATGATTTGATTAGCGTAAGCTCCCGCAAACCACCGGGGAGACAGATAAGCACTTTTCGGGGGTTACGCAGACTGGCCGGAACCATGAACGGCTGGGAGTTCATCCGGCGGCTGTTCTTGCGGACATGCAAGCTGGCAACGAATTGTTTCACTCGCTGCATCACGGCGCTTATCGTCCTCCTGTTGTTGCGCTTTGCCGTGCGCCGGTTGTGTCGCCGATCGCGTTGTAGGTCGAATCGGTTACTTCCGGTGACGGGGAATGTGGAAGCGGCTGCCGCAAATACGAAGGGAGGTCGGAAGGGTCAATGACCAATGCTGAAATAAGTCCGGTCTGGTGATCGGAGAAATCGACATCCCATCCATTTACCGCAATGCGAACCGCCTGCGCGATAGCGACGGAAATCTGCACCGGCCTACGGCCGGAATAGCGGTAGACATCGCCGGGAATCAGTTTTTTGGCAAGCACCGTATCCGCCCCTTCTGCGATAACCGCGAAGGTTGGGGAGAGGGTGGTGAGGGTAAGCGCAACCGGGGGAATCGAAATCGTGTCTCCTTCGGCGTAGTACGGAGTAGTATCTTCATCGATATCGAGCGCCTCCGCCATATTGTCCGGTTCAAGCGCCTTTAAAAAACCGATAGCGATAATGATAATCAAAACGATAACACCAAGACTCCAGCCAACCGCCGATGGCTTGCGCGAAGAGCCGGAAGAGGCAAAGGAAAGCTCCGGAAAATGTTGTTCCCCTTCGGGCGGTCCGACTTTGGGTGCGGCAACCTGAATAGTTTCACTGGGAAGGCCGAGCGATTCGTTAATAGCATCCAGCGTTCGGGTATAATCAATGCCGAGCGCTTCGGCGTATGATTTGCAAAAGAGCTTGAAATAGAGCTGAGACGGAAAATCGGATGTGTCACCGCTTTCGATTTTGCTGAGTTTTTCCGGTGTTACGCGAAGGGTGGTTGCGAGATCTTCTAAGGAGATACTTTGTCGCTCCCGCTCCATGCGAAACAGTTCACCAAGTTTTCGTAAATTTTCACTCATTGTTCTGTTTAGAACCTATTTCCGTTGTTGTAAAATTTCGCCGACCAACCGGTCGAGATATCGAAGCGGCAGTCCCACAACAGTATCAATATCCCCTCGCACAGAGTCAACCAAAAAAGCCCCCATTCCCTGGATACCGTACGCACCTGCTTTGTCCATCGGCTCTCCGGATTCGATGTAATTGTGGATATCTTCCGGTTTCAGCCGGTTGAATTTCACTTCGGTTGTGTCGCACCCCTCGGCAAGGATTTTTGATCCGGCGGCAAACGCGACTGCGCTAATTACGACATGCGTTTGTCCCGAAAGTCGACTAAGCATGGTAAACGCATGCGTTTTCGATTCCGGTTTTTCAAGCACTGAGCCATCTAAAACGACAATAGTATCGCAGCCGAGGCAGATTGCGCCGGTTTCCTGCGTCAATTTGGCGATAGCGAGCGCTTTTTCCTGCGCCAAGCGACGGGCGTACGGTTCAGGGGCCTCGTTTTCCCTGCGGATTTCTTCGATTTTCGGAATCTGCTGCTGAAACTGGACACCTGCTTTTGTGAGTAATTCAACTCGACGGGGGGAGCCGGAGGCCAAAATCAGCCTGTGGCGGCGGGAAAGTTCGACAAGATTATTCAGCGTCATGTTCTAAAAGGAGTGAAACAGGGCCATGATTGACGAGATGAATATCCATTTTCGCTCCAAAAACACCGGTTTCCACACGTAATCCGGATTGTCTGACATTCTCGATAAACGTCTGATAGAGTTTTTCTGCTTGAATCGGCTCCATAGCTTCGGTAAAAGCCGGGCGCCGCCCTTTTTTCCAGTCGGCGTAGAGGGTGAACTGGGAGATTATCATGATTTCAGCTTTCACATCCAGGGCTGAAAGGTTCATCTTCTGTTCATTATCCTCAAAAATTCGGAGATTGACCACTTTCTCTGCCAAATAACGGCAGGATGCTTCGCTGTCTCCGGTTTTGGTGCCAAAAAGCAGGGTCAGCCCCGAACCGACCTGTGAATGGCGGTTTCCGGCGATCCAGACCTCGGAAGATGCGGTGCGTTGTAAGAAAACTCTCATCTTTTCGACTACTCGTTGGTATGAGTATAGAAGAACAAGTGTGTATCAGACAATGGGTTTCTCGTGATTTATGGGAATTTCCGAAAAAGACTTGCCGTTGGGCGGTTTGCGCTCTTCATTGAAAAGAGAGCAGTCGATTCTCTGATGTAAAATCGGGAACAGACGGCGTAAAAAGTCGTTATAGGCTGACAAGTAGAAAACTTATGAATGGAGTTACACATATGGGAAAAGCAGTTACTATCACCGATGACACCTTCCAGAAAGAAGTAATTGAATCAGACAATGTGGTCATTGTCGATTTTTGGGCGGCCTGGTGCGGTCCGTGCAAGATGATTGCGCCGATTCTGGATGAAATCGCCACCGAATACGACGGCAAAGTGAAAATCACCAAACTCGATGTGGACAACAACAGCCGTACGGCGGGACAGTTCAACATCATGTCGATTCCCTCCTTACTCTTTTTTCGCAAAGGGGAGATAGTGGAAAAAGTCGTGGGCGCCCGTCCGAAAAGCCAGTTGACCGCGATTATTGATCGGGTTCTTACCTCCTGATCTGTCAGATATGATTCCCCGGGTGCTCTTTCAGCGGTATGCTGATACCCGGGGAGTTTTTCCGGTCTTTTTAGGCCGGTTTTACTCACAAAATCCGCCAGGAAACCATACCGGATTTTTGCCGATATAAAAGTAGATGAGCTATAGCAGTTACGACAATCCACCGCAGGAACGGGAATTTGGTATCGGGCCCGGTATTATCTCCCCCTGTATCAAAGTTATCATCATTGCCAACATAGCTCTATTTCTGATTCAGTACTTTTTCCCGATAGTAACCCAGATGTTCGGGCTGACGCCGGCTTTATTTCTGTCGCAATTTCCGAATTACCTGTACCAGCCGGTTACCTACATGTTTTTGCATGGGGGGCTGGGGCATATCTTTTTCAATATGCTCTCGCTCTGGATGTTCGGTACGGAGATCGAATATAACTTAGGCACCAAACGGTTTACCTGGTTCTATCTGCTCGGTGGTCTTTCGGGCGCGGCTCTGACGCTGTTGATAAATTTTGACCAGACGATTCCGGTTGTCGGCGCGTCGGCTGCCATTTACAGCGTCTTGATTGCCTATTGGGTCAGTTTTCCGGAGCGGTATCTGTATTTGTATTTCCTGTTTCCGGTCAAAGTGAAATGGGCAATTCCCGGTTTAATCATCATCGGTTTCTTTATGGGGCCGGGCGTGGCGCATATGGCGCATTTGGGTGGCGCTTTGTTCGGGCTGGCCTACATGAAGCTCGACTGGCGTTTGCTCTCATTTGGAAGAAAGCTTAAAACCTTGCGCTACGAGCATCAGGAGCGTAAACTCCAAAAGAATAAAGAACGAGCGGAAGACACGATGAAGCGGGTGGATGCTATACTCGACCGGATAAACGAAGTCGGGATCGACAAGCTGACCCGTGAGGAACGAAAGTTTCTTGAAGAGGCCTCTTCCGAACTCTCGAAACGGAAAAACGAAAGAGCGCAAGGGTAATGCCCAAACGAGTTCTCATAGCAGAAAACTCAGCAGTAATACGCGGAGTAGCCGAAACGCTGCTTCGGCAGAACGGCTATGAGGTTCTCTCGGTCGGTACCTACGAAAAAGCGCTCGAAGTCCTTTCTTTTACCCGCCCCGACTTGCTGGTTATCGGCGGGGATTTAGCCAACAATTCCGGCCAAAAATTATATGAACATATTCAGCGGGACGGCAAAACAGCCTCAGTGCCGATGCTTTTATTCAGAAATCCGGAAGATATGAGTCTGCCGTTTCCGGATGAAGTCCTCGTTTCCCGCCCGTTTGAATCCCGTGATTTCATAGAAAAAGTTCAAATCTTCTGCGGCCAGACCAATCAGGCGCCAACGCGGGAGACAGTCAACCCGCTGAATGTCGGCTCGCTTGACGACGAGTTTCTTGATGCCGCGTTGGGATTGGATCGAATCGATGTTACCCATTCGGAAATCATGAGCAAAACCAGCGGTATGAAACAACAGAAACAACAGCCGACCAACACCGAAACGTTTTTGGGAATGGGTCATCAGGAACAGGATCAGATGAATCGTTCTTCCAAGGTGGAGTCGCTGATGATCAAAGCGGATGCAACCTCGATCTCATCTCATAACGCGGCCGGTGGAACCGGCAAACCGACCGGCGGAACATCGAAAATAGAAATCGTTGATGATCAATACGGTATGGTTGACCCGCAGGCGTTTCATCCGCAGCAGAAACAGGAAAATCACGATTACAACTGGTTCATCAATGAGATGAAAAATGAATCGAACCCGCAGTCTGCAAAAGCGGCGAGTTCATCGGGACCATCATTCGGTTCAGCGTCAGGCCCTATTAAAACGACTACCGTTCCAGTAACGCCGGCGATTAAAACCTCCGCGCCGATAGCGGGCGGCAAGGGGAGAACGGTCGGGGTCGAAAAGTTTATCGATGAATTCAAACGGGAAATCGAACGGTTCCGTTCCGATGAATCCGATCCGGTACCGGATCCTTCTCAAGCGCCGGGTCAAAAGCAATCCGGCTCATCGATCGTGTGGGAAGAGACCGTCGAACGGCTGAATGCCGATGCCGTCGGCCTGTTCACCAAACAGCTCGCCAATGATCTGGCTGAAAAACTTGCCCAAAAAATCGTATCGAAAATAGATCCAGACAAACTGCTCGTGCTCATCAAAAATGAATTGATGGAACAGGCGAAGAAAAAGCAGTAACTTCCGTTCATGTTACCCGGCGCACAACCTACTGTCGAAATTCCCACTGCGATACTCGCCGGGCTGCTTTCTTTCGTGTCTCCGTGCGTTTTGCCCTTGATACCGGGGTATCTGTCATTCATCTCAGGCGTGTCGATTGAAGATCTGACCAATCGTGAAAAGTCATCATCGCATTTAGGCCGTGTTGTTCTCAATACGCTTTTGTTTGTATGCGGGTTTTCATTGGTCTTTGTTGCCTTGGGTGCATCGGCAACCTGGTTAGGAAGTCTGCTTCAGGAATACAGCAATGTTTTCAATAAAGTTGCCGGTGTGCTGGTCTTTATTTTCGGGCTTCATGTGGCTGGCGTATTCAAAATCGGATTTCTCAATTATGAAAAACGGTTTCAGTCCGGTGAGCGCAAATGGGGCTCGGCCGGTTCGATATTGATTGGAATTGCATTCGGATTCGGCTGGACACCCTGTATCGGTCCGATCCTCGGCACCATTCTTACGCTGGCCGCGCAGCAGAACTCAGTGGGTGAGGGGATCACATTGTTACTGTTTTATTCAGCGGGGCTGGGTGTTCCGTTCATCCTGACGGCATTGTTGTTTAATTATCTTATCGGCGCATTTGGGTTTATCAAACGAAACTTTCGCGCTGTCGAAATTGTGTCCGGCGGCCTGTTGATGCTGGTCGGTATTCTTATTTTCTTCAATTTGCTCCAGCGTATCTCCGCATTTCTGCTTGAGGCGCTTCCCGGTCTTGAGAATCTCGGCTGAGCTTTTTTCACTTTTTGCTTGGCTCCCCTTGACTCGTTTCCCGCCGCAGGTCTATATTTACGATGTCACTTTAGTTGAGACACAATAAAGCAGGAACGGATAATGGCGTCGTCGAAGCACAAAACAGTTATCGCGATTAACGTGCAGGAACCGAAAGAAGATGGTTCCTCGATGGATTTCGGGATTATCAAAGGTGATAATCTCCGTTTTCTCCATCAGGCGTTTATCTCCGATACGATTTCCACCGCGCTTGATGTTGCCGAGGCCGATGTCCGTTTGTATCACATCAATCTCACCGAGCGCCACCGTTTAGTCGAGATTGTCACACAGTATCTGTCGACTCATCTTCCGGTTGAAAAACAGGATGTATTCAAAAAACATTTCTCAGTGCATGAAATGGCCGATGAACCCTGGGGAACACGAGCCGAAAAAGTATTCGAAGACTGCTTCAATGCCGGATACAAACAGGTGCTTATGCTTGGCAGCCGGACGCCGACCGTGACGAGCGCGATGATGACGCAGGCGATCAAACTCTTGAATAAATCAGACGCGGTATTCGGTCCGACGCCGGAAGGAAGATATTATTGCCTCGGCATGTCCGGCAGCTACAAAGTTCGTCTGGCCGATCATGACTGGTCATCACCGGCTATCTACCATGAAATTGCCGATGTCTTCACCGATAACGATCTGAAATGGTCGGAGCTTGAAATCTGGTATTGTATCGACACCACCGATGAGCTCGAGCTTTTGGTTCGGGATATCAATCAGTATCGTTTCGAAGGGGATGAAACCACCGCCCGCGAAACGGAAGTGGTCATGGAGCGGATTTTAGCCAAGCTGGAATAGCATGGAACGCCAGTTACAACGTCTTAGTTGGATTCAACTCAAAGATCTCATTCCCCAAAAAATTAATACCGTCATTCTGCCGGTCGGCACGGTCGAAGCGCATGGTTCATCCTGCGTCGGCACCGACAACTTTATTCCGGAAACGATTTCACTGGGGATTGCCGAGCGGATTAATGCCTTAGTTGCGCCCACAGTCAATTACGGTATCACCCGGTCGCTGTACCGCTATAAAGGTTCAACGATCAGGCCGGACACTTTTGGCGCCTATATTAAGGATATTCTGGTCTCATTCGCCGATAACGGTTTTCACAATGTCATCATCATGAACGGGCATGGCGGCAATAATTCGGTGCTCAAATCCGTTGCGCTTGATACCCATCAGGAACGGACCATCAATATCGCCGTGGTGCACTGGTGGGAACTCTGCGCGAAAATGACCGATGAGTTCTTCGGTCATGCTGGCGGGCATGCGGGGACGGATGAAACCGCGATGGTGCAGGCGATTGACCCGACGCTTACCAGCAAGGCTGATTATACCAAAGATGTTGTCTATACCTTCGTACCGGGTGCGGATATCTATCCGGTGCCGGGAAATGTGCTGCTATATAAAGAAGGGGAAGGGTATCCGGAGTTCGATATCGAAAAATCAAAGGCGTATCACGCCAAAGTTATCGTAACAGTCGGAGATTTTGTAGAATCGGTTTTAGGACAGTGGAAGAAGTTAGGGGTCTAACAGACCGTGCTCATACAATTCCGCTTGGCAATCTCTTAAATGGTCGATGTGTGATGTGCAAGCGTCAAGAAAGCTGCACAAACGAGCCATTACTTCTTGAACATTGCGAATGTTGATATGGTATACTTGGGGTAATGACGGTTTGCCTTTTTTATCTTCTGGATACCTAAACGCAGTAGAAAAGCGATCCATTTTTACGAGCTGATTAAGCCCTGATTCAAAATTATCTAAATCTTCTATTGGTACTTCAGGTTCAATACGTTCTAATACTTTTCTAGCCTCCAACCAAAGTTCATTTAAATCATGACCTTGAGGTATTCCTTTGCTTCCTTCAAGCAACATACTTCCATAATGGGTAATTTCTTTAAGTTTTAGTTCTATATAATGGCGATATAAAAAGAGAATGGGGTAAACAAGCATATCTTGGTCACGATGATTCTTGACTACATAGGTGGCCAAAATATCAGCTGCTTTTCTATAACCTCTTGAGTAGGGGTCAAATGGATCCCAATGCCAGTTTAAGCAAGCATTACTTTGCAAGTCATCATTGAACCCCCAGAGGTTATCACCTTTGCGCGGCCAGGGGAAATCTTTCTCGTCTTGTTCCACCCTAACAAGTAATAATATGATTTTAGGAAGTCAAAGAAATTAGAACGATCCGATGTAGGTAATTCGAAGTTCGCGGCCGACCGTTTCAAACTCACGACGGTTACCGAGCAAGTCAGTCAGACGAAATTCCAATTCCAAATTGTCATTGTACAACCAGCGAAGTCCGGTATTCAAATAGCCCCGTCCGCGCCCGGATAAGTTTTCCGTTTGTCCTTCGGGGGCGCTTGAGGCATCATCGTTGATCGCGGCATCCCATTCGAACAACAACGCAAGGTTGTATTTGAAGGTAGCATCGAACCCGACGAAGAAATTTGGGTCATCCTGTTTGTCGACTTCATTTTCAAGGGAATAGTTTATTCCGGCGTGCCATCCGGCAGTCCATTCATAAAAATAAAAACTCCGGCTAACAACACCGTAGAAACCGCGTGATTTGAACGTGTATCGTTTCTGTTCATCGCTGTAGGAGCCGAACCCCTGTGAGGAAAATCCCGCGGCGATGGCAGGGAAGTATTGCTCTTCATCGACAATCCGGAATTTGACATTGAAGGCGATAGTCGGATACCACTTGGGATCCGCCGTGCTGATGATTCCTTCACCGCCGAATGAGATGCCTAATTGCAGGCGATTGGAAAGGCCGATATCGGTGTGGCCGATTCCGCCGCCGTTGTTGAACATATGCACGCCGATTTCATAATGGCCGCGCGCGAGCGTTCCGGCGGTCGGCATGTTGACTAACCAGCGAGCCGGATTATCGAACAGGCTTTTCGGGCCGGCCGGTTCTTCATCGTAGTCATCTTGTGCCATCACCGGAGGCGTCATCAGGCAGACCACCAATACGGTGACTGCAAAAATGGAGAATTTCCTACTGTTCATACCTGCCTACATATTGCAAGCGGGCAACAAGGTCAAAATAAAACTTATGTCTGGGTATTAGAGTCCGGCGAGTTGCCGGAAGCGCTCAATTAGTTTTTCAGTAATAGCGCCATGTCGGCATGGGACCGTTTTGCTGCTCATCCGCAATGACGCAACCGGCACAACTAATTTAAGCGAGCTTGAGATAAAGACCTCATCCGCCCGTAATAACTCAGGAACGGTCCCGTTTGCTTCGTGTACCGGTATATGCAGTTTGGCAGCCTCGCGCAGGACAACTTTGCGGGTGACGCCATCAAGGCATCCTGCCGAAATCGGCGGGGTGTAGAGTTTGCCTCGTTTTACCCAGAAGATATTGGCGGAGGTTACTTCGGCAATGTTGTACCGATCGTTCAACAACAGGGCATCATCGCATTTCTGTCGTACCGCCTGTTTGAAGGCGGTTGCCTGAATGGCGTAAGAAATCGTTTTGATTTGCCGGAACACCGAGCGGCTGTCGACTTGAAACGGGGAAAGCAACAGCTTGAACGGTTTGGTTGGGATCGTGTGCTCGGCAACGGAGATTATTACTTTCGGCTTTCCCGGTTTTCCCATCCATCGTGCCGATTCGCCGCTGGTTACGGTTAACCGCACTTTGGTAATTCGGGAAGGATGCTTTTTTGCTGCGGTTTGCATCCAGGTGAGAATCTGTTTTTCTGAAACCGGTAACTTGAGGCCGATCAGTTTTGAACCTTCCCGCAAACGGCGCATATGTAAATCGGCGAAGAGTAAATGATCATCGATGGCCAAGCAGGTTTCAAAAAGTCCTTCGGCATATAACAGCGCGTTATCAAAAACAGAAATCACTGCTTTGGCATGCGGGACAAGTTTACCGTCGATAAACGTAATCGGTTTCATGCGGTTATTATACCTCGTCGATGCCGAGGGCGCGGAATAAATTGTGGGCTTTCAACTGCATTTCACGGTATTCCGCTTCAGGATCGGAGTCGGCGACTATGCCGCCGCCGGCGTGAATGTGGTATCGGCCGTTTCGGTGAATCATAGTGCGAATCGCTATGTTGAATTCCATATCATCCCCATGAAAATAGCCGATACAGCCGGTGTAGATACCGCGCGGCACCGTTTCTATTTCAGATAGTATTTCGACAGCGCGACGCTTGGGAGCCCCGGTAATTGATCCGCCGGGTAATACTGCGGCAAGAATATCTTCAGCAGTGCTGTTTGAGTGGAGTGTCGCGCGAATATCGCTGACTAAATGAATAACCGAAGAATACGTTTCCGCCCGAACAAGCGGATCGACAACAACCGAACCGATTTCGGCGACTCGTCCTAAATCATTCCGTTCCAAATCGACAATCATCAATAACTCAGCCTGATCTTTGGTCGATTGCAGTAACCGATTTCGGTTTTGTTCCTCCTCGGTTTTTGAATTACCGCGGGCGATTGTTCCTTTGATCGGTGAAGTGACTAATTTGTTCCCACGCTTTGCAATCATCCGTTCCGGTGATGAGGAAAGAATTTGATACTCACCGAAATTCATAAATGAGCCATAGGGAGAGGGATTCAATGCTCGTAATCGTTGGTATACAAAAAGCGGATTGAGTGCGGTTTCGATGATAAATCGCGTCGTCAAATTTGCCTGATAAATATCCCCTTCCTGAATGTAGCGAAGTATTTTTTTAACCTGAGTGAGATATTCTTCTTTTGTAGCCGAGCAATCAATCGAATATGATTCTGCACGTTGATTTTCTACTGTTTCGGTGAAATCGCTATGGCTTGGCAGTTCATCTACGGAGTCATAGAGATAAAAATGTAAGTTTGGCAGAAAAGCATGTTCGGTTTTTGGCATAAGACCAAGAAACGGAAGCATCGATTCGTAGGAAACAAAGCCGAGCCACCATCCTGCATACTGTTTTCGTAATTCGCTAAAACACTGCCAGATGTTTCCGTCTAACTGTTTCTGATTCCCCTGATAGGTCCACTGTATAGTTTCCCCCCGGACAATCAGTTCACCGGCCGGATTTGTCGCAAAAATAGAACGATATCCCTTATCGTGGATAGTCAGGGATGAGTCTAGCCAAACCGTGCCGGGCGAAAACGGGGGATTTTCAGCGATTAGATCGGAACCGGCTGTTTTTTCCCGGGGGCTGAACTTCATGGGAGCAGAAGCTATGATACGGGGGGGTGAATATCAAGTTGAGGGATTTTACTTTTCCCCGGCTAGTCCTAACGAGCGGTTCACGGATCACCCTTTAGAGTAAATTTTATAATATGCTGTCCAGCAATAAGTTATGTGGTTGTACCGCTCTTTTCTTTTCTTGGAAAAACGTCGATTTATAGGTTAATTATTGGAACAAAACAGCCCTTCGAGGGTAATATATACAAATGCTTGGTTTGGACAACTAAGCTACCCTTAACACGAGGTTAGACGACATGGCAAAAGAAACCGAGAAAGACCAAGATTACGCGTTAATGCGCTCTATCCAGAATGGGGATATGGTCGCGTTTAATGCGCTTGTCGACCGGTACAAGGATCGTCTGCTCAACGTCATCGGACGGATGCTGAACTCAACGGAAGAAGCCGAAGATATCGTTCAGGAGACGTTTGTGCGCGTGTACCAACACCGGAGTTCGTTCAACTTCCAGCACTGTTTTTCTACCTGGATTTATACGATCGGACTCAATCTCGCCCGGAATGAATTGCGCAAGCGCAAGAAATTCAAATTTGAAGAAATCACAGAGATGAATAGTGGTGAAGGTGATTTGTCCGTAGAAATGAAATTACCTACCCGTTTGCCTGAAGATCTCGATTCGGCTATCAAAGGTCTGCCGGAAAAATACCGGACAGCTTTTGTGCTGCGCGATGTCGAAGAGATGCCGTACGAAGAGGTCGCGAAAGTGCTTGATGTTCCATTGGGGACAGTTAAGTCTCGCGTTAACCGCGCCAGGCTGATGTTGAAGGAGAAATTGCAACCGAGAATGGAGGAATATCATGCGCTGTCAAAAGGCACGCTCTTACCTGTCAGCTTATTGTAATAATGAGTTGACCGGAGCGGCGCAGATTGAAATCAGCGAGCACTTGGCAGGATGCCCGGAGTGTCGTAGCGAGGAAGCGGCATATCAGGCGGTCCGTAACGGCGCCCCGAATGTATCGAAGCTCCATGTTTCGGCTGATTTTAATACCAGATTACTTAACCGTGTAGCCGAAGAACGGTTTGCTGAAACCCGTACCGCGGCCTATTTCCCGCGTACCTCGGTGAGAACATTCAACCGTGGATGGCTCCCGATATTTGCCACTGCGGTTGTTGCGTTTGCCGCCATCGGTGTCAGCATTTCCTCACGGATTAGCACTATCAATCCGGTATTGTCATCCGGATCGCTTGATAATTCCTATCTGACTGTCCAGCCGGCGAATAATCCGAATCTTACGGCGCAGCTGCCGAAGAATTGGTCGCTGAACAACCATTTGGAAAAATCGAACCGGTATAATCGGTTGTCTACCTCGGTAGCGCCGACCTGGACATCGTTTACGTCAACCAACACGATGACCCGTTCCCGTGTTTCAGACCGTTTTACTCCGTACAATACGATGATTATTCAGGGGCGTCCGATTGTCCGTCAGTATATCCAGGCAGACGGCGCAATCCTGACAACCGGAGGAGCAACTACATACTGAAATGTTGTTAACGCGAATTCGGACCGCCGGCCTTTTGGCAGCCGCCTTAAGTGCGGCGGTCTTTTTTTTATCAGCAGAGCCGCAAGCTAAGGAACGGGGAGCGCTTGGATCGCTTGATTCAAGCATGAACCAACTTATCTATCAGGTCTCACCATCCGTTGTCACTATCGAGGGAGCTGACTCTGTCAGCCGCGATCCCAGATGCGGTAAACGGTCTATTTACCATGTCGTGGCATCCGGGGTGATATTCGATGACTACGGCAGTATCGTAACTTCCGCATCCGCCGTTGCTGGGAAAACGAATCTGATGGTGACCTACTCAGACGGTTCGCTATCCGCCAAAGTTATCGGGATCGATTATCAATCCGGCCTTGCGCTGATCAAAGCAGATCAGCCGGTGGGTAAACCGGTTTATATCAGCAATGCTTATACCTGTGTCGGTCAGTTGGTGCTGATGATGGGGAACGCCTACGGACTACGCGCCAGCCCATCATTGGGATTTTGTGCAGGCGCCCGTCCCGGTGGAACGCTGCAGTTTCAAGCGATGATGACTTCCGGATCGGTGGGCGGAGGCTTGTTCGATTTGAATGGTAATCTTGTCGGTATTGTTGTCGGCGGGATGGCTCAGCCCGGCCAGCCGGTGGTCGGTCTTGGTGTCCCTGCCTATAAATTGAGAGAATTAGTTGATTACCTTGCGAAAAATGGGGACAGGCAGGCCGGGTATATCGGCATTTCCGCGAGTGAAATCGAAATAATGCCGCCGATTCAGATCCCTACCACGCCCCGTTTTGACGGTGATCAAGTATCCCGTGAAATCGACCGGGGTGTGTTGGTTACCGAAGTCGTCAATGGCTCACCGGCAGCCCGTGCCGGTATTCGACTGGGGGATTTGCTCTATTCACTCGATGGTGAGCAGATTTATTCGGCGATCGATCTGATGAACACAATTCGCACGATTCCGCCGGGGGTGAATATCGAATTCCAGATCGTCCGGCATAACATGATGATGACCCTTACCATTCCGGTCGGCGAAACTGGGCTGTATTCCATGATGCTGCCTGGTCAGTTTCAGAAAGATCAGCCGGGTTCTACCGTCAACTCCGATTCCCTTTTACTTGAAATCCAGAAGCTCAAATCGACTATCAGCGGCATAGAACGTACGCTTTTAAACGGCAAGCGATAGCCGTACTGTTAAAGATTGCTCAAATTCATCGCGGGCAGCAATTTATCCGGTTATGTACGAAACCGGCTATACGCGTTTTCAGACAAGATTAACGCAGTTTTCCCCTGCTGACCATCAGCAATCCCGCGTGACCGCGCTCTTTGCCGGGGCAGTCACGTTTGCATTCCCTGATGCTATTGCTCAAACGGCCGCGATAGGGCAGCGACTTGGCGTTTCCCGTCAGACCTTCTACGAAATTGTTCTGCAGTCATATCTATTTCTCGGTTTTCCACGGATGCTAACGGCAATGGATGCGCTGAACTCGGCATGGCCGGGGGAACCGCAGCATTCTCAGCTTGCGCCGGTATCGGCAGCCGAGGGGCAGGGTTGGCTTGATTCGGGTATAAAGTTATGTAAACAGGTGTATCAACAAAACTACCCGGCTTTGCAACGGCGAGTCGAGGGGATGTCACCCGAACTGTTTCGCTGGATGATTATTGAAGGATATGGCAAAGTGCTGTCACGACCGTTTGTCGAAATCATAGACCGCGAACTGGCGATTGTCGCCATGCTTATGATCGAAGCGCGTGAACCGCAATTGTATTCGCATATTAAAGGTGCACTCAATGTCGGCGCCGACCCGCAACTGGTACGGGCGGTAATTGATGATATCGGCGATGCGGCAGGCAACGGGTATGACATGGCAAGGCGTATCCTGACGCAGGTAGGGAGTCGATAATGTCTCTCTTGCTGCGCATCATTTTGTATCTATTCGCACTCTTGCTGCTTATCACCTTCGGCGTCTGGTTCTATTTGTTCCAAATGGGTGGATTGGAAGTAATAGTAAACAAACGGCTCGCCGGCATGCTCAAAGAATCAAATCATCTGGAAGTCAGTATCGGTGATATATCCGGTTCATTTTTTAACGGTGTTACGGTCGAAGAGATTTCCGCTAACTATGTCGACGGGGAAAAGCATCAACTGATTTTTCATGTTGCCTCGCTCGATCTCGTATTTGCATTGAGCGATTTGATAAGCGGTGATATGAAATTCAGCGATGTTACCCTTGAAAACCCGACAATTCTTTTGTACGAGGATGAGAACGGCACAGTACTGCTTCCGCAATTCGGTGGCGGACCGGCCGATAGCGCAAGACAGGGCGGGGGTACGATGCCGTCGATTTCACTCGGGCATCTGCTTATCCGCAACGGCGCAATACGATATTTCGGCAGAAGCGATACACTTGGTATCGACAGCCTGCAAATCGGAACATCGTTGACCATCGATGATAAAACGATCTCCGCATCACTTGATCTCTTACACGCCAAATTGCGGACGCTCGAGATTCGCGCCGGTTCAGATAAGAACGCCATAGCCTGGGCGCAGGGCTCGCTGATCGTACAGGATTTCCTGCTGCTTGTAAATAACGGAAAAATCGGTATCGATGGTGTATTGACTCTTAAAGACAGCCTGACCGGGATGGTAACGCTTGCAGCATCCGACATCGACGTTTCCGATCTTTCTGCAGTCGGCATCAATGGTCTGAACGGTGTCGTTGATGTCAACGGGCAGGTCATACTGACGAAAAAAACTATCAAAGGGGATGTTTCCGTTTCTGGAAACTTCATGGGCGTTGCGTTTGACAATCTGTATACGCGATGCGAAAAAACGGGGGATACGCTGCGGTTGGACACGTTGTATGGATCGATCATGACCAACTGCACCGTCGATGGAAAAGGGGAGATTCTGTTTGCTGAACCGGAGCCATCGTACTGGCTTGCAGCGCAGATAGCGAATTTCGATTTATCCAGGCTGATGAAAAACGGTTTTGCCAGCGACCTGATTGGAAGAATATACATTGAAGGGAGCTCGTTCAGTTCGAAGACACTTGCTCTGGATTGCACAGTGGAATTATATGAATCGAGTTTTGATGAGTATCCGTTGCAGGAGGCATCCGGAAATTTTGTAGTGACCCCGGATTCGATCGTATTCGCCGAAGGATTCAGAGTGCTATATTACCAGAATGAATTCGTCACCGCCGGAAAGATCAGTTTTGACGGTGCGATTGATGTGACGGTCGATGCTGATTTACCGGAGTTGTTCCGCTACGAAGAGCACAGCAATATCCCGCACTTAGGCGGGCGGGCAATTTTGAGCGCGGCTATAACCGGCTCGACGAAAAACCCGGATGTGAATGGAACGCTGATATCGGATTCTTTGTGGATTGCCGAGTTGTTCGCCGACAGCTGTGCGATTCAGTTTTCACTCCCGCGAATCATCTCGCACTCAAGCGGCTCCGTCTCGGTCGATTGCTTTGCCGGAAGCGCCTGGGGAGTCGACTACGATACGCTTATTGCGCGAGCCGATCTTGATTCCGGAGTGGTTTTGTTTGATACACTTACGGCCACCGGTCCGGAAGCGAATCTGTTTACAAAGGGGAGTTATCGTTACGACCAAACTCCGCAGTGGTTAGTCTGCGATACGCTTGATGTTCTGTTATTCGGCAGCCATTTCAATTCCAGGGACCAGCTTGCTGTCGCCATCGACAGCGCCGGTTTTCAACTGCAGCAGGTGAATTTGGAAGGAGAAGGATCGGATATTTCAATCATTGGGAATCTTCGTTCCAACGAATCGATGGATCTCTCGCTGATTCTCAAAGATGCTGCGATTGGACAATGGGTGTCATTGTATGATACCAGCCTGCATTGTGACGGAATCGTGTCAGGGGAATTTTTCTTAAGCGGAACGTTCGATGCCCCGCAGTTTCGCATGGATGTCCATGTCGATTCGCTCGTATACGAAGAATTTGAAGCCGGCACCCTTGAACTTTCGGCACGCTATGCAAACAAGATGCTGACGTTGGATTCTTCCCGTTTGTTTGCACCGGGCCGTCAGTTGATGGCTACCGGATTTTTACCGTGCGATCTTTCGTTTCGATCATCGGTGGTTGAACGGTTTCCCGATTTGCCGGTCAATTTGTCGGTGTATTGTATTGACAGTGTGCTTGATGTGTTTGAATTTCTTTTTCCGGCGGTAGAACAGTTGGATAGTATATTTGTCGGCGATGTTTCAGTTACTGGCACAGCACAGCGGCCGATTCTTAAAGGATCGGGTAAACTGATCGACATGAAATTGAAGTATTTTGATCTGGTTAACAGAATATATGCTGATTCGGTGAGTATTACCTTTGAGGAAGATCGTATCATTATTGATTCCATTCGTGTATATGTGAAGGACGGAAACAAAAAACGGTACGCCATGGTAAATGGCATTATTCGCGTACCGTCTATTGATACTCTGGTATACGGCCTGCATGTAAAAACGGATAAAGACTTTCCCGTGAGTTACGAGTTGGCGGATCGAGTAGGAAAAATTCAGGCGGATTTGCGTATTGTCGGACCAAATCCACCAACTACGGCGGGTGAAGTGACGACTATTACCGGCGATGTGACCGTTTCGGAAATGCGTGACCGCACCAGTTTTTCCGAACCGAGTTACGGCGGTCAGGTGTTCGATGCGTTAGCCAGTGAGCAGAGCTGGAATATCAACGTCAGCATTACTATTCCCGGCAAGTATCGAATACAGAATGAGAATATCGATGCCGAGTTTAAAGGTGATCTGAATTTTATTCGCGAGTCCGGTCGTCAGCGGCTGTTGGGTACCTTGGAAATCGAACGGGGACGCGCCTTTTTGTTTGATAAAACATTTCGACTGGATCCAGGAGGGCTGGTAAGCTTTCCCGGCACTGAATCATTTAATCCGTCTTTGGATATTATCGCTCGTACCCGCATTCCCTCTGCCGCAACGAGTGTCGGTGAAATTCGTGAGGACTTGGACCTTCCTATTCATATCGGCGGAACGCTTGACGCGCCGGAGTTTAATACGGTTGAAGGTTCGCAGTTTACACGCGAAGATATTTTGCCGTTGCTGGTTGCAAATTATTATGCAGGTGACACGGCTTCTTATAGCGGAAATTTGGAAGGTCGAATTGCTAATGTTGTCTCAGCACAATTATCGCAGTTTGGTTCCCGAAAGTTTGGCGTGGAAACGTTTGAAATTAATACCGGTATGACGGGCGGGAACATCGATCCGTTAAAGTCGCATATTACAGCCGGAAATTCATTTCTGCCGAATCTGTACAGCTATGTGAGCGTTGGCGGGCAAGGGCTGCAAGAGTATGGCATTGAATACCGGTTTGCGCGCTCTATGATGTTAGAGGGCAGACGGGATGAATTAGAACTGTTTCACCTTAACCTTACACTTCATTGGGACTTTTGAAAACAGTACTAATCATCATATCGGCGCTGCTGCTTCTTTTGGGGTCAGTTATGGCGCAGGAGCAATTGACGCGGGAAAATCGTACGATTATCCGCTGGCTTCGCAATAAGCCGGTTATCAAGTCGATCGATGTTACCGGGAATCAGTATTTTGAAGCGGGAGAAATCCGCAAGCGGTTGTATTCCCGCACCAGTTCGTTTTTACGCCGTATTAACGGAGACAGACGAAGCCGGGTGCAGCGGGAATCGGTGGGAAGAGATACGCTTGAAATCAAATATCTCTATGTCACGAATGGATTCATCAATCCCAATATCGACATTACGTTCGAGCCGATTTTGCCTGATTCCGCAAGCCTGCAATCCTTTTCTGCGCGCGAAGAAAATGATAAAAAAATTCCACCCGCGCTGATGCATGTCAAAATCGAAGAAGGGCGGCAGTGGTTTGTCGACACGGTCGTGGTAATCGATTCACTTGCGTTTTGGTACCAGCCGCGTGTCGAAAGTATCCTCAAGAAAATCAAACCGAAAGAGCCGATAAATCTTCTACGATTGGCCGAAGCCGTTGCGGAAATTAAAACACTGTATGCAAACAACGGCCACCCGTACGCACAAATCAGCTATGCATTGGACACGACAAGCCGTCAGGCGAATATCCCGGTGCGCTTTTCGATTATCGCTGACTCATTAGTGTATTTTGGAAACATACAAGTCGACGGAACCAGCAAGTATCCGGAAAAAACCGTGCGACGGGAGCTTGCCTTTAAAACCGGTGATGTGTACAGTCGAAAGAAGATTATTGCTTCGCAGTCGCGGTTGTTTTCGTCAGGATATTTTTCATCAGCGAATATCGGAGAGTCGGAAGAATCCGGCAGCCGTACCCGGCCGGATTTATTGATACGTGTACGGGAACGGAAATCACGATATGTTACTCTCCGTACCGGTGCTGGTCAGTCGGAAGCAAGAGATCTGATTTGGGATCTTTCCGGTAATTTCGGACAGCGGAATTTTCTCGGCTCACGAAAGCTCGATATTGGTGCATTTTATTCATTTTCATTCGGTTCCGATTCACGGTTAGTGACTCACCGGTATCAATTCCAATATACCGAGCCCTGGTTGTTTCATATCCGGATGCCGCTTATTGTGACGCTGCAGTATGAACCGCCGTTGAAATCCTTGCTGCAGGACTATGATATCGAGTCATGGAAACTTTCTGCGTCAACGACGCGTGAACTCAGCTCGAACATTGTTGTCGGCGGCGGGTTTGAATATCAGTCGGTCGATATTACCGGCATTCCGCAAAGCGAAGAAGAATTGGCACGGGAAGAAGCAGGGCTTGCGATCCGCAGACGAATGTACACCAGTATCCGCCGCGACAGCCGTAACAATTTGTTCGTACCGGAGCGGGGTTCATTGGTTGAGCTATCGACCGAATATTTCGGCGGCGTATTAGGCGGTGATGATAATTTTTACAAAGTGTCGGCAAGTTGGTCACGGTATCAGCGTATCTGGCCCGGCTGGGTATCGGCGACACGAATCAAAGGTGGATGGGGGGAACCGTTCGGTGCCTCGACCGATATTCCGCGTGAAGAGCGCTTTTATTTAGGCGGGGCAAATACGGTACGAAGTTTTTCGGAGAACACGTTGGGGCCACTACGTGCTGACCGTTCTCCGGACGGCGCAAATAGTTTTGTTTTACTTAACCAGGAGTTTCGCTGGAAGACTGTTCAAGTTTTGGCTGCAATACCGGTTTTAGGGCGTTTGTTTGTGGATTTGCCGCTTTGGCAATCGGTGTTTGTCGATATCGGAAACGGCTTTGTTAATGACGCACAGGTTAATGTATCGAATCTTGCCTTTGCCTACGGTACCGGCTTTCAGTTAGTTTCCCCTGCCGGGCCGATTCGAATCGACTATGGACGGCATGTTGCGACCGAGCATTTTAGTGCTGACAATCGCTGGCATTTTACTATATTATATGCCTTCTGATTTTTACCGCCTTTGGTGAAACAAAACGACGGTAAACGGTTTATATAAGTATATGGAATCTATTTACTTAGATCATAACGCCACTACCCCGGTCGACCCGGAAGTCGTCGAGGCCATGCTCCCCTACTTACGGGGGACATTCGGCAATGCCAGTTCTGTCCATTCGTACGGACGTGACGCCAAAGTCGCTTTGGAACAGTCGCGGGAAACGATTGCCGCTATCATTGGGTGTCAACCCCAGGAGTTGTATTTTACCTCAGGGGGAACAGAATCAGATAATCTCGCAATTTTAGGAACAGCATATCAACTACGGGCACGTAAAAATCATATCATTGTCGGTTCAACGGAACATCATGCCATCACAGAGACGGCGGAACATCTGCATCATGTCGACGGCTTTGCCTTTGACTGGCTGCCGGTCGATAAAGAAGGGTTTGCCTCGTCGCAGCAGTTACAGGGATTGTTGACCGATAAAACTGCGCTTGTTTCCGTGATGCATTCCAACAATGAAACCGGATCGATTCAGGATATAGCAGCCTTGGCGCAGGTAGCGCACGAACGAAATATTTTGTTTCATACCGATGCCGTACAATCGATCGGAAAAATCCCGGTGAATGTGCATGAGTTGGGCGTCGATATGCTTTCTCTGACGGGCCATAAGATTTACGGACCAAAGGGAGCAGGTGCGCTGTTCATCCGGCAGGGGATTAAGGTTATGCCGCTGATGTACGGTGGTTCGCATGAAAAGAAACGCCGTCCCGGTACAGAAAATATCGCCGGTGCCGTCGGTTTGGCGAAAGCATTGCAAATCGCCGAGAAGCACCGGGAAATCGATTATGCCTATATGAACGAACTCGCTGATTTTTTCATCACGAGTTTGCTTGAAACGATTCCGAATACGCATCTCAATTCACCGCGCCATCGCCGGATTCCGCAAACAGTCAATGTTTCCTTCGTCGGTCTGGAGGGGGAGACGATTGTATTGTCTTTAGATATGGAGGGGATCGCTGTTTCCTCCGGTTCCGCCTGTACCTCCGGTGCAACCGAGCCGTCTCATGTGCTGACCGCTATGGGAATCGACCGTCAAACAGCCATCGGCGCCGTCCGTTTTTCAATGGGCCGCTCCACCACCAGAGCTAAGCTTGAGCGGGTGCTTACCGTCCTTCCACCTATAGTCGAACGTCTGCGCGGTTTATCGCCGACTGCGGGCATTGCGTCCCGTTAGTCTTCTTCGTATTTTCCCGGTATCTATGAATAAGCGTGTTCTTGTTGCCATGTCGGGCGGGGTCGATTCCTCTGTCGCTGCTCTGTTATTGAAGGAGCAGGGGTATGAAGTCGTTGGCGCCCATATGAAGTTGTGGGATTATGTAACCGTCGGCGCCGATGTCTACAAAGATGGTCGCTGCTGTACCATTGATTCCATTACGGACTGCCGGATGGTCTGCGACGCTATCAACGCGCCGTTTTATGTTCTCAATTTATCCGCTCATTTTCGTGATACCGTTATCGAAAACTTCGTGACCGAATACCGTGAGGGGCGTACGCCGAATCCCTGTGTTATGTGCAACACTGATGTCAAATGGCATGAGTTTTTACGCAAAGCACGGGAATTGGGCTGCGACCAGATTGCAACCGGTCATTATGCAACGATTACTCAGGAAGCAAATGGCCGTTTCGGTATTCGCAAGGGAGTAGATGGTACCCGTGATCAGTCATATGTGTTGTGGGGGGTCAAGCAGGATGCGCTCGCTCACACGTTGATGCCGCTCGGGTCGATGAAGAAGACCGAAGTGCGGGAGATTGCCCGTAAGCACAATTTACGCACGGCTGCGAAACCGGAATCACGGGAAATCTGTTTTGTGGCAGATAACAATTACCGTCGCTTTTTATCCGAGTATGAAGGTAAGCGCGGACGGACATTTGACGGTGGTGAAATCGTTCATACTGATGGGCGTGTATTGGGCAAGCATGCCGGTACGGCGTTCTACACCGTCGGCCAGCGGAAGGGATTGGGGATTGCACATCCGACGCCGCTCTATGTCCAGCGAATCGAGCCGGAGACCCGGCGGGTGATTGTCGGAGATAATGATGAACTTTTCCGCGATACGTTAGTCGCCGGTACGATCAACTGGGTCGGCGGAGAGCCGCTTGCCGAAACGATTTCTGCCGAAGTAAAAATTCGGTATCTGCATCAGCCTGCGCCGGCCTTGCTGACTCCACTTGAGGATGGGCGCGTGCATATTCGCTTTACCGATCAGCAGCGCGCCATAACCGCCGGGCAGTCAGTTGTGTTTTATCAGGATGATTTGGTTTTGGGCGGCGGGTTGATTCAATAGTTTCACTTTCATCAGCTAACAGGGACGTTGTATGCCAAAAATAGTTTATTACGGACACTCCGCGGTCGGTATCGAGACGGCAAATCATAAAATCCTTATTGATCCCTTTTTTACTCACAACCCCGCAGCTAAAGTTTCGGCCGATTCTGTTTCTGCTGATTTTATTTTGATATCGCATGGACACGCGGATCATGTCGGAGATGCAGTTTCGATTGCCAAACGCTGCAATGCGACGATTATCGCGAATTTCGAATTAGGAACGCTTTTGGAGCAGGAAGGGGTAAAGTCGGTACATACTATGCATGCCGGAGGAGCATACCAGTTTCCGTTTGGGCGGGTGAAGTTGACGATTGCGCATCATGGAGGCGGCTACGAAGCTAAAAATCTTATCTATGCCGGACCGCCGGTAGGGATATTGGTGACAGTTGACGGAAAGACACTCTATCACGCCGGTGATACCGGACTGTTTTATGATATGAAACTGATCGGGGAACGAAACAACATCGATCTCGCCTTTTTGCCGATCGGGGATAATTACACGATGGGGATAGAAGATGCCGCCCTTGCCGCTGAGTTTTTGAAAACAAAAAAAGTTGTCCCGATTCATTACAATACCTGGCCGATTATCGTGGCCGACCCGGAAAAATTCCGTACGCTCGTAAAGGCCGCCGAGACCATAATTATGAAAACGGGTGATACGCTGGAGTTTTAGTCGCAGAAATCCGTATGCGTGTATAAATTTATATACACGATTAACAAGGTGAAATCAGCATGGCACGTATTGGAAAACTATTCATTTGGACTATCGGCATAATTGTCGGGCTTTTGGTTATAGCAGTAGTCGGCCTCACGCTCTTTTTTCCGGAAGACAAGGTTCGGGATATAGCAACCAGCAAAGGGAGTGAGCTGCTTGGCCGCACGGTAGAAATCGGTGTGATTGATTTTTCTATCTGGGGTGGGCTTGGTGTAGAGCTTAATAACGTTGCCATCGGCAATCCGCCGGGATGGCAATCGCCGCAGATGGCCTCCGTTGAAAAGCTTGATGTCAAACTCCAGTTCTGGCCGCTTTTGTCAGGAAACTACAAAGTCAGTCGCCTTGTGGTGACTGCTCCGAAAGTCTATTTGGAAAAACATGTTGATGGCACCACCAACTATGTTTTCGCCAACCTTGATTCCGCCGCAGTCGGAACGCCGGCGCAAGCGGTTCCTTCCGAAGCGAAGGGAGCAACGGCCGCAATTGCATTTGATCGGCTTGAATTGGTGAACGGGTTAATCAGTTATGTTGATGACAGCAGCAAACTCAGCGCACGGTTGAACGGCATTACGCTGGAATCCTCGCTGAATACCTCATCATCGGGCAGTTATCAATCCAAAGGAAGATTAGTCGTCGATACTGCCGTAGTCACAACCGATTCTCCGTTCCCGCCTATGCAGGTAACGCTTAACTATGCCGGAGACTACGCACCCGCTACCAAAGCGCTGGTTTTGAAAGATACGCGACTGAGTATCAATGGTGTCACGCTGGATTTAGCTGCTAATTTAGTTGTCGATACACCGGGTACGGCCGGATCGATTTCAGTCAATGCTGCCGATTTATCTGTTTCACAACTGCTGAGTTTATTGTCCCCAACCCAGCGGGAGATACTTGCCGACTACACTGTCGACGGCAATTTTTCGCTTCACGCTGATGTTACGCTCAAACCGGAAGATTCAGCCGGCATGTATTACGAAGGAAACGCTGAGCTCAACGGGATGAAGTTAGCGGCAAAAGCAATTCCGGGGCAAATGTTGGTGCAGCGCGCTTCGCTTGATTTTCGCACTGATACCGTTCGACTGACAATTGCAGAGGGTTCGTTCGACGGCAACCCACTTTTGGGTCATGCTATCGTAGAAAACTTTGCCGATCCAAATGCACGCGGTGAAATAGCGGGAACACTTGATTTAGCGTATGTCATGCCCTTTTTGCCGACGGCAGGAAAACATGAGATGTCCGGCAAAACTAAATTCAATGTCTCATTCGCCGGACCGGTCAAACGATTTGAACAGGCCGATTTTGCGGGACGGGTAGAAATGACGAACGGCACCTATTTTTCACCGTTAGTGCCGGAATCATTGCAGAACATCATGCTTGATATTCGGTTCGATAAAAATGTATCGACCGTGTCGACGTTCACCGCGCAATCCAAATCAGCTGATATCAATTTCACCGGACGGATGGAAGGGCTGCTTGCCTACTTCCTGGCCGACAGCGCGCATGCGCAGTCGATTCGTACGTTGGTCGATGGCAAGTTGAAAGTGAATGGTGACCTCGCGCTGGCGAATGCGTATTTGCCGCCGAAGGGAAATCCGAAATTAATGGGTAAAGCGAATCTTGATATCGCCGTTACCGGACCAATCAATGATATGGCGGCTATCAAGCCGCGCGGCAGTATTCAGATTACGAATGCTTCCTATACCGACAGCCTTTTGCCGGAACCGGTGCGGCAGTTGGAGGCGGATATCTTTGTTAATCCTGACACGATCATGGTACGCAAATTGGATGTTCAATTTGTCTCAAGCGATGTCAGTTTGATCGGGAAATTAAGCAAGCCGTTTCCGTATCTGCTCCCTTTGCAAACACTCGACCGGAGCAAGCTGGCCAAACCGGTGTTTCTCTTCTCACTGAAATCGAAAAAATTCGATACCGATAAACTGTTCCCCGAAGCAGTGCCCGGCGCGCAGGATAGCGCGGTTGCCGCAGCGGCAGCAGCATCCGGCGCCGAAGCTATGGATTCTGTTTCGATGCTTCTTTTGCCGGATATCGACGGGCGCGGCGCTATTAGCTTCGATACATTGGTTTATTCCAAAGTCGAGTTTACGAATGTGACCGGTCAGGTGAAGATTCATGACCGGAAAATCGACGTGAACGACGTGCAGGGAAAAGTGTACAGCGGCAGCGTCACCGGTCAAACGACGCTTGATCTGAATGATTTTTCTGCGCCGAGATATTCCGGCGAGTTTCAGGCGAGTCAGGTGGAGGCGGATGATTTCGTACAGCGCTTTACCCCCTTCTCCGGATTTCTCTTTGGAAAACTGGAACTCAAGGGAACGTATGATGCGGTAGGTTGGGAGCCGGAAGATTTTCTGAAATCTTTGAGTATGAATGGGCAGAGTGCAGTGAAAGAAGGAAAACTGGTCATGTCTGGTTTCGCTCACACCGCGGTTTCATCGTTTGCCTCTTTATTCGGCGGGTCGATAGCGGCTGAACAACCAGTCAGAAATTTCCTCAGTAATATCGTTGTTGAAGATGGACGTGTGAAAGTCGACAAGCTGAAAACATCATTGGGAACGCTCGGCGATTTAGAATTAGGTGGATCGTACGGTTTTAACGGGGGATTAGGCTATTCAGGGTCAATTCTGCTGTCAAAAGAAATGTCGTCAAAACTGCTCAACTCCAAACTTTTCGGCTCAGTTGCCGGCTCACTTACTGACGACAGTAATCAGCGCTTGCCGTTGCCGCTGTCGATTGAGGGGACTGTCGATAAGCCGGTACTCAAACTTGATACTGAAGGCATGGTCAAACAGGCCACAACGTCGCTTTTGAAAAATGCCGGAAAAGGCTTGCTACAAAAAGCGGAAGACTTTCTTAAGAAAAAGTAGCCCCGCTTGACCTGATACAGCTCAGGTGGTAGTTTCCCACTCGTATGGGATGGATCAATGAGCAGTTCGGGGTATTTTCCAACGTCTTTTTCTATCTGATTCAAAGCGTCCACTGGACGATTTTAATCACCATCGTTTCTTATCTGCTCGCGCTCGTGTTTGGCTTGATATTCGGCATTGCACGAATTTCTCAGAATAAAATCATTCGGTTTATTGCGGGGCTGTATATCAACACCCTGCGCGGCGTACCGCTCATGGTGCTAATTTTTTTCATCTACTTCGGGTTAGGGAAATTAGTCAACGTCGACCGGTTCGTGGCCGGTGTGCTGGCGGTCGGTATCTGTTACGGCGCGTATTTAGCTGAAATTTTCCGCACCGGAATTGAAGCAATTGATTACGGGCAGCATGAAGCAGCGATGTCTCTCGGCATGAACCGCTGGCAAACACTTCGGCATATTATTTTACCGCAATCGATCAGGATTGTCGTGCCGCCTGCGGCGAATGAGTTTATCGCCTGCTTGAAAGATTCATCGTTAGTTTCAATTATCGGCCTGCGGGAACTGACCCGCGCCGGACGGGAATACGCCAATCAGAACTTTCTCGATTTTCAAACCTGGATTGTTGTCGGATTAATTTATCTGGTTATGACTCTCACGCTGACGCGGGTCGTGAAATGGCTGGAAAAACGAGTCGCTATTGTCGGCTATGGGGCAAACAAGAATGTTAGTTGAAGTCGACAATATCACCTGCAAGTTCGGTGCTTTGACGGCAGTCAATGGTGTCAGCCTTACCGTTGAAAAAGGGGAAGTGGTCGTTATTATCGGACCCTCAGGTTCGGGTAAATCGACGTTTTTGCGCTGCTTAAATGCGCTTGAAGATATTCAGTCGGGCAGAATTACGATCGACGGGTTTACCATCGACCGGAAACATCATGAAATCCACCAGATCCGTCTTGAAGTCGGAATGGTGTTTCAGAGTTTCAATCTGTTCCCACATCTGACAGTGCTTGAAAATGTCAGCCTCGCTCAGCGGTTGGTGCGCAAAAGATCAACAGAGGAAGCTCGCGAAATTTCGTTGAAGCTTTTGGGGAAAGTCGGAATGGCGGAAAAAGCGGATTCCTATCCCGGCCAGCTCTCCGGCGGACAGAAACAGCGGGTAGCAATCGCCCGGGCTTTGGCGATGAATCCGAAAATTATGCTTTTTGATGAGGCGACTTCGGCTTTGGACCCGGAAATGACCGGGGAAGTGCTCGGCGTTATGAAAGAACTGGCCAAAGAGGGAATGACGATGCTGGTGGTGACCCATGAAATCGGCTTTGCTCGGGAAGTTGCCAATCGGGTGCTCTTTTTGGATGCCGGAAAAATCGTCGAACAAGGGCCGCCGGGGGAATTACTTTCCGCTCCGAAACATCCGAGAACCAAAGAATTTTTGACCAAAGTTCTATAGCCGTTTTTTTTCATTTTTCTCTAACAAAATCTTAAAAAATCAGAGCCTGACTGCCGATGACTTTAGTATAGAGGCGCCGTTCCTGTCACAGGTGCGTTTACGCGCAATCGGGCGTGAAATCGACAAGAAGCAACAAGGTATTTAGGCTACGATTATGTCAATGCTCATCCAAAACAACGAACAGCAGATTAGCGGTTTCACCCGTTGTGCTGTTTGCAAAGTAGATTTTCGCGGACGTTTTGTATTCGTCGATGAGCAGGCAGAAGAGATTTTAGGTGCATCCAAAGAGGAACTGATCGGCCGCCCCTTAGTCGATTTTATGGATGAAACCTCCCGCTCACTTGTTGTCAGTCTGTTTGCGCGCAGAAATCACTACGAATCATTTTTCGATGCTGTCTCGCTGACGGTCAGCGGCCGCCATGGCAAAACGACAACTACCACGACGATTGTTTCGCTTAATTTCATCGCCGGTAACCCGGTGAATTTCCAGTTTATTTTCACGCCGGTTGCTCCGGCGGAACATCCGGTTCCGACAAACCGGAAAATGTTCGCCGAAGAGCTTTGCGTTGAACTGTTAGCGGAACAATACGCTATCGACTGGCAAAAACGGTTGAACTTGCTGTTGACGTACACCGGTGCTTCTCAGGCATTGTTGTATGCAACTATTCAAGGCTCTCCGGAGTTACGCGGTATCGTTCAAAAAAATAGTGAATCCGACACACCCTTCAGTCTTGCGCCGGGAACAACGGAATTACATGCCAAAGTCGCTGAAAGCGGCCTTGAGTTTGTCTTTACCGATCCGGGGCAATACATCAATGTGTTCGAATCGGTTGAAGATATTCCGTATGAATATGTGCGTGTCATTACGATTGGGGATGAACCCTCGTTGCTCCGTTTAGTCTGGGAGTCGGAGATCGATACCGAAACCGCCAGAGAATCAGTACAGCGCGCCCGGTTTGCCGCGCTTTTGTTGGATGGGCTTTCCGGACGTTCAGTTGCCAGCAACATCGCCACCGCGCCGGATGATTTACTTCGTTTGGTTGTTTCATCGCTTGAGGCTGCCGATGTCGGTGCCTGCCAGATCGGTGAGGATGGACGGATAGTCAATTTGAATACGGCCCTTCGTCGGCATTTGCGGCGGATTCGCCCGAACGCCACGTATCTGGATATTGCCAAGACGCTTTCGCCGAACAACTCACTTGAAATCGAGCATGCTTTCGTGAATTGGTTCGGAGCCAAAACGGTCCATAATGAACGGCCGCTTCGCTGCGAGTTTGAGCTCCCCGGCGGCAAGCCCTGTTTGGTCCATGCCGTTCGGCTTTCTCATCTCCAGTACGACTACTCCGCCTTGCTCCTTTTTGTTCCGGTCCATGTCGAAACGATGGCCGAATCGGTCGCTTAGGCTAGCATCTGGCCTTTTTGCTCTCCTCAAGAACGGTCTCAATTAGTAATTCCATCTCCCGTACAACCCATTGCGTGACAGTTTGTTAGGCGTTCCGTTCGGACGTTTTAGGCGAACCGCCCCGGATTTTTGCGGTTGACAAAGAAAATCAAAACTCTACCTTTTGCGGCTAATCTTCAAACGCGGAACGTACATATGCATTCAATGACTGGATTCGGTAAAGCCGAATCGACAACTAAATCAGGTTATTTCCTCGTTGAGATATCGGGAGTTAACAACCGGTACTTGGAATGCTCTGTTCGCTTACCCCGTCAGTACACCTCTTTGGAAAATCGGGTACGGGAAGCCATCAATGAGCAGATCGAACGGGGGAAGGTCAATGTCTTTATTGCCCATGACCGGGGAAACCAGGGGTCATCGGCGCTCCATATTAATGTGGAGACCCTGAAGGATTACCACCGACAGCTCAAAGCAGCCGCCAAGGAACTGAAAATCAAAGATGAGATCGAACTGGAAGATTTGCTTACCCTGCCGGAAGTAATGATTTCAGCGCGTGACAGCTACGATGAAGATGCCGTCTGGGCTGAAATGAAAAAGCCGCTGGCCAAAGCGATTGAAGCGTTTGTCAAAATGCGTGAGAATGAAGGGAAGGCGATGGCGAAAGATATGCTCAATCGCACCACCCTTATCAGCAAGTTAGTACAAACGGTTGAAAAGGATTCCAAAGGGGCGGTGTTGTCGTACCGCGATAAACTGCGCAAACGGATAGATGATCTTATCGGATCACAGACTATCGATCCGCTCAGATTAGAAACAGAAATAACGCTCTTTGCCGAGCGCACGGATATCACTGAAGAGTGCACACGCATGTACAGCCATGTATCTCAGTTTCAAAAAGCGCTCAAAGGAAATGAATCAGCCGGAAAACGGTTGAACTTTATTTTACAGGAAATGAACCGGGAAACGAATACGATGTCCGCTAAATCAACCGAACTCAAAATCAGCACGGCAGTGATTTCGATCAAAGAAGAGATCGAGAAACTGCGAGAGATGGTGCAGAACGTTGAGTAAGGAAGTATCGCTGCAGCGCAAAATCGCGTCGGTCGGAAAAATTGTCATTGTTTCTTCCCCTTCCGGTGGCGGTAAAACTTCGATCTGCCGGAAACTGCTTTCGCCGAACCGAAAGAAAGCGGGATGGAAATTTTCAGTTTCCTACACGACCCGCAAGCAGCGCGCGCATGAATTAGACGGCATACATTATTATTTCGTTACTGATGCAAAATTCGATGAACTCAGAAAACGTGATTATTTCGCCGAAAATTTCCGGGTTCATTTGTATCGTTACGGCACACCGCGCAAACCGCTTGAAGCGGCGCTGAAAGCCGGTGACGTGATGCTTTTGGATGTCGATGTGCAGGGGGCGAAGAAATTGCGGAAAGAATACCCGCAGGCGATAACGATTTTTGTACTCCCGCCGTCGGTGAAAAAACTCCGCAGCCGTCTGAAACGTCGCGGCACGGAAACCAAAGAGCAGCTTCAAGTTCGCTTTGAAAATGCGAAACGTGAAATGGGTGAATGGAAGAGCTTTGAATACGCGGTCATAAATGATGATTTGAACTTAGCGGTTGCTCAGGTGTTACATATAATAGAGACACATCCGTTACGCACCCAGAATTTACCCGCGGAACAAATACGAAAGATAACCGGTTCCTAAATAGGTCAAACAGGAGTACCTGCCATGATGAAACTGCCACTTGAAGAATTGGAAAAGATGAATTTGAACCGTTACGAAGCGGTAATTGTGGCCTCGCGCCATGCCCGCCGACTCAATGTTCGTCGGCTTAAGTCCTTGCAGCAGTTGGAACAAGACCCCACGATCAAGATCGACGGCCGCAAGATGACTATGGTCGCACTCAAAGATTTAATTGAACAGAAAGTAAAGTTTACGCGCCCGGATACGATGTAATAGTCGTATGCGAAAACTCCGCGACATCAGGAATTACTAATGGCAAAAAATCTTCTCATAGTCGAGTCACCTGCTAAAACACGCACCCTTTCCCGGTTTCTGGGCAAGGATTTCGACATTATGGCTACGATCGGGCATGTGATCGACCTTCCGAAATCAAAATTAGGTATCGACGTTAAAAAGAGCTTCGCTCCGCAGTACACCGTCATCGACGGCAAAGAGAAAGTACTGAAAGAGTTGAAAGCGGCGGCGAAGAAGGCGAAGACTGTCTATCTCGCGCCCGATCCTGATCGTGAAGGGGAAGCGATTGCCTGGCACGTGGCAGAGCATCTGAAAGAAGGTAAAGACGGCACCAAGGCGGATATTGTCCGCGTTACCTTTAATGAAATCACTAAATCCGCCGTGAGTGATGCGCTCAAGCAGCCGCGCGAAATAGATATGAATCTTGTGAACGCGCAGCAGGCGCGTCGTGTGCTTGATCGTTTGGTCGGCTACACGGTTTCACCATTCTTATGGAAGACCGTCGCGCGGAATCTGTCCGCCGGTCGCGTGCAGTCAGTCGCGTTACGTCTGATCTGTGAACGGGAACAGGAAATTGCCGGATTCAAACCGCAGGAATACTGGACTATTGAAGCGGTATTGAAGACGGATAAAAAAGAAGAGTTTATCGCGCGCTTATTTAAGATTGATGATAAAACTGTCGTTTCGGCGAACGAAGCCGGTAACGGAAAAGTTGTTATCGAAAGCCAGAAAGAGGCGGATAAACATCTTGCTGCTCTCAAGCAGGAAAATTATGTCGTAGCGGAAATCAAAAAGTCACAGCGCTCGCGTAAGGCACCCGCGCCGTTTATTACGTCGACCTTGCAGCAGGAAGCGGCAAAAGCCTGCGGGTTCTCGCCGAAGATGACGATGTCGTTGGCGCAGAAGCTCTACGAAGGAATCGAAATCGGCAATGAGGGTCCGGTTGGGTTGATTACCTATATGCGTACCGATTCAACCCGTGTTTCGGATGAAGCGCTTGCGGCCGTACGCGAATATATCGGTACTGAGTTCGGTAAGAAATATCTGCCGAGTTCACCGAACGTATTCTCTAAAAAGAAAGCGGCGCAGGATGCACACGAAGCTATTCGACCGACCTATCTGACCTATCCGCCGGAAAAAGTGAAGCGGATGCTCAGTAAGAATGAATTTCGTCTGTATGAATTGATCTGGAACCGGTTTATCGCCTGTCAGATGACACCTGCTGAATTCGATGTCGAAACGGTCGATATCTCAGCCGGGAAGTATACGTTCCGTGTTACTTCGCAGCGTCTGACCTTCGACGGCTTTTTGAAAGTCTACCATGAAGAGCAGGAAGCGGATGAAAACGGAAAAGATGGGGAAGTGGATAAACTCCCGCCGCTGAAAGAAAAAGAAAAACTTACGCTCAAAGAACTGAAACCGAATCAGTCATTCACGAAGCCGCCCCCCCGGTATTCGGAAGCGATGTTAGTGAAACGATTGGAAAGTGACGGGATCGGACGTCCTTCGACGTATGCCGCCATTATTTCGACGTTGAAAGAACGTAAGTATGTCGAATTGAAAGAGAAAAAACTGTTCCCGACAGATTTGGGCGGTGCAGTGAACAAAATACTCGTCGAGCACTTCGATAACTATTTCAATGTTTCGTTTACTTCTGAAATGGAGCAGCAGCTCGACTTGGTGGAAGAAGGAACGACTGATTGGGCGAAGATGATGAAAGGGTTTTACGGCCCGTTCAATTCGACCATCACCGATCTGAAGAAACATGAAAAATCGATCAAAGAATCGATGACCGAAGTCACGGATGAAAGCTGTGACAAGTGCGGTTCACCGATGGTTATTAAATGGGGTCGTAACGGCCGGTTTTTAGCCTGTTCCGCATACCCCGATTGTAAATCGACTCGCCCGCTGCCAGGTGAAGAGGAGCAGACCAAGACAAATGAAGTCTGCGAAAAATGCGGTTCACCGATGGTGGTCAAGACCGGACGGTTCGGGAAATTCCTGGCCTGTTCCGCGTATCCTGACTGCAAAACGACCAAAGCGCTTACCCTCGGCATACCGTGTCCGAAGTCAGGCTGCGGTGGTCAGGTGGTGCAGCGTCAGTCGAAAGGAAAACGAACTTTCTACGGTTGTTCAAATTATCCGAAATGCGATTTTGTTTCCTGGGATATGCCGGTGAAAAAGCCGTGTCCTGCCTGCAAAAACAGCTGGGTCGTGGCGAAATCATCGAAAGCAAAGGGGGATTATTTCAAATGTCCCGAATGCGGTCATACGTTCTCTGAGGAAACAACGCCGCAGCCCCAGCCGACCGCCGTTTAACACTGCTCGATTTCCTACGACATACACGCAAAAATTTTCAGCCGTCAGTACTCATGACGGCTGATGTTAAAACATTGACACCGGTTTTTGACCACAATACTTTCACGACTTCATGTTAAGCGCTGAACTCGATAAATATCTCCGTGCTTTGGCGATTGACAGCCGCTTTGCCGACAAAACGGTTGAATCATACCGCCGTGATCTGGCACTCTGGGTTCGTTTCTTAGAAAACAAATACCAGTTTGCCGGAGCGACGGCGAAAAATGATCCGCTGTTTCTTCGTTTGTTTTTGCGTGAGCGGGTGGAACAGGGTGTATCGAATCGATCACTGTCCCGTTTTCTTTCGGCCTTATCGGGCTTTCAAAAGTATCTGGCGACTCGCTCCGGCTTTAGCGCATACATTTTTAAACTCCCGAAACTGAAATTCAAACAGGCGTTGCCTGATTTTATTCCGCAGGGAGAGGTCGACCGTTTGTTCGACCGCACGCCGGTTGAAGAAAAAGGAAAAGCATATTTAGCCTGTCGAGATTACTGTATCGTGTCGCTGTTGTATTCGACCGGTATTCGTCGTGAAGAAGTTACCCGGTTACTCGTTTCCGATCTTGATTTGCAATTAGGTACGGTTACGGTACTGGGGAAAGGAAACAAAATCCGCACGGTTCCGATTGGAGAGACCGCCTGTCAGGATTTGAAATCATACTTGCCGCTTCGCAGCCAATTCGCCGCGTTGTGGGGTTCTGAATCACCGAATCTGTTTTTGAATAAATCGGGTGAAGGATTAACGGTTCGCTCGATTGATAGATTGGTGAAATCTTTCGGTAAGAAAGCGGGTATGAGTTTCACGCCGCACACGCTTCGCCATTCCTTCGCGACTCATCTGCTTGAAAACGGCGCCGACTTGATGCTGATAAAAGAGATATTAGGACATTCATCGTTATCGACGACGCAAAAGTACACGCATGTCACCGCGGAAAGTATGAAACGCGCATACAAAACCGCGCACCCACGATCAGGTTATTCCAAGTAAGTTAATTAAACAGCAATCACTCGTATTTCACCGACAAAAGAATTGACGGCGATATAGAGTTTAGTAGTGGCAGATTCATATGCCGGGGAAGCATGCTCAATTCGGTTTCCGACACCGGATGAACGACGGCCGATCCCTTCGGTATCTCCCGCAAAGTTGGACAGATGAACGAAGTGCTCGATCCCTTTCGGTACCAGTACGCGAATTTCACCGAGGAAATTAGAGATAATCAGACGATTCAGGCCGGGAGATAACGTCGCGCCGGCGAGATTTACTTCGATATCCCCCAGGAAACAGGAAACTTCCACGTTCTTAATCGTCGTATTATCGAAGGCGACATACAAGTCGCCGATAAACTTGCTGTATTTCAACTGGCCCGGGACAGTACTGCTCGGAGCATCGGAAGCGCGAGTTCGATTGAATTTGATCCCTTCTGAATCAACCCGAAATTCAGCGCCACGTCCGGAATCACCTTGTACGGAGACATTCAAAATCGGGGCAGGGCCCATTGCTTCCGGCGGTGGCGGGGTAGAAGGGGGGACTGGTGCGGCAGGAACAGGGCGGATCGGTTGGACCTGTTTGATAGACGCCATTTGCTGATCCATCCCGGCCTCCTGATTCCGTTTCCGGATAATTAGCCAGATACCGACGATAATAACACCGAGCGGAATACCGAGGCGGAAGATGTCTTCGGCTTCAAAATCGAACCAGCCGAAGTTTTCCCCCATCAGAATCAGGCCGATTCCGACAAGAATCACTCCACCGATAACGCGCTTTTTTTCCATGTCCGTTCTGTTTTTTCCTCTCCCTTTATCATACGAAATATGCCATCTCAAGTTACCATAGGCAATGAATAAAGCCTGGAGTTGACTTGCCCGGTTTACTGGTCTTTATTCCCCCAAAATTGTGAAGAAACAAAAAGCAGATAGTGGAGGAACAGATGGCCCGGTCGTTTTTACAGGCTTCAGATTTGAACAAGGCGGAAGTTGCTCAGGTTTTCGAGCTTTGCCGCCGTTTTAAAAAAGGGGAGCTCAAAAGCCGCCCGCTGGAAGGTAAAGGGGTGGCATGTCTGTTTATGAAAGAGTCATTACGGACTCGTATTTCCTTTGAAGTCGGCATTTCGCAGTTAGGCGGTCACCCGATGTACATCACCGACAAAGAGGTCAAACTCGGTCAGCGGGAAACTATCGCCGATGCCGCCCGGGTACTTTCCCGATATGTCGCGATGATTGTGATTCGTACGTTCGCGCAAAGTGACGTGGAAGGATTAGCCAAATGGGGTTCGGTGCCGGTGGTGAATGCGCTAACCGACTTGGAACACCCGTGCCAGATTTTCGGAGACTACTATACCATAATGGAACATTTGCCGGGAAAAGAGCGGTACAAAATCGCCTATATGGGTGACGGTAACAATATCACCAACAGTTTTCTGGCATTGGCATCAGTGATTCCAATCGATTTCCGCGTCGGTACCGCCGCCGATTGTCAGCCAAGCGCCGAAATGGTCAAACTCGCGAAAGCAAATCCGGATAGCCGAATCCTGATGACCGAAGATCCTAAAGAGGCAGTCGCCGGTGCCGATGTTGTCTATACCGATGTCTGGGCTTCAATGGGGTTCAAGGATCAGGCAGAGGCCAAAGCAGAAAAGTTACGAAAGTATCAGGTTAATAGCTCTCTGATGGCAGGAGCTGACCCGAAAGCAATCGTGATGCACTGTTTACCGGCTGAACGCGGACGGGAAATCACGGATGAAGTAATCGACGGACCACAGTCCGTTATCTTCGATCAGGCGGAAAACAGATTGCATATTCAGAAGGCACTAATGGCATTTCTTCTGAGCTAACACGACCTCACCGGTCAGACCCGCGGCGAGAGCAATCCACGAAAGGGAGTGCGTATGCGCCAACGAATTTTTTCACCATTCACGGGTCTGACCTTAGTTGCATTGCTTGCCTTCGCCGGTTGCAGCGATGATAAATCGACCGGCAGCGACGGCAACGGCGGAATCTCGATCACCGATGATCAAAGCGCCATGCAGTCAGAATTAAATGCCACCTCCGATTCCCTTATCGTTTTCCTTGCGGATGCATTCGAGAGCCGCGCCTCACTGGGTGTCGGCGGAGATATCGATCCTGTTTTCTATACACCGATCGACAACGATTCCGATGTGGTTGCCAGCACCTATGATACGACTTCGGGATGGCATCAGGTCGTAGTCACTCGCATCGCTACCGCCTATAATCAGTCCCGTATCGACTCTATTCAGTTCCGCAATGAAGGGGGCGATTATCAGCGTCAGGGCGGCAGTGCGCATGCCATGACCTATCGCCACCACTTCAACCGCCAGGCGGTCGATACGACCACCGAATACTACAACCGCTCCGGCGTTTGGGGATATGATCTTTCCGGTCTGCAGACTAATCAAGCGACTATCGATGGTACGACTGAAATTACGACGTCAGTTAAATATCTGGATAACACCGACACGACGGTCTGGCGCACCTACACGATCTCAGCAACTGTTTCCAATCTGACGGTCGAAAGAGTATCCGGGGGCTGGAACTCTATTTGTCCCTCTTCCGGTACTGTTTCAGGAACGATGACGACGACTTACAAGCGTGCTGACGGCGAAACGATTTCCCGCACATGGACAATCACCGCTGAATTCACCGACGGCACCGCTGCTATCAGCGTTTCACTGGGTTCCAAAGACTGGCAGACCGATCGCAGTGTCTGTACGATTGCCAACTAATATTTTTTTCGATTCTGTTTTTCAAAACCCGGTCTAAAACGCCGGGTTTTTTGTTGGCAGCAGTTTGAGCATCTGTTTCTTTCAACTATGGGCCAGAAAATCCCGACCTACTCCGGTTGCTTCGTCTGCGGCGACAAGAACGCCATCGGTTTGCACGCCGAGTTCGTTTTGGATGGAAAGAAAGCAGTAACAGAGCTTGTTGCCGGGGATATGTTCGAAGGATACAAGTCGATCTATCACGGCGGCATATTGGCGACGGTTTTAGATGAAGTGATGATAAAAGCGATTTTGGCACAGGGGATTTTTGCAGTTACTGCCGAGATGACTGTCCGCTATCACAAGCCGGTAGCAACCGGAGACCGGATTTATTTTTCCGGCTGGGTTGTCAAACGAAAAGGACGTGCCATTTGGACTGAAGGGGAAGCGCTCTCGTTGCAGCAGGAGAAATTTGCGAGCGCTACTGGAGTTTATATCGAAGGGGATGCACAATTAAAGGCCCGATTAACCGATTCGCTGAGCAGCGAATAAAAAAGGCGGTTTTGGTATGAAATCTGCAACAGAAGCATCGATGTTCTCCAATAGTTCATTAGTGTGTCATGTCGGACACTCGATAAATAAGCAGATCGACCCTGCTCTTTCCGCTATTGGCTTCTCCAAAGGGCTCGTTTTATTCAGTATTCCCGATTTAGGGGTGCTGTTTAAATGCCGTGCGCAGGGAACTCCGTTTGCGCTTGAGGCTGCCGCCCTGTGTTCCGCGCTTCAGTTTATCTGCAATGACATAGACAAACAGTTGCGTTCTGCGGTCATTATCCGGACTTCGTTCCCCTCACTCTTGTTTGCCACCTACCAGCCGACATTGGGTATTTCCTTTTCCGCCGAGCAACAGGAAATACTGAACTTCTTCAAAGGTCGCTGCAACTACACGGTCACCTTTGTCGAGCGGCATCTCAACCGGGCACTCAAGCAGTCGGTCGAGCTGGCCTCGGTTCCGGCTAATCAGCCGGTTCCGATGAAGATCAACCGCTCGGTCGATGCCACCGATTTCGGTCCCTTGCAGACCGGTATTACGCTGTAAAATCCCCAAAAAAGAAAAACGGCCGCAAAAGCGGCCGTTTCATACTTCAATTTTCTGACTGGTTACGCCAGACCGTTGACGAATTGCGCGAGCCGGGACTTGTTCCGGTCTGCATTCCGCTTATGAATCAGCCCACGAGCGGCGGCGCGGTCGAGTTCGCGCGTTACATCGGCCAGTTTCTCGGCGGCAGATTTGGCGTTCTTCTCGGCGCGAAGTTCTTTGATCGCTCCGCGAAGCTCAGAACGAAGGCCACGGTTTTTCAGGCGGTCACGCTCGGATGTTTTCATCCGCTTTTTGCATGATTTATGATTTGGCACTGTCTATAACACTCCTTACTTTCAATTTCCAATACGGGAAGATAACGCCTTTTGAGGAAGATTGTCAACTCAAGTACCTGAAAAAAGCTCAATGGCCCGGTCGGTCGGCAAAGTGTCGGCGGCGACTGCCTTTTCCCGTGTTTTAGGGCTTATCCGAGAACAGGTTATTGCCTGGTATTTCGGGGCAGGCATGGCAACCGATGCCTTTGTGGCCGCTTTTCGTATTCCCAACCTTTTGCGGGATATGTTCGCCGAAGGGGCACTTTCCTCTGCATTTGTTCCCGTTTTCAAAACCAGCTTGGTCGAGCAATCGGAAACCGAGGCGTTCAAACTCGCCAATATCGTCATGACCAAGCTCATTTTGATTACCGGGCTGATAGTGGTGATCGGGATGATACTGACGCCGGCGATTGTCTATCTCATGGCCAAGGGGTTTGCCTCGGAACCGGGAAAATTTGCGCTGACCGTCGACATGACCCGGATCATGTTTGTCTATCTTTTACTCGTTTCCGTTGCCGCTTTGGTCATGGGGATTCTCAATTCGATGGGGCAGTTCGGTATTCCGGCCCTCTCCTCATCGATGTTTAACATCGGTTCGATTTTACCGGTTGTGCTCTTTTTCGGTTTAATGGATCAACCGATTTATCTGCTCGCTTTTGGCGTCGTTATCGGCGGTATTGCGCAGGTTGCTATTCAGTGGCCGTCACTGCATAGGCGAGGGTACCGGTTCAAGTTCACGCTCGATTTTGTCAATCCGGAATTCAGGAAAATGATATCGCTGTTTACGCCGATGCTCATCGGGCTTTCGGCCGGGCGAATCAATATTCTTATCAGCACCCTTTTCGCGTCATTTTTAGGGCAGGGTGCGCTTTCCTATTTGAATTTTGCTTTTCGGTTGATGCATTTCCCGATGGGGGTTTTTGCTGTTGCCCTCGGTACAGTAACGCTGCCGCGCATTACTGAATTGATTGCGAAAAAAGACAGCGATGGTTTGGAAACGGGGTTTCGGCAAAGTATCAATCTCAATTTGCTGCTCGTGATTCCATCCGCTTTTTATCTCGCGCTTTTTGGCCGGGAAATTGTTTCGCTGATTTTTGGGTGGGGAAGATTCACCGAAGCAGATTCGCTTAACACCAGTCTTGCGCTTTTGCATTATTCATACGGACTCTGTGCCTTCGCTACCGTGCGGGTACTGACCCCGTTTTACTATGCCCAAAATGACGCCAAGCTGCCGATGATTTTTTCGATTATCTCAGTCGTGGTGAATACAGCGCTGTATTATCCGCTCATGCAGATTCTGAGTTTTGCCGGATTGGCGGCGGCGACCTCGATTGGCGGTATTATCAATTGCGTGTTATTACTCATGTATCTTCCGCAGCGGAATGTACCGGTTAACTGGGCACAACTGATAGTGAATAGTGTGAAACTCTGCGTCGTTTCCCTGATTGGTTTCGGCACGGCACGGTTTGCGCTGGATGGAATGTTCCCGAGTGACGGAAACGTTGTTGTCCGGATATTGGCGGTTATCATTCCCGGTGTGGTCGGTCTGTCGCTTTTCCTTATTTTTGCCATTATTTTGCGGGTCGATATGATGTCGGAAATACGACGCAGGATTTTCAAACGCTGATTTCGGCGGGGGAAGATTGCTCAGTAAATATCCAAGTCTTTTCTTGCTGCCGTTTTGCATTGCCGGAATTTTGGTGGCGGACCAATTCGGGATTCCTTCCGGATGGTTTCTCGCACTCGCAGTGCTCTGTTGTATCAGTGCATTGTGGGGCTTGTGGCATTCACGGCAGACGTTAGCCATTCTCTGCTTCAGCGGCACGTTGCTTTGCTTTTCCGGATTTTATTTTGCGCATCAAATGTACGATGTAGGACCGTATCACGTCTCAAACTTTGTCGATGGGGAAACGCGCTACCAAATTTGGGGGACAGTTCGCGACTGGCCGCTTTTGAAAAAAGACAGAACAGAGTTGGTACTCGAACTTGATTCGCTTGCTGCCAAGCTGCCGTTTCGCGTTGAGGGGAGCATTCTGCTCAGTGTTTCCGATACCAGTACCGTTTTACAGCGCGGAGACAGAATAGAATTTTCGGCGGTAATCTATCCGATTCGCGGACGTGGAACGCCCTGGGGGTTCGATTATATCCGTTCCGTTAATCTTAAAGGGATATTCGGCGTGGTGTACGCGACTACGCTGCTGGATGTGCGGATCGACAATCGAAGCAAGTACGCGGTTATCGCCCAGACCGATAAACTTCGCACCGCTATTCGGGAAACACTGGAAGAAACACTATCGCCGGTATCAGCAGCGGTAGCTTCCGGCTTTTTAATCGGGGAAACGCGAAACATTCCGGCACAATTGTACACCTACTTTCGTGACAGTGGTACGCTGCATTTGTTGGCGGTCTCCGGTTCGAACGTAGCGGTAGTTCTGCTATTCGTAACCGTCGTGCTTTGGCTGTTTCCACTTACTCGTCGTGCTCGTGGTTTAATTCTACTCGTGATAGTTGGTATCTATACGCTCTTGTGTTATGGAGAACCATCGGTGGTGCGGGCATCGCTGATGGCGGTATTAGTTCTCATTGCCGGGATGGTAGAGCGTCGGGTTGATTTGAATAATATCATCGCCTCGGCTGCTTTGTTGATTTTGCTCTTCGACCCGACGCAGTTGTTCGATGCCGGCACCCAAATGTCATTCGCTATAGCCTGGGGATTGGTGTTGGTCGTACCGCAGGTTACTACCGCCTTTGGCCGGTATTACAGCTACCGATGGTTTAGGTGGTTAGTGCTGCCGGTTGTAGTTTGCATTGTCGCACAGCTTATTGCTCTGCCGATTCTGGCGTACTATTACGAACGGGTAACCTTCTCAGGTTTTCTCAGCAACATTGTTATTATTCCGCTCGTATCGACGGCGGTGATTGGCGTGATGCTCACGTTGATCGCGTATTTGATTTTGCCGATACTCGGCATCTTTGTCGGGTCGCTGCTCAATTTGTTGTTAGAAAAAACAATTCAGCTTATTCATCTGTTTGCGACTGATTTGTCATTTACGGTTACGACGGGGGATGTTCCAATCGGGCTGGTATTGGGTTTGTATGCGCTTATCGTAATCGGGTCGTTTGCCATCAACTCCCGAAAGTACCGTCGCGTGTTGGTAATCGGTGTTGTTGTATTGGCCAATTTGTTTGTTGCCGCAAAGATTGGAGCGGATATCAAAGATGAAGATGGCCCAACCGTATTGTTTGTTCCCATACCGGGTGGTATTGCCGGAATTGTGTCGCAAGCGGGAAGTACCGAAGCTGATCTGGTTATTAACGGACTCAGAGAACGGGATTATGATGTCGGTGAGCGGATTATCGAACCGGCACTCAAGCATGAAGGGATAACGCATCTGCGGTCACTCCTGGTTCGTAGTGCCGAATATGGCGTACTCGATGATGTAGGAAGATTAGCGGATCGATACCACCTCGATTCAATAAGCGTTGCACCTGAACTGGTTAACAGTATGCAGGACGCGCTGACCGAAAATGGACTACATTCTTCCCTGCGTGTTCGTGAAGTCGGGAGTATGTCAAAAAATCGAAGTGTGAACGGGTATAGTTCTTTTTGGAGTGGATTTCAGTTACAGTTTGATAGTATGCAGATTCTCTTCTGCGGTAGAACGGATCAGGCGTTGCCGGCATTGGAAGGATCATCCGGCAAAACCCTGTTAGTTCTGCAATCGGGGACGCCGATAGCTCCGGTTGCCGTGGATACGCTTACAAAATCCGGCGCCGATTGGATTATCTGTTCATATTCTGAGCAACTCGACAAGCAGAAACAGCAATTTTCAGAACAAACGCCAAACAGCACTGCTTCAAACGTCGTTCCGCTTGTCGAGGTCGGGTGGATACGTTTCAGTTTGAACCGCGCAGAACCGATTGACTGACCGCTGATTACCGTTTCAGTTCGCCCGTCTGCAAAAACCTTGCAACGACGTGAAGTTACCGTCTGATTTTCGTTTAAGTTATCATGGGGAGCGCCCGATATAGAGAGGGAAATGCCGTCAAACGGAAGAGACGGTATAGGTAACTATTTGGCAAGGGCGTACACATGAGTTTGTCAGGAAATCTTAGAACGGTTTCGTTTCCGGATATTCTGCAGTTATTAGCCGCCGGCAAAAAGACCGGACTGCTTGAGATTCGGACTCAGACCCGTCAGAAGGAAGTCGCATTCCGCGTCGGGAATATTATTTATGCATCCTCGCTGAATTCAAGCGAAGATCTCTTAGGTAATATGCTTTTGGCCAAAGGGAAAATCACCAAGACGGATTTAGACCGCGCAATAACCATGCATAAGCAAACCGGCCGTCAGCTCGGCTCAACGCTTATCGACATGCAGTTGTTCGACAAAGAAGAAATTGCAGAATGTTTGCGGATGCAGATTGAAGAGATCGTTTACAATCTGTTCTCCTGGCATGAAGGGGACTTCATTCTTCATGAAGGAAAGCTTCCTGCCAATACGCCGTTTATCATCGAACTTCCGACTATGAGCGTACTGATGGAAGGGACCCGCCGGGTTGATGAGTGGGTGGAGATTCAGAAAGTATTGCCGCCGGATAATATCGAATTAGCGGTCAACCGGAATCCGAAAAGCGGTGAAGAAGAGATTGTGCTGTCGCTTGATGAATTCAAAATTCTCGCCCTTATGAACGGACAGCGCACCTTGCCGGAACTTATCAGCGTTTCTCCGATCGGTGAATTCGTTACCTGCCGCGCCGTCTACAAGCTGATTGTCAATAATCTGGTTATTGCAGGCGGTAAGCGGGAGGAACGCCCGACTGAAATCGAAGATGAAGAGGATATCGTGCTGGCGATTATTTTCACCATGTACAATTCCTGTTTCTTCAGAATCAGAACATTGGTCGAATCGATTGTCGGCGAAAGCAGCCGCTATGCCGCCTTTACCGCGCAATATCGAAACGGACTCTTGATGCACTTCCCGGGATTCGATCCGCAGGCAGAAGAAGGCCCTTCATACGATAAATACCTGACCGCTGTTAAAGCGCTTCCGCCCAATGTGCGCTACCACAAACTGATGACCAGTCTGGATGGTATGCTCTCTGAACATCTTGAATTTGTCTTTCAGGTGTTAGGCGTTGGTCCGTTCCGCGAAGCGGTTGGATTGGTGAAAAAAGAAATTACGGAACCGCTGGCTACCCGTCGTGAAATAGTCAAACGGTATCACATAGAAGACAATTTGTACAAAACGATCAAGCGAGCAGATCGGGTCGTTAAAATGGTGAGAGGTTGAGCGATATGAAACGGTTATGTGTGCTACTTATCGGAGCGGTAGTGTTGGGCGGAGGAGAATCAGCTCATGCCGCATCTTTCATTGCCTTAATGCAGCCCTCCTCGCTGTTGAACTTGACCGTGCTGGGTTTGGCGGTTGCCTGTGCGCTTGGTTCATTTAGAGTTCTGACTCTGGTGCGCGGTGGAATGCTTGCGAAAAGCTGGCAGCTGTTTATGGCCGCCTTTGTGGTTTTGGGGGCCAGCCAGTTGATGGCGCTTTTCCATACGATGGAATTTTTCAGTGCTCCCGGTTTTCTGGTTCCGATGATGTACGGCTGTATGGCCGGTCTCTTTTTGTACGGGATTTTTGAAACGAGACGGACACTCAGTTGAGATAGAATCCAATTGACTTAACGTATTGGTATATCTATCTTTACCGATTGTAGAAAATTAGAAATTTAGTAACCTTTTACCTATAGGTACCTTACAGGCATTATGGCAACACAAGTCGATGTACAAGATCGGATAGTGAAATGTCAGAAGCTTTTAGAGACTGACCCCAACTCGCAGATATTTGCGGCGCTGGCTGAGGCTTACCGGAAAAATGGTGAGTTAGACAAGGCGTTTCGTGTCTGTCATAATGGACTGAAAGTGCACCCGTCGTATGGCGCGGCGCATGTCGTTATGGCTAAGATCAATTTGGATCGCGGACTTTATGACTGGGCGGAAATTGAAGCGCAAAAGGCGATTGAAATTGACGGCCACACCAGAGCAATCGAACTGCTTTTAGCAGAGATTTATATTTACAAAGGGGAGTTTAATTCTGCAATTACGCTGTTGAAGCGGCTGCATGACGCGGATAAAGGAAATCCGCAGATTACCAAGCTTTTGGATATCGCTCGCAAACTGCCGGAAGAATCCGGACGGGTTGTTATTCCAGGCGCTGCGAAATCAATGGAGCGGACCGACGGTCCGACTCACGCCACTATGGCTACTGTGCTTACGGCACGGGAAGTATTGGAACTGGGTGTCGAAATTCAGGGAATGGGTGGGGCGCTTTTTTTCAATACTGAAGGTTTGGTGGTCGAATCGGAATGGCGCTCTAATTTGGATTCGATTTCCTGTGCCGCGACGTTAGCTGAAGTATGCAACACCGTTTCGCGGGAATTAGTACGGGTTAAGTACGGAGATGTCGATACAATTCTTATTGAAGCCCAGCAATTCACGTTTTACCTGTTACGTGCGGCACGGGGATTTTTCCTGTTTGTGGCGCTGCCGGAAGCGAATCTGGGTACTTTGCGAATGAAAATAGAGGAACTGCGCATTCGGTATAAATAACCGGACGCCGGAAAGGTACACCGATGAATGGACGCACATTTCGACAATTGCTGATCTTTGCAGGGATTCAGCTTGCCGTTACGCTGGCGTTGTTTCCGGAGCGATTCGGCACCGGACTGGCAGAGATTTCAGCGGCAACACTGCTTTTAGAACTGGTGTATTACGGCGTTATGTCATACCTGCTTATGCGTGCTGAGTCAGTCTCCGTTATTTTAAAATCAGCGTTTACCTGTTTAGTCTACCGAGCAGGCTTGAGCTTTCTGTTCGCCGTGCTTGCCGTTGCTTTTTATTCGATGAATTTCGGCAATGCCATGGAAGCCGCCTTCGGCGCGTATATACCGGGACTGTTGTTACTTTCTGTTCCTGCGCCGTTTTTATTGATGGGTTTTCTCAAAGAGATGTTCGGTGCGCCGCGTCGCCGTTTTGAGCCGCAGACGCAGGCGATGGCCGGTCGTGAATACGACCAGAACGGCCGGGCGACAATCGTGCTTTCAAAAAATGGAGCGCCGAAACCGAGCCCGGCTTCCGCTGCCCATACCAGTTCCTTCGGTCATCATGCTATGGACACGGTCTCATCACCATCTGATCGCTTAACCGATGTTTACTATCAAGCACCGAATTCTCATTCCGATGCCAACGGCTTCGAACGTGCCGTTCGCTATATGTGCGAGGACTGGTCGGTCAAATTGGCTGCGGTTGTCGATTCGGAAGGATTGATGCTGGCGCAGTGTCATCGCGGTACGGTTGATCCGGAAGAATGGGCACCGTATGCATGCGAGCTGTTAATGCACAATAACAGAGTGCTGATGCGCGGCGGCTGGCAAACGACGGAAAAATTAGACCTTACTCTGCCGGAAGCGCGTATGGCGATTGCCCGCGCCGATGAGCAGACCTGCCTGTTGGTAGTGGCGGAACGGCATGGAGACGATGTGCTCCATATCCGTATCACCCAGGCGCTCGATATAATCAGAAAATATGTTTCAGAACGGTACAGTCAAAAGCTGTCGCCGAACGCGGAGAAATACCATGTATCAAGTACTCAGTGAACTGAATAAGACATCCGGTATCACCGGTTCGATGGTTGTCGGTAATGACGGCATCGTTATCGCGGCCGATCTTTCGACTTCGTTTGAAGGAGAAACTGTCGGTGCGCTGGCAGCTTCTATTACGTCCAACATTCAGAAGTCGCTCGAGCGTTTGCAGACCAGCAATTTACGTCAGGTGACGATTGAAGCGGAAAACGGAAAGATGTTTTTCACAGATTCCGGCGGTCGCGGCATTTTAGTCGTGACAACCGAAAGGGATATCAACATCGGCCTGATCCGGCTGGAAATCAAAAACGCGATCAACAAACTGAAAGCAGTCGGGTGATATGGTATCAATTAATTATTCAGCACGGGAAGTCTGCTGCAAGATTGTGTACTATGGTCCCGGCTTATCCGGTAAAACCACCAATCTGCAGTATGTCCATTCCAAAGTGCCGCAGAACACGCGCGGCAATTTGATTTCATTGGCAACGGAAGCTGATCGCACGCTCTATTTTGACTTTCTTCCGATCAACATTGGAACGATCAACGGTTTCGCCGCCCGCTTTCAGTTGTACACCGTTCCCGGTCAGGTCTATTACAACGCGACCCGTAAGTTAGTGCTGCGCGGTGTTGATGGTGTCGTGTTTGTCGCCGACAGCCAGCCGGACAAAATGGATGAGAACATCGAATCGCTTTTGAATCTTGAAGAGAACTTACGAGAGTACGGATACGACGTTAATGAAGTCCCAATCGTGATTCAATACAACAAACGGGATTTACCGGGTGTGCTTTCGGTTGATGAACTTAACGCGAAACTGAATACGCACAACTGGCCGCATTTCGAAGCGGCTGCGCCTTCCGGAACCGGTGTGTTTGATACTTTGAAATTAGTTATCAAACTGGTGCTGGAAAAAGCGAAGACGACCAAAGCGCGCACCCGTCCGTCCGCCGTTGCCGCTCCTGCTGCCGTTGCGCAGCCTGCGCCGCAACCGGAAATTCCAAGCTATCCGACCGCCGCTGCGGCAGCTTCGTCCCCCTCCCCGTTTGGATCGGCGGCTGAAACCCCTTCCCGCACCGGGTTCGGTGCGCCGGTCGAACCGTCCTTTGCGCCGGCGGCAACGTCCACTGACAGCTACCGTCCGTATCCCGGTTCATCTGGAGCCTCACAAGGTTCCGTTGCCACCGCGGAAAGACGTAACCCTGCTGCCGGTTTGTATGGCAGCAGTACTCCTGAATCCGCCACCTCGACTGTCACGCGGCCGTTTATGCTCGATGACGCGAAAGGTGCTGATGATATGATGAATGATAGTGGTCGGATTCGTCCTGCCATGGCTCCGCCGCTCAAACGGCGTCCGGAAGCCAAGAAGCGGGGATTCTTTAAACGATTATTTGGTATTCGATAGCCGGTAAGGAGGCTGAGGATTATATGGCTGATGATTCGCTCGTCATTTACGAAGAAGAGATTCGCGCAATAGATGCGATAATCTCGAAAATGCTCAAACAAGCCGAAGCGAAGTGCGCCTTGCTGGTTGACAAGGATGGACACCTGATTACCCGTCAGGGATTCACGCACTCACTTGATACGACGGCTTTAGCGGCGCTTTTGGCGGGGTCATTTGCCTCGACGAAAGAGATCGCCCGCCTGGTCGGCGAACCGGAATTTTCGGTCTTGTTCCATCAGGGTAAAAAGGACCACATCCACATGTCACTGGTGGGTGAACGCTCGATTCTTGTGGTGATCTTCGATGACCGCACGACTATCGGCATGGTGCGTCTGTATGCGCGTGAAACCTCACAGGCATTGGGCGCGATTTTCAATCAGATTCAGGCGAACTCCAATCAAAACAGCAAGCCGCAGCTTGCCGGAGATTTTGCCTCCCAGGCGGAAAACCGCTTGGATGATATTTTCCAGGATTAGCACCCGCGTTTGGGTGTGATTCGGGAGAGCAACAACGACTGTTAGGAGCGAATAGACTACTGGTATGTCAACAGAACTGGCATCCTTACTGGTAAAAGCCGGTCAGGTTTCACAAGAGCAGGTCGATCAGGCGCTTGCCTTAGTGCGGAATAAGAAAGAGAAATTCGAAACCGCATTAGTGCAGGTTGGTGCCGTACAGTCCGAGGATGAGGTTGCCAAATTAGTCGGCAAGCACCTCAAAATCGGCGCGCTTCGCTTAAGTGATATCGAGTTGAATCCGGAAGTCGTCAAGCTCATCCCGCTTGATATTGCCCGCAAGTTCAAAGTCATCGCCATATCCAAGATCAATAAGAATATCCTCGTCGCGATAAGCGATCCGAACAATATTTACGTTATCGATGCCATCAAATTTATTACGGGCTGCACCGTTCAGCCGGTTATCTCGCCGGAAGCCGCCATCGAAAAGGCGATCTACATGTTTTACAAAGATGGCAGCGGTCTTTCTGAAATCGTCAAAGGACTCGAAGACGACAGCGGCGGGCTGGAGATCGTCGAAAATGATGATGCGCCTACCGACTCTGATTTGTTGTCTGCAATTCAGGACAAACCGCTCGTTAAGCTGGTAGACTCGATTATCGGCGACGCGATCAGAACGCGCGCATCTGATATCCATCTTGAAATGTACGAAAAACGGATTCGCGTACGCTATCGTATCGACGGTGATTTGCGTGAAATGGCGCCACTGCCGTTTAAATATCGCGCGGCAATTATATCGCGCGTAAAAATTATGGCCGATCTCGATATTTCCGAACGGCGTTTGCCGCAGGATGGTCGTATCAAAATCAAAATCGCCGGCCGCACGGTCGACTTGCGTGTGTCCGTTCTGCCGACAATTTACGGCGAAAAAGTCGTTATGCGAATTCTCGATCCGATGGCGCTCATGGTCGACATGACGCGACTTGGATTTAGAGAAGAAGACCTTAAGAAATTTCAGGATAAACTGAGTTCACCGTTCGGTATTATTCTGGTAACGGGGCCTACCGGTTCGGGTAAAACAACGACGCTGTATTCCGCTCTTAAGACATTGAATACAGTAGACGTGAACATCATGACCGCCGAAGATCCGGTCGAGTTCAACTTCGACGGCATCAACCAAGTCGCAGTAAAAAGCGATATCGGGTTAACCTTCGCCGCAGCCTTGCGCTCGTTCTTGCGACAGGACCCGGACATTATCATGGTCGGTGAAATTCGTGATACCGAAACGGCAGAAATCGCTATTCGTGCCGCGCTCACGGGGCACTTGGTGTTTTCGACGCTTCACACCAACGATGCGCCTTCATCGGTCACTCGTTTGATCGATATGAATATTCCGTTCTATCTGGTTGCCTCGGCAACCAAACTGATTATGGCCCAGCGAATGGTTCGTAAGCTTTGCCAGTCCTGTAAGCATGAAATCAACCTGACGCCGCAGCAGGTAGACGGGTTGAATATGCCGAAAGAGCTGCTACGAAATATCCGTGCCTTCGAAGCTACCGGTTGCAGTGAATGCAACCAGACCGGCCGTTCCGGCCGTACCGGTCTGTATGAGGTTATGCCCATCAGCCCGGCCATTGAGGCCCTAATCCTCCAAAGAGCTCCGGATACCGAAATCCGTAAAGTGGCTTTGGAGGAGGGGATGTTCAGCCTGCGTATGTGCGCCGTAGACAAGATGAAACAGGGTCTGGTCGGCGTGGATGAGGTTTTCGGCGTTACTGCCTAAGCCTGTTTTTAGTCTCTTTTACCGCTTTACTGCTCAATAACTTACTTCCCTAAAATCGACCCTTCCATAGTCAAGAAATCGGCTGTTTCCGCCGATATACTCGATAGTAAAGAATTCCAACAAACTGGAGCGGAGACAACAGGTGACATTACGCGAATTATTAGAACAGATGGTAAAGATGAATGCTTCGGATCTCCATCTCACAGTGGGGTCTCCGCCAGTCGTTCGTATCGACGGTAAGCTTACCCGGCTCAATCATGATGCCTTGACCAGCGATCAGACAAAAAAGCTTTCCTATTCCATGTTGAATGAAAAGCAGAAACAGAAATTCGAACAGAATTCTGAACTCGATTTTTCGTTCGGTATCGAATCGATGAGCCGCTTCCGCTGCAATATGTTCATGCAGCGCGGTAATGTGGCAGTGGTGCTGCGTCAGATTCCGTACAAGATTCTCACCTTCGAAGAACTCGGGTTGCCTAAAGTCATCGCTGAATTTTCCAAACTGCCGCGCGGGCTGGTACTCGTTACCGGACCGACCGGTTCGGGTAAATCGACGACGCTGGCATCCGTGATCGATAAGATCAACAAAGAACGTCCGGTGCATATTATCACCGTTGAAGACCCGATCGAATATTTGCACCGCCACCAGATGGCGCTGGTAAATCAGCGTGAAGTGTATTCGGATACCAATTCCTTTGCTGCGGCTCTGAAGTATGCGCTGCGTGAAGATCCGGATGTGGTGCTGGTCGGTGAAATGCGCGACCTGGAAACGATAGAATCCGCCTTGTCGATTGCCGAAACCGGTCACTTGGCGTTTGCAACGTTGCACACGAACTCGGCTGCGGAATCGATCAACCGTATTGTCGATTCGTTCCCGACCAACCAGCAGGAGCAGGTGCGTATCTCGCTTTCCTTCTCGCTGCAGGCAATTGTCTCGCAAAACCTTATTCCGAAAATCGGCGGTGGACGTGTTGCCGCGCTGGAAATTCTGATTGTTACCCCTGCCATTCGCGCGCTTATCCGCGATGACAAGGTGCATCAGATTTACTCCATGATTCAATCAGGACAGAAGTACGGAATGAAAACCATGAATCAGTCACTGGCCGAGTTGTACACGACCAACAAAATTTCAATCAACGACGCCATGGGATATTCAAGCAACCCGCAGGAGCTTTCGGAAATGCTCTCGCGTCAGAAAACTCCGGCTTACAGCTAAGCTGTAGCGGACAAGGGAAGGATCAGTCGCATGCCGGTATTTGAATACAAAGGAAAGACGCTCGCTGGCGCCGCCGTTCAGGGTTCGCTGAAAGCGAAAAGCCGTGAGGACCTTGAACGCGTTCTGCGTCAAAACAAGATCATGGTGACCAATATATCCAAGCGGGCGCCGGAGATAAATATCAAGTTCGGAACGGGAGTCAAGAAAGTCGAAATCTCCCGCTTTACCCGTCAGTTTGCTACCATGATCGGTGCAGGTTTGCCGATGGTGCAGTGTCTGGAAATTCTTTCGACGCAAACGGAAAACAAAGAATTCGGAAAAATTATCTCACAGGTAAAAGAAAGCGTCCAGGGTGGTGCAACGTTGTCCGAAGCATTGGCCCGTCACCCGAAGATTTTCGATCAGCTGTATACCAACATGGTTGAGGCTGGTGAAGTCGGCGGTGCGCTGGATGCTATTTTGGTTCGTCTGGCCGTTTACCGTGAAAAGGCTGACCGGTTGATTCGTAAAGTAAAAGGTGCAATGGTCTATCCGGCGGTTATTGTGATCGTCGCCGTCGGTGTTACCTTCGGTATGTTGACCTTTATCGTGCCGGTGTTTGCCAAGATGTTCTCAGGTCTCGGTGCCGACCTTCCCGGTCCGACCGCTGCGGTATTGGGCGCCTCAAACTTTTTGCGTACCAACATAATGTACATCTTGCTCGGTATGATCGGCCTTGGCGGTATTTTCTTCTGGTGGAAGCGGACGCCATCGGGTGCGCTTACTTTCGACAAAGTATTGCTCCGCTCGCCGGTACTTGGTACGCTCGTACGCAAATCGTCAATCGCCCGGTTTACCCGTACGCTTGGAACGCTGTTATCTTCGGGTGTATCGATTCTTGATGCTCTTGAAATTACCGCAAAGACGGCCGGCAACCTGGTTATTTCTAACGCGATTAACAAATCCGTTATGTCGATTGCCGAAGGTGAAACGATTACCGGTCCGCTGAAGGAATCCGGTGTGTTCCCGCCGATGGTAACGCAGATGATTTCAGTCGGTGAAAAAACCGGCGGACTCGACGATATGCTCAGCAAAATTGCCGATTTCTACGACGAAGAAGTCGATGAAGCGGTAACCGCGCTGACATCGATTATTGAACCGATTATTATCGTCTTTATGGGTGTGGTCATCGGCGCCATTCTGGTTGCCATGTACCTGCCGATGTTTGATATCATCGGGAAGATTCAGTAACGCGCGCTCGCGATGCTGAAACGAACGAGTATGTAAAACCAATCGACGGCGCCCCACCGGGCGCCGTTGTTATTTAAGAATGGCAATGACTCACGTACGCAAACTCGGCTTCTTTCTCCCGCTTCGGATAGTTTCTTACATCATCCTGTTTTCACTTGTCGTGCTCTGGATGAAGTATCCCGGGTTTTTGCAGTTTCCGTTTGTGGTCTATTCCGTTTTGACGCTGACTTTCGGGTTGTTTCTTGCGTTCAACAAAACCCGCCGTTTTTCAAACGTCATCAGCGTTTTGGTCGGGCTGCAGTTCCTGTTTGAAATAGCAATCGACTCAGGTATCATTTACACAACGGGTAATTACAGCTCTTCATATTCAGCCCTTTTCCTTTTGACCATCGTATCGGCCGCGCTTGCCTATCGGTTGGTCGGAACGCTGATGGTTGCTTCGCTGGTGTCGGCTGCCTACACCATTATAGTCTGGATGGGGGTAAGCCAAAGCGGCAGTTCCGAAATAGCGCTGCAATCGTTAAAAACTATTTTAGATGCCGGTGACAATGTTTTCTACACGCTGTTTTTGCATATCCTCATTTTCTACTTAGTTGCCTTTATCGCCGGATATCTTGCCGAACGGCTGCAAAAGCAGGATCAACAGCTTGCCGATGCTTCTCAGGCGCTTCGTAAAGCGAGGTTGGAAACGGATGAAATTCTCAAGCATCTCAACTCAGGGCTTTTGACCGTTGATGCGGAAGGGAGGATTGTCTATTTCAACCGTTCTGCTGAGCGGATACTTGGATACAGAGAAGAAGCAGTCAAAGGGATGCTTTGCAGTGATGTCTTTTCCGAATTCATGCCGGAACTGACCGGTACCTTAATGAACGGTGTCGAACATAATGAATCAAACCCGCGTAAAGAGATTACCATTACCACGCCGCAGGGAACAACCATACCGCTCGGTCTTTCCACTTCGATACTTGTCGATGAACAAAGCGGCCTGCGCGGCGTGATCGCTATTTTTTCCGATTTGACGGAAGCGAAAATGCTGGAACAAAAAGTTCGTGTGGCCGACCGGCTGGCGGCTATCGGCGAATTATCCGCTTCGATTGCCCATGAAATCCGCAACCCGCTTGCGGCTATTTCCGGTTCGGTAGAAGTCTTGCAAAAAGAGATGCCGCTGGACGGAGAAAACTCAAGGTTGATGGAGCTAATTGTCAAAGAATCGCAGCGGCTTAACAGAGTTCTGAAAGACTTCCTGCTTTATGCCAAAATCGACAGGCCTTTGTACAACAAAGTAGAACTGTGTCACGTGATCGGTGATGTCATTCAACTCTTGTTTCATCACGCGCAGTTCAACAAAACGGTTCGTGTCTCATTCGATTCTCCGGTAAGTATCTGCTATGTCACGGGGGACGAAGATATGATAAAGCAGCTATTGTATAACATAGCCATAAATGCCTGCGAGGCATTCGACGGCAAACCGGGGGAGGTCAGGTTTATTCTGCATCCGGCGCAGTATACCGACCAGGTTATACTGGAAATTCGTGACAACGGTCCCGGCATTCCGGAAGAGCATCAGAAGAAAATTTTCCAGCCCTTCTTTTCGACCAAAAAACAGGGAACCGGATTAGGCCTGGCCATCGTCCATCGGCTTGCGACAGCGCTGCAGCTTTTTCTGTCTGTCGATTCCGCTGCCGGTCGTGGAACAACATTTCGTATTCAGTTCAAGTCATACGGCAAAGAACTCAACGGATATGTCGAGCAACCGGTTACCGCCGAAGTCCCAGCCGCCCAATAATTTCTTCCCCTTTTTGCGTTGCTTTTCATCGGTCAGTGTATAACTTACCTGACTTGATATGATGACGAATACCTCCCGAATAACCCCTTGGTCGCTTTTCGCGCTGCTTGTTGTAACGGCAGGCGTGTTGTCGTGCGGCGGCGGATCGACGCTGGTTACCCATGAAACGATCAACCGTAACAATAAAGTCCTGTATACGACCAATGCGGGGTATCAACTTACCCTGCCTGAGTTGTATGGCATGCTCGAAGAGTCCCGTGTATTGCCGAAGGGAGGAATTCTTTCAGCGGAGCGGTTACAGTCGTTTGTCGATAGCGTTTTAGTCGATACGCTTTTGGGCCTCAAAGCGCCGCAGGTGCAGTTGGACAAATACTTCGATTTTTACCGTATCTACCGGATTCGCTATTTGGATCTCTTGACCAGAACGTATTTCGACAAACAGATCGGCACCTCGGCGACGGTCGATTCACAAACTATCGCCGATTACTACCACGCCCATCCGGAACAGTTCACGCTTCCCGAGCAGGTACTCGCCAGCACAATCTTGATTACGCCGCTTCATTTGGTGAACGGGAAGGATTCGCTTGTCTATCGGCCGTTGTCGGCGGATAAGCGGATGGAAAAGGCATATGAATATGCTCTGTTTGTCCGTTCACAAATTACTTCTCCGGAAAAATTTCCGGAGGTCGCCAGAACATATTCGCATGCTGCCGATGCCGATGTAACGGGCGGAGAACTTGGCTGGGTGACGCGCGGTGTCTATTTAGACCCGTTTGATTCGGTTACCTTCTCACTCGATTCCGGTGAGGTATCGATGCCGTATCGGGATAAAGATGGCTGGCATATTATGATGGTAACCGAAAAGGTAACCGCGGGTCTGCAGCCGATGGAGGGAGAGTTCTACATTCAGGCGGCTCGTTCGGCACAGATGGAACGGGTGAACACGCTCGGCGGCAAGCTGATCGATTCTCTGAAAGCGGATATACGCATAGCCTACAACGATGCATTGCTTGATGCCGATGTGTTCGTCGTCGACCCCGCCACATGGTTCGCGACGGTCAATGAAGCGGATTCAATTTTTGTCGATGATCTCAGAGCGTACGAAGATGGTTATCGAAACAGATATCATGTCGAACGCTCGACCCCCGAAATGAAAAAAGAGATGGCGCAGCAAATAGCGATGCGAGCGCGCATCGTGCAGGAAACGCGCAAACTGGGATATGATACCCTGCCGGATATTGCGAGGGACAGAGTATTCTTTATGCATCTTAATCAAAAGCAGGTGCTTCGTCTTGCTTTTGAACCGCCGCTGGTGGAACCGACCCCTGAGCAAATAACCGCATATTACAACGCGCATATCGATGAATTCATGACTGACAAACCATATGTCGTGCAGCATATCATCGCACCCGATTCTGCATTCGGACTCTTCCTGCGGGATCAGGCGCTTTCCGGCGTTGATTTTCTTGAGTTAGCCCAACAGCACTACCCCGGTGATCCGAGTGTTCGGGTTGCGCTTGCCGATATGGGGGCGATTGGGGAGAAAGATGTATCTCCCGAATTTTGGCATGCCGTTACCACTACGCCGGTCGGCGAAGTGTCTTATCCGGTAAAAACGGCAAATGGCTATGAAGTTGTTAAAGTGGTAAAGCGCTTTGACATTCGCAGTGTCGAATCCTATTCAGTAGAAATAGGGATGCGCGTAAAAGAGCAGCTGGCGCAGGAACATATCGCCAGACAGCGGCAATCGCTGTTTACCGAATTTGGACTGAAAGCCGCCGGCCCGCTTCCGCAGATTCATCTGCGTCCGCGCGATCAACGCATTACCGAATAATGGCCACAACCGTTGAGCGTACCGATACGAGTCAGATTCCGTACACGCAGGAGCTTTGGCGTAAAGGAACGCATCTCGGCGCCTTAATTATTCCCGCCAGTTATTATCTTCTTGATCTTTCTAAAACAGGGATGTTGAGTATTATGGTACCGATAACTCTGTTCGTTTTGCTTTTGGATGTTTCCCGTCTGCGCAATTGGCCGCTATGGAGAATTATTGCTGCACCGTTTTGGGGAGGGATGATCCGCAAACATGAAGCGGCGGGGAAGCTGACCGGCGCGAGTTTTATTCTGATGTCGGTCTGTTTGTCTGTGCTTTTGTTTTCCAAACCGATTGCCGTTTGCTCATTGGCATTTATTATAGTCGGTGATACGTTCGCAGCGATTATCGGACGCCCCTGGGGAAAACATCGCTTTGGCGATAAATCGATTGAGGGTTCGCTCGGCTGTTTGGCGGGGACACTTATCGTCGCATGCTTTGCTCCGGAAATTCCACTTTCGATCGGTATTCCAGGCGCAGTTGCTGCTACGCTGGTTGAAGCAGCCCCGTGGAGATACGATGACAACATCACCGTCCCGCTCATTTCCGGTACTGCTATGACATTGCTTTACAACGTCCTAACCGGATTCTAAGCCTACCCCAACAAAAAATCTTGCTGGCTACAATGCGATCGCATATATTGCGAATGCTGCCAAAAACCTTAAACCTCATTTGGAGGGTTTGTTATGTCCAAAGGCACGGTTAAGTACTTCAACGACAGTAAAGGGTGGGGATTTATCAGCTCGGAGGATGCTAGCCAGGAGGTTTTTGTTCACTACACCAGTATTAACATGGATGGGTTTAAGACCCTCAAGGAAGGACAGGAAGTCTTTTTCGAGCTGGCCCAAGGGGATAAAGGGCTACGCGCGACGAATGTGACCCTCGCACACTGATTGTGCGCTATTACCCAAAGAGAAATTATGAAGAAGGTCGTCTCGCCTCATAAGACGACCTTTTTCTTTTGTCCGTTATCACCTGCAACAAAATGTGTATATTACCCGCATGAAGTATATCGACCTCCGTTCTGATACCGTTACCAAGCCGTCACCGGCGATGCGTCAGGCGATTGCCAACGCCGAAGTCGGGGATGATGTGTTCGGCGATGACCCGACAGTCAATCTGCTCGAGGCAAAAGTTGCGAGACTGTTCGGTAAGGAAGCTGGTTTATATGTACCGAGTGGTACCATGGGGAATCAGATTTGCCTGAAAGTGCATACCAATCGCGGCGATGAAATGCTGTGCGACCGGGAATGCCATGTCGTCAATTATGAACTGGCCGGTCCGGTTGTTCATGCCGGTTTACTTATCAATTTAATTACTACCGAACGGGGAATGTTAACCGCTGATGTCGTGCGGGATCATATCAGACCGCGAAATTTACATACTCCGCTTACCCGGATTGTCGAATTGGAAAATACGCACAACCGTCATGGCGGAACGATTCTGCCGCAGGATGAAATTTTGAAAGTGCGGGACGTGTGCAATGAATTCGATCTGGCGTTTCACCTTGATGGCGCCCGAATCTGGCATGCCCATGTTGCGACCGGTAAACCGATCGCGGAATTGGTTGCGCCGTTCGATTCGACATCAGTCTGCTTTTCCAAAGGACTGGGTGCGCCGGTCGGATCGATGATTTTAGGGAAAGCTGATTTTGTTACGAAATGCAGACGAGAGCGAAAGCTCTTTGGCGGCGGGATGCGTCAGGCCGGGGTGTTAGCGGCTGCGGCATTGTATGCGTTCGACAATAATATCGCGCGGTTAGCAGAAGATCACAAAAACGCGAAGTTTTTGGCTGAAGGCTTAAACCATCTGCCGTTTTTCAAAGTCGATATGAGCCGCGTAGAAACGAATATCATCATCGCGAATATCGACTCCGCAATTTCAGTCGATCATTTGCTGGCTACAATGAAAGAAAACGGGGTACTTGCCGTTCCGTTCGGCAAACAGAAGATACGGTTCGTGACGCATTTAGATGTTTCCCGTGATGATTGTCAGACGGCGTTAACCAAAATAGAATCAGTCATTAAAAACCGGCAGTCATCCGTTACCAAATAACGGCACTTCACTTCTTCCGTTCGATTATCTATTTTTATCCCGTGCGAAACATCAGACATCTGTTTGTTCGGCTGGCGGCGTTGCTGCTTTTGTGTCAGTCATTATCAGCCGACACAGTCATTGAACACCAATACGCGATTTTACATCTCGATACTCCTTCAGATGCGGAAATAGTTACCGCTTCTCTCATCGATACCCGCGCACAGTTGATTCACCGGTTGCGGGATTCATTATCGTATCGTCCGGAGATATACGTCGTCAATTCCGCTGCGCGGTTCGATTCATTACTAGGCGGCAAATTTCCGGATTGGGGAGCGGCGGCGGCATTGCCTGAGGAAGGGGTGATTGTTATCAAATCTCCGCTTGCGTTCAATCTCGGCAAATCACTCGAAGAGTTAGTACGGCATGAATACTCGCACTTAGCTTTAGCGCATAAACTCGGTTTTCGTGTTGCCCCCCGCTGGTTCGATGAAGGGCTGGCAATGTTAGTCAGCACAGAATGGGGATGGGATGCCAATCTCGCCATGAGCCGTGCGGTGTTGTTCGGACAAACGATCCCGCTTGCTGAAATTGATATGGTTAACCGCTTTCAGGAGGGGGAAGCACAGGTCGCATATGCTGAGTCATATTTAGCGGTTAAATATTTCTATGACAGTTATCAGGTGAACGGGGTGATGTTGTTTCTCGATGCCTTATCGGCCGGAGAAACAATAGACAGCGCGCTGGTAAAGTCGACCGGATCGAACTACGCCGGTTTCGAAAAGGAATACCAGGATTGGCTCAAAGAGCGGTATACTATCACCAACTTATTTATGGATACTATTTATTTCTGGATGTTCCTGGCCGTTGTGCTGATTGTCGGCGTGATTCTTACCTATCGCCGCCGTCGCTCGGTGTACAAACGCTGGGAAAAAGAGGAGGAACTGGAATCGAAAGATTTCGATTACGGCGATCCCGATAATCCGGAGCAGGCCGATGATGATGAGCCATGGCGACAATAGGGGATTACTTTGTTTATCTGGTAATTGTTGCAGGGGGATGGTTCGCCCGATTGCTGTCACCGAAAGCGGCGGATAGTTTCGGCGTTTGTATAGGTAATACGGCATGGGTAGTTTGGGGGAGCCGCCGTCGAGTTGCGCTTGATAATCTGCGCGCAAGTTTTGGAGAAACAAAATCAGAACCGGAATTACAGGCGATAGCGAAATCGGTTTTTCAAAACATCGGGCGGACGTTAGTCGAAATCACCCGTTTCCCCAAACTCGGTCTGTCCGGTGCGAAAGCGATAATGCGGTACGAAGCGGCATCGATTATGGATACGCTTCATACCGGAGGTAAAGGGGGAATTTTTGTGACGGCGCATTTCGGAAATTGGGAGCTATTATCCGCCGCCCCCAAAGCATTTCGCAACTATGAAATGGATGTCATCGTGGCCGAACAGCACAACCGGTTTACCAATGACCTGCTTCTCAAATATCGCCGCATATTAGGTACGACTCCGTTACCGTCCGGCAAGGCGGTCGGGTTAGTGATGCGGGCATTACGGAAAAATCATTTTGTTGCGATAGCCGCCGACCAGCATGCCCCGGCCAGCGGGGCATTACGATTCCCCTTTTTAGGACGAGAGGCAGCCTTCGCCAAAGGGCCCGCCTTGTTTGCCGTTCGTGCCGAATGTCCGGTCGTGCCGGTACTGTTGCTGCGCACTCGATATGATTATCATGCGGTGATTTCCGGGGAACCGATTTATCCTGACCCGGCTCTAACAGAGGATGAAAACATCGAACGGATTACCCGGGCATATATTCAGTTTCTGGAAGAAAACATTACGAAATATCCCGACCAGTGGATGTGGACACATCGCCGCTGGAAATTGTAAGTTTTGCAACCTGATTGCAAAACTTTCGTACAAAGGCAAGGACTGATGCCCCGGGACAACGTGCCCGATGTGATAGGAAAGGGACTGTGTGAAACGAATTGTAACAATCGCGATTGTCTTGGTGGTCATTTTCGGGGGGTATTACGGCGTTAACGCCCTGTTCACCCGTGACTACGAAATTCCGACGACGGCAGCCGAAAAAGGGGAATTTGTTATCGCGCTTAACGAAACCGGAACAGTCGATGCCAAGCGAGCCTTTACCTTAACTGCCCCTCGCGTTCGGGATCTACAGATTGTCTGGCTGGCTCCGGAAGGGAGTATGGTCAAACAGGGGGACGCGGTAATCAAGTTTGACGCCACTAAGCAAACAGCCGATCTGGCGGATAATGAATCGAATCTCAAAATTCAAACATCAGCTTTGGAACGGGCGAAACAGGAACACACCATTCAGGAAAAACAGCTGAAACTTGAACTGGAGCGTTCCCGCCGCAATTATGATGAGAAAAAGCATGAGGCTCCCCGCGTGGCCGAAGAAGCCAAAATGGAGCTTGAGCTTGCCGAGCTAAATTACAAAGCAAAGCTCGATCAGTTAAAAGCTGATGTGGAAAAAGCGGAAGTGGAAGTTTCCCGTGCCAAAGATAAGCTGACCATTTCCCAGCGGGAAATGGGGCAGACCACGGTCGAAGCGCCGATTCCGGGTATGGTTGTCTATTTGGAAACCTGGAAAGGGAGCGGAACATCGAAAGTACAGGAAGGGGATTCCCCATGGCCGGGTCAGGGGCTTATCAATCTGCCTGATTTGTCCGAAATGATTATCCGCACGACCGTTTCTGAAATTGATGCCAGCAAAGTCAATGTGGATCAGGCAGTCTCGATTATTGTCGATGCCTTTCCGGATCATGTCTACACCGGTAAGATCATCAAAAAAGGGACCCTCGCCCGGAAGAAAGAATACAATTCCAAAATCAACGTGTTCGATGTCGAAGTCGGCATTACCAACGGGGATGATAAGCTCAAACCTGGGATGTCTGCTTCTACCAAAATAATTCTCGATACCCGTCCTGATGTCGTAACGGTGCCGCTTGAAGCGGTGTTCGAGCGGGATGGGGAATCGGTGGTCTATTTATCCAACAAGAAAAAGCAGCCGGTCAAAGTCGGTGAACGCAATGATATGCGGATCGAAATTATCGAAGGACTCAAAGGGGATGAGCAGATCTGTTTGATCGATCCGACTATCGAGCAGCAGCAATTGCCCGGTGATAAAGCGACTAAACCGGAATTGAATACCACTGAGCAAGGCGCTCCAGCGCCATCCGGCGGACGCGGACGTAAAGGCTCTTGATGGAGTTCCGTCCGCTTTTCCAGCTTTCCTTCGATTCGCTTAAGACCCATAAACTCCGAACCTCACTGACTATGTTGGGAGTTATCTTCGGCGTCTCGGCCGTTATCTCCATGCTTTCTATTGGTGAGGGAGCAAAACGGGAAGCGCTTGAGCAGATTTCTATTTTGGGAATTAATAATGTCATCGTGAACGCCGTGCCGCCGGATGAAGGAAGAAGTTCCGATCAGGCATTGGCCCGTTCGCCGGGATTGTGCATTGCTGATGCAGAAAACATTGCCCAGTTTACGGACTTAGTTACTATTGTCGTTCCACAGCGCTTTGAAGCTATTCCGACGATTTACAACGGTTCGTATGAAGCATCGGTGCGAATCGTATCGACCACACCATCATTTATGCTGGCCTCATCGGTCGATGTCGAACGCGGCCGGTTTATAACAGAGTCAGATAATAATACCGCATCGAATGTCATTGTATTAGGGGCAAACGCCAAGCGAGCGTTGTTTGCCTTTTCCGATCCGATAGGAAAACAGGTGCGGGTGGGGGATTTGAATTTTACGGTTATCGGCGTGATGACCGATAAATATATCGGACGTGGCAAAGTCGAAGGATTCGAGTTAAAAAATCTCAATGATGATGTCTATATCCCGCTAACCACCGCCTTGAAAAAAATTGAACGGATACGGGAAACGAACAACGAAGGTTTTTCGTTCCGCATGGGTGGGGATGAGGGAGAAGAAGTACAAAAATATAATGACCCGGAAATCGATCAGTTAACCGTCAGCGCGGTTGATATCAGCTCAGTCGAAGCAGTCACTAAATTAGTCGAACGGATACTGGCGCGCCGTCATTTTAATGTCGCCGATTATCAGATTGTCGTGCCGGAATCATTGTTACGCCAGACCGAAAAAACACAGCAGATTTTTAATATCGTCATGGGGGCAATAGCCGGCATTTCACTATTGGTAGGTGGAATCGGGATTATGAATATCATGCTCGCAACGGTGCTTGAACGCACCCGTGAAATCGGCGTTCGCCGCGCGGTGGGAGCAACCCAGCGGGATATTATGCGGCAGTTTTTAATTGAAGCGGTGGTAATCTGCATGATCGGCTGCACCATCGGCGTTACGCTCGGACTTTTGTTGGCCAAAGCGATTTCCTTTTATGCCGAGTGGAAAACGGTCGTTTCTTTTTTCTCCATTATTCTGGCGGTGTTTGTGTCGGCATCGGTCGGAATCATGTTCGGTTTTTACCCGGCACGGCGGGCGGCAAAGCAGGATGTTATCGAGGCATTACGATATGAGTAAGGGTATGAAGAAAAACGTATGTGTAGCGCTTGTGTGCATGCTCTCAATCAATAGTGTGAGTATGGCCAGAGATTTGACCTTGAATGACGCGATTGATCTTGCCGTCAATCACACCAGCCGGGGAGCGACGATTAAAGGGGATGTGGAAGTCGCGGAACGAAACTATTTCGCCAAGCGGATTAATTTTTATGTGCCGGAAGTATCACTGAATGCGGAAGTGCCGGCGTATTCGTACGATCAATCATTCCGCTTTTACGGCGGGTTGCCGGAAAAAACCCTCATTAAGACCACTGATTTGGATTTGACATCGAACATTCAGTTAAAACAAAGCCTGATTACCGGAGGAAGTTTTACTGCCCGGGCGAATCTTCTCCGCAATCAGTCGCAATACCCGTTTTGGAATGATTTGAATTCTACGGCGGATGAAGTTACCCGGCAAGGTTTGTTCGACTTCAATTTAGAACAACCTTTGCTGACTCCATCCCAGCCAAAACATGATTTGGGAATGCGTCGGGATGAATACCATATCGCTACTTTCGCGGCCAAAGAGCAATCAGCGGCGTTGAAAAAAGAGGTCATCAATGCCTATTTCGGTGTTTTGCTGGCGGCGCTGAATAGAGAAACGACCGAAGACAAATCGATTGCGGCGCGGGATCAAAGCCGGATTGATTCGATGAAAATGGTGGATGGGGTCGTGCCGGAAGAAACATCGCTGGAATCTTCAGCCAAACGGTTGGATGCGGAACTGGAATTTACCGATGCCGAAAACAAAACCGGTCAGACCCGCCGTGATCTGGCGACGATGCTCGAATTGCCGGATGCGGAAGAAATATCGTTACATATACCGGATGCCCCGCCGAATCTGACCAACGAAGAAAAGACAGCTTTGCTTGCCAATTGGGAACAAGCAGTACCGGTACAAAAAGCGCTGGCGGAATATGAAAAATCCCGCCGTGCGGCCAAGTTTGCTGCCTCTGGACACGGGATTTCCGGTAATCTGGCGGCGAGTTACGCCTTTGGACGCGGCACAGTCAGTTCCGATGAAGAACCGGATGATGAAATACGAACGAGTAATTGGCAGATAGGTCTGAATCTTTCCATACCGATTTGGGATGGGGGAGCATCAGCAGCCGAAGTGAAAGCCGCCGAACTGAGCGCGGAAAAAAGCAAAATCGAACTGGAACGAGCCAAAAAAACGGCGCAAACAGAACTGACTAATTTATTGGGCCGGTTGGATGTTTCATTCAAAAAGCTCGATGTTCTCAGACATAAAATCGATCTCACTAAAAAGAAACTGGATATCGCGGAGTTTCGCTTCAAAGACGGCCAGGTTTCGGTCGTGCAATATCACACCAGCCGGGTCGATTATCATGCCGCACGGCAGGCATACCTTGAGGAGTTACAAAAATATCTGCTTGATCGCGTCGATCTTGAGAGCAAGTATACCAGTTAATGGCCGTACAGATAGTCATTCGCACACCGAATCATCTCGGCGACTTTATCATGGCCTTGCCGATGATAACCGAAACTCGTGAGGCGTATCCCGGCTCCGAGGTGACCGTTTTAATCCCTGACCATTTATCATCGCTCGTCACCAATCATGTTTCCATAGATCATGTTGTGCCGATTCCGCCGGCGCATTTGCATGGGCCGCTCGCTATTTTTAAGATCAAAGCATTGCTTGAAAAAAAGACCTACGATGTCGGTTATGTACTGCCCCCTTCATTCGGTTCTGCCGCTGCGTTCAAGTTGGCAGGAGTAAAAGAACGGGTCGGGTATATTGCCGATGGGCGTCGTTTGCTGTTAACAAAGCCGCTACCGCTTCCGGAGCCGATGAACTCCGTGCATCGCAGTGAACTCTATTTCAATCTGCTCAGACGAGGAAGTGCAGCAGAGCTTACGTACTCCCGTCCCAAACTTTTCTTAGGTGATGAGGATATTGCCGCGGCCAAGGAGCTGCTCGTTTCATTTGATGTCGGTCAGGATGCCCCGTATTTCGTTATCGGCTTCCGTTCCAAAGCGGATTCCCGACGATGGGGACAGGAAAACTACACGGCTCTGTGCAGACGGCTTTTGGATGAATACGGATACCACATCCTTCTGGTTGGCTCTAAAGAGGACAATGCTATAGGTGAGGCAATTATCCAGGCGGTCGGAAGTGCTAAGCTCGTAAATCTGGCGGGGAAAAATACGCTCAGGGAAGTTGGCGCTCTTATGTCGATGGCGCGGCTGTTTGTGGGGGATGACTCCGGACCGGCGCATCTGGCAGCTTCGGTAGGAAGCCGGATTGTTGTATTGTTTGGGGCGGGGGACCCACAAGCTACAGTCCCTTTGGCTTGGAATGCCCAAATACTCTACCGAAGTGAGCTCCCCTGTATAAGTTGTCTCAAAAACACTTGCCCGTTATCGGGACCAAATTTCATGGCTTGTATGAAGGAACTATCGGTAGATATGGTGTTTGAGGCGATTCGGAACCTTTTTACAACCTCACAGCGTTGATCAAATAGCAGACAATTTCGCAGCTTCTGCGCCTGCGCAAATACTGCTTGACAAAGAATTAGCCATTTCGTAATATACTCTTGGCAAAACCTGCGCTTGAAGCTCATTCTGGAATTCGTATTTGCCGTCCTAATATGTTTCGAAAAATAATCTTTAGGCAGGCGCTCGACGGAGTCGCCGCTGTGTCGGAGGCTGATATATGAAAATCAGTAAATTAAAAATGATTATCCCGCTCATACTGATGATAGTCTCATTGGTGTGCCAGCCAGTTGTTTGGGCAGGTGAGCATCCTTGGGATGGTGATTCATCTCCTGCAGGCGGTCAAGGTTCGGGTAGCAACGGTGGCAGCGGTAGTGGTGGTACCGGTGACGGTACAACGCCACGTCCGATGACCCGACTGGTTGTTCCCGAAAGCGGTTCCGGTTTGGGTACGATGTTCTCAATTAACGGTTTCACGTTCCGATTTATGACGAGCGTGTACGCAAATTGGGTAGCAAAGAGCACGACGGTGCTTCCTGCTACGGATGAGAAGTCGGCAGTCAAATCGACTGCTGTTTCAGGAGTTAAGAAGTAACCAAGTGCCTATCGGTTGCAGCCGTAAGCACTGAGCATATAAGACAATAATAAGGACATACAATGGCCTCACCCTCACAGTCGTTGTCCTTTGATGGTCGCCTTTTAGCGATCGAAGAGCTTTTTCGTCAGCACCAGAATCAGGCTGCTATTACTGATCTGTCTTTGTTGACTGAAGCAGAATTTGCTGCAAGCGAACATGAGCTTGGTCTTTTCCTGCTTTTGCAGGCGGAGAAGTCATATATAGAGGGGCATTATCGCCAAGCCATTGAGTCCGGTCTGAAAGCAGCGAGAATACTTGCTGATCTTCCCTTAAATCGTCGTTACGGCGCCGTTCAGCGTCATTTATCCAAATCATACAGTGCGGTCGGTGATCTTCGTAACGCAGATATTCGCGCGCGGGATGCGCTTGCGGCGTTTCGTCGGGCATCCGATCAGGTCGGCCAGGTCGATTCGTTAAATGAACTCGGTCGTGTCGCGTTCATTCGAAGTGAATACCGGATGGCGCTTGGATTTTTGACCGAAGCGCTTGAGTTGGTGCAAAACAATCCGCGCAAACGTTTACAGATAGTCGGTAATATTGGCCGTATTCGCTTACAGCTTGGGGAATGGCCGGAAGCGGAAACAGCATTAACGGAAGCGCTCAGTTATTCGGAAGCGCATAACGAAGAATTCTCGCAGGCGGCGAACTTGTTATCGCTCGGGTATCTTGCCCTTCGCCGCCGTCAGTTTGCGCTGGCAAGCAAGCAGTTGGATAAAGCGCATGTCGTGATAACCCGTATCGATGCCAAGCGTGAAGCGATTATTTACCTTGAGTACGCCGGTGAACTGGCCTATGAAAAAGGGGAGTATTTCCGCGCTAAAGCAATCTTGAACGATGCCTACAGCAAAGGAACGTTGCTTGCTCCGAATTCGGCGTTGATTTCGCAGACCGTCCGCCGTTTGGCCGAAGTTGAACTCGCTTTAGATAATGTCGGCGAAGCGATGAAGTACGCGCAAAAAGCGCTCGATTTGTCGATTGAACTTGGTGAAAAAGCGGAAATAGCCATGGCGAAACATGCGATCGCGCGTGTCTTCGCTGCCCAGAATAAGCAGGATGATGCCAATGAATATATTCGTCAGGCGCTTGATCTATTGAGAGAATTGGGTGACCCGTACGAATATGCCCGCGCTCATGTTTCCTTTATCGATATTCTGATGACCGACCGCAATGCCTCTCGCGAGCATGTGCGGAGTGTCGGTGAACAGGCTATTCGTTTGTTCAAACAGTTGAAATCGGAATACTGGATTGCGGAAACCGAATTCCGTACCGGTATGCTCTCCTGTCAGGGTGGAGACCTTGGTTCAGGATTCCGTCATTTGAGCCGCGCGGAACGTATCTTCTCAGCACTTGATGAATCCGCCCGGGTGCGCGCAGTGAATAGATTGTTAACCACATTGTCTGAACAGGCGGTGGCGCTTTCTATTTCTTCTGAAAATGAATACAAGATTTTTGGCAATCTGTTTACCCCCGCTGAGTATTCGCAGATTAAAGAAGGGGAACTCAAAAATATTCTCGAAATCGTCCGGGTTCGTACCGGTTCTGACCGCGCCATTATGCTTGCGCAGGAAGCTGGTCAGCGCGTGTTAGTGTCGACGTTCGATATGACCCCGTCTGGTGAACAGAAATTCAAAGCCGGATTTGAGCGGCTGGTAGGACAGGAGATTTCGAAAACCCGTCCGACGCTGCTCATTGATTGCCGCCGTGACCCATTCATCAAAGAGTTATTTGCCGAAATGCCGGTGGTAGTGGCTTGTATTTTAGTTGTGCCGTTTACATTAAGCGACGGCAGCAGCGGATTCTTGTATCTCGACAAACTGACGAATACCAATAGCATTAATACGTTCAGTCAGGTCGAATTGAATTTTGCGGTAGGATTTTCCGACCTGATCGCCTACAAGTTCACTGAGTTCCAAAAGAACCGCCTGCTTGAAGACAACCGCCGCTTGACCACGCAGTTGATGGAGAAAGTAGCCTTCCCGAATATCATTACGCAGAACAGGGAAATGCTCGATATTCTCGCACAGGTTCGCCAGATTGTAAATTCGAATATTTCCGTCAGTATCGAAGGGGAAACCGGCTGCGGAAAGGACCTATTAGCCCGCGCGATTCATTTTAATTCAGACAGAAAAGAAAGCCGCTTTATTTCAGTCAACTGTGCCGCGCTTCCGGAAACACTGCTTGAATCCGAACTATTCGGGTATCATCGCGGAGCATTTACCGGTGCCGACCGAGACAAAGCCGGACTTTTTGAAGAAGCGAACGGCGGAACATTCTTTCTTGATGAAATCGGCGATATGCCGCTTAATGTTCAAGCCAAAATTCTCCGGGTGTTGGAAAACAAAGAGATCGTTCGCCTCGGTGAAACGCAGCCGCGTAAGGTGGATGTGCGCGTTATTTCGGCAACCAATCGTGATTTAAAAGAACTTATGGCAAGTGGACAGTTCCGTCAGGACTTGTACTATCGTCTTTCCGCCCTCAGTTTCCGTCTGCCCCCCTTGCGTGAACGAAAAGAGGATATTCCACTTCTTATTGCCAACCTGCTTTCCGGCAGCGGAAAACGGTTACATCCGGCAGCGCTGCAGAAATTGATTGCCTATGACTGGCCCGGCAATATCCGTGAACTGGACAATGAAATTAAGAAATTGGTTTTGTTATCCGGTGATGCGGAAGAGATCGGCACCAATCTGCTCTCGACCCGTATCGATTCAAGCGCCTGCGTTGCTCCAGTTCCGATTACTCACTCCAGTAATGGAAACGGTAATGGCAATGGCTCGGAGGTTACTTTCTCGGAATCCTTCACGTTGTATGATTATCTGAACAATCATGAGCGCCGCTTTATTATGAAAGCGATGCAGGAATCAGGCGGCGTGAAAAAACATGCAGCGGCCCGTTTGAATATTCCGGAGTCGACCCTTCGCTTGAAACTCAAGCAGCATAATATCGATCCAGATCAATTCGCTGAAAAACAGCAGTAATTCGCGTTTGTAGATTCCCATTTTTATCATAAGACCACGTTTCCCTGCTCATATTCATTTCTTATATTTTCTGCATGGTTGACGTTCAGTTTTTCAGGCATTTTGAGGCGGAACCCGCTTTTAACATGGCGTTCGACGAAGCGCTGATGTGGCAGGCTTCGCAACAATCCGGTGCAGTATTGTTACGAACGTATTCCTGGCTGCCGGGGACTATTACGATTGGTTATAATCAAAACAAAGAATCGGCACTTGATTGGCAGCAGGTGGGGGTGACTCCGGTCATCCGAAGAATCACCGGCGGGCGGGCGCTGTACCATGACACTTCAGAATTAACCTATGCGATCGCTATCAATCTGGATACCGCGGGTACAAGAAAATCATCGGGTATAGCGGCGACAGTTGCTCAGGGACTCGTTTCATTTATTAACCAAACCGGGCTGCAAGCGCAGTTTTTGCGGGCAACAAAGCGGTTTGCGGGCGTTTCCGATGATTTGCACAAGGCCCCCTGTTTTGCATCACAGGCGCGCTATGAAATCGTTTCTGAGCAGGCTAAGGTGGTGGCATCGGCTGCCAGGGTGACACAGCAGGTCTTCTTTCAGCACGGAGCTATTAAGCTGCATGGAGTTGCGTCGCATCCTGCTTTACGGCTGCCGGAAACGGTTGAGCGGATGCAATCACTTGAACAGAGTACATCGGCTGAATTCGAAACGCTCTCCAGATTATTCGCATCAACCATGAGCGGAAAGTTTGGCGTTTCAAGGGCAAAAGATGCCGTATTGTCGGGTCGCGCAGAGGAATTTTTGGCCAACCGGCTGGTTCAAATTCGGGGGGATCTACTGAGCAAGCGGTCTCCCGATTAAACAAATCGGCGGTCTGGGGAGTCATTTTCACAAGTGATTGCCGGTGATAGGAAAATATCGCTTGACGGCCTACCGCCTGTCAGAATACTATTACTGGCTGTGAGATAAGCAGATGGGTGATAGAGACAAAAGGTTCTAACCCCCGTTTTTTGGTAACGTTACAGATTTCAAACAGTACTCTGTTTCGGTTCTAAGAAACCGCTGTATCCCACGCTGTAGAAATCACTTATAGGTATGAGATGAGATGCCAACCGAAAGTTGGAGGTAATAGACGACGATGAAAGTTAGGTCAGGGATTCACACAGCAGTAGCCGCCGTTCTGGTATTAGTGCTTGCTGCATGTATGCCGGTGTCGGTTTTCGCAGCCGCGTACGGGCAAATCAAGGGAAAGATTGTCGACAAAGAGACGGGTGAAGCGGTATACGGCGCGTCTGTTATTATCGTCGGCAAAGCGCTCGGTGCGAAAACAGACGTGAACGGTGAATTCACCATTTTGCGCGTTGAACCGGGTATTTACACCGTCAAAGTTACGTACATCGGATACTCGTCAATCGAAGTTACCGATATCGAAGTTAAGACTGACTTGACGACGGAAATGAATCAGAAGCTTGCCAAAACAGAAGCGACTGATATCGGTAAGACGATTACCGTCAAAGGCACGAAGGATATCATCGACAAATTCGTGACCAACAACGAAAAAAGTATCAGCAAAGAAACGATCAAACAGCAGCCGGTAACGACGGTTGACCAGTTATTAACGCAGGTCGCCGGTGTGGTGCAGAACTCACAAGGACAGGTTTTCATTCGCGGTGGTCGCGCCGGTGAAGTTGCCTACATTCTTGACGGTGTGCCGATTAACAATCTGCTGGGTGGGTTAGGTCAGCAGGCAGGTGCAAACCTTTCGTTAGTATCTGGCTCGATTCAGGAATTCACCGTTATTAAAGACGGGTTCGATCCCGAATACGGTGACGCGCTCTCCGGCGTTGTGAAAATCACCACGCAGACCGGTGATAAAGATAATACCCGTATCAACGCGCAGTATATCACTGACGATTTCGGCAACAAGACGCTCAATGAATATTCCCGTAACAGTGACTTCGTCCGGTTCTCTATTTCCGGTCCGGATCCGATTTTAACCAAACGCGTTTTTCCGGCACTGGGCATGAAGTTTCTTGAGGACAAAGAATTTACCTATTACCTGTATGCGGAAATGGAAAAGAATGACGGTGTCTTTCAGTATGATGATTACAACACCGACATTACGTATCGTCCGTACGAAAACTTCAAGCTGTTGAGCTTTGAAATTCCGGAACGCCGCATCAATCGCTACTACTATATGTCGAACCTGAAATTCCGTCCCCGTCAGGACCTGCGTTTGATTCTTTCATACAAGCGCTCACAGACTGAAGGGCAGTATTTCGACTGGAACTACCGGTACTCAGCTCGTACCGCTCCGGTATACCGGGACGCTTGGCGGACACTTTCAATGGAAGTTTCACAGGCCGTTCGTCGTAATTTGAACTATGAATTAGTGCTCTCATATAATGACGCCGAATTCCTCCAGCAGCCGGGTGACCCGAACAACCCGGGTGAAGGCTTGAATCCTGATGATTTCCTGTTTGATTACGAATGGGAAACCTATGAAGACAGAAATGAAAACGGCGTGTATGATGCACCGGAACCGGTCATCAATATCTTCCCCGACACCGCTATTTACGGCACCGACCTTACCGGTCCGGCCTATACGTTCGGCGAAGCCTTAATTGAAGAAAATGCGCAAGGTGGCACCCAGACACCGTCATCCTTCCGTTTTAATGATAACGGCAAGCTCGATAACCTTGAAGGTGAAGCGTTCATTGACCTGAATAAAAACGGCGTATGGGATGAAGGGGATTATCTTCAGGACAAAAACGGAAACGGCATTTTGGACGGTGAACGTATTTCACCGATCAATAACCGTACGCCGGAACCGTACATCGACGGTGATTCAATCCTCGGCGAACCGTTTACCGATCGCAACGGAAACGGGCTCTTTGATAACGGCGTCGATATTTTCATCCGTTCGACTGGTCCGGAAAATCAGGACTTGAACCATGACGGTTTACACAATGGCCCGGGAAGTCTCTGGTCATTAGGTGTGCCGTACCTTGATCGCAATGGTAACGGTATTTATGATGCACCAAATCAGCGATTTGATGACGGTGAACCGTACACCGATAAGAATGGTAACGGAATTTATGATTACGGCGGATCCGGAAGCTTCCTTGATCCGTTGAATTACAGTACCGATGCCGTCTGGCACCAGCAAAAGACCAAAACCTATCGCGCCGAGTTGAAGACCTTCTGGCAGGTAGGACGTCACGAACTCAAAGCCGGTACCGCAATTCGGCGACTTGATTTTGAGCAGACAGAAATCGAAGCGCCGTACCTGGCGTACACCGGTCGTAACGACGGTGGTCCGTATGCCGACCGCGGTTCTTTCCGTGATATCTTTGCCTATGAGCCGTGGGCGGGAACAGTATACTTCCGCGATAAAGTGGAATACGGTTCAATGATTGCATCATTGGGTCTGCGCTGGGACTTCTTTATTCAGGATAAAGACAAACTGGTTCCTGTCGCTCAAAATGACGATTTGAGCTCCGGTATTATTCTGGGTGATCGTCAGAAATTGTCTCCCCGTGTCGGGTTCTCCTATCCAATTTCGGACAAAGCGAAAGTCTACTTCAACTACGGACACTTCTTCCAGCTTCCGGAATTGGAGCAGATGTTCCGTCGTAACACCGTTTCGGTCGATGCAAACACGGTTATCGGAAACTACAATCTGGATTATCAAAAGACCGTTCAGTATTCATTCGGTGTTAAATATGCAATCAGCGAAACCTACTCGGCTGACATTTCCGGTTACTTCAAAGATGAATTCGACAAGATCAACCGTCAGAGCGTGACGATTGAAAATATTCAGAAACAGCGTTACGAAAACTCCGACTACGGCCGCAGCCGCGGGTTCGAGTTGACGATTGAAAAACGGGGCGGCGGATACGTGAACGGCTCTGTCAGCTATACGTACGCGTTTGCCTTCGGGAAAGCGTCGGAAGCTTCCCGTGAATTTGGTACCCCGTTTGAATTGTCCCGTGAACCGCTTGCCGAAGCGCCTTTGGATAACGATGTGCGCCACTCCTTAAAGAGCGCGGTGCAGGTCTACATTCCGAGCACGGTGAAGCCGCGTATGTTCGGTATGCGGATACCGAACGGCTGGTCATTGTCGGTTGAAACGATTATCGAAAGCGGCCGTCCGTTCACGCCGGATCGTAACTATCCGGGTATCGTGACCAACGTCGGTGAAGATATTCAGCGCAACTCACTGCGCAAACCCGCTATCGTCAACTTTGACGTTCGCTTCAATAAGGATTTCCACTTCGTCGGAATCGATTACAGTTTCATTGTCTGGATTGAAAATATCTTCAATAGCAGAAATGTAAACTCAGTGTATGCCAGCACCGGCCGCCCCGACACCCAGCAAGTGCAGAACGACGTTGTGCACGGTGGCACCGAGTATGATGCAAACCCGGGTAACTGGGACTATGGCCGCCAGATTCGCCTCGGTTTGGAGGTTAATCTCTAACCATGAATATGATGATGTTTGTGACAGAAGAGTTGGAGAATCGTATGATATCTTCTCGACGAATCCGCAGCAAAACTATGCGTATCCGGAAATGGTCGCGCAGTATAGCGCTGCCGATACTCGGTGTGCTGCTGTTTGCGGCAAGTGATTCCTTTGGACAGGCGAAAGTCGGAACTACCGGCGCTCAGTTTCTTGAGCTTGGCGTATCTGCCCGCGCTATGGGAATGGCAGAAGCATTTACCGCTGTCGTAGATGACATTACCGCAGTTTATTATAATCCCGCCGGATTGACTACCCTGTACGGCAAAGAAATGGCTGTTTCGTATGTGGCGATGCCGGCTGATGTCGGTTTCGGGTTTGCCGCATTCGGATTGCCGCTTGAGTCTATCGGCGGTGTGCTGGCTTTCAGTGCCACCGGTTTGACATCGGGTGATATGATTGAAACGACCTACGAAGATGGTACCATCAACGGTACCGGACGTTCATTTGCCTATAACGCGCTTGCAGCAGGTATTAGCTACGGTCGGTATTTGACCGATCGCTTCTCAGTCGGATTTACCGTTCGCGGTATTTTTGAGCGCGCTCATGATTACGGTGCGAACGGCTGGTCAGCCGATGTCGGTACCAGCTACAACACCGGTTTCCGTAATTTCCGTATCGGCATGGCGATTACTAATTTCGGTCCGGATATGCGGTTCATCGACAATGCCTATCCGCTGCCAATTAACTTCAAGTTCGGCGGATCGATTAACGTGCTTGAACAGGCGGACAATGTACTGACATTCTCCGCTGAAGGTTCGCATCCGTCCGATAATCTTGAAAAATTCAATGCCGGCGCTGAATGGATATTCAAAGAGTTTGTCGCCCTGCGCGCAGGCGGTCGGTTTAATTACGATGTTGACGGTTTCACCCTCGGCGGCGGTCTTCGCGTGCCGTTCGGTGAAGAGCGGGAATTGCGTGTCGATTACGCATTTCAGGATTTCGGTATCCTGACTGAAGTGCACCGTTTCACGCTCAACATGGCATTCTGATAAAAGGAAGAGATAAACAATCATGATAACACGGACATTTACTCATTCATATATCAGACCGCTCCTGGGCATACTTCTGTTTGTCGCGACCATGATCGCGGTTCTGTTTTCCGGATGCGCCAAGAATTTGAGCGGTGATTTAAAGGCAAATACCAAACCGTCTGTTCAGTTCGTTAATATTCCGCCGGATGGCCAGCAATTTTCGCGTAACCCGGTTGTGTATTGGTACGGCACCGATGTCGACGGTGTGATTTCCTTCTATCGCTATCATGTCGCTACTGTTTCTGTGCTCGGTGCGCAAACGCCGGAGCAGTATATCGCCGCCGCGGATTCTTCGGCTTGGGTATACCTTGAAGTCGACCCCACCGGTGTGAACAGCCAACAGACACAGGTATCGATTTCTCTGGTTGCGGATTCACTTGACCCGGTACTCTCATTCGTATCACAGTATGTTTTTATTCAGGCGTATGACAATGAGGGTCAGTCCTCTGATGTCGAATATCGCTTGTTCTCCCGTAACGATAATCCGCCGCAAACATTACTCTTCAATAGTTTGACCGGAACGAAAGATGCTCCCTATGTGAATGCTCCGACTGCAGGCGGTATCATTACCGGTGTTCGCTTTAACTGGCAAGGGACAGACCCGATCGACTACCCGTCTGATCCACCGCCGTTTGAATTCGAGTGGAAACTGTTTGGACCATATACGGATGCAGAAGTCACTACTCTGCGGACGCAGTTTGTGGTGAAAAGGTTCGTTACTCGTGAAGGTAAAGTTTTCGATATCGGTGATACACTCATTAACTGTAATGAGGACAGCACCGATTGCGATACCGTAACGGTAACGGTTGCCAATACCAACAGAATCGCCCAGATTTTTGGAGCCGACTATGGGGTTTTCGAGGAAACATTCCTGGCAAACGCTCCCGCATTCGTCAGTGATACCGCACCGGTCACCGGGAAATATCGTTTAGCTGCAAGTTCATTTGACGGGGATAGTTGGGTAACGAAAACAGCAGATACGATCTATAACGTGTTTGCCAATTCTACCAGTTCCACCACTACCCAGCGTCAGTTCCTATTCTGGCTGCGCAGTCGGGATGATGCCAAGGTGCCTGATTTAGTGCCGACTTATCGTTTCGTTCACGTCATCGATCCACGGTATGAACGCAGTGCTATTGTCGTTGACTTTACATTTCGCGGGAATCCATTGTATTCTCCGACCATTTCCCAGCAGGCGACTAAAGAATATTTCAAAAATGCCATGACGTCGTGGGATCCTACTGTTGTCTTCGATACGGTGATGGATACGCTGACCGGTATTGGAGACTATGTCAGTATTCAGCGTTATGGCGCTGGCCGACGAATCCCTATATCATGGCTCTTAAGTCACAAAGTAGTTATTCTGTATAACGACAATACTGCAGCAGCAAACTTGGATTTCCAGGCAAATTATTATACGCCGGTGTTTACGGCTATTGACGGTGGTGTTAATGCCTGGGTTACCGCGCGTTCGCCGCTTTCTGTTGGAACGCCGACTGGTCCCAATGAAGCAACTGAGCTTATTCTTACCCCGCGCAACCCCGGCTATACAACCTACTTTGGCGTAGTTGGTATGGCGTATGGTGGCTTTTTCTGTCACGCCTTTAACTATGCCGTCTGCCCGATTTTCAGAATTGAAGATTTTGTCGGCGGGTTTTCATTGTTAGCCGGAGACCCGGGCTGGCCGGATGTTTCTGTTGATTCGGCGAGATTAGGTAACCCTGCCATTGCTTCATGGTCTGGAAACTTTACGAACGTTATTACTGACGAAGATGGTAACCCAATTGATACCATTTACACGTCGCTGGCGTGGCTTGGCGACCCGGCACATGGTCTTCGTGGTGCACCTGCCCTGCCGGAAGTTAACTGGTCGCAGCGTTTGACGCCGGGAACGGAAGGCTTGTACCTGTATCGCTCATATTATGAAAACCAACATCCGTTGGGCGGCCCGTATTCATTCCAGGGTGCCCCGTGTGCCCATCGGTTTAATACCGGCTTGTATCGCACGGTACATTTCAATTTCACGCCGGTCGTAATGGAACAGACTTCCATGCAGACGGTATTCAACTCCGTTATGGATTGGTTGAGCGACGAAGGTAATGCGTCACCTACCGCACGGCTTCGTTATGATGACGCGCCGATGCCGATGTCGAAAGATGTTCAGCGGGAAAACTACAAGCGCCGTCTGGCTGAAGAAGAACAAAAGTATCTCTCGGAACATCCTGAATTAGTAGATGTGAATTTCCGATAGTACTTTTTCGAAAGCATATTTGAAAAGACCGGTTTCTGACCGGTCTTTTTTTATGGGAATCGGAACTGCTGCAAGCGGATATCGCGGGGGAAACGGATACGCGCAGTCTGTAACACTGAATCTGCCCGGCTTGTTTGTCCCGTAGAAATATACCCGCTGATAAGATTGATATAGGCATCTCGCAATAATGAATCCTTTGCAATTGCCATTTTGCTCTGCTCAATTGATTCCGTATATCGACCTGCCAGTCCGGCAAGGAACCCGAGTTGGAAGTGAATGTTTGCTAACTGCTTGTTCCAGTTTTCCGTGCTGTTTACATGGTAGCGCTCAAACGCGGCATCATCTGTTTCAATAGACGGAGGTGTTGATCGCAGAGCCCGGCGTAAAAAAAGTTCAGCGAGATTGTTTTCTTTTCGCTGCGTAAAGGCTACGGCGATTTCGGCGGCGATTGATGGGTTGTCATTCGTGCGTTGCATCGCCGAATCGGCAATAGCAGAAACAGCTGTGATCGGTAATGTTGTATCTGGAACAGTCAATCGAACAAGCAGTTGGTTGACAGTGAGATCATAGGGGGCTAACGAAAGTGCTGTTCGTGTTTCTATCAGTGCATCTTTGCTGTTTCCGGCGACCTGCAGGGCAGAGGCAAGATTGATATGCCCTTTTTCGTTGTCGGGGAAAAGCGCGGTTTCCTGCTTTAGGTGAAACAATGCGGAATCGGTATTTCCGTTTCGTAAATGAGCGACGCCGAGGAGCAAGTGGCTGTTCATGGTTGAATCATTGTGCAAAACAGCTTCTCGTGCGGCTGCGACTGCTTCGGCATATTGCCGTTCGGCGATACAGAGACTCGCTTTTGCCAGCGGTTCCTGTACTTTTGCTAATGCCGGGAGCGGAAACAAGGAGGAAAAGGAAACGAGACCGCATAGTACAAGACAGAGCGCACCTTTTAACGCAGCGCGTGATTCCGTGCGAATCTGCTGTATGAACAATAGCAAGCCGAATACGGCGAAAATGAAAAAGATAGGCAACAACGGAAGTCGGAAACGGCTGTTCACAAAAAAGAGGGCGGAGGTAAACAGATAGAGAACAAGGGTCAAGATTAACAACTGCGCTTTCGTGTTCTCGTTCCATGCGCACAGAATCCCCCAAACTGCGAAGGGGAAAAGCATCCCGAAGGTGATCGGCAAGTGAAACGGAAAGGGAAGTTTTTCTAAAAATCGGTTCAGGTCCCGCTGGTTCGGGATTTCAAAATTGGCTATCTGGCGATAGAGTTTAATGCCGAAGTTTTTCAGAAACGTTCCGGGGTTCTCACGAACCCAGTGTAGCCCCTGTGAAAACCAATAATCAGATATCTCTCCCGGTTTTAGTACATGTCCCTCAGTCTGCTCTGCGATCTGTTTTACTTCCGCCAATTGCCAGGTTGTGCCGAGGGGAGGAGGCATGACCGCCGAGACGCCATCGGTATCCGGATTATTGCCGATAAAAAAATTGATTCCTCCCTGTGAAGCAATCAGCACCGGATCATCCGCGACTATCAGATTGCGAATCAACGTAATACTTACTATCAACCCGACACTGGCTGCAAACAATGCAATTTGAGCCAACATCTGTTTTCGATGTTTGAATTGCCAGGTAACGAAAACGACAATAAGCGGTACTAATACTAATGCCGTAGGACGGGCTATGGCGGCCATTCCAAGCGTGAGCCCTGCCCATAGAGCATTACGCACATCAAACGCATCGAACCAGCGAAGCGAACAATAGAGCGCGATTTGTAATGTCAGGGTGAAAAAGGAATCAGTGAGCAGTTCGGCGTCATGGTAAAGTGCAATCGGGCAGATCACGTGTATCAATGCCGCAATAGTTGCTGTTCGAGGAGAAAAAAGACGATAGGCTAACATCCAGGTCATACCGACCGATGCCGCGCCAACTACGATGCCGAAAATTCTTCCTACCCACCATGAAGAATCGAACAACCAATAGAGAAATCCGAGAGACCAGATATAGAGCGGTGCGCGGAAATAGGTCGTATCGCCGACAAGATTCCCGCCCGCGATCGATTCTGCCCAGTGATGATGATAGTAATTGTCGACCGTGAGTAATTCCCAGTCAGGCAAATGAGAATAACAGGCCAAATAGGCAAAGCGAAAGGCTAAGGCAAAAAGGGGAATGATCCAGCAGCCGTGGCAGTTGAGAACTCGTTTGAGTGTTTCAGCGCTCATTGGAGAGAATATAGAAAGCTTGAGCTATAAAACCGTCCATTATGTCACCGATTGCAAAGTAGGCAATTCAAAGCAGGCTATGCATTTTCCGGAAGGTCGGTATGCAAGAAAAGCGCGTTTGTGGTAACCGTTTAACCTGTTGTTCTGCAATGCATTACGAGCATCGATAGGCTTCGGCTAAAAGCGGACTGAAAAGCCTGATGTTGGCATCCCCCTTGCTCAGAGGTTGGTAATTCTGGCGAGGAAGGAAAGGTAATGAGACAGACGGCCATATCGGTCATCATAACATCAGTAATCTTCGGTCTGCTTGCAGCGGTAAACCTGTCTGCCTCGGCATACCTGTCTCCCAAACTCGACCAGTCACTTACCGCGCAGGCTTCAAATAGCGATAGTCTTGTTTCCGTCGTTATCTTTTTGGAGCCATCAGCGGATAATCTGATGGCGACCGCGAAAATCAGCAAAGATGAATCATTAACCCGCTCGCAAAGAATTCGCAGCGTCGTTCAGCGGTTGCAGGCAAGCCGTGCTACTAATCAATCGACCGTCGAATCATATCTTTTTACACATTCAACAGTCTTTGTCGAAAAGCACTGGATAGTCCCAGCCTACAGCGCCACCTTGCCGTTATCGGCGATCGCTGAATTACGGGAGATGGTCGGCGTTGAAGAGATAATCGAAAATGTCGCGCTTAGTTTTGATGCGCCTGTTTCCGAACAGGCAGCCCCGGATTTGGCTTCGTCAGTTTCCACGCAACATACCCTGTTAAATGTCGGCGCACTTTGGATGCGCGGTTTAAAAGGACAGGGGCGGTTGGTTTGTTCTTTCGATACCGGTGTGGAAGAAGGACATCCTGCTTTACAGTCCAAATGGCGCGGCAACAGTACCGATCTGCATACCGCGTGGTTCTCAAAAGTTAAGCCTGACAGTTTGCCGGGTGACCGCGCCGGACATGGTACCCACACGATGGGTGTCATGGTCGGTTCAAGCGGCAGCGATACTATCGGCGTTGCGCCCGGTGCTCAGTGGATTTCAGCCGGTATTATCGATCAGGGACGTCCGTTAAGCACGACGATTTCGGATATTATCGAAGCATTCCAGTGGACGCTGAACCCGGATGGTGATATCAACACTACCAATGACGTTCCCGATGTCATTCTTAACAGTTGGGGGATTCCGAAAGGATTATTCGCGCCCTGTGATGCTGCGTTTTGGGGTGTTATCGACAATGTCGAAGCGGCAGGTATCGTGACAATTTTTGCCGCCGGTAATGAAGGGCCGAATCCGCAGTCACTTCGTTCCCCGGCTGATCGCGCCACCACGCCCTATAATTCATTTGCGGTCGGTGCGGTAGATGATAACCAGGTTATCGCCGGATTCTCAAGTCGCGGACCGTCCTCCTGTGACACCACAAAAATCAAACCGGAAGTTGTCGCGCCAGGTATTTCGATCCGTTCTTCATACAAAGGTGGTGCCTATCAGTATATGAGCGGTACCTCGATGGCAGCACCGTTTATCGCCGGATTAGTTGCGCTGATGCGCCAGTACAATCCGGATGCTACTCCGGAACAGATCAAACGCGCCTTGGTGCTCTCCTGTAAAGATCTCGGTCCGATAGGAAAAGATAATGCGTATGGTAACGGGCTGCCGGATGCTTCCCGGTTGATTGAATACCTTCCAATTCCGGCCAATGCCCAGTTCTCTATCGTCGGTTCGACGATACTCGGAGACGGTATCGCTATGCCGGGTGAAAATGTTTCCTTAACGATTACGCTGCAGAATCCGGCGGGAAATGTTGACGCTATTACCGGAACGCTGATTTCGAATGATACGACACAAGCAGCGGTTTCAGCCGCATCAGCGGCATTTGTGTTCGGTATCGGCGGTACGACAGCGATCAACTTAGTGCCGTTTCAGATTCAAATCGACTCCGACGCCGCAAACGGTTCAGCGGTACCGTTACAGATCGAACTCTTCGGTACCAATGGTACTCCGTTCGATACGTTAAGCTTTTCGATCATTGCCGGTGTTGCGCCGGTTGGGACAATGGCCAACCATGTAACTGATCGTATGCAGTTCACCGTTTCCGATTTCGGTCAGTATGGTCTCGCGCCGCATTCCTGCTACAATGTCGGCGGAGTCGGTTTGCGTTATGATCAAAGCCAGAATCTCCTGTATGAATCCGGTATTATCGTCGGCCGTAATGCGCTGCAGTTGGCCTCTTCAGTCCGAAACGCACAAGGGCAGTTTACCCGCTCGGATTTTGTGCCGACCCAGTCATTACAGCAGTCATCCACCCCGGATGGAGAAACGATTCAGGAATGCTCGTTCACCGATGGCAACGCCGCTATTTCGATACCGATAACGATTCATCAGAAAACAGTGAGCTATGAGGACTTCAATGAAGAGGGAATAGTTCTGTTTACGGTCTATATCAAAAACAACTCGCTTGAAAAACTGACGAATCTGCATTTCGGATTTTTGGCTGATTTCGATTTCGGGTTTTCTGAAGCGGCGCAGTTCCATAATGATCTGAGTCTGTTATATCAGGGAAGCGGAAACGCCTTTGTCGGTTTAGCCGGTTTGAAAAACGTTAGCGGCTATCAGGTAATCAATAACGGCAGTCAAAAACGCGGATTTACCAATACCGATAAGTTCAATCTGATTTCATATCAGGGTGTTTCGACCGGAAACGGCGCGACCAATGATAATATGCTGTTAATTTCCGCCGGACCGTTTTCGATAATGCCGAATGATTCGACGGCCGTAACCTTCGCGGTTGTCGCTGGAAGCTCTGTTGATGAATTAATCGACCACACCGTTGCAGCGCGCAACCGGATGGATATTCCAACCGGTACGGGTGATGATAACAACGGTGTGTTGCCCTCCGGTTTTTCACTTGAACAAAATTACCCGAATCCGTTCAACCCGACTACCGCAATTCAATTTTCTCTTCCGGTTCGTTCAGAAGTTTCACTGCATATCTACAACCTTTTGGGGCAGGAAGTGAAGACTTTACACGCGGGAGAATTGCCTGCCGGAACGCATACGCGAATCTGGGATGGTACAAATGACGCCAATACGAGTGTGGCATCCGGGGTCTATTTTTACCGTCTCTCCGTCAACGACAAGTCAATCACCAAGAAAATGTCTCTAATTAAGTAAAGTTTTTCCGACGACTTTCAACTTGCCTTTCTAACCAATTACAATTCAATAAATTACGCTGTTGCGTTAACCTGCCAATTTCAGGCGGCAAGGCTTGACATTCCTGCCCAGAGTCTGAATATTCCCGCAATGAAATCCATTTTCATTTCGCATAGCGCATCGTACTGATGCGGGAATTTCTCAAAACCAAAGGATTCAAAATGACTCCCCAGCGGGAGCTGATTTTCCGTTCCTTTTTTGAGTTGGGAAATCATGTTTCTGTGGATGAGTTGTATGACCGGGTGCGAAAAATTGATCGTACGCTCGGTTACAGCACTGTCTGGCGGAATCTGAAACTGATGTGCGAAGTGGGGTTGGCAACGGAAGTGAGTGTCGGGGACGGTATCACCCGTTACGACCGATTAACCCGCACACCGCAGGGGCATCTGTATTGTCTAAGCTGCAAACAGGTTTCGAATTTTGATTTGTCTGATATTCTTCCGTATCTCGAACCAAAAACAAAGAATGACAATTTCACACCGGATTCTTACAAAGTGGAAGTACAGGGATACTGCCGCTCCTGCCGGGAAAAGCAGACGAAAGAATTGACCGTTACTTCACAACCGGAGAAAATTTCACGGAGAGTCTTGCATCATGGTTGACACCCTTTTTATCGATTCGATAACGGCGCAGCGTCACACGCAGCTGCATGAAATGCAGCCGGGGCAATCCGGTAAAGTAGTCGGGTTTCGTCAGGAATCAGCCTTAGCGCGCCGCCTAATTGCGATGGGGGTATTGCCCGGTCGGCCGGTTACCGTCATTCGGACGGCGCTGTTTGATGATCCGATGCATGTCGCTTTCGGTCCCTGTTCCTTATCGCTTCGGAAAGCAGATGCCGCGCATATTTTAGTTAGTCTTGAAAAATAGCACCGATGCCCACACCTCAGACGACTGCGTCTACCAAACGTCAACACCCTCTTATAGCCCTGTGCGGAAATCCGAACAGCGGAAAAACGACACTCTTTAATGCCCTTACCGGGTTAAATCAGCGGGTAGCCAACTATCCCGGCGTAACGGTCGAGCGAACTTCCGGGTTTCTTCGAGGGACGAACAATTCACTGACCTATGAAGTGCTCGATATTCCCGGTACCTACTCGCTTGCGCCGCTTTCACCGGATGAGCGGATTGCTATCGCCGCGCTGTCGGGTGAATTGGAGGGAGGGCATCCCGATGCGATTATCTGTGTGCTTGATGCATCCAATTTAGAGCGGTCACTCTTTTTCCTTTTGCAGGTGCAGCAAATCGAAGCACCGGTCGTAGTCGCACTCAATATGATGGATATCGCCGAGCGAACAGGGTTGTCGATAGATATCGATTTGCTTTCCAAAGAACTCGGTGTGCCGATTATTCCGGTGCAGGGGAATCGTAATAAAGGGATAAAAGAGTTACAGGATTCAGTCACACAGCTTTTGGAACGGCGCAGCGCGGCAACGGTCGCGATGCAGGACCCGGCCGCCGAAGCAATCATTCAGCAGATTATGGCACTTGAGCCGCAAACGAATCGTACCCGTGCTGATTATGTACGCATATTGTTTGATGTCGATTCTGAAACGGAGCGAAAGTATATAACCCGAACCGGTGAAGCAGGGGAGAAACTGCTGAACGACGCAAGGCTCACGCTTACTCGTAAGTACGGTTCACTATCTGCGGCAGAAACGACACCGTTAATTCATCGGGCGGAAGAACTTTTCAAGTGTACAGTCAGCAGAAAACAGCAGAATCGAAAAGAGTTGTCGAACAAACTCGATGCTGTGCTCTTACATCCGGTTGCTGGTCCGATTATTTTGGTACTGATACTCGGTTTGATTTTCCAGTCTATTTTCAGTTGGGCACAGCCATTTATGGAATGGATCGATGCCTTCTTCGGCTGGCTTGCCGACACCGTCGGTGCGGCAATGCCGGAAGGAGCGTTGTGCTCATTGGTAACCGATGGCATTATCGGCGGGGTGGGTGCGGTTATTATCTTTATCCCGCAAATTGCGATTCTTTTCATATTTCTTTCTATTCTTGAAGATTCAGGCTATGTCACCCGCGCGGCCTTTTTGGTCGATCGGTTGTTTCGTTTCTGCGGATTGTCGGGTAAATCACTCATTCCGATGCTTTCTTCATTTGCCTGCGCGATTCCCGGTATTATGGCGGCGCGGACAATTGAAGACAGGGGACAGCGGCTGATAACGATCATGGTCGCGCCACTCATGACCTGTTCTGCTCGCTTGCCGGTCTATGCTATCATGATTGCTGCCTTTATTCCGTATGAAAGCTACGGCGGCGTGTTCAATTTGCAGGGACTCGTGTTGGGTGCGCTCTATCTGCTTGGTGTTTTAGCGGCAGTGATTGCAGCGTTTGTGATGAACAAGCTGCTTTTTCGTACTGAACGGGGAAGTTTTGTTATCGAGATGCCAACGTACAAATTGCCAACTGTCCGTTCGGTAACCACCCGAGTTATTAATCGCACCAGAGCATTCGTTACCCGGGCCGGAACAATTATTCTGGCTATTACGATTGTTATCTGGGCTGCGAGTTATTACCCGCGCTCGACCGAGATTCAACAACAGTATGATGAAGCGGCATTACAGGCGAGCACAGCTTTTATTGCCGCCGATACGCAATTGGAAAACAGTATCCAGCAGACAACGACAGAGAAATCAGAAACCGATGCGCAATTGCTCAATAACGCGCGTAATTTGTTCACGGCACAGTCATCATCTGAAGGGTTGCTCGTAGCGCGGGATTCAATTATAGCACTCTATCCGCTGCTCACATCCGAAATTAACCTGCTCTATGAACAGCGTGAACTCGGAATCGCCTACACCAACCAAACTGATTCACTCGCTCATGCGGCGGCGGGGGAGCAGATTCGCAATTCGTACTTTGGGCGGTTGGGGCATACTATTGAACCGCTATTTGAACCACTCGGCTGGGATTGGCGTATCACGATGGCGGCGCTGGCCTCATTCCCGGCGCGAGAAGTTATTATCGCGGTGTTGGGAACGATTTACAATTTGGGATCGGATGTCGATGAATCCTCCGAATCACTGATGTCAAAAATGCAGACAGCGACGTGGGATCATGGGGATCGAATCGGCCAGCCGGTATTCACCCCGGCGGTTGCCTTGTCGATAATGGTCTTTTTCGCGCTCTGCTGTCAGTGCGGCGCGACAATTGTAACGATCAAGCAGGAAACAGCGCGGTGGTCATACGCTATCGGTACGTTTTTGTATATGACGATACTTGCCTATCTTGCGGCGCTGGCAACTTATCAATTTTTCTCGGCAATAGGATGGTAGCATGATACAAAACTGTGTCGTTATCCTTGTCGTGCTCGCAGCTTGTGTTTATCTGTTTCGCTATTTCAGACGGTCTACGAGTAAGCCGGAAGACAGTCATGGCTGTCCGAGTTGTACACTGAAAAAAGAGAAACTCTCCCGTTAGCCTGCATTCGTTCGTATATTCTTTTCTATGTCACACGTTCAGTTTATCGGTTTGTATTCGCCGGGGGATTCCTGGATTTACCGGATTGATTCGCGCGTGAAGTTATTAGTCTCGGTGCTTTTGGTTGTGTTATCCGTACTGAGTGTTTCGATTTTGTTCCATGCGGTCAGCTCCGCGATACTGGTTATCGGTTTTTTTAGCCTGAAGTTAAAACCGAAAGCGGTGATGAAGTTCGCAATTCCGTTACTAATTGCCGTGCTGATAACCTTTGTTTTGCACCTGATATTCGCTGAAAAGAGCGGCATGCAGATCGGCTCTGTTATCGGTGTAAAAATTACTGATCAATCTATGCTTACCGGTGTTCTCTACTCGCTGCGCGTTGTGCTTTTCTTTTTATCGGCGGTACTGGTAACGTTAACGGTTTCACCCTCTGAAATGGCGGATGCGGTTTCACAGTTGTTCCGCCCTCTGGGTATGTTCAAAGTGCCGGTTGAAGATATCGCTTTGCTTTTGTTTATGTCGATGCGGTTTGTGCCGGTGTTGTACGAAGAATTCACGACTATCGTATATGCCCAGCGCGTACGGGGCGTCAATTTTTCAAACGGGATGTTCGCGAGAATCAAGAACAGCGGTTCGATCATAACGCCGCTTTTGGTCAGTATCACCGAACGGGCAGATACCGCCGCGATTGCCTTAAAAGCGCGCGGATATCAGGCAACAGGAAAACGGACACATTACGCTCAGCGCCGTATGCAAGCGCTTGATTGGGTTGTACTCTTTGTTTTCTCGGTAATCTTTTTTGCTCTTTATCTGTTTACCAGCTATGGCAAAGCGTAATATCAAACTGACGATCGAGTATCATGGCGGCAATTACTCCGGCTGGCAATGGCAAGAGAATACCCCGTCGACCATTCAAGCCGAATTAGCCAACGCCCTTGAAAAAGTTGTCGGTGAAAAGATAATGGTGAACGGCGCCGGGCGTACCGATGCCGGTGTACATGCATTGGGGCAAGTGGCTAATTTTCGAACGGAACATCCGCTTGAGCCGCATCGCTACAAAGAAGCGCTCAATTATTTTTTGCCGCAGGATATTCGCATCAAAAAAAGCAGCGAAGCTGCTGATTGGTTCAATGCCCGGCGTGATGCGACCTTTCGCCGCTATCGGTATTTGATCAGCACCGAAAAATCAGCGTTATACGGCGCGTTTCGGTGGGAATATTTTTATGGACTATCATTCGAGCGATTACAGGAAGCGGCGAAGCTGGTTTTGGGAGAGCATGACTTCAGCCCGTTCTGCGTGAAAACATCACTTAAAGAAGATAACCGCTGCACGATTTATTATTCCCGCTGGTTTCGGTATGGGGATTTGCTCAGTTATGAAATTCGGGGAGACAGGTTTTTGCACGGCATGGTGCGGTCATTGGTTGGCGGAATGGTTAACCTCTCAAGCGACACGCAGGATGCCAATCCCGGCAACTTGACTTTGCCCGATTTCGCCGATATTATGCGCTCACCACATGGACGAAGAGTTGTTTTTACCGCTCCGGCACAGGGGTTATATCTGGTGTCGGTCGGTTATGAAGGAGATACCCCGTGAAATTCTTTATTGATACCGCCAATCTGGATGAAATCCGCAGTGCTGCCGCAATGGGGGTGCTGGATGGCGTAACGACTAACCCCTCGCTTGCCGCCAAAGAGACCGCGCCCTACAAAGAAATTCTCGCTGAAATCTGTAAGATCGTTCCCGGACCGGTATCGGCGGAAGTAATTTCGACTGATTATGCCGGTATGATTAAAGAAGCGGATGAGCTGATTAAAATCGCTGACAATATCGTGGTCAAGATCCCGACGATTTTGGAAGGGCTCAAAGCGATCAAAACGCTGCATAGCCGAGGCATCAGAACCAATGCGACACTCGTGTTTTCTCCGTCGCAGGCATTGTTGGTTGCAAAAGCGGGTGCAAGCTATGTCTCACCCTTTATCGGGCGGCTTGATGATGTTTCCACGCACGGAATGAAGCTGATCGAAGAGATCGTGACGATTTACCGCAATTATCATTACGAAACGGAAGTGCTGGTCGCCTCGGTTCGCCATCCGATGCATATCGTAGAATCGGCGCTTATCGGTGCTGATGTTGCTACCATGCCGTACAGCGTGATCGCGCAGTTGATCAAGCATCCGCTGACCGATATCGGACTGGAAAAGTTTCTCGCTGATTATAAGAAGGCCAATAAAGGCTGATGATAGCTCGTTATACATTACCGGAGATGGGGGCGTTGTGGTCGGAAGAGGCTAAATTCAATTCCTGGCTGCAGGTTGAATTGGCAACCGCCAAAGTACAGGCGAAAATGGGTATTATCCCGACAGCGGCCTACCAGACAATGAAAAAGTGGGCGAAATTTTCGGTTAAACGAATCAATCAGATCGAGCGGGAAGTGAACCATGATTTGATTGCCTTCACCACCGCAGTTTCCGAAGAAATCGGCACAGCCGGAAAATATCTGCATTATGGACTGACATCTTCGGATGTTGTCGATACCGCGTTGTCACTTCAGATGAAACAGGCGGCGGAAATTATCGACGGAAAAATCGGGGATACGCTTTCACTCATCAAAAAACTCGCGAACAAATATAAACTGACTCCCTGTATCGGTCGTACGCACGGTGTATTAGCCGAACCGACAACAGTCGGATTAAAATTCGCCGTTTGGTATGCAGAGTTGTCGCGCGGAAGAAAGCGGTTCAACGACGCCGCCAAAATGATGGCGGTGGGCAAACTTTCCGGCGCAGTCGGTAATTTTGCCAATCTCGATCCGAAAGTTGAAGTAGCAGTTCTGCGGGAATTGAAACTGAGCCCGGCCGAAGCATCAACACAGGTGCTGCAGCGAGACCGCCACGCCTATTATTTGACTTCGCTTGCAATTTTGATGTCATCGCTTGAAAAATTCGCGACTGAGATCCGGAATTTGCAGCGCACCGAAATCGGTGAGATGTATGAACCGTTCAGCAAAGGACAAAAAGGTTCATCCGCCATGCCGCATAAACGAAACCCGATTACCGCCGAACGAATCACTGGCCTTGCCAGATTAGTTAGAGGATATGCATTGTCATCCATGGAGAATGTTCCGCTCTGGCATGAACGGGATATCGCGCATTCCTCGGTTGAGCGGGTGATTGTGCCGGATGCTACTATTGCAGTCGATTACGCCTTGCATAAATTTGCTGGTATTTTAAGCGGTTTGCAGATCAACAAAGACCGGATGAAAGAAAATATCTTCTTCGGCGGTGGATTGGTTTTTTCGCAGCGAGTATTGCTGAAACTCACACCAAAAGTTGGTTCACGGGATATGGCATATCGGATGGTACAGCGCAACGCACTACGTGCGCTTAATGAACGAAGTTCATTCCATGTACTTGCGAAAGCCGATCCGGAAATAAGCAAACATCTCAGTGCAGCTGATATCGATGCCTGTTTTTCTTTACAGCCGTACACTAAACATGTGCCGACCATCTTTAAGCGGGTGTTCGGTCGATGATTGCCCGCGAAGGTGTTCCGTTCATTCTGCTTTTTCTTGTCGTAACCGCCGGACTCTTTTGGGCGGCGTATCGGTTTAATAGCGTCACCTTGATTGTGCTCTGCTCGATAACGGCGATGCTGACCGTGTTCGTTACGTATTTCTTTCGTGATCCAAATACGATTCCGGCATCACTATCACCGTATGCGCTCATTTCACCGGCCAACGGAAAAGTGATCGGTGTCGAGCGGTTGCAGTCATATCCGCAGATGAGCGGTGAAGTTATCAAAGTTTCTATTTTTTTGAATGTATTCGATGTCCATGTCAACCGGGTGCCAGTGTCGGGAGTGGTATCATCGTACCGATACAACGCTGGGAAGTTCTTAGCCGCTTTTGTCGATAAAGCATCTGAGGAGAATGAACAGACCGAAATCGGTATCAAAACCGCCGACGGCCGCGTGGTAGTTGTGAAACAGATAGCAGGGCTTATCGCCCGGCGGATTATTTGTCGTATAAAAGAAGGGGATAGGGTGACCGGCGGGGAACGCTTTGGAATGATACGTTTCGGTTCACGGGCGGAACTATTCTTCCCCTCGGACAGTAAAGTAGAAGTAAATGTCGGTGACCGGGTAGTTGGCGGAGAAACGGTAATCGGGTTTCTGGCTGAACCGGTGAATACGAATCGAACGAGCAATGAACGAAGTACGAACGCGCAATTATAGAGGAATGCTCCCCAGCACGTTCACCATGGGTAACGTGGTGTGCGGCTTTTTGGCGATTCTTTCGACCGTCGAAGGACAGGTAATTACTGCTTGCTGGTTTATTCTTCTGGCCGGGTTTCTTGATTTATTGGATGGCAAGATCGCCCGATTAACCGGCGGGACTTCAGCGTTTGGCGTCGAGCTTGATTCCCTTGCCGATTTTCTGTCGTTTGGTATCGCTCCGGCGCTGATGGTTTACACGCAGGTGCTTGAGCATATGGGAAAATGGTTTTGGATCCTTTCGGTTATCTATATTATGGCGGCTTCGTACCGTTTAGCCCGTTACAACCTGATGGCCGACTCAGAAGAGAAAAAGAACTTTCTCGGCCTGCCCGTTCCGGCTGCGGCGATCGGTATTGTGTCTTACATAATTTTCTCCAATCAGGTTTGGCAGAGTTTGCAGTACACGGAAATACTGGTGACGATGATTATTGTTTTCGCTTTTTTGATGGTTTCGCATGTCGAATACGAAAGCATGCCGGATCGTTTCGATTCTCCGGCCGGCCGTATCCGGCTGGCTATCATTGTTTTGGCCGGAGTTCTCTTACTTATTAATCCGAGACTGATGTTGTTTCCGCTTTTTGCACTCTATATATTATGGGGGATGGCAAAAGAAGGTTTTAAGTTAACTTCACGCGGAGTCGGCAAGGTAACCGGCCGCGTGTACGGACGTACACGGGAAGAGGAACGGACATATCAGGATGACTAAGAAGGCGACAGTTTTTGTTCGGTTAAAAGACGGGGTACTCGATCCCCAGGGTGTAACTATCCAGAAAGCATTGGGGCAGATGGGCTTTGGCAATGTTGCCTCAGTCCGCTCCGGTAAGTTTTTTGAGATTGAAGTAGAGAACTCCGTTGGCGATATTAAAGCCACTGTGGATGATATATCCAAAAAGCTTCTGGTTAACCCGGTTATCGAGCAGTTTTCCGTGGAGATAGACAAATGAAAGTCGGCGTTGTCCGGTTTCCCGGCTCCAATTGCGACTATGATTCCTACGCGACCGTGAAGGATATCCTTCAGGAAGAGGTCGAGTTTCTCTGGCATAAATCTGAAGATTTACACAATGTCGACTTGGTTATCCTGCCTGGCGGCTTTTCTTATGGGGATTATCTCCGTTCTGGCGCGATTGCCACACAGTCCCCGCTTATGAAACAGGTAATTCAGTTTGCGCGCTCTGGCGGGCTTGTTTTGGGCATTTGTAACGGCTTTCAGGTGCTGACCGAAAGCGGCTTATTGCCCGGCGCTCTGATTCGGAACGCCCAATTGCGTTTTGCCTGCGAGTTTGTCCGTATCCGGGTCGAAAGCACGGCCACGCCGTTTACCAGCAGTCTGAATATCGGAGATGTTCTCCGTATACCGATTGCCCACGGCGAAGGGAACTACTACCACTTCGGCGATGATATCCGCCGTTTGGAAGATTCCGGACAAGTCGTATTCCGTTATGTCGATGCTTCTGGTAAACCGACCGAAGCTGGCAACCCGAACGGCTCGACGCATAATATCGCCGGTATTCGCAACGCCGAAGGAAATGTGGTCGGATTGATGCCGCATCCCGAGCGGGCGGTTGAAGATATTCTCGGTTGCACGGATGGATTACGGATATTTACCTCGGTACGCGCCGCTTTGGCGACCCCGAGTTTAGCAGGGAAGTAATGAAAGCGAGAGAAATTACGTTTATTATTATCGCTCTTTTGCTGGGAGCGGTAATCGGCGGATTGATTGGAGATATTATCGGCACCTACCTGCCTGAAGGGGCGGCGAAGATGCTTTTTACCAAGTCTATTTCCGTCGGCTTTGAAACGATGAAAGTCGATTTTTACGCTATTTCATTCACGGTCGGACTGATGTTGAAAATCAATTTTGTCTCGGTCTTGTGCGTGATTGGCGTCATTGTATACTTCAGATGGTGGTATTTGTAACCACTAACCGTATTGGAGGATTGTAATGTTTGGCATGGGTCCCTGGGAACTGGCGTTAGTCGTGGTAGCGATTCTGCTATTGTTCGGCGCGAAACGGCTCCCTGAAATTGCGCAGAATATGGGGAAAGGTATTCGGGAATTTAAGCGGGCGATGAAAGAAGAAGTTGATGATGCCAAAGGCGGCAATCCGCCGGCAGCGTCCAACAAGAACGATCAAACCTCCGCTCACTAAATCGCCGAACCTCACGTTATGGCTTCTTCGTTCACACAAGCAGACGCGGATAAAATAGCCGCCGTTTTGCAGGCTAAGGATGCATCCCATAAAGGGGATCATTTCCGTATCCGTGTCGAAAACGCGGATGAAAAACGAACCCTCGCTTTGGAGGTGTATCCGGAGGTAACCCTTGGCAAAACGCGTGGGATGCTTGTGGTCGTTTATACCGGTAATTCTCATTTGCAGGTGCACAACTGTACCGGCTATGTGGTATCGGAAGAGCTCGGAGAAGTTACGTTCGTTGCCGACACCGGCCACAATCTTTCCGGATTAGTTGTCGAACGGGGAGCATCCTGTTCGTTGTATGCATCACTGAATCGGGATCTCATTTCATCTGATTTCACCCAGCTTGGGGTGGAAGTAATGCTGTCCGGCGTGGCGATGTCGTTGGTTGAAGACTTGCTCCTGCCGCCGGCCGACGAAGATTGATTTAGTCATCAAATTGACAAATAAAAAACGCCGCTGTTTCCAGCGGCGATTTGTTTTTCCTGTTGTGACGGTTATTTCTTAACCGCGAAAGCTTCCACGAAATCGGAGAGATCGGCGCTGATTTCTTTGGCGCGCTGATACCGTTCGCTTGGGTTCTTCTTTAGCGAGCGGGTAATAATATGATCGAACAGAAGCGGAATCTGCGGGTTGATAGTCGACGGGCGTTCCGGTTCCTGATTCAAAATTGCATAGATAAGTGAGGTGATATTTTCACCGCGGAACGGACGGCGTCCCAAGAGCAGTTCGTACATCACCACGCCGAGCGAGAACAAGTCGGCGCGCTGATCGATCGATTTGCCCTGCAGCTGTTCCGGTGAAATATAATTCGGCGTACCCATAGCGATACCGGTTTTGGTCATCGAATGGGAATCGACTCGGGCAATACCGTAATCCATGACTTTGATCGAGTAATCTTTCAGCACCATGATATTGGCCGGTTTGATATCCCGGTGAACAATACCCTGACTGTGACCATATTCGAGGGCAGAACAAATCTGCATGATAATCTGCGAAATAATACGATAGTTGAACTGGGTTTTCTTCTTGATCAGCGTTTCAAGCGTCTGACCTTCAAGATATTCCATAGCGATATACTGCAGCGGGCCTTCGGAGCCGACGTCGTAAATCGTTACGATGTTCGGATGCGAAAGTTTTCCGGCTGCCTGTGCTTCGCGGAACAAGCGTTCTTTCAATTCTTCCATTTCTTCCGGATCGTTCACGAAATCCAACCGAATCGTCTTGAGCGCGACCGGACGGTTAATGGCCGGGTCAACACCTTTATAGACGTGTCCCATTGCACCTTTGCCGAGCGTACCGAGAATCTGATAACGGCCGAGATTCTTGACATTGATCGTTTCGGCGGACGGCATTTCGGTGTTGCCACTGTCGTTGCTATCCAATTCGAGTTCATCATCCGGATTGTAGTCGTTGCCGACTGCTTTGTATGAACCGGACGGGGAAGAAGAAATAATCTCAGGCGACTTTTTGAGTTTGCCGGAGGAAGACTTGCGATCGGCAGCTTCGGCGCCGACAGTTGAGAGATCGATATCGATTGAACTGCCCAGCGCGCTGTGATCCGGCTGGTCGATATGCGCAGTGGAAATATTTTCAGGGTCGGAGGCTTTGGCTCGTACTTCACGTACCGGTGTATCTCCATCGGCGTTGGTGGGCGTTTTGTCTTTCTTGACTTTCGGCGGAGCTTTTCGCTGCGGTGTTGCGCTGGCGGTAGCGGGGCCGGCGATGAGACTGGAATCAACCAACCAAGCGGCGACAGTAAAGAAAGCCAACTGCAAGAAGAAAAAGATATTGGTAAACAAGGTCAGCTGCGAACTGAACATATAATAGCTGATTCCGCACAGAAGCAACATTGCACCACCGAGTACGGCCATGCGTAACTGCATTTTTAAGCGGGGCAACAGAAACGCGCAGAGACCGCCAAAAATGAAGAGAATCATCAAGTCAACCGGTTGACCATCTTTGCGAACACTGACCAGATTATTGCTGATGATATTGTCAATGGCCGCAGCTTTGATAACATATTCAGGAGTTTCGTTGCTGAGTGATGTCGCATAGTATTCAACCTGGCTACGGTCGTCAACGGTGATAATTACCAGTTTGTCCTTGAGGTTTGAGAAGTTGAAGCCGTCTTCAAGCACTTCGGCCGCGGAGTATTTCGGGAAATTCATCGACGACGGATACAATGTGTAGCTGGCGGTAAACTGGTTGATCGGAATGTTCCGTTTGCCGCCCAGCTGGATTTCCTGATTTTCGATAATCTTAATCTGGTCAGGGTGAACCCCGAGTGACATGGCCGCCGACTGTAAAACAACAGATGGGTAGTAATACCCGTCGTAATTCACCGCCAGCGGTTGATAGCGAACAACCCGGTCATCATCGGATTGAACATATTCGAATCCAATGGCCGGTTTGACATCCAAAAGCCGTTCAGCAGGAAGGAACACTTTGCGAGCCTGCAGTGATGAGCCTTCCTCCATAAGACCGAGCGGATTGTCTACCAGAATCGAATTTTGGAACAGATGTTCCGGTTTGCTGGTCTTGTTACTGCGGAACTGCGCAAGGGCGATTTCATAGGGAAGAATAACGTGACCGATGGTGCTGATCTGATCAGCAAGGACCGTCGTATATCCGGCCGAATCCTGCTGTGAGTTTTCGCTTAAGTCCATATCGAGCAGAATGCCTTTCGGCTTTCCGCTGTCGACCGCGGCGGTTAAATCGGCAATCAGGTCACGGTTCCAGGGCCATTCGCCGTAGGATTCAAGCGCCTTTTTATCGATAGTGACTAAGGCGACGCTTTTACCGGTTTGTTCCGGAGCGGCGATGGAGCACAAGCTGTCATGAATCGAACGCTGTAAGCTGACGAGCGGACCGAAGTTGTTCAAATACAGCAGGCTGACCAGAATCGTTATCAGCAAGAAAAGAATGTACGATGAATACTTTCGCATAAAATCCTCGTTAACGTCCCTGAGAAAGCCGGGTTATCAGTACTTCTGGTAAATCGGCAGCTTCCATTTTTTGTTGAGCGGTTTTGATATCGTATTCGACCCGCCGATAGATAATTTCTTCCTCCGTACTGTCATATAACGCATAACAGGCGCGGGGATCTTTATCACGGGGCTGGCCGACGGAACCTATGTTTACTATGTAGCGGGTATGTTCATCCGGCATAAAACTATGTCCGACCCGCAGGCGTGGATCACCGTTCGGTGATTCCGAAAAGATAACCGGCAAATGCGTGTGGCCGTTGAAACAAATCTGTTCCTCAAAGCAGGAAAAGGCCAGCAGCGCTTCTTCAGGGGAAAGGATATAGCGCCATTCATCCGGATGGTACGGTGAGGCGTGAACGAGGTACATGTTTTCTCTGTGCGCATCTATTCGGTAGCGACGAATCATGTCGAAATGGGCATCGCTGAGCTGCTCAATTGTCCATAACGCGGACTTGCGGGCGGCGGGGTTGTAGGTTTCAACCGACAACATGCCGCAGGCAGCCTGTTCATGATTCCCCATGAGCTTTATGTCGCAGGTTGTGTTTACGAGTTCCACGCACGGCCCGGGATCGGGACCGTACCCGATAACATCACCGAGGCAGTGGATAGCGTCCACATGAAAATGTTCCACGTCGCGCAACACTGCCGTCAGGGCCTCCAGGTTGCCATGGATATCCGATATCAAGGCGCACAGCATTGTATTATCTATCGTTCAAGAAATTTAAAGGTGCTCTTACCGACGGTAATGAGGTCGCCGTTACGCAGAACTTCATTTTCAATCGGCTCTCCATTCACAAACGTCTTACCAGCTTTTCCGATGTTGACCAGTGAGTAATGGCCATCCGGATTTTTCACTAACTTGGCCTGCAAGCCGGACATCCAGAAGCCTTTGGCTTTCACGTTTACGAATTTTGCTTTGCCGAATGTCAGCACGTCGCGGTCAACGCGGAATTCGGAGAACTCGGCGTTTTCTTCGCCTAACAATACCGGGCCGCCATGTTTGGTAACGATCTGACGTTCGACTTTATCGTTTTCGATAAGCTGTTTATGTTTTTTGGTGTTCAGCACCATGGTGCCGTCCATTTCGGCTCCTTCACCGCCGCCGGCCACCGCCTGCGAATGATAGATCAGCGAATATTTGCCAATGGTGATAACATCATCATTGCGAAGAATTTCTTCGGTGATTTTCCGGTTGTTTACGAATGTACCGTTCAAGGATTCGTTATCGATGATAACGGCAGCCTGATCGTTGAATTCGATCGTAGCGTGCTTGCGGGAAACACCACGGTTTTCCAAGACGACATCATTTTCGTTGGTTCGACCGATTGAGATACGTTTCTTTTCCGTTACAATTCGCTCGACCACCTTATCTTCGTATTTGACGACGATTTCAGGCATAGCGCTATCCTTTCAAATAAACTTAACTTTCAATCTGTGACCGACGCTCACGGGCTATTTCCCTGCCTGAGCCGCGGGCGGTTTCCTGTTACCTTATCGGCAAGCGGGAACAAAACTTAAAGGAAAGAATAGGGGGATGACTATACTGCCTGCCGGACAAAGGGCTGTTCCAAAACGAAACAGGTTTGCCCGTTGCCCCGGCCAATTCGGGTATGTATATTCCCCGGCAAAGAACATTACTTCGGAGAAACATAGACCAGACATGAAGACATTGATCATTGCCCTGCAAAAGGATGGACAGCTTTTGTCAGCGACCTTTGAGTTGATTTCTGCTGCCAACGGACTCGGCGGCGAAACGGTTTCACTCGTCTTAGCCGAAAACGCCGTGCCGCTCGCTGAAAAAGTTGCTGCAGCCGGTGGGGGAGCGGTTACCGCTCTTTCTCATGCGAGCCTGAAGTTTTTTAACGATGAATTGTACGCGAATGTCATTGCCGACCAGATTCAGAAACTTTCACCGACTGTGGTGTTAGCTCCGGCGAATTTTTACGGCAAGGCATTGTTCTCACGTCTTGCAGCGAAACTTAACGCCGGGATGGCCTCAGATGTTACCGGATTACGCGCTGAAAACGGAAACATTATTGCCAGCCGTCCGCATTTTGGCGGTGGAGTTATGTCGCAGATTTCTAATAGCGGCAGCGGGCCGTTTTTTGTGACGGTTCGTCCAAAAATTTTTCCTGAATCCAAAAGCGGTAACGGTTCCGTTGTCACAGGACACGTATCCGACCAACTGGTGCAGGGGAAAACAGAGGTAAAAGAATCGAAGAGTGAATCAAGCGGAACGATGAATTTAACGGAAGCGGATATTGTTGTATCCGCCGGTCGCGGAATGCGCGGACCGGAACACCTGCCGATTGTCAAGGACCTCGCTGATTCACTGGGCGCGGCCTTTGGCGCGTCACGCGCGGTCGTCGATGCCGGCTGGGTGCCGTATGCGCATCAGGTCGGGCAAACGGGACGTACGGTGAATCCGAAACTCTATGTTGCGGTCGGTATCTCCGGTGCGATTCAGCATCTGGTGGGGATGCGGACTTCGAAAACGATTGTCGCTATCAACAAAGATAAAGATGCACCGATTTTTTCGGTCGCCAATTATGGGATTGTCGGGGATGCGTTCGAAATTGTTCCGGCCTTGACCAAGAAATTCAAAGCTGAATTCGGTCGATAAATTTTCTCGCAAATAAAACGAGCCGCTTACTAACCAGTGAGCGGCTTTTTTTATAGGTAATTTTCTGATTAGCGGCCGATCAATTTGCCGAGCAGTGTGGATGTTACCTGAATCAGGTTGACGTGGGTGGTGTCATCACTGCCGCACACATTTGTTGAGGTCAACATCACGGAATAGAATCCGGGGTCGTTGAGGGTAATCTGTAACACGCTGCCGGTTGTGGTGGTATCGATAACCGGTGTGCCGAGTGAATCGGTGATGCTCCAGTCATTAGACACAATATTGAATGTCGGGGCGTTGAGCGTAATAAGTGTTCCGGCGACAACATTGGTGTCCGTAGTTGTTACTAAAGCAACCGGAACGGAACCGACGATTACCCGGCCGATTTGCAGCAACGTATCAAGACCGCCGAGATTGTTGACTATCAAACGTACGGTATAGACTCCGGCAGTGTCATACATATGCGTCGGGGCTAGTCCGGTGGCAGAATCATTGTCGCCGAAATTCCAGTGATAGGTGAGGTTTGAACCCCATGAGGCAGAGGCATCGAATGTGGCGCTGTACGGGGAGCACCCACTGGTGTCGGTGGTCGTAAAACGGGCGACGGGGGCAAGTGAATCAATTTGGGCAACGGTCTGCGTTAATATCTGCTCCATGTATTCCGGGTTATGCACTCCTTCGGAGCCGTCTAATTGATAGAGCAGATAATTATACAAAATTTTCGCTTCACGGGCGGTTAACGTCGAGTCAGCGGCAAAGGAAACACTATCCGGTTTAACATAGCCAAGACTGGTAAGGACCCGTCTGAGTGAATCCGCCATCGTTCTAATCGAATCGATAGAGGCTGCTGCGTAAAAGTCGGTAATCGGAGCGGCGTTGTGACAACCCGATACATTACAGTTGGCGACATAGTTGAACGAGGCATCTTCATTTTGCAGGCGGAACGTGTGCTGGCCGTAGTCATATCCCTGACCTGTTCCAAAATGGCAGGAAAGACATCCGTTTTTCTGCGTTACTGCCGTCCTATGGTTGCTGCCACTGTTGGTAATCGTTCCGAAACGAACACCGCCTGTTCCGTTTAAGACATCTGCCTGTGTGCCGGAGTGCGGTCCGAACGCATCGGCTGATAAGAACACATCGGCGGTTCCGGTGGGTGGCGGGTTAACAGCTTGATGGCAGTGAACGCACATATTCGCTTTACCCATACGAAAGACCGAGTCGTTGCTCAGTACGGTAAAATCGGCAAGGGCGCGAAGGGTATCAATATCCCATTGCGCATAAGGGCCGGTATGCGGCTGGTGGCAGGTATTGCAGCCAATGGCGGAATAACCGAGCGGCGTTACGTTAATGCTGTCGAAGGTCTTAATATAGCCTTCATTGGTATGACACTGCGGACCGCAGGCGCTGACGTTGCGCGTTTTGGTGTTAATGGTCACGATAGCATCGATCAACTCTGACGAGGCAAAATGGGCTGAGTTTTCCCACTGCGCCTTCGGGCGAAGTATCAGGTTATTGTTGTCGGTGTGACAGCTTAAACAGGCTTGTCCCAAGGTCGGGTCGGTATTGGTTTCAATGATTTCTTCGGTGACCAGTTTGTCACAACCGATTATACCCAAAAAGAGAATAGTGCAAAACGTGAAGGTGACAGCAAGGGAACAGCGCTGGTTCATGCTGTATTATACACACTCTGCACTTAGTGGGTCAATCAGTATTCATTCCGGCACTTAAGAAGCAAATCCGAACGGCCGACAATGAAGGAAAACGCAGGGTTCAGGAGAACAAATTACCTATGTCACTTTTACTGGAAATTATCGAATGGGTCGACCCGACCGGGTCGGAATTAGTCTACCGGCTTCCGCAGGAAGGGTCAGCCGATTTCAAAATCGGCGCGCAGTTAATTGTCCGTGACAGCCAGCAGGCGATATTCTTCAAGGATGGAAAATCAGCAGACCGGTTCTCAAGCGGACGGCATACCCTGACCTCATGGAATATCCCGATCTTAACGCGCTTGCTGTCATTTCCGTTCGGGTTTACTTCGCCGTTTCGAGCTGAGGTCTATTTTTTCAATCTGAAGACCTTTATTGATATGAAATGGGGGACAAAACATCCGGTCGTCTTCAAAGATAAAGAACTCGGACTTGTCCGATTGCGCGCACATGGGGCGTACAGTATGCGTCTCGCTGACCCGGTTCAGTTTTTGAATACCGTCGTCGGCCGTCAGGCATTGTACACGAAAGAATTGATAGATGATTTCCTGCGGGATGTCATTATCGCCCGGATGAATGATTTCCTCGGTGAGCGGTTGAGTTCACTATTGGATCTTCCTGCCCAGTACACGGAGTTGGCTGAAGATTTTAAGGGGATTGTCCGGGGTGAATTTACCAAATACGGACTTGAGTTAGTCGATTTCTATATCGCCTCGATTACGCCGCCGGATGAAGTGGCAAAGATGATAGACGAGCGCTCCGGAATGGAAGCAGTCGGCGATATCGACCGGTTCATGAAATACCAGATGGCCAAAGGACTCGGCAAATCCGGCACAGCTGGTGAGTTGGGATCGGCGATGGGAATGATGACCGGGGTCGGGATGATGATGCCACAGATGATGAAAGATGCGGCGCAGTCGGAACAAAAATCATCACCCAAGAAAACGAATAAGAAAGATAACTCGAAGTAAGAAAACTTCGATTATTGATACATATGTCGATGCAGCCGGCCGGGTTCAAAATTGCTACCAGTTGTCCCGGCTGTGGCGCTTCAGTCGATTTCGGTGCCGATTTTTTTGTTACGCAGTGCGACCATTGTCGTTCACCGCTTCGGCTGATAGTGCCGCATCATTCAGCCGCTTTCTATTTTAAACCAACAATTTCCGAGCGGGAAGAGCGCTTTGCCATCGATCGCTTTTGCAAAGTGCAGGGGGAGCCATTACCGAACGGGCTAATGCGCAAACGCATTTTATTCCCCTACTGGAATCTTGATGGGATTCTTTTGAAAATCCGCAATGAGATTGAGCGCAGAGAGGTCGTTTCCGAAATCGGTGACACCGAAGCTGTTGATGTAGTAGAAACACCGCGGCAGCGGGTTACGCTTACTCCCTTTTCAACGACGATTCCCGCAGCTATATACAATGACATTCCGGCTTCGATTGGACTCCGCACAAAATATATGACGCTTTATCCACTGGCAGCAGATAAGCTGGAAAACGGTGTCACCTGTATTCCGATAAATCGCTCAGCAGAACAGGCAATAGAACAAGCGGCAAAAATTTCGCAGGCATTATCGCAAACATCGATTCCGGATTTCGGGAAAAACAGCAACCGGCTTTTCCCTTTGTCAGCATCGCTGATCTTTTTCCCGTACGCGATATACGAATCAACAGGGGATAAACAAAAACGGAGTTTTGTCGTCGATCTCCTGAGCGGTGACGTTACCAAAGGTACTGCAAACATCATCGATGAAAACGAAGTAACAGATACCGAACAAATATTTCCAGGCGGGTATCAGGTTCACCTGACATTTCATCGCTGTCCGAATTGCGGAAATGCTCTGCCGCAGGAGCAGTCGTTGGTCTACATGTGTACCCATTGCGATGAACGAATTGCAGTGGAAAATGGGATTCCGGGCGATATACGAATTTCACTGGCTGAAGCAAACGCGTCGGAGCCGGATATCTGGTTTCCCTTTTGGGTATTGGCAGGTTCGGAAAAGCGGATTCTACCTGCTTTCCGATCCGGTAATTATGAGGCAATGTTCCGGCTTTCCCAGCGGATGAGCGGGGGGATGGCGCATTGTAATTGGGCAGTTCTGACCAAAGCAAAATATCCCATGTTTCCGGTTCAGGTGCCGTTTAGCGAGGCTTTGGCGCTGTTTCAGGCCAGTTTGGCCCGGCAGGCGGCAGTTAATACCGGTAGAAATACTGATTTTACAGTAACAGAAGAGCAGTCAGTCGTCGAGTTGCTGTTTGTCCCCTTTCATAGGGACCAGTACTTCTATATTGACTCCTGCCTGAAAGCGGTTACCTTTGAGCAGGCTGCCGTTAAACCGGCAGGCCGGGAACCGGCTGTAAAAAGCAGAGTTTAAGCTTATAACGGATTAAAACTTTTCACTGGCGCACAAGAAAGGCAAAGAGGTACTATAGACGGATTGTTCAAAAGAAAATTGAAGACAAACGAAAGTAGATCTCTTGCAGTTACCATCTCTTTTTTCCCGTTTTAAAACACTGATTCGCAATTTTCGCCTGTCCCGGTTTTTGGGTACAGCAGGCATTGCCGGTTTGTTATTGGCATCGATTGCGAATGGAGAGTTGATTCCCAAGTCACTTGTGGCCCCTCCCGACACCGGTATCGGTGGTAATTTTGTGGTCGATATTATTGTCCACAACAACGCCGTTTGGCTGGGCGGAAGCAAAGGGCTGAACTTCAGCACCGACAGCGGACAAACCTGGTTGTTGGCCAATCAAGGAAACGGATTACCGAGTGTCAACGTTTCGGCGCTGTACGGTTCCCCCAATGGCCGCTTGTGGGTCGCGACGAATCATAGTGAAATGATTTTAGGCGCGTTGACAACATTGTCCGACGGGGTTTCCTATTCCGATGACAATGGTTTTACCTGGACACAGATCGATTTCAGTGAAGACGGTCTCGATATCCCGTTCGTATTTGGCGGTGATAGAACGATATATGATATCACCGGCAAAGGGGGAGCATCGGTTAATTCCGACTGGGTGTTCTTTAGTGCCTTTGCCGGCGGATTGTTAGCCTCTCGTGATGGCGGCATTAACTGGCGGCGGTTGTATCCCTCGGCTGATGACTCGATTCAATACAATACGCCGACCGAAGCCCCTTCACTGCGCAATCTCGAATTTTCCTGTGCTGCTGATACCTCGCATCCGGATTCACTCTATTTATGGGTTGGTTCAGCTGATGGATTGTTTCAGTATATTTTTGCTGAACCGCAGGTGAAGCCGTCGGCGAAGGGAGTGAACCAAATCGCTTTCTGTGATGTCTGCAGCGGTGATAGCAATTGGGTGTACTACGCAACCGAAGAAGGATTCACGCGCGGAACAAAAACCGGCGGCCCGTATATCACTCGCACAACTGCCAATGGCCTTCCCGGTGTAACGCTTTCTTCTATAGTTGAATTAGGGGGTACCATATTCGCCGGTACACGGGCGAGCGCGACGGGTGCTTCGACCGGGTTGGCGATATCAACTAATTTTGGAAACAGTTTTACCAACTCCGGTTTTACTCAGTTTGTTGGCGCAAACAGGACGATCAGTGATTTCGCCGTTGTTAGTGGTCGTTTGTATTTAGCGGGGCAGGAGGCCGGTTTGCATGTCTCGACTGATACCGGAACCTCATG
>CAYXJN010000008.1:0-195037 GCA_964464605.1 uncultured Ignavibacteriales bacterium | reverse complement strand
GAACAAAGGTGACCCGGAATCACCTCGCAGGGGGATATTTTTTTTAGGAAGGAAATTTCAGAATGAGTTATGAAAGGGGAACAGAGACGGCAAGCGCGGAAGAAATTGCATCCGCCACTTTTTCATTTGTAAAAGGTGCATCGACAGCGAGTATGCCAGCTTCATGAAGCGCGTTGCTGACATGAACATTCCGCGTAAATACCAGAATCGGCAAACCGGGCGACTGGCGTCTCACCGGTGCTAACACTTCCGCCTGGTCCATCTGCACCAGACTGTCATCGCTAATAAGTAGTGAGATTTTCTGCGAATACAAAAGGGCGGTCGCTTCCTTCATCGATGCTATCTGCAAAAATTCGATATCCATTGCTTCGCTGACGTTCAAAATTTGCGCCTGCAGTTCACGGTCTCCGCTGACAATAAGACCATAGCGGGATTTGACAGGTGCAGGAGCGACTCGTTTTCTTTTCAGCGTTTCGCTTATCAATTCTTCAACGTGAGAAATCCGAAACGGCTTGGCTAAAAAGCCATCCGGATGGACCGTGCCGAGCATATCTTGAGATAAATACGCCGAAATAAACAACACCGGCAGATACGGATATCGCTGACGAATTTCACCAAGCAACTGCAACCCGTCCATGTTCGGCATTTTGACGTCACTAATCACTAAATCGTAGTGGGCAGTTTCTAATTTTTGCAATGCCTGAACGCCGTCTTCAACGCCGGTAGCCTGATGCCCGATAGTAGTCAGGGTATCAACTAACAACTCCAGCAAAAGCGGATCATCATCGGCAACCAATATCTCTGCCTTCTTAATCATATTATCCCCGGATAACGGCTAAAAGTTGTTTGACCTTCGTATCAAGTATAGACTGAGAATCTGCTTCGACATTCAACCGTAAAAGCGGTTCGGTGTTGGACGGACGTAAATTGAACCACCAGTCAGCGTATTGCACCGTCAATCCATCGAGTTCATCCTGCTGACCATCATTGAACTGTGCTTTTACCTTTGAGATCGTGTCGGTCACAGATGCTACCTTGCTATTAATCTCTCCTGAGCGAACATACGGATCAATCTGCGCCACCATTTCATGCAGCGGTTTGTTTTCAGTGGAAATCAACTCTACACAGACTAAGAAGGCGATTAATCCGGAATCGGCAAACCAGTTGTCTCGGAAATAAAAGTGTCCGGAGTGTTCCCCGCCGAAAATGGCGTTATGCTTTTTCATCAGCGGCTTGATTAAGGCATGCCCGACACGGGTGCGCAGCGGCGTACCGCCCATTTTCGTAATAATTTCAGGCACAGCGCGTGAGCAAATAAGATTATAAAGTACCGTTTCCTTTTTATGCTTTGCCAATAGCGACTTGGAAACGAGTGCCGTCACCATATCTCCACCGAGTGGTTTGCCGAATTTGTCGACTAAGAACATCCGGTCGGCATCGCCGTCGAACGCAACACCAAAATCGGCATCAACTTCTTTGATTTTCTTGATCAAATCGACCAAGTTTTCCGGTTCAATTGGGGAGGCTGGATGATTCGGGAAACTGCCATCCAACTCAAAGTAGAGCGGCGTAATCTTTAACGGCAGTTTTGCAAGTACCGGCGGAAGGGTTGCTCCCGCCATGCCGTTACCGGCATCGATAACTATTTTGAACGGCTTGATTTTTGAAGTATCAACGAACGACAAACAATGCTTCGCGTACTCTTCCAGAATATCTTTGCGTGCTACCACTCCTTTGCTTGGAGAAGGAGGCATATTCGGAACATCCGCTATACCGGCCAATACTTCGTTCAGCCCATCCTGTCCGGAAAGCGGCTCGGCATTTTTGCGGCAAATTTTGAATCCGTTGTACTCTTTCGGATTGTGGCTCGCGGTAATCATCACGCCGGCATCGTAGCCGTATTTACCGACAGCAAAGTACAGCGCATCAGTCGAAATTTTTCCAAGATCGATCACATCAACGCCGTAATCATTGATTCCCCGCGCGAGGTTTTCGAACATTTCATCGGATGACAATCGCATATCACGGCCGACCGCTATCGATTTCGGTTTTAGATAATTGGCGAGCGAAAACCCGATTAAATAGGCGGCATCGGCGTTGATCTGATCCGGATACGTGCCGCGAATGTCGTAGGCTTTAAAAATAGTCGGGTTTATCGGCACAGGTTCATTTCCTTTCGGAGCCAATAGCGGCTGTTTGCGCGACGAAGTCCCATAATTGAAGGTAGGCCGATTATAAAAGCGTCTCAAGTTTTTACTCTTAACTTTCACGGTGAAGTATATAGACCAATAATCGGCAGATTCCGGCCGGATTTAAGTCCCGGCGGAACGCAGGGTTACCGGCCTTTGGACAGGTGAAAAAAACTGCCTGAGCCCACTTGCGTTTTTGGCTGTTCGGGCTATCTTTGCTGGCTCGTATCAGGCTTGGGCTGCCGGTCAGCTGGGCTTGGGATTGACGGGCGGTTAGCTCAGTTGGTTAGAGCATCTGCCTTACACGCAGAGGGTCAAAGGTTCGAATCCTTTACCGCCCATATTTGAGCGGTCAACGAACCGAATGACCGCGAAGTACAAAAAGACATTTTCAATCTGCGGTGTGCAACGCACCGGGGATGAAACCATAGATTTGCCGGGGTCGTAGTTCAGCTGGTTAGAACGCATGCCTGTCACGCATGAGGCCGCGAGTTCGAGTCTCGTCGACCCCGCATTGATTCAAAATTAGACCCTTTGGCAAGTATGTCGAAGGGTTTTATGTATGTGGGACATAGAGTTCCCTTAGTAAATGACGAGTTCGATAGTACAGATAATAGCAGTTCCCGCTTTTCCTTATCGGGTCGTTTCAAGTACAAGCCGTAGGCGGCGTTAGCGAGTTCTAAAATCTCGATACCTTTTTTGTAATAATCAGCATTCGCACCATCAAATGCCCGTATCTTGCACCCAATTTCAGACAGCTCCATTTGCCAATCTTTCGATTTGCGATCCCACATATCGGGGGAAATAGTACCGGACAACTTATCTTCATAAGCCGAGTCTATCATCGACTGCAACTTTTTCTCTCGTTTACTGAGCGCATCCAGCGATTGAGTTTGAAATGCCGTCTTGTCCTTCTGAATTCCAACCAACGCAGTGCGAATGTCCTCGAAGAGGTTCGGATGCACCTTGAGCCGCCCGACAACTTCCGCAAATAGCTCGTCCAATCTCTCTTGTCGAATGTAGGTGTTCCCGCATTTTCCTTTGTACCCGGTACAGCGATAGTAGATGTACTTCCCCTTCTTGATCTCCGCTGTCATGGAGCAACCGCATAAGCCGCATTTAACCATCCCGGTAAACATGAATTCGCGGCTGACTTGTCCGCTTGGTCTGCCTCCTGATAATACTTTCTGCACTTCGCCAAACAATGCACTTGAGATCAAAGCCTCATGTTGACCCGGATACCGTTTTCCTCTCCAAACAAATTCTCCACAGTAAATCGGATTTTTCAGAATTCTATGAATTCCTGCCTTGTTCACCGCGTGTGAATTGCGAGAAAAGAGTCCGGACGACTTTGCGATGTCAGCGAGACTCTTAAGCGAGTGACTGCCGGTAGCGTATCGGCTAAATAGCACTCGAATAAACTCCGCCTTGTCCGGGTCAGGCAAAATTGTATGGGAAGAAAGGTCGTTTATATACCCGATCGGCGCTCGATGCGGCCAGTAGCCTTGTTCTGCCTTTTCTTGTAGCCCCTTTTTGACTTCTTCTGAAAGATTATCAACGTAGTTTTTTGCAACCGCAACTTTTATCAGGTGCATGAACTTTGCGTTTGACTTGCTGTCCTTGCTCAGTATCTCATTCTCCTTAACGAGGTGTACGACAGCGTCAATTTCTTCAATAGTGACATAGTCCTTCAAATTCCGATAAAGTCTGTCTGTCTTTTCGACAAGCACAACTCGTGAATCTTTGTTTGCTTTCAAATGAGCAATCATGAGACCGAAGCTGTGACGGCCAGAAGATTTTGCAGTTTCGGAATCAGTAAACTCTTTGTCGATCGTAAAGCCCTTATTTCCGGCATACTCCCTTAGCAATTTCAACTGCGCCGGAATTGAATACCCTTCCTTTTCCTGTTCTTTCGATGATACTCTGGCGTAAATGACACACTTCATTTTTTAGGCTTCTTTCCGGCAAGTATCTTCTCAATATGGAATGCCTGAATCTTGTTCGGACTGAAATGACCGTTCAACCATCGATTCACAGTTGCGAACGAAACACCGAGTGTCTCGGCCAACTCAACTTGGCTAATCCTGTTTTCGAGACGGTAATTCTCAAGCTGCTTCAAAAGAGCTTCCTTATTCATCTATAACATAATATAACATTGCCAGACCGTAGTCAACGATTCTTTTTCCGCCGTTCAAATTCTCTAAACGCAGCTTCAAGGGCAACCTTATCAAGATTGTCTTCCATCCCGACATTCTCAAAATCAATTGTGGAAATAACGTCCTCGACTCGTTGGTTATCTAAAGTGCCATAACTGCGAAGCGTGGTTGTCACAGCCTCATGCCCTAACGACTGGCTTATTGCCTTGAATTCTTCGGGTGTGCGGCAAGCCTTCATTGCCAATTTTACCGTAAGCGACCTGAATGAGTGCGGAATGTAATACTCAAGATTGGCAGCTTCGCTTCGTCCCTTCAATACAGTTCTCACAAGGGAAGAAGAAGTACAGGCTTTTCGGGACACCCCCTTTACTTCAAAAGCAAAGCCATCTTCCCTCTGTCCCATTTCTGCAATTGGAAATACTGGATCGGCGTCGTCAAAAAGCCTAACTTCCCGAAGGTAAAGAATCCAATTGGCAAAGTGATCGAATAGTTCGGTGTCGATTCTCAGAATGTACGAAACTATTACTTTATTGAATTTTGTTCGGGTAAGATGTCTTGGGTCTTGAACAATTTGCCTTCTCGACAAATCGACGGCACCGATCGGCAAAGATGCAACTGCATTGTCTCTCATTCCAGCTAAACAGAGTATTGCAATCATAGCCCGGTCTCGCATTGCTATTTCATCTGTTCCAGCAATCGACCGAATAATTCGCTTCACATATTCAAGGGAAGGAGTCCGCTTGGGAATGCTCGAAAGATGCAATTGTCCGTGAGCGCAGTCCGGGGAAAGGAACGCGATTTCAGTCGGTCGAATGTGCTTCCGATAGCCCGGTTGATCACATAAATATCTAAAAAACGCCTGTAGGTTTTTCAAGTGACTTCTGATTGTAGTAGCGGAAAGTCGCCCTTTCCCTTGCCTGTCGGTAGCAAGGTAGTCTTTGTACTTGATGGCTCTCTTTTCACTAAATGTTTCATAATTTGAATTTTTGGTAAAATCATCATAGGAATAAACTGCCGCCAACATACTCTCAACGGTCTTGTCGTTCTTACTTTGAGCGCGAGCAAGCCAATTGATATAACGCCTTTTCACTCTCTCATTTCGTGCATTAACTTCCATCTTCAATAGTCCTTTCAGAGTCAGTGTTTAGCTTAGGGGATTGCAATCCTGATAATCGGTTTTCCCCTAACCACAGCACTTCGGGGGAATTGTAAGCATTTGCTGCTTTCTCCAGAGAAAATGCCTTACTACAATTCGATCCGCAAACTATGCACAATCCACGCACCATAACATGAAAAGAAGATTTCCCCAGCCGCTTTCCAGTGATTTCAATGACTGTATTTTTGGATTCCGATGTGGTAGCTGTTCGACATTTGAAGCACCACAATTCGTTCGCCTGCATCTTTGGCTGCTTACTCTTGAACCTTTGGTTGAGAAATGCTCTAACATCTCTACCCAAGTACAGCCTCGGGAAATTCTTGACGTCGATGGGTTTGAGACTGGACTTACTCCACGTTCGGACGGTACCGATATGAACGCCAAGAATTGTCGCTAATTCCCGCGCATCGTAGGTTCTTCGCAGTCGCATTCGCCGGATAGTCTGCCCGTTAATCCTACCCATTCTTCTCCTCCTCCTCAGCCCACCGGCGAAGAATTTCAAAGAAATCCCAGAGATTACTGGCCGCCTGCTTATCGATAACAAATGGCTCGACCGCCGAGTCTACCGAGAGTTGATCCGAAGTCGGTTCCAACTTCTCAATCTGGGATTCATTTTCTTTCACGTCAAAAAACCAAGCATCACAAATAAGGAACCCCTGACGGCTGATTCGGTCAGTTCCCGTCAGGGGCTCGTTGTTCGCCCATTCGAGCGAAGTTGGTTTCACAAATTGACCGAATCAGTTAAACCAAAGTGTCTTTACCCTTTCTTGTGAAAATTCAGAATTCGGCGAAAAAAAATGCGACGCTGGTTGATTTTTGGAACAAACTGCTTACTACTGGGTGATTTATTGATCGTGAATATTTGAGCTATTTTTGAGGAATCGAATTATGAAAATTCAGGATTTGTGTAATCTATCTTTTTTCTGACCTGGTTCGGTCGTGAGTCGCTTACCTGAAAGTTGCACTTGTAACCAACTCGCTTTTGGTACATAGTAATCGGGGCACCAGACAGGCCGAAAATGTCCTTGAGCTTCTTTCTTAGTACGTTTACTTGCTTTTTCCACTTGGGGTCAGAACCCTTAGACTTCCAATTCAACATACCACCACCTTCCGCAAATTCAATCAGCAATTCCCATTGAGCCGTTGGAAAGTCCCCTTTTCGACCGTCTCGCATACCCAAGTCTTGGTAAGTGAGCCGTTTCGTAAATCCATTTGCCTTAATTCGAATGGCATCGTTGGATACGATTTCGACCAAGAGTTGACTCCATGTAGTTCCATCAGGCAGCTTGCAAATGGTTTGACTATCTTCCGCTTTAGCACTCGGTTGGATCAACCCTGCGATCATAGACAACAGAGAGTCAGGCGGCACTCTTTTCTTTAGGATAAGCGTCGCGTTTTCTGAAACGAACGAGCGCAGCACCGAGAAGACCTGGGCGGAATGGCGTTTGTACAAACTAATGACCTGCATAGCAGCTTGGTCAACGGGTGGATCGAGGTTAGTGACAATGCGTTCGATTTCGTTAAGCTTTGAGCAGAATTGAACTTCGTCCATATCCTCAATTTCAGTCGCCATCCGCGCCATTGACTCAACCATTGTTCGGTCGCGACCTTCCTTGATTGGATCGAGAGGTAAGTTAACTTTGTAGGATTCACCCGTCTCAAAATCGGCAAGGCCACCTGCAATGATTGCCGTTCGCCTATCGAAACACTGCGAGCAAGTTCCGCAGTGGGTGTTCATAATGCTTGTCGTTTGAGTATGACTACAACTCGACGTGAATGGTACTAATGAACCGAGATTGTGCTTTTTAATTACTCCAACCACATCTGTTTTGGTATGCCATAAAAACGGATTGGTAACAACGAATTGGCGATTGAGTAACTTTGTGAAAAACTCAGAAGCCAATTTGAGTGTTTTGGGATGGGTAGTTCGGCTCGCGCGAGAATCAACGACTTGGGCACTACACGGCAAGTTAAAGCTCGTAATTCCATTTTCGTAGAATCTAATGGTATTCGATTTGAAGACTTCCCCCATACTCGCTGCCAGCATCATAAAGAGAAACGACCTCGATCTCTGCGTGGAGTCCTTTGTTAAGCCCTTCACTTTATTCACCCAAACCGGCACATGAAGCAATTTCTGATTGCCGCCTGCAAGTTGCCGTACTTTCTCGGCCAAGTCTAATTGTCGTTTAGCTATTTTTGGAACAGATCGATGACTAACCAAAACCGTTTTGTTCCTCAAAGTTAACACTTCTTCCAAAGCACCGGCAAATGAATCAAGTCCCCCGGAAAACAACACGATCGAATCGGCCCTGAACCAGGGATTGTCACCAAACTCAAAATAAGGTGTCGTAGCCCTTATCGATTTCCGTTCGGTGAACTCAAACTGATAACTGTCGCCGGACATGAAACTCAGCAATTCCTCCAGCGATTCTCGAACTTCCTGTTTATTCCATGTATCTGGTTCCCTGACTGGAATAACAAATCGAAAGTCCCGTGTCCAATCTGCTCCGTTGTTCGACCAAGCCGGGCCTCCTCGACTTACCGTTTGGTCGGCGGCATATACATAGCTTCCAATTTCAATCATGTCTTCGATTATAGGGGAAAGGTTTTGCGTAAGCTTGTTGGAGATATTCTCAATGCGACAATTGACATTTTCGTTCGGCCCATCAGTCGATAGATGAACCAAAGTTCCATCAACTGGCTTCTTAGGCGGCTTGTCTGTGCCGCACCATATCAGGTGTTCACTGTTTGCCACTGACCATGCCCCGTTTGAACTCTGAACGGATTTTCTTAAACGCTACAAACGCATACTTTTTGACATCATCGTGACTGACCCGTTTTTCAAATCTCGCCTTACCGAACCAACCGGGGGTGAAATCATCCGAAATCCGCACCGTCTGTCGAATGTGGTGATCCAATGCTTTGTAAAAATCTGAATGTTCTTTTAGATCACGAAACTTTTTCCCACTTCCTACATGATTGGAAAGCTCCCTGCTTAGGTAGTAACTGACATATCGCCGAGTGAAAACGGCATAAAAGTCGTGCATGAGAGCTTGAAACTCTTTGCCTTTGCTTACATTCTTGATAGCCCGTTCAACATGCTCCGGCGCATTTGAAAACAGAGTAGGAAGTTGATTATAAAGGTGACTTTGAAATGCTTCAGAGAAACTGTTTTGAGCCAATTCAGACAGATCAGATTTGCACCGTGCCTGACGAATAACCTTGTCGGAAGTCTCCCTAAGCACGGCGGTCGCGTGTAGCGGCGATGTAATTTCCCTGACATTCAACCCAAATTGGGTGAAGAAGTCGGTTGTCTTGCCGGAAGCTGATTGGTCGATGAATTGCAGTATGTTGGTTAGAACGTGGGTAAATCCCGCATCGTCTGAAATCTTGGAAAGCCCCTGGTCAATGGCTAAGAAGCTCTTTTCGGCAATTAGATCGGTGTCGGCCTCGTTTTGTAAAAGAGCAACAACCTCATTCCAAAGTTGAGTTTTTGCAAGCACTCCCAAATACGTATGACCCATATCAATTTCTTCCCTGCTCGATTGGCTCGCTGGCCGTTACCCTAATTTCCCAAACTTTGCTTAATTGTATCGGAACAATCAATTACAAATTGCATCGAGATGCCAAATTCTGCTTAAATGCTCAACTTGACAATTCCTCTATCTCTCAGCTATTCTTACACTTTCAGGGCTTAACAGAGAGAGGATTTTCGTGGCAAACGGGCGAAAGTCAAAGGCAGGCAATGGGAACACTTGAGCAATTCGTAAACAACCTTGACAACTATGTACATGAAAATAAATGGCTAAAATTGAAGACTTGATTGCGCAAATTCCAGACGAGCGACTCCGCAAGGGAATCGCCGCCGAGGTAAAGGCACTAAAAAAGACTAAGCAGTTCGGGCTCGTCTTTGAGGAACACCTGCCGGAAACTGTGCGGCTGCCAAACTTGACTGTGAAGCCAAGTGAACTTGTGGCACTCAAGCGCGAATCTGGAAACCAGCTCTGGCGCGTTAAAAGCATCCAGAAGAAAACGGCGATATGCGTTTCAGTGGAGCGTTCATCAACGCAAAAACAAACGCAAAAAGAGTTTCATATCGACGACCTTGTGGTCGTTAGGAGTTTCGGAGAACCGATTTTTCCTGCGCTCGAACCAGTGGATCGTGTTGAGCGAGGCGGGGCTGACAAACCTTGGCACCTGCTCATCAACGCCGATAACTTCCACGCGCTTCAGCTTTTGCTTTATTGCTACGAGGGCAAAATAGACGTTATTTATATAGACCCACCTTACAACACGGGCGCACGTGATTGGAAATACAACAACGATTATGTAGATAAATCAGATAGTTTTCGTCACTCGAAGTGGCTCTCAATGATTAAGAAACGATTATTGTTTGGCAAGCGACTGCTCAAGCCAGATGGGGTCTTAGTAATAACCATAGACGACCATGAGCTTGGCCATCTGATGTGTTTAGTTGAAGAGTTATTCCAAGGATTCAAATTTTTCACGATAGTCATCGAACACAATAAGCGTGGCCGCCAAGGAGAAGAATTTGCGCGAAGTCACGAATACGCACTGTTTGTTGTGCCACAAGGTGAAGACATTATTGATGAACAACCCCTTGAATCCACCATCGGTGGCGAAACAAGAAACCTTCGACGTACAGGCAACAATTCGCTACGACTTGCACGGCCGGGTCAATTTTATCCTATCTACGTCAATGAACAAACACTTGAAGTAACCGGTTTTGGCAATCCACTGCCTAAAACTGAAAAACGCAATGCGATAAAACTCGGTTCGTCTATTCCGATTTGGCCGATTGATAAACTCGGAGTTGAGCGAAATTGGCACTATGGGCCAGCACGCGCAAAGGCGGAGTTTGAGGCTGGTAAGTTGTTCGCTGCAAGACAAAATTATGGAATCCAGATCTATTATACTCTCAAAGAAAAACAATCAAAGAGATGGAAAACAGTATGGAGCAAGCCGCCTCTCGATGCAAGCACACATGGCAGTGAACTACTGGTAGACATTTTCGGAGGTACTTCCGGCTTTTCTTACCCTAAGTCTGTGTATGCAGTTTGTGAGACACTCATGCCTGTTATGCTAAAACGAAAAGCAGGTATCGTTTTGGACTTTTTTGCTGGTTCAGGGACAACATTTCATGCAACCGCATTGCTAAATGCAGATGATGATGGGAAACGCAGGTGCATACTCGTCACAAATAACGAAGTCAGCGAAAAGCTGGCTCTCGAATTGAACTCAAACGGACATTTTCAAGGTGAAGATGCTTTTGAAGAGCATGGGATTGCAAATTCAGTTACTTGGCCTCGCTGTAAATTTGTTATTAATGGCAAACGAGACAATGGAGTAGACTTGCCATCTACATACTTGAACGGTCGTGAGCTAAAAGAAGGGTTCGAGGAAAACATGGAATACTTTCGTTTGGCTTTTCTTGAACCTTCTGAAGTTGCTCGCGGCGATGCGTTTCAGGCAATTCTTCCGATTCTCTGGATGATGTCTGGTTGTCGAGGCAGACGCGAGGACTCCAAAGGTTCGCAATCATGGTACGTTCCTAAACAAGCACCGTTCGCTGTTCTGATTAAGGAAAAGGAATTCCGAGCCTTTCGTAACGCCATAATTGATCGAAAAGACATCGAGTGGATCTATCTTGTAACAGACTCAGAAGAAAATTTTGGGTTGATGCGCCGCGCACTTGGTCGAAAATTTCACTGTACGCAGCTCTACAAAAGTTATCTTGAAAACTTCCGAATAAACACGCCTGAAGCACTGGGCCGAGGTGACACAACATGAAAATGGAACTGAAGTCGTTTCAAGACACGGCTGCTCGTGACATAATTTGCGAGCTGGAAGATGCGCGTATATCTGTTGCAAAGGGGAAATTGCAAGCTGTCATACTCGCGGCTCCGACTGGATCAGGAAAGACCATAACACTAGCGCAGGTAATTGATTTCACATTCGGAGGCGGTGATGGAATTTTATCACGAACAAACACTGTTTTTCTCTGGCTATCTGATTCGCCCGAATTAAACCTGCAAAGCCAAAACAAACTGCTAAGCACGTGCGACGAACTACCATTTCACAAAATGGTTACCATTGACAGCGAGAGTTTCGATGAAGATTATTTGCAACCCGGATATGTATATTTCATAAACACGCAGTTGCTCGGTAAAGACAAACTACTCACCAAGGAGCCGGGCGACCGTAGGAAATTCACGTTTTGGCAAACCATTGCCAACACCATCACCCGCTCGTCTCAGGATTTTGTACTCATCATCGACGAAGCACATCGCGGCACAACTGCCAACGACCGCAATCGTACGACGATAATGCAAAAGTTTATTCTCGGATCGGCGCTGGACGGATTGCCACCTGTGCCGCTGGTGCTGGGCATGAGTGCGACACCACAACGATTCACAGCCTTACTTGGAACAGCAAACCGGACGCAACGGCCAATCAATATTGACCCGGAAGAGGTTCGTGCAAGCGGATTACTGAAAGATTTGATAATCGTCCGCAATCCGAGCAGTAATGTCACGGGAGATTTGACGATGCTCGAAGAAGCTGCAAAGACATGGCAACGCTTCACAAAGCAATGGGAAGACTACTGCGTCAAAGAAAATGAAAAGGAAGTAGTTCGTCCGATTCTCGTGGTGCAAGTGGAAGATGGAACTGAAGGAGTACTTACCCGCACATCGTTGGAAGATGTCATTCGCGTTATTGAGCGACAAACTGGTTTACTGTCTGTAAATGAAATCGTTCATTGTTTTCAAGATTCGGTTGACCTTTCGATTTCCGGCAAAATTGTACGTAAATTGGAAGCGTCGAGAATTCAGGAAACACCGGACGCAAAAGTGGTATTGTTCAAAACGGCGTTATCCACGGGTTGGGATTGTCCGCGTGCCGAAGTGATAATGAGTTTCCGCAGAGCGGAAGACCCTACCAGCATAGCGCAGCTTGTTGGGCGCATGGTTCGCACACCGTTGGCACGGAGGATCGGCTCAAACGAGGTACTTGACACGGTTGAATTGTTTCTTCCTCATTACAACCGAGAGGCAGTTGAGAGAGTTTTAGAGAGCCTGCGCAATCCGACGGAAGGCTTGGGTGTTCGCGCTGAAATTACGGCTGAAACGTATGTGCGCAATCCAGCTATGACAAAAGTCTTTGAACATTTAGGTACTTTGCCGACTTATGCCGTGAACCGGATTCCAAAAATGAGCGAAGTAAAACGGGCGTTAAGGCTGGCAGGTTTGTTGATGCACGAAAACCTCAATCAAGACGCCGACGACGAGATGCGAGAAATTTTCCAAACGAAGCTGAAAGAGTTGCGCGACGGATACGCCGAGACGGTTACCGAGTGGAGTAACTTCCTTCGTGAGGGCGGAGAAATTGAGGTAGATGCGCTGACCGTTGCAACCAGCGCGATGACCATCACTGGAACAACGACAACGCGCCTCACATTGTCCGAGGAAAACATCGAGCAGCTTTTTGACGCGGCGGGGCGATCACTTGCTTCAGGCGAAGGTTTACACCGAACCTATTGGAAAAAATTTCACGACAGGGAAAGACCAAATCAAGCAAAGTTGGAAATGATCGCTATTATGCGGCAGTCAGAAACCGTTCCCGCGCTTGAAAAGTTTGCGCGCGAGGAATTCGATAAATGGTGGAAGAAACACAAAGCAGCAATTCAAAAACTTTCCGCTTCAGTTCGAGTGCGTTTCAATGCTCTGATTCAGTCCAGTGGTAAACCCGCTGAACAGGACTGGGAATTCCCCGACCAGATTGTCGAGAAAAAGGAAGGGCCAGCGTGGGACAAACATCTCTTTGTCGATGCCGACCATAAATTCTACGCTGATTTGAATACATGGGAAGAGGGATTGCTCGCTATCGAAATGAAAAAAGATGACTTTTTCTGTTGGTTGCGCAACATGGATCGCCGCATTTGGTCATTCTGCATTCCTTATGAAATGAACGGTGTTATGAAGTCGTTCTTTCCTGATTTCATCATTATACGGAAAACCGGCACTGGTTTCGTAGTCGACATTCTCGAACCACACAACGATGCGTATGTTGACACTTTGCCAAAGGCAATTGGTTTGGCAAAATTTGCCGAAGAACATGGCAGGGTGTTTGGTCGCTTTATCTTAGCAAGAAAAGTAGGTAGTGACTGGGAGTATGCCGACATGAGCGTTAAAGAAACGCGCGACAAAACTTTGAAAATGCAACAGAGCAGTGATATTGGTAGGTTGTTCACCACGTAGTTCAATATCGCTTTTCTGGAAATGTGATACTACCCTGCCCCAATATCTTGGGGTTTGAGCCTTCCAAGACCCCACACTCCCAAATCCGTTTGATGTGATTTTCACTCCTCAGAACGATAGGTCGCTAACGTAGTGGCTTATATGTTACCTCTCTCAATCTGTAGTTACTAAATGCAAATCCATGCCGCTAACCTATAAAAATCCGCTGAAGGGAACCTCGCGAATTCACCCAACTTGCTGTTATTCAATACGCTAACAAAACAGTTGTTTTGGCCCCGCAATTGCGGCAACATCGTCGGAAACGATAGATGACTTTTTTGTTGTTTAATTGAACAGTTGTTTCTTTTTTGGATTCAAGGCAGGCCAATTTTTCAACCGTTTTGACCTGCCAACCGTATAAGTTGAGTAATGAACAGAATGTTTTTTGGAAAACACCATACACTGAAGAATGCAATAATAGGCATCGTCTTGCTCACGTTTATGGGTCTACGCGCGACCTGCGAGGTGGCACAGCAGTGCCTGCCCTCAGAATGTGCACAACAGACCACGTGCGATGGCCAATCGTCGGCGTGTCATAATTCCGAAGCGAACCAAGAGGCAACACACTGTGACGATACACCGGCACAGCATTCTGGCGACACCATACCAGAGTATTGTTGCTCGACGTGGTATATCTTCACGGTCGACAAGTATGAATTACCGACTCATATTTCACAAACGTCGGATCGCAACTTCCAAGAATCAACTTTCCTCTTTTCCACATATACCAACTCAGCAGTGCGTGTTCTCCATAATACGTTACTTACTGCGAATTATCGCGCTCCCGCCGATCCGCTGTTTCTCGTCACTCACTCATTCCGCGTCTAATTCTTCCAATTGGAATGCTTTTCACGGCCATCTAACACGTGGCCGGATATTGGTCATTGTTTGAAAAGCATGTCCGCTCCATTACCACTGATCAGTCAATAATCGTTAGAATCGTTGTTAAACGGTTCACTTGTGAAGGAGGAGCCATGCTCGCATGGATTGCCGACGTCATTCCCGATCACGGGTTTCACCCGGTGGTCATACATTTTCCGATCGCGCTGTTTCTCTTCGGTGCGTTGCTCGACATGTGCGGCTGGTGGAAGAAAAACGCCATCATTCGACGTGCCGCATTCTGGAATCTTGCTGCCGGTGCCCTGTCGACCATCGTTGTCATTCCAACCGGAATCGCGGCATTTTTTCTCTCGGAGTACACGTTCAACGGCGGCATTGTCGTGCACATTGTTGCTGCAGCGTGTGCAGTGGTATTGATGGCCGCAACCGCCATATGGCGACGTAAACGCGAGCTAACCTCTACCCCTTACTTTTTGCTATTGGGACTTGCCACCGTTGCCGTAGGTCTCGCTGGTTACTTCGGCGGAGAATTGATCTACGGATTGTAAACGTATAAAACTTGAATTCCTTAAGGAGATAGTTATGAAAAACATATTCACCCTTTTCAAATCGACCGCCGCAACCGGTATAGCGATCGCTGCCGTTGCCGTCGCTCTCAGTGCAATATTCTCACCTGCTATTGCTCATGAAGCACCTTGCCCGTACTGCAAACTGAAGTTGGTGCAGAACACTGAAACACAGGATAACGAAGTTATTGTCGTGTATGGCAACAAGAAGATTGAATATCGTTGCATCTACTGTGTATTCGCCGATCAAGATCGCTTCAAAGGCGACCTGACGGTACAGGCACCAAGCGAAACTAAGGGCGCACCTATTATCATCAAGCGTACTGAAGGCAAGTGGAGCGCCCCGGACAGCACAGTTTTCCTCTCATCATTCAAGCGCCACAAAACCTGTGCCGCCGAATCCCGCGCCTTTACATCCCGCGCAGCTTTCGACGCCTACGTGAAAGCTCAAGGTATTACGGACGCCAAACCGCTCACATTGGCGGAAGAATTGGACAACGCAGTTAAAAAAGCAAAAACCGATGCTTCCGACAAAGAAAACGAAGAGCATGAAGATCATCATGACTCGAATTAAGAGGTGTACGTCATGAAACAACACTACACTTTGCTCATCATTGCAGCGCTGGCCATTGGAGGGTCAGCGCTTGCGCAAGAGCATCGAGGTCACACAATGACGATGCCGGATTCGATGCAACGGCTTGAGCCACCACCGAAAGATCTGCCGAAGTGGATATCCAACCGCACCGCCGATCACATTTTCTATAAATCAGCTTCGTACAACTTCGATGTCTACAATATCCCTAAACTCGCGTACGATTTGAACGCCGTCGCGACCGGGCATGCAATGGCTTATGAAGACATGGTGACCGGTAAAGCCAGTACCTTAGAAAATGCGACTTTTGATCGCATCAACTGGGTACTCAATCATCCACCGAAACTCATGCCAGATGAGGCCGCCCTTTCGCCGACCATGCAGCGTCTGTATGGGTACCTGGAAAAAACTTTTGATTGGGCGCATATTCTCCATGCGCAAACGATTGATGTGTTGGCCAATAAAGAGATGTCCGACTCGGCGAAGGATGCTGAGATTGAACGGCTTTGGACGTATTACCAAGAGTCCGCTCCTTTCGTGATCACCGGATTGCCAATGAACATGGAGTTTCTCGACAGCCAGCCGTTCAGCGGCGCATTCCGTCACGCGTATCCAAAGGTCAATGCACTGTTTTGGGGATACCACTGGTTGCAGGGAACAATGTATGACATGCTCTGGCATACGCCGACAAATACCCATGTTGAACAGTACGAGGTCATTGGCCAGCGCTACCATGAGATCGAACTGTATCGAACCGATCGTGATTTCATGCCGATGATGGCGGAGAGCAGCCCACGCTTCTCGAAGCGCTTCCCTGAAATTGCCAATGCCTTTGACAATCTTCACATGCTTCACGATATGGTCAATGACATCCTCGTCAGCGATTGGATTCCGGAAAAGCAAAAAGAAGAACAGGTTAAACGCGCCTTATGGATGGTGCTTTCGACTACCCATAAGAGCGAAAAGCCCGGGGAAGGGCAACCAGGGACATTGCACGACCATCGTTATTCAATGGGCATGCCTGGCATGGGCATGATGAAAGGGTCGGATGAGGAAGTGATGTATATGGCCGGTATGGGTTGGATGAACATGAGTGAGTGTGGTCATTGCTCCGTCCGACTTCCCGATGGAAAGGTTTGGGGTGCCAGCGTGAGCGCAAATGGTTGGACGATGATGGTTCGATGCTTACTGTGCGCGCGAGACATGGCAACAGAAACGCCGGGGAGGGCAATTATCCGCGCAGCGACGGAAAATCCCGAAACGACCCTCGTTTTGATTTCAGACGATCAAGGGTATTGGCACGCGAATCTTGACAGTGTCGTTTTTCTGGAGGAAATCGGTGACCATCCGGAATGCTCATCGTGGTCGCGCGCGTTCACCTCACGAACGGCCTTCGCTGCATTTGTCAGTTACAATCCTGAGTACAAGGGGAAAGCGCCATTGTCACTCGCCGAATGGTCACAACGTAACGAGCCAACCCCTGAGACTTACCAAGAAATCAACCGTCCGAATCCATACCATCCGACAGAGGATGATTCAACAACTGATTCGCAAGGAGGCGGCATATGAGTAGATTGATTCAAACGGTGGTTTTGGTGGCTGGCGTTGCTTTGTTACCTGCACTTAGCAAGGGAACTGACCACAACAACATCGACGACGGACGGCCCCTGCGCTTTGAAGATGCGTCAAGCATTGCGTATCATGAGCGAACTGTCGACATCGGCATGAGCGCTATATTTCCACGTCATACGTCGGCCTTGCTCGGCTCACGGCTCGAAGCAAAGTATGGATTCGCGCTTAACATGGATGCGAGTGTTTCCCTCGCTCCTACCTATGTTACGGATGCCGATCAATTCGATGCGAGTGATTTGGAGATGAGTTTTTTTCACGCCCTACGCCGAGAAATCGGTAATAGGCCTGCGTTGGCGTACCGGTTTGGACTGAGCGTGCCAACAGGTCGCGATTCCAAAGGAGTCGATGCGCACGTCCGCGCAATCATGACCAAAGCATTGCGACAGTACGATAAAATCCACTTCAACGTCGATGCTAATATAAAAACGTCGACTGATCCTGGGGAACGTGAGGTTACGTTTGGCGGAATACTCGGATATTCAGTGCCTATCGGTTATCCGCGCAGCTTCACGCAAACGCTTCTCGGCGAGTTCGCAGTTCGACAAAGCGACGTCAAAGGTCAGGGCATTGTTGGAACCGTTGGCATCGGATTGAGAAAGCAAATCGGTGTACGTAGCGTTGCCGATATTGGCATCGAGAGCGATGTTTTTATCACCGATGACGTCGTCCGCGTTCCGCTTGCGCTTACCGTTGGTTTGTCATGGGGATTCTAAAGAAACAGAATGACGACCCAATTTGCAAACAGTTGGCACTATAAAAACACACAACGACAAGGAATATGAAATGAAAACTACCAAACTATTTCGCATGACACCGTTGTTCTTACTCCTGTTCGCTTTTGGCATAACTCCAGCGATTGCTCAGGACAACCATGATCATGCTGACACCGTGCAAGTCAAAGGCACACATAAGACCGACAGTCTCAATACACTCCCTACCCTATGGAATGCAATCGAAACACAGCAGAAAGCATTACACACAAAACTTTTAGCAAAGGATTTGGATGACATACACCATATCGCGTTCACCATTCAGGATTTGGTCGCTATGCTGCCTGCAAAATCGAAAATGCTGATCAAGGAAAAGTCGATGTCCTTAACAAAGGCAGCCAAACGTATTCCGAGTCTCGTGGCACGTTTGGATGAAGCCGGTGATGCAGGTGACTCTGCTAAAGTCGCAATCCTGATTGACACACTGGACGGCGAATTGAAATTCATCGAAAATCTGTACGCTGCAAAAGATCTGAAACCTTCGCACGACACCGCAGGTGTAGAACAAAAAATATATGTTTGCCCCATGCATCCGGAGGTGACGAGTGATAAACCCAGTTCCTGTCCAAAGTGCGGAATGGATTTGGTGATAAAGGAAAAGTAAGCCGAAACCGCGCACCAGCATCACTGAATGAACGCTTACATAGTGCAGATAGGAGTGCATACTTTCATCGGGGCGAAGTATCGATGCCTTGCCCCGATGCTTCATAATCATGGCTACAATGGTAATCCGACACCCATTTCGCGCAGGATTTTTGCGTCGACTGGTTGTTGTTGGCAGCAGCCTGCAATGTGACCATCGACGACCACAGTTGGAAAGCGATGAATGTTGTATTTCTTGGCTTCCACTTGGGCATGCTCAGTTCGCATATCGTGAACGCTGACTTCACAGTCTGCGCAGGCCGTGGCCTTAACCAGCGCAACCGTTTCATCACAGGCAGGACAGCCGGCAATAAATACTTCAACAGATCGTTTTTTCATGCGTTTCCTTCTTCATAAATTTCTGTTTATAACTTCTACACATACATACTTAGCGAACTCAGCACGTTTGCATGTGTGACTCAAAGTTTCAAACGGCGCAAGCGCAAAGAATTCCAAATCACCGATACCGAACTCAGGCTCATCGCACCAGCCGCAATCATCGGACTCAGCAAAAGCCCAAAAATCGGATACAGTATGCCCGCTGCAATCGGTACACCAATGACATTATAGATGAAGGCAAAAAAGAGATTCTGCTTTATGTTGCGCATGGTGCAGTAGCTGAGATTTAGTGCACGTATGATACCCATAAGATCACCTTTGACCAACGTCACGTGGGCACTTTCCATTGCGACGTCAGTGCCCGTGCCCATTGCAATGCCAACATTTGCCTGCGCCAGTGCTGGGGCATCATTTACACCATCTCCTGCCATAGCAACAAAGTGTCCTTCTGATTGGAGAGACCAAATTACAGCTGCTTTTTCATCTGGCAGCACTTCGGCAATGACTTGATCAATACCGAGCGCACTGGCGACAGTCTGTGCGGTCGCGCTGTTGTCGCCGCTGAGCATGACAATGCGGATACCTCGCTTATGCAGCTCTTCGATAGCCAACGGAGTTGTTTCTTTAATAGGGTCAGTGACGCCGAACAACCCCACTATTTGTTGATCAACCGCAAAGTACATGACGGTTTGCCCCTCAGCTTGCAGTTTTTTGGCCATGCTGCCCAATTCCCCGATTGAAATGTTCATCTCACGCAACAATGTTGAGTTTCCAAGTGCAAGGGATTTACCATGAACGGTTCCAGTGATGCCTTTTCCCGTTACAGACCGAAACGATTCGATATCCGCTGGCGAGATATTTCGTGCTTCGATACCAGAGAGGATAGCCGCCGCCAACGGGTGCTCACTGTTACGTTCCAGACCTGCCGCATACGAGAGTATCAGTCTCTCATCCCAGCCTGATACTACATGCACAATCACGAGGGTGGGTTTCCCTTGCGTCAGCGTTCCCGTTTTATCAACCACGAGCGTATCGACTTTATGCAAAGTCTCAATTGCCTCGGCGTTCTTAAACAGCACGCCGACCGACGCACCTTTTCCCGATGCGACCATAATTGACATCGGCGTGGCCAACCCTAAAGCACACGGGCACGCAATAATGAGAACAGCAACTGCATTGACGAGCGCATAGGCGAATTTTGGTTCAGGCCCAATCAATGCCCATATCACGAAAGTTACTAACGCGACAACAATCACAATAGGCACGAAGTACGACGAAATAGTGTCTACCAACCGCTGAATTGGGGCACGACTTCGCTGGGCATCAACCACCATATTCACTATGCGCGATAGCAGGGTTTCCTTTCCCACCTTCTCAGCGCGCATGACAAACGAACCGGTACTATTGATTGTGCCGCCAATGACCTTAGCCCCAGATGTCTTAGCAACTGGCATTGACTCACCGGTCACCATTGATTCATCGACCACACTGGTGCCATGTAATACTATGCCGTCAACCGGGATCTTGTCACCCGGCCGGACGCGCAAATGATCGCCGACCTGCACCATTTCAAGGGCTACATCTTCTTCCGCACCATTCTGCTTGACCAATCGGGCTGTTTTTGGCGCGAGATTGAGCAATGCGCGAATTGCGCTACCGGTCTGGCTGCGCGCCCGTAATTCCAAGACTTGCCCCAGCAGAACAAGCGTCACAATGATGGAAGCCGCTTCAAAATAGTCGGCTACCACTCCCGACTCCATGCGAAATGCCTGCGGAAAAATGGTCGGTGTGAGTACAGTCAACACGCTGTAAGCATAGGCGACAGCAACGCCGAGGCCGATGAGCGTAAACATATTCAAATGGCGATTACGTAGCGAGTGCCAAAACCGTTCAAAGAAAGGCCAGCCTCCCCATAGCACAATCGGCGTTGCCAATACGAGCTTAAGCCAACTTATTGCGTTATGCGATAGCAAATGCTCTATGGGGCGCCCCGGTATAAACTCACCCATCGCCAAAATAACCAGCGGCACTGACAAGATCGCACTTACCCAGAAACGCTGACTCATACTATGCAATTCTTCGTTGTCATCTGGATGATTACTAATTTCGCGCGGTTCCAGTGCCATGCCGCATATCGGACAAGTGCCAGGACCAATCTTGCTGATTTCGGGGTGCATCGGACATGTATACTCGCGCACGTCTGTTGTCATATCCTTTGCTGACGGGCTTGAGGAAGGTGATACTTTCGGTGCACCGATGTATTTTTCCGGATTATCCTTGAACTTCGTCAAGCATCCAAGTGAACAGAATAAATAGGTCTTTCCATTGTAATCGGAACGCAGTTTCGACGATTCGGAAACGGTCATGCCACAGACTGGATCGATAGTAATAAGTGGGAGATTCATTGATGCTTCTTTCTGCCACTCTTCTTGGTGGGTACAACTGACAGACTTTCGATAATTGGACAACGCTCTACAACACGGGTATGGCTACACCGGCCAATCAATTGTTGCAGCGTCTTTCGCAAGTGATTCAACAGAGTTACTTGATATGTTATTTGGTCAACGCGTCGTTTCGCAAGGTGACGTACTTCCGATCGGTCGATCACCCGGCCGTCAGCGAGGGCAAGCAGTTCTCGGATTTCAGCCAGAGAGAAGCCAAATTGCTGCGCATTCTTAATAAACACGAGACGTTTGAGATCCGTCTCCGCATACGCCCGATATCCACCCGCCGTACGTTCAGGTTTTCGTAAAAGCCCTTCGCGTTCATAAAACCGCAGGGTTTCCTTGTTAACTCCCGCCAAATTTGCTAATGTCCCAGATTGCATACTTCCTCTTTACGCAACTTTCCTTGCTTATTATACAACCCCGTATATAAGTACAGCGTAGAAGCCGGTAATCTTTTTTAATGCTGGTCAATCGACACGCTACAAGACTGTTTTCCCTCTCCCCTTGCCCGTTGATCTGTGAATATTCGACACGATACCCATCATACCTGTAAAACTACACTCGACAGCAAAACACGCGGCATCACCTCTTCTCCTTGTCGTTCAATCGGTTAAGCATTTTTTGAGTAGACGATTTATAACATTTATTTTTTTCTACCGTGCATCTGAGTACAGCGTTTCATGATTTCGCACATGGAAATTAATGAGCTGCCCATTCCCTGTAATCGCTCGCTGTACTACCACGACGTGCGCCTAAGAGGTCGTGAAGCGACTGATAGGATGATATTAGCATGAAGAAACTAACAATTTTTGATTACCTCTTTTGTTTCATTTTTTTGATAGGATTCATTTTCATCTACATAGGTTTCTGGGATCCGGATCCCAGAATATTCTATGGCAACCGTGCTGGAACGGCGACAATTGTGCTTTGGGCATTACGCATTGGTGTGCCTGTGCTTGGAATAGGCGCGCTTGCACTCTATTTGGGAACACGGCTCGGGAAAGTACCCAAAATGGGGATAGCTGTAATAGGCCTCTGCCTGCTCTTGGCTGTTTTACTTTTCTATCCAGTGGCGGCGTTCATCTACTACGGCAACGTTTCTGAACAAAAGTTGGCAAAATTTCACCCCTACCTTCAAGTTTCCCCCAATCCAATACAGTGGCAAACAGCCACAAGCGACGTAAAGCCATTCAGAATATTTTGCGTTGGCGGATCAACCACCGAGTATGCCGATGAGCGCGGTCGAGAATGGCCGCGCTTAGTGCAAGAGAGCCTTGGCATGTATACAGCAACACGGCCGATAGAGGTCTACAATTGCGGCCGTGAGTGGTATACCAGTCAGCACACATTGCTCCAGCATTTCTTTCAACTTCGCCAGCTGAAACCAGATTTGATCTTAGTGATGCACGGAATCAACGATATATTTATTAACATTGACTTCAATCATTTCTGCCGCACATCGTTCGAACCCGACTATCGTCACTATGCCGGCGCAGTAGCACGTTTAGTAGACAAAAAATCGATGGAGCGATCAGCGCTTGATTTTCTTGATGGGCTATGGTATTTCGAGCCCCGCACTGTTGTTCGCACCGATTCATTCCCTGGGCTTACCTCATTTGAGAAAAATATCGATGCATTCATAGACATCTGCCGTTTAGATAGCATTCCCGTTATTCTCTTAACACAGCCGTTTCGCTATCGAATAGATATGCCCCTCGCGGAACAGACGCAGCTTGCTATGTTCGTTGAGCAATTCAGTGGAAAAACGAAGGAATGGGCATTTGAAAATATGGTGTCTGCATGTAAGCAATACAACGACTGCTTAAAGAAAATCGCTCAAAATCGCAGTGTACAGCTCATTGACCTTGAAAAACATATCCCCAAAACTCAGGAATACTTTTTTGACGAAGTACATTTCAAAGCGATCGCTTTCGATACAATCAGCACAGTCGTTTCAAGACATCTGATTCAAAGTGGTTATTTACCCCTACAAGCTGAACGATAGGATTAGTTGTAATATCAGCAAATATCTTTTGAGTATTTGTGGAATATAGCCGTCTCAAATCATCCAAACTGCACCAATGTGCTACTTGAAGAAAAGCCGAACAAGCAACTGTCCGGCTTCATACTGTCTTGAAAATTAGTTTGGTTTTAATCGGATTCTGATTTTTGTGTAGGAGTTATTTCTTCTTCAATTTTACGGTCGAATATACTTCAAAGTCTTTTCCCGGCTCAGCAATTGAAAAGGTTTCAGTAAACTCATTATCGCTTGTCAGTTGATACACTTCCTTCGCACGAAAACCGTCTGGAATATTCTCAATGCCTTCCGTTACAAAGGTAATAGTTTTGCCATCATCGGATATACTTTCCAGTTTGTATTGGTTGACAAACCCTTCAACGTGAAACTGTCTTAATACAAAGGTCTTGCGCATTTGATCATAGCTGATAAAGCCGCGATCCTCGTGAACTTCTCCCTTTTTATTGGCTTCCTGTGGCGGGTAGGTCGCGGTATTCTTTATCTCGATAAATCTGTTTTTAAGCGTGAATTGATATGAGCGCTCGTAAGTGCCTTTACCTGATTGCCCTTCGGCTTCACCGTGCCATTCACCTACAAAGAATTTAAACGGTGCCCAAAGACTATCCTGCTTACTTGTCTGTGCTGATACGGTAACTGATATAGCCATTAACAGTGTGAAGACGACAGCTTTCATTTTTCTCCTTTGGTAACCTGTGTGTATCACAAATATAGAGAAATATACTAAAAGGTAAACTCGACTGGCAATGCAATTCTCAGACGCTAACAGTCACTCGCATGAAGGTAGCATCAATCGCTGTACTGCCGTCCGTGGCTCTGTTTTGCGCTTCGGCAAGTTCAAGGAGTTGCTGGTGCAGCTCTTCCGTTTTTCCGTTTGCTTGCGCCACTTCGAATGCCTTCATCGTTGGACTGTAGAATCGTCTAAAGGTCTCAATGAAATTCGCTGGAGTGTTTGGAGTAATAAAGGAATATGTGCCCTTGACCATAGCTATATTGCTCGGTGACACTCCGGCTTGACCAAAACGTTCGACAATATGAGACTCCACCCCCCACGCCATCGGACTCACAGCGCCATCACGAGGTGGAGGCATGAAAGACGAACTGATCTTGAGTAGTAGCGACACGAATGAAATCGGATCATCAGGAATCCAGTTACCCATAACTATTCGGCCGCCCGGTTTCGTGACCCTAACCATCTCCTTTGCAACGTCGAACGGCTTCGGAGCAAACATGGCACCGAAAACCGAGAGTGTCAGATCAAACGAATGATCGCCTATTCCGTGCAAGTTGCATGCATCCCCTTCCTGAAATTGCAACCTGCTAAGACCTTGCTCTTTTGCCCTCTTGTTTCCGGCTTCAACGAACTTTCCGACAATATCAACTCCGGTAACCTCTGCACCTAATTGCGCCAAAGGAACCGCAGTTGTGCCATCTCCACAGGCAAGGTCAAGAGCTCGCAAAGGCATTTTCAGCCCAAGAGAGAGGACTAACGCCTCTCCCGACTGGCGCATAAAAGCAGCAATTTCGGTGAAATCACCCTTCTCCCACAAAGCCTTGCTTGGATTGGTAATGGTACTCATAATATTTATTGAAAAAAGTTAGATGTAGTCCTAAGCAGTGTCAAGCTGCAATAAATTCGATTAGTCGGTGATATTGGTTAGTGAATTTCCATTTTTAACGAGGTTTGTCTTAATTCGTCCAAACTGCACCAAAGCACTACTTAAAGGAAAGCCGGACAAGCAACCGTCCGGCTCTTTCATAACACAAACTTCTTAATTTATATGCTTCAGCTCTGAATAGAGTCCTTCTAACTGCAAGGTGACGCTATGGCGAGGCTCTTCAAGTTGTTATCGCCAAAGTGCCGAACAATGGTCTTGCTTGAGACAAATTCGACGGCCACTCCGGCTATGGAAAACCCGAATACCAACCGTAAGTACATAACCGATTTTCAGCGAACTCGCATCCATACAAAATTTAGCATATAGGCGATAACAACTGCTACAACAGTTGATGTGAGAACATACGCAAGAGCTGATCGCTTACCGAATTTCCCCCAAACCACCGTGATTTCCGTAATATCCGTCGTAACGCCCACCATCAGCATCACGAATACAACGCCCAAGCTCGCACCCATAAGATAGAGCTGACCGGAAAGTATGCTGAAGCCTTCTGAGCAGAGTTCGATAACAACACTTACCGGGACTGCAAGCAGAATGGCGACAGATGAGTTGCCGTTTCCAAGATATTTTCCAACGATATCGTCCGGGACAAACGCTGAAAGAACGGCAGCAAGAAGCAGACCAATGACCATAAACTTGCCAATGTCGCGGAAGCTCATCCATGCATTTAGCAGCACACTGCGAATACGGTTGCAAGGTGTCCTCCTTGCACTTTGGTGACAAGTACATGCCTCACCTACTTTACAGGCACATTCAATACTCACGCTGCTGACTATTGAGGGTTCCTCAATCAGTTTTCGACGTTCCAAGCTCGATAAAATCACTCCGCTCAGCAAGGCAGCAGACACAGTAGCGAAGGTGACTACGATAGTATTAGTCACACCCAAGAAGTTACTCAGAACCAAGAATTGCGGAATGCCCGACCACGGTGTGGCCAGCAGAAACGTCAGGGCAACGGCGGTACTCGCTCCTTTTTGCCTAAGGGAGACGGCCATAGGGATGGCACCGCAGGAACAGGTTGATGCAATCAAACCGGCCAGTAACGCTTTGGTCAGGCTTTTCAGGCTGTTGTCCCCAAAATGACGCACGACGGTCTTGCTGGAAACAAATTCCATGACTATTCCAGCTATGAGAAACCCCAATATCAACCACAGCCATAATTCAGCCATGAGCGATACCAATTCGTTGAGAAAAATCGTCAAATAATCCATGTGTTCCGTGCTGTCTGCGCCCACCGGCAAGCTCTCGCTCACCGGTGGGTATAATCACCTTATTCTTCAACTACCTGCCGTTTATGGAAGATTGAATATAAAGCAGGCACAACAACAAGCGTCAGAAAAGTCGATGAAAGAATGCCGCCGATAACCACTGTTGCCAGCGGACGTTGCACTTCCGCACCGCTTCCGGTCGCGATAGCCATCGGTATGAAACCAAGCGACGCTACCAGCGCGGTCATAAGCACCGGCCGGAGTCGCGTGATTGCACCATTCGTGATCGCTTCTTCCAAAGCAACCCCTTCCTCGCGCAGCTTATTGATGAATGAAACCATCACCAAGCCGTTAAGGACGGCAATACCGGAAAGCGCAATAAATCCTACACCTGCAGAAATCGAGAGCGGAATATCGCGAAACCAGAGTGCCAAAATTCCGCCGGTGAGCGCCAGAGGGATGCCGGTGAAAACCAGTATTGAGTTTTTGAACGAGTTAAAGGTGGCAAAAAGCAGAATGAAAATGAGCAACAACGCCACCGGTACAACGACCGTCAACCGCTGTTGCGCGGCCATCAAGTTTTCAAACTGTCCACCCCATGTCATCCAGTACCCGGCAGGAAGCTTGATCTTACTATCAATTGATTCTTGCGCATCGCGAACAAACGAACCCAAGTCCCTACCTCGCACGTTCGCTTGCACGACAACGCGACGTTTGCCATTTTCACGGCTGATTTGGTTCGGTCCTTCGGAAATTGCAATGCTTGCGATAGCTCCAAGTGGAACGTACGCGGGTGCAGAAGCATCAGTCATCGAGAACGATGCCATCGTGAGAGAAGACGTTCCAGCTCTTTCGTGTTCCGGCAAAGGAATGGGAAGAAATTCAAGTGCTTCCACATCCCGACGAACTTCTTCCGGCAGACGCACAACCAAATCAAACCGGCGATCTCCCTGATAGACTTGGCCGACTGATTTACCGCCGACTGCTGCTTCGACGACTTCCTGCACATCGGCAATATTCAATCCGTACCGAGCTATTGCAGTACGGTCGATGTCAATCGTCAAAAGCGGTAAGCCGGTCACCTGTTCGACTTTGACATCAGCTGAACCGGAAACAGATTGCAGAAGGGAGGCTATCTTCTGTCCTTGTGCCAGCATCGTATCCAGATCATCGCCAAATATCTTGACCGCCACATCGCTGCGGACACCGGAAATCAATTCATTGAAGCGCATCTGAATCGGCTGCGTAAACTCGTAATTGTTGCCCGGCAGTTTTTTGACAGCTTCCTCAATTTCAGCAACCAGTTGAGCTTTCGTTTTTTCCGGATCAGGCCAATCGGAACGAGACTTGATCATAATAAACACGTCCGCGACTGACGGAGGCATCGGATCAGTCGCAATTTCGGCAGTTCCGATTTTAGCATAGACTCGATCCACTTCCGGAAAACTCTTTATCTTTTCTTCCAGATCACTTTGCATGGCGATAGCCTGCGAAAGGCTCGTAGATGGAATACGCATGGCATGGGTTGCAATGTCTCCTTCGTCAAGGGACGGAATGAATTCGCTTCCCATGCGGGTAGCTATCGCGCCACAGAAGAGAAAGAACGCGGCAGCAACGATCACAATCTGCCACCGTTGACGCAACGCAAAGTCAAGCATGGGAACATAGACCTTCTTGGCACCTCGAATGACCACGCTTTCTTTTTCCGAAACTTTCCCCTTCAAAAACAGGGCAATGCCTGCTGGTATAAAGGTAAATGTAAGAATTAACGCACCGCCGAGGGCAAGCAGTACGGTTTCAGCCATAGGAATAAACATCTTGCCTTCGATACCGCCAAGGGTAAGAATCGGAAGGTACACAATCATGATGATGCCGACACCGAACAAAGTCGGTTTGGCAACTTCACGGGCACTTTCAAACGCTTCCTCGAATCGTTCTGCTTTTGTCAGCACCCTTCCGAGGTGTGCCTGTCGTTCGCCGAATCGCCTGATAATGTTTTCCACCATCACCACTGCCCCATCAACAATGATGCCGAAATCAATCGCTCCTAAGCTCATCAGATTTCCGCTGATCTTATTCTGCACCATTCCGGTTACGGCAAAAAGCATAGACAGCGGAATCACTAAGGCAACCAATAATGCCGCGCGAAAATTACCAATGAGAAGAAACAGGATGACAACGACAAGGACTGCTCCTTCAAGCAAATTCTTCCGTACCGTTTCAAGTGTCGCATCGACGAGTGTGGTGCGATCATAGACTGTTCGAGTCGTTACTCCGTCCGGAAGCGATTTGTTGATTTCAGCAACACGCTCAGCAACACGTCCCGCCACCGTCCGGCTATTTTCACCCAGAAGCATGAACACCGTTCCCAAGACAACTTCTTCACCATTTTCTGTTGCTGCTCCAGTACGGAGTTCCTTGCCGAGCGCAACTTCCGCAACGTCTTTGATGTAGATCGGAGTTCCATCATCTTCACCCACAAGAATATTCTGAATATCCTCAATGCCTGAAACTAAACCGGGAACGCGGATGAGATATTGCTCTCCTTTGTGCTCAATGTACCCTGCACCAACGGACGCGTTGTTATTCGACAGTGCATCCATGATGTCATGGAAACTTAATCCCAAAGAAACCATCTTTGCCGGGTTGGGGGTAACGTGGAATTGCTTCTCATAGCCCCCAATCGTGTTTACCTCGGTCACACCACGAATGTTGCGAAGCTGAGGCTTGACGATCCAGTCCTGCACTTCGCGCAGGTCAGTTGACGTAAATGCGCTTCCATCCGGTCGCATGGCGCCGGGTTTTGGTTCAACCGTGTACATGAAGATTTCGCCCAGCCCAGTCGCAATCGGCCCCATTGTCGGCTCTCCGGCAGTTGGTGGGAGCACGGCTTTGGCTTCCTGAAGCCTCTCATTGATTAATTGGCGTCCAAAGTAAATATCGGTACCATCTTCAAAGACGACTGTTACTTGAGACAGCCCATAACGTGAAAGAGATCGGGTATAGCTGACCCCGGGAATTCCCCCCATTGCGGTCTCGATTGAAAAGGTGATCTGCTTCTCCACCTCAAGCGGAGACATCCCTGGTGCTTCTGTATTGATCTGTACCTGTACGTTGGTGATATCCGGAACTGCATCGATGGGAAGCCGCTCAAAATTATATATGCCAAGCGCGACAATGCCGCTCACGGCAAGCATAATCATCCAGCGCTGCTGTATTGAAAAATTAAGTATTTTATCAAGCATGGGAAGCCCCGCGCTTTCCGACGCCGAAGGACTCACCTGTGCGGATGTGCATTGCCGACTCAAGATTTGTTATCGTGATTATACCATCACCTGAGTTGCCGGTATGCGCATTGTGCTGAATGGTCGCCACAATTTCAGCGACCTGATTCTCCGAACAAATAATTTCGAGTCGTTCATGTTGACGGTAGAACGGGCCATCTTCAGACGACACATACTTCCCATCCTGCGCCTTTCCATGTCCCTGCCCCTGACACTTGAACAAAGTAAGTCCCGGAAAATGTGGAAGCTCATGAAGCGCGGAAATCACTTTACTGAGCATATGCGGTTGGATCGTCGCTTTGATCTCTGTCATGGTGTTGTCGTTAGTGGTCATGACCAGCCTCCGACTTTCCAAAATCAGCCTTCAACACGAAACTGTTGGATGCGGCATACGTTTCTCCGGCTGATAGGCCCGCCAGAATTTCAACCATCTTGCCGTCGCTGCGCCCAAGCGTGATTACTCGCGCAATGAAGCGCTCGCCATCACGAACAAATACCACTGTCTTTCCCTCGACTGTTTGGATTGCCTCGTCTGGCACCGCAATTTCAACTTGGGAGTCGGACACCGCAATAGCCGACGTTACAAAAAGTCCCGGTAGCCATAGGCCGTTGGGATTTCTGAGAACAACTCTCGCCTGACCAGTTCGTGTTCGCTCACCGACAATTGGCCCAACGTAGTCGATTACTCCTTCGGCAGTCTCTTCAACACCGCTTGCTGTTAAATGGACGCTCTGACCGGTCTTTATTTGTCCGAGATACTTGGCATAGATACTTATCTTTACCCATACTGTTGACATGTCTGCAACCACAAAGATATCTGCGTCGTCACGAACAAATTCTCCAAGCGTGATATGCTTTTCAATTATTGTTCCGTTTACCAATGATTTCACGTCATACGGAGCAACACTTTGGTTACTTTGTATAACCGCAAGAACTTCACCCGAGGTAACCTGATCACCAAGGTTTTTGTGTACTGACTGGACGATACCGGGAAAACGAGGAACGATGTGTGCCACTCTGTCGGCATTGAGAAGAATTTCGCCCGGTAACTCCACGAGTTGCGCAATTCGCCCCGGCCCTGCTTGCATAAGTCGAATGTTGTTTGACGACAATGCTTCATCCGTGATAACGATACTTCCGAGACTTGAACCATCACCGCCGTGGCCGTGGGTTTCTTCCTGAAAGTAGGTCGTATCGAATCGCTTGCCTGCTATTGTCGTAGCAAAGGTAACCGTGAATTCGTGTGGTTCGCCGACTTCCTGCTTACTTTGTAAAAACCCATCGGCCATACGGAAAGTAAACGTATCAGTGCGGTCAGGTCGTTTCAACAGAACTGAGGTTGCTGATGATTCAACCGCCACCGGATGACCTTCTTTGTCGGTGACATAGAGACGGAATTCCGGCGGGACATCGGTTTCAAAAATGCTCACCTCAACTGTATAATCACCGAATGCAAGCAGTCGTCCGCCATGCGCGCCGCTTGGTTCCGATGCATGGTCACCATGTTCATCTTCTCCATGAGCATCGGCGTCATGATCTCCATGAGCGTCTTCACCATCATGAGATTCATGGTCATCGCCGCCATGTTCATCATGACTGTCACCATGTCCGTGCGGATCAACCGGTCGGGGCGGTTCGGTCTGGAGTACGAAATAACTGCCAACCGCCAATACCAAAACGGCGATACTTGTTATATACAACGAATATTTTTTCATGAATCCTATCTCCTTACCGATGCTATGCGATGCCCGGTTATGCTTTCAATCTCGATTGCTGCTTGTGTGCCGATAAGCAGAGCGTCAATGAGCTGACTTTGCAGGTCGGCAAGCGTCCGTTGAGCATCGAGAACATTGATGTAAGGTTGGCTCCCCAATCGATACGCCATGTCCAACTCTTCCAATACTTGTCGCGCAGACGGCAGGATTTGCTCTTTTAGGAGAGTAACCTGCTGTTGCTGAACTCGAAGTGAAATGAGGTGACGTTGAAGTTCACCGTGCAGACGTTGTTGCACCGCTGAAATGCGGGCACGCTGCATATCCAAGTTGGAGGAAGCCTCTACCACTCCGCCTTTATTTCTGTCGAACAGTGGAAGCGGCAGAGACACTGAGAACAAGATTCCATTGTCCCCATCATCGTGTAAACGACGGTATCCGGCTCCCAGCGTGATATCGGGTTTCCCAAGTGATCGAGCCAAGCGAACTTCAGCTTCACTTGTCGCAAGTGCCGCATGAAGCCCAGCCAATTCGGGATTATCAGTAATCGTGAAGGATAACGAGTCCACGGGGCTATTGAGCCACCAATCGAGTGTGCCTTCAATTTCAAAATCCGCTCTCTGTCCCCCCCACAACGATGACAGTGTAAGCCGACTTCCACTCGCTTCGGATTGAGCGGCCGATAACTGAATCTCTGCAAGTTTGGTCGCAGACTGAGCGCGAAGTAGTTCGACTTTTGGCACGGCACCGTCAGTCACTTTGACCTGCACAGCCTCCTGAATGCTTTGCATCAGCGTCAACCGCTCCCGCGCTATCAGTTCCCGTTCTTTCGCCCCAATTGCTTCCCCAAATCGAAGCGCGGTTTCATAATAGAGTTGTAATAACGTGAACTGCGCGTTGAATTCCGATGCCTTTACCCCTGCTTCTGCAACTTCGCGACGCGCCTTACGCTTGCCGAAAAGCTCGAATGATTGAGAAACGCCAATCGTCGTCTGGCTTGCCCCGGAAGCTGAGCTTCTTCCAATATCTTCAACCTCCGCAGACAATTCCGGATTTGGCCGGTATCGGCTCTGTTGCAAACGTCCGCGAGCGGCGGCGATCTCGGCATGTGATGCCAGTCGTAACGGATTTCGTGTGATGACTCTTTCTAAAGCCTTCGATAAGGTGATAACAGAGTCGCTTGTTGTCGCACTCGGATCGGAAAGGCTATACTCACGCAATAACGGAGGTAGGGCACCGGAATCCGGGAGCGACTGGGCCTTTATGGACGGCTGCCACCACAGGCATAAGAGAAAGTAAGAAAAGAGAAAAAACCATGTTCGCATGTATAGTTCTCCAGCAATACTTCAAGGTTTCCATGCCGAAGCATGGCTCAAACCCATCTTTATGACGGGTTCCATTTTAGAAATCAGTATTGATAGAAAATCAACAGCGAATAACTGCCGTGGAGAGAATAGCGAAATGAGCCTGTTTCGGTATGATGCCAAATCGCTGCCTATATGAATCAAGCAGCGGGAAATGAGGACATATTGATGCAATATTGAAAAGGGAAATTGCGGGATATGAACAAAGATCGGCATCGATTTTTGATGAGAATGACTTTGTCGTGGCATCAAGGTTGATGTAGAAATCAACACATGATCCACAGCTTGTCAGCGAGTCATCGTCATGCTCAACAATGGAATGAAAATTCTCATGCCCCAATTCAGGGCAACATTCTACATGAGGCAATTCTATGCGACTATGCCCTTCTTCCCCTATGCAAAGCACACTGTTGGCGGGAACAGTCGTTGCGAAAAACGACGTGAACAGCATAAATAAACGAATAACCAACTGTTTTACGGATCGATTCATGAGTGCCTATTTATACTGCTTTCAAATAAGAAAAGTTACTTTTATCTTCGACATACTTTGGCCATTGATTAAATGTCGGCCTAAGCCAGTAAGTACATGAGTCCCAATAGTATTGGCTCAAGTTTCCGGGTACCCCCATCTGACGTTATGACCGGGGCGAACTGAGTAGGTGCAAGATTGTACCGGGAATGAGATTGAGGATAATCACTTTCGCAATGTCATACAGCTCAAACTTCTCGGCCAAAAGCGCCAATGCGACGGTGATTGAATGGTGATAGCACATGACCCCAAGATCATCATAAAAATCAGAATGGAAATCCAAGTTTCCTCACTTTTCCAGGGTTTGCAGCAATGCGTGCATCTGATCGATTTCGAGCTACTGATTTACAGAAATTGTACTGTAAAGTTCCCTTGAAGGTACATTGACAAACAGAATTGGTCTGGCATATTGTCTAAGTACTTGTAAATAGCGTATGTGAATCGCTTTTTGGAGTCAATTGTGAAGTCACGTTTTGTCGTAAAAGTTGCAATTTCAGTCGTATCAGCACTAATACTAATTTCTACAAAAGCTGCTTACGGCAAAACCACACCGAAAATCGTTGCCGGTCACTTATCAAGTGTTCGTATTTCGGGTGTAGTTGTTGATTCAATGACAGGCAATATGCCGATCTCAAAAGTTAGAGTTATGCTTTTTGATTCATCACTAAGTTTCTTTTCCGAAACTCGAACTGATAATGCAGGTGCATACAACTTCAATAATGTTCCGTTAGTTCGACTTTTACTCGGGACTTCTGCGCCGGGACATCAGTACAAACAAGTAGCGCTAAATCCCATTGGTGCAGACACGACTATTAATGTGGTGTTGCATCCCGAAGTCGAGCCCGGCCGGTGGACTATTGTAGGGAGTACAGCGCCAGAGTATTTAGATGCATCAAACTCGGGGGCGCTCCTTCCTGATGGACGTCTATTCTTCTGTCACAACACGCTGGATCCAATTCTCTTTGATCCTGAAAGCGGTGTAAGCACGACCGCCCCAGGCTCTTCGTCACATCAGGGATGTCATGTTAGTTCTCTATTACTTAACGGTGACATAATTTTCATTGGTGGACAAGGCAGTGACGATTTTCGCGACGCTGTAAGGACAACCAAAGTGTACCGTTATGGTACCAACAGTTGGACATTAAAGGATAGTCTTTACGAAGAACGCTGGTATCCATCGCTTGCAAGGTTTGCCGATGGTAGACTTTTAGTAATGGGAGGGGGGCAGAGTCCCGACGCAGCCCGAACGAAAACGTGCGAAATATATGATCCTGCCGAAAACAGTTATGTATACACCGATTCAATGCAAAACGGCTCAGAATACACTCCTACCTTGCTTCTCCCATCCGGTGATGTGCTCATAACTTGGTATCCCCCTCAAATCTACTCGCTTGAGTCTGGTTCATGGCGTATTACGGGCCAGTTTGTTCAACCGAATCGTTTTTGGCCAGGTCACAGCGATCATTCCATGATTCTTCTTCCTGATGGCCGACCGATGGTCTGCGGCATCTATCGGGGAAGCTTATCTAATCCATCAATGGTGGAACTCTTCGACCCCGTAAGTGAAACATGGAGTCTCGGGGCAACACCTGCAGTGACCAGATCGCAGCCAGAGGTTGTAATGCTCCCTAACGGAAAGGTACTCTGTGCAGCAGGACGCCTTGAGGATAACAATCCTGCTATTCCAACAAGTCAAGGCTACACCAAACTCACTGACATTTATGATCCTCCAAGCAATTCATGGAGGTCTGTGGCCACACTGCCTACCTTCCATGAGTACCACGCAACTACATTGCTGGTGCCGGATGGTCGGGTCATCACCGCTGGTGGAAGCAACTTGAACTTTACCGGCCCAACAAACTATAACATCGAAGCATATGAACCGCCGTACCTCTTCCGTGGTCCGCGACCGTCAATTACCGCTCTTAGTGCTACTGAGTTGGAGCGATCGGGAAATTTCAATCTGAATGTGACATACGCTGATTCGATAACGCAGTTAATTCTCATTGGTGTCAACGCCGTCACCCATTGGGTCGATGGCGGTGTTCCTCGATATATTAGCCTCCCATTCACGCAAAATGGGACGCTTGTTACAGGAACTATCCCCAGCAACCAAAATATTTCAATGCTTGGATACTATATGCTTTTTGCCCTCGTCGATGATGTGCCCTCCGAGGGTAGGATCGTTAGGATTGTTCCGAGTACATCGTCCTGTTGTGTCGGAATTCGCGGAAATGTAAACAATAGTGGTGGAATAACGGTTGCCGACCTCACGTATCTCGTGAGCTTTCTCTTTAACAGCGGCCCGGCACCAGCCTGCCCGGATGAAGCAAATGTAAACGGTTTGGGTAGCATTACCGTGGCTGACTTAACGTCCTTAGTGCAGTATTTGTTTAACAGCGGCCCGCAACCGCCACCGTGCCCGTGAGAGCCTTTGGAAGCAGATAACTGGTTACGAGAACAGTGGTATACAAAACCCGTTTTGACCGTCTTTTTAAGCCGCGGAAGTCAGAATCCAGTTGCGAAACTCGTCTCGTAGACCCCGCCATTTTTCCGCAAGTAATTATCAGACAATAAATTAATATAGTGGCACTTTGCGTAGTTTGTTATAGTTAAGCAAATAATTAGAAAGAAATCTCGGCAAGCTCTTATTGAAATTGGATGCTATGAACATCACAATTTCCTGCTCAAAGATCTTTAGTTCTGAATTTGCGAATCCCTACTAAAAGCGGCCCGATGGACCAGGCGATTAGTGAGACTGCAGCAACAAATACTCCGAGATTTGTTCCAAAGAATCTGCTGAATACTGCGCCTGTGTAACCCATAAGCGCAGCCCAATCAGTCTGAACAAGCAATGTTACGCGAGCGAGATCGATGGGGTTTGCCATTGAAGTGGCCAATAGTGGTATTTCGAGGGGATAATCAGAAAACGACATCGCGGCGAGTAAAATCAATCCGTCATATACCAAAGCCGTAAAAAGCCAGGCGCCGAGCGTAACAGCAATTCCCTTTCCTCTGTCATCAAATAAAATTGCAGATAAAAAAGAGAGCGCGAGAAAAATAACGGTCAAAAAAGAACCGACCGATACTAACAGCGCAAGCGAGAGTATTTGACCGGAGATTTGCGCGCTCCAAAAAATGAACGGCAAAGCAATACCGATAGCAAACCCGGCGATGAGCGCACAGGACAATCCGGCAAACATTCCGAGAAAGACGGTCTTCCTCGAAATTGGCTGCGTAAGTACTAATTCGATAAACTCGCGTGAATTATAGAAATAAATGGTACCGAACAATGAACTGACTAGCGGGATAAGAAACAGGCAAATGCTCATCAGGCTCACTGCTACTTTTGCCGCATGCGACTGCAACAAGAATAGGCCGACAGTCACGACGATAAAAAACAGCGTGTACAATAGCCCCCATCGGTTGCGCGTGATGTCACGGATAGTATACCAAGCGATATGACCGACTGACTTCACGCTGCGCCTCGCTCCAAAAGCAGCGCAACTGCCTTTTCCAGACTCGGTTCTTCCATTGCTACTTTGAGATCCCGAACAGAGCCGAGAAAGCGCAGAACGCCATCGAGTAATATCACGACATCGTCAGCCAACTCTTCCAAGTCGCTCATGATGTGCGAAGTCAAAAGTATAGTGCATCCATCATCTCGTAGTTGTGAAATGTATTCTTTCAATCGAATGTTGGAAATAGGATCAAGCCCTGCCGTAGGTTCATCCAGAATGAGTAATTCCGGGGAATACATGCAAGCGGCCACTACGCTCAGTTTCTGACGAGTGCCGCCCGACATCGCTTTCACCCGCTTGTCTATTTCATGTTTGAGACCAAACAGTTTAAGGAGTTCGGATTCCTTCGTTTCTGTTTCATCCCGCAAGCCTCGTATAACGTTCAGAATTTCACGTCCGGTTAATTCAAGCGGGAAACTTGCGGCTTGAGGAACATAGCCTAAGTTCTTTCGATAGTGACTTGCCCCATCGAGTAATTTCCCGTCAATGGTAATTCTTCCGCTCGTTGGCGTTACCAATCCAAGCAGGCATTTTACTAACGTTGTTTTGCCTGATCCGTTTGGTCCGATGATTCCGGTGACTCTGCCTCGCTGAATGGAAAGGTTAATCTCCTGGAGCGCAACCTGTTTCCCGAAGCGTTTGTAAAGACCGTGGATTTCGATCATATCGCCGGCCTCATGAGCGGCTTGGCATCGGTTAGCGCTTCGGGGGTAAGCGATGGCATCACGCACTCGGCTAAATTAAGCAGATCAACAAGGAGGCTGCGTACTAATACCAGTGTTGCCGGATCAGATTCGACCAAAAGTGAAAACAAACTGACCGGGCGAAAGGGAACATCACCGCAGCCATCATGGTCAAGATCGAATCCGCGGTACGTACTCCAATAGTTTTCATAAAACCGGCTGAACGTCTGCCTGCTATTCGTGGTAACTTGAAATGAATTATCAATGAAATTATTGCCATGGATTTCGGCATCAACGCAATTAGCCATTATTTTCACCGCCCAGCCGTTCGCAATAAAGGTATTACGCTGAATCTCTATGCGGTCGGAACCTTCCAGGTATATTCCGACAGAGTTGTTTGCTATATGGTTGTCGGTAACTCGACTGTCCTTGATATCCTTCAGCAGTAAACCATACGAAGCCCCACCCCAGCTGTCTTCAAAAACATTGTCCGTCATATCCACGTGAGCCGTGTACATGACGGCGACACCTGCACCGTTCTGAATGAATTGATTGCTTGTATAGCGGCAGCTATCGGAGAACATAAAATGGAGGCCGTAGCGCAAATTCTCACGACTTATATTGTGCTGCATGACACTCGCAGTAACGAATTCAAGGTATATGCCATCACGATGCTTTTCGATTCTGTTTTGTTCAATGAGTATATCATGACATTTCCACAGATGTATACCATTGCCTGCCGTCGTCAAGTTTTTCGCTGAACCAACTATCTCATTGTTTGCGACGCGGCAATGATGAGAACCGGCCAGGTAAACGCCGAAGAAATTGTCATAAAAGCGGTTACCGATGACCTCACAATTATGTGCTGTATCTATCCGTATTGCGGCATTTTCCTTGGTAAAGCTGATCGGCACTCCTTTAAAAATGAAGCCGGATATCACAACATTTGAAGCAGTGATGCTGACCAAATGAGAGTTTTCAGACGCAGTCAATGTAGGCCAATCTTTACCAAGCAATGCGATTGGTTTGTCTATTTGAAGATTATTCAACGTGTAGGTTGCTGACTGAACGACGATTGTATCGCCGGCTCTTGCGCCACTAACAGCCGAGGAAAGAGTCAGATAGTGATCTATGGGTCCGACCGTTAGCACTTTACCATCAACACGGGGTGTAACCGACTGAACAAGGAGCAAAGCCGGCAGACATGGTATCAGTCTGTTCAACTTGATTTTCTTGATGAGCTTGGCAACACATGTTGAATAGTTCGTACGAATCATTTGGCAGTAGGCAGCCTCCAAGCCTGCGCGACATGTTTTTTAACTTCGCTCCATTTTAGAAGCACACCACCCACATGCCCAATCAGTTCCGTGGCTGCTTCTTTGGAATCAACACCGACCAGCCCTACACCCATCGGGCTTCTTTGTCGCTCTGCGGCAACAACGAATGCATTCTCGACGTTTAAAAACACTTCCGGTTCGTGAAAATTGGTGACCCAAAGGGAATAATTTGATTCCGATTTGCCATCCCTTTCGAGTGCGGCAGCAGCAAGGCACTCGATGGAATCGAATTTATATATTTTCCCCTTTGTGGTGACCAGCTCTGCTCCGAAACTTTTGTCGACTATGGTCATTTTACAATAATCGCATTGATCTATTCCATAGCTTATTCTCGCAGGACGATATGAACTGCACGCGATGCTGCCGCTCATGAGCACAAGTACGGCTGTTCCTATCGTAGCTGTTTGCACTATTGCTCGCTTCAGCAACACTCGTAACCGTTTCTCATACCCCCACACACCTGTGCCAATGAGAACTGCGACTATCAGAATGTAGCCTCCCATGCCCGGCAGTGAGGTCGCTTCGAAGTTGAGAAGTTTTTTGGTTCCGATGAGCGGAGGTTGATAACTCATCCCGGGGACCTTAATAATTGCTTTATCGAAATCAAGATTATGACCGTAGTCATATCCCCAAAGATAGAAGTCAACAAACCCGGCAGCAGAAACCAGCAAAAAGAGAAACAGCCACATCAAGAGCATACCTCGCCTTCCCAATAGAGCGACAAGTAACCCGAACAACATCACACCCCGCATTATCCACGGCATGATCAAAAGTTCGGGAATTGATTCCGGCTTTATTTGTTTCATTCCGATATAATGGTTCAAATTGTTGATTTTTTTTAGATCTCCTTCATGCTGACCTTGAATCTGATTGATCCAGATTTCCATGCCTAACCCTTCCGGATATTGCGGTGCATTCAGAGATATCTCCCAAAGTGGAAGAAAGTACGTTGCCGCTAAAAGCAATGCCGCTAAGCCAACGAAGAGTCGGGAAATAGGTTTCATCTGGACTCGACTGCTTTGCGTCTTGGCATGAAGCGCCGGCTCACGCCTTTCAACGGAGCCGGTGATTTCATTTTGGTAAATCATATATTCATCACATGTTAATTCGACACCCTGATCCAGCCCTCCATCTCCTGATGAAGCGCAGAGCAGAAATCGGTGCAATAAAACGGGAATACGCCAATGTCTTGCGGCTGCCAGAGCAGCGTTCTCGTCTGGCCCGGCATGACAAGCAACTCAGAGGTATTCGCTCCCAAAACGCTGAATCCGTGCGGTACATCCCAATCCTGTTCCAGATTGGTGACATGAAAGTAGACGTTATCGCCCTTCTTTATGCCCTCAATATTATCGGGCGCAAAGTGAGAGCGAATGGTACTGATATACACGTGAACGTTTTTGCCGTCTCGAATCACCCGCGCTTCTCCCTCTGATTTGATACCGTAGGGATTCTTGTTTTCAGAAATCGGAAACCATCGTAGTGAACGATCTTTGATAAGTGTGGCAGGACACGCTTGAGCATAATGGGGTTCGCCAATGGTCGGAAAATCAAGTAGCAGCTTCATTTTGTCACCGGTGATATCAATGAGCTGGGCGGATTGCGTCAATTCAGGGCCGGTCGGCAGGTAGCGATCTTTCGTAATCTTGTTCAAAGCGAGAACATATTTGCCGTACGGTTGTTTCGTGTCCCCCCCTGGAATCATGAGATGGCCGATAGAATAATACGTGGGGATACGATCGATGACTTCCCACGTACCAATTTTCCATTTTACGATCTCAGAGGATAAGAACATCGAAGTATAGCCGAATCCTTTACCGTCAAATTCAGTATGAAGCGGTCCGAGACCCGGTTCTTTAACTTCACCTGCCAATACTGATTCGTATTTCAAGATTGGAATTCCTTCAAGATCGCCGTCGAACTCTTTATTCTCAACAGCTGCTTTGAATTTAGTGAAAGAATGCACCGGAATGAGCGCGGCAAGCTTTCCGCCGGCAACTATATACTCGCCAGTAGGGTCAACATCGCAACCATGAGGTGACTTAGGCGTTGGTAGGTAATACACCAGCCCGGGGTGATCCTTGGCGATCAACACGGTGACCTTTTCCTTGACTTCGCTCTGGGCAACATCGGCATCATCCACATAATTGTGATAATAAGATGCAGGCCAGCTTTCCCCTTTGCCTTGTGCAATCAGTTCTTCCGCCAACTTCCAATTGACCGCCGCAATGAGATCTTTGTCGTTTTGTGAGGCATTTACCTCCAGTTGGGTATTTGCCTGTTCCGAGTTATAAGAAGTGAAGAATGACCAGCCATACGACGGACCTTTGCCGGATCGAGAAAGATCATAGTTGATTCCCGGAACGAGAATCTGGAAAGCGACATTCATGCGTCCGGAAGCAGGATCAACTTTGATATATGAGATAGTTCCTTTGAAATTTTCCTTATACGATGTAATCGGTACATCTTTTTGCGGAATTGGCACGCTGAATCGCGTCGAGGCAACTACATATTCCGTGTTCGGCGTTAAGAAAGGAGAACCATGATTTCCTCCGGAATTTGGAATCTCGATGATTTCCGCCGTTTCAAAAGTCGTGAGATCAAGTCGCGCTATCCGAGGGGTATTGTTCCCGTTGATAAAGAGCCAACGCCCATCGGTCTGACCATCGGTCATTGATAGTTGAGGATGATGGGCATCATCCCAAGGTACAAAGCCGTGAGAGGTCATAAGCAGGGGCTTCGTCTCTTCACTATATCCATATCCTTTTTCGGGATCTTGACTGAAAACGGGAATCACCCGAAATAAACGACCCGACGGTAGTCCATAGACGGAAACTTGTCCGCTAAAACCTCCGGACATAAAGGCGTAGAATTCATCATAACTGCCCGGAGCTACGTATACTTTATCCGCTGCTTCTCCAAAACCACCAGCCTCCTCATTTTTGGAGCAGCCGATGACAAGTGAAAACACAACAAAAGCAGATACTGTGAGCCAATGAACGAGATATTTCGTTCTCATATATTTTCCTTCCTGTGTATCAATTGCATAAATTCAACTTCCCATTTTCAATTATTGCGTTGCTACCGGCGAGGCAGGAACGCCGAAGCCGGGCTGTTGCTCCATAGGTACCGGCGGCTGAGTCGCCTGTGTTCTGAGGAAGTCGAGTAAAGCGAATGCATCGTCTCGAGTAATTCCTTGAATTGTCATATACTGTGCGTACTGAGCTACCAGTTGTTTACCGTAAGGATGCATCTTTCCCATTTGTTCCGGATTGAGGATTTGATTCACAACATAGTATTCGCTGCGTCTTTTCGTTACGTCTCTGAGAGGAGGTCCGGTCTTCTTGAAATCAAGGTAATGGCAGGTCGCACACTTGTTGGCAAATAGCTGTTTCCCCTGCTCGGCTTTAGCAGGATCGACTACGCCAATTTCGATGTCAGCAGTAATGGGCCCAATGCCGTTCTCAACTTCCCAACTAGACAGTTTCCCCTGAGACCACCGAGCTTGCCGCTGTGTCTCTGTCTCCTGAGTTGAAGCGCAACCAATGAAAATTAAACAGGTCACAGCGGATAACATTACTGCTCGCAGTACATAGCCCTTCCTAATTCTTCTCATAAAAGTATCTCCTTAAATATGTGTTTGCTTGAAGATGTGCTTTTCGAAATGAGCGGATACAGATTTCAGAGTCTGATATCCTAAATCTAACCAAACACCATTTCTTTTCTATGACGTTCATGGCATCCTATTTCCGTAAATGATTTGCCGTTAGTTCCTTAGCCAGACCTGCAAGAGAGGTTTTCTCAAACATCCGTCTGAGGTCTTCTCTTCTTCTTGCCCAAGATTCGTGCAGGGGACAAGGTGTACGTTCACCGCATCCGGGCAGCCCAAGCGCACATTCCGAGAAAAGTGACATACCGTCGACGGCAGAAATGATGTCGAGCAGATAAAGGTCTTTGGCCGGTCGCGCCAGACCTACTCCCCCGTTGGGACCGCGAAATGATTCGAGTATGTTAGCTTCGGTCAAGGTCTGAAGAATTTTCGTCAAGAAATGAAATGAGAGATCAAGTTCATCGGCAAGCTCACGGATCGGGATGAACTTCCTGCCATCCTTCACTTCTTTGACCGTTACAAGAAGTGAAGCTCGAATTGCGTACGCACAACCTTTAGATAATAACACACTCATTCCAGATTTAAGAGTCTTTTGTCTTATATATCGGTATTTCATTTCATTTAGTCAAGGCCAAATTGTTACTTTTTTCACTTATTTTTTATTTTGGACTTAAAACGACCGGGCGTAATTGCGAAAACCTTCTCGCTCAAACTGGCTTTTCTTATCATTTCATTGATCAGCAATAAGTTACGGCAATAAACATCATTCCCGAAGGGTTAACTCGGCCTTATTTCAAATACCCGTTTCCACGGTTAGCCAACAGCCAGGTCCGCACTTCGAATGTTCGGACACCCTCAGTGACAAACGGATCAGACTCGGCAATCTTGGTTGCAGCTTCTACTGATTCAGCTCGTACAACCACCATCCCGCCGGGAAAATCTCCGAACGGCCCTGCAAGAATTAGTTTTTCCTGATCGTCGATATCTTTTACAAATGCAATATGACGTGTGACAGTATCGTTTGGTGTATCTACCCCTGGTATCTTGTGTAGCAGAATTGGATAACAGACATCGTTTGATTTCATGAAAGTAATCTAATTGGACAGGTATCGCTTGTCACTGTCGAAATAATGTCAATTTAGTGTATGCTATTAGCTTGATGTTACCGCAGATTTAAGCCACCGAGTTCAATACCCAGTTGCGGAAGTCGTCTCGTAGACCCCGCCATTTGACTTTCAACATTCAGATATCGATTCAGTTTTTTACAAACGATCTGAAAATGAAAAACCCCCGACACCGAATATCGGATACCGGAGGTCTTTGAACCTGGTTCAGAGAGGGTTTCTGTTACAGGTTATTGTCTCTTTTCATTTCCGTTATTGTCAGCTCACCGTTAGGCTGGGAGAAGCCTTTGACTTCGACGATCTGGCCTACTGCGAATGCGCTTAGTACGATTGCCTCATCATTTAGACCAGTCAGCACCGCGTCAATATGCACATTGCCAATCCATGATTCTGTCGTAAATGTGACCACACGAGTATTCGCGTCGATCGCTGCAATCACTGATTTGAACTCAACTTCCTGATCATTTTCAAACGCCCCATCTTCAAGTTCTACGGCAACTGCATAGTACATATTCAGCCCGGTCACTTTTGCATACACTTCGACTGTATCACCGGCAACGAGGTCAGTAAATTGAATGCGCTGCTTAAGGCGCGTATCGGTAGACTCACCGTTGCGCTTTGCAATTCCACTTGCTGTGTCATTGAAATCTACCTTGGTAAAAATGTAAGTATTTGCATCAACACTAATAACACCGGAGCGAGTGCTTACCGAGAAAGTACTACCAGTGTAGTCGATCTCAGTAATTTCACCTTTGAATTCTAAATCAGAGGCAAAGTCATCATCAAACCCGACTCGCAAACGTAAGCGATCGACAAGTACTGATCCATTTGTTTGCGCGCTGCCACGTATATCAACTGAATCACCTGGAGTAATATCACCTAAGTCGATAGGAGTTTCGGTTCCAGATACTTTTTGCACTATTTGAGCGTTTGCGGCTACTTGATACAATGTAGGGTCATTTTTAAGAGTTAAGGTGCGGGCTATGGCGTCAATGGATTCTACTCTACCACCTTTTTCAATTTCGTTCTCATTCTCATCCATTCGAATACGAACGCGATCGGCAAGCAAAGTGCCGTTTCCTTGCATATCTCCACGTACTTCGGCCGAGTCACCTGGATTGATTTGCGAAAGCGTAATCGGTGTCTCACCGTTATTGTCACGCAAGACAACCTCAGCGTCCGGTGCAATTTCAATAGTGGATTGGAATCCAGAAAGAGTCATGATTCGTCCGTTGGCGTCAATGGTCAACACACGACCAGCAACTTCAACTTCGCCTCCGGAAAAACGACCGCCAGTAATCGTATTAGCCGAACCGGTAAGTTGACCCCGTTTATCGCTGTCTGAACAACCGATCGCCATCACTGCCAGAACTAAGGCGGCAATTAGGCTGCTAAAGTGAATCGCTCGTGTCTTTTTCATAATAATCCTTTCTGATAGCTGTTTTCCGGCTTTGTTTACAAATACAGAGAGTCGCAACATGGCTATCGTACATTGAGTGCAAAAAAAACTCCTGTCCGTAAACCGGACAGGAGTTTATATCATTCAACGCCTTAGATTTCTAATTCCCGCAATTGGGCGCGGGGCCATTGTTAAAGAGATAGCCCACTAAATAGACCAAATCTGCTACCGTTACGTTTCCTGTTCCATTCACGTCAGCCGAAACTAAGTTCTGAGGGGGATTTCCACCGCCAAAAAGGAACTGAACCAGATAGGTTAAGTCACTTATGGTCGGCCCTAACCCATTGTTGTTCATGTCCCCGCAACGAAACGGAGCAAACGCCGATAAAGACGACGGGATATCGATCAATCCGTCACCTAATTCTCCCTCCAATCCAGGATTCCAGCTGTCGATATCGATCGCTGTATTTATTATCGCTGTCCGAACCGCCTCTCGATGTGTATTAGGGCTCATCGAAAAGAGGAGCGCCGCCTGTCCGGCAACAAAGGGGGTTGCGAAACTTGTACCATTCCACCACGCAAACATGGTATCTAAGAACGGCGCGTATACATTAATTCCCGGTGCGCAAACATCGATTTTCCCACCAAAATTCGAAAAATCAGCACGGCGATTCAACGAATCAACGGCTGCAACAGCCAAGACATCCGAGTCTTTTGCCGGGAACCGCTCAACGGTTGATGAATCATTGCCAGCGGCAGCCACAACCAGTACATTGTGGAGCCTTGCGTATGCCAGTGCCGCATCAATAGAACCGTGCTTATCAAACATCACCATACTCAGGTTAATAACCTTGCACCCATCATCAACGGCCAATGTTATAGCTTCAGCGATACTAAAGCCATCGCCTCGGCCACTCGTGTCAAAAACCCTGTAGGAAACTATTTGCGCGTCCGGCGCAACCAGCTTAATCACTCCCGCAATAAATGTACCATGCCCCGATCCATTGCCGCCCATAGGGTCATCCGCAATTGAATCCCCATCAACGAAATCATACCCATAAGAAGCAGTACCTTCAAAAACTGGATGCGAAATATTGACCCCGCCATCAATCACCCCCACCATGATATTACTTCCGGTCGTCACCTGCTGGGCTTCGCTTAGATGCAACGTAGACGCGGCTGTTTGATTTTCATATGTGCCAATGAATTGATTATCCAAGAACGGTTGGCTCGACTGAACTGGCTCAGGGGCATCTAGAATGAAATTGGGGTCACAAAATTCTACTTCATTCTCCACTTCAATTTCTGTCGACAGACTGTCGGTGTCCTGTCCCGACTGAGCTGTGAGAAGGTAATTGCCGGTTTGTGGAATATATTTTTTTGTAATTGTTCCAAAGCGAGCATTAACAGAGTCAATGTTTTCACCCGGCAACAGTTTTAATACTATTTCACCTGGAACTTTGTCATCTACACCGTTGCCAGCAAAAATAGTACTTCCGCATAGAAAGCAAGATATCCAGACAAGTGCGTTGCTGAATTGAAACATTTTGCGCATAACTTATTTAACTCCTATGAAACCGTGCCAAATACCGAAAATGCTGCCCAGTGACAAGCAGATGGAAACCGCTCTCGAACGCATTTAGAAGATTTTCGAACGGCATCACTGATTGGTATGTTTGAATCATAATTCTGATAAAAAGTCTTCATCCATAAGGCCGTTGAGGTATCCGATACAGCCCAATGCCCAGCAATCACTGTACGGGCTCCCATTTCGAGAAGGGAGCGAACAAAACCTGATGGTTCTTCTCCAGAACCCGTGGTTTGTTCACCAGTTCGACACGCTGCTAAAGTAACAAGATTTACAGCAGTTTGTTTCAACCGGAGATCAGCGGCAAATAACGGCCCATCTGTAAGACTGAGGTAGGAATAAAATGGATTGTCGGAACGGAAATGGGCATGTCCGGCAAAATGCCAGGCATCGGAACCCTCAGCTTGCAACCAATCGGCACGTTTGGAAGGATCGAAGGTGATCCAAAGACTTTCTTTATTTGCTGTGATTTCCTGAATTTCCTTTTTGACCTGCGGGATATCATTGGAAGCCGCGGCAAAAATTATTCGACGGGAATACTGTTTTTCACGCGATTGTGCTGCTGCAAAATGGCGAACACTTGGGGCAAGTATTATTCCTATCTGATCGATAAGTGCTTTGCCTTTTGTACGAACCGCACTCCACGGCAGATTTGAGAGTACCCCATCTGGAAAAATCAACACAGAATCAGCACTTCCCGGCAATTGCAATGGATCCCAAAGTAGCTTGCCTAAACGATCGAAAAGGACGTTTTCATCCGATGAAGTGTAATTTTCCTGCTCTGAACAAATTGCTTGATCAAGAAGAAATCGCCACCTCTGCATGAGAGCTTCGATCTTCTGTTTCCCTTGTTCATAACGGTGCACACGCGCTTCCCCTCTATAATGAATAACGGCAAAGATATTCGTAGAATCGAAGTGAAATTGAACGATCGGTTGTTTGTATGAAAGTGATTTGAAATAGTCTGACAGCATATCTGTTTCTTCAAAGTTGCCGTTTGTTCTTTTTTCCAGCGCAGCCATTCTCAATCGTATCTTCCTTTCGAGTGATGCTATCAGCTTATTAACTGAATAGGAAGATTGTGTCAAAGAAATGGCGTAATCCCGTTTATTGGAGCTTATCTGCCGTGAGAGGCTCGATACTTGTTCCGCGAGACTTTGCAATGCAGTAACCGCAGAGATTCTCGCCGGGTCATTGTGTAGCGTGTTTGATATTGGCGTCCAAAGACCAGCTGTCCGATATCTATCAATCCACAGCGCTGCTTGATGCGGATCACTTTCCAAGTAAGTTTCAATCAATCGACGGAATGGTTCCAATCGATTTCGTGAGAATGCATCTCGCATTTCAAGTGGCGGAAGTTGCGCACGAACTGATTCCAAACGTCGTGCCGCTTTTGACCAATGACGTCTGGCAGTTGGCAGCTCACCCCGTTTTGCGCACTGATCGCCGATAGCTGTTTGAACTGCTGAAAACAGATGTGGAACCGATTGGGCAGCTCGATTTCTCTCAAGTCGATTAAGGGCTGAGGTGGCAGAATTTGGAATATCTATAAGGCGAACATCGCAGATTGCCTGCCAAAGCGGAAGCTGTGAATGAGTAAATAGCTTCCTTGCTTTCCGAAGTGTTTTTAGAGCATCGTCAGACTTGGTAGTTAGAGCGGCTGAGGTCAATAAAGATGCGCCAAGAAAGCCAGAATTTTTCTCTTTTTCAAACGCTGCAACCACTCGGTTAATAACATTTCGCGCTTCAGAAGTACGACCAAGCCCCAACAGCGCCTGAGTGCAAAACAACTCTGCTTTTGCCATTTCGTAGTGGAGTTTCAATCGTTTGAATTCCTTTCCTGCGTGCCTTGCTGATTCAAGTGCATCGGGAAAAAGATTCAATCCGAGATAAATTTCAGCTCTATCAAGCTTACACAGTGCACAGCCTCTTGGATGATCCGCCTTTCGATATTCATCTTCGCAATTCTGTAGTTCAGACAAAGCAATGTGAAACTCACCACGAAGCATCTTTAGCCAGGCCAATCCATAACGAGATTCGGTAGAATCCAGAAAAAACTGATGATGACGATATATCCGATCTGCTTTTGTATACAATTCTTCAGCAAGATCAAATGAGAAAAGTTGTACCAGAGTATTTGCTCGATTGTAATAGCAGCGAGCGGTAGATAGCTCGTCTCCTGCACCTTCAAAATACCGCTGTGCTTTATGATACAACCGTTCAGCGTCGACATGTTTATCCTGTCGATGCATCATATTCGCATAGTTGACATTCGTCATCGCAATGTCCGCAACCATCTTTTTGGCGCCGAAGATACGCAGAGCATTTTTTGCGCGGCGCTGCGATTCATCAAAATCACCAAGATACATATACAGGTCGATAAGTGACCGATCGAGACGCGCCCGAATGATGACATCATCTTTTGCCAGTGCCCAGGCCCGCTTGTATGCCGCCTCCGCTTCGGAGTGTAATCCGTTTTGGTGAGTCACCCGCGCAAGCGTTCTTTGTGCGGCAAGCACCATTTGGCCGCCAGCCTTATCCGCTGCCTTAGCGTAAGTTCGCGAAAGAAAAAGAGCATTTTTCAGCGAACGCTGAGCCAATTGTCGTATATGACTATCGATTGATAAAGCAAGAGCAGCTTGATCTTGCCCGTTTAGGTTGCCACTCTTCAAAAATAGCGTCGCTGAGCGATCTAAAGTTAACTCGGCTTGTTCCATAGTGTCACCGGTAGATGAATAATAATATCCGACGAATGGAATGAAATCCGCTTCGGTGGCCGTGAAGAAACCCACTGGTAGTAACCATCCTCATCCGCCACAACTGAGCGACCAGCGCTGACCAGAGTAAAAGATGGATCTCGTTCATCTTTTTTAGAAACTGTTGCAATGAACGCATACTCGGTCTGTTGCTTCTCCATTCGTATGTCAATGCTGTATTCATTGACGTTGTAGCGAACTCGACGATTAGCCAATTGTCCCATCGAGCGAACACCGATAGGAATCGGTTGAGTCCACGAATCAAACGCCAAGTAAGCAACCAACTGTTGAATTGCCTCTTTGACGCGTTTTGGTTTAGCAATTGCCACCGCTTTTTCGATCCAACCCGCTGGAACGTTTTCCAGTTGACGTTCTCCAGCAACTTGAAAACGAGTGAATAGTTCAAGCAATCCAGAACAGTCCTTACACACGCTCAGGTGTTCCGGTAAAGCCCCTGCCACAGACTTCGAGAATACTATTAACTCCTTGCGCGACAAATGCTTGTTGGATAGATTTTTACTCATATTTCAGTTCTCATAGATACAGAGCAGCAAATTGCTATTTTCGTACATCTAAATAGCCACTTTCCAATAGTACTTTCTTAAGTTTCTCCAAACACCGTTGGCGAGTCGGCCCTAAGGAATTAAAGGCAATGCCCAGTTCTTCACCTATCTGCTCATAGGACACCTCTTCTTCAGCAAAGAACAACCGTTCAAGCAGTTTCCGGCAGCGAGGATCAATTGCGAAAAGTGCTGTTTCCAGATGGTTCTGTTGTTCAACACGTTCCAACGTCTCATCCGGAAGAAGATTACTGTCTTCAATTTCCAACGCCTTCATTGATTCTGGATCGGCATCGGGCGTTCGATGAACTTTTGCCTTTATCGATTCCCTTTTTGCAGTTGTCACAAGCCAAGCGGAAATACGGGATGGCTCCTTAATTGACTTGCGTCGCTCGTAGAGGATAGCCCAGACCGTTTGGAAAACATCAGCAGCTTCTTGAGAAGATAGTCCCAATCGAACAGCAACGGTATTGACTAAAGAAGCATAACGAACTATCAGGTTCCGCCACGCCTGCTCCTTGCCCTCTAAAATTTCATTCCATAATTGAGAGTCATCAAGAACCATAGTATAGTTTCAACATATTACTATATCAGCACTTAGACAAGACTTTTAGCGAGGAGCGCTTTTATGGATTGGCAAAATACATTACAATAGCATCTATGGAAATGGCTTGCTCAAACGGCCAATAGGTATCGAATTGACCCCTCAAAAGTTCGAACAACGTCCATTGACGCAACTTTGTCGGGACTCTTCCGGTTTGTCCATAAGAACGGCCAAATCTTGACTTTTGGGGTGTTTTGGGTAGTTTTGGCAGGTCAACTCACGCGGCTGAGGTCATGATCCAGTTGCGAAACGCGTCTCGTAGACCCCGCCATAAAAAAATAATAGCCTTTTCAACGACAAATTTCCGAATGATTTGAGAGCCTGCTCTGAAACCGATAGGGGAACAGCAGAACATCATTCACCATGACGTTCTCAATCAAATTTACCGGACAGGCGAAGCATCTATCATCCGGGTATTTTCGAAGGTATCCCGAAATGACCTCAGGTAAGATTCGATTTGGTTACTATTCTAAACTCACGGCCATTCATCGATAGCGCGTATCAACCCTGCACACCAGCCAGCTCCTGAAGCAAGTGCCAGTTCTTCAGTCGGTCATCCTGTGACCAAAGCAATTCTTCCGACGGCTGTCCATCTTTATTAAACTGTTTGGCGAAGCGTCCTTCTCCTCTTGCAAACCAGACAAAGTCACGCTGCTCACCCGAACGGGAATCGACGTGCCAATCCTTGTTTATGGATGGATTGCCCGACAGATCCAGCCGTTCTTTGAAAGTCTCTCCCTTTCGCGGATCATAGACATAAAGTGGAAATGCCCGGCTCGCCACAGCAGCGAGTCCACGTTCAAAACTTTGATTATCCGCAATCTGGTGTTCCGGAGTGCAGGATGCGTAGGCAATGAGAACAGACGGCCCCGGATATTCGACCGCCGACAGCACTGATTTGAAGAAATGATTGTAATAAGATGGACAAATTTGCGCCACGAACACGTCGGGATGATTCATTGCCAGCAAGCCGAGTTCTTTCCGTCGGTCGACTTTACCATGAATAGCTTTGCCGTGTACGCTCATCTTTGCGTTCTGGCCGAGGTACGTCGCAGTCGACGCCTGCCCTCCGGTATTCGAATACGCCTGCGTGTCCAGTACAAGCACATTGATATCCATCCGAGTCGTCAACATCCGTGAGAGTGACTGGAATCCGATATCATACATCGAACCATCGCCTCCGACGACCCAGACTTTTGTTTCCTGTTTCGCCTGCTGGTTCAGCCGCATCCGAACACCCATCGCGGTAGCGGGAGCGTTCTCGAACAGTGAATTTGTCCATGGGACATCGAACGTGTTGTAGGGATACGTCGAACTGAACACTGTATTACAGCCAGTCGCGGCGACAATTGCCATGTTCTTACCGTACTTTATTGACGTTGCGGTGAGTGCCATATTCATAGCGGACACTTCGCCGCAGCCGGCACATGAGCCCGAACCACCCTGGCAGACCCAGCAGTATTCTTTCATGTATGCATCGGTGATTCGTTTTTCGTTCAGGAATTCTTCCGGAGTCGGAGGAAGATGTTTTCTGATAAATTCCATTCCGCTTGAATATGCCTTCATCTGCGCCGGTTCCTTGTCGCGCATTTTCAAAGCGCCGCGAGTCCCGCACACGTCGACACAGACACCGCACCCTTTGCATCGATCGGGATCAATCCAAAGCGAAAAATAGGCAGGGGTTTCCCCTTTCTTTTCGAAAAAGTCCCAGAATTTTTTTGTTTTGAAAAAATGCGTTTTGAAATCCCCGCGCTGTGATTCGTCGCTGACTGCGTTCAGACCTTTGTCAAGTTCCTTAGGCGTCACAGCACGTGAACGAATTGCTATGTCCGGGCAAAGAACTACGCATTCCATACAGGCTACGCAGGATTGCGGGTCTAACTCCGGTATGATAGGGCTAATCGCGGCAAAGCTTCTTTCGCGCGCCGTTCCCGGGGGAATGAGGGAGCGGGCTGCAAGTTCATCGGCCGGAATACCCAAGTCTTCTTCACCACTCAGATACTGGTCGAGCACTTTTTCGTGAAAGTGCGAAAGGTCTCGTGATTTTTTGTCTGTTTCGGCGCTTTGCGACACCGAATCACCGGGAGCACGTTTCTCAAACATGTTGAATACTCTCCTCAATCTTCGGCGAAACTTCGATGACATCCCGGTATCCTTTTCGGACACAGATCATGTTGTCTTCGATCGCTTGATCGCCACGCTTGCCAAAATACTTTCTTAGGATTTTTTCCATCTCCAAAAACAATTGCTCCTCGTTATATCCTTTCGACTTCGCCAGCGGGGTAGCGCGCAGAAAGACGCCAAGCAGCACAATTCCCTGCATCCGGTTTACCAGATCGGGAGTATGTGCGACTTCATGAGCAATTGCCGTCGCATCCAACCCGTAAATACGATACTTTTTCGAAATGACTTCCGATTTTACGCGATTGGGAAGATCTGCCCAAATCGCCTCCGCTGTTGTATGTTTTGTCTGGAGGAAAACGGCGCCCCCCTCCCGCAAACCATCGAGTGGACGGCCGCGTTGGAAGACATTCACGTCATTAATGGCGACAAAATTTACGTTTCGCAGTTCCTGATGGGTTTCAACATGATTGGGCGCTACGACAAGGAAATACATCGTAGGCATTCCCTTTTTTTCCGCCCCATACTTCGGATATGCCTGCACACTCATTCCGAACAGGTCGGAGCAGACCGATGCAATTACACGGTTTGTCGTGATCGAACCGTAACCGCCTATCGAATACCCGCGCATGGCGAAGGAGCCGTTTTCGTGCAAGTCAACTTCTTCGGCGTTGCACTCCAGCCGATCGGGATGCCTCACCCCAATGCAGTAACGAATCTTTCCCTTCTTCCCCAGTTTGAGATTTTCGACAATTGCCTGGAAGTCATGCACCCGCACGTCAAAACTGCCCAATCCGCCGGCACCATGCTGGATAACCGGCATCTTGCTGATCTGCGGGTAACCATCCATTCCGGCTAACGCATCAGCGAAGGCTGCTTTTAAATCTCGTGTAAGAGGATTCTCCGGTGCGTTGAAATCATCCATCCGTTCGAGCACCGATATCACTTCAACATGCTTCAATGCCTCAACCAGTTCCGGGCCGGGAAAGGGACGATAGGAAGTGACAGCAATCACACCAACCGGCTCGCCATATTTTTCTTTGAGCACCCGCGCTGTTGCTTTTGCCGTTTCCATGTAGGAGCCCATTCCGATAATCGCATAGCGCGCGCCTTCCATCTGAAAGGTATCGATAAAATCGTACTTTCGACCGGTCAACCGCGTGAACTCATCAAATGCCGCTTTCAAATTCCCTTTTATCGGTTTGTAATACGAACGCTGGGCTATTTTCCCGCGCATATATGCATCCTGGTTCTGCACGACGCCGCTCATAAGCGGCTTAACCGGATCGATAAGGCTCTCGATTGCATCATGCGGCGGACGGAGAAATGTTTTGATCAGTTCAGCTTCCGGACGCCGCACATCTTCAACTGTATGGGTGGTGAGGAAACCGTCCTGCACGTTGAAAAAGGGTGTTAAAGAATCCTCGGCAACGCGACGGGATATCAAGCAGAGGTCTCCCGCCTCCTGAGCATTGCGTGCGAAGAGCATCCCCCACCCGCAATCAGCTACTCCCATAATGTCATCATGTCCGGCGTGGACATTGAGAGCGTGTACTGTTAGTGCACGCGCTCCGATATTGAAAACCGCAGGCAGCCGCTTGCCGGCAATCGTATAGAGTACTTCTTTCATAAGAATCAACCCCTGCCCCGACGTAAAATTAGTGACACGCCCGCCGGCCGCTGCGTAACCTTCGCACACACTGGCGGCGGAGTGTTCACTCTCCGGCTCCAGAAATATGAGCGGTTCCCCCCAGAGATTGGTCTTGCCGTCTGCCACTGCCTGTTGAAAACCTGCACCCATATTGCTTGAAGGAGTAATTGGATAACTCGATGCTCCTGTGCAGGCGTTGATTTCGATCCAAACGACTGCTTCGCTGCCATCCATCGTCATCGGTTCGCCTGGAAATTGTGGTTTGTTCATATTGATTGATTTCTTTTCGTATTGGTACGGACAGTTGTCATATTTGAAAGTGAAATATATCAAGTAGCGTCGCGGTTCAAACTATTTTCTGCATAACTCTTCGCAGATGCTGTCCACACACACCTACAAACACTCAGATGCGCTCCCTTTTTTATAAAACCAATACCGTTTTTATCCTGATTCCTATTCGAAATAAAACTCACTTTTCAGATCTGATTACTGAAGTATCGGCAAGCAACAGGAGCCATTTATTCTCATTCATTAACAGAATGTCAGCGCCTTTATCTCTACTAAATTAATCCTGTATTGAATGGAAAAATGCAAAAAGTATAGCTTGCTTGCGAAAAGTTGTTATAATAGTTGAGTTGTGTGAAAGACAGAAAACATCGTGTTTGACGATACAAAAGTTTCTGTCGTTGCACATAAAAAAGGAGTTCGTATGGCATATATAATCACCCAAGACTGTAATCTTTGCGACAAATGCGTGGAGCCGTGCCCGAATGAGGCGATTTCTCCCGGTGACGAAACCTATATAATAGATCCTGCACGGTGCACCGAATGCGTCGGCTTCTTCGACACTCCGCAATGCGCAGATGTTTGTCCGGTAGACGCTTGTATTTCCGATCCTGATAGTCAGGAACAGGAAAATGAACTCTTTGCTCGTGCGAAAAATCTGCATCCGGAAAAATCCTTTCCCGCTGATTTTCCGTCACATTTTAGAAAATGAAGGCAGGGATCTATGCAAACATCAGACGAGGCGGGAGCCCTCAAAGGGCAACCTTCTTCCTCCTCTGACGGCCGGAAGAGCCACCCGCGTGAGCGGGACATAACGACAATTCGCTTCGCAGGCGATTCCGGCGACGGAATCCAACTGCTTGGAACGCGATTCGCCAACGCTTCCGCGATGTTCGGCGATGATGTCATGACGCTGGCGGAGTATCCATCTGAAATCAGAGCCCCTGCAGGAACGGTCGCCGGTGTTTCCGGATTTCAAGTGAACATCGGTCCGCAGGATGTCTACACGGCAGGTGATATGGTGGATGTGTTAGTGGTAATGAACCCGGCGGCGCTGAAGGCGAACTTAGCGCTTGTCCGAAAGGGTGGAATAATCATTGCCAACGAAGACGCATTTTCCGACAAGAACCTCGAAAAAGCCGGATATACCGAAAACCCGCTGCAAAAAGAAATGCTGAGTGATGCCAAAGTGTTTGCAGTCAAGATTTCGACTTTGACCGGAAAAGCACTTGAGCCGCTGAGTGTTCCGCGTATGCAGGTTGATAAATCGAAAAACTTTTTTGCACTGGGGATGATCTGCTGGCTTTTCAGTCTGCCGTTAGAAAACTCCCTCGGATGGATTGCGCAAAAATTTGGAAAGGATGAAGCAATCGCCAAAGCCAATTCCGAAGCGCTCATAGCCGGATACCATTACGGCGATAACGCTGAGCTGTTCAGCAGCAACTTTGTAGTACAGCCGAAAAGAAATCGGCAGGCAGGCACCTACCGCTATATGAACGGAAACTCAGCCATGGCTTTGGGGCTTATCGTGGCATCCCACCAAGCTGGACTTCGCCTTTTCCTGGGTGGATACCCGATCACCCCGGCGTCGGATATTCTTCATGAACTCAGTAAGCATAAGGAACTTTCCGTTACCACGTTTCAGGCCGAGGATGAAATCGCTGCAATTGGTGCCGCTATCGGTGCCTCTTTCGGCGGATCGCTGGGAGTAACCAGCACATCAGGACCGGGGATGTCTCTGAAAACAGAGTTTCTGAATCTGGCAGTTGCGGCAGAACTGCCATTGGTTGTAATAAATGTGCAGCGCGGAGGCCCATCCACCGGATTGCCGACCAAAATGGAGCAAAGCGATCTCTATCAGGCTCTTTGGTCCCGGCATGGAGAGTCGCCGGCTGTCGTGCTTGCGGCCCGCTCACCAAAAGATTGTTTCGATACTGCTGTTGAAGCTGCAAACATCGCGATCAAGTATATGATTCCGGTGATTGTATTGAGTGACGGATATATAGCAAACGGTTCCGAGCCGTGGCGAATTCCCGACTTACATGAACTGCCGCACGTAAAAGCCAACTTTCATACGGACAGGGAGACATTCCAGCCATATAAACGTGATCCGCAAACGCTGGCCCGTCCGTGGGTGCGCCCCGGCACACCCGGCTTGGAACATCGCATCAGCGGACTGGAACGGCGCGATGGTACCGGAGAAATCGATCTCAGTCCGGATAATCATTCGAAAATGGTTTCATTGCGTGCCGAAAAAGTCGAGAGGATTACACAGGAATTCCCGCGTACCAAAATCGAAGGTAACCCGAACGCGAAGCTCTTACTAATCGGATGGGGAAGCTCATACGGTGCAATTACTCGCGCCGTGATGAATCAGAATGGGCTGGGTCGTCCGGTCGCAGCGATTCACCTGCGGCACTTGAATCCCTTTCCCGCCGATCTGCGCGAGATTCTTGAGCGTTATCCGAAACGAATCGTAATCGAGAATAATCTGGGACAACTCTGGACAAAACTTCGCGCTGAATTCCTGTTGGAAATGGAAAAATTCAACAAGGTGAAAGGAACGCCGTTCAGGGTCAGTGAAGTCGCTGAGTTAATCGAACATGAGATAGAGGTGGAGTCATGAGTACAGTACCCGAACGAAAGGACTATCTAAGCGAAGTCGAACCGCGCTGGTGCCCCGGCTGCGGTGATCACGGGGTACTGAAAAGCTTTACGGCCGCCATGGCTCAACTGGGTCTCCAAAGGGAAAAGATTGTGATTATTTCCGGCATCGGCTGCTCATCACGCTTCCCTCACTACACAGAGACGTACGGATTTCACGGTATTCATGGCCGCGCTCCGGCGCTGGCAATGGGAGTAAAGCTGACACGTCCTGAACTTTCGGTCTGGGTTGTCACCGGCGATGGAGATGCTCTGTCGATTGGCGGCAATCATTTTGTGCACCTGATGCGGCGCAATCCGGACATTAAGGTTATTCTTCTGAATAACCGCATTTATGGTCTGACAAAAGGCCAGGCTTCTCCGACCTCGCCGCTCGGCCTCAAAACGAAAACGACTCCCTATGGGTCTCTCGACCGCCCGGTTAATCCCGCGGCGCTGGCGATTACCTGCGGTGCAACGTTTGTTGCCCGCGTACCGGGCACCGATAATGCCATGACTACTGAAATTTTGGTGGAAGCATATAAGCACAAAGGGGTCGCACTGATTGAAGTATTGCAGGACTGCGATATTTTCAATGCCGGAATTTGGACGGAAATCAGCAAAAAGAGCAATCGCGCTGAACATACAATGACGCTCAAGCATGGCGAACCGCTCATCTACGGCGAAAACCGGGATAAAGGATTCCGATTGAATGGATTCGACCTTGAACTGGTCAACTTGAACGATCCGGGTGTCAACAGAAGCCAATTGCTTGTGTATGACGCGCGCCGGGCAGATCCAACACTTGCGCTGCGAGCGGCGTTGCTTGATTACCCTCAGTATCCATACCCGCTCGGAATTTTCCGACAGGTGGAAGCGCCGGTGTACGAAGAGGAAGTTGCCTCGCAGGAGCAGTCGGTAGCCCAAAAATTCGGCGATGCTGATATCTACGGCTTGCTCCATGCCGGTGAGACCTGGACGGTCCCATCCGAAGACAGCTGGGGAACAATGCCGGTCTAACGAGCAGTACAACAGAGGCGGACTCAGTATGGAATACATCTTTATTTTTCTCTTCGCCATTCTCGCAGTCGCTTTGGTGGCTGGCGGTCTGCTGGTATCACGGATATTCGCGCCACATAATCCGGGTGGTGTGAAAGGGGAACCGTATGAGTGCGGCGAGCGGACAGTCGGCACAACCTGGGTGCATTTCAACGTCGGCTACTATCTATTCGCCTTGCTGTTTCTTGTGTTTGATGTCGAAGCGGCATTCCTTTTCCCCTGGGCGGTTGTATTTCGTGAATTCGGTATTGTCGGTTTGATAGAAGTACTGATCTTCATTGCTGTTCTCCTTTTAGCACTACTCTACGCCTGGAAGAAGGGAGTTCTGGAATGGGTGTAGGTGAAGAAAACAGTGTTTCACCATTGGAACGGGTTCCGGGCGGTTCGTACGTCCTGACCCGCATGGATCAAGTAATCAATCTTGCGCGCTCCAACAGTCTTTGGCCGCTTACTTTTGGAACAAGCTGCTGTGCCATTGAAATGATGATGGCAACCGGAGCATCTCGGCACGATATCGCCCGGTTCGGTGCCGAAGTTGCCCGCCCTTCCCCACGTCAGGCAGATTTACTTATTGTCGCTGGAACAATCGTCAAGCGAATGGCTCCCCGGTTGCGAACGTTATACGAGCAGATGGCTGAACCGCGCTATGTGATTGCTACCGGAGCGTGTTCCCATAAGTAACCCCTCAAGCGGCGTAAAGCCCATGGAGGTATCAATCGACTTTCCGTTTTGAATGGCGGTGATTGATGCTCCGTTACCCAGATGACAGGTTATAATCCGGAGATCTTCTATCCGCTTTCCCATATTCATAGCTGTCCGCTCGGCAACATAGTGATGGGATGGGCCGTGAAAACCGTAACGGCGAATGCCATACCGGCGATACATGACATGCGGAATGCCGTAAATATATGCGTGTGCCGGTATTGTATGGTGAAACGCGGTATCAAAAACAGCACAGTGAAAGGCGTGCGAAAGAATTGATTGGCATGCAGTGACGCCGCGAATCATATGCGGGTTATGCAGTGGAGCCAACTCGATCAGATTCCGCAGTTCGGTCATCACTTCTTTCGTGACCAGCACCGTCTTGGTAAATTTCTGACCGCCGTGCGCAATACGATGTCCGACTGCAGCAATATCAGTTACTTTTTTAATGACGCCGTGATTCGGGGACAAAAGCATGGCAACCATATGTTCAACGCCGGAACTATGATCTAAAATCTCAGCTGCGACGGTTACTTTCGGACGGTCGTAAGGCGTATGTTCAACAAGGGAGCCGGACATTCCTATGCGCGATACGAGCCCTTTGGCCAAAGCTTGTTCGGATTCTGAGTCGATCAGCTGGTATTTGATTGAGGATGAACCGCAATTAAGTACTAAGATATGCATGGATACATCACCTCACGAAGCCGGCTCAGGAATACGGTTGCCTTCTTTATCATAGTAGAAAAATCCACGTCCGGATTTGACGCCCAAATGTCCGGCACGAACCATTTTGCGCAAGAGCGGACAGGCATTGTATTTGTGGTCAGCGAGTTCATCAAGCAACGAATTCATCCAGAACAATAATTCATCCAATCCCATCATATCGGCCATCGCAAGCGGGCCGGTGTGAAACCCGAAGCCTAACTTCATCGCTTTGTCGATATCATCGGCAGTGGCAACTCCCTCCATCAAGACGTGCATCGCTTCATTAATGAGCGGAATAATGATTCGGGTCGTTACATATCCCGGATACTCATTTACGGTAATCCATTTTTTATTCAGCATCTCGGCCAACTCAACAGCCCGGTCGAATGTCGGCTGGGAGGTATTCAGCCCTTTCACGATTTCCACGACCGGAACTTTGCTTACCGGGTTAAGAAAATGCATGCCGATCACCCGATCCGGATGCACTGTTGCTGAGGCAATTTCGGAAACCGATAGGGTAGATGTGTTGGTGATGAACACCGTATTTGACGAACAGATTCCGTCGAGCTGGGCAAAAAGCTCCTTTTTTGTGCGTACATCTTCCGGTACTGCTTCAAACACCACTTTTGCCAAAGCCGCTTTTTTTATATCGCCGCTTACGCTGATTCTCGCAAGAATCGCTTTTTTGTCTGATTTGGTTAAGCCCCACCGCAAAATTTCACGTTCAAGCGATTCACCGATTTTTTGCAACCCCTGCTGCACGGTTTCCTTTGTTTTGTCAATCAGCAGGACATTATGGTTGGCAGTGGCTATTGTTTCTGCAAGCCCCTGCCCCATGACACCTGCACCGACGATGACTATGCTTATATCAGTTCCTATTGCGTTTTCCTTTCTTTGATAACGGACCAATAAAAAGCATAAGACATGTGCGAAGCAAATAAAAGTAGCTTAGCAAAGCAGTCATCGGCAGAGATCAATGTCAGCCTGTGAACTCGTCTTGCAGACCCCGGCCATTTTTTTGAGCGTCACCTTTTCTGTTTTGTATAACCGGTAAAGCAGCGATATTACGTTGTATGAGAACCCCGCCACCGGATTGTACCCTGCTGTTGAAGGAGAACGCATGTTTCGTGTGAAGCAAACTATTATTTCGCTTTGTAGTGGGGTGGCGCTGACGATGTTGTTCCCACCGCTGTCATCCGCAGCGTTTAACGACACCGGCTGGACAGTTAAATATCAGGAACATTTCGACTCGGCATTCCAAGGGGTACACGGTCAAACATTCGGAGGTGACGACTGGCTGGTCTTTCAGTTGATTAACGGAGGTGCCATCACAATCGCCAACGGCTATGCCTGGCTGGAAGCGCAGGATTTTCAGAACGCGGCCTTGATTCGGAGCACTGATGTACTGCCGGACGAATACAAACTACGAACCAAAATCGGCTACATTAACTACGATTTGACCAACTATGATCAGGCTGATTATGATCACCCCGACTTCAATGATCACGGCGGCTGGTATGAAAACGGCATGTACTTTCTTACCATCACGGACGACACCTGCATCGGGAATCAGTGCGCCGAGCTTTGGTGGCACTATCATCGCAAAATGGTTATCGATGTTGACAATCACCTCAGGGCCAGCGGTGGACAGGTTTTTCACCCGGTGTATATGGTCTATATGGACCCCACGACAAATGAAGGTGGCCATAAACTGAGAACGTGGGATGGCGTCGAATGGGATGAGTCTCCGTGGAACTGGAATGTCGCGTACACCTATGCATACAACACCTGGTACTACGCGGAGCTGGAAAAGAAAGATGATAGCATCACGCTTCGACTATTCGACCAAAACCAAAACATACTCGAAAGCCCTCCCCCGGTCCCACTCGATAAGGTTTTCGCAATGGATGAGCCCGATTATTTTTATGTGGGTGAGCCGCACACAGACGATTACGAAGGGGATGTCAGAATAGATGAAATCACCCTGTTGCTCCCTTCACTGAGTTGTTGTACGGGAATGCGCGGAAACGCTAACAACGTAGGAGACATTACTATTCAGGACCTGACTTATCTCGTTACTTATCTTTTTAGACAAGGCCCTGCGCCAATATGCACGGATGAAGCAAATATCAACGGAGTGGGCCCAGTCAACGTATCTGACCTGACCTATCTCGTTCAATATCTCTTCAATAACGGCCCCAATCCGGCGGTGTGCCCGTAATTCGACGGATGTAAACTTCCACCATCGCGCTGGAAGTATCTTCCAAGGAACATCGAATGAACGTCCGGATAAGTCGACTGGCAAAACTGATTCGTCAAACGCCACTCTCCAGCTACTTCGTACTTTCGTTTCTGTTCACATGGTCTTTGCTTCCACTGGCAGCAACATCAATTCCGATAAGTCTCGCAGCGCTCTGCGGTCCGGCTATCGCCGCATTTATTGTCATGGGGATTATGGATCACGAGGAACGGCGCAAGTTCTACACGTGCGTGACCGAATGGCGGATCCCTCTCTGTTGGTACATTATTGCACTCCTGCTCCCCCTGCCTATAACAGCGCTACGGAGTTCACTCGAAAAAGCTTTGGGAGCGAATGGTACTATCGAATTTCAGTCTATCTCGCTTCTTAGTTTGGTTGTGTTCATTTTGGTTGTGGGAGAAGAAGTGGGCTGGAGAGGATTCGCACTGCCTCGACTCGTGCCACGCTTTGGACGGTTGGGTGCAAGTGTGATTATCGGAATAGTCTGGGCGTTTTGGCACCTTCCGCTTTTCTTCATTTCCAGCATGCCGCAATACGGCTCTCCATTCCTGCCGTTCATTGGGTACACTGTGGCGCTGTCAGTAATCTTGACCTTCTTGGCTCAGGGAACACGCGGAAGCGTCGTGATTGCAACATTATTCCACGGCGCGGTTAACACATTTGGGCTGACAAATAGCGCTGCCAGTTCTACATTGCGCGGCCATAGTAACGCATTGTGTTACGGTTTAGCTGCCCTCATTATCGCGCTTGTATGGTGGCGGCAACACACGGCCAGCAAACAAATGCAGACAAGAAACAGAACAGATAACTGACCTAATTCGCTCCGGAGCATACTATAGAAAACTCAGTTCGCAAAATTATTGCTTGGGGAGCGATCCTCGCCCCTGCATTACACACGCTTACCGACATCCTTGAATGGGTACAAGGTGGATTCTCATCAGTGCAGCTCTGGCTCAACTATGTCGCGTTTCTACCTATGCCAGTCATACTCGTTGGTCTCTATGCTGTACAGCGCCCCCGTAGTTCATACTTCGGTTTGCTCGGGGGCATTTTATACGGGTTTGCATTCATCTACTTTGCTCACACTACTATGTATGCCCTCGCTGCCTCAGTTAACACATACGAACAGCTATGGGCACAGTTGGGTTGGATTTACACATTTCACGGGGCACTCATGATTCTTGGCGGCGGCATGTTTGGCATCGACACAGTACGAGCCGGTGTGTTGCCGTCCTGGGCCGCTCGGTTATTTCTGATCGGTATTGTTGTAAACCTAGTCGTCGCCCTGCTCCCTGTTCCCGATTTACTTCAAACCATAGGCACCACAATTCGCAACGTTGGGCTGATCGGTATGGGTTTGGGGCTTATACTCCGTAGAAATGCGCAATGACAAACTCGACGATATTGACCTTGGAATGTCAACGAAGTTGGCCATGGATTTAGTAGAGAAGTTAAAGAAATGATAAATTGATTTATACATCTTACCCGCCTCACATACGGGTGTTTCGCAGGGTTAACCACTTTTCTAATTTCTCTGGCGTTGCGAACTTAAAATCAATAAACTCGCATATGAGCGAGCTACGAAACGAATATGGGCAACCGGTTGGCGCGCCTATGACTGGCTGGTCTCCTCGAAGCTTTCCCCCTCACACAGACATGGTTGGACAGTATTGCCGACTTGTTCCGCTTCGTCCTGATGAACATGCCAAAGATCTCTTCGGAGCGTTTACTGAATCCGAGAAGGGGATGGCAAACTGGACTTACCTGCCCTATGGCCCATTCGCTAGCTATACTGAATTTGCTTCATGGCTGCGCACTGATTGCCAAAAAGATGACCCACAATTCTACACTATCATTGGACTGAAAACAGGTCTGCCTGCCGGAGTTGCGAGTTACTTACGGATTCAACCGCACGTTGGATCAATTGAAGTTGGGCACATACACTATTCGGCTTCGTTGCAAAAAACGGCTGTGGCAACGGAAACTATGTATTTGATGATGAAGCGTGCCTTCGACGAACTCGGCTACCGTCGTTACGAATGGAAATGCGATTCACTGAACGAACCTTCACGAAACGCTGCGTTACGGTTAGGATTCACGTTTGAGGGCATCTTTCGCCAAGCGACAATTTACAAAGGCCGTAGCCGCGACACGGCATGGTACTCAATTATCGATACCGAATGGCCGAGTATCAGACACGCATTCGAGAGCTGGCTCTCTGCAAACAACTTTGACGATCAGGGCAACCAGCGAAAAAGCCTCGCCAGCTTTTTGGAACAAGCACGCGGTAGTTCAGCCAAGGAAATCGGTTAAAAGTCGAGTTTGATACTAGCTTTCGTAATAGAAGGAATATCCCCAATGGCAAAGGCTGAACTCAAAACCAAACCAACCGCAGACAGCGTTGCTAAATTTCTTGCCGCAATACCGGACAAAGATGACCGCGCTGATTGCAAGAAAATCGCCGACATGATGGCGAAAGTGACGAAAGCAAAACCGAAGATGTGGGGATCGAGTATTGTCGGGTTCGGTGAGTATCACTATGTCGGGAAAAGCGGCCGCGAAGGGGATTGGTTTGTCGTCGGCCTTTCACCGCGCAAAGCTGCGATTACGGTGTATTTGATGGGGGGATTGGAACAGCAGACCGAACTGCTTGCCAAATTAGGAAAGCACAAAGCCGGTAAAGGATGCTTGTACATCAACAAACTTGCTGATATCGATTTTGGGGTGTTAACAAAATTGGCCAAGGCTTCGGTGGCGAGGTTAAAAGAGAAATAGAACTACGATCGATTAACTCTTACGGAACAGATTGATCGTAACCGTCGCTAAATCTGAGTTCGGATACTTGTGGCTGACATTTTTTTCAGGAGATAAACCGACTTCTTCCATCACCTTGTTAAACACGTCGACTTCAAGAATGTATTGATCGGAATACCCATGGGTGGCGTCGTATGCGGTAGCCGGGGTTCTTCCTAAATTTTGCGCGACCAACTGCGGATCGACTGTGTGCAATTCGATAATCAGCAGACCGAACTTGTTAATGAACGGCTCCCAATTTTTCAAATGCTCCCGCAGTGATTCCTCAACCCGGTTATTGCTTATTCGTTTTCCCTGAGATGCAAACGCACCGGTAGATTTACTTACGCGGTTCGGATCAACGCTCGCCGGTTCTTTCCACTGCCGGTTATGATCTAAAAAGGTCCGGACATTGAGCAGCTCTTTGAGATCGATGTTGTAATTTTCTTTCAAGTCCTTCGCAAGCAGGTCGGGACGGCCGACATCCCCCCAAATAACTTTCGCCCAAATATCCGCCTGTATCAGATTCGCTTTGGTAATTTTCAAAGCCGCTTCATTAAAATCAGCGCCGATGAGAATAAGCGGATGCTCATCCAGCATTTTCCCTCTAAGGGTCTGCTGTTCGATCACCTGATAGAGATGCTGCAAAAACATCCCGTTACCGCAGCCCATATCGACGATGCCTTTCGGCTGATCTTCGATTCGCTTGTTGAACAATTCGACAATGATTTCATCGACAACTTTGAAATAGGTCGCATGCGTACCGCCGCTTCCCCACACATTCATTTCCCGATCGACATGCGTTTCGTGATGAATATCCGAGCCGATTCGTGCTGCATTCGGATTGCCAAAGATCAGTTCATCCAATTTCCGCAGTGTCGGAATATAGGAAACAGTCACGCCGTAGGCGCTCGCCCGCTGCGCAAAGAAAAAACCTTTATCGGTGAATTGGTAGGTTCCGTTCTGTTTGAGAAACCATCCGAAATGCACAAAGAAATCGAGCAGCCGTTCAAAACTATCAGCATCACTATGAAATTCTTCCGGTCTGAACCGGGCCTGCATGAAATACTTGTGAAACATGCCGCGCATGCCTAAAAAGACGGAGGTCGGGCCGACAACCACTCCTTCGATATGCTTTAGTATCTGGTGGGTAATCGATTTGGTGTCGTTTTCAGATAGTGTTAATCCGTAGTTTCCCAAAAAGTTTTTGAATAATTTTTCAAGCAGCAGAAATGCCTCTAAATCATAGCGGCGTGTCTGATATTTTTCCGTGAATTTAAGAAACTCCACGGCGTCTTCATACAGATGAAAATATCCGAACGCCTCGGCTGTTTTATCATTTACCGAAAATTCGATCCGATCATTTTTATTATCGACTTTTTGAGTCAGCCAACCCTGTGAACAGAGCACACGCAGTGCGACGTTCAAGTAACCGTCGTTGGCATTGAATTTTTCAGTGATCTCGGCAAGAGAAACATTCTGCTTTTCAAGAATATAACCGGTCACTCCCTTTTGATGGAGCACGTATGCAGACGGGACAGTGACAATACCATCCAGATGCCTGAACAAATCGGCTCTGAACTCATTTTGTGCTTCTTTGAACATGAACCTGCTTGAACTCTATTATTGTTTAGTAACCGGCGATAAAAGGCCACTCAATGCTTTATTGTATCGACAATTTCCGGCAAAATTGCACTGTATTATAGATAGTCTGTTATCAGGCAAATAATAAATACGATCAGGAAATCTTTAAGGTAACGCTTGTGTACCGTTCAAACAGAAACAACCACACGCATAAAGGTCGCATCAATTGCCGTACTGCCGTCGGTTGCCTTGTTAAACGTTCGTGCAAGCTCTAAAAGCTGGTGAAGTAATTCTTCCGCTTGGCCGTTTTTTTCTGCCGCTTCGAATGCGTTCATAGTCGGGCCGTAATACTGTCTGAACCTATCGATATAGTCAGCGTAAGAATCCTGCGTAATAAATGAATACGTATCTTTAGTCATACTTATTTTATCCGATGAAATTCCGGCCTGACCAAACCGGTCTACAATATGCGACTCTACGCCCCACAACATCGGGCTGATAAACCCTTCCGGCGGCGGCGTGAAAGCCGAACTTATCTTGAGTAATTGCGAAACAAAAGAGGTGGAATCGTTCGGAATCCAGTTCCCCATCACGATTGTTCCACCCGGCTTCGTAACGCGCACCATTTCCTTAGCAACATCGACCGGTTTCGGTGCGAACATCGCGCCGAATATGGTAACTGTTAAATCGAATGAGTTATCGTTCACCTCTAGTAAACTACAGGCATCCCCTTCCTGAAATCTCAGATTAGTCAGCGCCATGGCTTTCGCCCGTTTATTACCGGCTTCAACAAGGTTTCGGGCAATGTCGATTCCGGTAACATCCGCTCCTGTTTGTGCAAGTGGAACGGCAGTAGTGCCATCACCGCATCCCAGATCAAGCACTTTGAGTGGCGGCTTAACGCCGATCGATTTGATTAATGATTCTCCGGACTGACGCATAGCAGCGGCAATAGCGGTAAAATCCCCTTTTTCCCACAATGCTTTGTTTGGATTGGTAACGGTATTCATAATACTATAAAGTTAGAGGGAATTCGGTCGGTCGTCAAGATGGTGCTATTGATAATAATACGGTGTTTTCTTCGCCCATTCAGAATCTTTGTATAGTTTGTGCAGGCGAGCAAAGGCTTCTTGACCGGTAAGAAATGTTGTATCAGAAACTTTAGTATCCCATGTGGTGCGAGTATGATGATAACCAGTTCGTCCGCCCATTACAATGTAGTGTAGTGCTTTTGCCTCTAGCTCGCTTTTCTTTTTTGTCCGCTTCTCGACTTTCACTGCTGACTGAAAAAACCATACTGGGGGTGTAAACGATGCGGTTCTTTGCTGGTGGTTTTCACAAGTCGTGCATCGCCATGGCAATTCATCCGGATGAACATACGTCCAAAATTTCGCATACCCCCCTTCAAAGGTGGATTGAGGATTTATATAATTGTTCATCAAAAACTCACCTACTTCGACAAGTGCTCTTGCATCATCAGGGTTTGCTGCTAAGATTGCCACTGCTGCCTTAACTGGCATAAAAATCGCAACTGACTCTTTGTTCATTAACTGTGTAAATTCTTGAAATCGACCGGTAGGAATGTAACGCTGGGTTAATTCTGCTAATATAACTTGTCGTTTATCCCCAGCGATATCCTTCATGGCTATTGCCGCTTCTAACTCTTTATCTGTCAATCCATACAGTGCAAACACGCGCAAATTTCTTACGTTGACTATCGGAGAACTATTCGTGAAAAGCCATAAACCATCATTATGATTGAGTTTCAAGTATGCTATTTCAAAATCAAGAGCATCCTCCGGTGATATATGATGCATTTGCTCAAGTGCCTTTAAAGCGGATACGCTATCACCAACTTTTTCAAACGAACGAGCACGCAAAATTTGAATACTGAGCCACATAATATTTTCAATTGGCTGCTCTTCCGGCGTTTTTTCAAGAAGTTCTTGATAACGTTCTAACTTATAGAGTGCATAAGCGCGGAGAAATTGAAAAAATCTTGGGTAAGCTGAAAAGTCCTTTTCTCTCGCTTCGAATAATCTAAAATCCAGTGAATCTGGTTTTGGAGACCCGAACCATTCGTACGCCAAAAGCATGGGTGAGTCATGAGCAAAATCTACCTCGCCCTCAAAATGATTTTGAAATTCATAGATTATATTTTCGTTGATTGTTTGACCCGGTACAAACTCATGAGATGCCGGGAAATATTTCCACATAACTTGTTTAATTTCTTGGTCTAAGAGCGATTGCTTTCCGGAAAGAAAGTACATTTTCCGACTCATGCTGCGGGCTGATTTTGCATATAGCCCATCCGGATATGCTTTCAGATATTCCTGGAATGATGAATCCGCTGACTGAAGCAGATCTTGATCGATCATTTCAGTTGAATTGTTATAACCATCCCAGTCATTCTGCGATGCGACCAACTGACAACGAGCGACCATATAGGTTGATGCTTCTTTAACCCATGAGTATTCTATTTTCTTGAACATACTAAGCGGCCAGCCGCTACCAGAGCCAGCAGTCTTCTGAAGGTTTAAAAAAACATCAAGTGCTTTCGCGTATTTGTATGCATTAAAATACTCAACACCCTGCAGATACATAGCGTAGGATTCAGCTTCTTTTTGTTCACTAACTTTGCGAGCAGTTATATCAATGGTGTCTTCTTGATTGGCTTGTAACACTGCGTACTGGCGAACCAAGAGCTTAAAATTTCTGCTGCGTCCATATTTAGACCAGTCAAAGCGAGTACTTTTTTCGCCAGGGTCTATATATGATTGAGGATTATAAAAAGGACCGTAATCATGGCCACCACACGCTCTCAAAGCATCCTCATGCAAAATGATAACAGTGAGCAAAAGCAACAAAATGCAGTTTTTGAGTTTCATACTATTTCTGGATAAAGTAAATAACTCCGCGATACTGGGGATTGGATTGCAATTTGTTCACAGAAACCGGCATTGTTGATCCGCTCAACAGTCCGATGCGAAACGGTAACGGATAATCTACCAGCGCATTGATGTATGTTTCTATATCCGGCAGCGGTTGGCGACCTTGATACAGTTGAAAAACTATTTCGTTTGTTGAAGATGAAATTGAGCGAAGCGCATCTTTGTTACCCCCAATCGCCCAATCTCCCAACCCGGTAATGCTGAGTTCGAAATTCTGCGGCAATTGTCTTCTGATATCTTCCAGAAAATTGCTGTACTCTAAAAGTTTTGCGGTTGGTGAATCGAAATCCAACTGAATGCCTGAAATCACAATCGGATGGCGCTGCCACTGCGCGACACCGCGTTTGAATACCTCAATAACAGTTTTGGCATCGGGCAATTGCCCTTCCAGTCGATAGACTAAAACAAGTTTGCTGCTTTTTATCGGATGTGGGTACAAACCAAGTCGCTCATACGCCGTCTTCCCTTCCTCAACATACAGGCGTCCCTGAAATACATATAATTCCGAGTTGGCGGGTGCTTCGTTGGCGGTTATCCCGGCCCAGAGCCAATAGGAAACTGAAGTGTGCTTAGTCTTAGATTGCCCGCTTAGTAATAGGCAGCTGAGTACCACAATTGAAAAAAGCAGAATCTTACATGTTTTGCTGCTCACCGTATTCCCTGCTAATCAACGGCCATAGGGTTCGTCAACCTAACGCAAAGGTAGAATGAATTCGGTCGGTCGTCAAGATGAATGCATACCTGTATGTCAGAGACAGTAAACAAAATGCTCTCAGGTTCAAAGTGTCGACCTGCCGCTAAAATCGCAAAAATTCAAAAAAAGTGTAATTTAAATGAAACAACAGGTATATATTTTCATACCAGCATCTGGAGATAGGAGGATTTAAGTCGGGTAATGAGAAACTCAGTCGGCATAAGATTAATAATAGTCGGGCTTTTGAGCCTTCTTTTATTCATTCCGGCAATGATGATTGAGTCGTTAGTGACCGAAAGAAAAGAGCGGCGGGACGCGGTCGCTGGTGAAATTAGCCAAAATTGGGCGGCAAAACAGATTCTTATCGGACCATTCCTGACTGTCCCGGTCAAGACTCAAGCTATAATCGATCAACAGAATGTATTTAACAGTATTCAATACGCCCATTTCCTGCCTGAAAAGCTGGCTATTAATGGAGTGGTTGACCCGGAAATGAGAAACAGAGGTATTTACGATATTGTCGTTTACAATACCAAATTAGATGTTTCAGCAACATTTACTACGCCACAATTCGATGAGTTGAACGTTTTACCGGAAAACATTGTATGGAAAGATGCTTTTGTATCATTCGGCATTACCGATATGAAAGGAATAAAGGATTCCATAACCATTTTCTGGAATAATGAAGCGCTTGCCGCCAACCCCGGCGTCGTAAGCCAAGATATCGTTTCATCAGGAATAAGCGTACCGGTTGCACTTACCGGAGCAATGCAGGAGTATTCATTCCAGACTAAACTGGATTTGAACGGCAGTTTTGGGTTGTTCTTTTCACCTATTGGCAAAGAAACATCGCTGCACCTCTCTTCAACGTGGCAAAATCCGAGCTTTACCGGAGATTATCTACCAACACAGCGCGAGGTGAATCAAAATGGATTTTCGTCGGATTGGCGCGTGCTTCATATGAGCCGTGATTTTCCTCAGAAGTGGGTGGGTGCTCGCTACGAAGCAGACAAATCACTATTCGGTGTGAGCCTGTTGTTATCGGTTGATCAATATCAGCAAACGATGCGTACCGTAAAATACGCGATCATGTTTATTTCACTTACCTTTCTCACCTTTTTCGTAATAGAAATTCTTAGCAGTAAGCCGATGCATCCAATTCAATATTTACTCATCGGACTTGCTTTATTAGTGTTTTATACCCTGCTTTTGTCGTTTTCAGAGTATGTCGCTTTTGGGCTAGCCTATCTGATAGCAAGCGCAGGTGTAGTCGCGCTTGTCACCCTGTATTCGATTAGTTTTCTCGCCGATAAACTCGGATCAGCGATTATTGCACTTGTATTGTCTATACTATATGGATACCTGTACATCGTCTTGCAACTGCAGGACTATGCGCTATTGATGGGGAGCCTCATCCTCTTCGTAGCATTAGCCTTGACAATGTATTTGACACGAAAAATCGACTGGTTTTCTATCTTAAAGTATCGTAAAGCAAGCGAGCAGAGCTAAATCTGCCTCTGTCGCTTTACGACACTACCTAAATCATTTCCCCGGTTTGTAACAGAATTTCGTATTTTACCCCATCGTGGTTTCAAACACCGGCCATATAACAGACCAAAATCAGGAGTCAAAGCTCGGATTCTGGTCAAGTACCGCCTTGGTAGTCGGGAATATGGTTGGTTCCGGCATATTTCTGTTACCGGCAGCCCTGGCTGTCTACGGCAGCATCAGTCTGATCGGGTGGCTTTGTTCCGCGATAGGCGCAATCTTAATGGCGCTTTTGTTCGGAGAACTTGGCCGTTTAGCGCCGGAAACAATCGGTGGGCCGTATGCATACACGCGAATCGGGTTAGGGGATTTTGCGGCGTATTTAGTCGCATGGAGTTATTGGATTTCTATCTGGTGCACTAACGCCGCAATCGCGGTTGCTTTGGTTAGTTACTTAAGTGTCTTCTTCCCTATTCTCTCAGAAAGCCCGATAGCAGCTGTTCTGACCGGCCTCTCTGTTATCTGGTTTCTGACCTGGGTAAATGCAAAACGAATTAAAACGGTTGGAGTAGTTCAGTTAGTTACGACAATCCTAAAACTCATTCCACTCATACTGATTGGGTTCATAGGAATTTTTTACATACAGCTCGATCACTTTCCTGCCTTCAATCTTACCGGTGAATCGAATATGGTTACTATGACAACCGTCACGATGCTGACTTTCTTTGCCTTTCTCGGCATGGAAAGTGCCTCGATCACTGGCTCACAAATTAAGAATGCCGGCGCTACTATCCGCAGTTCAACAATCGCTGGCACATTGGTTACGGTCGTGGTATATTTGCTCAGTTCGGTTGCAATAATGGGTATTCTCCCCGCCGATACACTGGCAACATCGAATGCGCCGTATGCAGATGCTGCCGCTGTTTTCTGGGGGTCATACGCCAAATATATTGTAGCAATCGGTGCGATAATTTCAACTTTTGGCGCGTTAAACGGATGGATACTTATTCAAGGTCAAATTCCTATGTCGGCTGCCCAGGATAAATTGTTTCCGAGCATATTTAACAAACTCAACAAGAATGATTCACCGATAATCGGTATCGTTATCTCAAGTGTGCTTGCTTCCGTTTTGATGGCATTGAACTATGCAAAGTCGCTGGTGGATGCGTTCTCATTTATGATAACACTCTCCACCCTTGCCGTACTAACTCCCTACCTATTTTCAACTGCAAGCTATGTACTTCAAACAAGAGCGTTAAAAGAGCACAATCAGATGGCGAAACTTTTGCTCGCCATTCTCGCTTTTATTTTTTCACTCTGGATTATGATAGGCAGCGGTCAGGAAGTTGTCTTCTGGGGCTTTATTCTGTTAATGGCCGGTATTCCGTTTTATGTGTGGATGAGACTCGCTGATATGAAAAAGGTGCGATAAGATGCAAAAATACAACATCGACCCCGATATCAAAAAAGCAGAAACGCTTCCCGCCTCTTTCTATCGCGACCCGGATGTATTCGAGGCGCTCAAAGAGCGTGTTTTTACCAAAACATGGCAATGGATCGGCGACGACAGCGTTATCCCCCCGGGAAATACCGTCTACCCAGTAACACTTTTGGATAAATTCTTATCCGAACCGATGCTACTCACCCGCGACAAAGAAGGTGCAATTCGCTGTATGACGAATGTCTGCACCCATCGCGGTAATATCGTTGTGAACAACCCCGGAAAGCAGAAAGTGTTGACCTGCGGGTATCATGGCCGGTCGTTCGAGCTGGACGGCACATTCCGAAGAATGCCTGAATTCAAAGAAACCGAAAATTTCCCGCGCCCATGCGACAGCCTGCATCAATTTCAGTTAGCGCAATGGGGACAGCATTTGTTCGTCGGTCTTGAACCGGTTTTCGACATTTCCAAAGTTTTTGAGATTATGAATGAACGGGTTGGTTTCTTGCCGCTCCACCAATTCAAACGAAGCGACAGTTTAAGCAAAGACTATCTCGTCAATTGCCATTGGGCGTTGTATTGCGACAATTATCTCGAGGGGTTTCACATTCCGTTTGTTCATGAGGGTCTTAACCAGGTCATCGATTACGGTACGTACAAAACAATGACATACGACCACCTTAATTTGCAAATCGGATATGCTGATGAGAGCGAAGAAGTATTCGACTTACCGAAAGGACATGTAGATCACGGCAAACATGTCGCAGCTTATTATTACTGGCTCTTTCCGAACATGATGTTCAATTTCTACCCGTGGGGTTTATCTGTCAATCTTATCAGGCCCTTGGGGCTGAATCGCACGAAAGTATCGTTTATTTCTTATGTGTATGATGACACTAAACTCAACAGCGGTGCCGGTGCGATGCTGGATAAAGTTGAGCGTGAAGATGAATTCGTCGTTGAGGGGGTGCATAGCGGCTTGCAGTCACGCTATTACAAAGCAGGTCGGTTTTCCCCAACCCGTGAAATCGGGGTACACCAGTTTCATTCGCTCTTAGCACAATTCCTGAATCAGAAATAAATGCGGGATTTGCTTTTTGCCGCTGTCAACTGCTCGACCGTCGATTGCAGATGCCCGCAAATCAGATCACACATCCGCAACGCGCCCAAACCCTTGATTCCATAAAACACAAACGCACCCCGCTTAGATTTGCCGACAAATCCAGCCCGCGCCAGAATTGACAGGTGACGGGAAATATTCGGCTGAGTCCAGTCAAACAAACTCACCAATTCCTGAACCGTCCGTTCTTTCTCCTTGAGCGCCTGCAGGATACGCAACCGGGTCGGATCGCTCAACGCCTGAAAGGTGACCGCTGCCTGCTCCAGCATGGTATCCGTTGCCTTCGAAAAATCGCCAGCCGCTGTTTTTTTCATTGCTATTATATAAATATATGTTTATATATTGTCAACACGTTTTTTGGAGGAAATTTATGACTATGAACAATGCCGTCCGTGTGGTAGCCGGCTCCATGGTGCTTCTGAGTCTCGCGCTGGCATTTTTGGTAAGCCAGTACTGGCTTATCCTGACTGCCTTTGTCGGGGTTAATTTGATACAGTCGGCATTCACCGGCTTTTGCCCGGCAGAGATGATTCTGCGAAAATGCGGTGTGCAGGGTAAGTAATGCAAAGCAGCTTCAAGGCAGTCGTCTTCGCATCTCTACTGTTTGTCGCCGGCTGTGACAATCAACATAGCGAGAAAACCGAACAAGCTGCAGTTGCGCCGAAACCGGTACAAACGGCTGTTGTTCTTTCGCGTCCATCGGCGGCCAGCACCGAATACGTTGGCACGGTTATCTCTCGAAACCGTGCCGTTATCCAAAGCAGAATACAGGCATGGGTAACTCAGATTCCGGTTGGACTCGGAAGCAGAGTGAAGAAAGGTGAACTGTTGATTGAGCTGGACAATCGCGATCTGGAAGCCCAGGTTCTACAGGCGCAAACCTCATATAAACTGGTATCGACTGAATTGAAGCGATACGATGACTTGCTTGCCAAGCAGATGGTTTCGCAAAGGGAATATGATGGCGTCAAAACCGAGGTCGATGCGGCAAATGCCGCACTAACAGCAGCACAAACGGCGTTGAGTTACGCAAAAATTGAAGCTCCGTTCGATGGTACCATTACTCAGCGATCAATCGATACCGGTGACATGGCGCAACCCGGAATTGCGTTGTTGACTATCGAGCAAGATGCTCCTCTGCTATTTTCTGCCATGCTGCCCGAATCAATGCTGAGACAATTGAAGCCCGGTGACTCTGTTTCGGTGTACTTGCACACGCTCGATACGACTATTACCGCTCCAATAGCCGAACTGCCGTCCGGCGCCGATCCGACAAACCATACCTTTGAAATACGATTGCGTATGCCTTTACAGAGGAATATCAACAGCGGCATAATAGGCCGTCTTCAAATTGCCGATCCGCAGGAATATTCGCTCTGGATTCCCCGCAGCGCACTTATCAAACGCGGCCAGCTTGATCTTGTTTATGCGGTAAGCGACAAACAGTCGGCTGTTCTTCGCCTGATTCGAATCGGCCGTGAAACACCGGAACAAATCGAAATTTTGGCAGGACTTCAGGAGGGGGAGCGGATTGTAGTCGATGGACAGGCACTCCTTTTCGACGGTGACATGGTTGAGGAAGCGCCATGACCGAATCTGGACAAAAGCCGAAATCATCGGGGCTGTCCGGATCGCTCGCCAAATCGTTTATCGATTCCAAACTGACCCCGCTACTGATTATCGCCTCAATTCTTCTGGGCGTTCTTGCGGTCACCCTGCTCCCTCGCGAGGAAGAGCCGCAGATAAAAGTACCGATGATCGACGTGATGGTATCGGCTTCCGGATTGAGCGCAGAAGAAGTGGAGCGTCGTGTTACTGCTCCAATGGAAAAGCTCATCTGGGAAATTCCGGGCATTGAGTATGTGTATTCGATTTCCCGTGCCGAGGAAGCGCTTGTTATAGCCCGTTTTGTGGTTGGTGAAGATGTCGAACGGAGTCTGGTTAAGCTAAATCAAAAACTCGAATCGAATTTCGATCGGATTCCACCCGGTGTCTCCTCCCCCATTCTCAAACCGCGCTCAATTGATGACGTCCCCATACTCGCTCTCACTTTTCACAGTGCGAACGAAGATCATTATGTACTCAGACGCATTGTTGCGGAAATAGAAGAACAGATCAAACAAATCCCGGACGTATCCGAAACGAACATTATCGGGGGCGTACGTCGCCAGTTTCGCATTCAATTGAATCCCGATGCACTCGCGGCCAGACAGCTGGACCCGCTTGCGATCATTCCGATTTTGCAGCGGGCGAATCGTCAGTCCCGGTCAGGGAGCCTGATACAAAACAATCAGGATATCATCATCGAAACCGACGGTTTTCTGCACAGTGTGCAGGATGTGCAGGATATTATCGTCGGCATAAGCGGCGGCAGCCCGGTATATCTGCGGGATGTAGCCGTGGTCATCGACGGTCCGGAAGAATTGAATCAGGTTGTTGTTTTCGGTACCGGTGTGGCGCATTCAGCATCGCATGAAGATCAGGCGGCGGTTACACTCACCATTGCCAAACGCCCGGGAACAAATGCCATTTCGGTTGCCGAACGTGTTCTGCACAAAATTGATGTGATCAAAGGAAAATACATCCCTGCAAATGTCGAGATGAGCGTAACACGTCACTATGGAGAAACCGCAGCAGAAAAATCAAATGAACTCCTTTTTCATATGCTGCTTGCCGTCCTGAGCGTTGCGCTGCTCATTCTGCTAAGTCTGGGCTGGCGGGAATCGATAATTGTCGCTCTGGCGATTCCGTCTACTTTGGCGCTCACATTGCTCGTATTTTACTTAGCCGGTTTCACGTTGAATCGCATCACGCTGTTCGCGTTGATTTTCTCTATCGGTATTTTAGTCGATGACGCGATTGTCGTCGTTGAAAACATCACCCGCCACCTCCACCTTGCCATAAACAAAGGACGTGCCTGGGCAGATGTGGCCATTGAAGCGGTATCGGAAGTCGGCAATCCGACTGTACTTGCTACGTGGGCGGTTATCGCTGCCGTACTGCCGATGGCCTTTGTCGGCGGGTTGATGGGTCCGTATATGCGACCGATTCCTATTGGCTCGACCGCTGCTATGCTCTTCTCACTTATGATTGCCTTTATCGTAACCCCGTGGGCGGCTGTTCGGGTACTGAAATGGGGGCAGGGAAAATCTCACGTGACAGGTGAAGGAGAGCCGATATCGGAGGGTCTCGCCACCCGCATTTACCGCCGGGTAATGGCATCACTTATTCACAAACCGAAATTTCGCTGGTTGTTTCTCGGATCGACGGTCATTGCTCTTTTCATTGCCCTTGGGTTAGTCGGGATTGGATGGGTACAGGTTAAGATGCTCCCATTCGACAACAAGAATGAATTTCAGGTCATTATCAACATGCCTGAAGGATCCTCGCTTGAGCGAACAGTAGAGGCGGCGCGGGAAATTGCAAACGCAATCAGCACGGAACCGGAGGTCACAACCTATCAGATTTACGCCGGTATCTCCGCCCCATACAATTTTAACGGATTGGTTCGACACTATTTTTTGCGCGAGGGACCGCATATCGCCGACATTCAGATCAATCTGCTAAAAAAAGACCAGCGTGATGCACAAAGCCATGATATTGCGAAACGGGTTCGCCCGAAGGTACAGGAAATTGCAAAAAAATTCTCCGCCCGCGTCGCCGTTGCGGAAGTACCACCCGGCCCGCCTGTATTGCAAACGCTCGTCGCCGAAATTTACGGCCCGTCAGATAGTTCACGCGGCCAGCTTGCTTCATCCGTTCGCTCAATTTTTGCTTCGACCCCCGGTGTTGTCGACATTGATACGTATCAGGAGGATGATCAGCGGGAGATTGCGTTCGTTATCGACCATCAACGGGCAGCACTGTTTGGTGTGACGGCGGATGCTATTGCCCAAACTTTGCAAGTAGCAGTCAAAGGTACCCGTGTTGATATTGTCCACTTACCGGGCGAGCGGGAGGATATCGCGCTGATTCTCGAGGTTCCCCGTGCCGAAAAAACCAGCCGCCATGAACTGCTCGGACTCTCGATACGGACATCAAAAACGACAATAACCAACAAGTCAGAGATGCCGTTGTTGATCCCGATTTCAGAACTGGTACGCACTGAAGAACGAATTGCTGACAAAGCAATGTACCGAAAAAATCTGATGCCGGTGACGTATATCATCGGTGATGTGGCCGGGGCGGTTGAAAGTCCCGGGTATGCGATTTTTGACATGAATGAAAACTTGCTACAACTTGATATGCGACAATTCGGTGGCAGTAAACCCCAGGTTGACATATACAACGCAACGCAGCCCCCCATAACGCTTGATCCTGCTATCAAATGGGATGGAGAATGGCATATCACGATTGAAGTATTCCGCGATCTGGGATTCGCATTCCTCGTGGTTCTCGTACTCATCTACATTTTGATGGTCGGCTGGTTCAAGTCGCTGCTCACACCGATTATCGTAATGGCGGCAATTCCTTTTTCTCTAATCGGAATCATGCCCGCACATGGAGCGATGGATGCGTTTTTTACCGCAACATCTATGATCGGATTCATGGCAGGAGCGGGAATCGTTATTCGCAATTCAATTATCCTGGTTGATTTTATCGAACTTCGGCTGGCACAGGGAACCCCTCTTGATCAGGCAGTGATCGATGCCGGAGCGGTTCGGTTCCGTCCGATGCTGCTCACGGCTGCTGCGGTTATCGTCGGCGCCTCGGTTATTCTTTTCGATCCGATCTTTCAGGGACTTGCCATCGCCTTGATGGCTGGCGAGGTTGCATCATTGCTGATAAGCCGCATGGCCGTTCCGGTGTTGTACTTTATGGCAAAAAGCAGGCAGCTGACCGAAAACAGGTAAGACTTTCGAACTGACCCCTATACATACCAACTTGTGGGGTTTGCCCTGACAAACCGAGGCTCAAACAAACTGTCCAAACCAGCCGGTATCTAAAAATCGATTGCCATCGCATTTCCGTTCTGCTTTACTATCCGCTAATGTGGTTCAAAACATTCTCAGCAAGGAGTTACTGATGAACGGAAAATTCGGACACACGGTTATTCATCCGTGCACTGCAGCATCGATACTTCTCATTGCATTTCTGATCAACCTTATAATACCGGACAAAACGCTTGCCGCCGGATGCTGCGATGTCGCCGGAGATGCCGACAGCAGCGGCACTATCACGCTTGCCGATCCTCTGCTTGTTTCGCAGTATCTGTTTGCGAATGTCGCTACACCGTCCTGTCTGCAAAGATGGGACGCCGACGGCTCCGGCAAAGTAACGGTACATGACGTTGTACGGCTTATTCGCTACGTCATCGGCGGCGGCGCCGCGCCGATCTGCCCGGCAACCGAATTGAATTTTGCTGAACGTGTCATTGTGTTCAATGCTGTGGACTCACTGCAAGCAGTGCTTCACGGCGGTGATCCTGATTCGATAGCATCTGCCCTGTTTACGTTCATGAACGGTCGAAGTGAATTTGCCGAGGTTGGACGGGAAGAAACCTCGGTATGGGGACGCTTTATCGACGGTCCGATTTTCGCCGTCGCCAACAACCGCTTTCCCGATGACACGGTTAATGTTTCTGACGGATCGGAAATAGTACTCCCTACTTCTGCTATTCCGAAGGGATTTGTCGTACCTAAACGGGTCAATCGATTGGACAAAAGCGATCATAAAGCCAAAAGCAACTCTACGCCGCAGGTGTCAACATATGAAATGCCTGAATCAGTAGAAGCAGTTGTCATTAGCACGTTGGGCTCTCCCTGTTTTACGTCAGCGGTCGCGAAAGTCAAGAATCTGCTTGATGCCAACGGCTATGCTGTTGCAGCTACCGATGGCACTGTGCCCGATTTGCTCACGGAGATTCAGGATGTCGGAGTCTTTTATATCGATGCACACGGCACCGGGTTTCTTGATACTGTCGGCTTTCACGACGGCGCCGTATGGACAAGCACAATTCCTTCCTCTGCAAGCGATTCAATTTTCGCTGATTTAATTGCAACCGAAGAGCTCATTTATCTGAGCGCATACGATCTTGATTCCAACGGCGTATGCCGGGAGCACACACGCTACGCGTTCACCAGCAAGTTCGTTGAAAACTATATGACCTTTTCAGAGAACAGTTTGGTATTCATGAATACCTGCCTTTTGGCAGGCGGTTTAAACAACGCCGGATTTGAAATGGCAAATGCTTTCCAGACAGCGGGAGCATCGGTGTATGCCGGATGGTCTGAAAAGATTACGGCCGCTATTTCAGATAAAGCCGGTGAGTTTCTTATTGATCGTATGTTAGGGGCAAACGCGTCGACCCTTACCCCAATCGAAAACCCGAAACAACGTCCGTTCGATATTACACAACTTAAAACTGATATGCACAACCGCGGTTTTGATGTTCGCCCATCCAACGGCGCAGAACTCATTATTACGAAATTGCAGAACAGTTTTGAACTGTTAGCGCCGAGTATTCGCTTTGTGGAAGTAATAAACTATACGGATACGCTGTTTCTTACCGGCTATTTTGGGAGCGATCCCGGTTCAAAGGGACATGTATATATTGATGGCGTCGAGCAGACTATTTATAAATGGGAACCGCTCTATATATGGACGAGTATTCCCAAAAGCGGGGTTGGCTCGTCCGGCCCAGTTACTGTGGTACGGGATGGAGATGCCCAACTTGCGCCCTTGACTCAGCGAAAAAGCAACCCGGTTAATCTGACCGATTGGTATGGAACTTTCACGTATTCTGAACAGAACGCCGGTACATTAGAAGGTAGAATCAATATTCATGCCCATTTTCGAGCGGATGTTCATGCCTTTCGTGAGGCCCCACACACTACACCTGCACCGAACGCGTTCATTGTATTCGGCGGTGTGTTGGACTCAGACGCTGACGCTAACGCAGCAGGAATATTTGTCTATCCTGTTCCTGATTCTGATCCATATGAGGAATATACCTGGGCCTGGAGCGGATCAACGCATCTTGGTTGGGTGAACCAGCCCGACCCACAGGGAATACTCATCCAAGGACAGATAACGGCCCATTCTTTCAGCCTGGACCTGTTTATAAATGGCAGCGCCATTCTGACAAACGGCGAAGAAGTTACTTCCTCATTGAATGGCTCAATGGGAACAAGTGATTTACTTTTTGTAACGCCGTTAGACCTTTACGATGAAATTCCCTATACCCTATACATTGGCTTCGACAATGCTAATTGGAATATTATAGGTGGTGAACGTACCTTCACTACCTGTTGTTCGGTTGATCCTGACAATGACGGCCTTACGAACGATGTAATACATAAGATAAAATGGGATGATATTCCGGCATCATTTGGACCGGATGCAACAGCCGCCCAATAACAGGAGTTTGAGAATATGCGTATTCATTTGACATGGATAATGGTAATTGGATTGGCTTTGGTGCTTACGGGTACTGAATCAGGATTTGCGCAGCTCGGTAAGCTGAAAAGCAAAGTCAAAAAAGAAGTCGAAAAGAAAGCGACCGAACCCAAAAAAACTGAAGAGCCGAAGAAGGACAGTACTGCCAGCGCTGAAACTGAACCACAAGCAGCAAAAAGCGATTCGGCTGCTCCGGCTGCCGATAACTTCCAGCTCTACACCAAATTCGATTTCGTGCCGGGTCAAAAGGTACTCTTCTATGACGACCTGAGTCAGGAAGAATTGGGAGAATTCCCTTCCCGTTGGAATCTGAAATCCGGCGTGTTTGAAAACGCCAAAGTCGGCAACGATATGTGGATTATGGCATCATCGCGCGGTGAAATTCGACCCAAACTCAACATAAATCAATTACCGGAAAAATACACGATCGAATTCGAGTTCTTGAACCGGACATCAGTATACAACGGAGCGCATTACATTGAATTTAGCTGGGTGAAGGCGGACGACTATCCTACTGCCCACCTTCGGATGTTCAGTAATACGAAAGCCTATTTTAACATGAGCGATGACAAAGGAGCGTATCAAAGTATTTCCGATATACAGCTCCCCGAATCATACGCCACCGGCATTCACCATTTTCGCATGATGGTGACAAAAAGCTCGGTGAAATGTTATATCGACAACATGCGATTGGTGAATGCACCAAGAACAGCCGGGTTTTTACCGGTTGCGCTTGCCATTACGTTTCACGCCGACGACAACGACTGGGCAAAAGAAAAGATGTTCATACGCAATTTCCGATTTGCCGAAGGAGGCAAAACGATGAAAGAACAGCTTGATGAAGATGGCCACATCGTAACGCACGGCATTTACTTTGATGTCAACTCCGACAAAATCAAAGGGGAGTCATACAAGACACTTGCTGATATCATTCAGATGCTCACCGAATCCCCCGCCCTTCGTGTCTCGATTGACGGACACACCGACAGTGACGGCAGCGATGATTCGAATTTGGATCTCTCCAAACGCCGCGCAGAATCCGTGAAGGCATATCTGGTAGAAAATGGGAAAATAGACGCCTCCAGATTAGAAGCGAAAGGTTTCGGTGAAACGAAACCGATTGATGCCAACACTACTCCGGAAGGTAAAGCAAATAATCGACGGGTTGAATTAACGAAACTATAACTACTCCGAGCGCAGTGCTTCCACCGGATCAACTCTGGCGGCGCGTCTGGCCGGATACAACCCCGCCAGCACACTGACCAATGTTCCGAGCGCTAAAGCAACAAGGATAAGCCAGATCGGAAGCCGGAACAGTTCCACCGGCGGTATACCTTCGTTTGCCATGATAGTTTGAGCTATGTAGGATGCTATCCGGCTTACCGTCCAACCCAGCAACAAACCGAGCGCCGAACCAGCAAAACCGATAAGACCGGATTCTGTCAGGAAAAGATTGCGAATATCCCGCTCATCGGCCCCTATCGATTTCATCACCCCGATTTCTTTTCTGCGCTCCATCACCGACATCACCAGCGTATTGATAATTCCCAATGCTGCCGTCACGAGTGCGATAAGCCCGAACACCGCCAAGCCGAGATGAAAATACAAAAAGACCCGCTTTATTTCTTCAAACTCTTCGGCAAAGCTAAAACTGCGGAATCCCATTGCTTCCAGTGAATCTTTAATCACTTTGTGGCTGGCAGCCGGTTCGATATCAAGTGTCACACGCGAGTAAGATTTGGCGTTTGGATCTCCTTCTTGCGCTAAGATATTGCCCGAAGTAATCATCGACATAAGCGCTGTCGGATCATCGATCGGAATACCACCCGTAAATTTTCGCGCACGGACTTCCGGCACCATTAACTCAGTACCTGAGCGTCGGCTCGGCCCATCCCCTGCCACTACGCCGCAAATGACCAGCGTATCACTGATAGTTGCGCGGTGGTTAATCAGCCCATCCATGAACTTCGCCATGCCGTATTTCATTTCCCCCTGAACGAGCCGGGATGCATACACTTTATCATATAAGGAATCTAATTTCAGTTCATCCCATCGCTTGCGAAGATACGCGGGATCAGGAGGAAACTTGCGCCCCAATCCATTTTTATCATTCATCTCCTGGCGGATAAGCCCCTTAATATACGCGGTATCAAGCAATGAATCGAATCTGAGTTCCTGCCATAGTTTCCGAAGATGCGCGCTATCCGGCGGGAAAAGCTGCGCGAGGCCGCTATCGATAACTGATTTCTTAACGGCGACTATAACCGTTTTCCCAATAGCCGAATCAGGACTCTTGATGCCCATTTGGTCAAGAAAATCATATGAAACAAGCACTTCTTTGGCGGTATCATTTTCATAAGCAGAACCGGCATCTATATGATTGAACCATTTTGTTTGCAAAACGCTGATCGGTAATGCCCGCATCTGTATAATCGCCACCGAATCTCCACAATGCGCAGTCGCAGAAAAGGCATCATACGGAAACACTAACCGCACCCCGGGCAGGCGGGACATCCGTTCAATCGCTTTGGCATCAATAGAGCGCGGTTTTGCGGAATCCGCGGCCTTTTCCTGACGCACAGGGAAAGCCTGCATCGTATTTAAAAGTCCGAAACTTTCAAACTGCTCCTGCACGTATTGTTTATTACCGGAACCGAAAGAAAGCATCGCCACAAATGCGCCAACAGCAATGACTACTCCGGCGACGGTTAACGATGTACGAAGTCGCATCCGTTTCAGATTGCCTACCGATGTTGTTGCAAGGTCACGGAATGTCATGGTTATTCCTTCCCCGCTTCCGCATGATTGACGATCCGGCCATACCGCATCTGGATAACTGATTGCGCGTGATTAGTCGCCAAACTCAGATTATGCGTAACGATAATAATCGTTAAACCATCTTTATTGAGCTGCGAAAAAAGATTAATGATCTGACTGGAATTTTCTTCATCCAAACTGCCGGTTGGCTCATCAGCAAAGAGCACTGTAGGCCGCTTCGCCAATGCCCGCGCCAGAGCAACCCGCTGCTGTTCACCGCCGGAGAGATCGGACGGGCGGTGCGTTAACCGATCTTGCAATCCAAGCCGTTCAAGCATTTCAGTTGCTATCGCTCGACGTTTATGGTACGGCGTATTATTGAATTGTAAACCAAACTCGACATTTTCAAGCGCCGTTCTATGATGAAGCAGATTAAACGACTGAAACACCATCCCGACCTTTTGCGCTCGATACGCAGAGGCCTCCCGGCGCGACAAAGAGGACAATGGGCTGCCTTCGAAATTGATTGTTCCTGAAGTCGGCGTATCTAAAGAAGAAAGCAGATTCAAAAGCGTCGATTTGCCGGAACCGGAAGAACCGACAATCGCCACGAATGCGCCGCGCTCGATTCCTAAATTGACTTCATCGACCGCCCGGATAGTCTGCGGACCGCGAACATAAAACCGGGAGAGGGATTTGGTGCTGAAAAGCGGCGTGGTCATACAGCTGTGTATATGTGAAATCGGGCGACTTGTTTCATTTGTCCGGGTATCATATACTTTCTCGTGCGTAAGCACAACAGTATGTCAACCACGCCAACTATCGATCAACCAAAATCCCCCTCAGGTATCCGGAACCTTTTTCGAAACCTGAGCGATGCCCTTCGCGGGACAGAAATGGACTACACGCAGGGTAGTATCGGCCGGGCGATTTTTCTTTTGTCCGTCCCGATGATGCTCGAAATGGGGATGGAATCGCTGTTTGCCGTTGTCGATGTCTACTTCGTTTCATCGCTTGGTCATTCCGCAGTCGCAACGGTTGGACTGACCGAATCGATTCTGACGCTGGTATACGCAGTGGCTATCGGGCTTTCAATGGGGACGACGGCCTTAGTCGCCAGACGAATCGGCGAAAAGAACCGGAAAGCGGCCGGTGATGTTGCCGGACAGGCAGTCATTATCGGGTTATTGACGTCGATCCCGATTGCAATTGCCGGCCTGTTCTTCGCGAAGGATATACTCATGCTGATGGGTGCAGATGAATGGGCGCTTACGCACGGGTACCGATACACCGTCTGGATGCTCGGCGGCAATGCAGTTATCATGCTCATATTCATCATTAACGCTATTTTCCGTGGCGCGGGTGATGCCGCAATAGCCATGCGCGTACTGATTGTTTCCAACAGTATCAATATCGTTCTTGATCCGGCGCTGATTTTCGGATGGGGGCCATTCCCGCAACTCGGTGTTGAGGGCGCAGCTGTGGCTACCAATATCGGCCGTGGAACCGGTGTGCTGATGCAGCTCTGGGTGCTCTTTCACGGTGCTAAACATATCCGCCTGGCATATTCCCAATTAAAATTGCGATCCGAAATTCTCTGGAACTTGATTAAAACCTCATTGGGCGGGATAGGGCAATTTATTATCGCCACCTCTTCATGGATCGGGCTGGTCCGTATCATGTCCGAATTCGGGAGCGAAGCGGTAGCCGGGTATACGATAGCGGTGCGAATTTTCGTTTTCACGTTCCTTCCCGCCTGGGGACTTTCGAATGCCGCCGCTACATTGGTAGGGCAAAACTTGGGCGCGAAACAGCCGGAACGGGCAGAAAAATCAGTATGGATTACCGGCTATGTGACCATGGCATTTATGGCTCTTGTTTCCCTCATTTATGTTTTTTTCAACGAAGCGCTGGTAAAAATCTTTACCTCGGAACCTGCGGTAATTGTAGCAGGCGCAGCCTGTTTGCGGACAGTGTCATACGGATACCTGATTTACGCATGGGAATTGGTAATGATCTCTGCCTTCAACGGAGCAGGTGACACGATTACACCGACGAAAATCAACTTCTTCTGCTTCTGGGTGTTGGAAATTCCGCTGGCGTATCTGTTGGCACTCAAACTCGGATGGGGTGAAAGCGGGGTGTACTGGTCACTTGTTGTTGCCGAATCAGTCGCCGGTTTGGTAGCTATTTATCTCTTCCGCAAAGGAAAATGGAAAGAGCAGAAGGTGTAGTATGACGTTTAAACTTCTCACCTTGAACGCATTAACTACACTCTTCATTTTGCTAAGCAATGTGCAATCACAAGAACGTTTGTTCATCCCAACAGAGTTCGTTGAAAATATCATACATTCGGATACAGCGAGTAACAAGCATGCCTTGATTAAAGCTTGCTACGAAACATTTGGTATTGTTCCAGAGGACGAAGAACCGGAACAAGATCACTACATCTCATTAAAACATCGAGAAGCTGATCTTGATGCTGACACAACACCGGAAGTCTTGGTATCTTTCGGATGGTATAAGGGAAGGACGACCCTTTGCGTCCTTAAACAAATCAACGAAACGTGGAACCTTCTTTTTACGACTCCTGTTCGGACTCACGTCGACGAATCAGAGGTCTATATAGCAAACAATGTCGGACCAAATAAAGTTTTTTATATCAGGATGATATATAGCTGGGGCTCAGGCTTTATGACGGAAGGATATGAGTTCTACAAGCTAATCAACGGTAAAGTATACGAATGCGCTGTGATTATTACAGCAGAGCAGTTACATGGACATTTTGCTGAACTTAACCAGAGCATGAAAGCGTATTTCAATTTTATCAGTGACAGCGTGGATGCGATACGAGTGCATTACACCTATCAATTAATAGTTGGCTCTTCTTATGAGTTAGACACATTATGGGGATCACATGCATCAATGATACTGGTTGACGATAAAGATTCGGTTGACTATGTCTGGGATACCGATAGTTCCATCTACCGACCTGTTTACTTCTCACAAGGGAATAATCGACTCAACGATCAAAAGTTGGATGCCCTAAGCGACCCCGGAAATGGCACCCTGTTCATAAACGCATTTCAATCGGAAATTCAGCAATACTTACAAAAGGGGACTGACACAGAAAGATATCTGTTTCAAATCTACGTTGATTTTGTAAAAAAGAACGGTGATAGGTAGCGGTAGCTTTTTTCTCTCACCCTTCTTTCGGATTCACGTCCTGATGCCCTTGCGCGTAGATACCTATTAATTCAATCACCTTGCCATTCGCATCCCGGCGGAATTTTACACGGAAGTACTGACTATTGGAATGTTGAAACAGATCAGCCTCTAACGGAAGTAACTTTGCTTTCGCGCCGTTTTCACGCTGATACCAGAGCGCACCATCTTCCACCCAAATTTTGCGCGGGCCGTATTTGCCGGAATAATCCGCAAGTTTATCGGGAGCGACCGTAAATCCGAGCGTATCGTACTGCAGTGCCGAACGCCACCAGTTCATTTGTAAACGATTCAGACTATCCGGTTCATGGGCAACAATGCTGTCTAAAATCATCAGCTGTGCAACAGCGAGCGCTTTGTCGGCCGGGACTTTTACATCCGGCTCAACTCCGGTTCCTTCCCAATTCGTTCCGGTAATCGGATTAATCGCTCTTCCCCACGCAACGGAGACATTGATTTTGAGTGACGGAAAATGAATAAGCTCATTCGGATGCGCGCCGCCGCCGGTCGTTTCCCCTACCAGATGCGCGCGATGCAGATGTTTTAAATTATTTGCGAACTCCTCGGCCGCGGAAAAAGAATTGCCGCTGGTTAACACATAGATCGGCGTGGTAGACATGCGCGGTCCCTGCACCTGGCTTTGCGTCCAGAACTGGGTAATACTATCGGTGAGTCGGCTGTAAAAACTATTCAGATGAACGCTGCTGTCAAAAAAGTAACTGCTGATGAGCTGAATCATCGACGGATCCCCACCGCCGTTTTGCCTGAGATCGACAATCAATGCACGTGTATTCGCCAGAAAATTCATCGCCGCAATAGCAGTCGGCGCGGCAACATCCGCCTGAAAAAATCCTTCCAAATCAAGCAGGCCGATATTCCCCTGCAAAATCTCAGCTTTCCTGATTCCGAAATTCACGGATTTACCGTATTCAAACCGCTGACGGCGTGATTCTTCCGGAGTAAGTGATTCATCTGCACCCACGGGCGGTTGATCGGCCGGTTCAACCCACAAGTGTCCGTCATGAGTCGCCGCCCGCAAATCAGTAGTTAAACGCTCAGAAAATGCACCGATGGTGGTTAGCGAATCATACTGGCCGGATTTCAGATTTTGGCGAAGCGTTTTTGATGTCGCTTTTGCTTTGTCGGGGAATACATACATCCGTTCCAAAAGAGCACCAACGGAGTCTACAATAGCTGTGCGATCTTGTTTACTGATTGTGCGATTCTCTCCCCCTTGCGACCCGGTCGGACTTTGCGCGTATACCCCGGCTGCAAATAAAGACAGCAATACAGCTGTTTTAAGCATTTTACCTCTACACATGCGATAACCTCTTATTTTCCGGCGGCGATTAATCTACACTAAGTACGGTTAAGGTAGGCAAAATGTTGCCCGGTTTTCACTCAGAATTTCGCCTATCCAGCCGTTGCGTTCTGCCTTGTCCGACATTACTTTGCGTCAGAAAAACAGTACGCAAAAGCGCAATTTTCCTGCTCTTGAAAAGAAAGCGAGAACGCCGATATATAATGTGGATATTTCCTGACCTGCCAAAGGAGAGCGTTTGCCACAGTCGACGATCAATGAACCGGTGAATACAGAAAACAAAACGTCCGCTATAACCCCGCGCACTATCGGCATACCGGCTGAATCGTTTGCCGGAGAATCCCGCGTTGCAGTCACGCCCGATGTCGCCGCGAAACTTATCAAACTCGGTTTCGAAGTCCGCTGCGAAGCGAACGCCGGAGCAAAAGCGAATATCCCCGACAGCGCATTTAGCAAAGTCGGCTGCAAAACCGGGTTGTCGAGTCAGGAAATTTTAGGCAGCAGCGATATTATTCTCAAGGTCCGTCCGCCGGAACAATCAGAAATTGCCCAGATAAAATCGGGCACCATCCTAATCAGTTTCATTTGGCCGGGGCAGAATTCTTCGCTTGTTCAGGAATTGGCTAAACGGGGAATCAGCACCCTTGCGATGGATGCCGTCCCACGAATAAGCCGTGCGCAAAAACTGGATGCTTTAAGCTCCATGTCCAATATCTCCGGATACCGCGCCGTAATCGAAGCTGCCAACAATTTCGGACGTTTCTTCAATGGACAAATCACCGCCGCCGGAAAAGTTGCTCCCGCGCAGGTGCTGATTATCGGTGCTGGTGTTGCAGGATTGGCGGCTATCGCCGCTGCACGCGGACTTGGCGCAATTGTTCGCGCATTCGATACCCGCCCGGCAGTCAAAGAACAAGTCGAAAGTTTGGGCGCATCATTCTTGGAAGTTCATCTCAAAGAAGATGGCAGCGGTGTTGGTGGTTATGCCAAAGAGATGAGCAAAGAGTTTATCGAAGCGGAAATGGCGCTGTTTGCCCAGCAGGCAAAAGAGGTAGATGTTATCATCACCACCGCGCTTATCCCCGGAAAACCTGCTCCGAAACTTATCACCAAAGTAATGGTCGAGAGCATGAAAGATGGTTCGGTTATTGTCGATCTTGCCTCTGAGCAAGGTGGTAACTGTGAACTGACTAAACCCGGACAAGTATATAAACATAACGGTGTAACGATTGTCGGATTAACCGATCTGCCGAGCCGGATGGCGAATCAGGCCTCGCAGCTATACGGCAATAACCTCTGCCATCTGATAAAAGAGATGGGTGAACAGGAACAATTTACGATTGATCTCAATAATGAAGTCGTGCGCGGAACATTGGTAACGCATGACGGCCAAGTCACCTGGCCTCCTCCGGCACGACCAGCAGCAGCGCCGACATCGAATGTTGCCTCAGTAGCACCGATTGTTACATCTGTCAAGAAAGAGCCGACTTTACTCAAACGCATCGGCGCGATGTTGCTGTTGATTGTCAGCGGCATGCTTCTTTTAGGACTTGGACTGACCGCTCCGGATTCATTTCTGTCACATCTTACTGTCTTTGTCTTAGCCTGTTTTGTCGGCTGGCAGGTTATCTGGAATGTTACCCCCGCGCTTCACACACCGCTCATGAGCGTAACGAATGCGATAAGCGGGATCATTATCGTCGGCGGTATGCTGCAAATATCCGGTCCGCTAGACTCCTTAACCACAATTCTCGGTGCGATCGCTATTTTTGTCGGCACGATCAATATCTCCGGCGGATTTTTAGTTACTCAACGTATGCTGAAGATGTTCCGGAAGTGAGTAAGCGATGTACGATAATATCATAACCGTCGCCTATATCGCCGCTAGCGCACTGTTCATTCTGAGCCTGAGCGGGTTGTCCCGTCAGGAAACCGCTCGTCGCGGAAACAAACTCGGCATCATCGGCATGTTTATCGCCCTGGGCGCGACGGCATTCAGTTCGCATGTAACAGCCTATGGTACATTACTATCAATTATTGTTCCGGCTACTATTATCGGTGCGGTGGTTGCGGCGCGAGTTGCAATGACCTCGATGCCCGAACTGGTTGCTATCCTGCACAGTTTCGTCGGTCTCGCTGCTATTTTAGTCGGCTTCGCCGATTTCGCTCATTCAGACGGAACACGAATCGGTGCTGAAAAAACAATTCATGAAATCGAAATCTTTATCGGTGTCTTTATCGGCGCTCTAACATTTACCGGTTCTGTTATCGCCTTCGGAAAACTGCGCGGTGTTATCGGCAGCAAACCGTTTTTACTGCCGGGTCGTCATCTGCTGAATATCATCGCTATCGCTGCCTGTGTTTGGTTCTGTGTTGATTTTGTTCAACATGAATCAGGGTTCCAGCCATTGATTATTATGACCATCATCGCGCTGCTTTTGGGCGTTCACATGGTAATGGCGATCGGTGGCGGTGATATGCCGGTTGTCGTATCGATGCTGAACAGTTATTCCGGATGGGCGGCGGCCTCGGCCGGGTTTATGCTTTCCAACAATTTGCTGATTATCACCGGCGCGTTGGTCGGCAGCAGCGGTGCGATTTTGAGTTATATCATGTGCAAAGCAATGAATCGCTCATTCTTCAGCGTCATCCTCGGCGGATTCGGCGCAGGCACGGCAACTGCAAGCGCAAAAGCAGGACAACCGGCCGGAACAGTTACTAAGATCACCTCAGAAGAAACCGCCCAGCTTTTGCTGACAGCAAAAAGCGTGATTATCGTACCCGGTTACGGCATGGCGGTCGCGCAGGCACAGCATGTGGTATCGAATATTACGGAAAATCTTCGTGAACGGGGAATTACGGTACGATTCGGTATCCATCCGGTAGCCGGAAGAATGCCCGGTCACATGAATGTGCTATTAGCCGAAGCAAATGTGCCATACGATATTGTTTTAGAGATGGATGAAATCAACGAAGATTTCCCCGACACCGATGTCGTGTTAGTCATCGGCGCGAATGACACGGTCAATCCCGATGCGCTTGAAGACCCGAACAGCCCTATCGCCGGAATGCCGGTTTTGGAAGTATGGAAAGCGCAGGCTGTGGTGGTAATGAAACGGAGTATGGCCAGCGGCTATGCCGGAGTCGATAATCCGCTTTTTTTCAAAGAGAATACCCATATGCTTTTCGGTGACGCCAAACAAGTCGTTACGGAAATTATGTCCAAACTCACCCAGCCGGAACATGCTTCTGTCGCCTGATTTTTTGCGTTTGTTATCGTCCAATTACCAACTGAATTGTATATAGCAGTAGTAAAGCTGTGATAGGTAACAACTCAGGAGAATTTCCATGTCGAGCATTCTTAATTGGTTTTTAAGCAAAAGCAGAATCCCCCGCACAGACGCCACTGTCTCATTTGCCATGCTCCTTCTGCGAGTATGGGTTGGCGGCATGATGGCGTTCAGCCATGGGTGGGGAAAGTTTATGAACTACGCAGAACGATCAGCCACATTTTCTGATCCGCTTGGAGTCGGCAGCGCAGCCTCATTGGCCCTTGCCATATTTGCTGAACTGTTTTGCTCGATTGCGCTTATGCTCAGACTGTTTACCCGAGCCGTTATCATTCCGATTATGTTTACTATGGTTGTAGTCATTACGGTTATTCACATTGATGATCCCTGGGCGAAAAAAGAGCTTCCGCTCATGTTTCTTGCTCCACTCATTACCATCATGATGATCGGACCGGGCCGATATTCAGTAGATGCGCTCTTTTCCCGTTCACGTTGAAATAATCATGTCGCACAAATAAAAAACGCGGAGTGGATTACCACTCCGCGTTTTATTTTTTCTATAGTTGTTTTTAGCGTTGAATCTGCTGAATCGGTACTGCGCGGTCAACTCGCTGCAAACCGCTCCGGTGGGACGAGGTACCTGCCGGCGGTTCAACCATTTGCCAACTTGCTGGATTCGCCGGATCACCGCTGACATAGGTCAAACGCCAGCCCATTTCGAATGGATAGAAGCCTGACCAGTCCGGTGTCCAGTAGTCGATATAGCCGTATATGTCATACACGTTCGTCGACACCTGAATAACTTCCATCATCTCAGGCGATAAATACAGCACCCATCCGTCGTCAAAACCGAACTCTTCGTTAATAAAATCGATTACCATCGGGTCTGTTTTGGAAGCCATCGCGCCGATAGCAGTGATAGCGCTTGGATTACACTGAGTGCGCAGAACGGTATCAATAACGACAGTCGTATCGTAATGGTTGACCACCTGAACTTGAACAACCGTATCCAATACGACAGTAGTGTCGTAATGATGTTGAACCGTTATAACCGTGTCATGCACGGTAACGGTTGTGCGGATAGTATCATGAATCCGCACCGTATCGGTTTCACCGACGAATATTGAATCCGTCAGGAACACAGTATCTTTCTCAGTGACCGTGACAGTTACCGTAACGGTATCAGGCGGAAGCTGGATGTACTCCGTTACTTTCTCTGTCGATTGGACAATTTTTTCTTTGTCGCAGCTATTGCTAAACAGTGCTACTGCGAGCAAGGCAACTGCAAGCGCCGTGATTTGGACTACTCTCATTCGGTGTCTCCATCCGACTTTGGTTACTAGTATTTTGGATAGGGACTGCAAACAGGAGGCCGAATCGGACTATTTCTACGGAAACGGCTAATGCATTGTGATACAAAAGATTACACAGACAGCCGAAAATCCGGCCTAAGCAGGATCGGTGTCATTCTTATGCAAAGAAAAACAGATGCTATCCCCGGTCACCGGAGAGTATGGTCATGAGTATAGCCAGTTCTTTTTTCTTCGATCTGCTCACCGGATACTTGGCGCCGTCTTTCATAATAACCGTATGGTTGCCGTACAAACCCTTTTTGATATGTGCTGCCGATTGAACGTGAATAATGGTCGTGCGATGAATTCGAATAAATTCTTCAGGATCAAGCTGTGTTTCAAGCGTCGATAACTTTTCATACACCAGGTATTGTTTTTTTCGTGACGAAAGTGTGACATAATGATCTGATGAAGTAATCCAGTCTATATCCGCAACCGGCAATGCAAAAACTTTTGATCCTTCTTGGATTGTAATACGCTGTTTCCATATACTGGTTTCCGTTTCCGGAATAACAACGGTAGGGCGTTTCCAATGTTCAATCATTTTTCGCAGCCGCTTGTTTCGATCGGCAGAAGCTGTACGCTGTTTTGTATCCTGAATTCGTTTGAGTGCTTTGTTGAATCGCTCGAGCGGGAACGGTTTCAATAAGTAATCGACCGCGCCGACTTCGAAAGCGCGGAGCGCGTGTTGATCAAACGCCGTGACAAAAATCACCGGCGGCATATTGTCAATACCGACCGCTTCGATAACATCGAACCCGGTCATATTCGGCATCTGAATATCCAGAAAAACGATATTCGGTTTGTGGGCGACAATAGCGCTCACTGCCTCTTTTCCGCTCGTACATTCCGCTACGATCAGGCATCCCTTTTTCACGAGCAGATTACGCAGTAACTCTCTGGCCGGCTGCTCATCATCGACAATGACCGCGGTTAACCGTTCCATGCTATTGCTCATGCCATGCTTGCTCTAAACGGAAGTGAAATAACCGCCTCAGCTGTTCCGGACTCTGCAATAGTGAGAGTAAAAGTAGCGTCATCCTGATATAAATACCGTAACCGCTCACGAAGGTTTTTGAGTCCGACTCCCGTTGTTGATCTGGCATTACCGGAAACGCAATCATTGGTAACTTTGAGAATAAGCCGTTGATTTTGTTGATATACCTGCATGCTAATAGCGCACAGTTCCGTTGAATTGCCGACTCCATACTTCACCGCATTTTCAACAAGCGGTTGTAAGACCAACGTAGGAACAGCGGCGTGCATAGTTTCCTTAGCGGCATCGATTTCTATTCTCAACCGATCAGGAAACCGTGACTGTACAAGCTCAAGATACGTTCTCGCGAATCTAATTTCACTCTCAACGGTTGTGTACTGCGATTCCGCATTGACTAAACTGGTACGGAGCAACTCTGAAAGTTTGACCAGGGTTCCATGCGCTTCTTCCGGCTTACCGCTTAACACCTGAGAAGCGCTGGTATTGAGCACATTAAACAGAAAATGCGGGTGCAGCTGCGCGCGAAGATTTTGCCACTGCGCAAGGGCGAGTTGCGATTCCAACTGCGACGAACGAAGCTCCCGTTCACGTAAGTCCCGTAAAAACAGCATTCCCTGTTCTAATAGAATTGTCGCAATAGCGGCAAGAAAGAAGAATGTCGAGTGCATGGAAAACACGAACCCGATCATATTATCCAATTCTTTCCCCCATAGGGGACGGTTGAGATTGGCAAGCAGCGCGACAGCATAAAAAATCGAGTACGCGGTTGCTATCAGCACACACAAAGCGAGCAAAATCGATGTTCGAGAAATCCAGTTCTTGCGGGTTAATCTAAAACGATACCCTATATGAAGCATGAGTGGCGTTAAAAGCCCCCATACCCACCAGACAACAAGTTTTACTCTGAGTACCTGCCAAAAAGTATCGTACGGGTCCGGGTAGACATAAACATACCACCAGTGCAGTGATGAAAGAAAACCAACCAAGGTCCAAAGGCCGATAACAAGCGCTAACCGGGTCGATTGCGCCGGTATCAGTTCCTCAAGAAATGCCCTCGTCCCATTTTTCTGTTGATTCATAGTACTCATATTGGCACGGACAAAATATGCTCCATAAATATAATATACAGGTCTATTGTGTCCGTGCCAAGATGAGTGGAGCCTTATAGTATCACGGGCAGGCGGCAGGCAATGGACCGCTGTTAAATAAGAAGCTGACCAGATAGGTGAGGTCTGCTATCGTAATACTTCCTATACCATTAACGTTTGCCTCATCAAGACATGGCGGAGTCGGACCGCTATTGAACAAATAACTGACCAGATAGGTTAAATCAGCCACTGTTATCGCTCCGAGTCCATTCACATTCCCCCGTGTCGGCGGTACACAGCAGCCCGGACAGGGATTCGGAATAGTTGGACAGTCATCGCATAAATCTCCTACCCCATCACCATCGGTATCAAGTTGATCACTATTTGCAATTGCCAAACAATTGTCGCAGGCATCACCGACCTGATCGCTGTCAGCATCCTCCTGAAGTGCGTTTGCGGTAAATGGGCAATTATCGGCACAGGTAACTCCGTCACCATCCTGATCGTCCTCCTCAACTATGCCAAGCAGCTGATTGACGGAAACAGCAGTCATCACTTCAACATTTCCGGAGGGCCAATAAATTGTCAGGCTGTCTACAATAGCTGCATCCCGCAAACCGAAATGCAGAATCAACGAGTTGTGCCCTAAAAAGCTATTCTGCGTGGAAACTTCCCGCATCTGCCAAGTGGGAACACCGTTGATAACTGCCTTCGCGCTAACCCGTGCACCCACTGCAGATCGGTTTGAGCAACTGCCGGTCAATTTCAGCTTGAGCCAACTATACCCGTTCGATGTCGTGTTTTCATACAGTGCTCGCCTGTTCGCCCCCGTTGCATGGACAAAGAGATCGAGATCACCGTCATTGTCATAATCCCCGTTTGCCGCTCCTGCATTTGAAATCGGGTCTCCGTTTACCGGCGTGAGTGTAATACTGGTAAATGTACCGTCACCGTTATTGAGATAATACCCATCCCGACTGTTGAAATCATGGGCGACAAAGAGATCAAGATCACCGTCGTTGTCATAATCTCCCCAGCACTGCGATAACGAGACAAATTCTTCGGTCACAAGCGGCTCGGTAGTAATCGTCGTGTACGTTCCGCTGTCGTTTCGGTAAAAATCGTTGAATCGCTGCGAAGGGTTTGCACCACCCCAATTGGTCACGTATGCATCCAAATCTTGATCATTGTCATAATCAATCCAGTTCCACACCTGCCCGTCACGAAAGTCTGTGGCGATCGGCGAGGTAAAAATCCGGTCCAACCCGATCTGCCCTGTTTCTTTGAGCATGTTTTGGTATAGATAATCCTGCCCGGAAGAAGCACCCGCCGGACCCGCTCCGACAAAGAGATCAAGATCACCGTCCAAATCATAGTCCGACCAGTTGCCCGACGTGTACGGCGCCAACAGCGTGACTACATCACCGGTATCCACACGGGTAAACGTATACGACGGTGGTCCGTCGTTATGATAAAGCCGACTCGGTCTATGTACACCGTTTTGCATAAACCCATTGGGAAGCGTAATATACAAATCGATATTGCCGTCATTGTCATAATCTCCCCAGGCCGGGCTCCACCCGCTTGAAGCAGTGGTATTAAAATTCGCATGCGCGATAACTTTGACAAATGTTCCACTATCGTTCCGATACAGATTACTGCGCTCCCCGGCCAGGAAACAATCCGGGTCCCCGTCATTGTCATAATCACCCCAGGCAACACCGTAGTAAAAGATCGTATCCAGCGAAAAGGCATTCCCGGGAACTTTTGAAAAATTCCCGCCGCCGTCGTTATGATATAAAAACTGAGTGTTGGCATCCGGCATGAACAGGTCTTCCAAGCCGTCATTGTCATAATCGATCCAGGCACAACCGGTATACAGACTTAAAGACGTATCTGTCAGCACCGGGTTTGCAGGGTTAACAACTTTTATGAATGTTTGGGCGTTCACTGGCGCCGTTACGCAAAACAGCCCCAAAAGGACTGAGATACACACGCCGACACGATTTTGAGCGATAGTCATTCGTAACTCCTTCCACGAGATTTACCTCGTGCATCTGCTAATTTCATATGTCAGTGAGGCACTCAGACGACTATTTGCATTCGTATTGAAGACAGATAGCTGCGGCTTTGTAGATGTGAGATACAAAGAAATCGGAAAACAACAATGCGGATTTCGTGAACGACGCCAATACTTCGTGAGTTGCAAAAAGCACCGGATTCCTGCTTGTCAATCCGGGCAGATAGATGTATTTTCGAGCAAAGATTCTATGCAATCATTCGATTACACTGCTGTTAACAAAGCGCTCGGATTACGGTTGATTTCCACAGAAACCGGAAAAGCGGTTATTGAAATGGATGCCAGCGATACGTACACACAGGAAAAAGGGGTAATCCACGGCGGTATTCTTTCCACCCTTGCAGACACTGCAGCTGTCTATTCGTTTATCCCCAGCCTTCCTGAAAACCTGCTCTGCGGAAGCATTGAGTTCAAAGTCAATTTTCTCGCTCCGGCAATGGCCGGTAAAGGAACGCTAAGAGCCGAAGGAAAAGTTATTAAGAAGGGTTCACGGGTAATCGTGTGTGAGTCGACTGTTTACCAGGAAGACAAAGTAATCGCCACCGGTTTATTTAGTTATTTAGTATGGGAACGATAACCGAAATTACACGTTCTATCCTGTAGTCACCTATGGCTTCAGAAACTGAAACAGCTGCTCCAAAACTCAAAGCACAATTCCAATCAGTCATTCGGGCACTGCGCCACCGCAATTTCCGGCTCTTTTACAGCGGACAAAGTATTTCCCTTATCGGCACCTGGATGCAGCGTGTCACGCAGGGGTGGCTGGTATACCAACTTACCCATTCCGCATTTTTGTTAGGCGTAGTCGGATTCGCCGGACAAATCCCCACGTTGCTGTTAGCTCCCGTTGCCGGAGTTATCGCCGACCGTTGGGACAAGCACCGCCTGCTGCTGCTCACGCAAATACTGGCCATGATTCAAGCCGTCATATTTACCGTTCTGGTATGGACTGACACGATTCAAATTTGGCATGTCATTCTGCTGAGTACATTGCTGGGAATTATCAACGCCTTCGATATGCCGATCCGCCAGTCTTTCATGATCGAAATGATCGACGACAAAAAAGATTTAAGCAATGCCATCGCTTTGAACTCATCAATGGTCAACGGCGGACGGATGATCGGCCCGGCGATAGCCGGTCTGTTTATCGCTGCTTTTGGTATGGGAGTCTGCTTTCTAATCAACGCCCTGAGCTACATTGCAGTGATCGCGTCACTCCTGATGATGAAGATAAGCAAAGCAGCAAAACGAAAAGAGCACAAACAAATATGGCATGAGTTGAAAACCGGATTCAGCTACGCCGCGCATTTTGCACCGATTCGAAATATTCTGCTATTGCTTGCTTTAGTCAGTATGATGGGAATGCCTTATGCAACCCTGTTGCCTGCTTTTGCACAGGATGTATTGCAGAGTGGTCCGAGTACGCTCGGTTTTCTGATGGGCGCAACAGGAATGGGTGCGTTGGGCGGTGCGGTGTTTCTGGCATCCCGTAAAAGTGTACGCGGACTTGGCAAAGTAGTGCCGATTTCTTCCGCGTTATTCGGATGCGCGTTAGTGATTTTCTCTTTTTCCTCCGTTTTCTGGCTTTCACTGATACTCATGCTGATTATCGGGTTCGGACAAATGCTCGAAATGGCGGTGAGTAATACGCTCGTGCAAACATTAGTCGATGATGACAAACGAGGGCGAATAATGAGTTTGTATTCGATGGCACTTATGGGAATGACTCCTGTCGGCAGCCTGATTGCCGGATCATTGGCCAGTCGGATCGGCCCGCAATGGACAGTATGTATTGGCGGAATAGCCTGTATTATCGGCGCAATCTGGTTTGCGAGAAAACTACCGGCGTTACGTGAGCAGATTCGCCCGATCTACCGCCGGATGGGTATTATCCCCGAAATCGCCACCGGTATCGACGGGGCCAGCCAATCCCCGAAATAGCATCGCATTGTCTCTATACTTGCTATCGATTTTGAGCGGAAGTATCTTCTTCGCACAGGATAAAGAGGATAAACAATATGAAATGGAAAAATGTCTGGATTGGTATTAGTGCCGTATTTGCATTCATGAATGTTGCCTATGCTGAGCGGGTATGTGATGAATGGGTAGTTCCGCAGTTCGATAACCGAAATTGGGTAGCCAGGCAAATCACAACATCCAAGGACACTATTGTTTCCATTGCTTATTTGCTCAAAAACGAATCTGCACAATCATGGACCGAAATGGTCAGTACGAAATCTTATCGGACTCCTATGCCCCCATCCGGGCTGGTTCGTATGCATGATTACTTTCGCGATTCGATTTTCAAAGATTGCGCCAATAAAAACTGGACGACGCTCTACAAAGCCGATTCACAGATTATTTCTTCCTGGGATCAAAACCACTGTACGACTTCGAACAATACCGGATACACGCTCGCTAATTTCATACTCGGCCGCAAAGGTATTCATATCGTCTATTACAGCGCAAAAGACAAAAAAGTATTTGATGCACAAATGCCGATATGGATTGCACATCTAAAAAAGGCAAACGTGTTTAATCCAAATAGATCCAGCCATGCATATCCAGCCGGATTTCTTTCTGACACGATGAAAATGATTAACATAAGCTTCCGGTTTTCATCACCGTCATACAAACCGGGCGACTTTATTGCGACCCCGCGAAAAGTTTGGCGATCGGGAACAAAATATGCCCGCAATCAGGAATCTTTGGATACGGCACAAGACTTGCACATGTTATCAATTAGTAATGCGCCGGATCTCTGGGTAATCAATCTGTTTGATAGTACTGGAGCACATTTGGTCGATCCCGGGCCGACATACAACGTTATTTGTCCTGTCATTGAATTTTATGGTGAGAGTGGTGTGATGGAACTCGAATTTGGCAGCGAGCAATCATTTTTTGACTATTACGGCGCCCGGCCGCTGCCTAATGAAAAACTGAATGCAATTGACTGCAAAGTATGGGAGCTCCCTCGCCTGCAAACCATTCTGCGCCTGTATGTTCGCACGGACACTAACTTGCCGTATGCTGTCAAAAGCGTAAGAAGTGATGGCTTTGAATGTACAGCGTATTATGATGAGTATGTCACAGGCCTCCCCCTTGATCGGAGCTTATTTGCACCCGTGAAAAACATCAACTATAAGGAACGCTAAACCCTATTTTCTGTGTATAATTTAGGAATTGGCAGGACAAGCCGATACCCATATATTATGAACGTGAAGCCATTTAACATCAACGGGAAATCAACATTCGGCATAGCTGTCCGTATTTTGCTGCTTTTGGTTTTGGTCTGTTTCTCGGTGGCTACTATGGAAACCCCCGTTGAGGCCTGCGATGATTGCTGTGATAATCACGAATGCACTGAATGTCTGGTGGGCAATTGCTGTTTTGTTCAGCCGGCGATAGTTGCCGAACAGGATGCCGTAGTGCAGGTAGAAACTCCCCCGTCAGATCAGCAAAACATGATTCTTTGCGATTTCGATAGTTCTGATATTCTTCCACCGGAACAGCCTCCGCGCCTTTCTTAATTTCGTTTCTCAATTTCTCACTTACACGTAAACAGCAAAGCTCTCTTATCCGTGCGTTACTGCGTTCACGGTGATTGCTTTTGTCATGGTAAAAAAAGAAAGGCGATTACGAATAATGTCGAAACATACCATACGAACTGTCATACTGGTACTCGCTGCCGTGGTGGTCGGTGCGCTGGGAAGCAAATGGCTGCTCAGTGATTCACCCGACACGGCTACGCATACGGAAGTAAGCCAAGTATCTGACGGTGGTCATAGTCATGATTGGTGCGCAGAACACCGGGTACCTGAGTCTGTATGTACCCAGTGCAACCCGGCATTGATCGAAGGTTTCAAAGAAAAAAATGACTGGTGTACCGAGCACGGTATTCCGGAATCTCACTGCCGACTCTGTAATCCGGGATTAACCTTTCCGGAAGAAGAACATATTGCGAGTCACGGCATCTCAACCGCTACTGCCGATTGGTGTGCAGAGCATCGGGTACCGGAATCTGTCTGTACCCAGTGCAATTCGGCTTTAATCGCCGAGTTCAAAGCGAATAATGACTGGTGTACTGAGCACGGTATTCCGGAATCGCATTGCCGTTTATGCAATCCGGGAATCAGTTTTCCGCAAGAACCGAAATCTGTTTTAGGTGATTTTACAGAAACAGTCGAACCACCGACTGTTCTTTTGCGTGTCAACGCTCCCGCCTGTGCTACGGATGATGCCATTATCCAGTTCGCTTCCGCCGAAACCGCGGAACGAACCGGTATCTCCGTTATCCCGGCGCTGGAAGCTTCTCGCGCATATACCATCGATGCACCCGGTGAATTGATCTTCGATGAAACTAACGCAACAGCGGTTACATCCTCCGTACCGATCACCGTGCTTCGCTGGCTGTTGGAGCCGGGTGCGTCCGTTTCTATAGAAACACCGATCGCACAGGTCGAATCGCAGGATATGGCGAAGTTGCAAGGTGAATACCTGCAGGCCTTAGCTATGGCGGAACCGGCGCGGTTGCGTCTTACCCGTGCGGATAGCATGTTCAAACGCCAGCTTATCAGCAAAGCGGAACTGGAACTTCTTGAAGGGGAAGCCAATAGCGCGTTGAGTCTGGCAAACGGTATCGCGGGTGAACTAAAAGCAGCGGGTCTTTCCGAAGCTGACATTCTTGAACTGGAGCGCTCCCGCTCCGCCTCCTCTCGATGGCTGATTCGCAGCGCATCAAAAGGTGTGCTTTTAGAGCGTAAAGCAGCGCTGGGTGCACGGCTTGAAGAAGGAACCATGATCGCTCTTACCGGTGATCCAGATAAGCTCTGGGTAGAAGCGCATCTGCACGAGCAGTATGCCGAATACGCCGCACCCGGCCAGCGCATCGAATTCAGTGTCGATGGGAGCAACTTACATCGTCTACCCGCCGAAATCTTCTGGGTTGCGCCGTTTGTCGATCCTGATACCCGCACCATTACGGTTCGCGCGCGACCGCTTGAGCATAACGGCGGCATGGTGGCAAACCGCTTCGGTACTGCGCATTTCATGCAGGCCAAACAGGGCAGCGGTCTTGGTTTAGCTGTTCCCCGTGATGCCGTGCAATGGGAGGGCTGCTGCAATGTAGTGTTCGTTCAGGAACAATCCGGACGGTTCCGCCCGCGCAAAGTCCAGCTCGCGACCGGAGATCGTAATCATTACATCATCACTTCAGGTATCAAGCCCGGTGAATTGATTGTCGTAAACGGGAGTTTTCTTTTAAAAACGGAATTGATGAAAACCAGTCTTGGCGCCGGATGCTGCGGCATCGAACACAAATCATGAGGGTGAGCCATGCTGGAAAAATTAATCGATTTTACGATTCAACGTCGGTATTTAGTGCTGGCCCTTACCGGTCTGTTTATCGTTGTAGGCATATTTGCATTCTTGCGCCTCCCCTTCGACGCCTTCCCCGATACCACGCCGGTAATGGTGCAAGTCAACGTTTCCGCACCGGGATGGGCGCCTGATGAGGTCGAGCGCCAGATTACGTTTCCGGTCGAACGGGAACTGGCCGGTTTAACCGGTTTAACTGAACTTCGCTCTATTTCCAAATATGGGCTTTCCCAAACGACGCTCATTTTTGAAGATGACATAGATATCTATCTCGCCCGTCAGCAAGTAACCGAACGACTCACCGTCGTCGAACTGCCGCACGGCATCGAAGCACCTCGCTTGGGACCGGTATCGACTGGACTCGGTGAGATTTTTCATTATGTCGTCATCGGGCGTTTTGAAGATCCAACCGAAGTGCGCACCATTCAGGATTGGGTGGTTCGTCCGCAGCTGCAATCCGTTCCCGGTGTTGCTGAAATCAACAGTTGGGGTGGATATGAAAAGCAGTATCAAGTCATGCTTGATCCGGGCAAGCTTTTACAATACAAACTATCAGTTGCCGAAATTGCAGAAGCGCTGGAATCCGGCGTTCGCAACGTTTCCGGCGGTGAAGTAGTTCGCGGCGGTGAACAGACACTCGTTCAAGGGGTCGGTATTGTAACTGCGCAAAAACAGATTGCCGAACTGGTCGTTGCGAATCGACATGATGTGCCGATTCGCGTCAAAGATATCGGCGATGTGGTCGTCGGTCATGAAATCCGTCGCGGTGCCGCCAGCTACCAGGGACAGGGTGAAGCGGTGCTCGGTCTGGGATTCATGGTCACCGGACAAAACTCGCATGATGTCGCTTCCCGCCTCGCTGCGCAATTGGAAGAAATCAAAAAGACATTGCCGCCGGGTGTCGATGTTAAGCCGGTCTATGTTCGCACCGACTTAGTCGATCAGGTTCTTGAAACTGTTACGCATAATCTATTCTTCGGTGCGGCGCTCGTTATCGCTATCCTCTTTATTTTTTTAGGAAACTTTCGCGCCGGATTGATTGTAGCGTCTTCTATTCCGCTTTCGATGCTCTTTGCCTTCGATGCCATGTCCCGCGCCGGAATTGTCGGCAGCTTGATGAGCTTGGGTGCTATCGATTTCGGATTGGCGGTAGATAATTCCGTTATTCAGGTCGAAAACGCAATGCGCCGACTTTCACATAACACTGACGGCCGTTCTCGGTTTGATGTTATCAAAGATGCAATCCTCGAAGTACGCAAACCGACTTTATTCGGAGAGTTGATTATTATTCTGGTTTATCTCCCGGTCTTAACGCTTGAAGGTATCGAAGGGAAAATGTTCCGACCGATGGCACTGACGGTGGTGTTTGTGTTAATCGGGTCTCTTATACTTTCTTTCACCGTTATTCCGGCCGCAATCGCTACGTTTCTTACCAAACCATTCAAGGAAAAAGAACCGAAAGTTGTCGTCTGGTCACGCAGACTCTATAAACCGATTTTGGACAAAGCGCTGTTGCATCAGCGCTGGGTTATCGGTGGTAGTGTTGCTGCGTTACTGCTTGGCGGGTTTCTTTTCCTTCGTTTGGGTGGTGAATTTATTCCGCGGCTAAGTGAAGGAACAATTGCGGTCAATATCATACGTCTCGCAGGAATTTCTGCCGAGCAATCGGTAGATAACAATTCCCGCATGGAGCAGATATTGATCGAGCGATTTCCTGATGAAGTCGCCGATGTCTGGTCCCGTGTCGGAACGGCCGAATTAGCAACCGACCCAATGGGGCTTGAGCTAACCGATATGTTCATCACGCTGAAACCTCGTTCAGGATGGACGAAAGCATCTACGCAAAGCGAACTGGTCGAAAAAATGGATGCCGAACTTTCCGATTTACCGGGTAACAACCGGGTATTCACGCAGCCAATCGAAATGCGCGTGAATGAAATGATTGCCGGAATTCGGGCCGATGTCGGTATTAAACTGTTCGGTGATGATTTGGGATTGCTCGAATCGAAAGCAGAAGAGATTACGCGATTGGTTGAATCGATTCCGGGTGCAGCCGATGTTTCTGCCGAGCAGCTTACCGGGCAACCGGAAATGCGGCTGACCATTCAGCGTGAGCAGATCGCCCGGTATGGAATCAAAGCAAACGAAGTCCTTGCCTATATCGAAGCGATGGGCGGTATCACCGTCGGTGAAGTCTACGAAGACCAGCGCCGCTTTGATTTAACGCTGCGGCTTGATACAACCTATTACGGTTCACCGGAAGATGTCTCCCGGCTCTGGTTGGCATCCGACAACAAACAGCTCCCGCTTACACAATTGGTGCATCCGGTACTTGAAACCGGATATTCGACTATCACCCGTGAGTGGGCGAAACGGCGTACGGTAATTCAGGCAAATGTGCGCGGACGGGATGTCGAAAGTTTTGTCGATGAACTGGAAGAACGTATCAGCAAGGAGATCTCGCTTCCGGCCGGATACTATGTGCGCTACGGCGGTCAGTTTGAAAATCTCGAACGGGCAAAAGATCGCCTGGCGATTGTGGTGCCGTTAGCGTTGCTGTTAATCTTCGGTCTTTTGTACATGACATATCATTCCATTCGGGACGCCTTACTGATTTTTACCGGTGTTCCACTTGCAGCTTTAGGCGGGATTCTTGCATTGGAAATGAGAGGAATGCCGTTTTCGATCTCAGCCGGAGTAGGATTTATTGCGCTATTCGGTATCGCGGTACTCAATGGTATGGTGCTGATTTCGTATGTACGCCAACTGCGTGAGAGCGGACATGGACTGGTAGACGCAATCCGTGAAAGCGCATTGGTTCGGTTACGTCCGGTGCTTATGACAGCCTTGGTTGCCGCAGTCGGATTCATCCCGATGGCGCTTTCAACCGGAATCGGATCAGAGGTGCAAAGACCCTTGGCAACGGTGGTTGTCGGCGGAATTCTTACTTCGACGATATTGACGCTGATTGTTCTCCCGGTTTTATATAAACGCTTTGGTGAAAAGGAGATATCAACTATCTAACGGGAGGCGTAAAAACCAATCTCCAAACCAGAATTAACAAACACTGTCAGGAAAGAATATTTGACTTTTCTGAAAACAGCGTATATTATCTGTCGGCTAACAAAGGGGTAAGTAAGTTTCCCAGCGTAGTCCCCGGTCAGTGGGTATAAAATAACAGAAGAAGAATCCCTGAAAATTCAGGGAGGACAAGCGAAAGACCCCTCAATGGTAGTTTCTGCCCCCTCTACCATCCTTTCCAGTCCTCCCTTTTTTATTTGTATTTTTCCGACCGGCTCGAAGTAAAGCGGCGGGTTGTAAAGGCGTGATGCTGCCCCGTATCACGGCCGAAACAACCCACCACTTGCGCACGTCACACATCTCCCCTCAAATAGGCAATATGCGACATACTATAATACACTATCACAGTGTCACTTTTTGACACTCAATTTCTTTATTTGCGACTTGCCAAAAAAGTGGGAAATACTTAATATATTAAAAGACAATAGATTAAGAAAAATAGCGAAATCTGTCGACATGTGATTTTTTTTGGTAGCTTCTGCTAATTTCGCCGGTGGCTCTAAAGGGAAGGCTCGTTTTGTACCAGTTAGTTAGACAAATTACGAGGAATGATCTCTTCGATTCATGGATCGCCAAAGAGAGAAATTCCGGAAAACCCTGTTTCCTCAAACTACTCGGCCAGAACATAGACTACAAATTTGGTTTGGAAGCCTTGGCAAAAACTGCGTCGCTGCAAAAGTCCCTCCACTGGAAAAAGATAATAACGGCAAAACGGAAAGTAACGTATGAGGGGCGTGAGGGGTTGGAATATCCGTTCTATCCGGAAAATAGCTGGACGGCACTAACCCCGGCGATACTGTGGAACCGCTACCAAGAGATTCTTCCCCAAATGTTCCAGCTTATCGACTACCTGCATCTGCATGAAATCGTCCATGGCGATATCAAAATCGAGAATTTTCTCGTCACGACATCCGGACCGAAGCTGCGGGTGCATCTTGGAGATCTCGACTTTCTTACCCCTACCGGCTCAAAACCGGAAAACCGGCTTATCGGCACTTTCGGCCTTATTGCACCGGAGATAATCAGCAATGAAGGCATCTACATCGAAACCGATGTTTATGCGCTCGGTAAATCTCTGCAGATGTCGCTGGATAATTTTTTACAGACAACGCTACAGTCACCAATCCCGAAAGAAACGCTGATTCATTTGCAGGAGCTGATTGCGACACTAAGCGAAGAGGATCGCTACCGCCGTCCTCGCGTTCTCCTTGATCTTATGATTGTCGACAAACAAAGCGGCAAGAAATCGTTCGAACAAGAACGCCGTCAGGTATTGCGGGTATTTCTGCATTCATGCTTAAAAAACTCATCCCCCAATCTGCTGACGGCGAAAAACAGCGCAAACCATTTTGTCAGAGTTAAATGCCGTCTCTTTGGCATACCAACCGACATTATCGACCTGCATAAAGAAAAAGCAAAACGAAACCGCTCGGCGGCATGGCGTTCATTGCTGCGAACATTGCAGCGCTCCTCAATCGAACAATTGGGTGATTACTGGCATGTGGGCATACCACGCGAAAAAATCTTCAAAATCCTGACAGACAGCAAACAGATAACCCCGCTCGATTCCATTACCGACAAGGATGCTCTACTTGCCACGGCGATTACGGAAACAGACAAACATGAGCAGAATGAACATTATTGGAGCGGATTGTTCGTTTGTACCTCGGCGCTGGCGCAGCTTGAGAGTAACGAAAAGCGTGATACGGAATACCGCGCGAAACTGCTTACCCGCATGACCGATTATTCGCAGCGGCTTTACATGCATAGCGATGCGGAACGGATACTCGGAACACTTGTCAGCATGAATGCGCTTCCCGTACACGAACGAATCAGCCATTTAATCGATCTTGCGCTGGTACAAATTCGCTCCGGCAATCGCTGGCAGGAAGCCAAAAGCACGTTGTTGCGCGGCCTCGAACTGGTACCTGCCAATCAACAGGCAGAAGCGCTGCGACTCAAGCAATTGCTCAGCTGGATTGAAATGTCACTGGGGAACCGCGAGGAAGCGGAACGGTTAGCCACTGAAACGCTGGATGAATCACGAAAACAAAATATCGGCGAAGTAGTCATCAAAACACTGTACGTGCTTGGATTCTTGCGGTGGCATGAAGGAAAGTATCCACAGGCAATTGCGTTTTACGAACAAAGCGTACAGGAAGGAATCGAGCGGAACCTGCTTTCCGATGCAGTTACGTCACTCACCACACTCGCACTGGCAAGCTGTGAAGTCGGCAGCTACTCGAAAGCGTTGACATACAGCAAGCAATTCCTGCGCTCGATGGACCCGAAGAAGCACCATTCGCTGCTCCCGTCATCCTACCATACACTGGCGTTCGCCTATGTCCGTCTGGGGAAATTCAAAAAAGCCGGTTATTGGCTGCAGCGATACCTTGAAATCGCAAACGCGGAAGCAATCAGTTATCACTTGTTCAGTCACGCGCAGTATCAAACATTCCTGAAACTAAACTCAGGTGATATTACCAGCGTACACCGCTGGGCATCACAAGGGCTCGCCCTCGGCAATGGGCCGGCAATGCGTCGCATTACCGGAAAGTTTTATCACAACCTCGCTGAAGCGGAATTGATGAGCGGGCAGTTGATGAATTGCCTTGCCCACATTAAAAAAGGAAGTGAGCTGCTTTCGGAAATCAACGATGAAACTTCGATCGCCGAACTGGAGCTTATTCGATTCGTAGCCCGAACATTGTATGACCAGCCGCAAAACGAAGCCGAACTTATCTCGCTCATTTCGACTTTGCACCGTCATCGAAGCACGTATTACGCATCCCTCGGCTATTTCTATCTGTTAGCCCTGTTCCCTGCTCAGCGTATCAAAGAAACAGCCGAAAAGGCAAAAGCACTCATTTCAACTCACGATGAAGAGAATGTCCCGCTTTTTTTTGCGTTGAGCAAGCTGTGCGATTACTATGCTGCATCCACCCCTTCGCCCGATGCCGAAATTTTTGCGTGGAAGCAGGCATTTTTAACGCTGAATCAGGGACACCAGCGTTTTCTTGCGCTTCTCAGTTGCAACGTACTGATCGATTTACTCAACCGCGAAAACCGGTTCCGGCAAGCATATCGCTACGCCAGCTTCGCAAAATCGATTTCCGCCGGGTTAGGCAACACGCTGCTCTCCGGAATCGCATACCAAAAAGCACCGAGCGTTTCCACTCTCAACGGCCAAACAGAGGAATTGGTAGCCTCGTTCCATGCAGTATCCGAATTGCTCAATAACATTACCGACTACTCCAGCACCTTGAACGCGTTATTGCGCTTCGCGGTGAATTTATCAGGTGCCGAACGGGGCGTTCTTTTGGCCCCCGGGTCGACCGCCTCCGGTCTGCGCGTTATTGCCGCAATCGGGTGTGACGATCAAAGCCAGGCGGATGCGACTGATATCAGCCGTACGCTGATCGACGAAAAATTGAAAGAGAGTACGCCGACACCGCTGGTCGTCGATAATGCCATGGAAGATGTGCGCACGAATAAGTACAGCAGCATCATGCGCTTCAACATCCATTCGGTTATCGTCATTCCGTTAGTCGTACAGAATAAATCGATCGGTGTGCTCTATTTGGATCATCACGTTATCCCCGGTGTGTTCCGCGAGGATGATGTCAAATACGTCAAAGCGATTGCGAATTTTATCGCTCCGACCTTCGCCGCCGTACAAGATATCCGCACAATAAAAATTGAGAGTGAGCAATCCCGGGAACGGGGACGCTCGCAGCGATCCGAATGGAAATTCATCAGTAACGATCCGACCATCGCGAAACTATACGAACATCTCCCCCGGGCGGCGGCCTCGAATCTTACTGTCGTACTCCGCGGTGAAAGCGGAACCGGAAAAGAGCTAATAGCAGAAGATATCCATAGGCGCAGCCAGCGGAGCAACCGTCAGCTGATTAAACTGAATTGTGCGGCCATTCCCCCAACACTAATCGAATCAACACTCTTCGGTGTAGTCAAAGGCGCAGCTACAATGATCGCCGCACAGGAAGGCAGATTAGCCGCAGCGGATGGCGGGACATTATTCTTAGATGAAATCGGTGATATGGCATTGGACGTACAGGCAAAACTTTTGCGCGCCATCGAATATCAGGAATTTCAACCGGTGGGAACGAACCGTACATACTATACTGATATACGTTTTATTTGCGCGACCAATAAGAATCTCGAAGAGATGGTCGCAAAAAAACTATTCAGCCCCGATTTGTATTATCGAATTTCTTCCATCACCCTTAATATCCCGCCACTTAGGGAAAGACAGAGTGATATCCCGTTACTGCTTGATCATTTCCTTGAGCATTTTGTGGAGGTATATGGCGGCAGCGCTATTCCCCGCTTTACCCTGGAAGTGAAAAACCTGCTCAACGCATACCCCTGGCCGGGCAATGTCCGCGAACTCAAAAACTTCGTGGAAAGCATTTGTATCATGCACCCGGGCACGATTATCGATATCGATCTGCTGAAAGAACAAAAAGGACCGATGGTCGCGATGGCCTTATCTCGATACAATTTGCAATCATCAGAAGCAGCCGAAAAAGCAATGTTGGCTGATTTACTCAGAAAATGCGGCAACAATCAGTCGGAAATGGCAAGAATGCTCAATATCCCGCTTTCGACATTGCGAAGAAAATTACGGAAGTATGGTCTCCTGTGATTTTTTTACCCCTCAATCTTGCCATTTGCCGCTTCCTAACCGTTCGCATGCGGCAAATACAACAGTATGTACCACAATCGCATTGCACGACAGCCCTGCGGAATGCGATAAGCGAAGCGGCAAAACGACCATAGTTTACCATTTACGCAGACCATGCTAACTACAAACAAATCAAGAAGTTCCTTCATTTGTGCGGCTATCCAAACGAATGGCACGCGGTTTGAGGTATGTGATGTGAAGACATCAACAACCTCAAACACATGGAGGAAACATGACCACTCGCCAATTCGCCCGTCGCGCGATGACGACCCTCGCAGCCGTGATGTTCGCAGCCAGCGTTACGCTGACTATTCCATCATTAGCCAATGCCGATGGAACCGGAACACCACCGCCGCCGCCGCCGGGACCGAGCGGAATGCCGTACATCACATCGGTTGCATATTCACTGATGTACGTCCAAGCAGTTCTCTAAAATTTTCTCACGAATGTGGGGGGAATAGTTGTTCCCCCCACCAGATAAAAACCCTTTACCGCCAGTACTTATGAGCAAACAACTGAAGATTATCAAACTATTGGATCTTTTGGGTTCGCATCGAGCTGTTCCCATGAAAACCATCATGCAGGAACTGGAAATCCCGAAGCGCACCGCATTTCGATATATCACTTGCCTGAAAGATGCCGACATTCCGGTACATTTTGACGATCAGGCACATGGGTATGTATTGCTTGGCCGGAAAACTCCGCAAAAACAGGCATTCGATTTGAGCGTTCATCAGGCGTTAATGGTAGTTATCGCCATGAACCTTGCCAAATGCCAGGTGAATGAGGTGTACCGGGAACACATCGACGAGGTGTTACAGAAACTCACGGATAGTCTACCATCCTCGATAGAAGAAATCATCGGCAGACTACAAATAGCAGAAAATCAGCCGGCGGCCGGCGACCAATCCCCTGCTTTTACCAAACTGCTGGTCGAAGCAGCGATTATGATGGAGCGAAGTATAGACGCATCCTACAGCGTCAGCAAAAAAACCGTTCATCATACGTTCGTACAGCCTTCCTTGACCTTTCAGGGGAATTGGCATCTGCGTGATTCAAAACAGCAAAAAGTACAAGTTCCTATCGAAGCCGTTCAGACCGTACAAGTAAAATAAGCGGCTTATTGCCGCGGTTTCCTTTCTCAGATCACGACACTTTCGACACCTAAAGCATTTCTTTTTCATTTTGGAAAAAGTTTGGGAACTCCCGAACCCGGTATCGTATAACAAAAAACAGTCACAAGGTCGTCATTGCAGTCAATGATGGTAGGATACGAGTCGACGGCCGTACACAAAGGAGACCGTATGCCGGTAACGTGGGCCGTCCAGCGCTCGCAGTGGTGGAATCAGTATTTTTCCAAAAACTTACAGCAATTGCTATCTATCCCGTGGGAATTGGGGCATGAACTCACCCCCGTTGAAAAACAGGCGATCACCAGCTCAATCCAAAAGTTTCAGCTTGGCGAAGGGTCTGATGGATGGCATCTGATTTTAGCATCCCAGCGCTATGCCGAGCGCTACAACGACCTTGATTATGCAGAAGCGGTGAAACTGTTTATCGCCGAAGAGCAGCGCCACTCCCGCGACTTAGGACATTTCATGGATATTAACAACATTCCGCGAATTGCCTCGACATACTCAGATTGGGTGTTTCGCCGGGTCAGACGTATCGCTGCATCAATCGAAATTATGATTATGACACTTTTAGTAGCTGAAACAATTGCATTAGTGTATTACAAAGCGTTAGGGAAAGCGACAAAGTCAAAAGTCCTTGCTGTTCTGTGTGAGCAGATTCTCAAAGATGAGTATTACCATATCCGGTTTCAAACCGAGCGACTCGCGATTATTCGTCGCGACCGATGGCCGCTTCGTGACCTTGCCGCCACCCTTTTTCATGTCCCACTATATTATGGTGCTATTCTTGTTGTCTGGCTCGACCATGCACCGGTTTTTCATGCGGCCGGAATTTCATTTTCGCAATATCTGGTTAACTGCCACGACGAATTCATGAAAGTTCTGGAGGCCATCCGCTCCGTTCAGCAATGGCATCGCAGCAAAGCAACCAACACCGCTTTGGAATAAGCACCTTATTTGGCGGTAAACCAGAGCCGGACCGCTACTACAACCAAAAAGAGCGCAAAAAGACGCTGCAGATCCTTTGCCGGCAGCTTCGTGGCTAAAATAGACCCGAGCCAGATACCGCCAATCAACCCAAGTGCTATTAGCGCCGCTCCGTTCACGTTAACCTGGTTGTTTTTATAGTATTGAAGCACTCCCAAGATACCGACCGGCAGCAAAAGCGCTGCGAGCGAAGTGCCGGTCGCATTGGTAAACGTCATTCCGGCAAGCAGGGTGAGCGCGGGTACAATTATAATTCCGCCGCCGATACCGAACATACCGGCTAAAACTCCTGCCAATAATCCGATCACCACAAATAGCATGGGGATTCCTTTATCTGAGTATCATTTTGGGTAAAGTATGAACGGTCACAATGAGTTCGTCAAGATTGAAGGATGCGAGAATATCCTTTATTCCCCGGTTTGTTTACCATAGATTGGCCGTTCTATGCCCGATAAACAGACACCGATTCGCCTGAGTTTGCTTCCGCCTGCAGTATTTTTTCTCGTTACCGTTGCGCTTCTGCTGACCGGATTTTTTGAATTTTGGCGAATTGTCTGTTTACTGGTTACGTATGATTTAGCCGCGCATGTACCGATGACGATTCTGGCACAATCCTTTATTGAAGGGTTGCGGTTCGATTTTGCCGTAGTGAGTTATCTGATGCTTCCGTTTGTTGCCATCAGCCTGTTGCCGGGGATTGATATTGTCCGTAACAAAACGATCCGCTCATGCGTTATTCTGCTTATTGTTATCGTTGCCGCGCTTAGTTTCTTTGCACATCTCGCCGACATTGAATTTTTCAATTTTTTTAATGCGCGCTTAAACGGAACCGCGCTGTTGTGGCAAAACAATGCCGGAACCATGTTATCGATGCTCTGGGAAACATATCCGGTCATCCGCTACTTACTGCTGTACGGAATCGTACTCTTTGCCTTCACCGTTTGTCTGCGCTTGCTCGGTAGAAATGTGCTCGTTAACCAGCAGCCTTCCCGCTGGTGGGTAAACCTGCTATGGATTCCTATCTTGTTGCTGACTTTCGGTCTTGGTGCCCGCGGCCGGGTTGAAAAAATGTCTCCTCTGCGATGGGGGGTTGCCTACTTTTCAGAATACAATTACGCCAACCAGCTCGCGCTGAATCCGGTGTATACATTCCTAAGGGATGTATTTTATGATGCCGGAAGCCGGAAACGGGTTGAAGACATGATGCAAAAAGTACATTTCCCCGAAGCCGAGGAAATTACGAAAGAGATATTAAGCCGACCGGAAGAAATACGCGATACGATCAAGCGGATGCATACCCTCATACGTTTTGATAATCCCAATCAAAACCCGCCGAATGTTATCGTGATTATCATGGAATCATTCGGCAGCAGTCATATCGGTGTTTTAAATAACCAAACCGGGCAAAATATCTCCCCTCAATTCGATTCACTGGCGAATCAGGGTACTTTATTTACCAACATCTATTCGACCGGCATGCACACATATGCCGGACTATTTTCTACATTATATGGGTTTTCTCCCGGGTTCGGGAATTTGGTATTGTATTCCGTTCCGGGATATTTTCATCATTCAGGCTTACCCCAGATTCTCAAAGCGAATGGCTACCACACGTTCTTCATGTGTCCGCAAGACCCGCACTTTGATAATATGCACGGATTTTTGATGGATAACGGCATCGATGAAGTTCGCTCGCTGTTCGATTGCGATCCGCAACAGCAGCTTACGATATTCGGTGTACCGGATCATGTCATGTTCGACCGGGCAATTGAACTCATGCGGCCGCAGACATCAAGTAAGCCGCTGTTTGCCACCCTTCTTACCTGCTCATTTCATGGCCCCTGGACTATTCCGGATGCTCCTTTTGAGCATGTGCCTGACTCGGTAAAAGATGCGAAACCGCTGAATGCATTCAAATATTCCGACTGGGCGCTGGGACGATTTATTCGGGCCTTGGAAGCAGATTCCGCTTTTGATAATACGCTTGTAGTCGTAACGGCTGACAACGGCGCGCCATGGAAACCGAAACTTGCCATGGATTTGAATCAATATCAAATACCGCTATTGTTGTATTGGATCGGAAATGAGAAACCTGAACCGCAGCGGCTAAGCACATTGGGCAGTCAGGTGGATATAGTAGCGACAGTTATGGGGCAACTTCGACTGAATTGGGACAATTACACATTTGGACGCGATCTTTTGGATTCAACCGTTACCAACCGTTTTGCGCTTTGCTCCGAATGGCGCACACTCTCATTTGTTGAAGACAACAACTACCTGATAGAAGAATTACTGGATCAAAAACGATCATTATACCATTTGCCGGATATCACCACCAACTATGCCGACACCGAGCCTGAACTTGCAGACAATCTTTCCCATAAAGCGCGTGCTGTTTATCAAACCGGATATTTTCAGATGCGAAAACCGATACCGGTAACGGCACAATCTAAGAACCATCTGGTGACAAACGTTCCCGAACCAACAAAACCTTGAAGTAACCCGGCAGCAGCCGTATATTTTCCGCATGACCAAAACGAGACTTGAAGCATTCAGCGATGGCGTTCTCGCGATCATCATCACGATCATGGTACTTGAGTTAAAAGTGCCACACGGCCCTAATTGGAGTGACCTGAGCGGCTTGGCTCCTGTTTTTCTATCGTATGTATTAAGTTTTCTGTATATCGCTATTTATTGGAACAATCATCATCATATGCTGCATGCAACTGAACGAGTAAACGGCAAAATTTTATGGGCAAATATGCATCTGCTGTTCTGGTTGTCATTGATACCGTTTACTACCGGCTGGATGGGGGAAAATCATTTTGACCCGCTGCCGACCGTTGTGTATGGATGTGTATTATTCTTTGCCTCCATCGCCTACTTTTTATTATCGCGCTCAATACAAAAGCATCATGGCCCCCATTCAAAGCTACATCAGGCAGTTGGAAAAGATTGGAAAGGGAAAATATCGACCGCCCTCTACGTCGTTGCAATTTCTTCAGGCTTTATCAATCACTGGGTTTCACTTGGGATTTATATATTTGTTGCCCTGATGTGGGTTATTCCGGACAGGAGAATCGAGTCGGTGGTGGAGTGACATTACTCACCAAGTAGTTTGCCCAGTTGTTCCATTGCCACGCTTCGACTTGCTTGAACAATCTTCTTAACTTCGAACCCAGTTGCTATACACTCAAACGTTGAGTCCTTAAAAGTTAAAATATAATGGTGGTAGTTGGCCAACGAGAAACCTACCTGGCGAATCCAGGAAGAGTTAACTACCTCGTGAGCTGCATAGAAGGTCAAACCACGCCCATAGAGAGGATGATCATCAAGCCCCTCATCATTCGGATAGCCCAGCTTGAAATCCGCACAGTCATTAAAGTATATAATGGCAAACCGTTCGCTTTCTTCAGAAGTAGAAATAATTTCAGTGTCAAGCTTAAGAAAATTCGGATTATAAAGTTCGTTAACTACATAACAAAGAAAGGTTGAACGTTCATCAACGACTACCGTAGGCATTGGATTTCCTGTAGGCCAAAATGGAAACTCTTTTAACTCAATTACTTTATCATGCTCGTCTATCGAATACACTTTGTCTCCCCTACTTCATTCAAACTTAATTACATAAACTTCTTAAATATCTTCAACACACCCTGGTTCCAGCCAACACGGTGGGTGACACCGGACTTGAGATGCTGGAGTTCATCTTTGTGTTCCAGATACCATTTATGCGATGAAATAAGCGCATCTTCATTTGAGAATTTCGATTTCCAGCCAAGTTTGGTTTCGATTTTTTCAGTCGAAACAAATGAATCTTTATCGGCCGTACCGTAAATCCATTTATAGAGCGGCGAGATTTTCATAAACTCAAAAACAGCCAACGCACCCTTAACTAGCGGCGCCGGTGTCGGCATAACACGAGCACCCGTTCCGGCAAAATTACAAAGAGAACCGACATCCTGCTTTACTTTCTGGAACCTTTGCGCACCGACATTGAAAATGTCATTGGCTACTTCACGCGGCGCAGATGCCGCCAAAACAATCGCTTCCACCAAATCGGTTACTTCAAGCAACTGATACAGGTTGTCACCCTTACCGATAATCGGGATTCGTTTGCCGGAATCCACCCAATCATACAAAATCTGAAATACGCCCAAACGTGCCGTTCCGATAAATGTTTTCGGGCGAATAACCGGAACGCACATTCCCTGTGCGCGAAACTCCGCGCAGATCTCTTCCCCTTTAATTTTGCTTTCACCGTATGCGCCTACGCCAACCATCGGATCAGCTTCCACGAGCGGATGTTTTTCCGGAACACCGTACACAGCCGTCGATGAAATAAACACCACCCGGTCGACATTCGCTTTGCGCGCCTGTTCCAGCGTATTGCGCACCCCCTGAATATTGGTCGAGTAAATTTCTTCTTTCGCCCACAATGGAAGCGCCGCCGCGCAGTGGATTACTATATCGATACGGTTATCTTTGATTAATTTGTACATCCCCTCCGGGTCGCGCACATCCTGTTTGACCAAAAGCGCGTCCTTCGGGTATTCATCGACAAAGAAAGGGGCAATATCATTGAGGGCAATAAAGGCTGCTCCCCGTTTCGGCAAATTTTGGGCGAGATGATAGCCTAAATATCCGGCGCCGCCGGTGACAAGTATCCGTTTTCCGTTCATGAAATTCCTTCTACCAACTTGTGTACAGGAGAGTATACAGAAATAATTGAAAAAGACAACTACGCGCCTTTTTCCTCTTTTATCTCAGCCAGCTTCATTTCGATAATTTTCACAAGCGCCAAAAGCACTGCCGCAACCAGCGGTCCGACTACGATACCCATTAACCCGAAAACTCCTACTCCGCCGGCAATGGCAAAGAATAACAGCAGTGAATGCATGCTGGTTCGTTTCGCCATCAAGGCCGGGCGCAGGAAATTATCGATCTGGCTTATAACCAATCCGCCTACTAACAGCACTGCGACACCCTTTCCGACTGAACCGCTCAACAGCAGAATAATTCCCGCCGTGCCGTAGACCGGTACTGCGCCGATAATCGGAATAATCGACATGAATCCCATCACCGAACCCCACAATAGCGCGCCGGGAAGCCCGACGATTAAAAACAATATACCGCCAACCAGACCCTGAATTGCAGCGACAACCACCCCGCCATACATACTGGCATAAATGGTCGACTTCAATTCATTGAAAAGATTATCGGTAAGCGGCCGGGTGAGCGGCGTTATGCGTTTGATAGCATCGACAATTTTTGGTCCATCGGTGAAAAAGAAAAACATGGTGAAAAGCATAGTGAAGAAATTGATAACTGTCATAGCTACTACCCCGATAATGCTCGCGGTCTGTCCCCAGATAACCGTGGAAGCCTTAATCGCAAACTGCTTGATCGCTTCTTCCGGCGTCGGCAGCGTTATACCGAATGTCTGTTCCAACGCTGTTTTTGTTTCTATCAACCGATCATTGAAAGGATCAAGGAACTTATCCATCGCGCCGCTTCTGTACCATTCGGATGCTATCTCTGAATAGCGGATCGACTCCTGAACCAAACTCAAACCCAAAAAGAAAAGCGGCAGGATGATCAGGAAAAAAGCGATGACACAAAGTACCAGTGAACTTAACCAGGGACGTTTCAGGCGTGATTGAATCTTCTCATACAAGGGGTAGAACATAACGACCAAAACAGTCGCCCAGGCGATCGGCACCAAAAAAGGAATGACAATCTGGTATGACAGATACAGCGTACCGGCCAGCAATCCCAAAAAAATCGCCATCGACAATGAATTGCGATCGAGTGCCTTCATAACTAATCCTTAAATAGCAGGCGGATTCATTCCGTAGGTTGTCCACTCTTCAAACGAAGGACCATACACACCGGGAACTGTGAGTCCGGCCTGGCGCATCAGCACCGTCAATTGTCCGCGATGATGCACCTGATGAATTACCAATATCCGCAGTGTTCTTCCCTTTTCCCATTTCTCGCTGCCGTACAACGTATCCACCTGTTTCAGCGTTTCATTGTTCCAATTCTTTTTTACATTATCAAGCAGCTCTTTGGACGCAGCCGCATACCCGCGCTTGATAGCATCGGCCGAACTCGGAACCGGTGCATCTTTGTCGAGCTTGGTAATACCGGCGCCTACCTGATTCATCATTTCCGGAATCGTTGTAGCGATATGCCAGGCGATTCTTCCCAGCGTGCGATGGTTCGGTGCGATTGCCTGCGATAATGAGGCATCAGTGAATTGGTCCAGCAGTTTCTGAGTTGATTGAGACTCATGCTCCCAATCCTTGGCAAATTCTTCAATGGTCGTATACATCTTTACTCCTCTAAGACCTATTTATTTACAATCGTATCAATGGCTTCAAGTAAATCAGATGAAAGGGTCACCTCTGATGCCGCTACGTTCTCCTCCAATTGTTTTACACTTGTCGCGCCGGTAATTGCCGCGGAAATTGCAGATAATCGCAACACCCAGGCCAAGGCCATCTGCGACAATTTCAATCCGTTCTTGTCGGCGAGCCGCTGCAATTCGGCAATCTTGGAAAGATTTTCCTTCGTGAGCCGCTGCTCGAAATCAGGAGAGTTTGCGCCGCGGCTTCCTTCCGGAATCCCTTTGGAATATTTTCCGGTCAATAACCCTTCAGCAAGCGGTGACCAGACAGTGAAACCAATACCATGCCGTTCGCAGGTCGGCAGGATACTTTCTTCGATATGCCGATCAAGCATGTTGTAACGGGGCTGTTCAACGATTGGACCATAGGCACGATAGTAAATAGCTTCACTCATCGCTCTTTCAATCTGATCTGCTTCCCACACCGATGTTCCCCAGTACAACACTTTCCCCTGATGAATCAGATCATCCATCGCCCGCACGACTTCGTCCACTTCAGTTTCCGGGTCATGGCGGTGGCAGAAATAAATATCGAGATAGTCAATGCCCATCCTGCGCAATGAACCTTCGACCGATTCCATAATATGTTTCCTGCTCAAACCGGCATCATTCGGGTTTTCCGACATCGGCCAGAACACTTTGCTTGAAATTACCAAATCAGAACGGCGCAATCCTTTGATCCCTTCCCCAAAAGCAAGTTCCGCCTGACCTTTGGCATACACATCCGCGAAATCAAAAAAGTTGATTCCCAATTCAAGCGCCTTGCGGGTGATTGCATCGCTAGTGCTTTTATCGAGCGTCCGGCCAAACGTCAGCCATCCACCTAACGATATCTCAGATATTTTAAGACCCGAGCGGCCGATTCTTCGGTATTTCATATGCGGAGCTAACATCCCTCCTTGGTTAGTGACAAAGTACATCCCGACAGCCGTAAGCGCAAGGGGGACATCGGTTTTTTAACGCCGATTTCTTGGCGGGGAGAGCTTGTGGATGTGAAATTTTTCCTCTATGTTAGCGCGGCGATCGTATCAATTATAGTATGAGACGTCGCAAATTGACTCCGTATGGAAAATGAGGACATGACAAAAGCCAACACCGCAACCGCTCCAGTGGAAATTTCCAAAGAAAACAGCACCGTCGCGGCGATGTTCAACCGGATCGCAAAACGGTATGACATTCTGAACCGGCTGCTCTCTTTCGGACAGGATCAGGTGTGGCGTAAGCGGTTGAGCCGGTATTTGAACGACACACCGAACCAATCTGTTTTGGATGTCGCCACCGGAACCGGCGACGTGCTCATTACGCTGGCAAACAGCACCAACAAAATAGAAAATGGAATCGGAGTCGATACCGCCGAGCAGATGTTAGTAATCGGACGGGATAAAATTCATGAAAAGCAGATGGATTCGACACTCAAACTTGAGCACGGAGATGCCACCCGGCTGCAGTTCAGCAATGACTTCTTCGATGCCGTCACTATCGCTTTCGGAATCCGCAACGTGCAGAATGTTTCTGTTGCGCTCAGCGAGATGTATCGTGTAACAAAACCAAATGGAAAATGCCTGATACTCGAGTTTTCTTTACCGTCAAACGCACTGATCCGCGCGGGATATCTGTTTTATTTTCGTAATATACTTCCACTCATCGGCGGCATTATTTCTGGTGATAAAGCTGCTTATAGCTATTTGAACAGAACAGTTGAAAGTTTTCCGTATGGAGAGTCGTTTTGCCAGTTGATGCGGAAAGCCGGATTTACGACTGTTACCCCACACCCGATGACCTTCGGCATTGCGACTATTTACGAGGCAACGAAAGCGTAATGAATTCTAAAACCGTTCTTGATCATACCATATCTGTTCAGGAACCGATTTCGCTTGCCGGTGCCGTTTCGCTGATTAATGAAAATATCGAAGATTACCTTGCCGCGGTTTCCGGTATAGCAGGAAAGTTTCATCAGCTTCGTATTCCGCTTACCACTATCAATCCCTTAGCCTGGTTGGCGGCACAGACCATTACCCCCTCGTTGTTCTGGGAATCACGCGACAAACAATTCTTGACCGCCGGTGTTGGCGCTGTGGAACATATCGCGCACCATGACAACGCTGATATTCAGCAGGTCATGAATGAACTCTGTGGAAAACTAAGCGCGTCCGAACCACAGCTTCGTTTTTACGGCGGCTTCCGCTTTGACAATGCAACTCCCGGCTCAACCGAATGGAACCAGTTCGGCCGCTGTTTCTTTTTTATCCCCCGTTTTGAATTACAGCGAACGGCAAAACAGCTTGAATTGGTTTTAACGGTCAAAACCGATGATTCCGCCGAACAGATACGTACGCAACTTAATCAATTGCGAATAGCCGAAACCGAAGCAACTAATGAACCAATTTTTGTCGATGAAATCAGCGAGCGCCCGATCCGCTCCGAATGGGAATCGCAAGTCGAGCTTGCGCTTGCCCGATTCATCAACAGCTCGCTCAAAAAAGTCGTGCTGTCCCGCCAGCAGATAATCAATTGTGTAACACCGGTTGATCCGACGACGCTCTTATCGCGAGTTGCTTCGCAATCCGGACAGGGAGTCTCTTTTCTACTCTCACCGGATGCGCATTCTTATTTTCTCGGTCACTCTCCGGAGCGGTTGTATCGCCGGGATGGGCGCATGATCCAAACCGAAGCAGTTGCCGGAACGCGGGTGCGCGGAACAACCGAAACAGAAGACAATCGACTGGCGCAGGAACTGCTGACCTCTGAAAAAGAACAGCGGGAGCAACAGTTAGTGAGCGTACATATCGCCGAAAAATTGCAGCAGCTTTGCTCGCAGGTTACTATACCGTCAAAACCGCAAATTCTGAAATTAGGAAGATTGCAGCACTTGGTAACTTCATTCACCGGACAATTGCAAGCGAGCGCAACCGATGGAGATATTCTTTCCGCTCTGCACCCCACCCCTGCCGTCGCCGGGTTTCCGGTGCCTGATGCGCTGACATTTTTAGCGCATCATGAATCATACGATCGCGGCTGGTACGCCGGGCCGGTCGGATGGGTTAGCCATGATAGCGCGGAATTTATTGTCGCGATACGATCGGCTTTGGTGCAGGGAAACATGGCGCGCTTGTTTGCCGGAAGCGGAATCGTGTCAGGGTCAGTCGCTGCCGTCGAATGGGAAGAAACCGAACAGAAGTTAAGCGGTTTCCGTAAATTATTTTCACAATAAATGTCATTTTCAATCGCAGAACGAAACAGTTTTCGCGCGCAGTTGATTATTGAAGAATTACTCCGCTGCGGCGTCGGCTTTTTTGCCGTCTCCCCCGGTTCACGTTCTTCCCCTCTTGTTTGTGCTTTAGCCGAACAGAAAGATGCAAACAGCATTATTCATTACGATGAACGCGGAGCCGCCTTTTGCGCACTCGGATATACCCGGGCAAGCGGCAAACCAGCAGTTTTGATTTGCACTTCCGGAACAGCGGTTGCGAACTACTTACCGGCAGTGGTGGAAGCATCACATGATCGCCTCCCGTTAATTTTGCTCACTGCCGACCGTCCGGCCGATTTACGCAACACCGGCGCGAATCAAACGATCATGCAGCCCGGAATTTTCAGTTCCTATCCACGCTGGGAAACTGATTTGGCCGACACGAATGAAACAGTCGATGTGGCCGATCTGCTTTCGACAATCGATACTGCTGTCTATCGCTCCCTTCGCTCCCCCGCCGGACCGGTGCATATTAATTGTCAGTTCGCAGAACCACTGGAACCGGTTGATACCACGGATATATACGCTGAGTCACCAATCGCAGTCGAATGGAAATCGCATCGCAAACCATTTCGTACGCACAATAGCCCATCCGTTTCGATCGGAGAAACGACCTTTGCCGGAATTGTTGAAACAATTACGAACACGATAAATGGGTTGGTTATTGTCGGAAGACTCGACAAACCAGGCGATGCTGCCGCTATTCAAGCGCTTGCCGATAAGCTCGGCTGGCCGATGTTTGCCGACATTCAATCCGGATTGCGACTGGGAAACAAAAGAGCAAATAATATCGCGTATTATGACCATATGCTGCTGCAATCGCCGAAAACTGAGATGTGGCAACCAGACACCGTTTTTCATTTCGGCGGTGTACCGACTTCCAAACGCTTACTGCAATTTTTACAACGGACAAGGCCAACTACGTATTTGCAGTTTGCAGACCATCCGATGATTTTAGACCCGATGCATGTAGTGACTGAACGAATCGGCTGCGATATCGCTATAGCCTGCCGGCAATTGCTTGCCGTGAAACAGTCCCCTGCGAATACTAATCAAAAGAACGTGTTGTCATTGTTTTATGATATGAACGTAAAGAAAATCAATAGTACCATCAATGCGACGATAGACGCGACAGAGCCCGCCGTTGCCTGGTTGATTTCAAAGTTAATTTCGGCAAACCACGCCCTTTTTCTGGCTAGTTCGATGCCTATACGTGATATGGACATGTACGCATCAACAACCGGCGCGCAGGTTCCCGTTGGCGCAAACCGGGGTGCGAGCGGTATAGATGGTACCATTGCCTCCGCCTGCGGTTTCGCGCGCGGTCACAATAAACCGGTGACGCTGATAATCGGCGATCTTGCTGCCCTGCATGACCTCAACTCGCTTGCCCTTGCAAAACAGTCTCAGCACCCGATTACGATTATTATCCTCAATAATAATGGCGGTGGTATTTTTCATTTCCTGCCGATTGCCAATGCGACTCCACACTTTGAAAAATGGTTCGGCACTCCGCACGGGATGACCTTTGAACATGCCGCGCAAATGTTCGGCTTGGCCTATGACAGAGCAAAGACTGTCGACTCACTCGCGGCCGCGTACGACCGGGCAATAGAATCCGACCGATCAACAATTATTGAAGTTCACACGGATCGGGAAGGAAATGTTCGGTTCCATAAACTTCTGCAGATCTCTTTGCTTAGTTTTTTTTAAAATCAATAATGCCAACCGCACTTACATTGCATCACACCGGCGCCCACACCAAATCGGCGCTCCTTTTTCTTCACGGTTTTCTCGGCTCCCATGAAGATTGGCAAGCGGTAGCAGATAGTCTGAAGGATTGTTTTTATTGCATCACTGTTGATTTGCCCGGTCATGGCGCAAGTGTAGGCCTACATAATGACGCATATGAATTCGAGCAAACGGCGCGTTTGCTTGTCGATTCCTTTCTTACTGTAAAGCCTTGTCACCTGATCGGATACTCAATGGGGGGACGACTCGCACTGTACATTGCTGCAATCTATCCAGAGATAGCAAAGTCACTAACCCTGCTTTCGGCTTCACCCGGTCTAATAACAGAAACCGAGCGCACCGAACGAATACAGCAGGATGAAGCTGTTGCGCAGCGTTTGGAGATAGGCAACACCGAGGCTTTTCTGCATGACTGGTACAATCAGCCGCTCTTTGCCTCACTTGCGAAAAATAATGTACTCTTGGAAACGACTATCACCCGCCGCAAACAGCACAACCCGAAAGAATGGGCAAAAGCTTTGCGCGGCATGAGCGTAGGCAGACAGCCTTCGCTGTGGGAACAACTCCCCGCGCTTTCTGTGCCAGCACTCTTGCTAACTGGTGAATCGGATTCTAAATTCATACAGATTGCAAAACAGATGAAAGCGAAGAACAACAATTTCCGGCACAACAGTATTACACAAGCCGGGCACGCATTGCATCTCGAACAGCCAATCGCTGTTGCCGATAGCATCCGTGCATTTATACTCGAAATAGAAAAAGGAATCTGATATGTCGATAGCATGGCGCGAAGCAAAAACATACACTGATATTTTGTATCATAAAGCGGAAGGAATCGCGAAGATTACGATTAACCGCCCCGAAGTGCGCAACGCCTTCCGCCCCGGAACCGTTCAGGAAATGGCGGATGCGCTCAACGATGCCCGTTACGATGAATCAATCGGTGTCGTAATTTTATGCGGGCAGGGAGAAAAGGCGTTTTGTTCCGGTGGTGATCAAAAAATACGGGGTGAGGCCGGATATAAAGATGATAAAGGCGTCAATCACTTGAACGTGCTCGATTTCCAGCGTCAGATGCGCACTTGCCCAAAACCGATCGTTGCGATGGTCGCCGGTTACGCTATCGGCGGCGGACATGTTCTGCATATGATGTGCGATCTGACAATCGCTGCCGACAACGCAATCTTCGGTCAAACCGGACCCCGGGTCGGTTCATTTGATGGCGGCTACGGCGCGAGTTATATGGCGCGGATAGTCGGACAAAAGAAAGCCCGTGAAATCTGGTTTTTGTGCCGTCAGTACAACGCACAGCAGGCGCTTGATATGGGGTTGGTCAACACTGTCGTGCCGTATGCAAAGCTTGAAGAGGAAACCGTGCAGTGGTGCAAAGAAATTTTGGAGAATTCACCTATCGCTATCCGTTGTTTGAAAGCGGCACTCAACGCCGACTGCGACGGCCAGGCCGGATTGCAGGAACTAGCCGGTAATGCCACGATGCTCTATTATATGAGTGAAGAGGGACAAGAAGGGCGCAATGCGTTTGTCGAAAAACGTAAACCGAACTTCAACAAATTCCCCCGCCGCCCCTGAGTGGCGCCGGTGGCCAGGCCACAGCTAATTTTTTATGACTTCCCAATCAACATTATCGATATGGCTTTTGGCCGCTCGCCCGAAAACATTATGGGCGGGAATTGCGCCGGTGCTGATCGGAAGCGTACTGGCCTATGCTGATAATCAATTTCATTTTCTTTCGGCCTTCGCCGCCTTATTAGGTTCTATTTTCATTCAAATCGGAACCAATTTCGCCAACGATTATTACGATTTCAAAAAAGGAGCCGACACACATCATCGCATCGGCCCAACCCGCGCCACGCAAGCCGGATTGGTCAAGCCGAAAGCGATGCTAAAGGCCACTACAATCATGTTCACAATCGCCTTTTGTATCGGCATCTATATAGTCTATCGCGGCGGATGGCCGATTGTCACGATCGGTTTGTTTTCAATTTTGTTCGGCGTGTTGTATACCGGCGGGCCATTCCCTATTGGATATTTAGGGCTCGGCGAATTGTTCGTTCTGTTTTTCTTCGGCATTATTGCTGTCGCTGGAACCTATTGGGTGCAGGCATTGACGATAAACAGCGCCGTTATCCTCGCCGGAATTCCTCCCGGTTTACTTTCCAGTGCGGTGTTGGTCGTAAATAACTTACGGGATGTCGTCACCGACAAAGCCGCCAACAAGCGCACCCTCGCTGTCCGCTTCGGAGCGAGCTTCGCTCGGTTTGAGTACGTAAGTTGTGTTTTGCTCGCGATAATCATTCCCTACTGGTTGCATGCGATAACGAACCGCCCGCTTTGGCATGTGCTCACTCCGCTGCTTTTGATTCCTGCCCGGCCGATGATAAAACGGGTACTGCATGCTTCTGACGGCACCACATTAAATGCTGCACTCGGCGGCAGCGCGAAATTACTGCTTATCTACACGCTTTTGTTTGCTATCGGATGGCTCTGGTGAAAATCAGCAATTACAAATTGTTCCGCTTCAGCCTGCCGCTCAAACAATCATTTCAGGCAGGGAAAATCAGCATCGACACACGCACTGGATTCCTTTTGAAAATCGAGAATGAAACCGGCCACTATGGCTTCGGGGAAATCATGCCCCTTCCCGGCTGGCATACTGAAACAATTGAAGCATGCGAGGAACAAATCAAAAAACTCCTGTGGGCAGCCAAAGGATTCGCGATTCCGGATTATTTAGAAGAACTCTCCGGCGGATTTGAAAATTGGTTCGCGCAACTCAGTCGAAACAGCATTGCTCCCTCAGTTCGTTACGGGTTTGAGGCAGCGACACTGCATCTATTAGGAAATGCACAAAAGCAATCTATAGCGAAACTCATTTCCGATTTTCCCACTGAAACAGTTTCGGTCAATGCTTTGATAGCCGGCTCAAATGATGAGATATCTAAAAAGATAGAGACAGCTCTCGCTTCCGGATACTGTGCCTTTAAATTGAAAGTCGGAAAGCGACCCTTGGGAGAGGACATTCAAATCGTTCGTTCCGTTAAAAAGCAAATAGGGAAACACAAACTTCGACTAGACGCCAACCAAAGCTGGTCGTTGACTGATGCTGCTCAGTTTCTGCACGGAATTGAGGATTGTGATATCGAATATATCGAAGAGCCATTGCAGAATAGCAATGAACTGACAAAATTATACAAGCAAGTCCCCTTTGCCCGAATTGCGTTTGATGAATCATTAATGAACATGCAGCCGGAGCAACTCGAACAAAGTGACGTCGTCACAGCAATCATTCTCAAGCCGTCAGCCTTCGGTGTGGAAACTACGACGCGGTTCGCCCGTCGTGCACAATCACTCGGTATGACACCGGTTATCAGTTCACCGTTTGAAAGTGGTATCGGACTGGCGATGTCAGCCACCTTAGCCGCAAGTATTGGCAGCACACCTGCTGGCCTGGAATCCTATTTATGGTTAGCAGATGATCTATTACAGCAGCGCATAGCAATTACAAACGGCACTATTTTGCTTTCTGATTGCCAAATTGCTAACGACCGAATCAACTGGTCACTGCTTGAGAAAATCGTATGACCATATCCGATTTGATTTCGAGACAGGCAACTACACAACCGAATGCTATTGCCATTGTGAGCGCCGACATCGAACTCACCTGGTTAGCGTTGGCGGAACAAGTCGACGGCGCGGCTGAACATTTTAGTAGTCAACAGGTCGGTCCGGATAGCCACTTTGCCTTAAATGAATCAAACTCCGTTGAATACATCATTACCCTGCTCGCGCTTTGGCAATTAGGTGCAACCGTTACTCTCTTCAGCCATCGTTTTCCAAATGAACTGGTATCCTCATTAATCGAAACAACGAAACCTCCGCAAGGCGCACCGAGCGGTGTTGTTATATTTACCTCCGGCACCACGCAGGTACCAAAAGCGGCGTTGTTATCATGCGAGAATTTGTATTACAACGCTCTCGGCTCCAATGAACGGCTTCCCTTCCAACCCGGCGACCGATGGCTGCTATCCTTGCCGCTCTACCATGTCGGTGGATTAGGCATCCTGTTTCGTGCACTTCTAAACGGCGGAACGATAGCGGTTCCAGCTGTCGACATGAACCTTTCAGATGCGATCAATCAGTTTCAACCGACCCATCTTTCTTTAGTCCCCACCCAATTGTATCGTCTACTGGAACAGCACCAAAAATTAAAACAGACAACGTCTGCGACTACAGCATTATTAGGCGGAGCGCCGTTATCACCGCAATTAGCCGAGCGGGCAATCGATGCCGGGTTGATTCTTTACGCCAGTTACGGCCTTACCGAAATGGGATCGCAGATTTGCACAAAGCGAATAACGAAAGTGAAGGATAGTGTCGGATGCGGTTCACCGCTTAACTATCGCCAGCTTCGTATCGCTAACACCGGCGAAATACTGGTCAAAGGAGAAACACGCTTTCAGGGATATATCGATGACAACAGCCTGCGGCTTCCTGTTGACACTGAAGGATGGTTTGCTACTGGAGATATTGGTTACATGGATGAGCACGGCTCGCTCCATGTCACCGGACGAAAAGACAATATGTTTATCTCCGGTGGTGAGAATATTCATCCGGAAGAAATCGAGTCTGCCCTTTTGAATATCGAAGGAGTCAGAGAAGCGATTGTCGTTCCGATTACCGACCCGGAATTCGGATCACGACCGGTGGCTTTCGTCCTATGCGAGGGCGTACCGCCGTTCAATGAAGTAAGTATCAGGAAAAAATTAGACGAAACATCGTTGCCCAAATTCAAATTCCCCACCCGGTTTTTTGACTGGCCGAAAGAAATTCCTGTCGACCAGATGAAATTAAACCGGAAGCAGTTCAAAGAGATAGCCGGAGATCTGGTGAAGCAAAAAGCTTAGGCGAGTTTCTCGAGCGCTTTGCGCAAATGCGGCAAGAGCGGCATTTTGGCAAATGTCCTTTTGTCGACGACCACATGTACTGTTTTCAACGCTGCCATCAGTTCCCCCCGGTCATTGAGTATATGGTAGTACAATGTGTACGATGACTCGCCTAACTTATCCAGCCCCACACTGATAGTAACGGTATCACTCACCCGTAACGGCTGTTTGTAGTCCCCTTCGGCATGGACAATCGGCACCATAAACGGCTCACTGTCCAAAATTTGCCGAAAACTGAAGCCGCTGGCGGTCACGAATGCCTCATAGGCATCATGCGCCAGGGTAAAATAATTCCCGAAAAACAGAATCCCGGCGGCATCTGTCAGATGTAACCGAATGGTGGTCGTGTACGTAAAAGCTGGCATATACGCTCGTTAAACAGGTGCCTATTGTTAATCGTTTGCCTATATTACGCCGTCCCTGCACGGAACACAAGCAGGGGTTAACGGGAAAACAATTTATACCTATCCGGGAGAAACAATGATCCTCGTCATGCGAAAACTCGCAAGCCTGATAGTCGCAATCGCGATGATTGCCGCTGTCACAGCGCAGGCGGAAACGAAACTCCGCCAGCGCTCAGAAGTTGAAACCAAGTACAAATGGAATTTGGCGGATATTTACGCCTCCAATGATGCCTGGGAAGCTGATTTTAACCGCCTCAAAAATGGGATCGGCGGCTTCGAACAATACAAAGGGAAACTCGGTGAATCAGCCGAAACGCTTCTGGCCTGTATGAAACTGCGCGACAGCATTGGCCTGATAAGCAATAATCTTTTTGTCTATGCGAACCTGCTGCTCGATGAAGATAACCGTATCAGCGAAAATCAGGAACGCGCCGGCCGTATTTCAGGTTTAAATTCGCAATTCAGCGAAGCAACCTCATTCATCGAACCGGAAATTCTGGCGATGGATGACGCAAAACTCCGCGGCTTTATCTCCGGTAATACCGGTTTATCACTCTATGCATTTGAACTCGAAGATGTCCTCCGCCGCAAAGCGCATGTACTTCCTGCCGAACAGGAACGCTTATTAGCTTTGGCCGGACCGGTAACTTCCGCTCCAAGTGAGATTTTTTCGATGATCGACAACGCCGATATGGTGTACGGAAAAGTCGTCGATGAAAACGGCGACACGATTCAGATGACCAAAGAACGCTACTATGCGCTTTTGGAATCGACTGATCGCCGTTTGCGCAAGGATGCCAACTATGCGTTCACGCAGGGATATGTCGATCACGCAAACTCCATCGCCGCAACTCTGGGTGCATCGGTCAAACAGGACTGGTTTTACGCACAGGCACGCGGATACAAAACCTGTTTAGAGATGTCACTCGATGGTGACAATATCCCGTCAAGCGTGTTCCACAACCTGATCGATGCCGTTAACGCCAATCTGGAACCGCTCCACAAATGGGCTGCGTTACGCAAACAGATGCTCAAGTATGACACCCTCTATAACTACGACATGAGCGTACCGCTTTTACCTGACCAGAAAAAGGAATACGCTTATGAAGATGCCAAAAAAATGGTACTCGCCGGTTTGAAGCCGATGGGTAAAGAATATCTTGCTGCCTTCGGACAGGGACTTGAAAATCGCTGGATCGATGTGTACGAAAACGAAGGGAAAGGCTCCGGCGCGTATCAGTGGGGAACCTATGCCACCCATCCGTTCGTGCTGTTGAACTATAACGGTACGCTCGATGCCGTTTTCACCCTTGCCCACGAAATGGGACATGCAATGCATTCCCATTACACCAATCGCAGTGAACCGTATGTCTATTCGGATCACTCATTGTTTGTCGCCGAGGTGGCATCCACCTGTAACGAAGCGGTACTCATGAAGTACCTGCTTAAGAACACCAAAGACAAACGCGAGAAAATGGCGCTGTTGAATTTCTATATCGAACAGATTATCGGCACGTTCTACACGCAGGTAATGTTCTCCGAATTCGAACTGGCGATTCATGACCGGATCGAAAAAGGGGATGCTATCTCTGCTGACTTCCTGCGCAAAACCTATCGCGATATTTATGAAAAATACTGGGGCAAAGACTTGGTTCTTATCGAACCGGCCGATGTGACTGGTATGCGTATCCCGCACTTCTACCGCCAGTATTATGTCTTCCAGTATGCTACCTGCTATGCGGCGGCCCAGATGTTGTCGCAGCAGATCATGGAAAAGGGAGACAAGTTCCTGCCGACATACTACAAGTTTATCTCCACCGGATCATCGAAGTATCCGGTTGATATTCTGAAAGATGCCGGTGTTGACATGACCACTCCGGAACCGATCAACCGGACGATCTCATTGTTCGCAGAATTAGTCGCCGAAATGGAACGGCTGCTCAAACAGGGATAATACCGTGCGGGTCGTTTCGCTTCTCTCCAGCGGCACGGAAATTGTCTGTGCGCTCGGATGTGAAAATCTTCTGGTCGGGAGGTCGCATGAATGCGACTTCCCGACTTCTGTTTTATCTCTCCCCCAATGTTCCGAGCCGAAGTTTCCGACTGACGGCACCAGTTATGAAATCGATGCGCGGGTACGTGCGATTGTTCAGGAAGGGTTATCGGTCTATCGCGTTTTTGCCGATCAGCTCAACAAATTACGGCCTAATGTTATAGTCACCCAAACGCAATGCGAAGTCTGCGCGGTAAGCCCACAGGATTTGGAAGCGGCAGCTTGTCAGATTATCGCATCCAAGCCGACTATCGTTTCATTAAACACTAACCGCCTTTCTGATTTGTGGCCGGATATACGCCAAGTCGCGAAAAAAATAAACGCACCTCAGGCAGGTGAAGAGCTAATTGTTCAACTCCGCTCCCGTATTTGCGCCATCGGCGCACAGGCAAAACTGGCCGCGAATAAACCGAGAGTGGCGAAAATAGAATGGATCGATCCTTTAATGGGTGCAGGAAACTGGATACCGGAACTGATAGAAACGGCGGGTGGTATTTCTGTTTTCGGAGAAACGGGGAAACATTCGCCAATGCTGACCTTTGATGATTTACGCTCGACCGATCCGGATGTTATTATCGTCGCTGCTTGCGGATGGGAGATCGAAAAAAACCGCCAGGAAATGAGGCCGCTTATGTCCCATCCCGACTGGCCAAATCTCAAAGCGGTCAAAAACAGTGCCGTTTATGTAGCCGACGGCAACCAGTACTTCAACCGCCCCGGCCCTCGGCTTGTGGAAACGCTTGAAATTTTCGCGGAAATCCTTCACCCGGAACTCTTCCGCTTCGGCCATTGCCGTACCGGTTGGGCGAAACTGTAAATCCCTACGATTCCATTCCGGTTTGAACAATTGAAACTCACTTTCATCCTGAACAAATTTCATTTCGCCGATGTTTTGTCATGGTATACATTAGGGGTACCGAGCGCCGATATGATACGGCATACTGAAACGCTAACTTAAGGAGTATCTGATATGCAGATTTCAAAGAAAATTGCGAACCGTTTGAATGAGCAGGTGAAAAATGAAATGTTCGCCTCGCTGACCTATTTGCAGATGGCCTTTGTACTGGAAAGCTGGAACCTGAAAGTGTTCGCCGCCTGGTTTTACAAGCAGTCGGAAGAGGAAAAAGGGCACGCCATGAAAATCTCCCGCTACCTGCTTGATCAGGGAGCGGAAGTAAAACTGCAGGCGATTCCGGAACCGAAACTGGTGTACAAAAATATAGTTGAGATTTTCGAAGCCGCGGTTGAACATGAAAAGAAGGTAACGAAACAGGTGCATGAGATTGTTGAAATGTCACGCACCGAAAAAGATTACGCCACCGACAACTACATTCAGTGGAAAGTCGCCGAGCAGGTTGAAGAAGTTAACTCGGTCAGTGAACTTTTGAATATGGTGAAGGGTGCCAAAACCCAGGCTGAACTGTATTTGTTGGAAAGCCGTATGCAGAGAATCGTCGCCGAACGGGAACACTGAACGATCCGAACACAAAAAAACCGGCTCTAAGGCCGGTTTTTTTTATCTCTAACAACTGCGTAGATTTATAGATCACCCTGTTCGGTGTGAATAATCATTCCGTTTTCACCGACAATCCATGCATCGCGGCGATTCGTGAATGCCACATCGTATAACCCGTTAGCGGTCAGAAACTGGTCGTTGGTCCAGGTTTTTCCGCCATCCTGAGTGTTAAAAATCACACCGTGGCTGCCGAGTATTCCTTCACCGACAATCCATCCGAAACGGTCATCGACGAATGTGATCGCATGCAGTGTGGCATAACTGTACCCATCATTATACCGCATGAAACCATTTGTCCATGTCGCGCCGCCATCGGGTGTCGAATACAACAACCCCATATTGCTGACCACATACCCGGTTTGGCTGTCCAGAAAAACAATATCTCTCATCTGCATGCCTTCCCCCTCCCCTTCAAACGTCAGTTTTTCCCAGCTTGACCCGCCATTCGTGGTACGCAACAGAACATCAAGTCCTGATACCCATCCTTCCGATTCATTCAGGAAAAACACCGAAAAGAGTTCATGGGTGGTCGTGCTATTTTGCACAATCCATTCATTCCCACCATTGGTTGTGTGAAGAATGATACCGTCATTGCTGACTACCCATCCCGTTTTGCTATCGAGAAATTGCAGCGCACGGAAGCCGCTTGTCACCGGACTTTGCTGCGCTGTCCACGCTTCGCCACCATTGTCAGTATACAAAATAGTCCCGCGCTCTCCGACCGCCCAACCTCTGCGGCTGTCAACAAAATCAAGATCGTTGATCTGCTGGTTGGTGGGTGATATTTGGTTTTCCCAGCTCATTCCCTTGTTACGCGTCGAAAGGATTGTTCCTTTCTGACCGGCTGCCCATCCGCGATGCCCGACAAAATCCGTGGCCAACAGTGTATTGATCGGACCTTTAGTAAGCCGTTTCCAATTTTGACCTCCGTCAACCGTTCGCAGAATGATGCCGCCAAAACCGACCGCCCAGCCATACTGCTGGTTTAAGAAAAAAATGTCGTACAAATCTTCTTCCACTCCGCTTTGCTGCGGCGACCAATTACTCCCGCCATTTTCGGTGCGCTGAATAACTCCGTTTTCACCAGCCACCCATCCATGCTGTTGATCAATAAAACTCATGCGCCGCACATTTGCGTTAACAGAACCTAGTTGCTGCCAATTCAATCCACCGTTTACGGTCCGGGTTATTTTCCCACTCCCTGTACAGACTAAGCCAGTCTGCGCATCAAATAACGCAACATCGGCAGGCACACCATGCGGCGAGGCGCTCATAATAACTGTCCATGTTCTACCGCTATCATCTGAGGCTAACACCGTCCCGCTTTGTGCGGTTATCAACCCCTGAGACGGATTGAAAAAATGAATTTCATTAAAATCATCCTGCATAGACTTCGCATTGGTCGTGCTTGGCACCCAGCTTTGTCCGCCGTCTGTCGTCTGTAGAACCGTATTATTCCAGCCGATTGCCGTCGCTTGCAGATGGTTATGCACGGCAATAGAAGTCAGCGTCCGTTCATTCGTACCGCTTGTTTGCTTTGTCCATGTTTTACCACCGTCATTAGTGTAACGAATGGCATTGTAGGTTCCGATCGCCCAGCCGGTGTTGGCATCGGCAAACTTAATTTCCCGATAAGATTCCCCACCCACTTGAAGCTGCTTTGTCCACGTTTCACCACCATCGGCAGTGTGCAGTATGATCCCGTTTCCTGCAATCCATCCGGTCTGTTCGTCGATAAAATAGATGGAATGAAGTGTGCGGTCAGTCGGCAGCGGACTTTGCATTTCCCAGCGATTATCCACCGGATTTCCGCCGGTAGAAGTAACGGGTTTGTTGCTATCACACCCCTGCATAATCAAAAGCATCAGAGAGAAAAATAAAAGTACTCCTCGAACCCGGTTCAACGGCATATCTTACCTCTGAAATGTAGTTGTCTGTCTGAGAAATGTTGATGTCACAGAAATATACCCCAAAAGCCGAAATTGACAAATTGTTTCATCAATCCTCCGGCTGTCCGGGTCTACTTTCCATTATGACCACCGGTCAAAAAAGGGGTTCCCATTTCCGAAAAATTGCTTATCTTGCTTCGTATTCGCAGATTACCGGGACCGCCGCTTTCAGAGGCTCATTTGAGCAGGCACCATGTCCTGTCATCCGGCGCTGATCGCTATTGTTCCCCCAATACGTACGATAAAGAGTAATTAATTTTCTACAGCAGGGTATGCCTGCGACCACAAGAAGGAGAGACGGAATGCGTAACCTCACGCACATTGGATGCGTTCTCGCATTGACAGTGGTTATGGCCGTATCGGGTCAGGCTCAAGTCAGTAAGGGGGGCTCCCCCCTAAGTGTCACCAAAGGGCTTTCGCCGCAGATTCCCAGAATAATAATGGACGCAATCGACGTTCCCAAGTTATTGGCTGAGGACTCTGCCGAATCGCAAAAAGGAATCCCGCTCCGCTTCGGGTTTCCCTTCGATGTTGATTACAATCTCGACAATTCAGGAAAATGGGAAGATCTCGCCGACGGCGGCCGTGTCTGGCGGCTGCGTATCGATGCTCCCAAAGCTCATTCCATTAATCTTATCTTCAAACGCTTCTGGCTCCCTGAAGGTGCGACATTCCATATTTACAATGAAGACCGCTCCGTCACTTTGGGTGCGTTCACCTCTGACAACAACAAAGAAAGCGGCATGTTTGCGACTTCACCGGTCAAAGGGGATGTCAGCATCCTTGAATACTATGAACCGGCTGATGTTCGCGGATGGGGAATTGTACAGATCAGCCGTATCGTGCATGCCTACCGCAATTTATTCGACCGCAGCACGGTAAAGGATGCTTCCGATTTCGGCGGCTCCGGCTCCTGCAATAACAACGTCAACTGTCCCGAAGGCGCCCCATGGGAAGCGGAAAAACGCTCCGTTGCCCTTATCACTACCTCCGGCGGGTTTCGTTTGTGTACCGGTGCGATGGTAAACAACGTTCGTCAGGATTTGAAGCCGTACTTCCTTACCGCAAATCACTGCCTTGGCGGCGAAGCGACCTGGGTATTCATTTTCAACTATGAAAGCCCGAGCTGTGCGAATATCGACGGCCCGCTCTGGATGTCAGTCTCCGGCTCCACCCTTCGCGCCACCAATGCTTTTTCTGACTTCGCGCTTTTGGAGCTGAGCGAACAACCGCCGGACTCCTACGGTGTCTATTATGCCGGTTGGAACGCAGTGGATGCACCATCCACCAACTCAGTTGGTATTCACCATCCGGATGGAGATATCAAAAAGATTTCATTCGATAACGACCCGACCACATCAACCACCTATTTAGAAAATGGCGCCGGTAATGGCTCCCACTGGCGGATTACGATGTGGGATGACGGAACAACCGAACCCGGTTCTTCCGGTTCACCGCTTTTCGATCAAAATCATCGCATCACCGGTCAGCTCCACGGTGGATTCGCTTCATGCGCATCGCTGACCTCCGACTGGTATGGCAAGTTTTCAAAATCATGGGCGACCGGTGGAACAGTAGCAACCCGGTTGAAAGAGTGGCTCGACCCGGACAATACTGGAACATTGATCCTTGATGGCCGTGATGCCGCCGGAGTTAAAATTACACACACGCCGCTGAATGACACGCAAGACACGCTGAATGATTATTCCGTCATCTGCGAAATCATTTCGCCAGAACCATTAGACCTGCCGACTTTGCAATTGTTCTATCGTATAAACGCCGGAAGCTGGACAGGACAGCAGCTTACTGCGACCGGTAACCCAGATGAATACGAAGGAACTATTCCCGCACAATCAGCCGGTACAGATATCGATTACTATCTCTATGCTGCTGACACGACCGGTGAATTCGATGTTACCGATACGCTCAGCTTCTCAGTACTCGACTACGCCGTTTCACTCACTCCCGCTTCCGATACCGCGTTCGGTGCAGTAGACGATACCGTGTGGTATTCACTCACTGTTACCAACTTAGGGGCTATCAGTGATAACTACACGCTGGCTGCATCAGGTAATGTCTGGACAACAACGCTTTGGAATACGGCGCATACGATGACGGTTTCATCGACGCCGACCTTGGCGCCGAACGGCACGTACCAGTTCGATGTCAGCGTTATTGTTCCATCCAGTGTATTTGGCAATTTTGATTTAGCCACTATCACCGCGACATCGATTGCGCAAGGCAGCACCTTTGATGCGTCTACTCTCCGCACCGTTTCCGAAGGTGAGCCGCTCTTGCTTCCTTTTGTCGACAATTTCCCGGCTACGGCAGTGGATGCCGGTAAATGGGTGCATAATGTCGGCGCGACGATCGATACCGTCGGTATCAGTGAACCGAGCGCCCCGTACAGTCTTCGCATGAATGGCAGCCCGGTGGGAGCAGATACGCTTTCCACGCAGGCAATTGATCTGTCCCTTGAAACCAGTGTTGCCGTTCGCTACTTCTTTGAATGTAAAGGCGGCGGTGAATCACCGGACGTTAATGATGACTTGGTATTCGAATACCGCGACAGTACCGGAACCTGGAAAGAGCTGCACCGTCATTTAGGAACCGCTCCGGACATGACCACGTATGATTCCGTCTTTGTCTGGCTCCCCGGTGATGCCTACGGTCCGAATTTCCGTCTGCGAATTCGCAACAGCGCCAGTGTCGGCGCCAGTGATGACTGGTTTGTCGATAACGTTCGTATCGAATCACTCCCTGCGCCGGATATTAATGCGACACCGTTTAGCATCAATCACACCCTTGCGCCGGATGATTCGACAACTGACAATCTGATTATCACTAACCTCGGCCCGGGCACGCTTGTCTATCAGGCAGCAGTGATTCCGACCCCGAATAAAACACGCGATCGTTTCGAACAATTGCGCTTTGCCGGATTAACCGAACCGGCGCGCCGCGAGTATCCGGAAGGATTCGAGCAGTACAAAGATCCAAAAGGGTCAGATGACCCCCGCACCGGTTTCCCAGTCAACAAGGATGCGGGTGGACCGGACAATTTCGGCTACTACTGGATTGATTCTGATGAATCCGGCGGCCCGACATTCTCATGGATCGACATTTCCGGAACCGGAACCGATGTGACCGGCGGCTTGAGTGATGATAACTCCGTTGGACCATTCAATATCGGATTCAGTTTCCCGTATTACGGTCAGGTTTACACGCAATTCTATATCGGCTCGAACGGCATTATTGGATTTACGAATGACAATATGGGCTCCCGTTTCAAAGCGACTATACCGACCGCTTCGACACCGAACAATATTCTCGCCTGGTTGTGGGATGATCTTGATCCGACCAATTTGAACAACCCCGGCGGCAAAGTGTATATGCAGACTATCGGCAGCAAACTGATTATTCAGTTTAAAAACTATCCTGAATATCAGGGCTCGGTCGGTGATATCATCAACGCCGAAGTTATTCTCGAAGCGGATGGTTCGGTTACGTTCCAGTATCAGAACATCGCCCCCGGTTTCGATATCTTGAATTGTGCGGTCGGTATTGAAAATCCGGCCGGTTCGGATGGATTGGAAGTAGCTTATCTTTCAAGCTATCTGCACAACAGTTTGGCGGTACGGTTCTATCAGCCGTATCAATGGCTGACACTGAGCCAATTGAATGGCACAGTCAACCCGGGTGAAGCCGATACGATTATCGCGCACACGAATTCATCCGGATTGGATTCCGGCACCTACCATTCCACCATTGTCATCACGAGCAATGATCCGGATGGCAATGAAAACCCGCTGGAAATATTCGGAACGCTCCAGGTGCAAACCGGTGGTCCGTCGTTTGTGTGTGGTGACGTAAACAACAACGGTAACGTTACTATCGCTGATCTGATTTATTTGGTGCAGTATCTGTTCAACAGCGGTGTTCCGCCACCTGTACCACAGGCAGCCGATGTAAACAGCAGCGGAACATTGACCATTGCCGATCTGACCTATTTAGTCCAGTTCCTATTTAACAGCGGCCCGCCGCTTAACTGCCCGTGATAGGAACAATGAAATGGAAGTCATCTTGTGAATCGAAAGAGGAATATGAAACGGAGACATTTTACCGGTAACATCATGGCGCGACTTGGTCTCCTGATGTTCGTTTTGTTGGTTTTAGCAGCACTGCCGCTAACGCAAAGTAAGGCGGCAACGGAATATTATCTTCGCGTGATTATCAAAGATCGTGAAGATATCAGCCGACTCACCCGCGTTATTGATATCGACGGAGTTTCGGATACCGTCATGCTTGCCTTCGCCAACGAACAACAGTTGGCGCGGTTTCAGGCGCTCGGTTATAGCTACACCTTCCTGCCGCTTCCCAACACGCAAACTGTGCCAGAAATGGCCGCAAGCGTGAAGGATGCGCAAGTATGGGACAGCTACCCAACCTATACTGATTATGTCACGATGATGAACAATTTCGCCACCAACTACCCGAACCTCTGCCAGATTCAGAATATCGGCACGACGGTTCAGGGACGGCAAATGCTCATCGCGCGAATCTCGGATAACGTCGCCACCGAAGAAGCAGAACCGGAAGTGCTGTATACGAGCTCAATGCACGGTGATGAAACCACCGGCTATGTGCTCATGCTCCGCATGATCGATTCACTCTTAACCGGATATGGTGTCAATCCCGACATCACCAACATGGTCGATAACATGGAAATCTGGATTAATCCGTTAGCGAATCCGGATGGCACCTATCGCACCGGCAATAGCTCCGTCAGCGGCGCAACCCGCTATAATGCAAACAATATCGATTTAAACCGTAATTTCCCCGACCCGCATGCCGGCGCACACCCGGACGGCAACTCATACCAGCCGGAAACCGTGGCAATGATGAATCTTGCCGTCGCGCAGAATTTTGTTATCGCGGCAAACTTTCACGGCGGCGCAGAAGTGGTGAATTATCCGTGGGATGCTATTCAGGAGCGACACGCCGATGATATCTGGTATCAGTCAATCTGCCGTCAATATGCCGAATCCTGTCAAACCCATGCTCCTGCCGGATACATGAATGATCTCAACGACGGTATCACGCACGGATGGGATTGGTACGAAGTGTTGGGCGGCCGTCAGGATTACATGAACTACTGGCATGGCGCCAAAGAAATAACGATTGAACTCTCAAACGTAAAGTTGCTCAGCGGCTCTCAATTGCCGAATCATTGGAATTATAACCGCATCTCTTTGTTCCAGTTTTTACGGCAGGCGCAAATTGGCATCAATGGTATCGTCACCGATTCAATCAGTGGTAATCCGCTTGAAGCACTCGTCACCGTACTTTCGTATGATAACGACAGCTCGGATGTCCGAACCGACCCGGATCTTGGTGACTACTATCGCATGCTTCCGGCAGGAACGTATAATCTTCGTTTCTCCGCACCCGGATATATTCCCGACACGGTATGGGGTATAGTAGTACCGAACGGCGGAGCAGTTACGGTAAACAAACTGCTGAAACCTGTCCCCGGCAATGCACTACTTGGCTATCTCGGTCAGAGCGCAAAACCGATTTTACCCGGCGATACGTTTGTGTTACGCATTGCTGCCCGCAACAGCGGCGGTACAAGCGCGATGGCTGCCGCTTGTAGTTTGTACACCGCCGATGCGCAGGTTATAACCACAACGACACCGTTCCCTACAATATCTGCCAACGGCGCCGTTAATCGCACAACTATTGACCATGTCATCGCACTGCCTCCTTCATTTGCACAATCTGATCTAACACTTACCGGCATTCTCACTACTCTTGGTGCTGACCCGGTTGAAGAAACATTCACCATTCCCGTCGGACGCGCCTTCGATGGTTTCGAAAGCGGAACATTCACGAACAATACCTGGCAGATGTCCGGTAATTCTTCATGGATAATCGACGGCGGTTATGTAAACAGCGGCATGTACAGCGCACGATCCGGCCCGGTCGGCAACAATCAAAGCTCTTCCATGTCCCTCCCCCTCACAAATCTTGACTCCGGCACTGTCTCATTCGTGCTGCGCACATCATCACAGCCAACGAACGATCGCCTTCGCTTCTTTATCGACGGTGTTGAAAAGGGTGTCTGGTCAGGCAATACGGGTTGGAAAGAGGTATCATTCCCGGTCACAGCGGGCAACCACACCTTTATGTGGACGTATGTAAAAAACGGCAGCACCGCATTGGCGCTTGATCGTGTCTGGGTCGATAAAATCGTTTTCCCGCCGTTCAGTGCCGACGGTGACGGCGACGGTGTTCCGACCGCATCTGACAATTGCCCGTTAGTTGCGAACCCGCTTCAGGAAGATCCTGATACAGACGGCGTCGGAAGCGCATGCGATAACTGCCCGAACGTAGCGAATCCGTTACAGGAAGACACCAATGAAAACGGTGTTGGTAATGCATGTGAATTTATCTGCGGTGATTGCAACGGCAACGGCGCAGGACCAACTATTGCGGATTTAACATTCTTGGTCAGCTATTTGTTTAACGGCGGCCCAACACCGCCGAATCTTAATGCAGCGAATGTAAATGGACTTGGTGGTATTACGATTGCTGATTTGACGTATTTGGTCGGTTATCTGTTCAACTCCGGCCCCGCCTTAGCTTGTCCGTAATAGTTCGATTATACTAACCTTTTTTGAATAAAGCGGGTTTGCGTAAACCCGCTTTTTCGTTTTTGGCGCTTTGATTTGACAAAAAACAGCTTTTGCCCGTTCTTACCGGTAGGGTATTTCACAAAGGGTTTCATAAATGGGAATAGCCAAACGGCTGAATAGCATCGGCGGCGTATTGTGGTCAATACTTTTTTGTTCATTGGCCGCATTGCAAGTATCGGCTTCAACTCTCCGCGTTCCGGAGGATTACGGTACAATTCAAAGCGCTATCAATGCCGCGGTTGATTTTGATACGGTACTGATTAACGACGGCACCTACACCGGCGACGGCAACCGGGATATCGACTTTCTGGGGAAAGCGATTGTCGTGAAATCGGTTAACGGCGCCGCAAACACCATCATCGACTGCCAGGCCGACTCCATTAGTCCCCATCGCGGGTTCATTTTTCATTCCAGCGAAGATTCACTTTCAATACTGCAAGGCCTAACTATCCAAAACGGCTATGCCCCGGATAACGCAATGCTGACTGAATCAAACGGAGGCGGAATTCTCTGTGATTCAGGTTCTTCTCCAATAGTTACCGAATGTATCATCACACAAAACCGAGCGCAAAACTCGGGGGGGGGACTGGCTATTTTTAATAGCTCCCCAACTGTAAGCAAATGCACTATATCTTCTAACGTAGCTTTAAATTACTCTGGGTTTACAATAAGAGGACTTGGGGGAGGAGTTCATTGTGATAATTCAAATTCTAAAATCATCGACTGTCATATCAGGAATAACCAAAGCAATGTGGGGGGGGGGGTATCTTCCACTAACTCAAATTTGAGGATTGATTCATGCAGGATCACAAGCAACATCACTGAGATATATGGAGGTATTGAGCCTGTCGGTGCAGGTATCGGTGGCGGCATATACTTGCGTGATGGCTTACCGGAACTATCATATTGTGAAATAACGGGCAACATTGCAAAGACATACTTTGGTGTGGTATGGGATGATGGCAAAGGTGGCGGTCTATATTGTTATCTCACAAACCCAACGATAACTAATTGCACAATTGCTAGGAATATAGCTCAAGGATGGCCAGATTTCTTCACTGGTACTGGCGCAGGAATATTCTGCCATACCTCAGCTGTTACTCTCAATAAGAGCATTGTTGCCTTTAATGAAGAAGCCGAAAGTATTTATCTTGATTCTTCAGCCACTATCTCCATTGACTGTACTGATATTTTTGGAAACGAGTATGGCGACTGGTTACCAACTTTTGATTCTCTACAAAACCAAAACAATAATTTTTCTTTAGACCCTCAATTTTGTGACCCTATTTCTTATGACTATCAATTGAGCCAATCTTCATCATGCCTAGAAGGTCAAAGTTTGTGTGGAGAACGTGTTGGAGTTTATGGTATGGGTTGTATTTCGACAGGTGTAGGTGATGAGCCTGAAGCTGAGTTACCTCAATCTTTTATCTTACATCAAAACTATCCTAATCCATTTAATGGAACGACGACTATTAGCTTTGAGTCAGTGTCAAAAACTCCGTTTCTCTTGACTATCCGTAATATCCTCGGTGAAGTCGTTCACACTGTCCGGGGAATCGCAGACATTGGCACGAACTTAGTGAGTTGGGATGCCAATAACTTCGCTTCAGGATTGTATTTCTACACCATTAAGCTCGACGACCAAAAACTAACCCGTAAGATGCTGCTTGTGAAATGATGTATGACACTGTATTTGACAAATATGTAGTTCAATTCGTTATTGGAATAAAGGTAGTATGAGAAGTTGTATGAGGCAATGGATAGATCAATGGTCTAGTTTCTTGATAGGCTTCCTTTTCTTACTTACGCTTTGTGTTTGTTGTAAAAGCTCCAAAGGGCCAGATCCTGAGAAGCCTATCCACAAAGCAGATGTATATCCTGCTTGGTCGCTAGATGGCAGCAAGATAGCTTATCTTAGCGCTTTTGACAGTACAGGTGCAATAGCGTTGGGACTCTACCTCACTGATTCACTCGGTTTATTTAAGGTTCCGGCTGGAGCACCCGGAGGAATTGTTAGATGGTTACCTGGTGATTCTGAATTGATTGTTCTAACATATGGCTTCCAATTCGTAAAATTTAACCTTCATAGCAAGATAGCTGTTGATCTTGGTTTTTCTGCAGAAGTGGGGATATTTGATATTTCGAATGATAGTAAGTACATTTATTTTTCAAGTCAAAAAACAGACTCTATTTGGAGTTCATCCATACACAGATATTCATTAGATTCCGGAACGTCAATTCCCATTATATCCGGCGAACAGCCAGCAATTTCCAAAGATGGAACAAAGTTAGCATTTCATAGGGGTGGTCTTTACTTGTTGAACTTGGAAGATACGACACTGATTCAACTGGCTACAAAAGGCACATATCCAGCATGGACTCCCAATGGCCAATATGTTTTTTACAATGATGGAAGAGGGCGCATATATAGAAGCGATATGAAAGGGAGCAGTATATTCATAGCAGACGGTTCGGAAATTATGAGCGTTTCACCGGACGGCACACGATTACTTTTTTCTGGCCCCTCACCAGATGGCTGGATTAGAATTTGGCAATGCGATATAAACGGAGAAAACATGAAACAGGTAACCCACCACCCTGCACCACCTCCATGACAGCTTTTAAAATTAACCCATTGATAAAACTACAAATATGCAACTGATTATACAAAGGGAGCGCAAATGAAACATTTTTCGTTACTAACGAACGTCAAAAACTTTTGTTTTTACCTAATCGCGACAGCAGCAATCCTTGTCCAAGCTGAATCTCAAATTGAACCGGCACAAGCTATTATCGTTGACGGTTCACAATCTTTTGATTTCGGAGTTTTGTCTGTTATTCCTATCGATACACAGTACATGCCAATATCGATCTATAGTTACTTGGATAGCTGTGGTGCTGATTCAATAAAGAAAGTATTCCCAGATTTCAATCCCGTCGATACTATATTCACACGTCCCAGTGGAAAAGTGGTCAAACTGAATAATCTTTCTCTAATTTATCGCGTGTATTTCTCGTCAGAAATTGATTGGGCAGCATTTGATTCGGGATATATGGCTATAGATGGTGCAGCTTTTACTTCGCCAGTTCCTATAACAGAAATGACTGAAATTTTTCCGACTGACACTATTTTTTACAACCCTACACAAGGCTATTTGCGCAATTGGCGAACTGATTCTACACAAGGTGCCACCGGAGTATCGGTTGCATGGGAAAAGACGCGGGGTAAAGCAAATCAAAAAATTGGGTTAATTGATACGGGTGTCCAAGGATCGCATCCGGATCTTGCGGGACGTATTGCAGGAGGACTGCAAACTGACAACGTTGGTCACGGTACTAGAATGGCTGGTATTATGGTGGCTAATACCAATAACTATATTGGAGTAGCAGGAATAAACTGGAGAGCAAAACTTTACACCCTCAGTAGCAATAACATTCCTATTGCAATATGGGGATGCACTGAAGAACAAGCTAATCCGATTAATATGAGTTTTAGAAATTGGAATGCCGCATCTGATCAAGCTTCTGCGTGTGGATATGCATGGTTATCGGATCATGTTTTAGTAGCTTCCACTGGAAATGATGCTAGTTCTGCAGCCACTTATCCCGCAGCTTTTAAATCTGTTTTTTCCGTTGGAGCAAATAACACGATAACTGGAAGTATTGAGCCTTTTTCAAATCAAGGCCATGGAATACAGGTTACTGCGCCTGGGGACTTTATTGCTATGATTAGTCATAATGGAGGATATACTATAGAGTATGGTACTTCGGCTTCAACAGCAATGGTTACTGGAATTATTTCTCTTCTAAAAGCGGCTGAACCGTCACTTTTAGCAGATGAAATTGAAGCTGTTGTACAACTAACTGCGCGTGATCGCGGTGCAAGTGGATATGACGATGTTTATGGCTGGGGAATTGTATCTGCGGACTCAGCAGTAAATTATGTCAGAAAACACAATTTTATTCGCATGAGTGGACCATACACTACTCTTACTCAAACACAAGGTACTCATCAGCATAGTTTTTACCGTCAAGAATTACTTCATGGGATTGCAGCCGGCACATACTTCACGCAGACGTATAGTGCAAAGCGTTACTTCGATTTTTCACAATACAATTTAACACAACCACCGACAGTTATTTTACGGCCTCGAGACATTGACGGTTACTCCTTTGCCAATGCAAACGATCAGTTCCCATGGGCTAGAATAGTGAATGGTACCTTGACTTCAACTGGTTGCTGGGTAGAAACAGTTGCATATAAAATAACTAACATCAATGGTCAGTCGATATGGCTTCCCTGCCCAGACGGCAATTGTCAAAGTGCACCAGATGTGGATTTACAAGTAACAGTTGTTGTACCTAATATTCCTAATATTCTTCCCGTTCCTTCTCAATTCGCTTCACTGCAAGCTGCCTTGGATTTTGCGCGTGACAATGATACTATTGTGATCGCACCGGGAACGTACACAGGTAGTGGAAATAAAAATCTAGATGTAAACGGCAAGAAACTCATTATCCGATCATCGGGTGGTGCGGCATCTACTATTATCGATTGCCAAGGTTCTGGAAGAGCTTTTCAGTTTGATAATTTCGAAACGCCTGATTGCAAGTTAGTTGGAATAACCATTCAAAATGGAAATGATCCGCAGTATGGCGGCGGCATTTACTTTGGCTCCGGCTCGCCAACCATAGACAGTTGCATTTTCACGAACTGCACTGCTCCTAATGGAGGTGCGTGTTATTTTGCGAGCGATTTTCAGACATACAATCCCAGCTTGAAGGCATGTAGTTTTTTAGGGAACAATACGTCGCAAAAAGGTGGGGCTATTTATTTCGGAAGGCATTCCCACGCAAGAATTTCAAATTGTACATTCAAGGGTAATTCGGCATCCGGTACGGGTGTTGGCGGCGCTATATTCGTTGATACTATGAGTAGTATTGATGTCCAAATCGATAGCTGTGTTTTTGATTCAAATCTTGCTGTTAATGGCGGTGGAGCGATTCGTGTTGAAGGAAAAGCAAATATTTTCGCAAATACCTTCGTCAAAAATTCAAGCACCAACAACGGCTCGGTAGTTGATGCAACCGGCGCAAATGCTATTGTTACACTAAACCGGTTAAATATCACCAACAACCTCGGCGGTGCGATTAAGGCAAGCAGCAGCGCTAGTATTACTTTGAGTTGTTCCAATTTTTATCAGAATACTTCCAATATTGCTTCCGGTAGTACATTCAATCCTACAATTCCAAGTGGGACACTGATTGCACAAAATCCCATATATTGCAATTATGCGACGGGTGATTATTCGCTGCGCTGGGATTCTCCGTGTGGGCCAAGTTTAGTACCCGGCGCTTGTGTCGGCCTTCCGATAGGAGCCAAAGGAATCGGCTGTACGCCTGCCATAACGCTTAGCGCACCTGCCAATGCCAGCATTCAGACTGAAAACAGCCCGGCCTTCGACTGGAATGACATTCCGGGAAACTATGCAGTACGGTATAAACTGTTAGTAGATGACGACCCTGCTTTTGGCTCTCCGTTAATAGATTCTACAAATCTGTCGGTATCTTCGTTGGCCGCTACTAACTTGTTCAGAGTCAAAAATTGGTACTGGAAAGTACGAGCGCGCAACCATTTTACCAGCAATCCCGCCGATACCATGTTGAGCGAATGGTCCGCGGTTCACTCATTTTGGTCAGTATGCGGCGACGCAAAAAATCAGTCTACCAACCCATCTATCCAAGATGTGGTCTACTTAGTACAATATCTGTATAACGGCGGTCCAGCGCCAGTATACTATAATTCTGGAAATGTAAACGGTATCGGTATCATTACAACAGCTGACGTAAGCTATCTCGTAGCTTACTTATTCAATAACGGAGAGTTCCCGACTTGTCCGTAGACGAAAAAATCCCTACATTGGGGCATGGAACCGATTCAGACAAACATCCGGCCAACGCACACGCTTTGGTCGGATGAGGCCCTCCTTGCCGATGTTCTCTCCCCTTTAAACCAGCTTTTGAACTGCACCTGTTGTCCGCGCAACTGTAGCGCCGACCGGTCATCCAAAAAACTCGGCTATTGTAAAAGTGGGATGGGCTTTTCTATCGGGTCAATCTGCGCGCATCGTGGCGAAGAGCCGGTTATTACCGGAACGCATGGTATCTGTAATATCTTTTTCACCCATTGCAACATGCAGTGTGTGTATTGCCAAAACTGGCAGATAAGCCACAACACCGAGAATGTCGTTGAGCATCGTATGGAACTGCGGGATGTTATCGCAAAAATCGAGACCATCCTTGACACGGGCTGCAAGAGCGTCGGGTTTGTGTCACCGTCGCATTTTATTCCGCAGGTGCAAGTCATAATGAAAGCGTTGAAAGCGCTCGGACGGAACCCGGTGTATGTATTCAACACCAGCAGCTACGACAAAGTAGAAACAATTAAAGCGTTCGACGGCGAGATGCAGGTGTATCTTCCTGATTTAAAATACATGGATGAAGCACTCTGTCGCAAATATTCCGACACACCCAACTATCCCGAAATTGCCTGCGCCGCTATTAAAGAGATGTTCTACCAAAAAGGGAGCAATATCCGGCTTGATGATGACGGTCTAATCGAATCCGGATTAATTATCCGTCACTTAGTTATGCCCGGTCAGATTGAAAACAGCAAAGCGGTGCTCAGATGGATCGCGAATGAACTAAGCCCCTCTGTGCATGTTTCACTGATGGCGCAGTATCGCCCGACCTACCGTGTTGCAAAATCCCCCACCCTTGGACGCTACTTGCATCCTGAAGAATACGCTGAAGTAGTTGAAGAATTTGAAAATCTTGGTTTCTATCGCGGTTGGGTGCAGGAACTTGATGCTCCCGACAATTACACCCCGGATTTTGTGTACGAACACCCGTTTGAAAGAGAAAAGCCGTCGGCGTAGCACCGGCGGCTTCTATTTTCCTGGGTGGCACACCCTTTAGGGTGTGATCCTATACTCTTAGCGCAATCTCGCTGTTCTTTACTGCACCATCCCCAACGCTTTCAGAATAAAGGCATATTCAAATGCAACATCTTTATATTGATCATAACGACCTGATGAACCCATATGTCCATGCCCCATGTTGGTTTTCAATATGAGCATATTGTCACCGGTTTTCATCGTCCGCATCTTCGCTACCAACTTAGTCGGCTCCCAATAGCCGACCCGTGGATCATTGAGACCGCCTTCAACTAAGATATTCGGGTAAACCACCGGTTTGATATTATCGTACGGCGAATAGCTCTGCATATAGTCGTAGTATTTTGCTTCCGCCGGATTTCCCCACTCTTCGTATTCGATTACGGTGAGCGGAATGGTCGGGTCGAGCATCGTGTTCATCACATCAACGAACGGTACAGAATACACAACTGCCTGAAACAGATCAGGCCGCATATTGGTAACCGCACCCATCGTTAACCCACCAGCGCTACCGCCCAGAATCGCAAGTTTTTTCGGGTTGGTATATTTTTCCGCAACCAGATGTTCGGCGCAGGCGATAAAATCCGTGAAGGTATTTTTCTTATTGAGCAGTTTACCATCTTCGTACCAATGCCGTCCCATTTCACCGCCTCCGCGCACATGGGCGATCGCATACACAAATCCACGATTAATCAGCGACAAACGGGTTGTGCCGAATCCCGGTTCGGTCGGACTGCCGTATGCGCCATAGGCATACAGAAAGGTCGGATTTTCACCGTTTAACACTGTTCCTTTTTTATAGACGAGTGAAATCGGAATCCGTACGCCATCTTTTGCTGTCGCGAACAACTGCTTACATTCATAATCATCCGGATTATACCCGCCCAACACTTCCTGCTGCTTTTGCAAAGTCAGCTCCCGCGTGCCCATATCGTAATCGAACACCGAGCGGGGAGTCACGAGCGAGGAGTAAGTAAAACGAACGGTTGAAGTATTATAATCCGCGTTACTCCCTTTTGTGTAGGAATAGACCGGTTCCGGAAATTTGATCGGATGTATTTCACCAGACGCAAAGTTTTGAATGCGAATCGTTCGTAATCCTTTTTCCCGTTCGTAGATAGCCATGTAATCTTTGAATACATCGATATCATCGAGCTTGACCGAATCACGATTGCCGATCAGTTCTTTCCAGTTTGCTTTGGATGGATTTGTTTCCGGCGCTTCAACCAACCGGAAGTTTTTAGCCTTGTCATTGGTAACGATTAAGAAACGATTGTCATGGTGCTCGACATAATACTCCATCTCATGCTCGCGCGGGGTAACAACTTTCCATTCCCCCATCGGCGTGCTGGCATCCAGATACCGAACTTCGGTGGTCACCGTGCTGCCCAAAGTCAAAATCAGATACTTTTCATCGTTCGATTTGCCGAGGTCCATGTAGTACGCATCATCCGGCTCCTCATAGATAAGCACGTCTTTCGATGGGTCTTCCCCGATTGTGTGGCGATAGAGCCGGTACGGACGCATAATATCATCGAGCGTGGTGTAAAAAATCGTCTGGTTGTCATTCGCCCATTGAATTGATCCGGCCGAGTTGCCGATTCGCTCAACACTTTCTTTACCGGTTTCAATATCTCGAACAACAATGGTATAAATTTCCGAACCGTTGGTATCGTACGCCAACCCCATTAAGACATGATTCGGGCTTATTTCCATCGCACCCAAACTGTAAAACTCATGCCCTTTAGCCAGTTCATTCACATCAAGAATGACCCGCTCCGGACTTTCCAAGTTTCCTTTTTTTCGGCAATAGATTGAATACTGCTTCCCTTTTTCGGTGCGGGAGTAGTAATAAAAATCGTCATGCTTTTCCGGAACGGTTAAATCAGTTTCTTTAATACGTGCGACAATTTCTTTGAACAATGAATCCTGAAGCCCTTTGGTGGATGCCATCATCGTGTCGGTGTAGGCATTTTCCGCTTCCAGATATGAGATAACTTCCGGATTGGTTTTTTCCCGAATCCAGAAATAGTTGTCTTGGCGCACATGGCCGAGTACGGTATCGACATGCGGCACCATTTTCGCTACCGGCGGGGTGGCTGCCTGCAATGATACGGCAAACGCCAAAACCGCAAGCAGATTGAGCACTGATTTCAAACGGACGAATCGCATATAACTCCTTATAAAGTAAAACGGTCTACCATATATCCTTGTTGTACGAACAGATCGCCTGTCGGTTGCTGCAAAATATATTCGAGTTTACAGACGGCTGGCCGGTATATTATGTCGAGGTAGATACATTAGCAATGGCCGTTATTTCTCCCATAGTCAAAGACCGGTACACCATACCCGGGCGTTACTGGCATAAGCTGGAAAGCGGAAAGCTGCAATGCGATCTCTGCCCCCGCTTTTGCCGTCTGTCAGAGGGACAGCGCGGTCTCTGCTTTGTCCGAGGCCGTCTGAACGACCAGATTGTCCTTACCACCTATGGCCGTTCATCCGGGTTTTGCGTCGATCCGATTGAAAAGAAACCGCTTAACCATTTTCTGCCGGGAAGTCCGATTCTTTCTTTCGGGACTGCCGGGTGTAACCTCGCCTGCAAATTCTGCCAAAACTGGGACATAAGCAAATCGCAGGAGATCGACACCCTCACCGACGAAGCCTCCCCCGAAACTATCGCCAAAGCTGCCAAACGCTTGAACTGCCAGTCAGTCGCATTCACCTATAACGATCCGGTTATCTTTTTGGAGTATGCAGTCGAAGTCGCGCAGGCCTGTCATGAACTCGGTATCAAAACGGTTGCCGTGACCGCCGGAGAAATTTGCGAAGAACCGCGGGTTGAGTTTTACAACCATATGGATGCGGCCAATGTCGATCTGAAAGGATTCACCGAAGAGTTTTACGCCAAAATTTGCGGTGGGCATTTGCAACCGGTGCTTGATACCCTCGTTTATTTAAAACGGTCGACGCGTGTGTGGTTTGAAATTACGAATCTGATTATTCCCGGCCATAACGATTCCGAAAAAGAATTAGAGGAAATGACACAATGGGTTGTCACCGAACTCGGTCCGGATGTTCCGGTGCATTTTACCGCCTTTCATCCCGATTGGAAAATGATGGATGTCCCTCCTACTCCACCGGAAACTTTGATACGTGCGAGAGAGATTGCGATTAAGAATGGAATCCGGTATGCATACACAGGCAATGTCCACAATGAAGCAGGCGCCAGCACCTATTGCCACAACTGCCATAAGAAAATCATCGGACGGGATTGGTATGTAATAACTGAATGGCATCTTGATGAGCAGCATCGTTGCAGGTACTGTGGCACAGAATGTGATGGTGTTTTCGATAGTGCACCCGGTAATTGGGGAGCGAAACGTATGCCGGTGCGATTAGCGGAGTTTAGATGATTCTTGCTTATCGTATAGAATTATTAATCTCATTCGCTATTTTACTTCTTGGTTGTCCGCCGCCATTTCTTAATACTGGTTATATAAGATATACAGTTATAGGAGAAAACTGTAAGAATAGACAATCAGACGAACAGCGGTGCAGTTTCACTGCTAATGGCTTCAATGTGCATATCGATGCGGGCAGTAGTAAGCGCAACTCGTTAGGAATTGCAATCGGTCTCGATTTTTTTCGCGCAGACTGTCAGGTAACGTACAATTGGGAGTCTGTCTCAGCTGAAGTCGATGGTTTCGCAATCCATCCCAAAGCTTGCTATCTTGATAATATAAACCTTAAAACGAATCCAACCGTACCGCTTTCAACAGGAAGAGTTGTAACGCTCTCCATTAACTATGGAAAACTTCCCTTTGATTCTCCAACAATCGCAAAAATAAACTTAGGATCGGTATTAATTGGCGATACGACTTCAATTGATCTCGGCAGTGTTGAAGTTGATTTTACAAAGAATATTATTATCCCGGGGAAATAAGCATGAAAAAAGTCACAAAAAAAGCAGTCAGGAAAACAGCTAAAAAAACTGTAACGCCAAAAGCAACATCATCACCGAAAATTACTTTCCAACCCGCTACGTCGGATAAATGGAATGATGTTGAAACACTCTTCGGTGAACGGGGTGCATGCGGTGGATGCTGGTGTATGGTTTGGCGGAAAACCAACGCGCAATACACAACCACCAAGGCAGCTAATAAAAAAGATTTCAAGAAACTGGTAACATCCGGTGCGCCAACTGGAGTGTTAGCCTACGACGGCAAATCCCCTATCGCCTGGTGTTCGGTTGCGCCGCGTGAACAGTTTGTACGACTTGAAACATCACGCATCTACGAACCAATCGATGATCAACCCGTCTGGTCGATTAGTTGCTTATTCATACTTTCTAAATATCGCAACCAAGGGTTGTCGACTAAACTGATTCAAGCTGCCGCAGAGTTTGCCAACAAGCAGGGTGCGAAAATCGTGGAAGCGTATCCGTTTGATTACGACACCAAACAACCACCACCGTTTATCTGGACCGGAATCGCTTCGGCATTCGTAAAAGCCGGATTCAAAGAAGCCGCCCGACGTTCTTCCATTCGACCGATAATGCGAATGACCTTACGCACAAAATAAAGACGGCTGAGCCTTTCGACTCAGCCGCTCGCAAGACATCCTGTCGCGAGTTCCCTTCCGTTAGGGTTAACTCAATTCAACAGCTAATTTTCTTATCAAATACTAATCAACTACATCCACTGGTAGCGCCGCAGGTAACGCATTTCAAACATGTGCCGTTGCGAACCATCGTAAACTGTCCGCATTCACCGCACATATCTCCTTCGTACCCTTTCATCCGCGCGGCTCTGATTTGGTAATGGACCTGTTCGACGGTTCTCCCGCCGGTACGACTACCACTTGCGGTCGCGACGGCATGCTCATTAGCCGTTTCTTCTGTGCCAACGCCCGCTGCTGCAACCGAATACTCCATCTGTGTGTCATGTCCCTGTCCTCCGGAAAGTCCCTTTGCCGTTGAATGTGAACCTGTCTCGCCTGATCCGTTACCGCCTTCACCCGTCCCATTGGGCGAATACGTAACAGCCAAGTGTGAAGTGTGAATGTCATCTGCTATGCGTGAACCGGAAGTTCCTTGTCCGCCCGGTTCTTCATCTTCAAATTCAATCGATTCATCCGCGGGAATACCAATCGTATCACCACGCAGATCTTCTTCAGTTACATGCGCGAGATCATTGCGGCTCAAATAGGTAATCGCAAGTTCGCGGAAAATATAATCGATAATCGAGGTCGAACGTTTGATCGCTTTGTTACCCTGCACGAATCCATTCGGCTCAAAGCGGCTGAATAAAAATGCTTCGACAAATTCTTCAAGCGGTACACCATGCTGCAAGCCGAGCGATACGGCAATAGCGAAGCTATTCATCAGTGACCGGAACGCTGCTCCTTCACGATGCATGTCGAGGAAAATTTCCCCAAGGGTGCCATCGGAATATTCACCGGTACGCAGGTAAACTTTGTGTCCACCGACAACTGCCTTCTGGGTGTATCCGCCGCGGCGATTCGGCAGTTTGCGACGCTTGGCGATATAGCGATAGATAACCCGCTCAGCCATCTTTTCAGCAGCTTTCGCGACTGTCATCTGCGCATCTTCTTCATCATCCGCAAGCCAGGTAGCGTTAAGCGGCTGGCTGAGCTTGGAACCGTCACGATAAATCGCAATCGCTTTGTTCATGGTATCCCATGCTAAGCGATATGCTTTCTTCACGTCGTCGATAGATGCTTCGGATGGCATATTGATCGTCTTTGAAATCGCGCCGGAAATAAACGGCTGCGCCGAGGCCATCATCTTGATATGCGATTCATACGGAATGAAACGGACACCTTTCTTACCGCAGCGATTGGCACAATCGAAGACCGGGAGATCCTTTTCTTTCAGATGAGGAGCTCCCTCTATGGTCATGGTTCCGCAGACGAATTCGTTGGCGGCTTCGATTTGCTCTTTGGTGAACCCAAGCTCTTTCAACAGATTGAACTGCCAATCATTGATCAACGAGTCGCCGAGTCCAAGCGTTTCCTTGAGAAACTCCTCACCCAAAGTGTATTTGGTAAAGACAAAACTGATATCAAAAGCACTCTCCAGCGCTTTCTCTACTTTATTCAGTTCTTCATCCCCAAAACCCTTTGCGCGCAGTGATTCATGATTGATATACGGCGAACCTTTGATCGTCTTATGACCGGTCGCATACAAAATAATATCTTTAATTTCCGCTTCGGAATAGCCGAGGTTCTTAAGCGCCATCGGCACGGATTGATTGATAATCTTGAAATATCCGCCGCCGGCTAATTTTTTGAATTTAACTAAGGCAAAATCCGGTTCGATTCCGGTGGTATCACAGTCCATCACCAACCCGATTGTTCCAGTCGGCGCGATAACAGTTGTCTGAGCATTGCGATATCCGTAGGTCTCACCCATTTCAACTGCGGCATCCCACACTTCGCGGGCTGCTTTGGAAACTTGCTCCGGAATGTAGCGGGCATTCAGACCCATCGGCTTGACAGTAAGTCCTTCATATTCAGCGCGGTCGGCATTGTATGCCGCGCGGCGATGGTTGCGAATAACTTTGAGCATCGCTTCCCGGTTACGGTAGAACTGTGCGAACGGCCCCATCGCTTTGGCCATTTCAGCAGAAGTTAAATAGGCCTGACCGGTCATGACCGAAGTCAACGCTGCGCACCAGGCATATGCTTCATTGGAATCGTACGGGATTCCCATCCGCATCAGCATCGTGCCGAGGTTTGCATAACCAAGACCGAGGGTGCGGAAATCAAAACTCCGCTGGGCAATCGGCTTGGACGGGTATGATGCCATCAGTACCGAAATTTCCAGAACAATGGTCCACAAGCGGCAGGCATGACGATACCCTTCGACATCGAAGCTGCCATCCTCCCGCAGGAATTTTACGAGATTGATAGAGGCCAGATTGCAGGCAGTGTCATCAAGGAACATATATTCCGAGCAGGGATTGGAAGCGTTGATTCTTCCATCCGCCGGACAGGTATGCCATTCATTGATAGTCGTATCGAACTGCACACCCGGATCAGCACAGGCCCAGGCGGCAAAACAGATTTTCTCCCAGAGTTCAATCGCCGGAATCGTTTTGGCAACAGCGCCATCGGTACGGCGGATCAGTTCCCAATCTTTACCATCTTTGAGACATTCGAAGAAACTGTTCGGAATACGAACCGAATTGTTCGAGTTCTGACCCGAAACGGTCATGTATGCTTCACCTTCCCAATTGGTATCAAGCGCGATGAATTCGATTTCGCCGATACCCATATCAGCGAGTTCAAGCACCTTTTTCATGTACGCCATCGGGACAGAAAGCCGCTTCGCTTTGCGGAGCGCTTCTTTGAGTATCGGATTCTTTTCCGGATCCGTTTCGTACACCGAGTTGCCGTTGCTGCCGGAAATCCGGGCGGCGTCGAAAATACCGACCAACTGCTGGCGGATGATTCCGGAACCGGCGACCATTGCCGCTACTTTCTGCTCTTCGGTTACTTTCCAGGCGACAAATTCTTCGATATCCGGATGGTCTAAATCAAGGCAGACCATTTTGGCCGCACGACGGGTCGTACCGCCGGACTTGATTGCCCCTGCTGCGCGATCACCGATCCGCAGGAATGACATCAACCCGGATGAGTTACCGCCACCCGACAGCGGCTCTTTTGCGCCGCGCAGATGGGAGAAGTTACTTCCGGTACCGGAGCCGTACTTGAACAGACGTGCCTCACGTACCCACAAATCCATGATCCCGCCGTCATTGACCAAGTCATCGGAAACTGACTGAATGAAGCAGGCGTGGGGCTGAGGGTGTTCGTAGGCGTTATTTGATTGCGTTAAATTGTGCGAAGTCGGGTCTACATAATAGTGACCCTGAGCTGTACCGGTAATGCCATAGGCATGGTGCAGACCGGTATTGAACCATTGCGGCGAGTTCGGCGCCGCGACCTGGTCGGCCAACATATAACAGAGTTCATCATAGAATGTCTGGGCATCGGCCGGGGAATCGAAATAGCCATGTTTTTCACCCCAGTGCCGCCAACATCCGGCTAAGCGATCGAATACCTGACGGGCATCAGTTTCACCACCGGTTTTGCCGGCCGCGCTGGTCGAACCAGTTTCGGCATTTGGTACGCCGGTTTTGCGGAAGTACTTTTGCGCAAGAATATCTACCGCTACCTGAGACCAGTGAGCCGGAATTTGAATGTCATCTAATTTGAATACGACCGAACCGTCGGGGTTCTTTATCTCTGAGGATCGTTTAGCAAAACTGATCCTGCTATATGCTGGCTCACCTTCCCGAGTAAACAGTCGAGGAATGCGCATGAAATATCCTCCCAAAATTTCTTTGCTCACAATCGACAGCCTTCACCATACAAATCCTTCTGCATGGCCTTAGAATCTGCCGAACGTACTTTTTTAATTGTTTGAGAACTATTACCCGGCGGAAAGTCAGCCTGTCGACTGGCCTTCTGTCGGGCGGGGTACAATATGTTGTGGTGGCGTAGGTCAACAAATACAAAAAATAGCGTTTTTTGAAGTTTTTTTGTATTCCCTTGAATTTCAGTAGAGTAGAAAGGGCTTAATAAAGTGGGGGGAATGAGATATCACACTTATCACGCGTCTAATAAAAAATTAATACCGAGTAAACCATTTACATACAATGGAATACAGATACTGTTTTCCGTCGCTTCTTTTTCGTCTGACCAGTGTTAATTTCTGGTGTCGAGTTAAATGATTGCTGTTCAACGACTTGTACGGATACTCACAGCCGTCAACCGCTTTTCAACAGTGGAATGTGGAAATGATGCCATTTTAGCATGAAAATAAATCATCTGTTTTTTCCGCCCAACCCTACGAACGTCAGATAAATATGCAGAAAAAAAAGAGAAATACCCTTGACAGTTTTTGGGTGTTTGGTATATTGGTTGTGCAATCGGAAAGTGTTACTCTTTCTGTGGATTACTTATTATCGTCCGCCCAGGCCGGTGTTACAACTTGCCTGGGTTAGTTTTTTATGGGGGATTACATTCAAATCTAGAAGAATTGCACCTAAGTAAAAGAATAGTTTTCTATTTAGTTATGTACACTGAGGTGAAAAGTATCCGTTAGGGTCTAAGCAGTTTAATCGGATTCCAAGATGGGGCAATAACTTTGTTTTCTATATTTGGACGTTCAGCAATGAGGAGTCCATTGCTTTTAGTTTTGATATTGTACTGACAATTCTCCAGCATTAAAACACTACCGTATGTATAGTCAGGCATTTTAAATGCCGAGTTAAGCACCGACAAGCTAGTGCCCGTACACGCTGCGCCTACACGATGATCAATTGAATAAAAGTTATACCGCCAAACATTCTGGCTCGCATCTTTAAAAGTTACTATAGTATTTCGATTAAAATTTTGTCCTTTTAGATCAAGATCATCCCGGGTGGTATCAGTCAAAAACCAATTGCCATTTGATGAAATGTTTCCACAGCTAAGATTCCACCCATCTACACAAACTATAACAACATTTGTATGTGCGCCTATTATGTTACGTGTGTATTCTATTCCAGTAGGAATATCATTGTAGTACTTAACAAATTCTCCTGGATTCACATATTGTGTGAGTATTTCATAATGTTCGTTCGTACGTAACTTCAATCCTTTTATCATCGATTTACTCCTATATTTGCCAGCTTCTATCAAGACATCATTTGTTCAGCCATTTCACTTCACTGACATTATTTTTAATGGTATACATGCCCTTTGTTTTTAATCTAGAACCCCGAGTACCTGAAGGATCTTGCGATACTAACCAATACCGTCTCACAAATTGATTTAGAGACTTTGGGTTGCCCGTATTGATCAATCTAAGAACGAGTAGTGTCCTACTAACCCCTTTTATAATGCGAATCTCAATTCGTTTGTTCCCGAAATTTAGTCAAACCCCTTAATCTTTACCAATTCTGTAAACATTTCTCTTGACCTGTTCCCCTCCCATTCATATTCTGGCGTACGATAAAAAGCTAAATGAAATCAATTTTCATTTAGGTAATGGAATTGAAATCAGCTTAGGATTTGGCCAGTAAGGAGACCCGTTAACATGTTTGTTGCCATTAACTATATCACATGCGAACCAGCATACACCAACCGGTTCGAAGAACTCTTCAAAAGCCGCGCCGGAGCCGTCGACAAAATGGAAGGCTTCGTGAAAATGTATGTCCTCAAGCCGGATAAAGAAGGGGAAGCATACCAGGTTGTCAGCTTCTGGAAAGACAACGCATCATTCTCCGCCTGGCACGGTTCACAAGCCTTTCATCAGGGCCATTCCCGCGGATTCGCGGATATGAAGCAGGCTTCAAGCGAAGGCCGCCCCGCCCCCATGAAATCCGAAATGAAAACCTACACCGTTTTGACCGAATGAAGAACGGTAAGTTCAAACAGTACTTGGCCAAACTCGGCGTGTGGGGATTTATTTTCTTTCTGGTTAAGGGATTAGCTTGGCTGAGCATTCCCTTTATCATCGCCCGCTGCAACCAGTGAGGCAGTGTCACTGCCTTTTTTCTTTGGGTTAGGTGAAGTTTGCTAACGTTGACGCGACCGCCTGCCGTTCATACCTTGATCCGGCATGAATATCCCCAATAAACTGACCCTGCTCCGCATTGTCATCGCCCCGATTTTCATGGTTTTTTTCGTTATAGATAACTTCTATACGCGACTAACCTCATTGGTCCTATTCATCATCGCATCGCTGACTGACTTAGCCGATGGCTATTATGCCCGCAAATTCGGCATCATTACCGGCTTCGGCAAATTCATGGATCCACTGGCCGACAAAATCCTCGTTTCCTCCGCTCTGATCTCGTTTACCTCGCTCGGTTATGTTTCCCCGCTCCCGGTCATGTTGATTATCGGTCGGGAATTTTTTATCACCGGGCTCAGATTGTTGGGTGCCTATCGCGGGTTAATTATTCCGCCGAGCTGGTGGGCGAAAATTAAAACGTTTTTGCAGCTTAGCGTGGTCGGGTTCATTGTCGCCTATGTTAACCTGATTGCAATTCTGCACCATTTCGAAAGTCCGCTTGAGCAGCATCTGATGTTCGATTACCCGTACTATTTCAGTTTTGCGATCTGGGTTACCGCTATCGTGACAGTCTGGACCGGAATTGACTATATTGCCAAATATTTTTACCTGCTTCGCACCGTGTTGAAATAAGGAGCTCGTATCAACAACGCATTCGTTAAATGCATAGCAACCGGTTTGTATTCCGGTCTGTTTCCGCTTTGGCCGGGAACTGCCGGATCTATTCCTCCGCTGGCAATCGCGTACTTTTTTATCGGTGACAATTGGACGCTCATGGCCGCAACGGCAATCGTCACGACTTTTATTTCCGCGTATGCTGCCGGAGCGGCCGAATCATTCATGGGGCATGACAGCCGCAAGATCGTCATCGATGAATGGGCAGGCATGTTCATCACTCTTATTTTGGTGCCGCTTTCCATTACGAATTACCTGATCGCGTTCTTTTGGTTCCGGCTCTTCGATGTTATCAAACTTCCGCCGGCCTCTCAGGCAGAGAAACTTCCCGGCGGGTGGGGTGTAACAATGGATGATGTTGTCGCGGGAATACAGGCGAATATCCTGACTCACGCAACCCTGTATATAATTCGATTACTGCAATAACTATGGCAACCGACGCGCATATTATTACCATCGGCGATGAAATCATGACCGGTCACACGGTCGATACCAACTCCTCATTTATTGCCAAAGAACTCACCAATATCGGTATCCATGTCTCCAGCAAAAGCAGTGTCGGTGATTCGGTAGAGGATATGGAAGAAGCATTCCGCAGTGCCTTTCGCCAAAGCCGTATCGTTATCACTACCGGCGGGCTTGGGCCGACCGACGATGATCTCACCAAGCGGGCGATAGTCAAAACATTCAAACGAAATCTGATTTTCTATGAGGAAGTGCTGGATGAACTCCGCACCCGTTACCAAAAGAGGGGTCTGGAAATGCCGGCCTTGAATCAAAATCAGGCTCTTTTGCCACAGGGTGCGACCTTTTTCCCAAACGCGCTTGGTTCGGCGGTTGGAATCTGTATAGCGGAGGATGGCAGATTTTTTATCGCCCTTCCCGGTGTGCCGTTCGAATTAAAACATCTGATGACTGAACAGGTAATTCCCTTTCTGAAAGAGAAAAAACTCGGCAGCCCGCTTCGGATCAGCAAGTTTCGCACGGCTGGCGTTTTTGAATCCCGTTTAGCGGAAATGATAAGCGCCGGATTGAAGCTCGAACCGGGTGTAAAACTCGCCTATTTACCGCATTTGGGTGGAGTCGATTTACGATTGATGGCCGAAGCAATCACTCAGGAAGAAACCGAGCGAAAAATTAAAGTTGTTGAGCAATTCCTTCGCAATCGATTGGGTGAAAGCATTTACGCAACCGATGATACTTCGCTTGAAACAATCATTGGGAACATGCTGAAAGGAAAAAACGCTACGCTTTCAGTTGCCGAATCCTGCACTGGCGGGTTGCTCGGCAAGATGATTACAAATGCGCCCGGTTCATCGGCATATTTCTCCGGTGGAGTAATTTCATATAGCAACCAAGTTAAAGAAACATGGCTGGACGTTCGCTCCGATACATTGCAAAAACATGGCGCTGTTTCCGCCGAATGCGCGATTGAAATGGCCGATGGCTGCAAGCGCCGTTTCAACACTACCTACTCCCTCTCTATTACCGGTGTAGCCGGACCGGATGGGGGCACTTTAGAAAAACCGGTTGGACTTGTCTATATCGCGGTGGCGTCGCCGCAAAAAACAGCCGCTACCAAATTCAATTTCGGAACCAGCGAGCGCTCAGTTATCCGCACCCGCGCTGTCTATACCGCTCTTGATCTGTTGCGCCGCGAATTGCTCAAAGCCGGCTGATGCGCCTGTTTATCGCCATTCCCTTATCATCCGCTGTCGAAACAGAATTAGCGGGCATTATTACATTGTTGAAAAAACATGATGACGCGGTGAAATGGGTCGATCCGAAAAATATTCATCTCACCCTTCGTTTCCTCGGTGAAGTCGAAGCGACGTCGCTGCCTTTATTAAAGAAAGCGATTTCCGATATCACAGTGCGACATAAGAGAGTTAAGTCTACAATTAACACTGTCGGAGCATTTCCGAATCTGAAGCGACCGCGCGTCATCTGGTGTGGCATTGCATCAAGTGTTGACGAACTCAAGGCGATTGCCGATGAAATCGAAACAGAACTCGTCTCCCTCGGCTTTGCCAAAGAAGAAAAACCGTTCAAGGCTCATCTGACTATAGGTAGGGTGAAAGAAGGAGCAAACCCAACACAGTTGGCTGAATATGTGTCCCAATATAAAATCACACCAATTCCGGTATCATTCGATAGAATCGTGTTGTTTAAGTCTACGCTTACCCAAACGGGTCCGATATATGAACAATTACATACGAGTGAATTAGGCAAAACGGTCGAGCGATTCGAGTGACAACACATTCATACATTAATTTGACTCGCTGAATCGCTATCAGTATTCTTGCAACAACCATGCGCGCAATTATTGCCAATATCATCAAGCTTCTGTTAACAGTCGTCATTCTCTATTTCGTCGGGCGACAGTTAGCACAAAACTGGCCGCAGGTTTCTTCTTACGACTGGCAGATTCACCCGACACTGTTGATTCTTTCCATTCTCGTGCAGCTCGCTTCCTTTTTTCTCTATTCCAAAGTTTGGTGTATCATTATCGAAGGATTCGGCTACTCCGTTTCACTGCCGCATGGATTCAAAATCAGCTACATGACCAATATGGGGCGCTATCTGCCGGGAAGAGTCTGGCAGGTGTTCGGGATGCTATACCTCTGTAAAAAGATTTCGATTCCGCAATCGGTAGCGGTAGCCTCATGGGGAATCACGCTTTTGTTTTCGATGATTGCTTCAGTCATCGCCGGAGCCGTGGCGATTGCGCTCAATCCGGAAATTATTAGTGGTGACCTCGTGCAATTCACCGGCCCCTCTTTGTATATCACGGCTATTGCGATTCTGCTTTTATCCTTTTATTTCGTTTTGCAGCCGAACAGAACTCTTGGATTATATAATTGGCTGCTCACGAAACTGAATCGTAAACCAATCGAAGCGCGTATCTCCGTCGCTATGGCGGCGCAAATTTATATCGGTTCGTTATTGTGCTGGATCGGTTACGGACTTGCGTTTTGGCTCTTCGTGCAATCAGTCACGACTACCATTCAGATGCCGGTTATCTGGGGGATTGCGACCTACATTGTTCCGTATCAGCTTGGTTATCTTGCTTTCTTCACTCCCGGTGGAATCGGCGTTCGTGAACTCACTATGACTGCGTTGCTCACTCCGTATTTTGGTCCTATCTCAGCGGGAATTGCAATCGCCGCCCGTATTTGGAATCTGACTATTGAATCCGCTGCCGCAATTTTGGGATGGCTGATTCCGATGGAAAAACAAAGCCAATAAAAAAGCCCCTGTTTGCACAGAGGCTTTCAGTAACGATTTAACGAAATTAAAAATCAGACTCAACGGTGTGGGTCATCGCCGTATTGTTTGTCCAGCGGGCTGTGTCGCCAACATCGATAACATCACTCGGCAGCGTAGTATTCGTAGTAATGTTGTACTGCTCTTTACTCGGTGTTCCACCTGGATTGACAGTAATAACTCCGGACATACCTACACCACCTGAATCTCCATGAAAACGGCAGTAATACGGATAGACACCGGCGCTATCGAATACATGTTCAAATGATTGTCCGTTGGCAAGATTTCCGGAAACAAATTCCCGGCTACCGCCGCCTCCACCCCCGCCGCCGTTATTGTCTGTCCCTTTATCGCTGCTGCATCCGGAAACAAAAAGCATCCCGAATACCATACATGCAGATAAAAGCCGGACTGATGGACTCATGTTCACCTCACCACTGTTTAAAGTCTTGTCCGTTTGATAAAACAAGAATTGCGTTGGGTGAGTTCCGATATTTGTAATTGGTGGAGAAGAAATATATCGACTGATAGTCAGTTACTATCTGATTTTAAATGATCGCTAAATTGATTTAGGCATCGCGGTCACGGGGGACTTTTACTGAAATTCTGCTGTTGCCGGTAATCAACCGCGCGCCCCGGTCATAAAAAATATACTGCCAAATCCATGAGATCATCACCGAGAACCGGCTGCGAAATGTTATCAAATAAGAAACGTGAACTAATGCCCATAACAACCAAGCAAATATCCCGCTGAATTTCCATCCTTTGACATCTGCTACCGCGCGGTTACGGCCGATCGTTGCCAGATTCCCTTTATCGTTATATTGAAAGGGTACGCGCTCAGGCAATGATTTCCCGTTTTGTTTTGCCTGTACTTCTCGCTTGATCATATTACCGATGAACTTCCCCATTTGAATTCCACCCTGCGCAACATGCGGCACCGGTTTGTTCGTTTTCGGATCGATAACTACCGCCAAATCACCGGCGACAAAAACATCCGGATAATTCGGTACAGAAAGATCGGGCAATACTTTCACCGCTCCGGTAGTATCTGTTGCAACACCGAGCGCTTTTCCCAGTGGCGATGCTTTCACACCCGCTGCCCAAAAAACATTGGCCGCATCGATTCGTGAATCTCCTATCTGCACACCGCTTTTATCAACGGCCGTGACTCGGGTATTGAGCAGTGCCTCCACGCCGAGTTCATGCAACTGTTTCAGTGATGCCGCCGAGCATTCCTCCGTAAAAGCTGACAATAGACGGGGTAATCCTTCGATAAGAATAATCCGCGCAGTAGCGGTATCGATCATCCGAAAATCTTCAGGAATCGCCGACCTTGCAATTTCCGCCATTGAACCGGCGAGTTCCACACCGGTCGGACCACCGCCGACAATAACGAATGTTAGCGCTGCTTTTCGTGCAGCCGGATCCGCTTCCTGCTCTGCCGATTCAAACGCGAGCAAAAACCGACGCCGCATTTCGGTAGCATCTTCGATTGTTTTCAATCCCGGCGCAATTGTTTCCCAATCATCATGACCGAAGTAGGAGTGCGTTGAACCGGAGGCTAAAATCAGATAATCGTAATGAATGTCGACATCGCTTCCGGCCAGCAGTATCTGTTTGTTGACCGGATCGATATTGGTTACTTCCCCCAAAATCACCTGCGCATTTTGCTGGTCCTTCAGCACTTTGCGAATCGGATAAGCAATGTCTGCAGGGCTGAGTGTTGCCGTCGCGACCTGATACAATAGCGGCTGGAACAGATGATAATTCCGGCGGTCGATCAAAATAACTTCCGCCTCCGCTTTTTTGAGCGCCATCGCGGCGTTCAACCCGGCAAATCCGCCACCGACGATCACGATCCGGGAAAGAGAGCCAGATACCGACAACGCGTTCATTTGCACCTCTTTCTGTTTTAGCTATATTGACAAAGACGAGTTAATCATATATGCTTTATACGATGAAACAACTAAATTCTCGTAGTTCGTTTTTGCGCCGGCTTGTTGCCATACTGGTTATATGTGCGTTAAGCGCCAGTTCTGTACTGGTCAGCATGCACACGGACAACGCTGAATGTGAGGATGCTTCCCATTCCCATCGTTCCTCGACCGACCACTGCCAAGTCTGTTTGTTTGCGACAACGCTGTATACACCTACTGTTCCTGCGACAACAGTATCCATAGAGTTGCAGATAATAGAGCGAATTCAGTACGACCATAGCATTCCCACAAAGCCTGTTTCTACATCTCCTTCCGATCTCCGCGCTCCTCCTATAACTGCTTAATTTTCAGCAGTTACTCATAACACTTTTTTGAACAACTATACCGTGTCAGGTGAGCTACATCTGGCGCGAAGGGAGATATTGTATGCATATCCGCAGAATGATATACGCATGTCTGCTTGCTATTGCTGTCGTTACGCTATGGTCAACCCATGCCAACGCAGCTGCACGCGGCCTGATTATAGAAGAGGACGGAAACGAAATCGTTTGGGTTTGGGATGGAGTAGCAACGGGAGAAGTTGAGTTGCTGGAAGGAGGCACCTCTGGCACGCTCGAAATCTTCTGGCTTGCCAACGACAGCTCCCGTTTTCAGCCTTCCGGTGTCGGCGACTCGGTGAAAATCGAAGTTTCAGACAGCAGTCTGGTGGCAATTACGAAGTTAACCACATGGACATTTACCCTTTCTTCGATTGATGAGCATGGTCATGTCGATATGATTCTTACTCAGTACTTAGCCGGTTCGGATGACTACACTTCACCCGATATCGAAGTTCATATTGAGCACGATCATGCCGAAGCTGAAGGACTTCGCCTCGTTCAAAACGGTGATACGATTGTCTACGTCGATGGCGCTACGGTTACTGGTGAAGTTGAAGCACATCATGAAGAAACGACCGACCCGATTGAAGTTTGGTTCGTTTCGGCGGAAGCTGAACTGTTCCAACCGGACACAGCCGATGGCTTTGCTTTGGTTGACTCATTAACTGACACTACTCTGGCCACCATTCAACAGACCGGAGAATGGGAATTTACGATAACCGGGGTTGAAGAAGGAATGACTTCATTATTCATTGGTATATTCCATGAAGATCATATCGACTATTTGTCACCAGAAATCGAAGTGCATGTTGAAGAAGAACATGCCGAAGCGGAAGGGCTTCGACTGGTGCGGAACGGAGATACCGTCGTAGTTGTCGACGGTTCTACCGTAACGGGTGAGATCGAAGTATTCCATCAACAAACATCCAGTCCGATTACGGTATGGTTCGTTAGCGCCGAATCCGAACTTTTCCAGCCTGATACGGTCGACGGATTTTCTTTAGAACACACTCTGTCCGATACTACGTTGGCTTCTTTCCAACAAACGGGAGAATGGGAGTTCACTGTCACCGGTATTGCAACCGGGACGACCTCGCTGACTATCGGCATACATCACGAAGAGCACACTGACTACACCTCTCCCGACATTGACCTTAGCGTTACATCATGCTGTATCAATCGTCGCGGCAACGTGAACAACAGCGCTGGAGACGGAGTAACCGTAGCTGACTTGGTGTTTCTAGTGCAGTTTCTTTTTAACAACGGTTCAGCACCGGTATGTAACCTCGAAGCGAATGTAAATGGAACCGGTAATATCACGGTAGCGGACTTAACGTACCTTGTTCAATTTCTTTTCAACAGTGGGCCACAGCCACCACTCTGCCCGTGAACGATATAAGGTAATTAAACGATAGCCCCGCTCTCCTGATAGCATGAGTCGCCGCTGAGCATCCTAATCCTTTCACGCGGCGGCTCATAGCTAAATTACAAGGAAACATTTAATGAAACGATTAGCGCATTTTCTATTAATCTTTTGTGTTGCCGGTTCTTTCATGGTTATCATTTTCTCTTGTAGCAGCAAAAATCCGGCAGACAGCAACCCGACTGAATGTGATCATATTGATGCAGAAGGACTCTTGGTAGAGGCAAGCAGTGTGTTGGCACAGCAGTGGGAGGGAACCGTTACCGGAAACATCGAAGTTTTGTTCGGGGACTCGACTGATGTCTTAACCGTCGTATTCCTTGATGCCGACAGCGTCCGAATTAACAGCGCCCTTTGTGACGAACATACGCTTCGCCTGCAAATTGCCGATACGGCCATTGCTACCGTTGATTCCATACCGGGTCAAAAATGGAAATTTATCATTCGCGGCCAACAAATCGGGACAACCAGCCTCGTCCTTCGTATCTGGCATGTTAACCATACTGATTTCACATCACAGCAGATTCCTGTTTCCGTTACCTCGTCTACCCCGCACTCGCCGCTTGGTGCAACTGCACTTGCCATTTCACGAAATGGAAACATGCTGGCCAACTGGAATTACCATCCCAGCGGATTGAATCAGGTGTTTGGCGCCGTTGTAGTAGAACAAGGGCTTACCACTGATATTGATATTCAATTTCTTGACACGCTCAAAGATGCTGACTCAGCAAGGATCAGTGTCATACCCGCTGATTCCGGCTATTCACTTGCTTGGCAGCTTGCTGACTCGACAATAACATCTGTAACCCTCGTAACGGGAGAGCGGTGGAAACTTCGAGTTAACGGACTCACTATTGGCAAAACGACGATTTCGGTTCGCCTTCTTTGGAACGGTGTTCAGGAATTCAGTTCCGGCGCTATTCCGATCTATGTTCGGTCGGTAATTCCCGTAGGTGGTGACTCAGCTGCTTCCTGTATGATAACCAAAGGCGGTGTTTGGTGGACTTTTTTACGACACGGTGAATTTACCGACGGGACAGCAGATTGTGCGCGAACAACGGCAGTACCGAACCAATTTGAACTGCAAGCTGGCGTATTAACTGACCTATATTCTTTTTTCCTGCCGGATGCAGCTGACAGTTGTAACCGTGTTCAACCTGCCGAGTCGAAGCCGATTCTTGTTTTCGATTTCGCGGATGCCGGAATAGCACGCTCGCTGTATCACCCTGTACATTGGGGTGAATACCGTATTTTTCATTTGAAGGGAGTTGCAGTCGGCAATACCTCGGTTCGGATGCATTACATCAAGAATAACGCCGTTGTATTCAGCACCCCGTATATTCCGATAGTCGTAGCTCCGTGAAAGCAACGCTCATAAAGCGATGCCTATGGAACTGCTGCTTTCTGACAGGATTGGTTGCAGTTCCGGATAAAGCTGATCCGCAGATATTGTATGACGTGAACGGTACAGTATATGATCAGCGTACGGGCGCTTCGCTTGGTGGTGTCAGTATCTCGATTGAAACGCAGAATAAACGAATTGCAACGGATTCCAGTGGACACTTTCTGATACAGCATCTTCCTGCTGGAAAACACACGATTTTACTGCACCTAATCGGATACACAGATATCCGCCGTGAAATATTTCTGTCCACTGATACTGTGCTGTCGTTCTCGATGCAATCCGATCCAATCCAACTACAAAGTCTCACAATCACCGATAGTAGTGGTCATAATGACCCATCATACAAAGCGAGAGCAATCACTGTATCCAGCCGTAATCTTGAGGAAAAATTAGGCCGTACCGTTGCGGAGACTATCGCCAATGAACCCGGAATTGCCCAACGTACAATGGGGCCAGCCCCGGCTCGTCCGGTACTTCGCGGATTGGGAGGAAATCGACTGCTGGTTCTGGAAGATGGAGAAAAAACGGGTGATCTTTCATCAACATCTGCGGATCACGCAGTCGTTATTGATCCTATAGGTTCGACGTCAATTGAAGTCATCCGAGGCCCGGCGGCTCTATTATTTGGTTCTAATACAGTTGGCGGTATCATCAATGTTCGGCGCGAACGTATTCCGGCTTCTGTGCCACCACAAATATCCGGCAACATAAGTACACAATCGGAAACAGTGAACGATGGATTGGGCGGCGATGTAACTGTAGTGATTCCGTATCAAAACCTTGTCGCAACGGTTGGAACGGAAGGCCGCCTTTCCGGTGATTTGCGCACTCCTAACGGTAAACTAAACAATACAGAAATTCATACGCATAGTTACTTTGTCGGCGGTGGGTATATACGGGATCGATTTCGACTTGGTATTGAGACAAGCAGATACGTTACCGAGTATGGTATTCCCGGCGGATTCTTGGGCGGTCACAAAAATGGAGTAACAATTGAACTCGAACGCAGTAATATAGACAGCTATTTTGAATATGGCATTAACCACGATGTTATTCAACGCTTCGTGCTTCGCACAAGTTACAACCGATATTTTCATCGCGAACTGGAACTTGAAGATGTCTGCGGAGTTGGCTTTGGCGTTCTGCAATATAACGCAACCGCACAGCTTATGCTGTCTCCATCATGGCTGCGTGGCGGCGGCACACTCGGTGTCTGGGCTGAATATCGTGACTATGCTCAAACCTGTCTGACCTTCACCCCCGATGCTATCGAACGAGCAGCGGCGGCTTATTTGTACAAAGAAATATACGTCGACAGCCTGCTATTCAAAACAGCCTTTCGATTTGATTATCGCTCTACGTCACCTGAAGCTATCGATACAAACAAGACCGGTATCATACGTCGGAGGGACTTTCAGGGAATTTCTGCTTCGCTTGCTATGCAATTTCCAATTGCCAAATCAATCACTATGGAAGGAACGGTTCTCCGTTCATTTAACGCTCCGGGGATCGAAGAATTGTTTTCTGAAGGGCCGCATATCGCCGCTTATTCCTATGAAATCGGTAACGCTAACCTGTCTTCAGAGTCCGGAGTCAGCTTGGAATGGACAACTCGTTTTCGTCGAGAACATACAAAAATTACGGCGTCTTTTTTTAGAAATTGGTTTGACAGATATATTTATGCATCAAACACCGGTGAATACGAATACGGCCCCGGCGAAACGGGCCGCCTCCTTCGCTATCAATATCGTGGACGGGATGCGCATTTCTACGGTTTTGAACTCAGCGCAGACGTACAACCTCTTAAGCAGTTTAGTTTGGGTGGAAATATCTCCTTCGTGCGTGGTAAAGTGGCTGACGACAACAGTAATTTACCGCTCATTCCTCCATTACAGGGGCATGTCTGGATTGGATACTCTCCACGCACTTCACTGCTGACGAAGCTCAGAATTCGGGCTGCCGACAAACAGGACAAGCTTGGAGAGTTTGAAGAACCAACTGCCGGGTATATCGTATTCGATCTATTGAGCCAGTATCATTTTTCCACGAAAAAAATCCTGCACAGCCTGATACTGAATGTGGAAAACATCGCCAGCACTGAATACCGCAACCATTTGTCCCGGGTAAACGCGGTCATGCCGGAAGCGGCGCGAAATTTCAAACTACTATACCGCCTGCAATTCTAAAAACCGGATCGACTGATTACTTGCCCGGTGACTGCTTCTGCCGTATTATCTCTCACTATGGGACACGCAATAAACGCAGAAGCAGACGCGCTTTTAGATAAAGAGCACAAAGTGCTCGACCACGGCTTTGTCCGGCTGGTCGATTATATGGGTTCCGACACCGCTATCGTTCAGGCGGCACGGGTATCCTATGGCGAGGGAACCAAAAAACTTTCCGAAGATCGCGGGTTGATCCGCTATCTGATGCGGCATCACCACACTACCCCATTCGAGATGGTCGAATTCAAATTCCATGTCAAACTCCCCATTTTTGTCGCCCGTCAGTGGATTCGCCACCGCACCGCAAACGTAAATGAATACTCCGGCCGCTATTCGATCATGAAAGAGGAGTTCTACACCCCAAACGCGTCCGATATTCGCTACCAATCGACGGTCAACAAACAAGGCCGCTCGGATAAAGAAGTGCCGGACGAACTCAAGCAGGATTTCCTGCAGCATTTGGAAGCATCGACAAGTGAGAATTACAAAAAGTATGAAGAATACATCGGTGCTGATCTCGCACGTGAATTAGCGCGTATCAATTTACCGCTCTCGCTCTATACCGAATGGTACTGGAAAATCGATTTGTGGAATCTGTTCCACTTTCTCCGTTTGCGCATGGACCCGCACGCCCAAAAAGAGATTCAGGAATACGGGCTCGTGATGGCTGATATCGTGAAAGTTATCGTGCCGTTTGCGTATGAGGCGTTCATGGATTACAGCGTCAACTCGTTTTACTTCTCCGGCCCCGAACTCGCAGTATTGAAAGACCGGCTCGCAGGTTTTGATCTTAGTAAGGAAGCCTTAGTAGAGAAAGGCCTGTCTAAACGTGAAGCTGATGAGTTTATCGAGAAGATGCGGCGGATAAGGGAATAGTAATTTTCTCTCATCATAAAAGGGGATTTATGAAAAAGTTCAAATATCATCTACTATCTGCAGTCGTACTGTTGTTTTTTTTCATTACTCAACAGGCCTATGGTTGTGACCCAACTTGTTTCGAGTGGCTTGGCGGTTATTGGCGATCAGTGGATACAAAAGATTCTTTGTTGATGCGATGGGGAACTGACATTTCGAAAGGTTCATTCGGCAGCCTTTTCAATATTGACGGTAACGATACAATCAAACTAGAGCATCTTGAGATTCAATGGAAGGATGTGGAGATGTTTTTCGTCATAACTTCTCCCGATTCGAGCAGCACGACCTCGCTCAAGCTGACCAGTTCGGAAGGGTTGAGGTTTACATTCGTTAACACAGATACCGGCTTCCCGGCAAAAGTGATTTATGAGCTTATCAATACCGATACGCTTCGAACTGTGAGAGAGGGCAAAATTAACGATAAGAAGCAAGTCATCGAACAACTCTTTGTCCGCTCTAGATTATTGAATCAAGCAGCAAGACAGCCTGTAATCGATTCAACAGAAATGGTCTCGGAAACAGGCGGCTGCGACCCGACCTGCTTCGAGTGGATGTCCGGCCGTTGGTATTTCGTGGATAATGGTGATACTTTGATTGAAGAATGGAGAACCGGCCTTTCTGATGACGGTGGTAGTACACTGTGGAGAGTAACTGGGAGCGACTCACTTGAGTTGGAAGAGCGTATGTTACAATGGGAAAGTCCTATCATGTTTCTAACGATCACACCCAAAGATTCGAACAAGGTAATCACACTCAAACTCGTTCGAGTGAAGGAGGCAGAGTACACCTTTGTGAATATCGATACCGGGTTTCCGAGAAAAATCATCTATGAGTATTTACAAGGCTCAAAAATGAGAAAGATTGTTATAGATTCGGTCGATGGTAAAGAATACACTGAAGAACGGGTATATATTTATTCCACTCTGTGGAGGAAAATGAAATAAAGAAAATCTCGAACTCCCCAACTACGACCACCACCAGAGACTGAGCAGCATCAGTCCGGCAAGCAGAAACATTATCATCGCCCAGAATCCGAGTTTTGCGCTTAACTTAAATAGTCCGGCAATTACTACAATTGCACCGAGCCCCATTAGAATCCATGTTCCCATAAACGGCCAGGTACCGGCCATGACATTGTAGATTTCCCACGCCCCCCCAAGCAAAATCATAGCCCCGCCGATTAGCAATAACCGATACTCGCTCATGATACTCCCTGCAGTAACGTTCCTAATTTATATCCGACCCACACCGCCAATAATCCGATGATAACACTTGCTAAAACATTCAGTGCCGCCAACGTGTATTGCCCATCCCGCACTAATGTCATTGTTTCCCATCCGAAAGCCGAAAAGGTGGTGAAGCCGCCGAGTACACCGACAAATATACCTACGCGAAACTCTTCCCGAATCGGCATAACGTGCAAAAACAGCGCACCTAAAAATCCGGCGATTAAGCACCCGATACAATTGACGATAAATGTTCCGTAGGGAAAAGCAGACTTGGTTTGGTTCTGCACGTACCCGGCAAGCAGGTACCGCATCCCCGACCCAAACGCCCCACCGAGAAGAACGAATAAGAATTTCAAATTTTATGCCTTTTCAATTAGGTGAAAATTCCCCGAAAACCTTAAGTTAAACCTAATGGGCGGCCTCGCAACCTATTGCAGGACAACAAGCTATGCGTATTTAGTTGATTTATCATTAGGTTATTAGGCTCATTTCACCGGAATCTCACGTTTATGTCTTGGGATACCAACGACCTGAACGAGTTCGTCCATGGCAAAGAATTGCACCCACAGATTTCATTTCCCTCAACAAAGTCCTAATCTGATGTATAGATAAGGATGGAAGTACCTGCTGAAGTTCATTAAGTTGACTGCCTGTTTGCGAGTTTAATTTGATGTGCTTAAAAAGCAGTGCTTTGTTAGTGTCTCGGTCAAGACCTCGTTTTCGCGTGTATGTTCCTTTTTTTCCGACTGTTTCATAAAAACGACGAGAGATAATATGTCTAGTACCTCGTCCTTTTCCAAAAACTTCGATAACGCCAATTTCAATCAGTCTTTGCAATCTAAGCTTTAAATAATCGGGTATAGTCTGTTCTTTACTAATTAAATCAAGCAAGATGAAATCTTGAGTTGTAAAGGATCGTAAAGTTTCTTGCCCAACTTGCTCTAAAAATATAATAAATTTTGGATCTTGTACTGATCCGCTTAAAGTAAGAAACACTTGAGAATAATCCGTTCCAGTAAAGTCAGGTTTAGGCTTACTTTCTTTAATACTTTCTTCAAACATTAAATTTACACCTTGACCAGAACGCTCAACCAAACCACATCTTGATAAAGCTTCTGCGATTCTTCTGTTACGCGGGTTTTGCTGCTGTAAAATATTATCAAGATTAATTCCTAAAGGAAATCCCCCTGGGCTCACAATTTCTATTTTTTGTGAATATTGCCGTACAAATACAGAACTGGCTAATCGATAGTCACGATGAGTTACTGCATTTTGAACCGCTTCTCTTATTGCTATTTCGTTAAAAGTTCGGATATCTCTCACAAGAAGACCGTCGTGGAAATGTTGTATGTCATTTCGTAAATTTACGAGATTCCACAAATCTTCATGATAGAGCAGATACCCCATTCTAAATTCTACTCGCTGCTGTGCTGCGCCTGATACTTCGCTCGACCTGTATTCAAAAATCAATTCTGCATGTCCCAGAAATTTCGACAAAGCTTTACGGGTTCCAAGTAATATCAGTGCAGCATTTGTAACTTTTCCATCTACCAATAATTCAGCATCATGTAGTAGTTGTTCAGGGGTTAGATTGTGGAGTGATTCATTTCCATGCTTTTTAGCCCAAAGATTTCTAAATATTTCAATGGCATGAGGATCAATGTCTTCGATTAGTGCTCCCTCACAAATCTCAGCACTGAAATCTAAAGTAGTTTCTTCCAAAATTTGTTTAAGACGATCAGATGTCATCGGCACTAACGAATCTCCAGAACGCATTAAAAACGCGCCCTTATATTGGACAGGTACCCCTTTGTGCATACTTGGAACTTCAAAAAGCACTACTCTGCCATTAGGATGCTGAAGATCATATCCTATTATTTTTAGATGAATCCGATCGGTAATTGAGGAAGCAGTACGTTCTGGTTCAGGAAAAGCTTTAGAGCCAACAATTGTACGTGGAATTTTGTCTGAGATACCTAAAGCAAAAACTCCACCTCCTTCGTTAGCCAATGCGACACAATATTGAACTAACTCCTCAAAGTCGTAGCGATTTTTTGCTTCTTTACATTCAAAATGTTCATTTTCACGACTTGTTAAGAGTCGATTTAGTTCATCAAGGCTAATGGGCAAGAAATCCCCCGTCTCTGTAAATCGTAAACTACCGCGGTATCGTCTCGCCGGTCATTGCTTCGATTTCATCGAGCAGTGATTTTTCAAGGTCAGCTTCATCCATCAATCGGACAATCTCCCCCTTCTTGATAAGCATCCCTTTACCATCTCCACCCGCAATACCGACATCGGCAGCAGCCGCTTCACCGGGGCCATTCACCGCGCAGCCCATAACTGCGACTTTAAGCGGGGTTTTGATATGGCCGACTTTTTTGGCAATCGATTCAGCTAATGGAATCAAATCGATCTGGCAGCGTCCACAGGTAGGACACGCGATAACATCGATTCCTTCATTGCGGAGTTCACATGAAGAAAGAATTTGTTTACCGACACGCACTTCATGAATCGGATCTGCCGCAAGCGAAACACGAATCGTATCGCCGACACCGGTCATCAAAATCGCGCCGATACCGACTGATGATTTAATCGTTCCCGTTTCAAGAATACCGGCTTCGGTGATTCCGACATGTAACGGATAATCGCACTTTTCTGCGAGCATATGGTACGCCCAGAAGGCTGTATTGACATTGGTCGATTTGACCGAGATAACAATGTTCTGAAAATCCATATCTTCAAGCACTGCTACCTCACGCATTGCCGCTTCGCAAAATGCGCGCGGGTCATCGTGTCCGTATTCCTTGAGCAAATCAGCCGGAAGTGAACCGGAGTTTACGCCGATACGAATAGGCACATACCGTTCTTTGGCCGCTTTGGTAACTTCACGGACTTTCCACTCAGCGCCGATATTGCCGGGATTGATACGAATTTTGTCGAATCCGGCTTCGATCGCTTTGAGCGCAAGTTTGTACTGGAAATGAATGTCGGCAACGAGCGGTTTATCGGGAATACGCTGACGAATCTGTTTGAGCTGATCCCCCGCATCATGATTGAGTACCGAGATTCGGACAATATCGGCGCCGACATCATACAGGGCGTTAATCTGCTCAACGGCTTTGTCGACATCCCGCGTGTCGGCGGTAGTCATCGACTGGACAGCGATAGGAAATCCGCCGCCGATCAGGACTTCTTTAATTTTCACTACCCGGCTTTTACGGCGGGTTATGGGGAAATTCAGGGTTATCATGCTATTTGTTGACCTTGCTTGACAAAGTAGACATAGTGTATCGGATTATACGCATGAATTCAAGCAAAAGTTGGAACTGGTAGCATCATGAGTAAGCGGTTGATTTTCATTGCCTTAGTTCTGGTTGCCGGAGGTGCTGTTTGGCACTTTCACCATAAGGCGGAGCATGATGAGTACTTTTTGAAACAGCGTGCTTTGGTTACCGCCCAACTTTTGGTGGCATCCGCCAAATACCGAAAAGATGAACCTCGGTTTTTAGCCTTTCGCGACTCCCTTCTTGCTGCCAACCAGATGACAAAAGAGGAAATGACGACCTACTTGAACCAATACCAGGCAGAACCGGAAGCGTATAACAGTTTCACCGAACTGGTCGGAACCTATGTCGACTCGCTCGGTAAACTGGAAATCAAGGTTACCGATTCCGTCGTACTGCCGGACAGCTTACAATAAAATTATGTTTCTTTCCATCGACATCGGCAACTCCAATATCAAACTCGGTATTTTCGACAACAATACCTGGGTGTGTACCAAGCGTGTTCCTACCCCGACGATGCAAAAACCGGAAGTCGCCACGCAGGTGGTACAATCTTTTTTCAGTGAAGTGCGTATCGAACCGGCGAAAATAACCAATGCCGGGATGGCTTCTGTCGTTCCACAGTTGACGGAACACATAGCAGCCGCTATCACCGAACTCTGCAAAATCGAACCGATAATCGTCAACAATGAAATCACTCTTCCCGTAAAAATTGCTATCGAAAATCCGGACAAAGTCGGCACGGATCGTATCGCCAACGCAGTCGGTGGATTTTCCCGTTATGGCGGACCGGTGATTGTTGTCGATATGGGAACCGCGTCGAAGTTCGATGTCGTCACCAAAAACGGTGAGTTTATCGGCGGCGTTATTGCGCCGGGTGCTATTACCTCGTTGCATGCTTTAGCTGGCAATGCCGCGCAATTGTTCGACGTTCCTTTCGAAAAACCGGCTTCGGTAATCGGTAAACATACCGTCGGCGCTATGCAGGCAGGCGCGTATTTTGGAACGATCGGGCAAATCGACTATATCATCGAGCGAATTCTTGCTGAGTTAAATTTGAATACGTCAAACTGCAAAATTATCGGTACCGGTGGATTAATCGAATCGATTTCGCAGGATTCCCGCTGTATAAAAACGATACATCCGGAGCTTACCCTCGAAGGTATTTTCCTTATTGCTGTGGCAAACAGCAGTAATTGACTGTCGCCAACCGTTATCTTACCTGAATTTCAAGGATAATTCACAACTAACTAACCATCCGCTAACATAAAAACTGTTCATAGTGTCGAGAATAACCATGAACCTCTGCTTTGCCAAAGAGAGGAAAACAGGCTATGACCATACAAGAACAGTTCATCGACAAAAACGAGCGGATTCAGATTATCTCCGATGAAGGAACGCCGACGGCTGTCCCAAAAAAATGGCGTCCTATTTTAAAAGACTCTGATGTTCTGGTCGCTATTCCGGACATGCACATGTTCATCCATGATTCCACGCTCGACAATTTCAAATTCGGCGCGGAAGCGCTTGTCAATTTTCTGCTCTACTTAGTACAACTTAAAGCTGATTTATCGAAAAAAGGAAAACGGTTACAGGTCTATCAGCTTGGGGATTTATACGAACTCCGTTTTCCCAATCCGAAAACCGGACGGCGCGTTACGACTCAGGAAATCCGCCGCTCGCACCATTTTTACGATTCGATTCTGATCCTGTTAACACAACTCAAAGCTCACTGTGTATACGGTAACCATGATTACGAACTGCGCCATCATCCTGGTTTTCAGCCACACGGTCAGGATGGCCTAGTACATCTTGAGCATGGCTTCCTTGCCGATCGCTGGTACCATTTTGCGAATCCGCTTTTACCCTTTTGGGATACGGCGATGTCCGTTTTGCATGGGGTGCGAAAAATTGAATTGAAACTGCACTCGATGCGCCAAACGCTGCTTGATCGCCGCTCCCTTCGCAAGAGCGCGCTTGGGGTTGTGTCAGGATGGGAAGAGCGCGCTGAATACCCGGATTCACGGCCGTACCCGGGGCATCATTTAGAATACTTTGAAAGATTGATTCTCGAGAAAAAAAAGCAGCAGAACTACGCGCCGAAAATTTTCGTCAGCGGACACACCCATCGCCCACACTTGGAACACTCATTTGCGAAAGAAAAATGTTTCTTTATCGATGCCGGCGCCTGGACTGATGGCCGTTCCGATTTTGCCGTCATCACTAATCAGGAAGTAGCGATCTGCCGTTATCGCCGTTTGCGCAGTGTTATCGCCGAGCGGAAACCACTTTTGCGCCGCTCATTTGCAGCGAACAGTTTCAAACCGGCTTGGCAGCCAAGTTACGCGCAATAACCTAATCGGGATTGATTGTGGGAAATTATCGGTTCGGTACTTCGGGAGAATCTACTGAACTTTGAATAAAGCTCAAATACTCTGATGCCCACTTCTCACGGTGATGGTTCCGCTGCACATGGTCATAGTAGGATTGTCCGAGCTTGCGGCCATCTATTTTACCGTCACGAAGATTCAAAATTAAATCACTCAACTGATCCGGCGAATCGGTACTGAATTTCAGTGCGCCGCCTGCCTGCTCCAACTCGGCAACTGCTTCACCCGAACGGGAACCGAAGAGAATCGGCCGGCCGGACGCCATATATTCAAACAGTTTTGATGGCAGCGCCATCGCGCTAACCGGAACATCATGCAAGCTCGCGACTAACACATCGCAGGCTTTCAGATAGTACGGAATCGATTCCAAGGGCTGCGTGCCGATGAATGAAACGTTTTTGAGTCCGTAATCACGCACCATACCGGTAAGTGAATCACGCTTTTGTCCGTCGCCGACGAATACGAAATGAATATCCGGTTCACCGGTTAACTGACGCGCCGCTTCGACAATTGTCTCAAGTGAGTGCGCCCAGCCGATTGTTCCGGCGTAGAGCACCAAAAACTTTTCTTCCCAGCCGAATTTGGTACGGATACCATCGGCGTTTGAATTCAAAAATTCATTCCCCACACCGGATTTGATAGTCGCGATCCGGTTTGCCGGAATACCGATAGTGGTGAGATAACTGCTGATACCATCCGTAACGGAAACGATCCGGTTCGCTCGATGATATAGCGAATGCACTACTTTACGAACCATGCGCGTAAATAATGACTGATTCAAATTACCGAACATTTCGCTCGATTCCGGCTGCAAGTCGCGAACTTCGATAATAAATGTCGCGCGGCGAAGTTTACTTAAGATCCAACCCATCAGCGGCGTAGTAACCGGCGGTGTGGATGCAAGCACGACATCGAATTTTTGTTTGATGCGAAACGAATTGATAAGTCCGGTGATCAAAAAGGTAATAAACCCGACCATTCGCTTGGTCGGCTGGGTGTTGGAAGCAGGCAGAAGCCATGACCGATAGATTTTTACGCCATCGACCTCTTCAACGCAGAAAAACTTTCCCTTATACGCAGGTGGCACAATGCCATCAGGATAATTCGGCATACCGGTGAGAACCGCGACGTTATGACCTGCGCGAACGAAGTATCGCGAGAAATCATATAAGCGCCGCACCGCACCACGTTCCGGCGGAAAGTGTTGAGTGACAATAAGTATATTCATATCTGTCTAGCAGGGAATCTTACCATTATTCGTCCTTCAGGGCAAGCTTTTTTGCTGTTGGCAAGGATGGGAATTGGCTGGTTATTGCCTATGCGGCAATAAGTTATGCGATTCCAACAGGAATCTCGACAGCAAAAGAAAGCCCACCTTACTGTAGATATCGACGAAAAAGCTGCCGTAAATTACTAACAGTATTTTTACTCGGAAGTGCCGGAATTGCCGAAAGAAAAGGTGCGAACCGAGACCCACTTGTGGCCGGACAACGGCGTAATCAAATCCAGCGCGGATGCTTCAAACCGCTCCGACGGTAAGTATGGTACTACCGTCTCTTTTATCAGATATACGCGGTGATTCGATATCTCACGGGCGATAGTTGCATGCGGCAGGTAGGTTTGAAAGGGGCGGCTCATGTTTAATGATTCGTAAATGGCATTATGCAGCGTTTGCAGTTCCTGATTCTTCTTGATATCCCAATAGATAACCGGAAACTTCGGATAAAAATCGCCGATCGAATGCATCTCGATCACCGGACTCTTGCAGGTATCCGCTACTTTTTTGATTTTTCCGGCGAGTTCATCCAGCGGCTCCGGAGAATCGAACGGAAACGCCAGGCTGATATGCAACGGTACTAAATTATATAACGGATCATACTTCTCACGAATCGGCTGCACGATTTGATCAAGATGCGCGGGCAAAAAAATAACGACAGCGTACCGTTTGGCGCGCCGTTCGGTTATTGACTGATCGAAGTATTCGTGATGTACACCCATGATTTCTTATCTCAAAAATAAAATTTCTATCCGTCGATTTTTCGCTCGTCCGTCGGCTGTTTCATTGGAAGCGATAAAGTTCACTTCGCCTCGTCCAACGGTGGTAATCCTGTCAGCCGCGACGCCTTCCTGTACCAGAAAATCCCGTACCCGATCGGCGCGCTTTTTCGACAATGCAGCATTCGCTTCAGTAGTACCTATATCGTCGGTATAGGCATTCACTTCAACACGGATATCCGGCGCAAAACTTAACAGCCGCGCCAGGCGGCGGATTCTTTCTTTACTGCGCGGATCAACTTCAAATCCTCCCGGCTGATATTCAATATACAACACCAGCGGCTTGGAAAGAACAGTCAGATCAAGACAACCGTGCACATCAACTTCCAATCCGGGGAATGTCGAAGTGCAGTCATCAAGCCCGTCCGGAACGCCGTCTGAGTCCGTATCAATCGGACACCCGACGGAATCGACTAATGCGCCAATCGGATTGTTCGGGCAGGGATCACGGTAATCAAGAATCCCGTCAAAATCGGAATCAAGCGGACAACCGCGAATATCGACATATCCGGCCGCCATACGATCCGTGTTCGGACAATCATCTATATCGTCAGGAACACCGTCATGATCGGTATCACGCGGACATCCATTTTGATTTACGGCTACCCCGGATGGCGTGTCATTGCATTCATCGACCGCATCCGGAACGCCATCCCCATCACTGTCGGGGCGTTGTGTCGACTGCCGTGCTGTTGTTGTTGGCGGTCGTTTCCAGTTATTGTCGGAAGTCCATGACGGATTATCCGCCGTACGGCCAAAATGCCAACTGAGGAAAAAGAGTGAACTCATAACCCAGCGTTGGCGGCGGCTGTCGACTGCTGATTCGAAATTCGTTCCGGCGCCGGTTAAATAATCCATTCCCAGATGCCACTGTAATGCGAGTGAAGAAGAAAAATGAAACGAGGCTGTTCCGGTGAGATTCAAAAACAACTCCGAACCGGCGTAGTCAACACTCTGTTCGTTATGACCGCCGACTACCTCAAGCGTGGTGTCGGCCTCATCATCCTGCATTTTCCATATCAGGAGTCCCGGCCCGGCGCCGAGTGATAGATTAAACGCACTAACCGGATTCAAAAGCTTGCGATCAAGGGAAAGCAATAACCGAGTTGAACGAAATTCACGAGTGGCGTTGTTTTTATCTCCGGAAAAAGCAAATGCGCCGGGATTGGTCGTATCGTTTTTAAGATTGATCACGGCCGCAGTAAAACGTAACGACCATCGATCAGATAACCGCCCCCCGAACATCGCCGCGTACGAGGGCTGCATATAAAAATATGCACTGTCGCCGCCTGAGAGCGTCGCTAATCCACCCCCTGCGCCGAGAAAAAAGCGCTTCTGTTCAGCCTGTGCTGAAACGGATAAAAGTATACTAAAGACCAGTATCGTTACTGTACGCATACCGTGTATACTACCCTTTACAATGAAGTGAATCAATTAAAACAGAAGCGGTTAATAGAGCTTCTTGAGTTCTACACCGCGGTAATATTCGCCAAGAATTTTATCGACTTTCCAGCCGTTGCGGGATAAGCCGATTGCCCCGCACTGGCACATGCCTACGCCATGACCATAGCCACGCCCTTTGAACGTAATCGAAGTCACGTTTCCGGCGGCATCACGGCTGACATCCACGTCGAAACGAGCGGAAGGCAGAATCAAATCCGGGTTCGATGCCCGTCGTGTGGCCCAGCGAATCTGGTCTTTCTGGAAGCGGTAGACATCGCTTTCCGTGCGAATCATCAGCGTGTTGATTCGTCCTCCGGCTGTGCGATCCCGCACGATAACATCGGTAATCGGTCCGATCCGGATTTCCCGTCCCTTATCAGCTGAAAGATACTGCTCTATTTTGCTGCGTAACTGCGGTTCGCTGAATGTTTCCGTCCAAGTGTAATATTTTGACCAGGAACAGGCACCGCTGTCGGCGACCGCTTTTAGATACGGTGATTCTGCTTTATCCCACACCTGATCGATATCATCCGTCATCCCGCCGCAGGTCGAGTGATAATAGGCGTTGATATACGCATCCTGAAACATGGCAACTTGTCCGGCGGTCGCGTCGATGGCCTTGTTAACCAGATTATCTTCTACTCCCATACCGTCGTACAACTGATCGGCAACCGTTGATTTGAGATCATATTCTTCACCATCATACTGCTGCAAATGACGCATCGCGTAGGTTCTCGCAGCAATCGCCTGCGCTTTGACTGCTTCAACTTCCTCGTCGATACGTTTGCCTATTTCAGACGGTACAACGCCGCGCAGATAATCCTCGATATACAATACATTGATCACCTGCACATTTTGTCCGGCCGGGAGAAATTTCAGAATACCGCGATACTGTTTGCCGGCAAATCGAGTACGGGAATCCTGACCACGCGGGATAATATTGACCTCGCGCAGGCCATCCCCAATGGATTTTCCATTTCCGTAATCAACCGTCAATGTGCGACCGACAACACGAACCGACAATGTTTTGGAAACAAAATAGACCGCCTGATTAGTGTCGGTAAGACATTCGACTGCGTATGTTCCTTCCGGTTTGAGTTCAACCGCGGGACTATTTTCCTGCAAAAGCACACGAACAAACGGAAGACGGATATAACTGCCGCCGCTTTCATCATGCAAACCCGGAACACGGGCGCAGCTCCAGATAGCGACAAGAACGAGCATTCCGACTGAAAGCCGGACAGACATTAATACAACTTTACGAATAATTTCTTTACTCATACGCGTATTCCGGTCGGGGCAGGCACAAATTTACCAAGCGGCAATGCGACCGATTTTCCATTCTTTCTTGGTACGGGTAAGCGTTCACCGCGAACGAGCGCTTCACCCATCACAGCGTAGCAGGATGCTTCGACAAAATCGCCGTTCACACCGAGCTCATCGATTGCGGTAACGCTGATACCGTTTAGCTGGTGCTGTAAGCGCTTCATCATGTGCTTGTTCTTTCTTCCCCCACCCATGACGTACAGAGTATCGATCTTACGGTCACGCGCAAGAATCGGATGAATTGCTTTGACGATACTGATAGTCGTCAACTCGACAGCCGTCGCCAGTAGATCATGCTGATGTATGCCAAGTTGTTTTGCTGACTGTATCATTTCCGTTACCATAGTTTGTCCGAATACTTCCCGGCCGGTCGACTGTAGTTTGCCGGAATAAAACGGATGCGCCAACAGCATACTCAACAACCGCATCGAAGTTTTTCCAGCTGCCGCAAGCGAGCCGTGCTTATCAAACGGGCGTTTAAACAATTTCCGGGCTAACAGATCGGAAAGTGAATTTCCCGGTCCGCAGTCCGCCGCCTGTAACATCTCTGCTTTTGTGCCCTTAGGGAAATAAAAAAAGTTGGAAATGCCGCCTATATTCACGATCAACCGCGACTCACGCGTGGATGCGAATAACCGATGCATCGCCGCTCCCGTAATCGGCGCCCCTTCCCCGCCTGCCGCTATATCTGCCTGTCTGAAATCTCCGGTTACCGGCTTTCCAGTCATGGCTGCTATTATTTCCAGTTGTCCGGCTTGAAAGGTCGCCTTTAGCCGTTTTTTCCCTAAACGGAACCCTTCCGGTACGTGCAGCAATGTTTGACCATGGGAGGCAACAGCATCTATCGTAATTTTTTTCTTCTTAAGCGCTTTTATATATGCGGTGGCGGCTTTTCCGAAAAATTCGCCGAGTGCCTGATGAGCCATCAGCCCATCCTGTAATGAAACATCGTTCTGGATAATTTTGTGAACCAATTGAGATATCTCTTTCGGAAATGATTTGGTGCTGCCACCGATAAACCGGCAGCGGGCCATTTTGTTTTGTCTGGTAATCTCTAAAACAGCCATATCAAGCGCGTCGGCTGATGTTCCTGAGTTCAACCCCAAAACGGTCAGGCGCGGCTTGTTCAACGAAGTCATCATGCAACGTATAAACTAACTGATATGCACGCGACGCAAGGTTGATTTTAAACCGGAAATCGCGCGCAAGGCAGAATCAATTCGCTGCATCGGCAGTACGCCGTTTTTAACCGCTTCAGTGACCGCTTCGTACGCTTGCTTGGCGGATTCAAAATCCTGCCCGAACAGCAAAATGTCGTGACCGGCATTCAGTGCCGCAATCGAGCGCTGGCCGATATCCCCAAGCGGCGCGGCGCCACCCATAGTCAAATCATCGGTGATAATAACGCCGTCAAAACCCATCTGCTCACGAAGCAGGTTCGTTACTATTTTACGCGATCCGGTAACGATTGTGGTATCGAACGACTTCACCTGCAAGTGGGTGGTCATCACCATATCAGCGCCGGCATCAATACCGGCTAAAAACGGAATCTGCTCTCGCTGGAGGAACAATTCCTGCGTATACGATGCCTTCGATGCGCCAACATGCGGATCGATAGCGGCATCACCTAAACCCGGAAAATGCTTGCAGCAACTCAGCAAACCGGAATGATGCGATATTTCGACCGAGGCTTTCACGAACTGAGCCGCTTTCTGCGGATCAAAGCCGTAACAACGACCGCTCATACAGCTGTTCTTCGGATCAATAAACAGATCGCACACCGGAGCGAGATTGATATTAATACCGAGTGATTCCATGTACATGGCCGAACGGGAGTAATCCTGACGGAAGGCATCGAGTCCCAACCGGGATGCATACTCTTCCGCCGAGGCAAACTCCGCCGGTGCACCTTTCAGGCGGCAGACTCGTCCACCTTCCTGATCAATAGCGATAAATGGAATCGTTTCGTTGTACTGTTCCTGAATAACGCGGATATTTTCCCGCGCTATTTCATGAGTCGGGCAGTTATCGGCGAACAAAATAACCCCACCGATCTGATGTTCCCGTAAGAATGTCAGAAAGGATTCAGGAGGACGTTCACCGCGATAACTGCACACAAAAAGCTGACCGATTTGGTCGCTTTGCCGCTTTTGTTTCAGTTCATCATTCATACATAGCCCATCTATTTTACACACACTAAATTTCTACCTTCGCCCTTAGCCTGGTACAACGCCTGATCGGCGATTGTTACCAGTTCTTCCTGAGAGCGGCCATTTTCAGGGAAGGATGAAATACCGACTGAAACGGTAATTTTCACTTTCCCGCCATCGCTGGTCTGAATAACGGTCTGTTCCACCTGTTCACGGATACGCTCACCCAGTCGGAACGCCTCCCGCTGTCCGGTTTGCGGAAGAATGATGGCAAATTCCTCGCCCCCGTACCGGCAGAAAATATCAACATCGCGAATACAGCCCTTTATGATACGAGACAATACTTTCAATACTAAATTACCAACTTCGTGGCCATACGAATCATTGAGCTTTTTAAAGAAGTCGATGTCAACCATAATCAACGAAAGCGGCAACTGATAGCGCATGGCACGCCGTTTTTCTTCCTGCAGTTTCTGCGCAAAGTAGCGATAATTGTACGTTTCCGTCAGCCCGTCAACGATAGTCAGTTCTTCCGTCTGGCGGTGGAGCATCGCATTGTCCAAAGCCATCGCCGCCGAGCGGGCGACAATCGAGAACATCTGCATATCCCTGTCTTTGAATCCATCCGCCAAATCGGATTCAGCTACTAACGCGCCGGATATCGTGCCGTGCAGAGCCAAGGGCACAATCATGACCGAAATTCCGTCTTTGCTCAAAGGCTGGAAATCCGACCTGCCGCGCAAATCATTTATCCGTACCGGCTCTCCCTGATCTATAACGCTGCGCAACAGCGGTTGTTCTTCCCCGTTAATGGCAACAGGTTTCAAACTTCGTTTTCCAGCTACAGTGCGGGCACGATAAAACAGGTGGCCGCTGCGATCTTTGAGTACTAAAGCATAGCTGTTGTACTGTAAAATCGATCCGAGGATTCGCATGACCTCTTTGACGACATCATCAACATCCAGAATAGACGCGAGCACACGGGAGTTTTCATAAATAACTTCGATTCGCGCCTGCGATTTTTCGAGCTCCGCCGTCCGGCTGTTCAGCGTATCGAAGAGTTTCAACAACCGCTTTTCCGACTTTTGCTGGAATTCCGCGGTGTAGAGAATTGCGACATGATACATCCACAAAAAGCCAAGCCGCAGCGCAAAATCGAACGTTTGTTCAAACGAAAGATGACCCAGCGTGGTAACGGCATAGGTGATTGAAGCGATAATCGTAACGACGGTTGCAAGTGAAGGAATAAGCACATATGCGCTGGCGGTAATAATCATGAAATACCAGAGATAAAACGAAGAATCGAGATTACCGGTCAGCATGATCATGAACGGCACCCAAACCAGATCGAAAACGATCGATGATAAGTAGGCTAACTTGATTTCGAATCGCCCCCGCACCGCCTGCTGGAAATAAACAAAGTGCAAAAGATTGACACCCATAAACGCATACAGCGCGGCATTGATCTCAGTTGATTTACCGAAAATGATGACGGAAATGATGGCTAAAAGTACAACAGCGCGAGCAACCAAAAATATGGTGTCGACCCGAGGGAGAAGAGTTTTGCTGCGTACCGTAAATATCTGCATTATCTGTTGGCCTGCTTCATTTTGGTATATCGGCTGAGTGGCCGGCTAATTTATTGAACAGCAAAGCGATTTACCGATTTTCGGCCATTTTTTTCAGGCTCCTCGTGCAACTTGGTTTACAAACTCCCGTTTATCAGGATAAGGCAGCAAAAGACTGTCAAAAGTCGACGAATTGACGTTTCAAACTGAAACCCAAAGCAGTGAGAACGCAGATTTTCTGATGATTTTAGCCGTTGAGAACTATATACTGGCCGTGACTATGCGAACAAACTCTTCCCTCACTGCATGTCGAGTCCTTCTTGCTCTCGCATTGGCATTCGTTTTTTGGGCGACGCCGCTCAACGCCACAACATTCCAAACAGCAAAACGAAGCCATATAACAAATTTGCATCATATCGATGATGACCTGTTTATCTGGAGCCAAAAGTACATACAGGATGGAGTCATCAACGGTGATTTATTCAGCGGAAGCTCTGAAGCGACTGTCAACGGTCAGGTAACCGGCTCGGCAAATCTTGGCGCCAACAACATCGTTTGGCACGGGACGGTCGATGGCTCACTCCGCTGCTTTGCCAACGGTACGATAGTTTCCGGTTCGATCGGAAAATCACTTATGGTTATGGGCAGCACGGTATCGGTAGATCGCTCTGCAACAATCGGTCGGGATGCGCACCTTATGGCGACGACGATTTCATACGAAGGAACCTGTCTTGGAAAATTAACCGCCAAAGGGGATGATGTCACCATCGGCGGTTCAACCGACGGGGATATGTTCATCCGCAGCGATCACATTACCTTCGTCCCTCCTGTCGTTATCAAAGGAAATCTGCTGATCGAAACGAATAAAGAAGTTACCATCGATACGGCGTCCGGCGTTTCTATTCTCGGAACGGTAACGATTCAGAAGCCAACTAAGGAAGAAAATGAAGAAGAAGCATTCGGCTTTTCGGATGTGATGCTGATGATCGCGAAACTGTTCGCTGCATTTTTGTTCGGTGTTCTCTTAATTCGTTTATTTCGCCGTTACGCACAACAGTCGGTTACACAATTACGATTCCACTTCGCGCAATCATTGGCCGTCGGCATGCTCAGCCTGATTATTATGATCGTCTGCGGCATTATTCTTGTCGTTTCACTGGGTATGTCACTTTTGGGGCTTATTCTCATCAGCAGTGATGCCGGCCCCGGAGGTGCGGTTGTGCTTGGCCTTTCAATTTTGCTGATTCCGATTACCTCGGTCGCAACGGTATGCGGCGCTGTGCTATTCTATATCGGAAAGATTATAACGGCGTTGGTAGTAGGATTCTGGATTAGCAGCAAATTCTCGAGACAGGCGAAACCGGTGAGTGCACTACAACTACTTTTAGGATTACTGTTACTCTCGACTATTTTCATGATTCCGTTCGGCGGTTGGTGGATTTATATGTTTGTTAGCATCATCGGTATCGGCAGCATTGTGTTGGCGATTAAAGAATTCAAGCCATATAGCGAATTACAGCCACCTACCCCACCACCGCCGCCGACTCCTCCTTCACCACTACAAATGTAACAAACAAAAACGGCGGGTTCCGATTACGAAACCTGCCGTTTACATTCTATTTACCTGTCGTTATTTTTTCTCAACGACAAATATCTTTCCATCCGGAAAACCGACATCCAACCCGATACCATCCTGCAACTCTTTGGCCGTTACTTTAATCGCTTCAGAGCTTTCACTGCCAAAAATATCAACGAGTTTGAGATTTGTCGCTTTGAATCCGACCTCTTTCAAATCAGCTTTGATGATGACATGCTTCTTGCCGGCTTCAAATCCGTCAGATAATTCTCCGGGCGGAGGTACGACGACAAACAACAGTCCGCGCTTGTCATTGCACATGAACGACATATCAACCGATGGATCACTGCAATACAAGTATGAGTTATGGCCTGCACCCGACAATATCGATTCGATAAAGGCGAGCTTGTGGTGATGCCCGCCGGAGGCAATATCGAACGAGAAAAAGTGCAGCGTCCCTTTAAACCGGGTTGATGATACACCAACGAGCGATGTACCCGCTTTCACCAATTTCTTCACTTTGGAGTCATCTGTGCTGCGGATAGAACCGTATACATACGACGTAAACGTGCCGCCTTTATGGCTGATTTCCGCAATACCGTGTTCCAGAGTTGTTTTAATACGGAAATGGTTCGCCAGCACCTGGCAGTCATGCATATTTTCATCAAATCGCGGCATCAATCCACACAGGACAAGATTCACACCCGCTTTGGCTAACTCAACAATACCTTCCTGCTCTTTCTCCGGCATCATTTCAGCAACCGGCATAAAGACCAGTTTATATTTGTTGAGCGATTCCATATCCCGCATTTCCCGCACACCGAAATTGAGTTTCAAACGGGCAAGGTCACGACAGAAACCAACCGTCGATTCGTCGAGCAACTGTTTGAGATTGGTAAACTGCTTGGTGCTTTCAGTGAGCCGCAACCAGGAATACAACCGATTACCGACAACGGCGATGTCACGCTTGGTATCCATCGTTTCCGTCCCGATCGAGGTCATCACCGTCGTGAACTGACGGGCGGCTTCGTAACCGTTGGCCATGGAGCCATCACTCATCAGGGGGGCGCCATACCAATAATCACGATCCACAAACATATAATGATTCAATCCGCGGAATCCGGCAGCATACGCACCGGCCAGATAGAACCGGCGGGTATTTTCGGTAATCGGCGCGACTTTCGCTTCACGAACCGGATCGACCGCAGCAGCGCCGGAAACAAACGAGGATGCATACGCGAATCCATGCTCCGCCTGCAGATAACGCGCTTTCACGAGCATATCGAAGTATTTCCCTCCGGGGAATACATTGGCCGCTAAAAACGGCGCGCGATCTTCCGGTACCAAATTAAACGCTGGCAGCAGATCGCCTGATTTGAAATAGAGTGAGCGGAACAATAACGGTTCAACCGTATACGATTTGAAAACATCTTCCATGTCATTCAAATAGACATTGAGCATGTACTCACGATACCGCATCCAGTCGAGCACTTTCGGATAATCTTTCACATCCAGATCGTTGAATTTTTTGGGCGGCGTAATTTTCGCAAAGGTGTCGTTTTTCTCTTTGTAAATCGTATTCAGTTTTTTGATATCACCATAGCGTGATTCCAAAAACGGACCGTAATATTGTGAAAGCACTTCCGGATTGTAATCGGCGCTGTCCGGGTTGAGCAGATAGCCGTAGGAAGTTTCATAATCGAGCTCAACCATGAAAATCGGTCCGCGCGGGTGGACATAGTTTTTGGTAATTTCGATAAATGCTTTCAAATAATTCTTAACGTTGAACTGATAATTGGAATGCAAATAGCTCGGCAGATGACCGCCCGGAACGCCGTACGATGACGGCACTTCCTGATCTTTTCCGGCGGCATTCTTTGCCATCGCTTTCGGGTCAGAAAGCAAAAACTTCGGTAGCCCGCCGTTTTCAAGCTGGCCGTCGACACGCGGGCCGGGGCGCAAAATAACTTTGAACCCAAATTCACGCGCTAATTCAAGAAACACAACCAAGTCACGCCGTGGGTCGGTAAGACCGGCAAAATCGAGCGTACGGTTATCGACAAGATGAACCGACCAGGGAACAGCAGTCGAAATTATCTTGAAGCCTGCGCGCTTTATGCGCTCAAAACAGACCGCCCAGTACTTCTTTTCAACTCTGAAATAATGAAACTCCGCAGAATGCGGCTGGTAAGTCTCCTTTCCAATGGAGAACTTATTTGTAATGACGCCAAGCATATAAAGCCTTATATTTCAACAAGTTATGTTTTACAACGCGTTTAGGGTAGACTTACAGAATAGCATTGCCGCCAGATGCTGTCAACAGAAATCGCATAACTTGTTACGGGACAAACAAGTACAATGGCCAATGTGGTTTCGGGTAATAAAAAACCCCGAAAGGTCATTCCGGGGTTGGAAAGTCAAAAGTAATAAAAAGTCTACTTCAAGAAAGTCATCTTTTTGGTTTCAGACCAAGTGCCAGCCTGGAGTTTGTAGAAGTAAACGCCGGTCGTAACCTGTTTGCCACGGGCATCGCGACCATCCCAGACTTCGCTGTAGTTACCAGCGGAGAGGTCTTCGTTCACCAGCACTTTTACTTCCTGACCAAGCACGTTGTAGATAGTAAGCGTGACATGTGATTTCTCAGGGATGTCGAACTTAATTTCGGTGCTCGGGTTGAACGGATTCGGGTAGTTCTGTGCCAAGGCAAACGAACCGGGGAGTGCGCCACCATGTTCTTTTACCGGGGTTTGTTGATCCCAAATTACCCAGCAGTACGGACCGCCCCACGCCGGACGAATGACCGTCGGATCGACGATATCGCTCCATGTCCATTCATTCGGGCCGTAGGTGAATATTGAATCAATGCAAAGGTGTTTGCCATGATTGCCACCCGCGATACCGGCAGGAATCGGACCTGCGGTAAGCGTATAGGCACTGTCGTAACGGGTATTCGGATCCATACCGGCACCAAAAATTGAAAAACCGCCGATAGCGAGCGTGTCAGAACCCTGACCGTTGATGCTAAAGGTGTTAAAGAAGTAGCCACCGTCATACTGCGTCTTGCCGAAAACCGCTACGCCACCATGAGCAAACGTATCGATCGTGGTGGTTGTCCACGTCGCACCGTCCGGTGAATAAACTTCAAACCCATTACTCGAACCGACGACGTTGAAAGCCGAATTATTGTCCATCGTAATCCAGAACCGCATGGTACTACCGGAATTAATCGTATCAGTGGTACCGGCTTTGAACGCCGCGCTATCTACAGCTACGAGCTCATACGCACCGGCGACAACTTCCTGAGACTGGACAGAACCGGCCAAAAGCAATAAGACAACAGCCAGACAATTTATCATTTGTTTCATTCGTTGGGGTCTCCATGACATACTATGGTTCTCTTTTCTTCTGTTTCAGTTTTTTGAAAAACAAAGGGCTATATACACGCAAAACGTACAAACATACCACTCTTACACGTAAGCAGACGTATGTATACGAAATGACGTGCAATAATATATAAAAGTTCAAATACCTAAGGCAAAGATATTCTCGAAATTAAACGGTAATTTATTGACCGTTACGCAACAAAATATCTCTATGTCGCGAAAAAGCAAACGGCCGTAAGTCAATGACTTACGGCCGTTTTATTTACGTTATGTAAAGTCGATCACGGGCAAGACGGGGGCTGTGCTCCGCCGTTGAATAAGTATTGTACTAAATACGTAAGATCGGCAACAGTAATAGAACTTAGACCGTTCACATTTGCTTCTTCTGTACACGCAGGCGCTGCGCCTTCGTTGAACAGATACTGCACGAGATAGGTCAAGTCGGCAACTGTAATACCACCTATATTGTTCACATTGCCGCGAATACCGACGCAACATCCAGCAACGACGATTTTACCCGGAATATGAATAGGCCAATAATCACCGTAAATCGTGGAGATATTGGGTTTCTTTGTTCCGGCAACCGTGGCGGAGTCCACGACATATACTCCGGTTACGGCGCTTGAGTCGATCGCAAAGGTTATCTTAAGCACAACACCGGTGTCAGGAGTAAGATAGTCTGATTGTCCGGTACCGCTGGAGCGTAGCTTGATATTTACTTTGGAAAGTGATTCGAATCCGTCAATCGTAACTGAACTGAAATAACTCGTTCTCAACCCGGTTACGTCGTGACTGACATATGAAATACCGGATGCGCCTTCCACTTCAAACGCAAAGTTAATTTCTTTTACCAGAGCCGTGTTGTGCAAACGAATCGGCAGAACAACGTTGCTGCCCTTTACACCCTGAACGGAATCGATCTTAATCGTATCAGCACGGGCCCAGACATACCGTTTCAGATGTTCTTCACCGGGACCAAACGGATTACCGGTAGTCGTAAGCAGTGATACATCATAGATGCCGGGATTAAGATACGTAAATGAAGGATTCTGTAGTGTCGAAGAATCACCCGTTCCAAAGTACCATTTCCACGCCGATGGGCTGCCCGGAGAGGCATCCGTAAAGTTAACCATATGCGGAACGTTACCATCAGAAATACTTGAGGTGAATTTCGCGATAGGTAAACCGGCCAGTGCACTGACAGCATTAATACGGCCGGTGCCAAGCTGACCAATGAAGGTCGGATTCGAAGCATCGATATTATCAGCAGTTGCTGTGATTATGCTATCGACACGTGCTTTGCTTAATGACGGCTTGGCCGAACGAATGAGCATAGCAAGACCCGCTACCATCGGTGAGGCCATTGAGGTACCGGAAAGGGTAGCGGTTGTTGCCGTGTAATGATTCGAATAGGTGCTCAAAATGCTTGAACCCGGAGCAGAAACGTCAACCCATGTTCCGTAGTTCGAAAAACTGGACCGAACATCAGAGCTCGGACCAAGTGACGCGACCGATAAGACGGTCGTGCTCGGATCGGCATCAAGATAATCAGGATCATCAGCATTATCATTTCCGGCGGCGTGACATACGGTAACGCCCATAGAAGCGCAGGCAGCCATACCGGCAATCATCGTAGCAGTACCGGATGATCCCCAGCTGCAGTTAATAACACGAGCGCCGTTTTCAGCGGCGTATTCAATTGCCGTTCCGCAGTTATTGGAGTTCACATAGCCGTTTCCGTCCGATCCGGTTGCACCCACTCGGAGAGCCATGATACGAACACCGCGATACGAACGGTGACCGCCGTACCATCCGCCGGCTACGCCGGTTACGTCCAATCCGTTGTTATTTGCGGCAGCTACAATACCGGCTACGTGTGTACCGTGTCCGTCCCAGTCTTTCGGGTCTGAATCCGGTACACCGGCATCTTCACCCGCCTGAACACCTCCGCCCAGACCGGTAAAAAAGTCGTATCCGATAAGATCATCAATGACGCCGTTGCCGTCTTCGTCGATGCCATTGAGATCATCGAGATCATACACCGCACCGTCACCATCTATATCTTCTTCGGGATTCACCCAGATATTCGGTTCAAGATCACGGTGAGAATACTGTGTTCCGGAATCGATGTTCGCATACACGATACTGTCTGATCCGGTTTCGGTATCCCAAGCCGTGTAAAAATTAGGATCCGGACCGGCCGGCTCCATTGCCCATTGGCTAGGCCATGACGGATCATTCGGTGACGCTAACAAGGGTAGCGCCCACACCGGTTCGGCAATTTTTACATTCGGATTTTGCTTTAATTCTTCAACCAGCGCCGCTATATCTTGATCTTCCGGCACCGTAATTTCAAAATAGCGGGATAAATCAAGCGTTCCGCTTGCCGTCGCAAACTGGGTGGTTTTGCCGTTGAAGATACGGGTAGCCGCCGATGCCTGGGCTTTATCAAAAATTTGATCAAGCGTTGGAATACCAAAATTTACACGGCCAAACGATTGGCTTTTTTTCTCGATGTTGACACCGTCGTGAAACACGACGGTTACTTTACCGGGAATGATAAACGGCTTCGGTTGTGCGGCGTTTTCGTACACGCGGGCCGAAACAGCACTGATGCTGAAAAGAACTATCAGCATGCCGGTTAGCCCTACTCGCGAAAAGTTACCTCGTCTTGGAATCATCTGTTTAACTCCCTTACACTTATCTATCATCTACTCAAATCTATTCTCTGTATCGGTAAGTTTCTCGATTCGGTAAATCCCGTTGGCAAAACAATTTGTCCGGGTAAAAAGTTCATGCCTAACACCGACAAATCATATTCGTAGTGAGGTAAAAGATACCCGAAAATATACAGCTTTTCGCTTGTCTTTCAAAGCGCAAAAAAAGGGTGGGTATCCGGTCTGGATACCCACCCAAAAAGGGACTGAACAG
>CAYXJN010000007.1:0-218252 GCA_964464605.1 uncultured Ignavibacteriales bacterium | reverse complement strand
TCCCGAGGCAGGACTCGAACCTGCGACCCGCTGATTAACAGTCAGCTGCTCTACCGACTGAGCTACTCGGGAGTGTGTAAAAACAGAATCGCAAATTTGCTCGGATTTTCCGGCAAAGTCAATAGCAATTTCCTATTCTATCGGCATTTTCCGGCCTAAGAATAGTCAGCTATATCTTTACGGGACAATTCGTTTAAAGAGCAGGTAGTCGCTTTGATTAGCCGCTGAAAACCGCTCGGTTAGCGCGTATTTTGCAGTAAAATCCATATCATTGATAAACCCGCTAATCGGACTGTTTTGGGCGGCCACAACCCAGTCCGGTTGAAAGGCAACAACCACTCCTTTGTAATCGCCGATCCGGTTATAGGGTACTACTTCCGGCGAAACTAATCCATCCCGGTCGATAATTCTCAGTTTGGAGATGTATCCGATATAGCCGATATCCTCTGCCGCAACGATATCGGTATCTTTGGCATGTGTGCGAAGATAATGACCGATTAACGCATGCTGCTGACTCAGTGCAGTAGCCTGCGCTTGATAACTCGTGGCCGGAAAATGATCGGCAGCTAAAAGTAGTAACCCGGACAGGATAATCGCGACTAATGACAGTTTCTTTTGGGTATTGGGAGAACAAGCGTATCGGCTTGCAAAAAAAGGGGCTGCGGCAGATGCGATCAGCAGATAAATCGGATAGATCGGTGCAACATACCAAAAGAAAAGATGTGTATTACTGAACGTAAAAAATGCGAAAAAAATTACTAACCAAATGGTTGCTAATCGCCCGGTGTTCTGCGTTCGCAAAAGCCATCGAAGGCCAATAATCGATGCTATTAGCAATAACCAGCCAACGGGTGTGTTGAGCCATAAGAGTTCAATAAGATTGGTATACCAGGGTGATGAACCGAAGTGTGCATACAGTGCCAGTTTCGCCGGTATCGAATGAGGAATAAAAGAACCAAAGTAAGACCATGCAAAGAGCATCCATGGGACAAACAAGAGAAGGGGAGAAGCGATATACGAGTAGGCTTGCGACCGGTTCTGGTAAACGTTCAGTGCAGTTAACAGAACAAGCAGTAAAACTCCTTCTATGCGCGTTAATGTTGCAAACGCTGCCAGCCCGATTGCCCAGTGGCGTTGTTGCTTTTGTTGGGCGTAAAGGGCGGCTGTTATCAAAAGGGTGAAAAAAGCGGTTTCCATACCGCTGATGTCGGCGGGTAAAGAACGGGGCCAGCAGATATATAACACGGCTGGCAATGCTGCAAAGTGAGCGAATCTGAGTGATTGCGCAAAACGATAGAGAATGACAGAGATTGTTCCTGAGGCAATAAGTGAAATCAGCAGCGCCCAGCTTTGCACTGTGCCGGGTAAAATATCGAGTGTTGCTAAAAGAAAGGTAAAGAGTGGAGTCGATGTTCCCAGCACCTTATCTCCGATATTGTAAACAAATCCATTCCCCGCGAGAATATTTTCAGCATACCGATAGGTGATAAAAGCGTCATCAGCTGTAAATCCGGTAAACGAATAAAAAATGAACCGAACGATTACCGCTCCCAAGAACAAGGCAGCTTCCGTTTTCCAGTCGATTCGCATAATTATTCGCCGGCCTCCCGCTCAACCGAAAGCTCAAATGCCTGAATAACCGGATTCCAACCGGCATCAATAGTTGCCGGTTGGCAACAAACCCGACAATCGACAACTGTCTGCTGCCGTTCCCCATCATCCGGGTAAAGAAAAATGTCATTCTCCTGCCAGCAGTAAGGGCAGAGGTAATGGTGTTCCATTACCATAAATGTCAGCGGATTCCTAAACACTGTCAAGTCAGGCTCTTGAGTATTGGCTTGACTCAATCTATAAGGTAATCTTCCTTTGTACCCACAATGTTTCAGGGAAACGCAGGTAAAGGCATGTGTTGGTGAATCTTTCCAAACGATTCAGTATTTTCGACCTCACACTTATCGTCGTCGCGATTGCAGCTTTTTGTTTTCTTGCTTGGCCACTGCGAGTCTGGCTCATCGATGATGCCGGTATTAGCCTTGCTTATGCACGCAATATTGCTGAAGGATACGGGATGGTGCATCAGCAAGGTGCGCAGCCGGTAGAGGGCATCTCCAACCCACTGTGGACATTTTTATTCGTTCCGTTTTTCGTTGTTGGGTTTTTCGATCCGTTGATTGTTACGAAAGGGGTTTCGATACTGCTCATTTTACTTTCATTCTTTTTGACGTTAAAAATTAGTAACCACTTTACCGAACACACATACTGGGCAGCAGCAGTAGTAGTGTTGGGGTTTGCATGTTCGACACCGGTTATTATTTGGGGTTTATCAGGATTGGAAAATCCTTTGTATCTCGCATACGTACTTGCGCTGCTTTTGGTATCGCTTCGATTTGCACAGATAAAAGAAACTAATCGTACAAACTATGGATTATTAGCCGGTTTGCTGTCTGCATCTATTGCGTTGACTCGCCCTGAGGGGGTGTTGTTGTTCACCATTTTCCCAATCGCGATTCTTGGTTGGTGGTTGCTAGAGCGCATCATTACATGGAAAGATGTCGTACGTGTAGTCGGTGCGTTCACCGCTTCATTTACGGCGGTATTTGGCGGATACTTGCTCTTTCGCGTTCTTTATTTCGGAGATTGGTATCCGAATACATACTATGTAAAAGGTGGTCCTGACAGCGAAAAAGCATTATTAGCGCTCACGCTTCGCGGCGAATACCTAAAAAAATTCCAGGAATTCAGCGCGACATTTTTCGGAAGCAAAGGATGGATTCTGCTTCCTGTTTGTATTGTCGTACTTTTCACGCTCTCGTTTCTCAATAAAAAGCGAAGAACAGATATTCTCGTTCTTCTGCTTACTTTTTTTATTACCTGTTATACCTACCTGCTAATGACGCAAGACTGGATGGGGGAATATCGTTTCGGAACAGCAGTCTATCCGATGGCGTATCTGTGCATAGGGGTTTTGCTTTATCAGATGCTTTTGCATCTTGTTAACGCATCAAAACTGCGATCTATCATCGGCTGGTGCGTTGCTGGTTTGGTACTCGTTGCGGTTTGGAAAGAAAATAGTACACGCTTGAATACATTCTGTGCACAGCCGCCGACCAGTTACTTTACGGTAGTCGAGCGCTTCGCTAAACCCTTCAACGAATATGCTGATGCATTTGAATTGGATTCTGCTTCATTGCTGCTTCCGGATATCGGCGGAACGCTGATGCATTCGAAACTGAAAGTCTATGATCTGGGCGGGTTATGCGATAAAACTATTGCCACGACGCGTGGTCGTGATCAATCGCATTTTCATAATTATATTTTTGATACTCTCAAGCCGACCTTTATTCATACTCATGGTTATTTCACCGCGGTTTCGACATTCGATGATGATCCGCGTTTTAAACGAGATTATGAGCCGATTGAACAGAGTATTGATGCGTATGTACAGCGGGCGTATAAGGCGACTCGTGTTTCTGGTGATTTTGTCAGAAAAGAGGCGATTGTCGGAAAAGAAGCAGTACTCGACTCACTTCGTACCCAACTCAATAAGTAACGTTGCTATTTAGTAAGTACAGTATCCAGTAATCGGAGATGACCAAAACTGTACGCATCATCGCCTGAAACTGCTATAAGATGTACACGATTATAGCCGATCTTCTGCGCTAAATCAGGAACCGTTCCTTTTTCGATATGCATATTACCGGCCGGCGTAACTCGTTTCAGAATTTCAATTCGACCCAACAGCACAGTATCGCGAAAGAATTTTATCGCATAATAATCATTATGATCGCAACTGGTTTCAAACGTAGGTGAATGAGAAACAGAATCAAGTGTCACGAACAAATCGCCGCGACGGATGATGATTGCATCAGGTGCATTCCACGGACTGCCATCAGCTTTTGGTGTCGAAAACTTTTGATAGGTGATTTCCTTCGGAGTTTCATCCCAATAGTTCTTGAGTAAGTAGTCATACTTTCCGCGATTCATAGCTGCAATTGCCTGCAAACGCTGGGCGCTAAAAATATTCCCTCGAGTAATGAGGCTGAGCTTGTTATAGAAAATAGCGAGATTACTATCAGCGATTTGATTGCTATCTTTTTCAAGTGTCTTACGATATCCAAAGGGAGCGGTTCGGGGAAGATGTCCGATTCTCCATTTCTCTTCCAAGTTAACCGGAAGACGAGCAAGCAGCGGTTCGGTTAACGCGTAGCCGTCAAATATGTGTACCCGTGGACCGGCAAAGTAACCAGTAAAGCCGACGCAGCTTTCGTATTCAATCACGTCTCCCTTGAAGGAATATATTTTCCCTTTCTGTGCCCACTCATGTTCGGGCATCTCAGTATCACGTTTTACACGCAGTAAACCGGTTTTTTGATAATACCAGCCACGCTCATCAGCAATTCCGGTTGGGTTGATACCATTGTTGCCGCTTGCGCCAAATGCAGAATTAGATAAGAGTGTGGGATACGGAGCCATAAAACCGACGAGTAACATTACCGCTATTGCACCGACAAGCTGCGTTCGGTCCCATGCATATCTGCTTAAGAGAATGCAGCTACCCAAAAGCGGCAGCGCAAAAAAACGTCCGCTCATAAAATCACCGCCTACTTTCACGATGTAATACAAATACAATGCGATACCTAGTCCGATAGCGGCGTATCCGCAAATTCTTCTAAAAAGAGTTAAGACCGTTGCACTCACTATCACGAGTAACGTAATCGGATCGGCATTTAGCGTTTCGAGATAGTAAATGAATCCTTGCTGCGTCATCGCTTCGGCGGGAATACCGGCGTGCAGTTTTGCATAATAAGTATTCGGAAAAGGGAAGCCATAGTACAGTATTGAAAACAGCTCCCAGCTAATAAACGGAATAAACCCGAGCAATCCATATTTTACCGCTTTCCATGAACGACACTGCCAAAACAGAGCCAGCAAAGCCGGTCCATACAAAAGCAGCGTGTCCATGCGAGTCACTGCGCTTAACGAAGCAATCAGTACCAGCTTGCCGAATGTTTTCGCGTGACCGTCAAATTTGGCGTACCGCCAGATAAAGAGGGCGAACAAAAAGTAAAGCAGCGGCTGTTCCAAACCGGAGGTCGAATAATCAATAAACGCTTTAGAGCATATCAATCCGGTAAAAGCAATAAGTGCAGCGTAGGGTGATACGGCGATTCTTCGTGCAATGAGCAGCGCCGTGAGCAAAACGATGAGCAGTGAGAAAAAGATCGACGTGTAATAGATTTCACCGGTAATCGCATACGGAATAGATATCAACAGTACCCAAAGCGGGTTGGTAAAACTCTGTACGCGCTCATCGACATTCCAGCGCAATCCATAGCCATTGACAAAATTATCGACTGTCCGAAAACTGATATAGGCATCATCACTCACCCAGGCTGTGCGGAGGATGACCATGCCCAGCATAATCCACAGAAGCAGCACCAGAATATTGGCTGTCCGTGCCGAATTGTTCGAAAAATCGGAGATATGAGAAGCGGTTTCTCTGTTTTCGGTCATACCTATATTATGCGCTCGTTGTAACCCTGTGTTTTCGTGGGATATGCAACGCGAAGATTGCGTTTTGACCGGCGTTTGAGCAAGTCATATTCTTGTGAAAACTTCTGCTTGCTCCTGCCCGACTTCTTTGTCACATTTCCGGCATATTATTATCGCACTATTCAATACATAAGGAGTTCGTATGTCTGATTTTGAATATATCCATGCCCGACAAATACTTGACAGCCGTGGTACGCCGACTTTGGAAGTGGACGTTTGTCTGACTGACGGCACGCTTGGCCGTGCAGCCGTTCCGTCCGGAGCATCAACTGGCGCGCATGAAGCTGTGGAACTTCGCGATGGCGTCAAAAATGTCTATTTCGGTAAAGGTGTTTTGACCGCTGTTGAGCATGTGAACGAAAAAATTGGTCCGGCAATTATTACGACCGAGCTTGATCCGTTCGATCAGCCGGCGCTCGATAAATTTATGATTGATCTTGATGGGACCGAAAACAAATCCGCGTTAGGCGCCAATGCGATGCTCGGTGTCTCTTTGGCAACAGCCAAAGCGGCGGCAGAATCGACCGGCCGGTTTTTATATGAATACATCGGCGGCTGTAACTGCAAGATGCTTCCGGTACCGATGATGAATATCTTAAACGGCGGCAAACATGCTGACAACAACGTCGATTTGCAGGAATTCATGATTATGCCGGTCGGGGCGGTGAATTTTTCCTCGGCGCTGCGTATGGGCGCTGAAGTTTTTATGCATCTAAAAAAGGTGCTTCATACTAAGAAGTATAACACCGCAGTCGGAGACGAAGGCGGTTTTGCCCCGGATTTGAAATCGAACGAGGAAGCGCTTCAGGTAATTATGCAGGCTATCGAAAATTCAGGATATAAAGCAGGAAAAGAGATTATGATAGCCCTTGATCCGGCCTCGACTGAGTTCTACGATGCCAAATCGAAAAAATATAATCTCGCTGCCGAAAAAAAAGAGCTGACCTCAGCGCAGATGGTCGATTTCTACGCCAAACTGTGCGATAAATATCCGATTATCTCCATCGAAGATGGCTTAGCTGAAGATGACTGGGATGGTTGGGAAAAGTTAACCAAGAAACTCGGCGAAACAGTGCAGCTGGTCGGTGATGATTTGTATGTTACCAATCCGAAGCGGTTGAAAAAAGGAATCGAAAACGGTTCCTCCAATTCGATTCTTATCAAACTGAACCAGATCGGCACCTTAACAGAAACGCTCGATACGATTGAGATGGCGAAGAAAGCCGGATTCACTGCCGTCGTGTCGCATCGTTCCGGCGAAACGGAAGATACGACCATCGCCGATGTCGTCGTCGCTACCGGCGCCGGACAAATCAAAACCGGATCGCTCTGCCGTACCGATCGTATTGCCAAATACAACCAATTGCTCAGAATTGAAGAGACAATTGGCAATGAAGCGATTTACCCGGGATGGGGCGCATTTTACAACATCAAGCGAAGTAAATAGTCATGGCCGAAAGACCGCGCATTGTGGCATTCGCAGGGAGTACCCGAGAGGCATCCTTTAATCGTAAGCTGATTCGTATCGCTGCGGATAGCGCGCGGGCCGCGGGCGCTGATGTAACGGTTGTCGAGTTGCGTGACTATCCGCTCCCACTTTACGACGCTGACCTTGAAACTGCTCACGGCTGGCCGGAAAATGCAAAGAAGCTGCGGGAGATTTTTCTTTCGCATAGCGGTTTCATGATCGCATCACCAGAGTACAATTACGGCATTCCCGGCGTGTTGAAAAACATGATCGATTGGGTTTCCCGCCCGCTTCCCGGTGTTCCTCGTTACGATAGTTTCCTACACAAGCCGGCTGTTATAATGAGTGCATCCGGCACGATGTTCGGCGGCGTGCGCGGATTGATTATGCTCCGCGAAACGCTGAATGCGGTCAGTCTGATTGTTTTGCCGAATCAAGTGATGATCCCCCGTGCCGATCAAGCTTTCGATGAAAACGGTAAAATAAAGGATCCGAAAACCGACGAACAGGTGCAAAAACTCGGTTCTGTCATTGTTAAGTACACTGCGCTGTTAAAGAATTAGAGTTAGGTCGTGACTACACGCATCGTACGGCGATTATCTTTTCTTTTGTTCCTTTCTGTCTTCTGCCTCATTTCCGTTGATACGCTTTTAGCCGCTGAAAAAATCTGCGGTTATTGCAAGAAACCGGTGCAGACGACTCGGTTTTTTGAGGTAGACGGGAACTATTACTGTGCCACCCATTTTCGCTGTGCCAATTGCGACAAATCGATTGGGGGTGAGAAGTATTTTAAAGAGAAGGATAAACACTATGACCAGACCTGTTATTTCGAACTCTTTGGCCCCAGATGTGCCGCATGCAGTACTATAATTGATAGCAGGTATGTTACATTTGAAGGGAAGAGCTACCATGATTCCTGCTACAACAATAAGGTCGCGCTTCACTGCACGGTCTGTCGTGAAATTATCGAAGGACAATACATCACGGATTACTGGGGAAATCAATATCATTTGTCACATCGCGGACACGTGCCGGAATGTGTGTCATGCCAGAGATTTGTTTGTGCCGCCTCTGATAGCGGCCAAATGTACTTCGACGGTCGCTGGATATGCGGACTTTGCGGGAAAACAGCAATCACCACCCTCGAACAAATGAATCAACTGGTTCAGGAAATTCGTCAATCGCTGTTGAACAAAGGTATCGATGTCCCATTCGATGCAGCCGACAACCACCTGGTCTACCGAGGCGAGTTGGCCGAAATCGGAAACTCAAATAGCCTTCGTTTCAAGGGATATGCTGCGTTTAAAGAGAGCCGGGTTGTGTTTGGTCTTATTCCGGTCGACCGGCAGGTAGACGTGTATTTGCTGTACGGTCTTCCAAGAGCCGAAGCCGCGTACATTTTATCCCAGTCCATGATGAGTCTTTGGCTGTTTCGGTTTGGCAAAAAGAACGCAGAGCAGATGCTTCATACCGGTAGTATCAGCTATATCGGATGGCTTGTTATGAATGATTTCACTTCAAAAGAGGCTGAGTATATTCGACAATCGGCTGAAGCCGATACGGACTTTTTGTACGGCGAGGGGTTCCGTCGCATTCGCAAGTTTGCCGAATCACAAAGCATGGACTCCTTCTTGAAATACCTGAAGAAGAATAAGAAAATGCCCGCCGGGAATTAGTTGTTTCGGTCATTTTCTGACGGATTCCGCCTGCTTAAGAACTCACTTGACCGGCGTAACCCATCCTATAATTTACCGCAGTTCATGATGCTTTTTAACACGCAGGAAGGGATAGCATGACAAAGCGAATACTCAGTGGGCTCATTATTTTTCTGTTTCCAATTCTGACTTTTGCGCAGGATACGAAAAAGGAGTTTTTTGACGCCATACGCTTTAGCGGTGGTGACACGACTAAACTACGCGAGTTCTTGCAAAAAGGAGCGGATCCAAGCGCCGCGAATGATATCACTGAAACACCACTTATGGTCGCTATTTCTACCAATAATCTTCGCACGGTCAAATTTCTTTTGGCCGCCGGAGCCAATGTGGAGGGAGCCAACATCGCCGGGGATAATGCGCTTATCTTGGCTACCCGTATTAGCAATGCTCAGATGGTCAAAGCTTTACTGGCTGCTGGAGCGAACCCGAACGCGAAAAATATGTTCGGTGGAATGGCTGCGTTTGACGCGGCACAACGGGGAAATGGGGAGATATTAAAACTGCTTGCCCAGGCCGGCTACCAAATCGAGCAAACAAACGATTCCGGGGAAACAGTACTCATACAAGCAGCGGCATTTGGCAAGGTAAAAGCGGTGCAGGCGTTATTGGCATTAGGAGCCAACCCGAATGCGACTGCATTTAACGGATTTACCACGCTGATATATTCATCCGCTGCCGGTGATTTATCCTCAGTTTTGCTGTTGCTCAAAGCGGGTGCCGATCCGAACCGGCTCGGCCCGGACAACACCACTGCTCTGATATACGCGGCGTCAAAGGGCTTTTCGGATGTTGTCGCGGCTCTTTTGGATTATGGCGCTGAGCCAAGTCTGCGGGACATCGCCGGGCTGAGTGCATCAGACTATGCTAGTCAGGCCGGTTATTATGGGATTGTCGATGCACTTGCGTATCCAACCGGTGCAATTCTGAACTACAAAGCGAATCTGCTTTATCCCGCGGCTACTATCGGTGATACTTCAGCCATACTTTACTGTTTGCTGCTCGGACAGAATGTCGATAGCCCGGCATCAGATAACAGTACCCCGCTTATCACTTCAGCCTTAACTGGGCAGTTAGCCTGTGTTAACCTGTTCTTGGCAAAAGGCGCGAACGTGAACGTACAAACACGTGGCGGATGGACTGCCTTGCATTTTGCATCTGCAAACGGCCATATGGAAGTTATCAAAGAACTGCTTACTGCAAAAGCAGATCCAAACCTTCCGGATACCGGTGGTATGACGCCGCTTATCGTTGCCTCGTTGTATGGTCGTGCGGATGTTATCAGGCTGTTACTTACTGCCGGTGCCGATCCGAACCATGAAGATAAACAAGGCATGACGGCATACAATTATGCCGGCACCAGCGGATATGATGAAGCGCTTGCTGCGATCAGTGAAGCGGGAGGGAAAGCAGGCTCGCTCGTAGCGAAATCTGCCCCAGTCGAAACAACACCACCGCCAACTACCGCGCAGGCACCCGCTGCAATACCTGCCGAACCCGTTGATGATGGCGGTAATCCGATTAACGAGGAGGCAGAAGCGATTATGCGCAACGCTGCTCGTTCGGGTGACAATGGCGCCCTCGAATCCGCGTCAAAAAAAAGAACTCAATATCAATGCCCGTAATGACGATGGGCTCACCGCACTGGTGTTAGCGTCGGTCAACGGTCATCCCGGGACAGTAGAAAAACTGATCAAAGCAGGTGCTAAAATCGATTTTCGCACGACGGATCTGAGTATGACGGCATTGATGTATGCTGTTGGTGCAAATAAGCCGGATGTCGTGAAAGTGCTGCTGAAAAACGGCGCTGATGTTAATGCGGTCAGTTCCTATAAGCAGACTCCACTCATGTGGGCGGCGGCGGTCGGCTCAAAAGATCTGGCTAAGATACTCTTAGATGCAGGTGCAGACCCGAGTATTACAATGATCGGCGAAATGAGCGGGGCAACAGCCCTAAGTATCGCTCAGGATTTCCAGTATAAAGATGTCATTGAGCTGTTGAAAAAAACCGGCGCGCAAGCCGGCAAGTCCTACTATGACAGCACTGTCATGATTCCGGAGGAAGCGCAGGCATTGATTAAAGCAGCCGGAAAAGGGGATATGAAGAAAGTACAAACGCTGCTTAAGAACCGTATTGATTTATCAGCTGACAATGATACTGGCGTGACCGCATTGATAGCAGCTTCGTATGCCGGTCATGTCGATATCGTAGAGATGTTGCTGACCAAAGGGGCTGATCCGAATCAAAAAGATGATGTTTTTTCCCGCTCACCGCTTATGTATGCTGCCGGGGCAAAACGGAGTGCAGTCGTAAAATCGCTTCTTAAGCGTGGTGCCTATGTCAATGAGACTGCCGACTATAACCAAACGCCGCTCATGTTTGCCATTTATGAAGGGGCTACTGACATTGTGCAGTTGCTTTTGGATGCCGGAGCGGATGTCACTATTAAGATGACCGGTAAGTTCGACGGCATCACGGCTTTGATGATAGCGAGAGAAAAGAACAGGGGTGACATTATCAGGCTATTGGAGCAGGCAGGGGCGAAAGAGTAAATTGATAGCCCGTCAAAAAAACAATACTATGAAACTCCTGTATTACTGTATCGTATTTCTGGATGTAAGCAGGTTTTTTAACCATTGGATGAACAGAAAACGCAAGGAGAGTGCCTCTTGAAAAAATCGACTATTACCGCATTTGTTATGCTTTTGTTATTCGGCGTTGTCTTGGTGCAAATTACTTGCGCGCCGAAAGGCAGCCAGCCGCTCACACAAGAAGAAATGGTGAAACGGGGAGAGTACTTGGTGCTCGTCGGTGGTTGTAATGATTGTCATACCCCGAAACGGATGGGTGAAAACGGTATGCCGACACTCGATCAGTCAATTCTCCTCTCCGGTCATCCGGCGAATTCAGTGCTACCGGCGTTGCCGGCTGGCGTTCCGGACATGAACGGATGGGTAGGGCTGTGTAATGTGCATATGACCGCCTGGGCAGGACCATGGGGAATTTCCTTCGCCGCGAATCTTACTCCTGATTCCGTGCATGGAATCGGCATGTGGACAGAAAAGAATTTTCTTGATGCCATGCACACCGGGAAGCATATGGGAAGCCCGGATGGCAGGATGATTCTTCCGCCGATGCCCTGGGAATCTATGGCGAAAATGACCGATGAAGACCTGAAAGCAATCTTTGCCTATATTAGAACGCTGCCAGCAGTACCGAATTTAGTCCCGGCCCCGATGCCACCGGCGATGTCCGAAGTCCCGCCGTCAACCGAAACGCCGACGAATTAATCTGGCACATACAGAATCGATCAAAGCCGCTAATTCATGTTAGCGGTTTTTTTATTTTCAAAACTGTCATTTAATGCCATATTGTCAGTCCGCATAATAATTATAATAATATATTATAAGGCAATACATTACGAACAAACTGCTTGCTTCTTCTTCTGCCATTAAAAGAAATTTTTCACAATATCCTTTGGAACCTTCTTGACAAAAAATCGTTAAATGTCTAAGTTATTGCTATTAGCAGTCATTAATTGTGAGTGCTAACAGCAGTGATTAACAAGCTAACTTAATAAATGGAGGTCTTTAGCAATGAACATTAAGCCACTCGCGGATCGAGTCGTTGTTCGTCCCGTTGAAGAGATGGAAGCGAAAAAGGGGTCAATCATTATCCCTGATACCGCCAAAGAAAAACCGATGCAGGGTGAAATTATCGAAGTCGGCCCGGGCAAGATTTCTGAAGACGGCAAAAAGCTGCCGCTCGAAGTCAAAAAAGGTGACCGGGTGCTTTACGGCAAATATTCCGGTACGGAAGTTTCAATCGACGGCCAGGAACTGCTCATCATGCGTGAGTCAGACATCTTCGCAGTCATCGCCAAAAGCTAATCAGGAGGTTATGAAATAATGGCAAAATTAATTGATTATAACTCAACCGCCCGCACCAAGCTCAAAGCCGGTGTCGACAAATTGGCGGATGCAGTCAAGGTTACCCTTGGTCCAAAGGGTCGCAATGTCGTTATCGAAAAGAAATTCGGTTCACCGACCATTACCAAAGATGGCGTGACGGTTGCGAAAGAAGTTGAATTAGAAGATCATTTTGAAAACATCGGCGCACAGATGGTGAAGGAAGTCGCTTCCAAAACATCCGACGTCGCCGGTGATGGCACCACCACTGCCACCGTTATCGCTCAGGCGATCTTCCGTGAAGGTCTCAAAAACGTTACCGCCGGTTACAACCCGATGGGTATCAAGCGCGGTATCGAAAAAGCCGTTAACGCAGTTACCGGTGAAATCAAGAAGATGTCCAAACCGGTTTCCGGTAAGACCGAAATCTCCCAAGTCGGTACGATCTCTGCCAACAATGACAAGATCATCGGCGACTTGATTGCCGATGCGATGGAAAAAGTCGGTAAAGATGGCGTTATCACTGTTGAAGAATCCAAAACCACCGACACCACTCTTGACGTTGTCGAAGGTATGCAGTTCGACCGTGGTTATGTTTCTCCGTACTTTGTGACCGATCCGGATTCAATGGAAGCGGTTCTCGAAGATCCGCTCATTTTAATTCACGATAAGAAAATCTCCAGCATGAAAGATATGCTTCCGGTGCTTGAAAAAGTCGCCCAGCAGGGTCGTCCGCTGTTGATTATCGGTGAAGATGTCGAAGGTGAAGCGCTGGCAACCCTCGTCGTCAACAAACTCCGTGGCACGCTCAAGGTCGCAGCCGTCAAGGCTCCGGGTTTTGGCGATCGCCGCAAAGCGATGCTTGAAGACGTTGCCGTTCTTACCGGTGGTAAAGTTATCTCCGAAGAACTCGGCTTCAAACTTGAAAACACCATTCTTTCCGATCTCGGCCGCGCGAAGAAAGTGTCTATCGACAAAGATAACACCACTATCGTCGAAGGCGCCGGAGACAAGAAGGGTATTCAGGGTCGTATCGATCAGATCCGTAAGCAGATCGGTGATACCACCTCGGATTACGATCGTGAAAAACTGCAGGAACGTTTGGCCAAGCTTGCCGGCGGTGTTGCGGTGATCAATGTCGGTGCCGCTACCGAAGTTGAAATGAAAGAAAAGAAAGCCCGCGTTGAAGATGCGCTCCACGCTACTCGCGCTGCGGTTGAAGAAGGTATCGTACCGGGCGGCGGTGTTGCGCTTATCCGCGCAATCAGCGTCCTCGATAGTCTTAAAGCTGATGATACCGAAATGGTCGGCGTGCGGATTATCCGCAAAGCGCTCGAAGAGCCGCTTCGCCAGATCGTTCAGAATGCCGGCGTGGAAGGTTCAGTAGTTGTCAATAAAGTCCTGAGCGAAAAGGGCGCCTTTGGCTACAACGCACAGACTGATACCTACGAAGACCTGCTCAAGGCTGGTGTTATCGACCCGACCAAAGTAACCCGCACCGCGCTTGAAAACGCGGCCTCGATTGCCGGATTGCTGCTCACGACCGAAGCGGTTGTGGTGGAAAAACCGGAAGAGAAGAAGCCGATGATGCCGGGCGGCCCGGGTGGTATGGGCGGCGGCATGGGTGACATGTACTAAGCCGCAGGCTTACGCTGTATATACAAACGCTCAGTCTCGAAAGAGGCTGGGCGTTTTTTTTGAAGTGGCCTTCTATCTATCATTCATTATTATTCAGACTCAATGAAAACAAGATGGTCGACAATTTCAAAAGTCCTATTTTTGCCGGTAACTACAGTTGGGTTGACCCTTTCTTTACTTCTATCATTCATACTCATATATGAAGGATTTAAGATCGGTGTGATTGCCGATCCATTGACGATAGATAGTTATTATTTCGGCTCAGAAGCAATGATGGGTTATGGAGGATGGCACTATGCTACAGCAGGTACATATGCTACAACGGCACTAATTCAAGGTTCTATTTTTCTTTTTTCACTATTCTTTTTTGTAATAGCTTTGAAGAAAAAGTTATTCCGTTATAGTCTAATTGCTATTGGTATTTTTGCCTTCACATACATTTGTAACTATTTGTTAGAATGGATACTTTGATGGCAGGGTCGCCCACAGCTTGCTGTGGGTTCCAATCGATTAGCTGGTAAATAAGAAAACCCACCCGTTGGGTGGGGTACAAGAAAGAAGGTCAAAACCACAGAGGTTTTGACCTGTTGGATAAGGAAAAGTAATATCACATTTACAAACGAGGTCGCCCACACCTTGCTGTGGGTTTCAAACGATTAACTAGTAAATAAAAAAACCACCTATTGGTGGGGTAACAAGAGCAGAAGATTTACGAACTATCCCTTCGTATCAACTCACTGCCGATTCTGAGTTGGGGACTGACACCTGCCTGCATGCGTGCCGTTTGGATATTGGCAGACGCGGCTTGTTTGATCGTTCTATCGCCGGTTTTGTCGGCCTGAAGTTCTGCCGCTTGGAAAAATGTCATCGCCTCTGCCGAATCTCCCCTAACATGTTCCACCACGCCGATTTTCAAAAGCAGGTCAGGGCGGGTGGCCAATGTTTCCGGCGGGATTGAATCTTTCAGCGCGAGGATTGTTTGCGAAACGCTGTCAGGAATATGTAACACTGAATCTTCGGGAATAGTAATCGGGATATCTTTGGCGGCGGCTTCGAGGCTTTTTACTTTGAATCCAAATTCGACACCGGGTCCTTTGAATGAAAACTCCCCGATCTTCGTTATCAAGATTCCGATTTCACCGCGAAAAAGTATAATGAAAACTATCGCGAACCCGATCCATCCGATCGACTTCCACGGTACTGCACTGCCGCCATCTGATTTAGTCGAACTTTTTTTGCCCACAATGAAAACAGCATAATGACTCTGCTTAGTAAATGTCAAACGATAAAGGGTGACATCGCCACCCTGACCAAAAGTCTATCAGGTATTGGATAACTCCCACAAAAAATCGCGAAAAATGGCCACAGTTCTTCTAAAAGCGTAGCAATATCAATGAGTTACCACCCGGCAAAGCAGTTGCATACCTACTGTTTCAGTATGAGCAAGAAACAGCCATATAAGGAGCGAGCAGGTACGATGAACCCGAAAAAGCGACATTTGAGCGTGTTCACCTGGGGGGTTCTGTTAACCAGTCTATTGTTAGCGGTAATACTGCAGATAAGCTGTTCCCGTGATCCGAACCGGATGATCGGTTCCGCTGAGGATCAGCAAATCACGCAGATTATTGACGCGAATAATTCGATTCCGCAGGTGACGGATGCAACCGCCGTAACCTCCGCACCTCCGCTTATCGGCGGCATTGTCAACGGAATCAAAACCGGGCTTGGTTCAGTCGTCGACAGCGTTCATAATTTGTTGCTTCCGCCATGTGGCGTCGATAGCGCCCGTGTTACGAAAAATAGTGGCGGTACCATTTATCTGCGTTGTGGTGGTGAAGTAGTCGGTGAATTCCAAGTACCGGCGAACGCAATACCGAAAGATACGACGATCACTGTCCGTTCATTTTCACTTGAAGTGTTAGGTCTGGCGATTCGTGAATATCAATTCAGCCCGGATGGCTTGAAATTCAATCGCTCGGCAACAGTGAAATTGCCGGCTTCATTATTTGCCGATAACAACGGAATACTCCCGACCGAATTGCTTTGGTTATACTTGAATCCGCTCAACGGAAAATGGGAGTTGAATACCCTTGTTCCGCGAGCGATAGACGGAAATTTCTACGTTCCGGTTTCGCACTTCTCAACCTATCGCGCCGCCACGAAGAGTGGTATCGGTATTTCACAGGGTGGACAGGTCAAACCGCAAACGAACGCTAAATAGGTCCTTTCATCATGCCCTGATACTATCGGGTTCGACGTAATCGCCGAACCCGATAAAAGAAAGAAAGCATATGATCTTCGGACTAAAGAAAAACAGCATCGTAAACGCAACGACCTGGATAGTATTTTGTCTGGGCGTTAACGTGGTCGGTATTCACTTTGTCAGCTGCTCGCGGGATATTTCCCGAATAGTTCAAGCTCAAAAAGAAGATGAAATCGAGCAGATTGTGGTCGTACAATCGCTCATGCCGCCGGTTATAGATAGCAGTGGAATCGCTATTCCGGTCAAAGGAAAAGGGGTCGGTCTTGATACCTCGACAATAGTCGTCGATCTCCCTCCAACGTTTCCCTCAGTTGTCGATGAGAAGCGGATTATCAGACACAGCGGCGGTTCAATTATGTTGCATAACGGGGATGAAGTTGTCGGTAGTTTCGAAGTCAGACCCGGCTCTATTCAGAGCGATACAACTATTCAAATTACTTCTTATTCACTTGCCGTGATGGGGTTGGATGTTCGCGAGTATCATTTCAGTCCGCATGGTTTGCAGTTTTCCCAAAAAGCAGAATTAATTCTTTCCGGATCGTTGTTTAAAAAATCGGATGGCTCTCCAGCGGATGAAATTTTCTGGTTGTACTTTAATCCTGACACGGGAAAATGGGATATGCAGGGAACTATTCTCAAAGATATCGACGGGAACTTCCATATCGAAATGGAGCATTTTTCCATCTACCGTGCCGCTACGAAAAACGGCGTCGGATTATCGCAGGGTGGGCAAGTAACGACGAACAGTAAATAAAACTACCTTTTGTCACGTCTTCTGCTCCGATCGGGTTTGGCGTAACAACTAAACCCGATTATTTTTTGTCTGAAAGAATTTGAAAAGCCCCCAAAGTGAGATAAGCGCCCAGACCCCTTCTAAAAGAAAGAATCCCCACTGATTCGTAAGCCAGGCTAACAGAGTCAGAATTATTGAGCCAACAAAGTTCAACAGCAAATAGGTAAGTGAATCAGTTTTGAGAACTTTGAACTGACCGAGGGCATATCCGGCGAGTATCAACAACGCGCCGATAATTTGCAGAATCTGATCCAGCCTAACTCCTTCTCTACATCAACGGCGATTTGCCGTTAAATGCTTCGTTGACTATATTACTCATCTATGACCGCAACAACCAAAAACCTCGGATTTTGGGGAAAGCTGAACCGCCCCATTTTCGCTTTGGCGCCGATGCACGAAGTAACCGACTGCGTTTATCGGTATCTGATCGCCAAGCATGGGAAACCGGATGTCATGTTCACCGAGTTTGTCTCCTGCGACGGACTCTGTTCCCGCGGTAAGGAAAATCTGCTGATTCATTTAAAATATGCGCCGATCGAACGGCCGATTGTTGCGCAGATTTTCGGTAAAAAACCGGAGTTGTTCGTAAAGACTGCCCAGTTGTTGCAGGAACTTGGATTCGATGGTATCGATATCAATATGGGCTGTCCGGTTAAAGCAATAGTAAGCAATGGTTCCTGTGCTGCACTCATAAAAAATCCGACTTTGGCGAAAGAAATCGTTCAGGCAGCAAAAGAAGGTTCCGGTTTGCCGGTTTCAGTAAAAACTCGTATCGGATACAATAAAGAAACCATCGATGAGTGGATCCCGCAGATTTTAGAAACAGAGCCAGCCGCATTGACTATTCATTTGCGAACGGCCAAAGAGATGTCGCTCGTACCGGCTCATTGGGAATTGATGCACAGAGTTGCGGTACTTGCGAAAGCATCGGGTACGATTTTGCTCGGCAACGGGGATGTTAAATCGCTCGATCAGGCGAAACAGCTTGTTGAAGAAACCGGAATCGACGGCGTCATGCTGGGTCGTGCAATTTTCGGCAACCCGTGGTTGTTTAATCGTGAACGACGGCCGGAATCGATTACAATGGATGAGCGGCTGGATGCTATCTGCGAGCATGCGAATCTTTTCGCGGAGATGTTCGGAGAGGAGCGAAGGTTTGTTTCGATGCGGAAACACCTGCGCTCGTATGCCACCGGATTCGACGGGGCAAAAGAGCTGCGGATGCAGCTTGAGCAGGTAGATACGGTTACGGATGCGCTCGGCTATGTCGAGGCGTTTCGCCAGCGGGCGGCAGTCGCCTGATTCTATTACCGATAATTCGAAAATTCCATATGAATTTTGAAATCAACTTCCCGCAGTTTCCCCATCACAGTCTGTAAGTCATCTTTCTTGGGGCCGGAAACGCGGATCTGTCCCTGCTGAATAGCCGCCTGCACTTTGATTTTTGAATCTTTGATAAACTTCACGATCTCTTTGCATTTTTCCGTTTCGATACCGGATTGAATCGTGATTTTCTGCTTTACGGTACCGGACGCGGCCGGCTCAACCGTACCGGGTGTGAGCGCTTTGAGAGACACACCCCGTTTGACCAAACGTTCTTTCAAAATATCGAACACGTTGCGAAGTTTGAGTTCATCGTCGGAATGAATATCGAGTTCATTCTCTTCTTTTTTGAGCGTGATTTCGCTGATACTTCCTTTGAAATCGTATCGCTGGGCAATCTCTTTGGTCGCCTGATTGACGGCGTTCTGCACTTCGTTCAAATCGACTTTTGAGACAATATCGAATGAAAAATTCTGAGCCATAGTATCCTCCTCGTTTTGTATGAGAGTAACATCGTGATTTGTATTGGTACTGTCAACGAAAGGGTACAGACAAAAAAAACGCCCGCTGTAGAGCGCAGCGGGCGTTTTAGTGCAGAGTCTCCGATTACTACTGCTTATTATATTTTACTGAACAGCCGTACGGATCGGTGGCTGAGGTTTCAACAGGCTTGCCTGACTTAAGTGAGACAAAGGCGGCGCGAACATAGTTGGTTGCTTCCGCGATATCTTCCGGTTTCGGAGAGGGCTTGTTATCGATAGCACCGGCATAGACCAAATTGCCTTCCGGATTGATGATGAACATATGCGGGGTGGTTTTGGCGCCGTACAAACGGCCGACAGTACCGGCTTCATCGATCAAATACGCGGTGTTATGAACTTTTTCTTCTTTGATGCGGGTGGTAAGCGCTTCACCGCTGAAATTACCCTGCATGCCGGGAGCAGATGAGCAGATTGAAAGCCAAATAACGCTGTCTTTGGTCATATCGGCCTGTAATTGCTGCATAGTACCGGAACCATAGAATTTACGTACGAACGGACAATCGAAGTTAACCCATTCCAGTACCACATACTTTCCTTTGTAGGTGGACAGAGAATGTTTGATGCCGCTCGGATCGGTCAACGTGAAATCCGGAGCAGCTTTTCCGATAGCAACGGCAGGGGCCGGTGTTTCGGTTTTAGCGGCAGCAGGAGTAGCATGGTCATGGCCGTCATGCGCGTATACAGCTGCAACAGCGCAGAGTGAAACGGCAGCGAGTGCGAGTTTCAAGAACGTTTTCATTGTTTTTTACCTCTTGTAATGAGAATGTTATAACTGCTCTATTAGTCGTATTGTATATCTTCTTTAGTTTCTTGTAAGGCATCAAGGACAATTCCCGGCGTCAAAATTTCCGGCAACACTATCGGTTCCGCCATACCCGCGTTAAAATACAAATACAACGGCACCGAATTCCGGCCATAAGCGGCCAGCGTTTGGGCGATGGTGGCATCACGGTTTGTCCAGTCAGCTTTCATTGTTGTAATGCCGCGTTCTTTAAAGGCCGCGACTACCTGATCGTTATACAAAGCAATGCGTTCGTTGACTTTACAACTTAGGCACCATGCGGCGGTAAAGTCGATAAAAACCGGTTTGTTGGCCTGTCGCAAACGCTCCAGTTCGGACGGGGAAAAAGGCTGCCAGGCAAGCGGAACCCCTTCGGATTCATGGGCTAATGAACTGGATGGTCCGGCCAGACCGGTTATATAAATTCCACATATGACTGATGCGATTGCGATAGTCGTCGCGATAATTTTTGCCGTTTTTCTGGGTCCATTGTCGGTCATCAGCGTTCCCCAACGTCCCAAAATCCATCCGGCGATACCTAAAAGTAAAAGGCAGCCTAAGAAAAGGGATATGGCCAGACTGTCGATCTGTTGGCTTAGTACATATAAAAGCCAGATAACCGTGGCTAACAACAGGAAGCCCATGACCTGTTTGAGGGTTTCCATCCATGCGCCCGGTTTCGGCAGCAGTTTGGCTAAGTTAGGAACAAATGAGATTACCAAATATGGTGCGGCCATACCAAGCCCAAGCGCGGTGAAAATCAACATCGCAACGAATGGTGGTTGACTGAGAGAGTAACCGAGCGCAGAACCCATAAACGGCGCGGTGCAAGGGGTGGCAACGATAGTCGCGAGAACACCGTTAAAAAACGAAGAAAGATTTCCATTTGAATGTTCACCTTTTTGTCCGAGCGCGGTTAAAGATGTACCGATTTCAAACACGCCTAATAGATTCAATCCGAAAACAAACAACAGCGAGGTTAACACGACAATAAAGGCAGGAGACTGCAACTGAAAGCCCCATCCTAACTGTTCACCCCCTGCTTGCAGCAAAATCAATGTTCCGGCTAAAATCCAGAATGACAACAGCACACCGAGGGTGAACAATAGTCCGTGCCGAATCACCGTCGATTTAGCCTGCTGTGCGCTGTGAATAATACCAAATACTTTGAGCGATAAGACCGGTAGCACGCACGGCATCAGATTAAGAATCAACCCACCTGCAAAGGCCAACACTAACGCGAGCCAGAGGCTGGAAACGGAACTGTTTGAATTCGTTGTCGTACCTGCGATCGGAGCCAATTCTGCTCCCGGGGACAAAACAGTCGTTATTGCTTTGGCATCGGAGTTTGGCAGCCAGGGAGCATCAGCGACAAGAACGACCGTAAATTTTTCCGGATTATCATGCACCATCCGGTTGCGCTGAACAAGAAGTTGATAGGTTTCCCCGTCGGTTGTTAGAATCTGCGGCAATGCATTCTCAATTATTCCTTTCTCCTGCGGAAAAAGAAAAACATCGGAAAAGGAAGGGATAAATCCCTCCGGCGGCGTCATCGTTACTAAAAAACTGGTGTCATCGATTGCGGTGCTGAATTGCCATCCGGTCGGCGTTACCGGAAAATCACGATACGTTGCGGTGAATTCATCATGCCATGCGGAAGGCTGCGTTGCGCCTGCCGGATCAACAGACATCGTGAACTCTAAATTCGCTTCTTCCGGAACGCATTCCTCACGGCAAACTAACCATTCGGCATGTGCGCGAATCGTAATGCTGCTTTCTGAGATCGCATTGGACGGGGTGATAACAACGGGAAAGAGAATTTTTTCTTCGTATCCGAAACCCATGAAGGGGTGAAGCGGCAATTTGTGCGGGTATGCCCATTGGATATCCCCGGCGGTGAATCCTTCGGGCAATTCCCATTCGATTTCCGGCGCAAGACCGGCATCACCGGGGTTAATCCAGTTCACATGCCAGCCGCTGTCGATGGTCAGTTTTAAGGCGATGGCAAACGGTTCACCCGGGGCTAAGGCTGAGTTTTGAGGGACTAATTCGGCGGTTACATGACCGGCATCGACCGGTTTTGCCTGTAAAATGGGGGAAATAAGCCAAAGAATGGCGCATGCGGCTAGGGCAAGTTGTGAAATTCGTGGGGTCATTAGCCGCATATGCTACATTCTAACCCTCGGACAAGCAATTAGTTCCGAGCAATTTCCGGTCATTTTTTTGACTCGTTTTGCATGTCTGAAAGTGTATCTTAGGCCATGTCTTCCCAGCGAACAGCCCTCCTTATCGGTTCAACCGGTCTTATCGGGGGACACGTTGTGTCTTTACTATTGGAAGATTCAGCCTATTCGAAAGTGACGGCGCTGGTTCGTAAGTCGTTTTTTCCGGCTCATCCGAAATTGACTGAGCTTGTTGTCGATTTCGACCGGATGGAACAATACAAATCGCATTTCGCGGTGGATGACATTTTCTGCTGTCTTGGTTCCACCACCAAAGATACGCCGGATCCGGAGCAGTACCGGAAAGTGGATGTGTTGTATCCGCTGGAAGCAGCCAAACTCGGCAGGCAAAACGGCGCGAAGCAATATCTGATTGTATCGGCGATCGACGCGGATATCAATTCCCGGTTTGCGTACCTGCAGATGAAGGGGGAAGTCGAACAGGAAATCAAAAAACTCGGCTATGATTCCCTCCATATTTTCCAGCCCTCTCTGTTAGCAGGTCGTCAGGAAAAGAAACGCCTCAAAGAGGAGTTTGCGATTTGGGTGGGGAATCTACTTAAAGGAGTTTATCCGAAGCGGTGGCAAAAATATCTTCCAACCGAAGGACGTGTTGTCGCGCAGGCGATGATAGCAGCCGCAAAATCCGGAAAGAAAGGGATGTTCGTATACTTGCGGCCGGAGATTGTTCAAAGTATCGACTTGCCCAAAAACAAAATCTGAGTTTAACTTCTGTTCGGTTTGGCAGAAACTTTTTTTGAAAGAGATTTTTTATGAGCGGAGTTAGGGACGAAGAACTTTGGGAATCAATCTATCCTGCCGTTAATTCAGAGGCAGAATTTTATGAAATTGTTAATGATTTTGGCGATCCGTTAGAACTATTACGAGAGGCTATTTCTAACTCTATTGATCATCATGCTACAGAAATGTCTATTGAATTTGCTGTAGAATCCATAGAAGGAGTCGATCGATCTGTTATAACAATAAGAGATAATGGCGATGGGATGAATAGAAATCGGCTTGAAAAATCTTTTTGGGGATTAGGTTTCTCTGAGTCGAAAGGGCGATCAGATGCAATTGGGGAAAAAGGTCACGGAACCAAAATTTTTCTGCGTTCTGAAAAAGTTATCGTTAAAACTCAATGTGCGGAAGGTGCATTTCTTTCTGAATGTGACAGACCACTTAGTTTTCTTGCCCGAAATCAATTACATCAACCTCGGATTCGACCAACTGACAATCATTGGTCCCATACTGGCACAGAAGTTAAGATAATTGGGTACAATGATAATGAATGCTCTAAATATCGCCAAGAATTGGTAAAAGATTATATACTTTGGTTTACCAAAGTTGGCTCGATTGAATTGCTTCTTGATATAGACCGTCTTGGAGAGTTTAAAATCTATTTGAAATGCTTAGATTGGCAGAAAGATGCCGAACCTATAACGTTTGGTCACAAATTCCCCGACGAAAGCTCAGATCTCAATAGACTCTTTGAGGAACGAGGGACCGATGCGGCAGACTATTATGTAAAACGATACATTTGGAAAGAGCAGCGATTACAAAATCATCCTCATGTAACCTTCGATGTAGTTATTTCTGTCGAAGGGGATGCTATAAAGAGAGCATACAATCCTATGTTAGGTGATCGGAGGCGGAAAGATACAGGTAGATATCTGGTAAGAGATCGTTACGGGTTGTGGCTATGTAAAGACTATATTCCGATTGTTAGAAGAAATGATTGGGTTTCTGGTTTTGGAACCGGCTCTGGAGCCTATGTATTATTACATGGCTTCGTGAATTGCCAGCGTTTCAAATTGACAGCTAATCGTGGAGATATTGCAAACTCGGACCCTAAAATATTAGATGAAATACGTTCTTCTGTTGAAAGACTAATTGAGCAAATTGATATTGAATCTAACAAGAAAGAGCTTTTTACGCTAAAAAATTGGCAGCAAGAATTTCGTACTTTAGAACAGGAAAAAGCTGAATTTGAACGAAGAAAGAAAAACCTTGGAAAAAGAAAAAGTTCAAAGTTTGGCGATAGTGTTTTTATCGAACCATCAAATGAATCTGAATTGTTCGGACTCTTTATAACAATCAATACTTTATGCCCAGAGCTATTCGAGTTTGAACCACTAGATTACAATACAACTCGTGGGATTGATGTTATTGCACGGAATCGGACCGGAAACCCAATCATTGAGGGCGAGTATAGTTATGTTGAGCTTAAGTACTTGTTGAGCAACAAACAGTTCAACCATGCATTTCGATATTTGAGATGGGTTGTGTGTTGGGATTTTGATAAAAGTGTTGCTCCTGACATCGAATTTGTTGGTATTGAAGATGGAGATGTCAGAAAGTTGAAATTTGCGAAAGATAAGGAAGGTCATAGTATTTACTTCTTAGATTCGAATCGTTTAGCTCATAAAATTCAGATAATTAGGCTAAAGGAAGTTTTAGAACAGAAGCTCAATTTAAAATTTGAATTGCACAACAAAGAGACTTAAATTTCTGCAACGTAGTTTCATAAACCCCGTATAATTACCACCATGCGTAAAATAGTCTTAGTACTAGCTCTCGTTTTCCTTATAAAACAGCCGACGGCTGCCGCGGATTTGTTGATTCCGATGGATGACGCCCAAGCTGACCATCTCAAGGCGTACGGCGTCGTTTTCAATTCCCTCGACAAAGGCTCCAAAGGGCAGTGGCTGCTCAATTACCGGGCCGGATCGTTTATTCTTGATGATAACCAGGCGAACCGGGACCTTTGTCTGTTAGCCGGGGTGACCTACGAACCGGTAACATCCGGTCAGGAAGCGGATATTTACCGGGAAATCGAAGTAAGCAACATGGAGCGGGTGGAGCTTGAAAAAGCGCCGCGAATTGCCGTCTATGTCCCGCATAATTCGCAGCCGTGGGATGATGCTGTCACCCTCGCGCTGACCTATGCCGGGATTAAGTACACGGAAATTTGGGATGAAGATGTTCTTACCGGCAAGCTGGAAGAATATGACTGGCTGCATTGCCACCATGAAGATTTCACCGGCCAGTACGGAAAATTCTACGGCGCATTCCGCGCACAGTTGTGGTATCAGGAGGATGTCAAAGCGAACGAGGCGATGGCCCATAAAATGGGGTTTTCCAAAGTCTCCGAGCTAAAACGGGCGGTCGCGACCAAGATTTATGATTATGTTCGGCGCGGCGGAATGATGTTCCAAATGTGTTCCGCACCCTCCTCAATAGATGTCGCGTTAGCGGCCACCAATGTCGATATTGTGCCGAAAGAATTTGACGGTGACCCGGTGGAACCGAACGCCGTTTCTAAACTCGATTATTCACTAACTTTCGCCTTTGAAAATTTTACGCCGAATTTTGATCCGTTCGCCTATCGGATTTCCGATATCGACACCTACCCTGAGCGGATGGTGCGCTTCACGCGACAAGAAGATGACTACTTTTTCCTGTTCGATTTTGCCGCCAAGCTTGATCCGGTGCCGACGATGCTGACGCAATGCCATACCAATACCGTCGATGGATTCATGGGGCAGACCACCGGATTCAAAAAGTCACTCTTGAAAAAGTACGTCACGATTTTGGGACAGCCGGATAATTTCGATGAGGTGCGGTACGTGCACGGAAATCTTGGGCGCGGCACCTTTACGTTTTATTCCGGGCATGATCCGGAGGATTATGAACATCGTGTCAGCGATCCGCCGACTGATTTATCACTGCACAAACACTCTCCCGGCTATCGGTTGATTCTGAATAACGTCTTATTCCCCGCAGCCAAGCGCAAAGAGCGCAAAACCTAAGCGATAATTTTAGTTTGCCTCGCTTTCCCCAGGCGGTATGTTCCAGCCGCATTGGAGTGGGAGAGTCGTATCACCTATGTGGCAATCGGAACAAGAGTCCTCTGCTGTTTTTACTATGAAGTCTGTTGAACGTCGTAATCTGCTCGCTATTGACTATGGCCGCCGCCGTATCGGTCTGGCGAAGAGTGATGAATTAGGGTTGATAGCATCCGCATACAAAACGATTGAGGTCAATTCCGCTAAACAGGTTTTCGACGAAATCACGGCAATTCTGGCGGAAATAAAACCGAACGGCATCGTTATCGGGTATCCGCTGTTACCCTCCGGCGACAAAAGCAAAATGTGTGATGAAATCGATCAGTTTATTGTGCAGCTTGAAAAATTATATAACGGCCCGATTCACAAGGTGGATGAATTCGGCAGCAGCGGTGATGCGGTCAAAGTTATCACGAGTCACGGCAAAAAAAGCGGAAAACGGAAAGCGGCAATTGACCGGCTTGCAGCAGTTGTGATTCTTCAGCGTTATATGGATGGGGAAAGAACACTGTGAAACCGCGCTGGCCTCACTGGCCGCATAAACATATACCGGGACGGATAATCCGCTGGGCTGGATCGATTATCTTAATTCTTATTATCGTTATCGGTGCGTATGGCTATCATATGTTTATCGAGCCGGTCGATTTGGGAAGTAAAACCGTCACGATTATCGTCAAGCAGGGGGATACCTTCGGCAAAATTGCTGATAAACTGACGCTTGAGAATGTTGTTCGTTCCCGCGCGACGCTTTGGTATGCCGCCCTGTGGAGCGGGGTGGATCGCCGTTTGCTGCCGGGTCGTTATGATTTCACCGGCAATGTTTCAGTCGGATCGATTATTAAAAAGTTTTTGGATGCGGATATCGTGATGGTTCGCGTCACTGTTCCGGAAGGGCAAACACTCTGGGAAACGATTTCGATTCTTTCCCGCAAACTCGCCCTTGATTCGACTGAGATGATGAAAATGAATGAGGATGCGCAGTTTTTGGCGAAACTCGATGTGCCGTATTTGGAAGGGTATCTGTTTCCGGAAACGTATGATTTCCCGTGGGGAACGGATGCCCATACTGCGATCACTCGATTAGTCCATCAGTTCAAAGCAGCGACTGATTCGTTGTGGCCGTCGTTGATTGTGGATGGTTTATCGCGGGAAGAAGTGATTACGCTGGCTTCAATCGTAGAAGCGGAAACGCGGTTGGATAATGAACGACCGATAGTCGCATCGGTTTACTTAAATAGAATTCGTATCGGCATGAAATTAGATGCCGACCCGACCGTTGCGTATGGATTGGGAAGACTCAACCGGATGCTCACCCGGCGGGACTTGAAATTCAATACGCCGTACAATACCTATTTGCACAGCGGATTGCCGCCGACGCCGATCAATTCACCTGGTTTAGCCGCGATTAAAGCGGTGCTTCGGCCGGCCAGTACGCCGTATCTGTTCTTTGTCGCGAACAATACCGGCGGACATCAGTTCTCGCGCACCAACGACGAGCACAATATCGCCAAGCTCAAAATCCGTTTTGAGCGGGATCAGGCGTCACTGCGGGATACATCTGAATCCAGCGCCGAATAATTATCCGACCGCTTCGCGCGTCAGTTTGAATTTTTTTACTTTGCGCCAGAGGGTGGTACGTCCGATACCGAGTTCCTGCGCTGTCTGCGTAAAATTCCACTGATTTTCTTCGAGTGTTTTCCGGATAATATCACGCTGCGTTTCCGACAACGGACGCCGTACGTTCATATCGGCGGCATCGACAACCGACTGCTTCGGAGACGAACCGATGAATTGAATGCCGTTCGCATCGATGCTGTTGCTCTGGCTTAACGCGATCGCGCGTTTGATCGTGTTTTCCAGCTCCCGTACATTTCCGGGCCAGTTGTGCGCAAGTAACCGTTCGCGTGCCTGCGGTGTGATAGTAACTTCGCCGCGATTCATTTCCCGGGCGACTTTGCGCAGGAAGTAGTCAGTCAATATCTCGACATCTTCATTCCGTTCCGACAATTGCGGAATGCGAAGCGGAATGACATTTAAGCGGTAGAATAAATCCTCGCGGAAGCTGCCGTCTTCAACCATCGCCGTTAAATCGCGATTGGTTGCGGCAATAATACGGACATCGACTTTTTTGGAGTTCGATGCGCCAATCGCGCGGATTTCGGAATCCTGCAAAAAGCGGAGGAATTTCATCTGCATCGAAGCGGGCATATTGTGCACTTCATCCAAAAACAATGTGCCGCCATCCGCCTCTTCGATCAATCCTCGTTTCATATCATAGGCTGAAGTGAATGATCCTTTGGAATGGCCGAACAATTCAGATTCGATCAATGATTCCGGGATCGCCGAGCAATCGACCACCACTAACCGTTTAGCGCGGCGGCGGGAATGATGATGAATCGCTTTTGCCAGTAATTCCTTGCCCGTACCGGACGCTCCGGTGATGAGCACGGTGATATCGGTCGAGGCTATGCGCTGGGCTGTCTCTTTCAGTTTGGTCATCGGTCGGGAAATACCGACGATATTGTCGAAGCCGTATGACATGGCGACATGCTCACGGAGTACGGACAATTCCTGCTTCATCTGTCTGCGCTGCAGCGCGCTTGAAATTTTTGCTTCCAACAATTCCAATGAATACGGGTTCACCATATAGGTGAATGCGCCGGCATGGATAGCGTCGACGGCATGCTCAATCGAACCGTTCGCTGCCAGAATGATAATTTCCGTCTGTATCGACGCCGCGCGAACACGGGCGATAGTATTTGCCGTTTCCGATTCATCGGCAATAACGGAAACAACCAGATCAATATCATGCTCGCCGAGCATCAGTTCGCCGCTGCTCAGGGTATCAGATTCCAGAATGTGATAATTCTGCTTTTGCAGCGTTTCGGCCAAGATTCGGCGGTTGGTCTGATCGGCGTCGATCAATAAAATGACTGCGGGTGCGTGGGTGTCTCGAACGTTCATTGTCCTTATTCCTTTATATTACCGAATTGTATATACGTGGTTATGGCGGAGGTCGTGTCATTCTGCACTGTTTCGATGTGCAGATTCAATTCCTGACCCAGGTGCTGCAAATATGTGGTCCATCCAATTTTCGGTTCATGCAGTCTGCAATCAGTCAATGATGTTGTCGTTACATCGATTTGCGTAAGGTTGTTACGGGTGAGACAAAGTGATGTATGCGTCAAGCAATTATGCTCATGTAAATGCAGCCAGATCACCGTTTCCAAAAGGGTGTCGATTCCCTGAGCTGAACAGGGATGATAGATATTTTCTTCAAAGGGAAGGGTGCGGATTTCATGGCGGCGCGGAAGCATCGATCGTGATTTATCGGCTGCTATTGTGACCAGCGCACAAAGATTCTGGCGGGTAACAACATTCCAGCGATTGTGCACAAGCATTTCTGACCGCTCGACGTATAGACGAAGGTCATGCAGCTCTTTTGCTAAGGTTTGAGCGATATCGCCGAGGGCCGTATCAGGCATCTGCGCCAGTGAGGACGACAGTAAATCTGAAGCGATATCACAGACCGCAACTTTATCCCGTAGTAATTGAAAGAGAAACGTAATAGATTCCTGATACCGGGCGCTGTTCGTCGTTTCCTGTTTGGCTGCCAAAGAAATCAACGTATATGTGGTGCTGCCAAACGCAACGGAAGTCAACTTGTTCTTACCGACTCTGTTTTTGATTTCCGGTTCGATTAACAGTGACTGGTAATCCGCTCCCACCATATCAATTTGACTTTTTCCGATAATCTCACAGGCAAGAGGATTAGCAGTAACAATCGATCCTTCCGAATTACTGAACAAAACAGCCAATCCCGGTTCGGATAACTCAACCAGTATGCGTCCAAGGGACTCACTCATTCCCTTTACGTCACGATGGAGTGACTCGACAACTCTGTGCAACCAGTTTTGGGTTTCGGCTGTTTGCAGGTCATACATTGCGCCGAAAAGTCCAATCGTATATGGAACGGCCGCATCCGGTGTGGCCGCCGTGTGGTAGACTCCTTTTTGCGGAACTGACCATTCGGTTTGCATGCAGCTATGTAAATAGAAGCCGTGCGGATTCTGCTTTTCTGATGAAAGAATCGTTTCAAGGGGCAAATCCGCATTGCCAAGCGGATAGAGAAGCTGCGCCCCGCACAATAAAAAGAGGGACAGGCGATCGGGAGATGCATCGCGCAGTGCGGTTAAATCATGCTCGACCAGCTTTCCGCGCAAGCGATGACCGATGATCACATCCAGTATGGACGTAGCATCGATAGCTTCCGTTTTGGAAAGTCTATTGGGGAGCGTCTCTATAGTTTTCATCCGGTTGTCGTTTCACAATGACACATTTGTTTCTAAGTGGACTATCGGAAGGCCGGATTTTTTCTTTAGGCTTTGACGGGGAAGTCAGAAAAAAAGTAAGAAAACGTTATGGCTTGACAGGATACGCCCTTTTCTCTATACTCACCCATGCCGCTATCAACGAACCAAGTCGAGCATATCGCCAAGCTGGCGCGCTTAGAGTTATCCCCCAAAGAAGTCGAGCAATTCACCACCGAACTGACGGTAATTTTGGATTATGTCGGTCAATTGGCTGAAGTGAATACAGAAGGCGTGGCCCCGTATGTCGGTGTGCTTGGTTCTGAAAACCGTTTTCGGGAAGACCGGGTTGTTCCTTCTCTCCCGCGTGAAGAGGCGCTGAAGAATGCCCCTGACTCCGATGGGAAATTCTTCCGCGTCCCGAAGGTTATCGGGTGAAGATGGCCAAGGTCGTGGCAGCGATTCCCGCCCGACTCGGCTCTACCCGATTCCCCAACAAGATACTCTTCTCTCTAAAAGGCAGACCGCTCATTTACTACGTGTGGGATGAGGCGCGCAAAATTAAGGGCATTGATCGACTTGTTGTCGTGACCGATGACAACCGGATTGTCAAAGCCGTTGAAGATTTCGGCGGTGAAGCGGTCAAAAGCTCCAGCCGCCCGCACACCGGCAGTGACCGCATAGCCGAAGTGATGAAAAAAATCCCGGCGGAAATCTATGTTAACATACAGGGGGACAATCTGTTTCCCTTCGCCAAGCCGGTCAGTTCCGCGCTCACAAAATTTAAAAATGGGAATAGCTCGTTCGGAACACTTGCCTTCCCGCTGACCGATGATTCCGAGTTATTCAACCCCTCACAGGTAAAAGTGGTTTTAGATGCCAAAAAACGGGCAGCCTGGTTTTCCCGGTACCCGATTCCGTATCTGCAAAAGCCGACTTCCGGCAATCGGGCTGGTCAGGCACAGTTTTTGGGACATATAGGGATTTATTTGTTCACCGCGGAAGCGCTGCGGCAATACGCTCGCTGGAAACGGACTGACGCGGAAAAAGCGGAATCACTGGAACAGCTTCGCATTTTGGAACAAGGTGGGGAAATGAGCGTTTATCTTGCAAAAGTAAAGCCGGTTTCTGTTGACACTCCGGCCGATATTCATAAGATTCAATTACAACCAAGGATTCGGTGAAACAAATGGGAAAGAGTACTAAATATATTTTTGTAACCGGCGGTGTGGTTTCCTCCTTAGGAAAAGGGATTGCTGCCGCCTCTATCGGACTGCTTTTGGAACGGCGCGGACTGCGCGTTACCAATATCAAACTTGATCCCTATTTGAACGTCGATCCGGGAACGATGAACCCGTACCAGCACGGGGAAGTGTTCGTGCTTGATGACGGTTCCGAAACTGATCTGGATTTAGGACATTACGAACGCTTTTTGGATCAACCCCTTAAAAAAGATAACAGCGTCACCACCGGTCAGGTCTACCACACCATTATTACCCGCGAACGTCGCGGCGATTATTTGGGTGCGACTGTTCAGGTAATTCCGCACGTAACAGAAGAAATCAAGAACCGGATTAAACGGCTTGAAAAATCCGAGCCGGCGCCGGATGTCATCATCGCGGAAGTCGGCGGCACAGTCGGTGATATTGAATCATTACCGTTCTTGGAAGCGATTCGCCAGTTGGGACTCGAAGAAGGCCCGCGCAACACGATGTATGTGCACGTAACCCTGGTGCCATTCATTCGCGCGGCTGGAGAGTTCAAAACCAAACCGACACAGCACTCGGTTCGTGAACTTCGCGCTATTGGTATTCAACCGAATATGCTGTTATGCCGTTCCGCCCAGCCGATGTCGGAAGGGTTGCGCCAAAAACTCAGTCTGTTCTGTTCCGTTCCGACCAAATCGGTCATTGTCGCTGAGGATGTCTCCACTATCTATGAAGTTCCCCGCATGTTCCGCGCGCAGCAGGTGGATGATATCGTGTTAGAACATTTCAATCTGACCGCTCCCGAACCGCAGCTTGCCGACTGGGACAAGATGCTCGAAGTGATTCATAACCCTTCCCGTTCAGTGAAAATCGCCATTTGCGGCAAATATGTAAATTTGAAGGATGCGTACAAGTCGATTATCGAATCATTCGTTCACGCCGGTGCTTTTGCCGATGCCGAAGTCAAACTGATCTGGATAAGTTCAGAAGATATCAAACAAAACGGCGCTGAAAAGTATCTGCATGATATGGATGGTTTGCTCATTCCCGGCGGGTTCGGCGAGCGCGGGGTGGAAGGAAAAATCGAGGCGATTCGTTATGTCCGCGAACACAACATTCCATTCTTCGGTATCTGTCTTGGTATGCAGTGCGCTGTTATTGAGTTTGCCCGCAATGTCTGCGGTTTAGCTGATGCCCATTCGTTTGAATTCTATCGTGAATTGAAGCACCCGGTTATTCACCTGATGGCTGATCAGGAAGGAGTCACGGAATTAGGCGGTACAATGCGTTTAGGCGCCTATCCCTGTGTGCTCGACAAAAACTCCCGTGCCTATGCTGCCTATGGCGTTGAACAAATATCCGAGCGGCACCGCCATCGCTACGAAGTGAATAACGCCTATCGTGACATGCTTGCCAGCAACGGGCTTCTTTTAAGCGGTTTGTCGCCTGACAAGCGGCTGGTAGAAATTGTAGAGGTTCCGAGCCACCCCTGGTTTGTAAGCGTACAGTATCATCCGGAGCTGAAATCCCGCCCGACCCGGCCGCATCCATTGTTCAGAGAATTTGTGAAGGCGGCGGTCAAATATGCGGAAGGACGCAAGGGAGTTTCGGTAGAATTTCCGAATGAAACTGCACCCCGGTTATCGAAAACTTCCTGATAATTGAAAGTTTAATATGAGCAAACGAATTGTCCTGATGGCCGGGGTTTCGTTGCTTGTTTCTTTTTTCTTCCTGCGTTGCACCGAAGATGAAATCGTAGGTCAGGCAGAAACAGAACTGTATTCCGGTGATCTTGAAATTTTCAGACCGGGAAGATTTGAATATCGTACCGATACCGTCAGTCTGATTATCCGGAGTAACACCTATGATTTGACGCATGTAACGCATCAAACGAATATCTGCGATTCAAAGGGGAGCGCCTCCGGCTATGGAACGCCGACTTTGTATCTATCGTCTCCTGTTTTTACCGGTTCGAATTGTGATTCACTGCGTATTCCAAAAGGAGCATTCAGCGCCACCTTTCGTGGGGATAGTTTGTATTTAGAGCGGCATGCCGATTCAGCATCCCTGGATGTTATCTACCGATTTCGCTTAGTTAAATAAGCCTACATCAGGGTTCCTTTTTTAAACTCCGACACATAAATAGCTGTATATAATCCGACGGCAATTAGCGCATAGAAGAGGATCAGCCATTTCCGCCGCGACTGCCAGTTCAACGCGACTAAAACACTCAGCGGGAACGCGACGACAATATGCCGGTAATAGCATTGGGTCGTGCCGAATGTAGGAGTGAACAACAATATGCCGAGCAGAAACAGCAGCCATCCAACCGGAAGTTTTTTTGTGTACATGATGATTAGAGTTCCGAATGCGAATAACACGGCTAGTATTTCCGGATGCATAATCGGCATGCTGGTAAGGGAGAAATACAACGTAACAAACGGAATCGACAGCTTGTGCGCGTAGTAGCTTTGCCCCTGAAAACGGGTGTAGAGCAGGAAATCATCGAACGTTATCAAGTAATAACCAAAATACAAAAGAATCGCTAACGGCAGGGCAGCTAATGCAGCCAACAACCACGCTCGTGCTTTATTCGTGAGCGATTTGAATCGTTTAATCAATTCGTACGCGACAGGCAATCCGATTATCGCGCCCGATGGGTACGTTGCTGCCAACAATCCGCAGGGAATAAGCAGCCAGTGGTATCTTCGTTCATACAAAAGCGTCATTACCGTGACGGCTAAAAGCAGGTAGAGTGAATACGGGAATACGCAGGCGAAGTAGAATGAGGTCGGGAAGAGCAACAGCAACACGCAACTCAGTTTTGCAACTGTGCTATCGAACATTTTAATTAATAATCGATAGAGTAATATTAACGCTCCCCAAAGCGCAAGCCAGGATAATGCAAGCATCCCGAACCTTGCATCCAATCCGGTTGCAATCAGGAGTTTCCCGAACATTGGGTACATCGGGAACCAGCCTACGTTGCCGCAGATGAAACTGGAAGGAAGCCCTTCGCACGGCTGTATCCGATATCCGTCACGGGCGATCGATAGATAGTGCTGCCCATCCCACTGTGAAAGAATACGGAGTAAGCTTTGATACTTCCGCTCCCCTGTCGAAAGCAGGATCAGATTTATTCCGAGAAAAACAACGAACAGAAGACTCGGTATAAATACCAAAGAAGAAGGTGAAATTTTTTTGAAAATAGGCTGTTCAGTGGTCATTTGATGTATTCATACCTCTCGTAAGGCAATGGTAATGTGTGAGTTTCCGCTCTCCCAGCATTTTTTGTAGTAACTTGCATGCAGGCTATTTGTTTGACTTACCGCCTGATTTCCGATATCCTCTGTTGCTAATGATGAAATCTGCCCGAATTGCACTGCAAATCACGATTTTTCTGGCCATTCTCGCCCTGGGTCTGACGCTTGTCCCCGGCAAAGCGGAGGGACAAAGCGCACAGGTAGACTCATTGCGCCGTATTTTCTCCTTAGAGCCGCTGTATCGTGACTACAGCGAACCGATTAACCCGAATCGCTATCTTGTGCGGCCGGGTGAAGTTATCACCGCCGTGTTTATTGGCTCAAAAATTCCGTCACAATCGTTTACGGTTAATCCTGAGGGATATGTTGTCGAGCCGAGTCTCGGTAAACTGCTGCTCGCTGGTAAAACGTTAACCGAAGCGCGCAAAGAGCTCACCGACGCCCTCGCTAAACAATTCAACGCCCGTGAAATCACTCTTAGTGTTTCCAAGCCGCGCCTGATTACGGTTAGTGTTACTGGTGAAGTTGCCCAGCCCGGTGCATATACCCTTTACACGTCACAGCGGGTATCAGAAATCATTGCCGCCGCAGGCGGTGTGAAACCGGGTGGCTCAACCCGGCTTATTCGTTTTATCGGAAGCGATACGGTATTGCCGGTCGATTTGGATCGTGCCTCGTTTTTAGGGGACGCTCAGTTTGATCCGCTCTTGTATGCCGGTGATCGAATCGACGTACCCGGTCGTTCGCAATCGTTGGTGCACGTAGTTGGAGAAGTTACCTCCCCTCGCGTTATCGAACTGCTCCCGACCGATTCCCTTGCATTACTGGTCGGCCTTGCCGGAGGTGTGACCGGATACGGTGATATCTCGAAGGTAAAGGTTATCGGTTCAGACGCCAATACGCTCAAAGCAGGGGGGACGGTTATTGTTCCGGCACTACACAACCTGCAGTCAATACGGCAGATTTCGATTTTTGGCGCGGTTGCAAAACCGGGACGGTTTGATACTGCCGGTATTCACACCCTCGGCCAATTGATTCAATCAGCCGGCGGCTTTTTGGAAGAAGCGGTTCAGGAACGAACGGTGGTATTTCGGCGCATAGGCACAAATGCGGTCGGACAAATTACCGATACCCGGTATCCGATTGTGTTTATCGATCAGCAGCAATTTTTGCTCTCATCATTCGAACTTCGCGCCGGAGATTCAGTCGTCGTGCAAACGGCGCACGGCTTCGTGCAGGTGGCAGGACAGGTGCGAAATCCGGGGATTGTTCCGTTTGTTGCAGGCAAAACGGTCGATTGGTATGTCAACAGCGTCGGTGGATTTTTGCCGAAAGCAGATCGCCAACAACTGCTCATTCACCATCCGATTGCCAACACCATGACCGCCGTCACGCGGCAAACATTAGTGCGGGACGGAGACCAAGTTATCGTTGAGCTTCGTGAGGAATTCAAATGAGCAATCAGCAGTCATCCTCATTCTGGCTCTTTCTTGAAGTTTTGGCGAATCGCCGGAAGATGATTTTTTTGATCGTGTTCCTGTTAACGGCGATTTCAGTCGCCGTTGCCTTCATGCTGCCGCAGTGGTATCGGGCGAAAGCGCTCTTGTTACCCCCGAAGAGCTCGTCGGTAATGCTCTCTGAATATCGCGGCATATCCGAAGCGACATCCATTACCGAAGGGATGGCGCTCCCGCTCATGGTAACCCCTTCCGACATTTATGCCCGTATGCTGAAAAGCCGGAAAATTGCGGATACGATTATCAACCGCTTCAATCTTACCGCCCGCTACGAAGCGGAAGGAAAAGAAGCGGCGTATATGGCGCTGATGTCGCATGCCGACTTCAAAGTAACCGAAGAAGGATTGCTTTTGGTATCAGTCGAAGACAAAGACCCGGTGTTATCGGCGGATATCACCAACGGCTTCGTTGAAGAACTGGATAAGACGATTCGTGATATCTCCCTTTCACAAAAAAAACAGAGTCGTCAGCTTTTGGAAAGCCGCCTTACCGATGTTGAAAAAGAACTCGACAGTGCCCGCCATGCTTTGCAGCAATTCCAGCTTACCCACAAAACGGTCGATTTCGACCAGCAGACCCGTTTAGCCGTTGAGCAGGCGATTAGTTTAAAAGCGACTTTGGCGGCGATCGAAACCGAATTATTGGTTCGGGAGAAAACCCTCGGCAAAGAAAACACCGAGTTAGTCGAGCTCAAGCAGCGTAAGCAAGTGGTAGAACGGCAACTCAAAGACCTAGAAACCAAAAACCGGGATAGCTCCTTTTTTTCTCTCGCTATCTCCGAAATCCCGACCCTGCGCGGTCAATACGAAGAGCTTTACAGTCGGGTGAAAGTGAATGAGACGCTGCACTCCCTTTTGTTAGAGCAGCGGGAACGGGCAAAAATTCAGGAAAATGATGATCTGTCTACCATATCCGTTGTCGATAAAGCAGTTCCGCCGGAGCTTCGCAGCCGCCCCTGGCGGTCGCTTATTGTCTTCGGAACATTCGGCGCTTCGTTGATTCTGGCAGTTGCACTTGCGACCGTTGCAGAGTATTTTCGCCGTCTCCGTCTGAACAACCCCGATGAGTATCGTCGGGTGTCGTCAGTAGCCGAGGCTTTTTTCGGCTGGCTGCCCGGCATGAAACGCTAATGATCAGACGGTTATCGGACGTACGACACAGAAGGAATTATACATGAAAAATCTCGCGATTATCGGCATCGGCGCTTGGGGAAAAAATCTGCTCCGGAATTTCTACACGCTGTCCGGCGGCCGACTGACTCTTGCCTGTGATCAGAATGAAAAAGCGCTCGCCCAGGCCCGCAGCAGTTATCCGGGGCTGGAAACTTCCACCAAATTTGACGATGTGTTCACCCGTGAAGATATTCAGGCGGTTATTATTGCCACCCCGCCGGCCTCACATTATGAACTGGCGATGAAGGCGATCGATTCCGGTAAAGATGTCTTTGTCGAAAAACCACTTGTGCTTTCGGTTGCCGAAGGGGAAAAGCTGGTCGAAAAAGCGGAGAAAAACGGTCGGATTTTGATGGTCGGTCATATCATGCTCTACCACCCCTGTACGCTTTTTTTAAAACAGGCAATCGACGGCGGCAAACTGGGTCGGGTCTATTACCTGTATGCCAGCCGGGTGAATCTTGGCAAGGTACGGGATATCGAAAACGCGCTCTGGTCATTCGCACCGCATGATATTTCGATAATTCTTTATCTGTTAGACAAAGACCCGGTGCGCGTTACTGCAACCGGTTCAGCCTATTTGCAGACAGGAATCGAAGATGTGGTGTTCACGACCCTGCATTTCGGCGACGGTACCATGGCGCATATTCATGTCTCTTGGCTCGATCCGCACAAAGACCGAAAACTGGTCGTGGTCGGTTCCAAGCAGATGGCGGTATTCGATGACGGTGACCCCTCCGAAAAAATCCGCATATACGACAAGGGTGTAGATCACAACCCGAATTATGAAACCTATGGGGAATATCTCTCTATTCGTACCGGCGATATCCTGATTCCGCAGGTGAAATCGACCGAACCGTTGGCGGAAGAATGCCGCCACTTTCTGAATTGCGTGGAAAAACGGGAGCGTCCCCGCTCAGATGGCCGGGATGGACTGAGAGTGTTACGGGTTTTGGAGGCGGCGCAAAAATCTTTGGAAGCGGGCGGCGCTCCGGTGAACCTGTAGACCGATAATTGGTATAACGATTTTATTCTGAAAAAAGGAACTATACATGTCTACCTCAGTAATTGATAAATCTGCAAAGATCGGCACAGGCACCCGGTATGGAGAATACTGCGTTATCGCAAACGATGTCGAAATCGGCGCAGGATGCGTCATCGGGCATCATGTTGTCATTCATGACGGCACCAAGATCGGTGATAATGTCCGTATCGATGACGGCACCATTATCGGCAAACGGCCGATGAAAGCGGCGAACTCAGCCACCACATCAGATCAAGAATTGCCTGCCTGCACCATTGACTCAAATTGTATAATTGGAACCAACGTGGTCATTTATCGCGGTTCAGTGATCGGCAACAAAGTGCTGATTGCAGATTTGTCGACCGTTCGTGAAAATGTAACTATTGGTCGCAAGACTATTGTTGGTCGCGGCGTCGCAATTGAAAATTTCTGCAAGATCGGCAGTTTCGTAAAACTGGAAACGAATGTGTATATCACGGCGTATTCCGAAGTCGGTGACCGGGTGTTCGTAGCGCCGTGCGTGGCAACCTCGAATGATAATTTTGTCGGCCGCACCGAAGAACGTTTCAATAATTTCAAAGGTGTCACCGTCAAGCGCGGCGCCCGAATTGGTGTGCACGCAACGATATTGCCCGGAAAAGTAATTGCAGAAGATACGCTTGTTGCCGCGGGTGCGCTTGTCAGCAAAGATACTCCCGCAAAGAAAATTATCGCCGGAGTACCGGCGAAAACATTCCGCGATGTTCCCAAAGAACAATTGCTGGAAAATCAAGGCTGGAAAGATGATTGATTCGCATAAGGAGATTTCATGGCTGTCCCACTTTTAGACCTGAGCCGCCAGTATGCTTATTTAAAACCGGAACTGGATGCGGCGTGTATCAAGGTGCTTACTCACGGTAAATTTATTCTTGGTCCGGAAGTCGCTGAACTGGAAAAACAGGTCGCGGCAGTATCAAATGTAAAATATGGTATTGGTGTCGCCTCCGGAACGGATGCGCTCTTGTTAGCGCTTCGCGCCGCCGGTGTGGAACCGGGGGATGAAGTTATCACAACTAACTTTTCATTTTTCGCCACAGCAGGCGTGGTGCATCGTTTGGGTGCCAAACCGGTGCTTGTCGATATCGAGCCGGATTCATACAACATCGATCCGAAACTGATCGAAAAAGCGATTACCAAGAAAACCAAAGTCATTATGCCGGTGCATCTGTTCGGTCAGATGGCCGACATGGACCCGATTATGGAAATCGCAAAGAAACATAATCTCAAAGTCGTCGAAGATGGCGCGCAGTCGATCGGTTCCGAATACAAAGGACGGCTCTGCGGTTCAATCGGCGATATGGGTTGTTTCTCATTTTTCCCGTCTAAAAATCTCGGCGCCTGCGGTGATGCCGGGATGATTGTCACGAACAACGACGCCGACTACGAAATGAACAAAATGCTTCGTGTGCATGGTTCGAAGGTGAAATACTATCACGACATTGTCGGATACAACTCACGCCTCGATACGATGCAGGCGGCGATTATTCTCGTCAAACTGCCGCATCTGCGAAAATGGTCGGAACAGCGCATTGCCCATGCCAAGCGGTATGATCAATTGCTTGCCGGCGTGTCCGGTATTACGACGCCAAAAGTGATGTCGTATGCGACCTTCCATATTTACAATCAGTACACGATCGCGGTGAAAAACCGCGAGGCATTGCAGAAGAAACTGAAAGAAGCCGGTGTCGGTTGTGAAGTTTATTATCCGGTGCCGTTTCATAAGCAGAAATGCTTTGCCTACCTCGGCCACAAACCGGAAGAGTTCCCGCATTCCAACAAGGCGGCGGATGAAGTCATTTCGATTCCGATTTATCCTGAACTGACCAAAGAGGAACAGGATACGGTGGTCGATCTTATCAAAAAATCGGTTTAACTGATTTTTGTGTCGATAGTGCAAGCCGCGCAATGACCTTGCGCGGCTTTTGTTTTCTCTTGAGCGATATTCGTGGAAATAGTAGCTTAGCAGGGTGAAACGAAAACCATTGGTAGTTTCAATCGTCGGCGCCCGGCCGCAGTTTATCAAACTCGCGCCGTTGGCCAATGCGCTTGTCGGTGCCGTACAGCATGAGATCATTCATACCGGGCAGCATTATGATGACGCTATGTCCGGGCAGTTTTTCCGCAGTCTGCAGATCCCGAAACCAAAGATCAATTTAGCCATCGGCTCAGGATCCCACGGGGAAATGACCGGCCGGATGCTTGCTGATATCGAAAAGGTATTATTGAAACTGAAACCGCAGATGGTACTGGTGTACGGCGATACAAATTCAACTCTCGCCGGTGCATTAGCAGCGGCAAAGTTGGGAATTCCTATCGGCCATATCGAAGCCGGTATGCGCTCATTTGTGCGGGATATGCCGGAAGAAATAAACCGGAAAGTCGCCGATCATCTATCTTCTTTACATTTCTGCGCGACCAAAACTGCGGCGAATAATCTGAAAAACGAAGGAATCAAAACCGGGATTGTTCTTTGCGGTGACCTGATGTTCGAATTGTTACATGACTCGCTATCAGCAGTTAAGAAGGATGTAAGCGTTTTACAAAAGCACAAACTGCAATCAAAACAGTTCCTGCTTGCGACTGTTCATCGTGCGGCAACAACTGATTCCCCGGAATCGCTGAAAAAGCTGGCGCGTATATTCGCCGAATCCCCTTATCCCATTGTATTCCCGATGCACCCGCGAATCAAAGCGAGAATTCGTGAGTTCAAACTGCAACGGGAGTTTATGACTATCCCGCATTTTTTCCCCATGCATCCGTTCGATTATTTTACACTCATGAGTGTCGTTTCCCACGCCAAAGCAGTACTCACCGATTCCGGCGGGTTGCAAAAAGAAGCAGTTTTTGTCGGTACGCCGGTGCTTACGCTGCGTGATGAAACCGAATGGGTGGAAACATTGAAGCAAGGAAACGTGCTAGTCGGATTGGATCGCAAAAAAGTAGCGCAGTCATTCAGAAACCTTCCCGAAGTCAAACGTATTGCGTGGAAAGTAAACGGACATCGCCCGTCGCAGCATATCAAAACAGCGATCCTTGGTTTTCTCAAATAGTTTTCGTTATGCCAAAGAAAAACCGGATCGTTATTTTCGGATGGGCGCAGTCGGTGCATATCCAGCGGTGGGCAGAAGGGCTTACCAAACGCGGTTGGCAGATTAAAGTTGTTTCATCCGGCGGAGAGCAGCTTGCGAATGTTGAAACCGTTAACCTGCCGCATTCAGGAGCATTCGGTTATTTGCGCTATGCGGGAAAAGCGATTTCCGAAGCAAAAAAATTCCAGCCTGATCTTGTGCATGTCCACTATGCCTTCGGGTTCGGCTGGTGGGGAGTGCGTTCGCATATTCATCCTATGGTAACTTCGCTGTGGGGGAGTGACCTCGCAAAGTTGATTCATAATCCGCTTACGCATTGGTTCGGCAATTGGTTGTTTCAGAACTCGGCGGCAGTGACGGCGTCAAGCCGTTATCTTGAAAAGCAAACATTGGCTCATTGGCCGCACGTACAAAATAAATTGTCCGTCATTCCGTTCGGTGTACATGTACCCGATTCACCGGCGCCGCTTCCCGCATATCCGGTAAAACTCGCCTACGCCAAATGGCATCGTGCGATCTACGGTCCTGATGTTTTGCTGCAAGCGGCCAGATTGCTCAAAGAGCGGGGTGTTCAGTTCCATCTGGATATGGCCGGTTCGGGAGAAATGACCGGTGAATTGCAAACGATGATTCAATCACTTGGGTTATCGGATACTGTAAATTTAGTCGGTAAATTTGAACATGCGGAAATGGCCTCGTTTTTACAGTCTCATCACCTGATGGTTATGCCTTCCCGCATGGAATCATTCGGCGTGTCGGCTTTGGAAGCGGCTGCTGTCGGAAGAGCGGTAATTGCCTCGGAAGTTGGCGGTATTCCGGAAGTTGTTCAGCAGAATAAAACCGGTATCTTAGTGCCGCCGGAAGATCCGGCTGCGCTGGCTGACGCTATTGAGCGGTTGGTTAAAAATCGCAGCGAGCTGGAGCAGATGGGTAAAGCAGGGTATGAGATGGTTAAAGCGCAGTATAACTGGGAACGGTCGCTTGATAAGATGTCTGAACTTTACGAACGGGTAATGCATGCCGCGCAATAAACAGCATATTCCGCTTTTTGATATTACCGTTACGCCGCAAGCCAAGCGGGAAGTTGCCCGTGTGCTCGATTCCGGGTGGCTTTCGACCGGAAAAAAGGCAAAAGAGTTTGAGCAGTTGGTGGCAAAGCGGATGAATGTTTCGCATGCCGTTGCTGTTAACTCCGCAACGGCCGGATTGCAGGTTGCGCTTTTAGCTATAAATCTGCCGAAAAACGGGGAAGTTATTACGACGCCGATGACGATGGTGGCATCGATCGAAGCGATTCTTTTAGCCGGACTCAAGCCGGTGTTAGTCGATATAGATCCGGTTCATTTAACTATTGATCCCCAAGCAGTCAAAAAGCGGATGAACAAAAAAACGGTAGCGATAATGCCGGTTGAAATGGCCGGATACCCCTGCGACTATGACGCTCTCCTATCTTTAACAAAAGCAACGTCGTTGCTGTCGGATTCAGCGCATGCCTTTGGGGCAGTGTATAAGGGAAAAACAACGGCAGAACTGGCAGATGCCGCAGTCCTGTCGTTTTATTCGACGAAAAACCTGACCTCCGGTGAAGGTGGTATGATTGTAACGGACAACGCACAACTCGCTCAACGTGCCCGGTTTATTTCCCGGCACGGGATGACCACTAACGCGCATGACCGAAAGCAAGGGAAAACCTGGTCGTACGATGTGCCCTGTTTCGGTGTAAAAGCGAATATGTCGGATATTCACGCCGCAGTCGGTTTGGGGCAATTGAAACGGTTCAATGCCGACCAGCGCCGCCGCGCACAGTTGGCGAAACGGTACACGAATCAGTTAGCTGATATGTACGAGTTTGCCACGTTACCTTCCTTCGCAGTTTCCGTTATGCCGAGTTGGCATTTGTACATTATCCAACTGCATTTAGAAGCGCTTACCATTTCACGGGATCAATTTATAAGTCTGATGGCAGCCAAAGGAATCGAATGCGGCGTGCATTACCAACCGGTCTATTCCTTTTCGTATTATAAAAAGCAATTTAACTGGAAAGCATCCTCGTTTCCTAATACCGCTAAGGCGGCAGAGCGAATTGTTACGCTGCCGTTGTATCCGACACTTACGAATGACCAAGTTGATTATATTTGCGAATCGATTCGTGCTATTTTAATCAAAAATCGAAAGCGGATAAAATAGGTCAGCTGTTATATGGTTGATACAAAACCGTTGCGCATGACCAGTTTGTTTCGCTATTCGCTTGCGGATCTGTTCGTAGCGCCGCGAGCGGGGCTTAAACCGAAACACATCGCTATCGGCACTTTTTTCGTTCTGGCTGCTTACACCTGCATGGTTGCCGGAAGTTACTTAAGTATGGTAATCGACGGGGAACGGCTCGGTTTTGTACTATCAGTCTACGGTTTTTTCCCGCCGATTTTAAAACCGCCGGCTTCAGCAGGAGCAATGGCGCTTTGGTACGGTGGGCTTGGATTAGGATTTCTGTTGATTTTGCAGGGGATGACCGCGCTGGCGATGGTAGCTATTGAGGAGTTAAAGGGAAACCATTCTCTGACTATCATGAAAGCGATCAAGCAGGGGTTTATTCGTTTGCCGCAATTACTCGGTACTTTTTTGAGTTTTGGGTTGCTGATACTGCTGCTTTTAGCCGGATTGTTTTTACTCGGCTTTATCGGTCGTATTCCGATTGCCGGTGAATGGCTCTGGTCGGCGCTTATCGTAATGCCCGGATTTTTGCTGGCGATGGCCTTAGTCGGAATGGTCTATTGCGTCAGTGCGACGGCGGTTTCCTTTTTACCGAGCGTGATTGCTGCTGATGAAAAGAAAGAAATCTTCGGTCCGGTTGTCGAAATTTTTTCGATCATCCTTCGCCAGCCGCTGCGCTGGCTGTTCTCGACGGTATTAGCACTGATCCTCGCCAAGTGTGCCGGATTTATTTACGCCTTTGTGGCCGTCAAAGCGGTCGATGTTATAGCGTCCACCTCAGCGACAACCGGTGGGGTAGAATTGTCGCGGTTGATCGAGGGAGGAATGTCTCATCTGTCGATTCAGGGGAAACTCGGCGACTTTTTCTTCTTTTTGTATCCCGACAGCGACGTGATGATTCCGGTGTACGAATTGTTCGGGCGGACATCTTCAGAGTCGATTTCCTATTTCTGCGCCTTCATGCTTGGTATTCTGTTCGCAACTATTCCGGGTTATATGCTGTCCGTATTCACCGCTACGATTACGCGAGGCTATATTTTGATTGCCTACGCCAAAGATAACCGGCGTATTACCGAATTATGAAAATCGTTCGTTCAATCGCACAGATGCAAAATCTCTCCCGACAGCTTGCTGCAAAGGGAAAACGAATCGCTCTTGTGCCGACAATGGGGTTTTTGCATGACGGGCACCTATCGCTTATTCGTAAAGGAAAACAGAGAGCGGATGTGGTCATTACGACTATCTTCGTTAACCCTACCCAATTCGGACCGCGTGATGATTTGACTAAATATCCACGTGATGAAAAAGGGGATGTCAAAAAAATCGGCAAGGCGGGTGGAGATATCGTGTTTATCCCGAAAGTAGCAGAAATATATCCGAAAGATTTCCAAACGTGGGTGAATGTCGAACTATTAACACAAACCCTCGAAGGTGCGGTCCGCCCGGGACATTTTCGCGGCGTCACTACTATCGTCGCCAAACTGTTCAATATCACCCGTCCCGATGTTGTGTTATTTGGGATGAAAGATTACCAACAGGCGATGGTTTTAAAACAAATGACCAGCGATTTAGGCTTTCCGATTCAATTTATCATTTCACAGACCGTTCGGGAGAAGGATGGCCTGGCAATGTCATCCAGGAATAGTTATTTCACCGCCGAGCAGCGTAAAGATGCTATCTGTTTATACCGTGCATTACAAACTGCAAGGGGATTGATAAAAGTGGGAGAAAAACGAACCGCTAAAATCGGAAGTAAGATGCGTCACACGATTTACACTATTTGCCCGACTGCCGATATAGAGTATATCGCGTTTACCGATATGAATAGCCTGACACCACAAACGAAAATCGAGAAGAACACTATTTGCTCATTGGCCGTCCGTGTGCACGGAGTAAGGCTGATTGACAATATGAAACTGCTGTAAGTTTATGTCTGTAACTATCCCGATTGAATCCCCCGGCGTTGCCGTTGTAGTTGTCCGCAAAACCAACGAAGGATGGCAGATGCTCTTATTGAGACGGGCGGATCACACCCGATCCGGCGGACATTGGGGATTGGTTTCAGGAATGAAAGAGAAGGATGAAACCGGAACGCAAATCGCCATTCGAGAGCTAAAAGAGGAGACCGGACTCACGGCTGCTCAGATATTTGCCACCGAGCATCTCATGCAGTTCTATTATGCCCCGAAAGATGCTATTTGGGTTTTCCCGATTTTTGTCGCCGTGGTAGACAATAATGCCGAAGTCAAACTCTGTGCCGAGCACTCCGAATGCAGCTGGTTTTTCCCGTACCAGGCTAAACAGGTGGTGACCTGGAAGAACATGGCCGCCGCAATCGATACCGTGAGTGCTGAGCTAAGTTGTTTTCCTGCAAAAAATTGGACAGGCGTCGCCTGAACCATTGGAACCTTTGCCGATTACTTCTGTTTACAGAATGAAGCCTGCAGGACTGCGGTTTTGACTGTTACTTGCCAAAATCCGGTTCGAGCATATATTGGGCTGGCTAAAATAAGGAAACAAAGCAACCATGATGATTTCAGTCTGCAAATCGAAAATACACCGCGCGACTATCACCGATGCGAATCTTGATTATGTCGGTTCTATCACGATCGATAAGGACCTTATCAAGCTGGCCGATCTGGTGCCGTACGAGCGCGTGCATATCGCCAATATCAACAACGGCGAACGGTTTGAAACCTATGTGATCGAGGGAGAAGCCGGAAGCGGCGTTATCGCCCTCAATGGCGCGGCTGCGCGTCGCGGTCAGATAGGGGACTTGATTATCATAATCGCGTACGGCGATATCGACAAACGGGAAGCAGTCAATTTCAAACCGGCTATTGTCCATGTCGATAAGCAAAATCGCCCTATTCCTGAAGAAACCCCCGAACCGGCGTTTCGCTACTAACCGGTACTCTGATTCCTCAACGAATGTCCCAGCAAAAAGCTGTCGTTATCCTTGCCGCCGGTAAAGGGAAACGGATGAAATCCGATCTCCCGAAAGTGCTGCATCCGATCAAAGGGCGTCCGATGATCGAAATTCTTTTGGATACGCTCACCGCGCTCAAATTCGATAAAATCATCGTGGTTATAGGACATGGCGGAGAAGAGGTGCAACGCGCCCTTTTGAAATATCCGGTTGAGTTTGCCTGGCAGCGGGAGCAATTAGGTACCGGCCACGCCGTGATGATGGCGGAACCGCAGCTCAAGAATTTTTCAGGAATTACGTTGGTAGCTGCCGGAGATGTGCCGTTTTTATCCGCAGATGCTATCAGTGCCCTTTTAGCCGTTCATGAACAGACCAAAGCCTCTGCAACCTGTTTATCTGCCGTTGTCGGTGATGCTACCGGCTATGGGCGGATTGTCCGTGGAAATGGAAACGATGAATTGAAGGAAATTATCGAGCATAAGGATGCCTCCCCGGAGATTCTCAAAATCTCCGAAATCAACACGGGGACATTCTGTTTCGACAACGCCTCGTTATTCTCTTCACTCAAAAGCGTCAAAAATACCAATTCTCAAGCTGAATACTACCTAACCGATACTGTTAAGATACTGCATGGCAATGGGTTGCGCGTTTCGGTGACGGTCGCCGAGAATTCCGACGAAGTCCGGGGAGTAAACTCTCCGGAGCAGCTTGATGAATTAGCCACAATCTTTGCAAATCGGCTCTGATTTTTTTTCGACTTTTAGGGCGGTTTCTCCGTTATAATTCTGACGGCAAACAGCCGATTTAAGAGTATGAGAGCCCGGCTTTTAGGTTGACTCGCCCGAACGATTGTGTACATTTGAACTGAGTAATGGAAGGCCTGATCAAATGAAGAAAATTACCATCATTTCTTTAATCTGCAGCGTACTTGCCGTAAGCTCGCTGTGTGCGCAATCAGTCGATCTGGCTTCTGTTAATCAAGTGACATCGCAGAATAACATGTCTCCGAAATCGAGTCTCAGCCCGTTTGGGTTGATTGATCTTTCAAAAGTGAAATGGTCGAACAGCTATTCGATTTCCTACTTTTCAAGCGGCAATAACAGCATGTCGATGGGCGTGTTGAACACTCAGTTTGCGTATGAATTTTCACCGAAGTTGTCGATGTCGCTTAATTTCGGATTGGCGCATAACACCAAAGCGATGTATAACGGTGATAACGCCGATGCCGCGATACTTCCCGGGTTCACCCTTGATTACCACCCTTCCGAAAAATTCCGCATGGGTTTCAGTTTTCAAACGTATCGAAACGGAATGGGAAGCGATGGAATGCACTATTACGACTGGTGGAGGGATTCATTCTACCGGTAAACTATATTTCCCTCCTGCCGCCGAATCTCTTTCGGTTATTTCTCTCTAATACATGATTAATACAACGTATTCTCAACGCCCATCAGCCGAACAACCATCCAAACGAAAAACACTGCGTGCCCGTTTGGGGCGGCTGTTTGACTTTGCGCTCGTAATAGGAGCAGTTGTATTGCTGTTTTTCACCGGTTCGTATGCCTACAGGATGTACACCGGTGTTTCGCTTGAAGACCCGCACCCGAAATTTTCGGTGCGCTTGCAAATCAGCAATGCCAGCGGTCAAAGCGGACTGGAAAAACCGCTCGCTCGTCAGTGGGGTGGATTCAGCGATCAGCAGGTCGCTATCGAAGTTGTCGATCAGGTGGCGCTTGTCGACCGGAATGTACCGGAATCGTTTGTTATTCTTCGTGAAGAAAACAAAGAGTTAGGCAAAGTGCTGACAGAAACCTTCGGTCTGCCGGAAACGGCGGTCGTAGTCAAACCGATAGAATCGGATAATCATCAGGTCACGGCTACGTTAGTGGTCGGTAAAAACTGGGCGAGCGCATTGCGCAAAGCCCCGGCAAAGGAGATAAAGCAAAACTCTTGAAAGCTCATTCAGCGCTTACCCTTGCCCGCACGGCTGGTCGCCTTGCCCTGTCCAAAAAAGGCTTCGACGTCCGTATCCTGAAATTAAAATCCCTTTCCTCAGTTTGCGATTATTTCGTCATTGCGTCCGGCGACGCGGATGTGCATGTTAGGGCAATCGCCGACGCAATTGAAGAGGGACTCAAGAAGACAGGCGTTTCACCATTCCATACGGAAGGAAGGACAGAAGGAAACTGGATTTTACTCGATTATATTGATGTCGTCGTGCATGTGTTTCATGAGCCGACGCGCCGCTACTACTCGCTTGAAAAATTATGGGGAGATGCCCCGAGCGAAGAACTGCAAGAGACTGACTTTCCCTCCGGACAGGATGCTATCCGGCCACAAGTATAACATAAACAGGTAAAGAAAATGGACGTTGCTGAACTCAAAAATAAGACAATCGCCGAATTGTTGAAAATGGCAGAAGACTTGGACATTCCCGGTGTTTCCGGTTTGCGCAAGTCAGAACTGATTTACAAAGTAATGGAAGCGAAATCCTCCTCCAACGGCGTGATTCTCGCTGAAGGCGTACTGGAAATCTTGGAAGAAGGATATGGATTCCTTCGCTCTCCCGACTACAACTATCTGCCCGGTCAGGATGATATTTACGTTTCCCCATCCCAGATCAAACGGTTCGATCTCCGTACCGGGGATATTATCGTCGGCCAGGTCCGTCCCCCGAAAGACAATGAACGCTATTTTGCGCTGTTAAAAATCGAAACGGTCAATTTCGGGAACCCGGATGTCGTTAAACACAAAACGCTGTTCGACAATCTGACCCCGCTCTATCCGAATGAACCGTTCATGCTCGAAACGAACCCGGAAGAGTTAACCACGCGTATTATCGACCTCATGTGCCCGATAGGTAAAGGGCAGCGTGCGCTGATTACTTCGCCGCCGAAGGCGGGTAAAACGATGATTCTGCAGAAAATCGCGCAGAGCATCACCGCCAATCATCCGGAAGTTGTGCTGATTGTCCTGTTGATCGATGAGCGTCCGGAAGAAGTGACCGATATGCGCCGTTCGGTAAAGGGCGAAGTCGTTTCCTCGACCTTCGATGAGCCTGCGGAACGGCACGTGCAGGTTTCGCACATGGTGCTTGAAAAATCGAAACGGTTAGTCGAACATGGTAAGGACGTAGTTATTCTGTTGGATTCAATTACCCGTTTAGCCCGCGCGCATAACGCCGTCGTGCCGCACTCAGGAAAGATTCTTTCCGGTGGTGTCGATTCGAACGCGCTGCATAAACCGAAACGGTTCTTCGGCGCCGCCCGCAACATCGAAGAGGGTGGTTCACTGACGATTATCGCCACCGCCCTTATCGAAACCGGTTCCCGTATGGACGAAGTCATTTTCGAAGAATTTAAAGGTACGGGTAATATGGAAATGGTGATGGATCGCCGTCTGGCTGACCGTCGTATTTTCCCGGCGATGGATATCAATCGTTCATCTACCCGTAAGGAAGAATTACTGCTGCAGCCGGATGTACTCAACAAAGTCTGGGTGCTGCGTAAGTTCCTTGCCGAAATGAACCCGATTGAAGCGATGGAATTCTTGCTCGATCGTCTGCGGAAAGCGAAGAGCAATCAGAAATTCCTGGCCTCGATGAAAGACTAATTTCGTTTGAAATTGTAAAAAAACCCGCCGAAAGGTGGGTTTTTTTACAATTTTGGACATTATTGTGGACAAGGTGCGGGAGCTGAGCCGCCGTTGTATAAATAATTTACTAATGTCGTTATATCAGCTACAGTTACCGAGTTTATTCCATTAATATCTGCTTCTTCTAAGCAATAAGGAATCGGTCCACTATTAAACAGGTACTGAACTAAGTAATTCAAATCTGCTACCGTGCATAAGTCTTGTGGATCGTAATTTACATTTCCTCGTAAACTCCGACAACACTTCACGCGAATGTAACTTGTCTTTACTTCATTGTCTGTACCACATGAGTTTGTTGCGGTATGCGTAACAGTAAACAAACCGTGACTATTATAGATATGAGTTGGGTTCTGAGCAGTTGAAGTTCCGCCATCACCAAAGTCCCACGTCCAGCTTGTTGCCGTTGGCTGCGCGGTTGATTCGTCTGAAAAGTTGACTGTTAACGGTTCATACCCGATTTGCTGGAACGTGGAAAATTGTGTAGCGGGAAGGTAGCAGGAGCCGATAGAAAAGGTATGCGAAATTAAGGTATCGACATTCGTAGCTTTATCCCATGCCACAATTCGCAATTTACACTGTGAAGCAGTAATATTCGGTACATCCCAAGTATATTTGCCGGTATTACCGAAAGTAAACCCATAATTGTATTTTGCTGTATCTGTAAGCGATGACCAGCTGGAGCCATTGTTTGAAGAAAAATCGACTCGCAGTGAACAGGTCGATCTCGCTCATGCAGGAGCAATCCAATAGATATCGTAATTAGGGCCATTCAGGATTTGGGTCGTACCAATTGCCGGTGCAGTTAAGGATAGATCGAATGGCCCACCTTTAAAGTAAGCTATGTAGTAGTGATAGCCATCGGGGTCGTAGTCTTGAATAATATCTAAACCTTGTGACGGTGCGAATACTTCAAGTGCCGTATCACCGGTAAAATCAAACCGCTCCCAATGATGAAGCGTGTAATAATAGTTTGTAGAAGATCGCTTTTCCGGGTCAAGAATTGATAAAGAGAAGTTGTTGCCTATAATAAGAAATCTCTCATTGAGTAGCCAATTTCCTTCGTATGGAACACTCCATGTATAATTATTTACATCTACAGTAGTAGGGTCATTAAGTCCTATACCTTCATAGGCGTAATCAATAAGGGCAATGCCTTGGCCGTCAACAAAACTAGTCCAACCGCGGAAGATTACGTGTGCTTCCTTACCTACATGTCCCAGCCAATCTCACATGAACCTCCATGCTTCTAATGGGTCTGGCTCTTCTGAAACAAATGAAGCTTCCGATAAGACGCTCGGCATTGTTGTTTGGTGCAAAACAGTCAGATCGCTATCTTGACAGTAACGTTTCTTATAACCGAATCCATGAGTTGAATCTTTAAGATTAAGATATATTTTCTTCGCAAGAGAATCAGTCGTATTGCGTTGCTTATTGTTGTATGGGGAAATTGTGGCACTAGGCGTATGTAATTCCGAGCAATACCACGTTTCAGTTCCTTGGATTGCGTCTGGATTGGAGGTTGCGTTGTGATGAATTGATATAAAGAATTGTGCGTTATTTGAATTTGCAATGAAAGCTCGTGTGCTTAGTGACAACGTGCTATCATTGTTATCTCTTGTGAAAATAACTTCAGCACCTAAGCAGCATTCATACGCTTCGAGGGAATCCAAAAGGTATTGTGCAACCTTGAGGTTGATTTTCATTTCAGGGAAAGTGTCGATAGGTGTCGTGGCCCCCGGTTGAGAACCGCCATGACCGGGATCGATGCATATTACAGATTGACAGTTAGTACTTTTGGCGGAAACAACATATAATGTTATTATAAGGATCGTTATTCTGATTAGTTGATTCATAATGCTTCCCTCAGGATTAAGTATAGCTTACCGTTGGCGACATAGCTGATCTTTAATCCATCGGGTGCGAATCGTCGTCCCCCAACTGCAAATGCCCCAGGTATTTCTGTCAGTTCTTGATATGTATTGGTCTCAAGGTTAAAAATTACAATACTTGCAACTGCATAACTTATGCCATCGTCACATTGCCTTGTAAGAAGGACTTCATTAAAAATCGGATTGAATCCTTCAGAATGATAATCACAGCCTGTGGTGCGAAGAGGAAGTGTAGTAATAAGTGTATCAAGTTTTACCGAAACATCTGTGGGCAGATGAACGATTGTGCCTCGTGTAGAAAGATATTGACCATCTTTTCGAACGAACATAGGTAAAACTCCCATGTAGGGAGTATAGCGCTGCTTGGAAACTCGTACTGAATCAGTTTTGGCTAAATTTACGAAATACACTGCGTCTTCTCCAAAACTGACAAACGCCTTGCTAGTATCGATATTATGTTTGGCATAAGGGCTTTGGATTAATTCTCGTTTGTATTTATTGAAGATATTGTCAGGATCATTCACAATATGTACATTGTCGTTAATGGTAGAGAATGGTCCATCGAAAGGCACTTGATCATATTTAAAGATTCTTGGGTCCTTATCAGGAGACTGCTTAACTAATAAGGTATCGACTCCCTTTAGTAAGGCTTTCCAGTGATATTTGCGCAATTCTATTGCGGTCTGTTCTTCTATATCAATTTTGACTAAGCGGTGATCTTGACTGAGTCGTTGGTATGAATATGTATGGACGATTATCTCACGAGGAGAGAGCCATTCCCATTGCGATGGTGAATCGGTTAATGTGTAAATTGAATCGAGTTGTCCAAGGGTGTCACATAGCATTAATGTGCCACCATTCCAATAAGCAACCTTGGAACCGTCTTCAGCCCATTTAAGTGTACTACCTACTGGAGAGGTGCTGGCTCCTGAAACAAGCTCAATTACCTTCGTGATTTTGAATTGTGTTGCCTCTACTGTACCTGCGAATAGCAAGAATGCCATTAGCGTCCAACAATAGAGTTTTTGTAGTCTGGATTGAGAATTGGTCATAAGCCTCCCTGAGAACGGTCCCCCCGCCCTCACCTTTAAATGTGTCATAACCTCAATCGACGGGGGAACTATAAAACATGTCCATTTGCTTATACAAGTTATTTTTTGATTAGACTGCCGTTGGTTGAAAATAATGTGACAGGATTTGGCAATACTGTGATCTGACCGATTGAATGAAGAACTATGTTTTGAGCAAGGAGCCGCTGGGTGAACTATTTCACCTTTTTATAAATAATCCCGCCGTTTGCACCGACGGCATACAGACGGTCATCGATCAGGCAAAAATCAAGAATATCAAACTGTCGGGCAGGAAGTTCCCGCCCCCATGTTCTGCCGCCATCATTGGTAACGTATAATGCGGAAGGGGTGCCGCCGATGTAGCCGGTTTGCTCGTTCAATAGTTCCGCCGCGATGTACACAGTTCCGGAATCTGCTGAAGCCAATAGCCATGTTTTTCCACTATCGGCTGAATAAGAGCGCATCCCGCCCATACCGGCGATAATTCCCGTTTTTCCGTTGAGTGCAAGCGCTCGCCCGGTGCTGCCGTTTGTGGTAGTGCGCGAGCTCCATGTTTTCCCGAAATCACTTGAATAGTGCAACGTGCCAAAAGAAAGCAGATAGAGTTTTCCGTATGCTTTAGCCAGCTGCGCGTACCCCATCCCTTTGGTCGTGGAAGGCTGCCAGGTTTTGCCGCCGTCGGTAGTACGAAAGGCAACTGAGGTCATCGGATTTTCAGGAATACGATGCAGCCCGATAACGTAGCCGGTAAGTGAGTCTTTCATATCGATACTGCCGAAGAAATGGCTGGTATCGCCTGAGAACCATTTTGTCCATGAAAGCCCGCCGTCAACCGTACGAAAAATCAGCCCTTGCCGGGCACAAATAAAACCTCGTTTCCCATTTACAAAGTAGACATCTTCAAGCACGACATTTTTGGCAATGCTGGCGACACTCCAGGTTCTTGCCCCGTCGGTCGTTCCGGCTACTTTGCCGGTTCCGGTGATAATAAATCCGGTATCGCGCGAAGAAAAGGAGATGCCTGTAATCGGGTCGGTAAGAGGAACATTAACATTGGTCCAGCCTTGGGCGCCGGCGGTTATCGGAAGTAAAAGCAGGGCAAACAGGTACGGGGTCAAATTCTTCATATGCTCTTTAACTTGTCGTTTATCTGTTCGGATTGTACAATCAATATCGGCAATTTGTTGCACCGGAAAAAGCACTGATTTGAACGTCAAAAACGAGCGGATTGTGGAAGAAAAAGTCCTTTTAGAACTGACCAATATCAATGTCGACACCGACAGCGGGGAGCAGTTATTCCGCAATCTCAGCTTTCGCCTTTTAGCCGGACGGTCCGCCGTTCTTTTGGGCGGGGCAGGCAGCGGGAAGACCGTTTTGGTCCAGCTTTTAGTCGGTGGCCGGGCGCCGGTTACAGGGACGGTTGAAGTATTCGGCGAAATGGTGCGCAAAGGACGAAACAGCGTGGTCCGGCGCATCCGCCGCAAAATCGGCGGTGTTGGCGGGATTTTTGAATTGATGCCGAATCTGACCATCGCCCAGAATATCGAATTCCCGCTTATTATCGATAATGTTCCGCAAAAACAGCGCAAAGAACGCGTCGTCAAATCCCTCGCTGATTTTTCACTATTGAAATATGCGGCTATGTACCCGCGAACACTGACCCGCGTGCAAAACATCCTCGTGCAGATCGCCCGCGGTTCGATAGCCAATCAGCCGCTGTTGATTATCGATGAACCGTTCGCCGGACTTGATCAAACGACATACACACGGGTGATGGAACATCTTGAACATGTTTCGTTATCGGGCCGTTCGTTGTTAGTGCTGACGTCAACGCCGCTGCCGCAGTTTTTACCGAATTGCGACCAGTATCATTTTCGGGATGGGGAACTGCGAATATGACGTTTCTGCACTACACTTTCGTTGAAGCATTCCGGAATTTTTGGTATCGCCCGATTTCAACGTTGGGTGCCATTGTCGCTTTGGCGCTTTTGTTGTTGTTGTTGGATCTGTTTTGGATAAGCGCGCGAACCGTTGATGCTGTCTATGTTGATTTGGTCACTGAATTGCAAATGGAGGTTTTCGTTGCCGACAGTCTGGCCGACGCGGAGATAGATCATCTCAATTCACAGCTTTCAGATATTCCCGGTGTGGAAACCGTTACGTATGTCTCACGACAGAATGCGCGGGAAGAGCTGATTCGCCTTACCGGCGTCGATTTATTAAGCGACAGCACGGTTGCCAATCCGTTACCACGCTCATTCGTTTTGACTTTTCGAACCGATTCAATCAACAGCGCCGCTTTCGAAGAAATCGAAACGCGACTGCGTACAAATCCCGCAATACAACAGGTGAATTATAGCCGTGACTGGCTGGCCAATACCGAATCGACCCGCTCACAGGTGCATCGGATTGGGGTTATTATCGGTGTGCTGATAGCCGTGGCGGCACTCTTGAATCTGGCGAACAATATCCGGCTCATGTCACGCACCAGCGCGGTGGGGATTCGTCAGGCGCGATTGTTAGGCGCCGGAAAAATGCTGTTATCATCTCCCTATATATTCGAGGGTTTCTTGATTGGCGGTATCGCGGCTGTGATGGGATGGGTCGCGCTTTGGTATTTCCAGCAGAGTATCCGTATTGCGGAACTGCAGCCGGTGTTTCCGGTTTTTAGAGAGATCGTCTGGTTCTGTCTGCTTTCGGCCGCTATCGGCGGTATAAGCGGTCAATTAGGCGTACGGAGATTACTCAAATGGTAACGAAACGATTTCTGTTTTCATCTACGGCGGCAGCCGTTTTTCTTTTGTGTGCGTCGGCCTTTGCGGATGATGACGTCTCTGAAAAAAGCAAAGAACTGAAAGATATTCAGAAAGAAATCTCCCGCCGCAAACAGTCGCTTGATTCCCTGAAAAACGCCGAGAAGAAAATCACCAAACAAGTCGCTGATATCGAAGGAAAAATCAGTTCCGACAAAAAAGTCGTTTCCCGCCTTTCGGTGGAGTTGAACGATCTGCAAAAGATAATGAAAAACCTTAATGCCCAAATCACAGTGGGGCAAACACAGTACGCACAATCGCAGCAACAGCTTACCAATAGCATCCGGAATTTCTATTTAGCATCACGCGAAACCGCACCGCCGTTCTTCGGTGAGCCGAATTATGAATTGGAAACGAAACGGAAAATCAATTATCTGACCACGGTTACCAGATTTGCCTCGGCTAATGTCGAACAATCGCAATCTTTATTGCAGGCAACAACCAATGAACTCAAAAATGCTACCGGCCGCAGCAAAAAAGTAAGCGCACTGAAAGAGCAAAAAGAAAGCGCTGTCGCCTTAGCCGGAGCGAAAAAGGCAAAACAGGAAAAAAATCTGAAGCAGTTACGACGCAAACACTCACTCACGGCGGATGAACTGGTTACGCTTGAACAAGCGGCCAAAGCGATGGAAGATATTATCGCCCGTCTGGAAGCGGCGCGCAAAGAGGCGGAGCGCACGCATGAAGAACCGTCAGTGCAAATCCCGACGGTATCGCTGGCTACGCTCAAAGGACAATTGCGTTCACCTTGCAAAGGGGAAATTATCGTTCCCTACGGCGCACGAGTCGACGCAAAGACTAAGCTGAAGTCATTTTCACCCGGAATTTCGATTGCCGGTGATCCGGGGGGGCAGGTTCGCTCGGTTGCGGATGGGGTGGTAGTCTATGTAAGTGATTTGCGCGGCTACGGCCGATTTGTTATCGTTCAGCATGATAAAACGCACTATGCCACTTATGCCGGGCTTGGAAATACCTATGTCAATACCAACCAGCAGATTTCAGCCGATGAGGCCGTCGGTGCTGCCGGTACTGATGGGGTGGTGCGGTTCGAATTGCGAAACGGCAAACAAACCCTTGATCCGGTAGAGTGGTTACGCCTTGACAGCTTTTAATATCGAAACAATTCAGCCGCGTGCATGGCAGCTGTTATCCCGTTCCTTTCAATCGAAACGGCTCGCTTCGACTTATCTGTTTCATGGCACTGACGGCACCGGTCACTGGCCGTTGGCGATTTCGCTGGCAGCGCTGGTCAATTGCGAAAGTCCGATAGAATCCAAAGATGTATTAGTGCCCTGTAACCAATGCCGCGCCTGCCGGATGATTTTTGGATTGCAGTCAGAATTGCTGCATCCGCTGTTTCCGGTGCCGACGCACAAAAATGTCGATGAATTGAACGGCTTTATTGCCGAAGGGTTAGAAGCCCGCCGTGTTTCCCCCTTTCAAACGCCGCAGTTTTCGGGAACGGCGACTATTCCGATTTCGCTGACTCGTGAGATACAGACACGGTTATCGCTCAAAATCGCGCCGAATCAGATGCGGGTTGTTATTTTTTCCGAGATGGAAAGAATGCTCGAAGCGACCGCCGATGCGCTGTTAAAACTGATCGAAGAGCCGCCGCCGAATACAATTATGATTCTGACTACCGAACGGTCAGAGGGCTTACTACCGACAATAGCATCACGCTCACAAAAAATAAAACTCGGCCGGATTTCTGAAACCGAAGGAATTCGTTTTCTGATGACCGCACATTCGATTACCGAACAGCGGGCGAAACTGTTGTTTCGAATCGCCGATGGCTCACTCGGCCGGGCAGCCGAGTTGATTGCACATACGGATGAAGAGAGTGAATCATCGCAACGAGCAGTCGGTATGCTCTTGTTTCAATCGCTGGTAAAAGAGCCGTCGCCGGTTGTCATCAACCGCGTTGCTGATTTGCTTGATAAGGATAAAGGGGGAACCGAAGCACTTTTGCGGCTCTGGCAATCGCTGATAACCGATTGTTCCGCGAAAGCGTATGGCGCGTCGGATGATCGTCTGGTCAATATCGATTTTTCCTCTGAAATTGCCGCCTGTGCTCATCTGTTTGCCGACCCGTCGGTGCCGGATCAGCTGGGACGGCTTATCAAGTTTACCCTTGCCGACCTACGGCGGAACGTTCATATTCAAAACGCAATTACCGCCTTAGTGCTGAGAATGAAGTGGGTGCTGGAGCATCCGGCCGTTCCGGCCACCGGCGTGTACGTCCGTTAGAGGAAATAATGGCTGAATTATATATCGTTGAATTCAAAGGTTCCCGTAAGGAGTATTACTACAACTCCTATTACCACACGCTTCGTATTCCCGAACCGGTCATAACACAGGCTGAACGCGGGGAAGATATCGGCGTACTTTCGGTCAAAGTCGAACAGGAAATGGATTTTCCGGAAGGGGAACGTCCGCGCTCGATTTTACGTCCGGCCAATCCGGAAGATATCACCCGAGAGCAGGAGATTCGCGCCAAAGAGCTGCTCTATCGCAAAGAGATTATACAGATTATTCGCCGTCACGGCTTAGTTATGAAAGTTGTCGATATTGAACTGCAATTCGATGGCAACAAGATGACGATCTTTTTTACGGCGGAACATCGTGTTGATTTTCGTGAACTGGTAAAAGAATTAGCGGCGAAATATCGTACCAGAATCGAACTCCGGCAAATCGGCGTACGGGATGAAGCGCGTCGAATCGGCGGGTTCGGAATTTGCGGACGACGCCAGTGCTGCAATACCCACATTAAAGAATTCGCGCCGATAACAACGCAACATGCCCGTGAACAAGATTTGCCCCTTAACCCTGCGAAAATATCGGGCAACTGCGGACGGTTGTTGTGCTGTTTGAAATATGAAGCGGATGTATACGCCTCGTTAAAGCGGCAATTTCCGCAGCCGGGGCAGTGGATTCGCTCCGACGCCGGTGATGGTATTATCCAGCGCATCGATTATTTTACCGAGCAGGCGGTTGTGCGTAATGCCGAAGGTGGGATTTTCCGGGTTCCGGCGGAAGGTATTAGAGAAAAACGAAATCATCCGCCGCAGCATGTTGTTGCCGCGATGAACAAACAGCAAACAGATACAGAACAGAATGTTGATGAGCCGGTCGATGAACCGGTAGAACCGGTGGATGAAACACCTTTGGCTGATTTACCTGATGACTTTGATGAGTCCAACGAATCCGATACTGTGAATTGAGTCTTACAAATATTCCATGACCAAACCATTTTATATCACCACGCCGATTTACTATGTCAATGACCGCCCGCATATCGGTCATGCCTACACCACTATCGCCGCCGATCTGATGACCCGGTTTCATCGTTTAGCGGGTCGTGAAGCATTTTTCTTAACCGGTACCGATGAACACGGCACAAAAATTGCCGAAGCCGCCGCTACCGCCGGTATCAGTGAAATTGCCTTTTGCGATCGGACGGTGCAGACGTTTTTGACGGCATGGAAAAATCTCTCGATTGAATACAATTATTTTATCCGCACGACATCCGAGAAACACATCAAAGGTGTTAACAAAATCTTGGAAGCGCTTCGCACGGCGAAAACGCCGGATGGCAAAGAAGCAATCTACGTCGACTACTATGAAGGTCTCTACTGCACCGGCTGCGAGCGATTTTATACCGAAAAAGAATTGGTGAACGGACTCTGTCCGTTTCATCGCACTAAGCCGGAAGTATTAAAAGAGAAAAATTACTTTTTCCGGTTGTCATCCTATTTGCCGGTCATTAAAGAAAAAATTCTTAAAGGGGAATTAGTTATTCTTCCGGAAGAACGACGCCGGGAAGTGCTTGGGATGATCGAAGTCGGCGTACCGGATTTTTCAGCCTCGCGTGAACGCGTCAAATGGGGAATACCGTTACCGTTTGATCCGGCGCAGGCAGCCTATGTCTGGGTGGATGCACTCTCCAACTATATCACGGCGCTTGGCTATGCCGACGACCCCGCGCACTTCGACAAATGGTGGACCAATGGCCACGCGGTGCATTTCATGGCTAAAGATATTCTCAAGTTCCATACGCTGTTTTGGCCAGCGATGCTCATGGCGGCTGGTGTGAAACTGCCGGATGAGATTTTCATTCACGGCTTTTTCACCGTCGATGGTGAAAAGATGTCCAAATCACTCGGTAATTTTATCGATCCGAACGATATGGTGGATGAGTTTGGTCCGGATGGCACCCGCTATCTGCTTGTCACCCAGTTCCCGTTCGGTTTGGATGGAGATATTCAGGCCTCCCGGTTTGTTGCGCAGTACAATTCCGACTTAGCCAATGATTTGGGAAATCTGGTTTCCCGCGTTACCAAAATTATCGAAACGAATTTTGATGGGAAGCTTCCGGAACGGGATGATTCCGCACCCGGTTTTGCTGCTTTGAAACAGCAGGCCGATGCAACTGCCGATGCTGCCTATGCGCATATCAATGCGTTTCGTATCGGCCACGCGATCAGTGAATCGATGACCCTTGTAAAAGCGGCGAATAAGTTTTTCAATGATGCTGCTCCCTGGGTGTTGGTCAAAGAAGGAAAACTGAAAGAAGCCGGCGGTGTGTTGACTGCCTGCTGTGAAGTGATTCGTATCGTTTCCGTTCTGTTATCGCCGGTTATTCCAAATAAAGCGCGGGAAATTCGCAGTGCCTTTGGCTTAACCGACAGCGGATTAACATTAGCAGATGCAAAGCAGTTTTACAAACTGGCACCCGGTATTCAGGTTAAATTGTCATCAGCAGTTTTCCCTCGTTTAGAAGCAAAAGCTAAAGCCGCAGCACCCCAAGCAAAAACAGAAGTGACGACGTCACCGGATGAAAGCGGCGCCGGATTGATTGATATTTCCCAATTCGGTGTTGTCGATCTACGGGTTGCCAAAGTACTGGAAGCAGAAAAAGTTGAAGGGGCGACCAAGCTTTTGAAACTGCAGATCGATTTGGGCACCGAAAAACGGCAGATTATTTCCGGTATCGCTGAGTTCTATACGCCGGAACAGATTCAGGGAATGAATATCATTGTCGTTGCAAATCTGAAACCTGCTGTCATTCGCGGTATTCAATCGAACGGTATGTTATTAGCTGCGAAATCCGGTAAGAGTTTAGTATTGGTCAGTCCGTCTGCTGATATTCCTGTCGGCGCCAAGGTCGGGTGATGATTGACTCGCATTGTCATCTCGACTCACGAGAATACTCCGGAAAAATAGATTCCTTTGTAGCCGAAGCGAAAAAGGCAGGGGTCGGTACGATGGTGTCGATAGGGGCCAATCTGCCATCTTCTGAGCGTGCGGTTGCTATTGCCGATAAATTTGATTCTGTCTACGCGACAGTTGGGGTTCATCCTCATGATGCAACCACGCTTAATGACTCAGTACTCAAAAGGCTGCGTGAACTGACGCAAAACAAAAAGGTAGTAGCGATAGGGGAAATAGGACTCGATTACTACCGTGATTTATCCCCTCGCCCAGTGCAAAAAGAAGCATTTCATAAACAACTGCAATTAGCTGTCGAACTTTCTATGCCGATCGTGATTCATACCCGCGAATCATTCGCCGATACGGTGGCGATTGTGCGGGAATATGCATCCCGTCTGCGTGGCGGTGTGTTCCACTGTTTCCCCGGTACACCGGATGAGGCAGAGCAGGTATTCGCATTGGGTTTTGCAATTTCAGTCGGCGGTGTGATTACGTATAACAATTCGCAGATGGCCAAAACTGCCGCCGCTGTTCCGCTTGATAAAATTATGCTCGAAACTGATTCGCCGTATCTGACTCCGGTGCCGCATCGCGGAAAAACCAACCAACCTGCCTTTGTAACACTCGTGCGGGATAAGCTGGCTGAATTGCGCGGGATTTCACCTGAAGAAGTCGAGCGCACGACCGATAAAGTCACCCGCCGTGTCTACCGGCTTGAACAGGCGTTTGAAGGCTGATTTCGTTTTATCATCATGAGTTCTTATCGCGCCAAAAAACGTTTGGGTCAGAATTTTCTGGTCTCGCAGGAAGTAATCGCAAAAATTACCGATGCTATTGCTCCGAAACCATCGGAAACGATTGTTGAGGTCGGTGCCGGAAAAGGAGCGATAACGCTGCCGCTCGTCAAAAGCGGCGCCAATGTAGTCGCGATCGAGTATGACAAAGATTTGATCGGTTATCTCACGGCACTTTTGCGTGGAAACGATAACATCGCGCTTATTCATGAAGATTTTCTGCATTTTGAACCGACCAATCTCGATAAGTTTGTACTCGTGGGCAATTTGCCGTACAATATAACCTCGCCGGTGTTGGCATGGGCATGTCAGTATCATGCACAGATTTCCCGCGCGATTTTGATGATGCAAAAAGAAGTAGCCGTCCGTTTATCTGCTGCACCAAAATCAAAAGGATGGTCGCCCCTGAGTCTGTTTACTCAGATGTATTACCATACCGATATACTGTTTCATGTGCCGAAAGAGGAGTTTCACCCCCGGCCGGATGTTACTTCTTCCGTCGTGCGTCTGTTACCGGCCCAAGCGCCCAGTATTGTAAATTTCCCGTTCTTTGAACGTGTGGTGCGGGTTGCATTTGCTCAACGCAGAAAGCTGCTCGTGAGTAATTTTCTTTCTGAATTTGCTATTGAATCGGCCGATTTACGTAATTTGCTGACCGGACTTGATATCGCACCGACTGCTCGTGCGGAGGAGCTCACGACTGAGCAATTTATCGAATTATCCGAAACACTCGCCCATTCCGGGCTGTTATCCGCAGATGAACGGAGAAGTGAATGAGCAAACAGAAACCAATTACTATAACCGTTCCATCGGATATCACTGCTACACGGCTTGATCTGTTTCTTAGCGGTCAAAGTGAATTGGAACTGACCCGCAACAAAGCACAGCAATTGATTGAATCCGGAAACGTTTTAGTAAACGGCAACGCCGTTACTAAAAATCATAAAGTAAAAGGAAATGAAACTATCACCCTGACATTGCCGGAAGCGAGGGTGTTTTCAGTCGATGCTGAAGCGATCCCATTGCGGGTGGCGTACGAAGATGAATACCTTGCCATTATCGATAAACCGGCCGGAATGGTAACACATCCCGCCGCCGGAAATTATTCCGGAACACTGGTAAACGCGCTGATGCATCGGTATAAACAGTTACCCGGCCAATCAAAAGACCGACTTGGAATCGTGCATCGGTTGGATAAAGAAACTTCCGGTCTGTTGGTCATTGCCAAAACAGAAGCGGCACTGGCAAAACTGCAGCCGATGATTGCAGCGCGGGAAATTGCGCGGGAGTATCGCGCGATTGTGTGCGGCCATATGAAAGAGGAAAACGGCGTTATCAATATGCCTATCGGCCGTTCAGCTAAGGACCGAACCAAAATGGCGGTAACTTCCCGCGGCTCACGCACCGCCCAAACCGAGTATCGGTTACAAGAGCGGTTTCGCGCCTTTGATTATTTAGAGATTCATTTGCATACCGGAAGAACGCATCAAATTCGCGTCCATTTTTCGCATTTGGGACATCCGATATTGGGAGATCCGGAATACGGCGGTCGTGAGAAGATTTTGAAAGGAATTTTTGCGCCGGAACGACCGCTCGTGATTGAATTGTTATCGCAGATTTCCCGTCAGGCGCTTCATGCCGCAAAGCTGAGTTTTATTCATCCCTTTACCGAGGAAAAACTCTCGGTTGAATCTCCGTTGCCGGATGATTTCTCCGCTGTTCTCCGTATTTTGCAGGAACGCGGTCACTGATTCGGTCATATTGACTTTACCTCCGTTTCCCGGTTATATTCTGCAATGGAAACTCCCCCGAAGCCAGCCGGTTTGACCTATGCTGAAGCAGGCGTTGATATTAAAGCCGGCGATGACGCGGTCGAACGAATCAAAAAGCTCGCGGCCTCGACTTTTACCCCTCAGGTTTTGCGTGGAATCGGTGCCTTCGGCGGTTTTTACAAACCGGATTTTAAGGGGATAAGCGAACCGGTTTTAGTCTCCTCAGTCGACGGAGTCGGTACCAAGCTCAAGCTCGCTTTCATGACCGGTATCCATAACACGGTGGGGGAAGACTTAGTTAATCACTGCATTAATGATATTCTCGTGCATGGGGCGCGGCCGCTGTATTTCCTTGATTACATCGCCACCGGAAAACTCCAGCCTTCAGTCGTTGCTGATATTGTGGCCGGTATGAGCCGCGGCTGTAAAAATGCCGGAATGGCCTTAGTCGGCGGTGAAACCGCCGAAATGCCGGATTTTTACCGGGCAGGGGAATATGATTTAGCCGGATGCATCGTTGGCGTAGTCGATGAACCGAAAATTATCGATGGTTCCGCAGTCAAAGTCGGGGATGTGCTGCTCGGCTTAGGTTCGAATGGGTTGCACACAAACGGGTATTCATTAGCTCGCATGGCGGTGTTCACGCAAGGTTCATTGCGCTCTGATTACTACGATTCCGGACTCGGTGAAACCGTCGCGCAGGCATTGATGAAAGTGCACCGCTGTTACGCTCCGCTCGTTCGTCCGTTACTTGATAGATTCACCATTCACGGCATGGCGCATATTACCGGCGGCGGTATCCCCGGCAATCTCAGCCGTATTCTGCCGAAGGGATGTCAGGCACGGGTGAAAAAAGAATCCTGGCCGGTACCGCCGATTTTCCCGTTCCTCAGCCGTATCGGAAGTCTTGATTATGAGGATATGTATTCAGCGTTCAATATGGGCATCGGGTATATCATGGCGGTGGGGAAAGAGGATGTCGAAGGTATCACTGCCGCATTGAAATTAGCCAATGAACCGGTGTATCAGATCGGGCATATCGAAGCCGGCAATCAGGGCGTCATTCTCGTCGATTAACGTCAATTATTATGGTCGTTTTACTCTGTATCATGGATGGATTCGGGCTGCGCGAAGCTGCGCCTGATAACGCAGTCGCGGCGGCGCATAAACCGAATTATGACCGTCTTCTCTTGAGTTGCCCACATTCCAAACTCGATGGTTCCGGTCCGGCGGTCGGATTGCCGGTCGGGCAGATGGGAAACAGCGAAGTCGGGCATCTCAATTTAGGCGCCGGACGAGTAATTTATCAGGATATTACCCGAATCGACAAATCGATAACCGACGGTGACTTTTTCACGCATCCGCTCTTGATGACCTCGTTCGAACGCATCGCGCAGGAAAAGAAAGCGGTACATCTGTGCGGGCTTTTGTCCGACGGCTGTGTGCATTCCTCGATGAACCATTTGTATGCACTCGTTGAATTAGCCAAGCGTCAGGGAGTGACAGAACTATATCTCCATGCGTTTATGGATGGGCGCGACACACCACCGACCAACGGGAAAAAATATCTTGAGCAAACGCTCGCCAAATTCAAAGCAATCGGATTAGGAAAAATTGCCTCTATCGGCGGCCGGTATTATGGCATGGATCGAGACAAACGCTGGGAACGGGTCGACAAAGCATATCGCGCGATGGTAACGGGGGATGCTCCTCGTTTTGCTGATCCAATTGCCGCGATTCAGGCCTCGTATGATAAAAATGTCACCGATGAGTTTGTCGAGCCGGTAGTTATTGCCGAAAACAATGCGCAGCCGGTAACGATTCATGATCGGGATGTCGTGATTCATTTCAATTTCCGCGCTGATCGCGCCCGCCAGCTGTGCCATATGCTGCTCAATTATGACGGGATAACCGTTAAACAGGATAAAGCGCCGCATATTGAATTGCTGACGATGACCAATTATGAACTGTCGATGTTCGAAGCGAAGGTGATTTTTCAGCCAAACCGTCACCGAAATATTTTGGGAGAAGTTGTCGCCAATGCCGGTTTGAAACAGCTTCGTACTGCCGAAACTGAAAAGTATGCCCATGTGACATATTTCTTCAATGGCGGGGAAGAGCAGCAATTTGCTGGGGAAGATCGCGCACTGATTCCTTCACCCAAAGTCGCAACGTATGATTTGAAGCCGGAGATGTCATCGGTTGAACTGACCGACAACACCGTTACCCAAATTAATTCCGGAAAATATCAGGTTGTTATTCTGAACTACGCCAATCCGGATATGGTGGGGCATACCGGCGTATTCGAAGCAGCCAAAAAAGCAGTCGAAGCGGTTGATCACGGCTTAGGGCGTTTGCTTGAAGCTATCGATAACCAAAAAGGAGTGGCGATCGTGACGGCTGATCATGGCAACGCGGAAGTAATGATCGATCCGCAAACCGGCGGCCCCTGGACTGCGCACACGACTAATTTAGTCCCGTGCATTCTCTATGATCCGGCCAAGCAGTTGGGCAACGTCACTATGCGGGATGGAATTTTAGCTGATATTGCACCGACTATTCTGGATATTCTCAAGCTCGCGAAACCGCCGGAAATGACCGGCAATTCACTTATAGTCAGAGGATAATTCTCAAGCCAATGTTTACGCGGATTCGTCGCTTTATTCTTCCGGACGATCTGCAGTTACGAAAACGGCGTTTTGAACTGCTCATTTGGGCGTTCGTTTTGTCGTTAGCTTACTATCCCGGCTGGTTCGGCTTTTTAGCCTGGCTTGCGCTGGTGCGGCCTTTCATCATTATCAGTTCGTTATCGGGGCGGACAGCCTTTAACGCCAGCTACTTCTTCAGTTTTTTTTATATGCTGTTTTCATTGTACTGGGTCGGCATGGTCTCTCCGCCCGGTATGGTCGCGGCGGTCGTTATTCTCGGCTTTTACTACGCGGGAATGTTCGCCGTCTTTCGGCGGATATACGCCGTCAAGCCGCTTTACGGCATGATCGCACTGCCGTTTTTATGGGTCGGTATTGAGTATTTTCGCACCCTTTCTGAGTTTGCTTTCCCGTGGTCGGAACTTGGATACACGCAGTCATACTATTTGTATGTTATCCAGATTGTCTCAGTAATTTCTGTCCATGGGCTTTCGTTGTTAATCGTTGCCGTTAACGTTCTGCTTTGGCAGTTGCTGCGCTCCGAAGTATCCGCGCCGAAAAAAGTAACGGCGATTTTATCCTCCTGCGCCATTGTTGTCGGACTCATTGCCTTCGGCTGGGTGGTCGTACCGCCCTACCCGAAAGAGGGAACGGTCAAAGTTTCGCTTTTGCAGGGTTCAGTTCCACTTGATGTGAAGTGGGATATCATGAACGTCGAGAAGAATTTCGAGTTATATGATTCACTCATCGGCCCCAATATCGACACGACCGTGAGATTGTACATTTGGCCGGAAACCGCAGCCCCTTGCTATCTGGCAAATGAAGAACATTGTCTCAGACGGGTAGGGGAAATAGTCGAACGAACGAAAAGCTACCATTTAGTCGGAGCGCTGGCGCTAAAATATGTAAACGGCAAGCGTCGCTATTTCAATTCCTGTTTTCAGGTTAACCCTTCCGGTGAAATCGACGCACAGCATGACAAAATCAATTTAGTGCCGTTTGCCGAGACTGTGCCGTATCAGGATCATATCCCGTTTTTACAGTCAGAGTTTTTGCTTAAATACCTGACCTTTATCGAAACATGGGGGATCCAGTGGTGGTCAGATTTTTATCCCGGTGATTCGCTGCATATCTTCCATATCCCGCAGGCAGCATATACGACGCTTATCTGTTTTGAGTCGGCTTTCGGTGAAGTATCCCGTCAGGCGACATTGCACGGAGCGCAGTTTTTGGTCGGTATTACCAACGATACCTGGTTCGGCAAATCGCTTGGGACAACCGCTCACTCACGGATTTTTGTGACCCGAATGATTGAAAACCGAATTTGGGGGGCACGGGTTGCCAACAGCGGTTTGAGTTATGTGGTCGATCCGTATGGGCGTATTCGTGAACAAATCGATCTTTATGAAATTTCCGCTAAAACTGCCTCGGTCGGCCTTATAGATGAATATTCAATCTATACCCGGTATGGGAATGTAGCCGGGCTTACTGGTTTCTTGATACTCATCGGTTCGGCTGGTATATTCAGTATCGTATGGCTTATTCGCCGCGTCGGCATGTATCGCTGACCATCTTCGCACTTTGTTTTCTTCTCGTAGCCGAATGCCCGGTGCAATCGGCGCAGCGCTGGACTTCGCTTACTTCCTTTAACAATATCCGGCAGATGCTGTATGTGGGGGATACGATTTACGCCGCAACCGGTGGCGGATTGATGGTTATCCCGAATCAGAACAGCGCGCCGCAAACTTTCGTGAACACCGACGGACTGGGAACTACCGATTTGACCGACATTATCGAAGATCAAGCGAGTCAAAAGTGGATTGCCGGATTCGGGCAGTTGATTAAGTGGTCTCGTAATTCTGTCCGTCGTTTTCCGTTCACCAACGAAGATGGACCCGACCGATTGACTGCGTTAGCTGATGACGGGGACCAACTTTGGGTCGGTACTGAAAAGGGATTAGTGCTGTTTTCAAAAACGATCGATGACGGGCAGTTTCAGGATCGGTTCAGTATCACCCTCGTTAATTCTTTTCCAGTCATCAATGATATTTATATCGACGGTAACAATATCTGGCTGGCCACCTCAACCGGGCTGGCCCGTGGAGACAAACGATTCCCCAACCTGTTAAAATCTCCGGCGAATTGGCAATTGTTCAATTCTGCAAGTGATCCAATACTCATTGGTGATCCGATTACCAGAGTCATGCGTTTTGAATCGATACTGTTCTTCGGAACGCCGGAAGGAATTTTTTATATCGCTGATTCGCTTGGTGACAGCACGATTGTTCATCCTGCGTACGGCATCGACCGCGCGGTGTATGATATGCGCAATGACAATGATACGCTCTTTTTCTATCAGGTAGGAGGGGTTCGTCGGTATGTACAGGGGAATGTCGCCAATATTCCTACCGCCGGACTTTCATCTAATCCAAATACCGGAGTCAATACCGGCACGATGCGATGGTTCGGGCTGGTTAACGGTGGACTCTTCTACACGGAAGGGAGCGGGTTTGTGTCCTACCAATATATGGGCTTGCCGCATAGTGAAGTTACCGATGTAGCGATTAACACAAACGGTGTTGTTGCTGCCGGATTTGGTGTTGCAGATCGACTCGGTATACTGAATGATGATGAATGGACGACCTACAGCACCGTTCGGGATTTCACCACCAAGCTTGCCCGCGATTCTTCCGGCGCGTTCTGGACAGGCACATGGGGGAACGGGTTGTATCAATTGCAGGACAGTGTATTGGTTAATTATGATGAAACGAATTCATCATTACGTGGAATCGCACCGACCGGAGGAAGCGCAACATATGTTGTCGTGCGGGATATTGCTTGTGATGCGCGCTATGTATATGCAGCTACCTTTTTAGCGTACAACGGCTGTCCGGTTGCTATCGGACGGCTCGATTCGCTGCAGATACCTGCAGGATGGGATTCGCTTGGTACTGCGGACGGCATCACTGATACACGGGTATCATCAATCGATGTCTGGAACAATGTTCTTGCCGTCGGCACAGAAGATAACGGCCTGTTTTTTTATTCTTTCGGCGCAACGCGAGCAACGAAAGCGGATGACTCCAGCGCGCACTTGACGGAAAACAGCGCGTTCCTGATTTCCAACAATGTTCGTGCCGTTCGGTTCAATTCTCACGGTGAACTGTGGGTAGGCACCAGTTTCGGGTTGAGCCGGTATGATGCCGGTATCGAACGGTTTGTCGACGTGAACCTTCCTGCCGGATTCGGTCCGGAAGTGCTTTCTTTGGCCTTTGATGTTCGTGACAATATCTGGGTCGGTTCATCCAACGGTATTGCCAGAATCGATATCACCACCGGTGCAATCGATGTGTTCACTACGCAAAACAGCGGACTGTTGTCGAATCAGGTCAACACCGTCACTATCGAACTCCCGAATAACAATCTGTATGTTGCTACCGACCTGGGTATCTCAGTTTTACTTTTCGAGGCGGAACTAACCGGGAAAATTGACAAAGTGCTGGCGTATCCGAATCCGTTTGTCATTCGGGATGCGACCGACCGCCTTAGGTTTAATTATGCAGGAAAAGGAACAGTGCAGATCTTTAACGAGGCCAGCGATCCGATAACCGAGTTTCCGGTCAATCTGCCGTGGGACGGCCGCAATAGCTACGGTAATAATGTTGCTTCCGGCGTTTACCTGTTCATTATCAACAGTGAATCAGGAGAAGTCGGTCGGGGTAAATTTTTGGTTATCCGCTGATGAAAAGCGTTACGCGATATCCTGCTGTTGACCTTCCTGCTTCGCTTCGTGAAATACTCCAATCTGTCTCGCTGTTTGCTTCACCGGATTTTCTTGCCGTCTGGCAAACCCGCAACGGCAAAGGTGTGTACTGGTGTGTTGAAAATGACGGGACACTCACTATTCTTCCCGGCGTTGAATTTGGGACGGGAATGTTCGTGCGATTTCAGTCGTTATCGGATGGCCTATATAGTCAACCGATTAGTTTGCAGGGTTCAACAATTGTCACAATGCCTGAAAGTCACATAACGGCGCTGCTTGCTGCGATAGCGAACCATGCATACATGAAAACGTGGGTGTACGACTATTACCATTCGTTCCAAAACATAACGGGATTTACGGCGACGGCATGTGAGACGCACGTGATAGATATTACTTCGCCGACCTGGGAGCCGCCGGATGCGACCCTTCGTTCGGAGATTCGCAAGGCCGAGCGGGAGAATATCCAAATAGAACGATTTGCTTTGTCGCGGCATTTTGATTCGTTTCTTGTGCTGATGAAAAGTACCGAGCAGCGACACGGACGGAAGCCGAAATACTCGACTGATTTTTTTCGTGCTTTAGCGAAGCTGGCGGAAAAGGATCCTCGTATTATCTGGAAACAATGTACATATGAAGGAAAAGCGGCTGCTTCGCATATCTTTTTTGTCGAAGGAAAATTGGCACTTCACTGGCAGGTCTATTTCGATAAGACATTTTCTCATCTCAAAGCGAATCAAGCAATTTTGATTCATACGATTCGTGAGCTACAACAACGGGGAATAACGACGCTGGGTCTCGGCGCTTCGCCGCCAGATGCTGAGGGGTTACGTTCATACAAAGAACATTGGGGTGGGAAGCCGTATCAGTATCAATGCATTCATCGCGCAACATGGTTAGGGAAGCTGCTATGAGCGAACAACCGCTTCGCGTTTTGGTGCTCGGGGACAGTCGGTCGTTTCACATGGAACGATATGTCGATGAACTCCGCCGTCAAGGATGCGAAGTGTTAATGGCATCATTAGAGGATGGCACTATGCCACATCATCGACTGCGTAAGGGAAAACCGCGAAACCGGTTGTCATATTTACTCGCCTCGTCTGAAATCCGGAGTTTGATTACGGGAGATTTCGCACCTGATGTTATCAATGCCCATTACGCCGTAGGGTATGGCGCATCGACAGCTATAGCAGCGCGCGGTGTTTCTGCTGCGGTAGTGCTGCATGTTTGGGGGTCAGATATTTTGGTGCTCCCCCGGCAGTCTTTCTTTCGCCGTATGAAAGCAGTTATCGCCTTGAAGTCTGCTGATATTGTGCTCGGAGATTCCCGCTATCTGTTAAAAGCCGCCCGGACATTACACCGTTTCCCGCATGGGGAAGTTATCCCCTGGGGAATCGAACAGGTCTATTACGATCTGTTTTCATCCGAGCGCCTAAAGCAAAAACCGGTTCGGATAATCTCACCCCGTGCCCATGAAGAGGTGTACAATCATCTGTTTGTTCTGGAAGCTCTGTTGCCGTTTTTGGAACGAGGAGAACTCCATTGGAGTCTGCCGAACTGGGGGAGTGAAGTTGAAACATTCAAGGAAGCCGCTGCCGGGTTGTTGGGCAAGTCTGTGTTCTTATATTCACGAAAGGTGCGCGGTGACTTAATGCGCTTTTTTGCCGAGCATGACCTGTATCTTTCCGCGTCGCACTCCGATTCTTCGCCCGCTTCACTTATCGAAGCGATGGGACTTGGCTTGATTCCGGTTTGCGCGGATATTCCGGGAATACGGGAGTGGCTGCACCGGGAGAACGGGTTCATGTTTGAACCGGATAGTGAAAAAGAACTGCATGAAATCATTCGGCGGGTGTTGGGCTTTACTGAAGAGTACGCGTCGTTACTTGAACGGAATCGGCAGCAAGTAGTGACCAAAGGGATTTTTGAAACGAATGTTGCGCAGATGATCGCTATAATGCGGGAGGCCGCAGCGCACACAAAGGCAACAAAATGAAACGCGTACTGCTAATCTGTTATTACTTCCCGCCGTTGGGCGGTGCCGGCGTTGCCCGGCCGTTGGGGTTGTATAAACACCTTCCCATGCATGGATGGGAGTGCGATGTGCTCGCGGTCAAGAATGTCGCCTATCGCTCCTATGAACCGGAACTGCTCGATGGGCTTGATACGTCGCACATTTACCGTGCCGGTTCTACCGACCCGCAGCGATTGCTGTACTTGCTCGGCATGCGGGAAGTCAAAGACCGCACCTTCGAAAAAGGGCGCTCATTCGCTGAAAGCTTTTTTCCAGACTCAAAAGTCGGCTGGGTGCGTTCGGCTGTCCGTTTGGGCCGGACATTGGCAAGTAACAGAAAATATGATGCGATGATTTCCACTTCACCGCCGATGTCCTCTCATCTGGTCGGTCTGCAATTAGCCAAAGAATGCCGCATTCCCTGGATAGCTGATTTTCGGGATTTCTGGCATGCTCACCCGGCAGAGCAGATTTTTGAAGGAAGTAAGTTAGACCGAGCCCTTGATTTGCTGAAACAGATTACCACCATGTCGGCTGAGTTAACCGCAGTCAACGCCAGTATTCAGGAGTATTTTGGTCGCGGGGAAGTTATCATGAATAGTGTCGAATTAGAGTTTATTTCGCTTTGGCAACAACCGCAGCCGACCAAAGATTTTATTATAGGCGTGTTGGGGACGTTGAATGAGTTTTCTCCCATTGAACCCCTTTTGCAGTTACTCGCTCGATATCGCCAGGAACAGCCGGAGTTGTTTCAGAAAATCAAAGTTATCTATATCGGTATCGCCGATACGGTGCTGTTGAATGCGCAATTGCAGCACTATCAACTCACCGACATATTTACGTATCACGGTGCGAAAAATAGAAAAGAATCTATCCGGCTATTGCAGGAATGCAGTCTGCTGCATGTCGCTATGCCGGCTGAAAAAGACAAGGTGTTTTCAACGGGGAGAATTTTTACGCTGCTTGCGTCGGGTCGCCCGATTTTAGCCGCCGCTCCGGAAAACAGTGAGGTCGCTCGTTTGGTGCAGTCTTCCGAAGGCGGCGGCGCGCTTTTTTTGCCGAATCGACTCAACGGTGCGATCACGTATCTCACAGAACAGATCAAAAAACAACAACAGGGCATTCTGCCCACGATAGCGCCGCTTGCCTCGCGGTTGCGCTATTCCTCTGAAAGCATGGCGGAACAGTTCGCTGCGATTCTCAATCGCATCAGCACATAACTACCGAATCAACAGCATTGATCGGGTGTCGATGTAACTATCAGCGATAAGCCGGTAAAAATAGACACCGCTTGCTACCGATTCCTGCTGTTTATTTTTTCCATCCCAAATAATTTCGTACTCCCCGGCCGCTCTGGTCTCATCATCGAGCACAGCAACTTCCTGCCCGAGCATATTGAAAACCGATAACGTGACGTTCGAACGAGCTGGCAATGTAAATGAAATCGTCGTGCTCGGATTGAACGGATTCGGATAATTCTGTTGTAGTGAGAATTTATCCGGCAGGGTTGGGTTATTGTCTTCACCGGTTCCGGTGGGTGATTGTCCGGTAAATGAAGCCAGCTCAGTCGTAAATCCCGGTTTTACTGCGGCAATCGTGTATCCGGTTCCAGTTGAAAGCGGTGCATTAAGCGCTACCCAGCCATTATTGTCGGTGGTGTATTCGCCGAGGATATTCCATCCTTCACTGATTACTACTTTACACTGTGCAATCGGGTCCCCGTCGGAGGTTACCTGAGCGCGAAGCGTGTATTGATCATATTGCATCGTGATCGCCATCTGCTGTGGAATATCAGTGTAGATTTTCAAAGTAGGATCGCCGAAGAAATTCTGTCCATATACTAAATCGCGATAATAGCTGTACCGGGCATTGGCGGCATACATTCCTTGAATGGCCGGCTCATTCGGATGGGTGAAAGCATACTCGAAAAATGCCTTTTGCAATAAATAACTCGATCCCGCCCATCCCCACCGGGTATAAGCAACTAATCCAACTGCCCCTGCGTTGGGCGTCGTTAAAATTTCCTGCGCGAAGTTCCGTCCCGGCTGATTCATCGGCGCCTGGTCTTCTTCATATCCGCCAATATCGCAGGCGAGAGAATAATAAAAACCGAGTTTCCCGTTCGGTGTCAGAGTGCCGATATCTCCATGTTCACCGGCCGCCGCCGAAGCAACCATCGATTTCGGGTAGCTGTTGTATCCGGAAGTGCGGACAGCAAAGCCATCCATCCGTCCATGTGCGATAATATTTACGATACCGAATCCCTGATCTAAGGTCGAGATGACATCATGTCCGTTTTCATTCGTCGGAGCCAAGTCTCCGCCGCTGGCAGATTCAACCCCGCTCACCGTGTCATAGACAAAAAAATCAGGGTAAGCGGCTGCAATCATGTTGTGCTGTCCAACTCCGGAATAGTCCCGCATTTCATCGCTTGCGAAGAAAAACGCTTTGGTCAGATAGGAAAAATCCCCCCGTCCCGGGTTGGTTTCGTAAAGAATCAGATTGTCAACGTAGACTTGTGCTTCAGCGGCAGTGGAAATCGGTAACCGTCCGACGAACAATTCCGGGTTCATGTCGGCGTTATCTTCAACGCGCTCACCCCAGACCCCGTCGTTGTCGGTGTCCCATGTTCCGGTTAGATCCGCGAAATAGAGATCACTCGGAATCTGTTCGTTGAGCGGCGGAACAGTGCCGGTGGCCAGATGATACGTGTAGCGTACAGGCAGTTTGGTTTCATCACCGGCTAACAACACATACTTGCCACCCTGAGCGTAAAACGTTTTCAAAAATTCACGGAGCTTTTCGGCGTCATCCCGCCCGGAAGCGGCAGGCAGGATATAGTCGATAAAATTGACTTCAGTCTGGATCCCAATCGAAGTTTTGTACTCGGCCAGCTTGCTAAGCGGTTCGGCTAAATCAGCAGTTGTGACAATCAGGAATTTTGGGGAGGAGGAGCTATGCAATGAGCTTTCTTCTTTTGTCAAAAACTGCAGCATGAAAGCGGCGTTGCTGATAAGTTCTTCAGGCGTGATTACCCGGTTACCGACACGCACGGTAATCTGTGAATGAAAACTAACCGAGCCGAGTGAGTCCGTAGTTGTCGGCGAAATTAGCAGTTTGGCGAAACGGGAATCGTTTTGTCTGACTTCACCAAGCACCGTAACCGGATCGGCACCGATTTTGGAATCCTGCGATGACGAACGAACGAACGCGTGATACGCATTTTCCGAAGCCGTCGCGATTTCGGTATTGGTAAGCGGTGCGCTGAATTGATCGATTGGTTCACGATCACTCGTGTAGAAAATATCCGCGATCTGTTCCTGCTCGTTCAACAAAACATAAAACACCGAAGCCGGTATTCGCAGTTGCGAGCCGATTGCGACGGTGTCGAATGTCGGGTAGGTCAGTAATGCTGTTGATTGATTGTGCTGAAGCTCATCCTTATTGAGCTCTATGGTCGCCAAATCTGTCGCGCTGATTGTCGACGCGAGCAAGACCGGGACTGCTGTCCGTAGTAACCAATTCACCTCTTCTCCTCCTGTTTCATCCTGAAGCCACGAGAAAAAGGGCAAGCCAAAGGCCACATTAATGCGACAGCGAAAATTTTTTATAAGCTATTCATAATCAACGATTTAAAAATTTTAGTCGGGCACTGTTGGGGATCAGAAAAAGCGGAAAAAATAAGGGGCAAAACCTACAGATAGAGATTTTGTCCCATAACATAACTGAACAAGCGTTCATCTAAGTTCTATAAAATAGTCAAGAGAAAATATTTCCAGTCGACCTCATTTCTTTCCATTCGGTTATCCAAAAATAAATTTCAAAGACTTCGTTATTCCTTGAAATAATTCCACTTACACGGACAAAAAAACCTCAGAACAAATTTAAAAACTGCTTGACGGTGGTGGAAGAAAAGTGATAATTAGGCAAGTTTTTGGACAATAGTGGATGAAAGTGGGTTTTTGTTGATTGGTTTCTTAGGCACATACACGACGACGATGGACCCGAAAGGGCGTTTCCCGCTACCGGCTCGTTTGCGCGCGGTAAAGGGAACGGACAATCGTTCTGTGCTGGATGGAAATCTGGTACTTACCAAAGGGCTGGAAGGTTCTTTGAGTTTGTATCCGGAGAGCGAATGGCTTGAGATACAAAACCGGCTTTCATCGGTCAGCTTCACCAAGAAAAATTACCGGTACTTCAGTCGCCGTTTTTACGCATCGGCCAACATGGTCACGTGCGATAAAACCGGCCGAATATTGATTCCTGCTCATCTCATTGCCGAAGCGCATCTGAAAAAAGAGGTATTGGTGATCGGGCTGAATCGCTCCATCGAAATCTGGAATCCGGAGCGGTACAGCTACTACATCGAACAGTTCGCCGGCAGTTACGAAGAGGTGGCGGAGCGGATTTTCTCCGGCGATGACGGAGCTATACCGGAGCAGTAGCCTCCATGTGCCCGTCCTGGTGGATGAGATACTGTTTTATCTCATCACCAGAAACGACGGTGTCTATTTCGACCTGACAGTCGGAACAGGCGGACATACCGAAGCGATAGCCAAGGCCGTTAGCGCACAGGCGCGAGTGTACGGTCTGGAAATAGATGAACAGGCAGCACAAGTAGCGCGGGAACGACTAAAACCGTTTCCGCAGATTCGACAGATACGGACCGCATCCTACGTTGAGTTAGGCAACTGGATGCATGACTTGGGAGAGGTAAGTGCAGACGGGATCCTGCTTGATTTGGGACTTTCATCCCTCCAACTCGATCGTCCTGAACGTGGATTTATGTTCAGAGATGATGGACCGCTCGATATGCGGTTTGATCCCCTATCCCAACGTCCAACCGCCGCAGATATTCTGGCTCACTCCACGGAAAAGGAACTGGCTGAGCTTTTTTTCACCTATGGTGAAGAGCGTCAGGCGAAACGAATAGCGACTCAAATAGTCAGGGAACGACGGAACGCAATGATTCAGAACACCCGTCAGCTCGTCGACATCGTCGAGCGATCGGTTCATCCCAAACAGAAAATCAAATCACTCGCCCGAGTGTTTCAGGCGCTCCGTATTGTCGTCAATCAAGAACTCGAAAGAATAACTTCTGTCCTCCCGCAGGCGACTGCTTCACTTAGTGTCGGCGGACGGCTGGCTGTTATCTCGTATCATTCGCTTGAAGACCGCTTGATCAAGCGGTATTTCCAAAACGCTGCCAAATCCGGAATCGAAGTTACCCGCCCCAACGGACAAACCGAACATTTGCAGTTTAATCTGCCGTTCAAGCGGGTGATTGAACCGTCGGAAAAGGAGATCGCACAGAACTCCCGTGCGCGCTCGGCTAAACTCCGCGTTATCGAACGGGTGGAATCGTGAAAGACACCATTCGCCTGTTCAAGGAAACGGTGGAGATTAAGTCTTCCGCCGGAACCAAATCCCGCTGGCGTCGCTATAGTGTCGGGACGTTTCTGTTTGTGCTGCTTTTGTCGATTGCCTGTTTGCTCATCTGGCAGCGGGTGCGGGTGCTTGAGCTGGTGAAAGAAGTTGATACGCTTGAACAGCAGCGCACGGAACTCTTGGATGATTCCCGCAAACTTCGTTCTGAAATCGCGCAGTTAAGCGCGCCGACGCGTGTAACCGAATACGCCATGGATTCACTCGGCATGATGCCGGTTCCGCTTGATCGTTTCTATGCCTTAATACCGCCGAACGTCGGCGACACTACGGCTCGCAAAACGGAATGGGCGAAACTTGTCGGTTCTGCCGAACGGTTGTGGGTAAGTATACCGGGTGTGGAAAACGATGCTGAAGCAGTTGCATCCGGATTGGATACGCTTCGTTTGGATTCTCTCAAAGCGCTTGAAGCAGGGAGCATCAAATGAGCCGTACGCGGATGGAACGAGTTCGGCTTGGATCGATTCTTGTATTTGTCTGTGTTTTCTTTTTGGTCGTGGTGGCACGACTGGCCCAGATGCAGCTGAGTTTGGGTGAGCAATACGGCGAAATCGTGCGCAAGCAATCGAGCGGTCGTGTCGAAATCCCGGCGTTACGCGGGAACATCTATGACCGAAACGGTTTGCCGGTCGTGCAGACGGTGTATGGCCATTCATTATACGCATACGCCCGTTCCGATGAGGAACTCACCGAAGCCTGTCAGTATGTGGAAAAACTCTTCGGGCTCAAACGCGGCGCCGCCAAAAAAGAATACAAACTGGAACTGAACCGCTTCCGGTGGATTGACCGCCGTCTTACCGATGTTCAAGCCGAGCATGTCGATACTGATCGCCCCAAAGGATTGTTCCTGCGCGATGAACAGATTCGTGAATATCCGTTCGGCATAACCGGCCGTCAGATTGTCGGGTTCACCAATATCGACAATCAGGGACAGTCCGGTTTGGAATTGCAGTATGATTCGATGCTCTGCGGTACGAGTGGGTGGGCTGATATTCTTAAAGATGGGCGTCAGGATTCATTCAAAGTAAAAGAGGAAGCGTTAATCCAGCCGACTCCCGGCAAAGGATTGCTCTTAACTATCGATTGGCGGTTACAGGAAATTGTCGAAGAAGAGCTTCGCCGCTCGGTCGAATCGCACAATGCCAAATCAGCGAACGCGGTGTTTCTTGATCCGGCCACCGGCGATATTCTGGCAATCGCGCATTATGATCCCAGTGAAAAATATCCGGAACGTCCGACCAAACTTCGTCCGGTCTCTGATTTATTTGAACCCGGTTCTGTTTTCAAAGCTGTAACTGCCGCCGGTTTGCTTGATGCGAACCTCGTTGATTTCAATGAACTGATTTTCTGCGAGAACGGTGTCTGGTATCTTGGCGGCAAACCGCTCCATGATGATAAGAAGCACGGCTTTTTGACTTTCCGCGAAGTTATCGAGCTATCTAGTAACATCGGTATCGGTAAAAAAGCATTCGCACTCGGCGGTGATCGCTTATACGAAACGGCGAAGAAATTCGGTTTCGGTAAACGATTCAATATCGGATTCCCGGCGGAAGCAAAGGGAAGTATCGCGCATCCTGAGCGCTGGTCGGAACGCACGACTGCCGCACTTTCGATGGGTCATGCGATTTCCTGCACACCATTGCAAATGGCCGCAAGTATGGCGGCGATTGCGAACGGCGGTGACTTGATGCGTCCCCGTTTGATTCGTGGATTGGTTGAACCAGATGGTTCGATCAAACCGTTTGGCAGCGCAGAAACAGTTACGACCGCACTCAAAGAACTTTCAGCCGATAGTCTCAAAGCGTTTTTGCGAGGCGTAGTTGAGCGCGGTACCGCGAAGGATTCAGTCAACTCGCCAACGGTGCTAATCGCCGGAAAAACCGGAACGGCTGAAATTCCGAATCCAACCGGACGCGGTTACTTAAAACATAAATTCAATGCGAGCTTCGCCGGATTCTTCCCGAGCGATCGCCCGTTAGTTGCCGGTATTGTCGTTATCGAACAGCCGGAACCGATGCACTATGGCGGCTGGACTTCCGGTCCGGCGTTTCGTCGTATCGCGGAGCGCTATGCCGTACTTGAACCGCAGCGCTTTATTGTGCCTGAAAAATCTTTGCATCCTGCGCTGAATGATCCGTTTGCCAAAGCACTTCCGGATTTTGTGGGACGTCAGGCGACCTATGCACATTCGGTTGCCAAGTTCGCCAATGTTGAACTCACGATGGGTGATTCAAACGGAATTGTCGAATGGCAGTATCCACCGGCGGGAACCCGTCCGTTAACCAGTGGTAACATTATTGCCGTCGCGAATACGTCGCAAACGAACGGCATGTACACCATGGCTGATCTAACCGGCCGCACGGTCAAAGAGGCAGCCGCTTATCTTGCGCATGTCGGCGTTGAATTTTCTGTTACCGGTTCCGGGCGCATTTACTCGCAATCGATCGCGCCCGGTGAACTGTTGTCAACCGCATCGATCTGCAAACTCGACTGCACCCCGCCAAAGGATTCGCTGTGAAATTGGAAGCATTAATGAGCGCCATACCGGAAGCAGTTATACAGGGAAATCCAGAACTCGAAATCGAGCATCTCGAATATGACTCCCGTGCGGTGCGGCCGAATACGCTGTTTATGGCGATTACCGGGTTTGCGAAAGATGGCTACGATTTCGTTGAGGACGCCAAAAAGAACGGCGCGATTGCGGTGATGGGTGAGCGGAAATCGTTCGACAAAATCGACACGCATGTCTCCGTTCCAAATGCGCGCAAAGCGATGGCGGATGTCGCCGCGCATTTTTACGATTACCCCGGTACACAGCTTAAAGCAATCGGTGTTACCGGTACGAATGGAAAAACAACAACGAGTCATCTGATTCGACGGATGCTCGAAGCGCGCAACAAAAAAACCGGATTGATCACCAGCACCGTATATGACACCGGCGGTGAAACATTTAAAGCAGAGCGTACCACGCCGGAATCACTCGATGTGCAGCGTTTGCTTTACTTAATGAAGCGAAATCTCTGTGTGAACGCGGTTATCGAAGTTTCATCGCACGCATTGGTGCTCCATCGTGTTGATAATATCAATTTCCGAGTAGCCGTCTTTACCAATTTTACGCGCGACCATCTCGATTTTCATAAGACGATGGAGGCATACCTCGACGCCAAAGCGATGTTGCTGAAAAAACTTGATGGAGAATGGTCATACGCGGTTATCAACCTGGATGTTCCTGAGTTCCGCCGCTTTTTCGGTGAACTCAACTCTGCATACATGAGCTATTCACTTAGTGATGATCATGCCGATGTTTTCTGCTCATCATTCGAGCTAAAGCAGGATCGCACGGTTTTTGATCTGGTAACACCGATGGGAACTAAGACTGTTGTGTTTCAATTGCCCGGTCGGTTCAATCTGCAAAATGCCGTTGCCGCTGCCGCCGGTGGGTTAGCTGCCGGTGTCGATTTGGAGCATGTTGTTATCGGTCTTGAATCAGCGCGCCCTGTCCCGGGACGGTTGAACACTGCGCAGGCAGGACAGCCATTCGGTATTTATATCGACTATGCCCATACGCCGGATGCGATCATGCGCTTATGCCAGACCGTTCGTGAATTGTCTACCGGTCGCTTGTTGTTGTTGTTCGGATGCGGCGGTGATCGTGACCGGGGGAAACGCCCGCTCATGGGTGAAGTTGCTACAACAAATGCAGATTTTGCAATTGTTACTTCCGATAATCCGCGTACCGAAGACCCGCTTGCCATCATCGAAGAAATCAAACCGGGTCTCAAGGGAAGCGCCTACACGATTATTCCTGATCGCAAAGCAGCTATCCACACCATCATCAGCATGGCTAAACCGGGAGACACTGTTCTCTTGGCCGGTAAAGGTGCGGAAGATTATCAGGAAATCCATCATGTCAAACATCCGTTCAGTGACCGCGGCGAAGCATTCGCGGTGCTTGAAGAACTTGGATATACAGCCGTGCAGGAGGAGCGTTGATAACGATGCGCTTTGATACGCTTGCTCAAATGACCGGCGGAACGCTTTTCAACCCCGCACATTCCGCAGCGATGTTCACCGGCGTAACTATTGACAGCCGTTCGGTACAAAAAGGAAACCTGTTTATCGCTATTCGCGGTGAACGGGTCGATGGCCACGCCTATATCGCTCAGGCGATCAACGGCGGTGCAGCCGGTATACTGGCGGAACGTCAGGCAATTTCTTCATTATCGCTGAAAGCACCGATTGTCGGTGTTGAAAATTCGCATGAAGCGATGATGCGGCTCGCGCGAAAGTATCGTGATCAGCTTACCGCAAAATTTGTCGGCATAACCGGTTCCAATGGAAAAACCACGACTAAAGAGTTCACCGCGCAACTCCTCAGCGCAGTGGATTCTAACGTGTTTCATTCCAAAGGAAATCTGAACAATCTGTTCGGTATGCCGCTGAGTATTTTCACCATTCCGGAAACCGCCAAAGTAGCGGTGATGGAAATGGGAATCTCCAAACCGGGGGAGATGACCCGGTTAACGCAAATCGTCGCGCCGGATATCGCGGTCGTTACCAATGTTGCCGCGTCTCATCTGGAATATCTCGGTTCGGTCGATGGCGTCGCAAAAGAAAAACTGGAAATGGTGCGGCTGGCTGCGCCGAATGTGCCGGTGATTGTGAATGCGGATGACCCGGTGTTGATGCGTCATGTCAAAACGTATCGTTCAAATCCAGTAACGTTTGGGTTTTCAAAAGAAGCGACGATTCACCCAGATTCGTACGAGATTCAAAGCGATGGTTCCAGCCTGATCGTCATTGAAGGAAGTCAGTTCCATGTTCCGCTCCTGGGTCGTCACTATGCTTACAATTTATTGACGGCGTATGCGGTCGCTAAAACGCTCGGCTACAGTTTTAATGGTGTTGATACCAAGAGTATTCAATTCAGTACTGCGCCGATGCGTGGCCAGTCGATTTATGTGGGCGGTATTACGTTTATCGCCGACTGCTACAACTCCAATCCGCAATCACTGAAAGCAGGGTTGGAAGCATTTTCTGTCGTTAAAACTACCGACCGAAAAATACTGATAATCGGCGATATGCTCGAGCTCGGTGAAGAAGAAGCAGAATTGCACCGGGAAATCGGCGCTTCACTCGGTTCATTTGTCTGCGATGCGGCAATTTTTGTCGGGCCGCTCTCTCGTAAGATGGGGGAAAGCGCAATCGAAGCCGGATTGAGCAAACAGAAAGTTCAGTTTTTCGCGGATGCCGTTTCCTGCGCCGCAGCGATGAAACAGTTTTTGCAGGCTGATGATGTCGCTTATTTGAAAGCATCACGCGGTATCGGTCTTGAAGCAGTGTTGAAAGCATTCGAAGCTGGAGGGAAACAGTAATGTTGTATCATCTACTGTATCCACTTTCATCGACAATCTCCGGGTTCAACCTGTTCAAGTATATCACCTTCCGCACTGCCGGTGCGACGGTGACGGCGATTATCATTTGTATGCTCCTCGGGCCGTTCTTTATCCGGCTTTTGAAGAAACATCAGTTGAAAGAAACGATTCGCACCGAAGGTCCGCAGAGTCATCAGGCGAAAGCCGGAACACCGACGATGGGCGGATTGATTATCTTTGCCGGAATCATGATTCCTACATTATTGTGGGCTGATTTGACCAATTTCTATGTGCTGTTGGTCATGCTCGTTACCTCCTGTCTCGCGCTGATTGGGTTTATGGATGACTATCTGAAAGCGGTGAAAAAACAAAAGAAGGGATTAATCGCTCGAAAAAAACTTATCGGCCAAATCATAATCGGCCTGTTGTTCGGTTCACTTTTGGTGTTCTGGGGTCCGGATAGCGTTTATGATGGTTCCACCAACATTCCCTTCTTCAAAAACTATGTACTGGTACTTAGTGTCATGTATATCCCGTGGATAACGATGGTGCTGACGAGTTCTTCGAACGCTGTCAACTTAACTGATGGGCTTGATGGTCTCGCTATCGGTTTATGTGCGCTCGCGTTTTTGACTTTCGGCAGTATCGCCTATGTATCCGGTCGTGTCGACTTTTCGAGCTACTTGCAAATAGATTATCTGCCCGGTACCGGTGAGTTGTCCGTTTTCTGCGGCGCAGCATTGGGGGCGGCAATCGGATTCTTATGGTTCAACACGCACCCAGCAGAAGTGTTTATGGGTGATACCGGCTCACTCTCATTAGGCGGTGCGCTTGGCGCTATCGCTATTCTCTTAAAAAAAGAATTATTGCTGGTGATTGTCGGCGGGGTTTTCGTTATCGAAGCGCTTTCGGTCATCATTCAGATTCTTTCGTATCGCTATCGCGGACAAAAACGAGTTTTTAAGATGGCGCCGCTGCACCATCACTTTGAACTTTCCGGATGGGCGGAATCAAAAGTTGTCGTTCGTTTCTGGATTCTCGGCGTGCTTTGCGCGCTGTTAACCTTAGCCACACTGAAGGTGCGATGACCACGCAGGAACGTATACAGGGCCGCAAGATCGGCATTATCGGTATGGCTCGCTCCGGTGTGGCCGCGGCAGTGCTGGCGAAAGCATTCAATGGGAAACCATTCGTGTCGGATTCTGCACCGGCCGGTAAACTGACCGACCCGATAGCAACGCTTACCGCACAGAATATTCCGTATGAAGTCGGTGGACATACCGATGAACTGCTGGCATCGGATTACTTAATCGTTTCTCCCGGCGTACCGCCGACCATTCCGATGCTCAAAAAAGCGGTGGAAAAAGGTGTGCCGATTTTTTCGGAAATCGAGTTTGCCTCGTGGGTCTGTAAAGGAAAAATCATCGCGCTTACCGGATCGAATGGAAAAACGACAACCACGACATTGGTTGGTGAACTCTGCAAAGCGGCCGGACGGGATACGTTTGTCTGCGGGAATATCGGACTGCCTTTCGCTGAAGTTGCCAATCGCGCGACCTCCAGCAGCATGGTCGTACTTGAAGTTTCCAGTGCGCAATTAGAGCAGATTTCAGAGTTTCGTCCCGATATTGGCGTCATTCTCAATATCACGCCGGATCATTTGGATCGCTACGGCACGTTTGAACCGTATCGTCGTGCGAAATATCGGATCGCCGAAAATATGCGTCCGACCGATATGCTGTTACTCAACAAAGATGATTCCGGTACGATTGCCAGCGATATACCGACCAGAGGTGAAAAACAATTCTTCACCGTGTTGGCCGACCCGACCTGTCTGGCCTATGTGCAAAATGATGATCTTTACGCGAGAATCAACGGTGCAACGCAGCGGATTATCAACCGGAAAGAAATTCGCATTCCCGGTCCGCACAATTTACAGAATGCCTCTGCCGCCGCCGCTATCGCCGGTATGGTTGGAATTAGTGTCGATGTGATTGCCAAAACACTTGCGTCTTTCCCGGGGGTGGAACATCGCCTTGAATTTGTCGCGCGGGTTGCGGGGATTACATTCATCAATGATTCCAAAGCGACCAATGTCGATTCCGTTTTCTACGCACTGAAATCAATCGATACACCGCTTTATCTCATCGCGGGTGGGCGGGACAAAGGCGCGCCGTACAAACCGATTGCCGAAGCAGGTAAGGGGAAGATTAAAGGGATAATCGCCATCGGTGAAGCGAAGCAGATTATTTCCAACCAGCTCGGCACACTTTTCCCGGTGCAGTTCGCCGGAACACTTGAAGAAGCAGTACAGCTCGGATTTTCACTCGCGCATCCGGGAGAGACTGTGTTGTTGTCTCCTGGGTGTGCCAGTTTCGATATGTTTGAAAACTTTGAACATCGCGGCCGTGTGTTTAAAACAGCGGTCGCCGGATTAAAAAATGGTAACGCGACGCATACGACCGTCACTCATCGCTAAAGGGTTCGACGAAACCCTCGCTATTACGTTCCTGCTGACGTTGTTGGTAGGGCTGATAGCTGTCTATTCTACTTCGTCGATGGTGGCCGCAAACAAATTCGGTTCCGATTTTCATTTTCTGCGTCAGCAGTTGTTCTGGTCGCTTGTTTCAGTCGGCGTGGTGATGGTAATCATGCGGCTTGATTTGAAACGGTTCGCCGTTTACTCACCGATTGCGCTGATGTTCAGTATCGTGCTGCTCGGTTTAGTATTTCTTATGCCGGCGCGCAATGAATCACATCGCTGGCTCTTTTTAGGTCCGGTCACTATGCAGCCGTCGGAATTGTTCAAATTCTTACTATTGTATTATCTCGCGTTTTCATTGTCGAATCCATCCCGTGACCTGACACAGATTCGCAAAATTCTTTTACCGTATGTCCCTTTAGTCGGAACCGGATTGCTGCTCATTTTGCTTGAACCGAATCTGAGTACAGTAATGGTCGTCGCGCTATGCGCCATCGTGATGTTTTTCTTAGCCGGTGCGCGAATCAGGCACTTGGTATTCACGTTTGTTCCGGTCGCGGCTGTTGCTTCTATTGTCGTGTTTGTATTCGGATACAAGCAACAGCGCGTGTTCGATTACATCGCTTCGGTTGCCGATCCGCTTCAGGGAAGCTATCAGGCGAAACAGGCGGCGCTAACAGTTGGCGCCGGTGGATTGTTCGGCAAAGGAATCGGCGACGGCATGCAAAAACTCTTTTTCCTGCCGTACCCGTACACCGATTTCATTTTTGCTGCGATTGGGGAAGAGGTTGGGCTAATCGGCTTGATCATTATTCTCGCGCTTTTGTTTATAATCGTCTATCGCGGTTTGCGCATCGCGTTCTATCAGCCGGACAAGTTCGGCTATCTGCTTGCCGCCGGTATGACGATCATGCTCTTCATTAATATCGCTATTAACGTTGCAGTCGTTACCTCGCTAATGCCGGTAACCGGTTTGCCGCTTCCGTTTATTTCTTACGGTGGTTCATCATTGATTATTTGCAGCGCCGCTATCGGAATTCTACTTAACCTTTCCCGGAGAACAGTGCGATGAGCCAGACTACCGGTTATCGCATACTCTTCGCCGGAGGCGGCACGGGTGGACATTTGTATCCGGCTATTGCTATCGCTGATCGGTTAAAGGCACAGCTTGGCCGGCAGAGTGAAGTTGAAATTCGTTTTGTTGGTACCAAACGCGGTTTGGAATATCGGCTCGGTAACTCGCTTGGCTATCCGCTTACGACTATCGCGATGCGAGGTATTGTACGCAGGCTATCGCTGAAAAACTTGCTCGTCCCGTTCGCTGTGGCGGCATCGCTGATACAGTCATTCAAGCTGATTACCTCGTTTAATCCGCAATTGGTTGTCGGAACCGGTGGCTATGTGGCCTGGCCGGTCGTTCGAATGGCGGCATTCCGCAATATCCCGGTAGTTATTCAGGAGCAGAATTCTTTCCCGGGCATAGTAACCCGTCGTGCTGCCGGATTTGCCTCGCGTATCTACCTCGGCTTTGCAGGGGCACAAAATTATTTGCAGACCAAAGCGCCAATGATTGTCACCGGTAATCCGGTGCGTGATTCATTGACGCACGGTGACCGCCAACGCGCTGTCGCCGAATTCGGTTTAGACCCGCACAAGAAAACGATTTTGATTTTAGGCGGTAGTCAGGGTGCGAGCGCGATTAATAACGCCGTGTTGAAAAGTTTAGCGAATGCATCGCTGTCGGCGGGCATGCAGCTGCTTTGGCAAACGGGAAAAAGGGACTATACGGAAATAGCCGCGGTCGCGGGCGACAAGGTTTCTACGCGCGCCCTTTTTCCCTTTTCAGAAAAAATGCCGCTCGTGTATGCCGCCGCCGATTTCGCCATTGCCCGTGCCGGAGCACTTACCCTTGCGGAATTGTCGGTGTGCGGACTTCCCGCACTGCTTATTCCGTATCCGATTGCGGCGGGAGACCATCAGCGGAAAAACGCGGAAGAATGCGTCGCCAACGGAACGGCGCTGATGATAACCGAGGACACGCTTGATTCGCATGATGTGTTGAAAGAAGCCTCCAATGTTATCCAGTCGGAAAAATTCATGGGGATGCGCGTCAATATCCGTTCAGCCAACGCAGGGAAACGTCCGGCGTTGGACATGATAGCTGAAGATATAATCACCTTGTTAAAAGAACAGAAGGGAAGAGCGTGAGCGTTGCCATTCACACCCAAAATGAGACAAAACCAACTCCGTTTGTCCGCAGGAGTTTTATGTTCGGTAAAATAAAGAAACTGTACTTTGTCGGTATCGGCGGCGCCGGTATGTCCGGTATCGCTGAAATCCTGCACAATCTTGGGTACCAAATCTCCGGGTCAGACAACACCCCGAGCGAAATAACCTCGTATCTCGAACAGCTCGGCATTGGAGTGCATAACAACCATGTCGCGGAAAATCTGCATGAAGCGGATGTCGTCGTTATTTCCTCAGCCGTCGGTGAATCGAATCCGGAAGTACAGGAAGCACGCCGCCGCAATATCCCCGTTATCAAACGCGCCGAAATGCTCGGCGAGTTGATGCGCCTCAAGTTCTCTATCGGTATCGCCGGAACACACGGCAAGACGACTACCACTTCCATGATCGGCCAGGTGCTTCGCGCCGGAAAATATCAACCGACCATTATTGTCGGCGGTGTCGTTGCCGAATTAGGAACCGGCGCCGCACTGGGCAGCGGTGAATATCTCGTTGCGGAAGCGGATGAATATGACCGCTCATTCTTGGCGATGTATCCGTCAATTGCGGTCGTTACCAATCTTGAAGCAGATCATCTCGATTGCTACGCTGATGAAACCGATCTGATCAACACCTTCGTGCAATACATGAACCGTGTGCCATTCTATGGTTCAGTCGTCATTTCAGCCGATGACGCCAACCTGATGCGTGTTCGTCCACAGTTGGCCCGTCCGTACACGACCTTCGGTCTTACGGCTGATGCGGACTATCGCGCCATGAATATCAAAATGGAAAAAATCGGCAGCCGATTCTCGGTGTATGAGCGCACGAATCTCTTGGGAGAAATCAATCTCCGCGTTCCCGGCATGCACAATATTATGAATGCGCTGGCGACCATTGCAACCTGCCGTCAGTTGGATGTACCGTTCGATGTTATCTCCGATGGTCTTTTGCAATTCCGCGGAGTCGGCCGTCGTTTTGAAGTTATCGGTGAAGCAAAAGGAATAACAGTCGTCGATGACTACGCCCACCATCCGACAGAAATCCGCGCGACGATAGAAGCGGCGCGCCATTTTACCAAAGGGCGTGTGATTGTGGCGTTTCAGCCGCACCTGTTCTCACGTACTCGTGATTTTCTGCCTGATTTCGTGAAAGAGCTTACCCGTGCTGATGCCGCGTTGGTCGTCGATATCTATCCGGCGCGCGAAAAACCGATTGAAGGGGTTACCTCGGAAGTAATCGAACAGGCCGCCCGGGCAAAAGGATATAACAATCTCAAATATATCGGCCCGAAGGAACAAGCGGTCGAACAGGTGCTGGCGATTGCCAAAGAAGGTGATCTGGTAATCACCATGGGTGCCGGATCGATCACGCAGATGAAAACCAAAATACTGGATGCTCTGAGGAGCGAATGAAAGCGTTCTTTACTCCGCTTCGCATCGTGCTGTTCAGCATCATCGCCTTCGCCGGTGGACTGCTGTTGATTGCGAACTTCACGCAAGTATGCACGCTGCAGGCGGTCACGTTGAATAATGATCCGGTGATTGACTGGAATCGTGAGTTTGCGCTTGCTCCCGGCAAACCGGTCTTCATGCAGCCAGTCGATAGTCTCGCGCAGGCTATGATCGCGACGTCCTCAGTGCATAAAATAGATGTCGACTATCAGTTTCCACATGCTATTGCAATCCGGGTTAATGATTACACGCCGGTCAGTCTCTTTTTGGATGCACCGACCGGTAAGATTCATGGCGTAACCAGCGACGGTCTTGTGATTCCGCTTGAAAAAGAGCAGATCAACTGGACAATGCCGATGATCAGCGGCGCAAAATTCCGCGGTCTATACAAAACATCCGGCGATACCCGCGTTGCCGAAATTACGCGTGAACTGATACGCAACGGCGGAAAACATCCGGCCCTGACCGGACAGTTAAGCGATATCGACTTTTCCGATCCGAATGCGGTGACGCTTTATTTCAGCGGGTCGAATTTTAAAGTACTTATCTCCGCCGACCAGTTTGCGTCGCACTGGAACAACCTGGCTACGTTTTTAACGCAGTACAAAGTAGCGCGAGATTCGATGCTCGCTATCGATGTTCGTCATGGTGATTTGATAGTAACGCAGACGATTCCGATCGATTCATCGAAACTGGAAAAACCGAAACCGACCAATCCTGCGTATGAGGGAGCATTCGACTAATGGCTGAAAATCTCGTTGCGGCACTCGATATCGGTACGACCAAAATCGTCGCAGTAGTCGGCGAAGCGGACGCACACGGTAATTTCTATGTCATCGGGCATGGGGAAGCGCCGGCCGATGGTCTGCGCCGTGGTGTCGTAGTCGATATGGAAAAAGCTGCCGCCGCCATTCGTAAAGCGGTCGATGACGCACAGATGGTTTCCGGAACGGAAATCGACCGGCTTACTGTTGGGATTGCCGGGGAACATATTCGCGCGATTACCTCCACCGGCGTTGTCGGTTTAAACCGTAGTGATGCTGAAATTACGGCAGCTGATGTCAACAAAGCGGTCGAAGCGGCCCGCACGGTCAGCCTCCCTGTTGATAGAGAGATCATTCATGTCATTCCGCAATGGTATTCGGTGGATAACCAGGAAGGGATTCGTGATCCGATAGGGATGACCGGAAACCGTCTGGAAGTGGAAGTCAATATCGTAACTGCTTCCGTAACGACGGCGCAAAATATCTATCGCGCCATCGAACGCTGCCGTTTGGAAGTTGATCATATCGTTTTGGAATCGGTCGCGCTTTCAACTGTGCTGTTAACTCCGGCTGATACCAAATCCGGAGCGATCTTAATCGATATAGGCGGCGAGATAACCAATATCACCGCGATTCGTGACGGTGCAATCTGCTACACCGGCGCAGTTGTGCTCGGCGGACGGAATGTCACTAACGACATAGCAATCGGCCTTCGCACCCAGCCGGATAAAGCGGAAGCATTGAAACTGAGCCACGGCGCAGCGATGGCCTCGCTCGTTGATGCAGAAGAATTGATCCATGTCCCGACAGCCGGAGCTCGCGGCGGAAAAGATATTTCCCGCAACGTCCTCGCCACGATTATCGAACCGCGTATGGAGGAAATTTTCTCCATGGTCGCGCGTGAACTCAAGCGTTCCGGAATCAGAGGTGCCTCGATTGGAAACCTGATCCTTACCGGCGGCGGCGCAGCTATGCCGGGAACGGTCGAATTAGCGGAACAGCTTTTTGATTTACCGGTGCGGGTCGGACATATCCACGGTGTGGAGCATATTCCGGAAGAATTCAATTCGCCGCGCTACGCAGCAGTCATTGGACTGTTGGTGTATGGATTCACCAACGAACCGATGCAGGCCGGAAAATCCGGATCAATCAAACGAATGATGAGAAAATTAGAACATTGGATAGCACGACAATTTTAGGAGAGAACCATTCACGGAGGAACTATGACAAAACATGAATTCAACTTTGCAGAGGATTTCGTCGGCTACGCCAGCCTGAAAGTGGTTGGTGTGGGCGGTTCCGGGGGGAACGCGATCAACCGGATGATCGAGGCGGGACTGAAGGGTGTAGAGTTTATCGCGCTTAATACCGATGCGCAGGCGCTTGATATGAACCGCGCCGAAAAACGGGTGCAGATCGGGAAAGATGTTACCGGCGGTTTAGGGGCCGGTGCCAATCCTGAAGTCGGCCGCAAGGCGATGGAAGAAAGCCGCCACATGTTCAAAGATGTGCTTGGCAGCCCGCATATGGTGTTTATCACGGCCGGAATGGGTGGTGGTACCGGTACCGGTGCAGCGCCGATTGTCGCCGAAATCGCTAAAGCCAGTGGTGCATTAACTGTTGCTATCGTTACCAAACCGTTCCGCTTTGAAGGTGCTAAACGTTCACAGCGTGCCGATCAGGGACTCGCCGAACTGCGCAGCAAAGTTGATACATTAATTACGATTCCGAACGAACGCTTACTCTCGATTGTCGATAAGAAAACGACTCTCGGGGCCGCTTTTGCCTCCGCCGATGATGTACTGCATCAGGCGACTCGCGGTATTTCTGAATTACTGACTATTCCCGGTCTTATCAACTGCGACTTTGCCGATGTCCGCACGGTCATGCAGGAGATGGGGGATGCCTTGATGGGCACCGGTTTCGGTACCGGCGAAGAAAAAGCTGTTGATGCTGCCCGTATGGCCATTGCCTCACCGCTTCTGGAAAATGTCTCCATCAGCGGCGCCAAAGGCGTGCTTATCAACGTCACCGGCGGGGAAGATATGACATTGTTTGATGTCAACGAAGCTACCTCGCTTGTCTATGAAGCTGCCGGTAATGATGCCAATATCATTTTCGGTGCTGTTGTCGATCCGACCCTTTCCAATCAAATGCGCGTCACCGTTATCGCTACCGGTATCGGCGGCCATGAAACGATGCGCAAGGCGGAAGAAAAACGTGTCTCCGTCACCATGCCGGGACAATCGATCTCTCTGTTTAACGAACCGACTGCTACGGCGAAACCTGCTCCGGTCGTTCCGCCAATGCCGGAACCGGAACCTGAGCCGGTTGAAGTCGGTGCATACGATGACCACTATGGTGGTAACGGAAACGGTAATGGAAACGGAAACGGCAAAGGGCATGGCGATTTCAAAGTTCCGATGTTTTCCGAAGAAGACCGCAGCGTTCCGGCGTATTTACGTCGTCTCGATGATAGAAAATAGACCTATATAAAAATGCCATAACAATGGCAGAGCGAAACGCAACGCGAATATCCGGTCGCGTCGCAGATACTCTGTGACATTGTTGGTTCCTCCTCAGCGCCGTCGGCTAAACTACCCTGCCGGCGGCGTTTTAATTTCTATCATTATATAAGCCGTTTCCCGCAGAGTATTGATTCCTCCCGATAGTTTCTCTGGTTTGTTTTGCTCTGTCGCTCGTAACCTCAAGCAATACATCATTGATTTTTTCTGCGCTAAGGCATTGGCTCTGCTTTGGAGTTGGTGAGGGATCGAATTCAGCTATCGGCTGAATAAAAGGGGACAAAATTAACAACTCTCCCCCTTACTGCTATTGGAATGCAGTTTTGCCAGACCGTCGGGCTTGCTCCTCCCGGCGGTTTTTTGTTTCGTGGAAAATCGTATAGATAAATAAAAAGCCGCTCACCCGGTCGGATAAGCGGCTTGATATTCTTCAAACTGTACTGATTATACAGTAGCGGCAGTAGTCTTCTTATTAACGCCACGGACGTTCTTGACTACTTTACCTGCTTTCAGGCAGGAGGTGCAGACACAGATCTTCTTGGAAACACCGTTTACTTTAGCATGGACATGCTGAAGATTCGGCATCCAGCGACGGCTGCTGATATTGTGTGCGTGAGAAACCTGATGTCCATACACCGGCTTCTTCCCGCAGAGATCACATATTTTTGACACGTTTCGATTATCTCCTTTCAAAGGGCAAACCATAACATCGCATATTTCTTTCAGAAAGGCAATAGCCGCTCGGTTTTTGCCGCTGAAATTGTCGCAAGACAGACTCGGCGGTAAGTCGTAAGTTGTTGCAATGCAATGGTTAAAGTTGGCAAGTACGTGCCCCCGCCAATTTGACTATTATATGGAGACTCGTTATACTTACCCATCACTTGTAAAACCGGAAAGAAGTCTCATGCTTGATCTTAAGTTTATCCGTGAAAATACGGATTTTGTAAAAGCCAAATTAGCCAGTAAGAATGATGCGTCGGACATCGACGGAATAATAAAGCTCGATGAAGAGCGCCGTGATATTCTCAAAAAAGTCGAAGTTTTAAAAGCGGAGCGCAACCGCGTGTCGGCTGAAATTGCGCAGAAGAAAAAAGCAGGAGAACCGGCTGAAGAGGCCATTGTCGCGATGCGCAAAGTCGGTGATGATATCACCCAATTCGACGAACAGATACGCACCCTTGAAACCGATTTGAATTTGCGGTTAAGCTGGATTCCGAACCTGCCGCATGATACTGTGCCGGTTGGACCTGATGCCGACTCGAATGTCGTTGTTCGTGAATGGGGAGAGATTCCGAAACCGAACTTTACTGTTTTACCGCACTGGGAAATCGGCGCCAAACTCGGCATTATGGATCTGGAAGCGGCGGCGAAAATTTCCGGTTCAGGTTTTTATCTGCTTAAAGGCGCAGGCGCGCGTTTACAACGGGCTTTGGTCAGCTATATGCTCGACACGCATATCAAGGACGGCTACACCGAAATCGCCGCACCGTACTTAGTAACGCCTGACACGATGTACGGCACCGGCCAGTTGCCCAAATTCAGTGATGAGTTGTATAAGATGGCGATGGATGAACTCTTGCTTATTCCGACCGCCGAGGTGCCGATTACCAATTTGCACAAGGGAGAAATTATCTCCGATGATGTTCTGCCCCTCAATATGGTCGGCCACACTCCCTGTTTCCGCCGTGAAGCGGGCGCTGCCGGAAAAGATACCCGCGGCATGATTCGCGTACACCAATTCGACAAGGTGGAGTTAGTAAAACTGGTGCGTCCGGAAACATCGTTCGATGAATTGGAAATTCTCGTTCGTCAGGCAGAGAAAATTTTGCAGGGGCTTAAACTGCCGTATCGCGTGGTTGCCTTAGCCAGCGGTGATCTCGGTTTCGGTTCTGCAAAAACATATGACCTTGAGTTGTGGGCTGCCGGCGTCGGGAAGCATTTGGAAATTTCATCGGTATCGAACTTTACCGATTTTCAGGCGCGTAGAATGAACACCCGGTTTCGTGACGGAGACAAATCGGTGAAATATCCGCATACCTTAAATGGTTCCGGTGTTGCTTTGGCGCGATTGATTCCGGCGATTTTGGAAAATTATCAGACCGCCGATGGCGCCGTGATTATCCCCGATGTGCTGCACCCGTACATGGCTGGAATTACCCGGATAGGATAATTGGAAACACGCGCTACATCTTCCCGGAAAATGGCCGGGTTGTATCTCGGCAAATCATCATGGTTTAAAATTTTTCTGCTTATTGCCGTCGCTCTCGTGTCGGCATCTTTCATCTGGTACACTTTCGAAGTTATCGAACAATTGAAAGCGGATACCCGCAGCCAGGTGGAAAAGTATGTGAAACTCTGGCAGATTGTTGCCAACTCCAACACGTCAGGACAGGAACTCGAATTTATTTTCGAAGAAGTTATCGTGAAAGCATCCTTTCCGATCATCGTAACCGATGCCAGTCATAATCCGGTGCAGTGGAGAAATATCGATAACGTGGTTCCCGAAGATACCAGCGAACTGGGAAGAGAGCATCTTAAGGACTTAGTCGCCAGTATGCGGGAAACGAACGGTGAGTTTCCGTTGTACTACGGCGAGGATGTCGTGAACTATTTTTACTACGGCGATTCCAAAGTTATCGAGCGACTGACGCTCATGCCCTTTATCGAAATCGGAATCGTTATCGCTTTTATGATCGTTGCCGTTATCGGATTTCAAAATATTCGCCGAAGCGAAGAGCGGCATATCTGGGTCGGTATGGCGAAAGAAACGGCGCATCAGCTGGGAACGCCGATTTCATCCCTGATGGGCTGGGTGGAAGTATTAGGCAGTGATCAAACTGATGGCATAACGCGTACAGATAAGGATACCTCGGAAGTCGTGAGCAATATGCGCGTCGATATCAATCGACTTCAGCGGGTTGCTAATCGTTTTGGGCAGATAGGTTCACTACCGGATTTGCAGCCGACCGATATCAATATGTTGGTTGATGAAACAGTGAGCTACTATTCACGCCGTTTACCGTTTGAAGGGAAAGGAACGGTTATCACGCTTACCAGCGGTGAACTGCCGCCGGTAAAAGTAAACAAGGAGCTATTTACCTGGGCGCTTGAAAATTTGATTAAAAATGCGATTCAGGCGGTTGACCCGAAATCGGGTAGAATAGACGTGCGAACCTCCTATGACGATGACAACGGCCGGGTACAGATAGAAATAATGGATAACGGCGCCGGAATTCCGGTTGCGGCGGCCCGCAACATTTTTAAAGCCGGGTTTACGACCAAAAAACGCGGCTGGGGACTCGGATTAACGCTGGTAAAACGGATTATTGAAGAATATCATGGCGGTAAAGTGCTTCTGCGCAAATCCCGTCCCGGCGAAACTATTTTTGACATTTATCTTCCGTTGATGAAAGGATAAAGCTGACCAGATGGAAACAACGGTCGACAAAAAACGGATTCTTTGGGTTGATGATGAAATCGATTCTTTAAAACCGCATGTACTGTTTTTACAGCAGCGCGGATTCGATGTACGCACGGTGATGTCCGGTGATGATGCCATTGCGTTAGTCGGGAAAGAGGAATTCGATTTGGTTTTGCTGGATGAAATGATGCCCGGTAAAGACGGGCTTACTACGCTTGAAGAGATAAAAGACAACAAGCCGCATCTACCGGTCGTGATGGTCACGAAATCGGAAGAAGAAGCGCTGATGGATCAGGCGATCGGCAAAAAAATCGCCGATTACTTAGTGAAACCGGTAAACCCGTCTCAGATTGTATTGGTCATCAAGCGCATTCTTGATGCCCGCCGGATTATCAGCGGCTCATCGATGCAGCGGTATATCACTGAAATCAATAAATTCAATCAGCGTATGTACGGCGCGATGTCGCCGGAAGACTGGTACGATGCCGCCCGGATTCTCGCTGAGTGGAATCTGGAATTGGATGAACATAGGGACATCGGCCTTGAGGAAACACTCGAAGGAACCCGCAAAGAGTGGAATGTCGAGTTCACCAAATATATCATGTCAACGTACACCAAGTGGCTGCGCTCGGATGCGCGTCCGACGCTCTCACCAGATGTCGCCAAGCAGTGTGTCATTCCTTCGGTAAAAGCGAAGCAAAAAACGGCGTTTATCGTTATCGACTGCATGCGGCTGGATCAATGGATGCTCATTGAGCCGTTGATCGCCGAGTTTTTCAATGTCAAACGGGATTACTATTTTTCACTCTTACCAACCGCGACACCATTCTGTCGAAACGCACTGTTTTCCGGAATGTTTCCGGATGAAATCAACCGCATCTATCCTGATAACTATCGTGAACTCGATGAAGGCTCACTGAATCGCAACGAAGATAAATTCTTTGAAGATCTCTTAGCCCGCAATGGACTTCGGTTGGGTCGTGGTATGAAATACCTAAAGATCAACACCAACACCGAAGGGGAAGCGATTGCCAAACGGATGTCGGATTTTGCCGATGCGCAGGTGTTGGGGATAGTCTTTAATTTTCTCGATATTCTTTCGCATGGTCGTTCCAACAACGTCATTTTAAAAGAGATCGCCGGAACCGAATCAGCCTTTCGCTCCTTAATGAAGAGCTGGTTTATTCACTCGCCTTTGTTCACCATGCTGAAATGGTTCGCCGACAAGAACTACACGGTTGTACTGACCTCCGACCATGGTGCAGTCTTATGCAAACGGGGAACGATGGCGCACGGAAAACGGACAACCTCCACCAATCTTCGCTACAAATACGGTGACAATCTAAACTCCGATCCGAAAGAATCGGTGCTGGTGAAAAAGCCGGATGAATGGCGTTTGCCCGTGCTTACCCTTGCGACTACCTATATTATCGCCAAAGAAGATTTCTATTTCGTCTATCCGAACAATTACAATGAGATGGTGCGTCAGTTTCAGAATTCTTTCCAGCATGGCGGTATTTCGATAGAAGAAATGATCGTGCCACTCGTGACGCTTACTCCTCGATAAGAGACCTCATGTCGCGTGAATTGGAAATAGTATCTCATTCCGAACCGGAAACCGAAGCGCTGGCACAGGCGCTCACTGCCGGGTTTTCTTCCGGTGACTTGATTGTGCTTTCCGGATCACTCGGCGCAGGCAAAACAGTTTTTGTACGCGGCCTTGCTAAAGCGATGGGGATTGACCCAGCGAGCGTAAGTTCGCCGTCCTTTACGATCGTGAATGAATATCCCGCGCAGGTGCCGTTATATCATTTTGATTTGTACCGCTTGAAAGATGTGAGCGAGCTATATGAAGTCGGCTGGGATGAATACCTGATTCGCCCCGGGTTGGTTGTAGTCGAGTGGGGGGAAAAAGCGAATGACAAACTCCCGCCGACATACTACAAAATCAATTTTGAACGAATCAACGATACCGACCGGAAAATTACGGTCGCACGGATCCAATCATGAGCGATTCCTTTACCAATCTGTTAGCGATTGATACTTCAACGAAGTATCTCCGTCTTGCCCTTGCCTTCGGGGAAGACCGGATTATCAAAGTCGGGGAAGAGGCGGATCAAGCGCAGGGGCAGATGATAATGAAAAAAATCGCCGACCTGTTTGCTTCCGCACAGCGTACGCCGAAAGATTTACATGGTATTGTCGTTTCAACCGGTCCCGGTTCATTCACCGGATTACGAATCGGTATAGCAACGGCCAAAGGAATCGTCCAAGCATTGGGAATCCCCATTGTCGGAGTCTCGGTTTTTGAAGCTGCTGCCGAAATGCTTCGTGATGAGCAAAACCCTGTCGAAATTATTACCGCTGTTCGCCGGGATGAATTTATATCGGCAACAGTCAAGCAAGGTCATTTCGATAGCAGTAGTATTCGCGTTATCCCTATTACCGGACTCGCCGATCAGGTACAAGCCAACGCATTTGCTTTTGTCGGATTGGGCGAAGAGATGCGTTCATACGGCGCAGGCGCGAATTTATCACACCGGATTCTTTTCGACGCTTCTCATATTTTGCAAATAGGCAAAACAAAACTGCAAAACGGTCAATCAGGCGATGTTGTCACACTTGAGCCGTTGTATATCCAAAAGTCACAGGCGGAGATTCGCTTTGAACAACGTCAGTCAAACCAATCGAACTGATATTGTTATCAGAGATATGCGGCCGGATGATGTCGATCGCATTTTGGAATTGGAGCAGTTGATTTTCCCTGACCCGTGGCCCCGCTCGGCTTTTGTCGAGCAGGTTTCCGGTGAGGGCTGGGGCGGGTATGTGGCCGTCTCACAGGGGACCATTGTCGGCTATCTCTGCACGCTCATTGCCGATACCGAATCGCATATTACCAATATCGCAGTCCTGCCGGAATATCGCCGCCATGGCATAGCGACCCTGCTTTTGGAGCCGTTTTTGAGGCTTGTGAGCGGTACCCGGGTCGAATATATTCTCTTGGAAGTCCGTGCCGGTAACCGCGAGGCTCAGGCCTTTTATGAGCGGCATGGCTTCCGGTTTTTGTACCGACGGAACAAGTATTACCGTCGCCCGATTGAGGATGCACTGGTGCTGGTGCGGGATGTCACCCCGCGCAGCAGCGGAGAATAAAATATGGAATGGTTTAGAAAGACCAAACCCGGTCTTTTATCGCAGGAAAAGAAGAATATCCCTGAAGGAGTATGGACCAAGTGCTCCTCCTGCGGTGAAGTAATTTATTCCAAAAAACTCGAGCAGATGCTCTGGGTTTGCCCGACCTGCAATTTCCATTTCCGTATCCCAGCCGAAAAATATATCCACCTGCTGTTAGATGGCGGTCGTTTGGAAGAATATGATCAGAACCTCAGTTCCAAAGACCCGCTCAAATTCAAGGACAGTAAACGGTATCCGGATCGTATCAAAGCGGCGCAGAATAATACCGGTTTGGTGGATGGCGTCACCTCCGGTCTTGGTGAGATGGGCGGGATACCGGTTTCCTTCGCTATCATGAATTTCGAATTTATCGGCGGCTCGATGGGTTCAGTGGTTGGTGAAAAAATTGCCCGCGCTATCGAGCGCGCCATCGACAAACATATTCCGCTTCTCGTTGTCTCCTGTTCCGGCGGTGCGCGAATGCAGGAGGGAATTTTATCCCTCATGCAGATGGCGAAAACCTCGGGACTTTTGGCGCGGCTTGCCGATAGAAAACTACCGTACGTTTCTCTGTTAACCAATCCGACTACCGCGGGAGTGATGGCATCGTATGCCTCGCTCGGTGATGTTATCATCGCCGAGCCGAAAGCGCTGCTTGGGTTCGCCGGACCGCGCGTGATTCAGCAGACCATCGGGCAGGATTTACCGGAAGGGTTCCAGTCATCCGAGTTTTTCTTAGATCATGGTTTTTTGGATAAAATTGTCGACCGGAAAGATCTCCGCGATACGATTATCAAATTCTACAAGTATATGTGGAAACAATAACGCCCCTCGGCCACTGCACGGAAGCAGGTACAGCCGGTGCCCACTGGTAAAACATCTCCCGCATTAGAAAAAGAATACAAAACGGCAGAGCGCTTTTTATTATCTCGCGAATTTTTCGGGATGAAATTAGGGCTCGACAATATCCGCACTTTTCTTACTGATATCGGCTCACCGCAAAACAGCTATAAAACGATTCATGTTTCCGGTACCAACGGCAAAGGCTCTACTTGCGCGATGCTTGATTCTGCACTACGCGAAGCCGGCTACAAGACCGGGCTGTTCACCTCGCCGCACTTGATTTCCTTTCGGGAGCGGATACAAGTAAACCGAAAACTAATTCCAAAACAGACCGTGATTTCCTTTGTGAAAAACTATCGCCATGAAATGGTGTCGCGGGAACTTACCTTTTTCGAAGTCATGACCGCGCTTGCTTTTTTGCATTTCAAAGAAGCAAATATTGATATCGGCGTTATCGAAGTCGGATTGGGTGGACGATTGGATGCGACCAATGTTCTGACACCGGAGCTGACGATTTGCACCGATATCAGCTATGATCATGTCGATATTCTTGGCAACACACTTGCAAAAATTGCTTTAGAAAAAGCAGGGATTATCAAACCGGGAGTGCCTCATCTTGTCGGATCGCTGTCAGCAGTCGCAGAAAATGTCATGCGGAAACGATGCACCCTGCTGAATGCGCCGTTATATACTTTGTCGAGTCGAGATTACAAAACGCATCCGAAAACAGATTCTTTCGATGCAAAATTCAATGCGATGACATTCAAAAACGTTCAACCGGGACTGATCGGCGAGCATCAACTGAGAAACTCGGTGTTAGCGGCAAAAGCGCTTTCGCTTTTACCCAAGCGAGGCATTCGCATTTCGGCATCGACTATCAAAAACGGCATAGCCAAAGCGAAATGGCCGGGACGATTTCAACTGCTGAAGAAAAAAGAGATGCCGCTGTTTATATGCGATGTCGGCCACAACCCGGGCGGGGTAGAAGCATTTGTTCACGCATTCGAACGGCGTTACCCGAAGCGAAAAGTGGCGATTGTAGCCGGATTTGTGAAAGGAAAGGATCATCAGGTTATATTTTCAAGTCTTTTGCGGATAGCATCGCAGATTTCACTGGTTCGTTTGGGTACACACAGGACAACTGACCCGAAAGCATTGATTGCCGAAATCGACTGGAAGGGAACTCAAGTCGCGCCATATCGTTCATTATCTCAGGCGTTACGTCCATTATTGAAACAGGCAAAGTCTGACGACATAATAGTCATACTCGGTTCTCATTATTTAGTAGGTGAATTTCTCGAACGGTTTGATACACAATGAAGAAAACGGAAAAACCAAAAAAAAGCGCAGCCCCGCCGAAACGGGTAAAAAAAACACCACCCGCTGCTGCATCTGCTCCGCGTATTGAGCGTGATGATCCCGAAGCGAAAATTGCCTCGCTTACCGAGTCGAACCGGCAGTTAAAACGGAAGATTTTCGATCTCTATACCATTTTCGAAATCAGCCGCAATTTCAATTCTGTGCTCGATTATCAGATGCTTTTGGATACTTTTATTCTCACTTCACTCGCGCAGGTGGGAGCATCCAAAGCGGCGATTTTCCTTCGTCCTAATCAATTCAGCGATAAAATCATCATGGTAAAAAAGCGCGGCTCTGGTGATTTCCCCGGCGAGGATGAATTCTTTCTGGAATCCGGCGCGCTCGCTATCCATATTTCCAAATTGAATCGCCCATTTGCAACTGGCGAACTTTTGGAAGAGCAGGCAACAGCGGGAGAAAAGAAAATTCTCAAGCGCTTTCACCCCGGTTTAGTCGTGCCGCTCATTTTCGAAAACAAACTGCGCGGTCTGTTTATTATCTCGGAAAAAATGTCGAATCGGGAATTCGGGATGGATGACAATGAGTTTCTTTCCATTCTCGGCAGCCAGATTTCAGTCGCCATCGAAAATGCCCGTTTGTATGAAGCGGAAAAAATGTCGACTCAGCAGCTTCGTTCAGCACAGCAGCAGTTGGTTAATTCTGAACGTTTAGCTGCACTCGGTGAAATGTCGGCCAAAGTCGCGCATGAAATCAATAACCCGCTCGGCATTATCAAAAACTATATTTTGCTCATTCGCCGTTCTGTTGCACAAAACGCCGAAGCGGGTAATTACGCCGATATCGTCAGCCAGGAAATCAACCGGATCGCTGGCATAGTTCGGGAACTGCTGAATTTCCATCGTCCCGAAGTTATCGCTTTCAAAAAAGTAAATATCATAGAATTGACCGAGGAAGTGCTGCAGCTCATGGAACGACAACTGGAAAAGCATGATATCAGGATTATCCGTTCTTTCGATCATCAGCTTCCGGCAATCGAGGCATCGGCTGAAAACCTCAAGCAGGTATTTTTGAATATCATTATTAATGCCTGCGACGCGATGGAAAGCAGCGGAACGTTAGCAATAAGCCTTGAACCGTTCGATAACGAAATCAGCATTAAGTTCTGCGACAGCGGCCCCGGAATTCCGGCGGAAATTATCCCCCATATTTTCGAGCCCTTTTTTACAACTAAAGAGCCGGGGAAAGGGACCGGGCTGGGCTTGTCGGTTTGCTACGGAATCGTGAAAAAGCACAACGGTACGCTGACCTTCAGTAATACAAAAACAGGCGGATGTTTTGAGATTCGTTTGCCGATAGAACAGACTAAACAATCATGAGTATTCCAAACGAACGAATCATAATCATCGACGATGAACAGCGCATGCGGGAATCGCTGGCTGCTCTTCTGTCCGGTGACGGCTACACGGTCGAAACATTCGGCAACGCTAAAGAGGCCGCTTTAGCCATCGGGCAGGGGAAGACAGATCTGGTTATTACCGATATCCGTATGCCGGAGATGGATGGCTTGGAATTGCTCAAAGCAGTCAAGCAGGTCGATGAAGATATTCCGGTCATTCTTATGACCGGCTTTGCCTCCCTGCAAACCGCGCTTGAAGCAATTGCCCAGGGAGCCTACGATTATCTGCTCAAGCCGGTTGAATTCACCAGTCTTGAACTCGCTGTCCGCCGAGCCCTTGAAAAACGGCGTGACGGTTTAGAACGTCTGCGGTTACTCGAAGAATTAAAGCTTTCCAATTTTCTGCAGCAACGGCGAATCGCCGAACTCAATGCCTTGTACGAAGCCGGTAAATCAATCGGCTCAACATCGAACCTCAGGGAACTGCTGCGTCAAATTGTTACGCTGGCTTCAGCTGTAACCGATGCGCAGGTTGCATCGATTATGCTTTTAGACGAGCGCGGTGAATATCTCACTATTGCCGCTGCTATCGGACTTTCAAAAGATATTATTCAGAAAACGAAACTGGCGGTGGGTGAATCTATCGCCGGCTATGTTGCCCGTACCGGTGAGCCGGTACTGGTTGAGGATGTCGAAAAGCATGAACGGTTTGTCCGCATCAATCAGGAGCGCTACGGCGCCGCCTCTCTTTTGTGCGCCCCGCTGATTATCAAAAACAAAATTATCGGCGTTATCAATATGGCGAACAAACCGGATGGCTCCTCCTTTACTCAGAATGACCTGCGCCTGTTAACGACTTTTGCTTCACAGGCTGCTGTCGCAGTCGATGATGCCAATCAGTTCGAAAAAAACCGCCGCCGACTGACAGAGTTTGAAATCTTGAATGAACTCAGTACCGAGATGTCATCGATAAATAGCCTCAACAATTTCCAGAAAGTATTGATTTCAAAATTGAAGCGCGTGTTTCCAATCGATGCCTCTATCTGGTTTCATATCGATTCACCTTCTTCAACGGCAACGCCCGCCGGTGGGGATGGAGAAGTAGAACTTCCGCTCAATGACAGTGGTGGTGTCGAGGTGCAAAAGCTTACCTCAACGTTGACGCCGATACAATTGAATCTCGATGATATCGAACATGAGAAAATAAGTACGCTTTCGGAAACAGTGCATAAACAGGTACTCGCTTCCCGCACCACGCAAGTCGCCGGAAAAGCATACATGGCGATTCCGATCATGCGCTTCGGAAAACCGGAATATATTCTTTATCTCAGCGCCAAAGTCGACCGGCCGTACAGTCAGGATGATATTTCTTTAGCCCGGCTCGTTATTTCGCAGGCGGCATTGTTATTTGAGCGTGAACGTTCATTGCTGAACGCTACGCGATTGCTCACAATGGGTAACATGATCTCTGAAATCTCGCATGATTTACGCAAACCGCTCACCTCTATTCGCGGCGGCTTGCAGATTCTCAAACAGCGTCATCCGGAAATCGGGTCTTCGGAATTTTTATCCTCAGCCGAAGAGGAAATCCACCGCATGAACGAACTGGTTCGTGAACTGGTTGATTTCTCCAATCCGAACAAGTATGAAACGCAGAAACTTGATTTACGGCAGGTTGTACATCGGGCGGTCGAATTAGTCACTCCCGATTTACAGCGCCGAAAAATCACTTATGCCTCAACCTTCGAGGATGCTCCCTGGCAGTTGATTATTAACAAGAATCAGATTCTCGAAGTCTTTTTGAATATCTTCATCAATGCGATTGATGCCATGCCCGAAGGGGGCTCGCTCACTGTTCGCGGCTTAGTCGAAAAACCGGGTCATAAAAAGGTCGAATACTTGGCTGTATGGGTAACCGACAGCGGCGTTGGTATCAAAAAGTCGGATTTACCCCGTATTTTCGACCGGTACTACACGACCAAAACCGAAGGGACAGGCTTGGGATTAGCGGTTGTTGAGCGTGTGATGTCGGCCCATGGCGGTACTCTGGCGGTTGACTCGATTGAAGGTACAGGAACGACTTTCAAGCTCTATTTCCCCTATACGACTTGATTCTTATGCACTTTCTTGCTACATTTCAGCAGGAATAAACAACCGGCACTTCAATTCTGAAATCTTTTGCCGACAATAGGCGAAAAGAGGTACCAAGGAATGGCGAAACAGAAAGTCAAAATACTTGTCATAGATGATGACCCCAAGGTCTCTTGGATTTTGTCCGAGGGGCTTTCCTCCAAGTTCGAGTTTGTCTCAGCGCGGGATGGTATGGAAGGGTTACAGATGGTTTCTACCGAGAAGCCGGACCTTATCCTTTTGGATGTCAAAATGCCCGGGATGAACGGGCTGGAAGTTCTTGAAAAACTCAACAAAGTCGAAAACCGGCCGGAAGTTATCATGGTTTCCGGGCATGGGGACACCAAGTATGTTGTCGATTCGGTCAAGCTTGGCGCCGCCGAGTTTGTCAATAAGCCGTTCGATGTTCAGGAGATCGAAATCCATATCAACGGCGTGCTCGAACGCAGCCAACTCAAAAAAGAAGTTAGCGAACTCAAAAATGAATTATCCGGCCGTTCCGTCTATGCCGGATTTATCGGTGACTCTGTTGCCATGCACCGAGTCAAAGAGGTTATCGAGCAGGTGGCGGATTCCGAATTGACGGTGCTCATTCGCGGCGAGTCCGGCACCGGTAAGGAAATTGTCGCCCGGTCGCTGCATCAATTATCCAGCCGCAAAAACAAACCGTTTGTCAAAGTTAACTGCGCCGCTATTCCGCGAGATCTTTTGGAAGCGGAACTTTTCGGCTATGAAAAAGGCTCATTTACCGGTGCCCACAAAATGAAACAGGGACGGTTTGAGTCTGCTGATAAAGGGACCATTTTCCTCGATGAAATCGGGGATATGCCGCTTGAATTGCAGTCAAAATTACTGCAGGTGCTTGAGCAGCAGGAATTCGTTCGTGTCGGTGGTATCAATAATATCCGGGTCGATGTCCGTATTATCTGCGCGACGAACCGTAACCTGGAATTAGCTATTCAGCAGCAGTTGTTCCGTGATGACTTATTCTATCGCTTAAACGAAATCACTGTCCTTTTGCCTCCACTCCGTGATCGTATGGAAGACCTGACCATTTTAGTACGGCATTTTATTGATAAATACAACGCCGACTACAACAAATCCTTTGCCGGGATGTCTGAAGAGACGATGCAGACGCTGATGAGCTACCACTGGCCGGGCAATGTCCGCCAGCTTGAGAATATGATCAAGCAGGTGGTTGTCCGTGGGGATGAAACTATCCTTGCCGACCTGATCGCCTCCTCGAACGTCGCACCCGTCATGAGCGCGCCGACTTTTAACTTCGTCCAGCAGCCGGTGACGCAGGCCGTGTCGTACCAGCCGCAATCTGCTTCGTCAACTGGAGGTATCGCCACGGTTGGTGCGGGGTATTCGCTCAAAGACAGGATAGGGAAGACGGTTGCAGATGAGGAACGTCGCTTGATCGCCGAGGTGCTCCACAAGACTAACTGGAACCGCCGGAAGGCGGCTGAAATTCTGGATATCAGCTATCGTTCTTTGCTCTATAAGATCAAAGACTACAATCTGAATTCCTCACACTAATCCAAGTCTGATTTTGCTGTTCATAAATTAGGCAGCAGCTTGCAATATTGCCTGATTGACCGTCAATTCTTGTCATTTCGCAGACCCTGCGCCAATTTCATAATTCATTGAAAATCAATCGGTTGAACGTCTCGTCCGGATTCAGAAGCTGACATTCGGGAAATTCTTTCTTCATTCTTAGCCGGTGACAAAATCGGGTATAGCAATTGCTGTATTAAAATTGAGCAAAGGAAGGAAGTGAAAAGAGCAATGACGAGTCTTCTTGGGGTGACAACGCGAAACAATGGATTCGCCAAAAAAGTACAGTTAGAACTCAAGCGGGCTTCTCGTTACCGCACCTTTATCTCGCTCATCATCATCGACCTTTCGAGCATTGGCGCTTTCGAAGACAATACCTCACCGATTCTTGAAGATATCACGATGGCTGTTCGCGGCAATATCCGCGAGACTGATGAAGCCGCCACACTGGATGGTAACCGGATCGGGCTTCTGGTTCCGGAAACCTCCCGTCAGGGCGCAGAAATCGCCGCTCGGAGAATTCATGAGGTGGTTAAAAGCCACCTGAACGGTATGGGTGCATTGAACGGCACCAACCCGGTTCGCTTGGAGATAGCATCCTTCCCTGATGCTGGCGGTAACCGAACCGTAGCTGAGTTTATTGAAGAATTAGCCGGAACCGAAACGGCATAAAAAATCCCCTTTTTTTACCTCCCATTCCCCTAAGAAGGTTGCCTTCCCCTCCGGCAGCCTTCTTTTTATATGAGAAGTTTTTACGGACAGTTCGGCGGTTGCGCGCCACCGTTGAACAGGAATTGCACCAAATAGACTAAATCGGCGACAGTAATTCCGGATAACCCGTTTACATTTCCTTCATCGTAACAGACAGGTGCCGTACCGCTGTTAAAAAGATACTGCACAAGGTATGTCAAATCAGCCACGGTAATACCGCCTAGATTGTTGACATTTCCTCTGGTTCCGGTGCAGCAGATTTGTTCATTTTTGTAGAGGTATAAAATATCCGCCTCTTCATCGACTCCGGAAATATCGAGATCACCATCTCTGTCCCGATCATGCAGCGTCGTACATGATCCTGCTTGCGCAGTATTCAAAACTATCGGCGTACCGAATGTCCCATCCCCGTTGTTCGGGTGTATCCAAAAGTCGCCTGAACTGTAATTGCTGGTGACAATATCTAAATATCCGTCCCCATTGAGATCGCCGACTTCAATCGCAAGGGGAAAGTCGCCTGTGCTATAGTCAAATGGTCCGGATAAACCTCCGTTACCATCCCCAAAATTTATCGTCGCCACGCTTATATTAGAATTCGCCGATACGACATCGACATGGCCGTCACGGTCGATATCACCGGCAGTAATCATCCAGGGACTTCCGGCGAACGCTACTCCGCTTGGGGTCAAATTGCCATTACCGTCATTCAACATAACGATAATACGGCTATCGTACATTGCACCGACGAACAGATCGGGATGTCCATCCTCATTTGCATCCGCGACTATACAAGAATACTCGCCATCCCATCCTGACTCAGAGAATGTCGGTGTGCCAAGTATGCCGGTACCGTTATTTTTTAAGACCGCAATGTTATCACTCGATGTGTTAGTCGTAAGTACATCCGGATCACCGTCATGATCGACATCGGCGGTCATAACGCCCCGAACATTCTGTCCGGTCGTGTATGAGACAACGGGATCGTAGCTACCCGATGCATTTCCCATCAATACGCGCACTTTATTGCTGGTGGTGGTGCCGATTGCTAAATCCATCCAGCCGTCATCGTTGAAATCGGCGCCCTCGTTGCTGCTGGGGAAAGTACCGGTGCCAAGCGGAATCACGGTGAATGAATCATACATACCGGTGCCATCGTTCATGAGCAAGCGGCAATCATCCGCATCTTCGTTGATCAACGTGAGATCAGGGTAGCCGTCTTTATCAAGGTCGCCGCCGTAACCGCCGTAAATGCGAATCTGACCTTCCGCGCCGATACGCATCGGTTTGGCGAGAATCTGCGTGAACTGCATCGGGCGTGTGGCAGTCGCCGTCCAATAATTCCAACTAAAGCCGCCGAAGGTATCGCCGGGAACGGTGCTCTGAATCGCTTTGGTAAGTGATACCGTTACCCACTCACCGGCGCCGATAGGAGTATTCGCAGTGAATGTGACCGTTTTGTCTCCATTTTCGAATTGGAATGTGCCGTTAACGACACCGGTCCAACGCGCAAAGACTCTGAATGTGGCGGCATTAATTGATGAGGTTACTACCGGATTGTCGAACCCGACGATGATCGTGCTGTTATTCGCGTTCGTCATTTGTGCCGGAGGGAGGGTAGCGGTAACCTGCAAACGCTGCGCTGTGTAGACCGATATTTCATGGCTCTGCAACGCAACTTCTCCGGCTATTGTTTTGATCGACTGTACTTTGTAGTAGTAGGTTTTATTAACAGCGAGACCGGTATCGAGGTATGAAGTCGCTGAACCGGAAATTTCCGCAACCATTGTTGTCGGATTCGGAAGCGTATCCCGCAAAATATGTAATCGATATGGTGTCGGGCCGGGAGTAAGCATTCCCAAATCGACTTGTGTTTCCTTTTCAAGGCCGGTGAGTTTGATAATCGGCCGAATATCAAGTGCAGCCGGCAGCGTTTCAAACAGCGTATGCCCCGGCACTACCCGCGGCCACCAGCCGTAGAGTACATCTTCTTTGTTGGTATTGTCATTCAGATCATCGTTGAGGTACGTCAATCCGGTGCCGTCATAATCGCTGTTCATCACGAACAGATATTCGAAATTGCCTAACGCCGATGTATCCGGATCCCAGTATAAATTGGGTGAAGGAATCCCTCCGGCACCGTCGTCATACTCAGTGATACAGATATTCAACCGTCTCGGGTTTGCCGTGTCCGAAATGTCCCAGGCCGAACCGGGGAAAAAACCGACCGTATCCCAGAGATAGGATTGATCCCGTCTGAAGACACCGACTTTTGTCCATTGCGCGGAGTCAGTGGAAAACTCGATTCGCACCGGAACGTAGTCGGCAATCGTTATCGTGCTGCCGAAAAAATCGATACCTTTGGCGATACTGTTATTGAATGTTTCAAAGAGATTGTTGCGCCCGGTCATCCACTGGGTCGCGCCGATCCAGGTTGCTTCGATTTCGAAGGGTTCGATAGATGCGGCGGCAAAAGCATCGCGAGGTTCTTTTGAAAAATCATCAGTTGCTGTTGTAGATTTTTCCGCCGCTTTTTTGTTCAACATATTTTGTATTCGCTCTTGTCGCGGAGAAAGCGAAAAAGATGAATTTGCTGTTAATAGGATGATGAGAATTGTTAGGAAATATCGAACGTTACCTCTGAACACAACTTTACCTCCGTCTTGGCCGTTCGCACATTAAACTTACCGCTTACAATATAGGGGATGGCAGAAGGGAGGGTAGGCTTATTTTCCTGTCGGGTATGAGCGCTGCCTACCGTTCCGTTTTTCTGTCAAATGGGAACGAATGACGGGGCTTTTCTGTTTAACCGGGCATAGGTATATTGAAGCATCGCGTTTGTAACAGTTTATCATATAAAGGAGACTACTATGGCTGACAAGAAAATCATCGCCGTCGTCGGTGCAACTGGCGCGCAAGGAAGCGGTCTTGTTCGGGCAATACTGAACGATCCGAACGGAGGATTCGCCGTACGCGCACTAACCCGCAACGTTAATGCCGATAAAGCAAAGGAACTTGCCAAACTCGGCGCAGAAGTTGTCGCGGCTGATGTCGACAATGTCGAAAGTCTTACGAAAGCATTTCAAGGTGCGTACGGCGCATTTTGTGTGACCTTTTTCTGGGATCATTTCTCAGTTGAAAAAGAGATGTCTCACGCGCATAACATGGCGGACGCAGCCAAAGCAGCAGGTGTGAAGCATGTTATCTGGTCAACGCTCGAAGATACCCGCAAATGGGTGCCGCTCTCTGATAATCGTATGCCGACCCTTCAGGAGAAATACAAAGTGCCGCACTTCGACGGCAAAGGAGAGGCGAACAAATACTTTGACGGGCTTCCCGCAACCATTTTGAACACCAGTTTTTATTGGGATAATTTTATCCATTTCGGATTGGGACCTAAAAAAGATCAAAACGGAAACTATGCGATCACTTTTCCGATTGGTGACAAGAAGATGCCCGGCATTGCGGCCGAAGATATCGGTAAATGCGCTTACGGTATTTTCAAGGCGGGTAATGAATATATCGGTAAAGAGGTCGGCATAGCTGGCGGGCATTTGAGCGGACAGGAGATGGCGGATGGGATGTCCAAGACACTCGGTATCGCAGTGAAGTATAATGAAGTTGAACCGTCGGTCTATCGCAGTTTCGGGTTTCCGGGTGCGGATGATTTGGGGAATATGTTTCAGTTCAAGCGGGATTTCGAATCCGATTACCGCAAGGCACGCAATTTGGATTTCTCCAAAAAACTCAATCCTGAGTTGCAATCATTCGATGCCTGGCTCGCCAAAAACGGCCCCCGCATTCCGATTGAATAGTCGACTGGTATATTTTGAAAAAAGAGAAGCCACTCGAAGGGGTGGCTTTTTTGTTCTTGGCAAGAACTCAGAATAACATATCTTGTTGTCAACAAACCTGTGCAGGAGGCATGCGATGATTGCACGACCAACACATCTCAGGTTACACCAGTTTCAATTTCTCATTGCTATTTTGTTTCTTCTTTTCATATCGGGCTGTAATTCTTCTCGGAAGAATCCTGCAGAACCTAAGCCGGAACAGACAGAGTTTTCCGGAAGCATTACGTTCGGTGACACGGTTGCAATACCGGAAGCAGGGGTATCACTGGTTTTCAACCGGTTAATAGCCGATTCACGGCTCCCCATTGGGACGCCGCTTGATATGTTTTCGTACCACACCGCGCGGATCGAATTTCTTTTGTTGCCGGATCAGAAGTATGTCTACCTGACTATTTCCGGCGATATGGGAGACACCGCGACAGTCCGGTATTACGGCGAGTCGGTGACGCTCGAAAACTTTCGGATTCGCCTGACCAATTTGCAGCCGCAGCCGGAGGTATTCGGCCAGCTTCCTGATTCCCCGCTTGTTGCCGATTACTTTCTTGAGAAAATAGATTCGATACCGAGTACGAAAACGAATTTCCTGCCATTGACTAACGGCAACCGATGGGTCTATCTGGATTCCAGTTTTCAAAACGGAGCATTTGTTGCTGAGGAAGTAAGAACGATCACTGTAGTCAAAAACTTTTATGATGCGGTGGGGCATTGGTGGGCGCTGAATAACGAATTGTACGGTATCTACCCGAATCTGCTGGTAAACAACGATACCGTGTACAGCCGGCAATCCGGCGGCGAAATCTTTGTGCCGGGAACAACAACGTATTATAAAACTGAAGAATTAGCGCCAACGGCTGATTCTACCGATTCGTTTGCGCAGCGCGTTGAGGGGGATGTAATGGTTATGCGGTATGTATACGCCATTGATTCCACCATAACGACGCAAGCCGGTACATTCTCTATTCCCTATCGCTATTCCGGCGCATACCCGTATCAATCGGCGGAATATCTATTTTCGCCCGGTACCGGAATTATATACGCCGAATTGTATGATCGATATACGTCGACAAATCACCGTATACGGTTAGTTGATGTGGAATTGCATTAAGATTGCGGTTTTAGTAAGAAATTAAGCCACCCGAAAGGGTGGCTTTGCTTTGTTGACTACAAGTTTTTTGAACTTGGAAAGAATTGATATCAGGTTATCTTATCGGAGGCAAACAATGTGGAGGCAATTCATGGGCAATGTAGCGCATTTTCAAAAAATACGGGTTGGAACACTAATCGTTTTTGTGCTTATCGGATTAGGCATTAGTTGCTCCGAAAAAAATCCTGCTAATTCCGAAAATCAAAATGAGTCTTCGGTCACCATAGCTTTTGGGGATACTGTTGCTATTCCCGGTACTGAAATCTCCGTCGTTTTTAAGCGGATAGTTTCTGACAGTAGAGTAACTTTGGCTGACTATGAACTACGACCATGGTTGTATAATACGGCAATCTTGGAAGTAGTAGTATTACCCGAAAATAAACTCGTTTATCTTACAATTTCTGGCGATCTCGAGGAGGGTGGTAGGTCGGGGTTCGTGAGCGAACAAGTTACAGTTGACTCGTTCTTATTTGAACCAACCAGTCTTTTACCATTGCCAGATAAGAATGGGCGACCACCTGCATCAGTACATTCTTTGACGCTTTCAATCAAGAAACTTTCAGACAATCCAACCGAGTATTCGGATTATCTTCCTCTCAAAGTTGGCAATCGCTGGGTCTATGTGGATTCAACCTTTAATGAAAGTGCTTTTACATCAGCTAAGATGCGAACAGTTACAGTAGTTGGTGATTACTATGATGCTCTTGGTCACTGGTACCAAGTTAGTGATGACTTTATTGCAATGCCACGAACTTTGTTAGCTAGTCATGATACACTATTTAGCAAAGCTGGAGGAGCTATCGAACAGTCGATTGGAAAAATTAATAGTTGGAGAAATGTTGAATTTGCTCCAATAGGGGGCGATGGTTTCAATTGGATATATCAGAGTATAGCTGATATCGGATATGTTCGTTTTATATATCCTTGCGATTCTGCGATTTCAACGCCAGTCGGTTCATTTCTAATCCCGTTCCGTTTTTCAGGTTCTGCGTATATATTTTCAACAGAGTATTTTTATGCACCTGGGACTGGCATTATTTTTTCAGAAGCGCGTAGTTGGAATGGTGCGTATGTTTTACGCAGTACTCTTGTGGAAATCGATTTCCAGTGAATGAAGTGAGAAAAAATGTCCGCCTACCAACCCATAACCTGCTCTAAGTTCCGGTTGAGTTTTTCAATCCGCTCTAAGTAATCTTCTTTTTTCGCCTGCTCTTTATCGATGATATCGCCCGGTGCGTTTTGCAGAAAATCCGCATTAGCGAGTTTTTTGGAAATCTTATCGAGTAAATCCTTCAAATGATCCAGCTCTTTTTGCAAACGGGCGCGTTCGACATCGAGATCAATTAATCCCGCTAACGGTAAAAAGATTTCCGCGCCGGAAATAACTGCCGAAGCAGATGTGGGCGGTTTTTTGACATCAACGCCGCAATGCAGTGTTTCGATTTTGGCCAGCGACCGGAAATAGTTAATATGATGTTTCAGCAGTTCACCCATTTCCGCGTTGGCTACCCGGATATACAAATCAGCTTTCTTACCGGGCGGAATGTTGAGTTCCGAGCGCATCGAACGAACCGCAGTCACGACCGCCTGAATATGTTCAAGGCTCTGTTCCAGTTTGTCGTCGATGTGCGAAGTTCCAACTGACGGCCACGGGCCAAACGTAATCGTTTTACCGCTCGTTTCATCGACACTCTGCATATCCAGATAAATCTGTTCGGTCACGAACGGTGTGAATGGGTGCATCAACTTCAAAATCTGATCAAGCACATAACAGGCGACTTTAAGCGAGCCTTCTCGAATCTTTTCACCCGGCTGATCCGGTTTGATAAGTTCGATGTACCATGAGCAGTAATCATTCCAGACAAACTGATGCAGCGTTTTTGCCGCGGCGTTCAAACGATATTCATCGAACGATTTGTTGACGCTTTGAATCGTTCGTTCAAGGCGGGACAAAATCCATTTATCAAAAATAACCAGATCATTTTCATCATATGAAGTATAAACCGGGCGGCCATCGAGACGCATCATCACGAAACGTGACACCTGATGCAGCTTGTTCACGAAGTTACGGCCACCTTCAAAGGTGTTTTTGCTAATCCATGGGTCTTGACCGTCGGGAGTTGCGATAACCATCGAGATACGCAACGCATCAGCGCCATATTTATTGATAATCTCAAGCGGGTCGATACCGTTACCGAGCGATTTCGACATCTTGATACCGTTGGCGTCACGAACCGTACCATGAATATAAACTGCGCTGAACGGACACTTACCCATGAACTCATGTCCCGCCATCACCATACGCGCCACCCAAAGGAAAATGATTTCCGATGCGGTCACGAGCACTTTGGTCGGGTAAAATTTCTCAAGTTCTGCTGTTTTTTCCGGCCAGCCTAAAGTAGAGAACGGCCAGAGCCATGAGGAGAACCAGGTGTCGAGTACATCTTCATCCTGCACCAACGTCGCGGGGTCGAGGCCTTTGGCCTGTTCTTTAGTCGGGCGTTCTGCGGAAACGATAATCGTACCATCCGGCGCATACCAAACCGGAATGCGGTGTCCCCACCATAACTGACGGGAAATACACCAGTCCCGAATATTTTCCATCCAGTGCAGATAGGTTTTGACCCAGAAATCAGGATAGAATTTCAATTCACCGTTTTTAACTGATTCAATAGCTGGCTTTGCCAACTCACTCATCTTCACGAACCATTGTTCGGAGAGATATGGTTCAACAATCGTATGGCAGCGATAGCAGGTACCGGCATTGAATTGATATTTTTCTGTTTTCTCCAAATGCCCTTTGCGCTCAAGTTCTTCGACTAACTGCTTGCGCGCTTCGTACCGGTCGAGCCCTTTGTATTTGCCGGCATGTTCGTTCATAGAGGCATCCGGATTCATGACCACTAACTGCGGTAAATCATGTCGCTTGGCGACCTCAAAGTCATTCGGATCATGCGCCGGAGTAATTTTCACCACGCCGGTTCCGAAATCGGATTCGACGTATGAATCTGCAATAACTGGAATTTCTCTATCAGCGATAGGAAGAATGACTGTCTTACCGACAAACTTTTTATAGCGCGGGTCTTTGGGGGAAACCGCAAGGGCAGTATCGCCGAACATCGTTTCCGGACGAGTAGTCGCAACCGTCAGGTATTCATCAGCGCCTTTGAGCTTGTATTTGATGTACCAGAGGCTGCTATCCAATGTGCGATTTTCGACTTCATCGTCTGACAACGAGGTCTGATCTTTCGGGCACCAGTTGACGATACGGTTGCCGCGATAAATGAGCCCTTTGTCATACAGCTGCTTGAATGTTTCAGCAACCGCTTTGGATAACTCCGGATCGAGCGTAAACCGGGTGCGATCCCAATCGCAGCTGCAGCCGATTCGTTTCAACTGACCGAGAATGATTTCTTTGTTCCGGTTTGCCCAGCTTGCCGTGCGTTCGATAAATTTATCCCGCCCCATATCTCGGCGGTTGAGCCCTTCTTTGGCGACCTGTTTTTCGACGATAACCTGTGTTGCGATACCGGCATGGTCAGCGCCCGGAATCCAGGCGGCTTCGAATCCGGACATGCGATGTTTACGAACGAGAATATCCTGAATCGTATTATTGAGGGCGTGGCCGATATGCAGAACATCGGTTACGTTCGGCGGTGGAATAACGACGGAATACGACGGTTTCGGTGATGCCGTGTTACCGTGGAAATATCCGGCTTTCAGCCAATGCTTATAAAGCCGTTCTTCAACTTCCGCCGGTGACCAGGCGGAAGAACGTTTTTGCTCTTCGTTCTTGCCTTCAGTTTCGCTCATACGCTATGTTTCTCAAAAATAAATAGGCCGCATACGCGGCGTTACACACATAATCGGTAAAACGTAAGCGGACATAATAGCCGTATCGACCCATATGGTCAAGTGGGCGGCGGCAACCGGCAGACAGTCATGGCAACACTCAAAGAACAGGTTTTAGATCCCAAACTGACTCCGTTTGAGCAGTTAGTGATGCTTTTCGCTGTCCTTCGCTCCGAACAGGGCTGTGCGTGGGACCGAAAACAAACCCACAAAAGTTTACTGCCGTATCTTTTGGAAGAGGGATACGAAGTCATTGAAGCGGTTGAAACCGACGATGACCAGCTGCTCAAAGAAGAACTTGGAGATCTGCTGTGTCAGATAATTTTCCATGCCCAATTGGCCAAAGAGCGGCAGGTTTTCACGATTGATGAAGTCATCACCCGGGTTGTAACCAAATTGGTCGACCGGCATCCCCATGTTTTCGGTGAACAAACCAGCCTTACGCCGCAGCAGGTACGGGATCAGTGGGAAAAACGAAAAATCGAAACCAAGGAAAAGAAGAACGTGCTGGGGGGTGTCCCCTTTTCCATGCCTGCCTTGACCCTTGCCTTTCGCATGGGGGAGAAGGCAGGAGGGGTGGGGTTCGATTGGAACCATCCCCAGGAAGTGCTCGACAAAATCAAAGAAGAATTGGGAGAAATAGAGGGTGCATCAGCGAAAGGGAACAAGCAGGAGCTCGAAGAGGAAATTGGAGACCTACTGTTCGCTTTAGCGTCCTTTGCCCGTAAACTCGATATTGATCCGGAGCAAGCGCTCAAGGGAAGTCTCCGAAAATTCAAAAACCGCTTTGAAGCGATGGAATTTGCAGTCGAGAAAAGCGGTCGCCCGTTCGCCGATTTCACCCTGCCTGAACTGGAAGCCCTTTGGCAGCAGGCCAAAAAGAGCCGGAAATCGACCTGACCATTGTTTTAGGCCGCCCGAAGTTTGTACCAGAAAGGTACAAGCTTAATTTATAACTCATTATAATAAAAAGAGTTAATTCGCCTTTCCGGGGTATGTGCGGGGTTAAAAATCTTTAGTTTTTACTTGTGTCAAAGCGATGTGACAGTTACAATTGACGAGTTTTTCGATGAAATGCGATGCCCCAAGTATCGCATTGGAAGCAAAAAACATGATGAAGTTTATACATATGAATCAAGGAAGATCGCAATTCTGCACCGGTTTCAACCGGTACTCAGTTGAAGGAGGGATGCCTATGGCGTGAGTCGGACAGGGATGGTGACTGAACCCGCCGGCATTCCTGTCGTCACAATTTTCCCGGCACAGTCGAAGTTGAAAACTATGAAAGGATTAGGATTATATATGAATCGTATTTTAACAATCTGTCTTGCCCTTATTATGCTGGTAGCAGGCAGTTCATTCGCGACCTCAACGCGTTTGCTTACCTTAGGCCAGCAGTATGACATCGTAATGGACGATGCTAACATCTTCCGTTACCCGTCCCGTTTGCTGAACTATCCGAAACTGGCCGTTGCAGAATTCGGTTACAGCAGTTCCTCGTCTTCCTCGCTCTCCGGTTTTGGCGGACCGTCCTATAGTGGTACCGAACTCCAAAAGGTTGGTGTTCACTGGCAATTCCGCGGAGAAGAAAATCCGTGGATCCTTGGTACCTACTTCCACAATGCCGAAGTAGAAGGCGCTTCATTCGATGTCTCCGTTTGGGGTGAGTTTGATTTGCTTGACTACATCGATTTTGACGATGATTTGTTCCCGAACCAGAAGCTGGATCTCTTCTTTGCCAAGAGACTTGGACAGAATCCGTTCGGTCTTCACCTCAGATGGATCCATTCTTCGTACTCTGAAGAAGATGCCGGTAGTGGTGGCGTTGGCGAAACTTGGAGTGAAGGTTTTAACAGCTACAAGCTCGCTCTCGGTTTGACCATGAATGAAGGCAATACCGACGTTGCAGCGAGCATTCAGATGTGGAGCTGGAGTGACAAGTACTACAATGGTACTGACCTGATTGACGAAACAGAACCGTCAGGTAACTTAGCTTTCAGTCTCCGTGGTCGTCATTTCATGGCCCGCAGCAACAACTACACCCTGGTTCCGCACGCCCAGATCATGTACCGTAAACATGGTGTTCAGTACAATGACGGAAACGGTGATGAGTCCTTTACCGAATCAGGTAGCATCATGGGTATCACGCTCGGTTCCGGTTTGAACTGGACCCCGGCGGAAGATGTCCTTGCTCTTCTCGATGGCGGTATTCGCTACAGCAAGGCCACATATGAAGACGAACCGGCTGATGGCGAAGCCTATAAAGAAGGCGCTACGGAATTCTCCTTCTTGTACTTAAAGCTCGGTGCTGAAGCTCAGATGTTCCAGTGGATGACTGTCCGTGCTGGCGCGACCTCCAATTGGAACTGGAGCAGCTTCACTGAAGATGACGGCGGCGATGGCGAATACAAATACACCGCCAATTTCGCTGATAATCAGACCTACCTTGGCCTCGGCTTCCTCTGGGGTGGCTGGCACATCGACACCCATGTCGATCCGGCTTGGGTCTTAAGCGGTCCGTACTTCGTGACTGGCGATGCCAACACGATGAACTGGGGCGTTTCCGTTCTTCGTCCGTTCTAATTTCGTGCTCCAAAACTTTGGAATACACAAAAGCCCGGTTATGCCGGGCTTTTTTATTGGCAGAGTTTTGCTTTAGGAATTATGACAGTGAATAAAAGTTGTCGAGCAGCTGATAATTCAGATTAGTCAGAAACGGAGCTTTGGGGGAATACTGGCTGAGGATACTTTCTTTAGACTGTCCGAACGTGTGCATTTCATCGCTGTATTCATCACACCAAACCGGTACTTCACTCGGAATAGTCTCTAAGTGAAACTGTACACCGGCCATACGTCCTTTGCGAAACGCCTGATTGACGCAATCGACTCCTTTTACCAGATGCAGAGCGCCAAACGGAATTCCGAACGTGTCCCCATGCCAATGAAACACGGTAAACTCTTTCGGAAAGCCGGTAAAGAGTGGATCACTGATCCCGTGTTCCGTTAACTCAACCGTATACGTTCCTATCTCTTTCACCTTATTCGCTTTGACATCCGCGCCTAATACCCGTGCCAGCAACTGCCCACCGAAACAGATACCGAGATAGGGCTGATCCCGCCGAACGAGCTCGACCACGTACTTGTAGAGATTCGTCAGGTAATCGACTTCAAACGTAACATTGACAGAAAGCGGGCAGCCAAGATTTATCACGGCACCGACTGTGCGCGGATCGGGCAGTGTTTCGCCATCATAGGTCTTCACGATTTGGAACGGTATCGTTTTTGCCTTCAGATAATCGAGGGTCGAACCGGCCGATTCAGCCGGACAGTTTTGAATCAGAAGGGTTGGTTTCATACGGTATATAAATAAAAAAACGCGGTAAGTTCAACCTTACCGCGTTAGTATTTTCGGTGAACTGAATAATTAGGCGATGAGTTCCCGCACCCACTGCGGCAGCACGAAAGCAGCCTTATGGATTTCATCGTTATAGTATTTGGTCTTCGGTTTGATCGTATTGTAACGCGCCTGATCGAAATTGGTGATCGGGTCGTACTTCTTGCTGCAAAACGCGAATGACCAAAAGGTAGACGGGTAAATCGGCATATGACAGGTGTACATTTTCACCAGCGGGAAAATAGTTGCCAGATTCTTGTGCACTGCCCGCACCGTTTTCCGATTGTAATACGGCGATTCCGTTTGCGGCAGCATGATACCGTCATCATTCAGCTTCGAATACACCGTTTCATAGAATGACTTCTGGAACAGCTCTACCGCCGGACCGATCGGGTCGGAGAGATCGAGAATAATAACATCGAACTTCTCTTTTGAATTTTCGATAAACGCTTTGCCGTCATCGAAAATCAAACGTGCCCGAGGATCGGAAGTACCGGTGGTCAGCCAGGGGAAATGCCGCTTGGAGACATCAACGACCATTTCATCGATTTCGCACATCGTGCATTGCTCGACTTCCGGGTGCTTGAGCACTTCTGTCAGCGCACCGCAGTCGCCACCGCCGATAATCAGCACCTTTTTGGGATTCGGGTGTGAAAACAGCGGGACATGCGTAATCATTTCGTTGTAGGCGTTATTGTCTTTTTCTGCGGCCATCAGTGAGCCGTACAGCACTAAGAGTTTGCCGAAGTCTTTTGAATCGAGCACATCAATGCGCTGAAACTTCGACTGCGTCGATTCGATTATCCGGTCAACTTTAAGCGTTAATCCGGAAAGACCTTCATGCAGTTCGGTATACCAAACATTCCAAAGGTCGCTCATGCTGCTTTCTACGATATAGTCTTCGCTTTTTTGATTCGAAGTCTGCTGTTTGCTCACTGTTTCCATTTTAGTCAATGACCTTGTATTCCGGCCGTTTCAGGGCGTTGAAGTTAGAGCCTGACACGGAGCAATATGCGCCGGTGCAGGGGAATATCATTTTATCGCCGACATTTTGTTCCGGCAGAATAAGGCCGTCATACATTACGTCGAACGAATCGCAGGTCGGACCCGCAATGGTAGAAAGCTTGCCAGAACCCGCTTCACGGGTAGTGACGACCGGATACACACAGTGGTCGTACAACATGCCCGAGAACGTGGAGTAGAGGCCGTCATCGAGATAGTACCAGAGTTTTCCATCCCGTTCCGACTTGCCGATAATGCTGGTCACCAGCGTCACCGGCGTGGCGGCAATAAACCGACCCGGTTCGGAGATAACTTTGATATCCGGACGAATATGTCTGTCTAAGGCAGCTGCAATCGGTGCACAGAAGGTGTCGATTGCAGGAACATCATCTGTGTACGGCGCCGGAAAACCGCCGCCGATATCAAGCAGGCTGATGCTGAATCCTTCGGCGTCCAATTGGCGGATAAGCTCCTGCGAGGCGACAATCGCCTTCACATAGTTTTCCGCATAGACACACTGGGAGCCGATATGGAAACAGAGTCCGTGCAGTTCCTGGCCTTGCTCACGAATCTGGCGGGCAAGCGGCAGCACTTCTTCCACCCGGCAGCCGTACTTGTACTGCAAATTGACTACCGCCTTGTTTTCGATGTCGATACGGAAACGGATAATCATTTTCAGTTTCCGGTCGCTGTAGCGAGCCAGCTTTTTCACTTCTTCCGGATTGTCAACGACGAATGTATCAACACCGGCGCCGACTGCATAATCCCATTCCGCGATTGATTTGATCGGGTGAGAATGCACCAGCGTGGTCGGGTTTGCGCCGACTTTTCTTACTTCATCTATTTCACCGGCCGAGCAGACATCGAAATTGCCGCCCTGTTTGGCGACTTCCTGAAGCATGACCTCATGGATATTCGGTTTGACGGCGTAGTGAATATGGACGCGTTTTAAGGCCTGTTTTAATGCCCGATAGTTTTTCCCCACTTCCGAGCGGGACAAAAACAGAACAGGCGTTTCGAATTTTTCCTGAGCAACTAATTCGCGCAAATGACGGGTATCAACGCCGCGCGCACGGGCTTGTTGCTCGTGGGCTGCAAAGCTGATGGTAGGGGTCATTCGTCCAGTCCTCCTTAACGAGAGACAGGAGTAGAAAGAAACTCCTGGTTAACCGGTTTGTGAGCAATGAACTCATCGGCGGCCGAGGGGATTCCGCGTCTGACTTCAGTGATGTGAGCGTCTGCGGATTTAATACGCTCTTTGACCAGTTCGAACGCTTTGTAAGGATCGACACTGTCACCGCAGGTGAAGAAATCAACGGCCGCGTACCCATATTCCGGCCAGGTGTGAATCGACAAATGTGATTCAGCAATAACAATGACACCCGATACCCCTTGCGGGTTGTATCGATGAAAAACCGACTGCACGAGCGTTGCGCCAGCCGCAGCGACAGCGTCCTTGAACGCTGTTTCCAGCAGTTGTACGTTATCCAACGCGCCTTTGTCGCAGTTGGTGAACTCAACCAGCAGATGCCGACCGAGAATCTTCACTTCTTGTGCCTCTTTCCCTAAAGGTTCCCATTACATCAACGGCGGTGACGTTACCCATAAGAGCGACGCCGTCCCGTTGCTTTCGTTGCTTATCTGATTCGGCTGGTCCGATTCAAAGTAGAAGCAGCTTCTGCTCGGTACTTTGTACGTCCGCCGATTTACTCTCACTGTCACCGCTCCCTTGAGCACATAGCCGAACTGTTCGCCCGGCCGCGGCCCTTGTTTTCCGAGCGTCTGACCGGCTTTCAACTCAATCATGATGGGGTCCATTAGATTGTTCGTCGATCCCGGTACTAACAATTCAAATTTGTGCGCGCCTTTTCCTTCCACTTCAATTCGCTCGTTTGGCCGGAAAATCACATGTTTTTCGCTGTCCGCGAAAAATTCCCCCATACTCACGCCGAGTGCTTCCAGCAAATCTGCCAGCGAATCGACGGAAACCGAAGTCTGATCGTTCTCAAGTTGCGAAATAAACCCTTTCGTCAGTCTGGCCCGGTTGGCCAGCTCTTCCTGAGTCAATGATGCAGCGAGGCGAAGTGCCTTAATTTTGGCTCCGAGCTTTATGTCCACTGCATACTTTCTTCTATCGTCTCCGGTTTAATTAACACGGTCATTTTGTTTAATAAAGTCGACCGATGATACAGAAAATTAACCCCATGTCAAGGAGAAAGTTCCCCGCGACGCGGAAATTTTTTCGTCCTAACAATTCGCCGGTTAACAAAAAAGAGTTGACCTGAGCAGCTCTGCCTCGACATTTTTAGAACAAACCAAACTAAACGAGCGGAGGATTTCTCGTGAAAAAACTATTGCTGACGTGTATCTGCGCCGTGCTTGTTGTCGGAAGCGCTCACGCAGGCGGCTTCGGGGTTGGCGCATACGGCGGTCTGAACATTCCGATTTTGCAGGATGATCAAAATTCCGGTTCAGTCTTTGGCATAAAAGCCAGATTCAAAGCGCTGCCGTTTTTGACGCTGGAACCGAACATTAACTTTTCAAGCTTAGGTGCTCCGGATGAAATCGACGGCGTCGATTTGGGGATCGACGGTATGAAAGTTAATTCCTACGGAATTGACGGAACACTCGGTTCGGTCGTTCCTGGTCCCGGTTTTCACCCGTACCTGCTTGCCGGTATCGGCTTTTTCAGCTTCAAGCAGCCGGATGAAGTTTCTGATTTTATCGAAGACGAAACCCGTTTCGGCTACAATTTCGGATTAGGCTTTGAAATCGGTTTCTCACCGAAACTGGCCTTAGACATTCGCGGCAAGGCGAGCATTGTTCCGCTTGAAGAAGGCGGCGCCGCTAAATTTTTAACCCCGACCGGGGGCCTTAACTTCTACTTTTAGTAGATGATTCCCCAAAGGAGTATAAACATGAAAATACAGAAAAAAATGTGGTTAATGGCGCTCGCTATGTCGGTGTTACTTACCGTCGGCGGCTGCTTGGTATCCGGCACATTCATTGTGACCGAGATGATCTACGGTATTGATTTTACCACCAATACGGGCTTTTACTTTTATGACCTTGATATCACCGACAACAGTGACTGGGAAGACCACAAAGATGACATCGACAACATCAAACTTGCCGGTTTCGAAATGTGGATTACTAATAATTCGGTGGATGCCAATACGTTCAATGCCTATATCGATCCATCGGACGATCCGGTTCTGACTACGGTCGGCGCGGTTCAGTCCGATGCTACGCAGATTATTAAAGATCTGCCGGTGGCTGCTGGCAATGGAACACAGACATACATTTCTTACGACCAGTCGCTTACCTATCTCATTAACTTTGAGACGCTGAAGACATTGGCTAAAGAAGGCAAGTTCCACTACTACGGCATGGATGAAAGCCAGAACACGAATGCCTACACGATCGATTCTATCCGCGTGATTCTGACTGTCGAAGCCAGTTCTTAATCTGGTTTCCGAACAAACTGACCTTTCAGCGGTCAACCTAACTGGTTGGCCGCTTTTTGTTTCCAGCAATTTAACAAGGGGACTTGCGGCTGTTGACTAATGCAGTACATTATCGCCTGATTAAAAGCAAACGACGTTTGTAAACAGGAGTTAGTGTCATCGAACGATATAATATTGTCATAATTGGCGGCGGTCCGGGCGGCTACACAGCCGGAATCCGAGCTGCCTTAAAAGGAGCCAAAGTCGCCGTGGTCGAAATGGAAAAACTCGGCGGCGTTTGTCTCAATAAAGGCTGTATTCCTTCCAAAGCGCTGATTGCTTCCGCCAACGAATATCAGCGGATGAAACATGCCAACGAATACGGCATCAACTTAGCCTCACCGCCGGTTTATGACTGGCTCGCCATGCGCCAGCGGAAAGACAAAGTCGTGAGCACCATGGTCGGCGGCATTCCGCTTCTGTTCAAATCCCACGGTGTTGATCATCATGTCGGCTTCGGCAAAATCACCGGCAAAAATCAGGTGACTGTTATCGCTGAGGACGGCAAAGAAACAAAACTGGAAACAGATAATATTATCATCGCCACCGGTTCACGGGCGGCAACCATTCCGATTTTCAAACTCGACGGCAAGCGGGTGATGAACTCCGACCACTTGCTCGAACTGCCGCATCTGCCAAAGTCGATGCTCATCATCGGCGGCGGCGTTATCGGCTGCGAATGGGCGAGCATGCTTTCTCTGTTGGATGTCGAAGTGACGGTTGTCGAAATGATGGATCACCTGCTGCCTTTGGAAGATGACGGCTCTGCCGCTATCTACGAGCGGGAATTGAAAAAGATGAAGGCGAATATCTTTACCAAGACCAAAGTCGAATCCCTCACCCCCGGCCCGGATGGCGCACAGGCGAAACTGTCGAATGGACAAGTCGTCAACGCCAATCAAGTGCTCGTAGCGGTCGGACGTGCCTTTAACACCGAAGATCTCGGCCTTGAAGAAGTTGGCGTGAAGATGAACAAAAACGGTTCGGTTCCGACCGGTCCCGATGCCAGAACCAATATCAAAAATATCTTCGCTATCGGCGACGTTCGCGGCGAAATCCTGTTGGCATACACCGCCACGCATGACGGTTCAGTTGCCGTCGACAATGCGCTCGGTGGAAAGTCTAAGATAAACTATCTCGGCGTCCCGTCGGTGATATTCACGCATCCGGAAGTCGCATCCGTCGGACTAACTGAGAAAAAGGCTTTAGAAAGCCACGAGGTGGCCACCGGTAAATTCCCGCTTCGTGCGTTGGGTAAAGCTCACGCCGAAAATGAAATCGCCGGCGAAATCAAAGTCGTCGCCGACAAGAAATCAGACAAGATTCTCGGTGTTCACGCGGTCGGCGCGCATGTGACGGAAGTCATCCATACAGCCGCTCTGGCGGTGCATCAGGGGCTGACGGTTGAAGAGCTCGGTTCGCTCGTGATGGCGCATCCGGTAATATCCGAAGCGCTCATGGAGGCAACCCACGACGTTCACAAGATGTCTGTGCACTTAGGGAAGAAGAAATAGCCGCAGAAACTGCTGAACCGACTATTTCGAGCTAAAAAGCGATCAAGAGGCGCACGCACTGCGCCTCTTTTTTAATCTATTGAATCACATCGCATTATATCTGATCGCAAGAGGCTGGCTATTAAGAAAGTGAGCGCAATCTCTGCGTTATCGCTTTAATGCGATAAACGAACAGGCGTTGCTGCTTGAGCAAAGACGATATCTTGCAATAACTTATTAAAATAGAAGGGTTACGGCGCCACTTTGGCATGCGAGTTGTATGTATTTAGTTAAAATGAATTTGCTCTTAAGTATGCTTGAATGGCGGTGAAGGGTATTTAAGAGAGCTGGGTGAGAAGGAGTTCTGGAAGTGAGGCCGGAACTCCTTTTCCGTTAGAGGTCGGTCGATGTGCGCATCGGCCGACTTTTTTATTCCCTTCGACTATGCTTTCTGTAGGTCGGGTTTCTCTTGAAATCCGACAATTCTTGTCTTACGTCTTCGTAGGTCAGGACTCCTGCAGTCCTGACAATTTCTTTGGAGTCAGGAGCACAGGGCTCCTGACCTACAACAAGAACAATCGTAAACTTGACCAAGCGGGGAAGTTAACCTACTTTGTCCGTCTGTTTTGAAATGGCGGCGTAGCTCAGTTGGTTAGAGCAGCGGAATCATAATCCGCGTGTCCGGGGTTCGAATCCCTGCGCCGCTACCATTTAAGGGGAATACTCCATGAACAAACCGAAACCGCTCTGGATCATGATCGCCGGGCCGTATGGCAGCGGGGCAAAGACCGCTGAAGAGCGTGCGGCCAACCTGCGCGCTATGAACGAAGCCGCCTACGCCATTTTCAAAAAAGGGCATATTCCGGTAATCGGCGTGAATATGGCATTGCCGGTTATTGATGCCGCCGGGGAAGAACGTTACGACGAAATTATGATGCCGATCTCATTGGCGCTCGCCGAACGCTGCGATGCCATCCTTCGCATCGGCGGCGCATCGAAGGGTGCAGATGAGGAAGTGGAGTCGTTTAAAAAGCGCGGGTTGCAGGTGTTTAGGAGCGTGGAAGAGGTAAAAAGTTGATGAATTTACGGGATCGGCCATTCTGATTTCTTTGCTTCGATACTCCGTTTAGCTGATTATGGCAAAATAGTTCAAGGGCTTTACCCAATTGCTTCGATAAATATTTTGCAACCCCTTTATTTAATCGTCGGACATATATTATTTTTCCTTCAATAGATGATAGTTGTCTGGGTTGTGGACGTTTACCCGATTTTAATGTATTCGCTAATTCTTCTATCAAGTTCTTTACTTCTAATACTTTTTTTGAAGGAATATCAAAGCCGTTGTTGACTCTATTCCCTGCTATTACTTGTTCTTCTTTATTATTAAATAATATTTCTGTTTTTTCTTCGTTAGGAGTAAATCCTTCCTGCCGCATGATTCTTAAAACTAGCGATTTTATTTTTCGAATATAAACAGGCCCAGACAATGTTATATCGTCTACGTAGGATCCAAAGTTAGCGCCTATTATTTTCGCTAATTTATCAAGTCTTATTGCTAAATTAGTGCTTACTATATTTGCAACAATCATACTTGTTGGAGAACCTTGAGGTAATTGATTGTCCAGTGTAGTCAAACGAGTCAAGTATTTGCAGACATCAGGTGCGCAACCTAATCGCTTAAAAGCACGATATACCATATGTCTGTTAATATTTGGAAAGCAGTCCTTAATATCAAATTTTAGAATCAGGTTTTTTCGAAGATGAGGGAGTGCGTAAGAAAACGTTGACTTACCTTTTAGTCCTCCATGCATACTTTCTGGAAATTCAAGTCTCTGGAGGTAACTATGAAGACGCTTATTAATTGAACCAAATCGTCCAAGAGGTTTAGCCGATGGTCTGGGCTTTTTTCCTTTTTTACGAATAATACTTCGACGATAGAAGTTATTAGCGTTTTTATCTAACCCTTCACAAATCCTAAGTAACTCATTTACATCTGTTCCGAGTAAGAGGGCGAGATGCTCAGTACTCCGAATGTTTAAATGCTTGAATTTTTTTTGTTCTGTCATTTTTGAACACTACCATATAAAAAAAACGAAATGAGCAGCTAAAAAAGGAATGGATTTTATTCACCAAACTAACTACCACTTCTGTTGCTTTCAAGAATCGAAACAAGCTTTCGAACCATCCGGCTCTATTGCTAGGCGGTTTCTTGGGTCGTTTCCGTGGCGCTCGGTTTGTGAACTCTTTCTCCACCGACTTCCTGAGAGAAGGCTTTCGATTCGCTTCATAGAAGCAAAAAGAAAGTTGCTCATCAGGATTTGCCGATGGCGTTGTCCGCTTACGAGACATTAGATCCTCCTTTGCCCCCTGATGTTAATGTCGAACAATAGCAACCGATGAAATTTATCAACGCTACTGTCTCCTCTTTAATGCTGAAACAACCGTAAGAACTAAGTATTTACGAACAGCTCTGTCTACAAAGCCGCCCGCAGGGCCGTTTTTTGACCTCTACTTTATCTACAGCGTTTCCGGGAACCTTCCAAATAGGAAGTCAGCTACCCAATAAGAGTAGCTCTTCATAAATCGTCCAGAGGTGGACGGTCAGGGGGTAAGTAAGGAACGCCAAAGGCTAAAAATATTTTTTTCAAAGAACAACGACCTGAAATACAGTAGTGAATACCTCTGTGCAAGCGAAAAATGAATTTTGAGTATCACATTTGTAAATTCCGAAGGTTATGCTAGTTAAATATGGTTGACGTCTTAGTTAAATTTCGTTTGTATGTACAAGTATCTATTATAGTTAGGTGTCTATAGGAGCCCTCATGACCGACATAGAATTTTTGAGACATACCATAGCGACCCTCGCGTACCGCGCGGCCAAAACGATGCGGGGTGCATCGGAAGCTTTTCCTGACTACAAATCTAATCCGAGTTCTAAAACTCCGCTTCAAATCGTCGCGCATATGGGGGACCTCTTTGATTGGGCGCTAACGATGGCTAAAGGGGAACCGAAATGGAATACCGCCACCCCTCAAACATGGCATGCCGAATGTCAGCGATTCTTTGCGACTCTTCAAACGTTCGATGATTATCTTGCTTCCGGTTTACCGGTCACCTGGGAGCTCACCCGTTTATTCCAAGGGCCGGTTGCTGATGCACTCACCCATACCGGGCAGTTGGCTATGCTTCGCCGTTTATCCGGTAACCCGATGAAAGGGGAGAGCTATAATCGAGCTGATATTTCTATCGGTCGTGTTGGGTTCGAGCAATCCCCACCCGACGCCAAGTACGAGTTTGACTGAGTGGTCGCACCACTGGCAGTGGCTACGCCACGGGTAATTCGCTTCGCGGCTTTTTGCAATTATCAGCATGATTTCAGATGTTGCCGCTACTGTGAGCGTGTAACTTTATTCTAAGCTATTGCTATCTAATCTTGTTCATGCAAAAAACTATAGACCTGACTGTCATTATTTGACATCTCATTCGATATATTAGGCGCAACTTCTTAGGGCGGCGTATCTCGCAGTAGTTCTTTCAATTAATTAGAGGAAGCAAGCGGCACGACTTTATTGTCGTTCCGGGTGATGTTTTTTTGCTATCCAACACGTCGAAGGGCAGTTTGAGGTGGATGTCGGTAGAGGATTAGAGCAAAGTCGGGAAAACAATTTGCCGACAATATCTATGTGGCAATGGTTGAAGGGCAGTACCGGTGCTACACGTTTACGACTTCTTTTGTTTATTGGTATCCCCCTTGCAATCGGCTATTTAATGCTCGTACTGATCGGTTGGAACAGATATGAGCGCGCCTTTCCGCCGTCACGGGCGGCCCTTGAGGAGGTACAGTTCGTGAGTATCGGCTCAGTTCTGTCAACGGAGATAGAAAAATCCGTCATGCCGGTAGCGCAGCGAATAGCTGATTCCATTAGCAGCGCAATGCCGCTGGATAGAACGGCACTCTTTCCCTTTCTTTTGCATCCAGACATCGATATAACTACAGGTAACACCTCTATTTTGCTGGATTGTCGTCTGTCATGCAGTTGCATGAACCTATCACCTGAGCAGTTCCGGTTAGTCATATTTCAAATCGATCCGACGACTCAATCGACACATATGGTCGCTAACGATGTCATGACATGGGCCGATTATTTGAAGCCCTTTTCTCTACACAATCAAAAGGAGGCAACAAAACAATGAAAAAACTACTGAACAAACTTGCTCTTGCCATGTGCATGGTCGGCGCTATGCCTATTATGTCATTTGCGGGTATTGCCGCATGCAATGCGCTTGAAAATTGCGTGTCTGACTGGTGTATAATCCTTTCCATCGCCAACTGTGTCGGTGGCTGGATAGTCTGGTAGCAGGGCTTTTTGAGTACATCATTATTTCGCACATCCCGGGCGAGTCATGTTGATTCGTCTATTGCAAAGCGGGTCTATCTGACTCTCGCGGTTTTTGTCGCGGGGATTGTCGTTGCTTTGCTTGCTTTAGACGGTCCACAGGCGACGTCCCGTTTTCAGACAAACACCGACTTTAAGAAAAAAGAGTCAATAGAAGCAGGTGAGCGAGTAGCTGGTCGTTCTCGTGAGCAAGAGAATGGTTTTACAGGGGGGTATATCGGAAAAAATCTTCGGATAATTCCTGATGCTTTGCCGATGCCCCCTGAAGACGTACCAAAAACGGCTACATTTGCGTCTGCCCATAGTGTCGAGGCTCCGGCTATTGGAGAGCCGATTGATTTTGGAAACGGTGATGCCGGAAGTAATGGAGAATATGCATTCGACTCAGGGGACCTCGGTTTACCCGAGTTCCCCAAGTCGGAATGGAAAATGCCAAACAGTGCACTCCCCGATATTCAAAAGCCAATTCCTGATAAACCGATAGAAATATTCCTACACGGAGTAATCCCACCGCCGGCGCTGGCGCAAATTCAGGAATGCAGTGTAGTGTATTCCATGCGGATAGAGCCGTGTGGACGTTTTCACCTGGCAGTAGAGAGTGAAACTCCGGAAGGACAGGATTTGGCGCGAGGAGTAACTCCGTCGCTTAATGATCGACTGTTTGTTCGCCCCCCGGAAGTAAACGGAGAAAAAATAGGGGCTACCATTACCTTCTTCGTTTCCTTTGGCCCCAACCAAACCAGACAAATCGTATCATCAGACGGCATCATTGTTCACGCCACTCAATAAGTGTATACCTGACCGGTAATTCGCTTCGGGTTTTTTGTATCATTGCCAGCCGATTTGCCCTTCCGTATATATCCCCCCAATTGAAACGAGACAACTTCATTAAGGATGTTTATGGAACGGTACACCCCGGTATTGCTGCTGACAGTCGCCAACGTGTTTATGACCTACGCCTGGTACGGGCATCTGAAAGATTTCAAAGACAAGCCGTTGCTAATGGTCATTCTTATCAGCTGGGGAGTCGCGTTTTGCGAATACTGTTTTCAGGTACCGGCCAATCGAATCGGCTATAATTTCTATTCGCTCGGACAGCTGAAAGTAATGCAGGAGATTATTACGATGGCCGTCTTCGCGCTGTTTTCCGTGCTGTATATGAAAGAAGGGCTGAAACTTGATTTTCTCTGGGCTGGGTTATGTTTGGTTGGTGCAGCGTACTTTATGTTTCGCGGCACCGGCGCGCCGACACAATAAATAAAAAAAGCAGCGCACGGTTGAGCGCTGCTTTGCAGGTATCTTTGCTTACTTTGGCTCAGTTATTTTCGCTGTGATGCCAGAAGCCGGTCAGTGATTTGTTCCCATCGACCGACCGTATTCCGTCTTACATCTTGGCTGCATGCTTCGGACGCCCGCCATTCGGTGTCACCGCTGCGAATGACAAAAACGGTCGAATCGCCCGAGAACTGTACGTCAACGGTATGATCTCCGGTCACTTCAAGAGCGGCGCTATCGGCGAAACAGGCGACTTCGACTTCGCCGCTGTAGTTTATACTACCGCTGGTCGGGCAGCCGTCATTTTCAAGCACAGTTAAATTGACAGCTAATCCGTTAATGCCGAGTCCGAAGTCAAACAGTCCGCTGCACTGCATATGATTGGCATCCTGCGCCAAACCATGACCGCCAGAAATTTCAAATTCAAATTCGATATCGCAGAATCCAGTCCCTTGTACCGCTATATCACCGCCGGAAGCAAGTGCGCCTGAGTCACCGGCAATGGTCCAGCTATGTCCGGCGAAAATGCCGCCATGATTCGCTTTGCCGACACCGCCGGAAACGACTTCAACTTCGAGCGCCATTCCGTTTTGGATACCGGTCAAAGCTGCTGAATCCGGCCACTGAACGGGGGTGTTGCCGTGGAAGAACTTCATCGAGTCGGCATAATGGAGGGCAAGGGTGTCGGTTTCATCGGCGAGTTGAATTGTCAAGGTGACAAACCAATCACCGGTTCCTTCACGATAATCTTTGGTAAAGGCGATAACGGGAACGCTGTCCGCAAGTGAGTAAGAGGGGGCAAGACGGATTTTACCGGCGTTCGGATTTGTGGAATCATCCAGAATCATATCTGCAATGACTATCGCTCCGAAAAGCATATCGCCGGTAAGGTCTAATGCACCATCAGCGCCGCTTTCCAATGCCTGAAACTCTTCGGATGATTCATCCCCATCGGTGTACGTTTTGGTGGTTTCTTTATCATCGCTGCATCCGACAAAGCTAAACAGCAAGGCCGATGACAAAAGAAACGGGAGCCAGCGAGTTCTGTTTTTCATGTTGATGTTACCTCAATTATTCCCAAAGGTGAGTAGTGTTTAATCACGTTAGCATAGTGAAAATGTGCGGGGGACACAATCTGAATTGAAGCGAGTCAGCGCTTACTGTTTTGCCATGCTTGCGGTCCGCCGAACAAGCCGATATGGGAACGAGTGCCGTCCGGATTAAACCGTGTGCTGTCGCCGACGTTCATGGTAGGAGCTGACGGTTGTAAAGCAAAGCCGATTGAATCGGCAAAAAGCGGATCGACGGTTAAGTTTCCGTTCAAATCAGTCTGATCCCAAATTCCCTGATAATTTCCGGCAGAATTTTTCCAGACGATGTTAAACGCAAATTCCCATTTCGCCCAGTCACCGTAATTCCAAACGCCGACACAGGGACAAACCCACTGATCCCGCCAGCCGTTTTCGGCGATGATATTGTTTACGATTCGTCCGCGACTTTCTGTCGACCAGGGAGCAATACCGCAGTTGCCGTTGTGATAGACAACATTGTTGGTCATATCCATATACGAACTGCCGGTTGCTATCAATCCCCAGCCGAGATTGTTATGCACTAAATTATTTCGCGCGATAACCCATGAGGTCCCGAATGCGCCGATTCCTTTCCAGTAGCCGGTCACTTCGTTGCGATAGGCGGTGCAGGTAGCATCCCAGGTAACCCCGATTCCGGCGCCGCGTCCGTTTTTGATTATACAATCAGTAACCAATGCAGTTGCGCCGCGATAGAGCGCGATACCATCCCAACTATTATTCATAATCCGGCAATTACGGATAGTAATGTCCGCATTTTCCCGACCGAACACACCACCGATACCGACAATGGTTGAATCGAAATAATGAGAGTTGTCGACGATATCGACATCTTCTATCAAAACGCGTGAATTCCGGACGACGATAGCGGCGTCAGTCGCATTACCGTCTTTATCCCGCTTACCGCCGGTAATCGTCAGATTGCGGATGATCGAGTTGGGAGAATTCTCAAAGTAGATGCCATAGCCGGCGTTCGTTATCAGACGGGTTTGTGCGCGGTCTTTGCCGACTAAGACTATTGATTTATTACGAATGACAAAGCCGGTCGAGGCTTTCGCGCCATCTTTCGGATTTTGACAATTCCCGCAGAGCGGATCGGTGAATAGAAGCGGGGAGGCTTCGATTGTTTTTTCCCCGATGATAATCGTGTCACCGCTTTTGGCTTGATCGATTGTCGACTGCAAGGCATTGCCCCGCTCGACCGTAAACTGACGGGCCGAGGCAGTTACAGCAAAACTCAGTATGAGGCAAACACTCACCATTCCCAGTAAGCGCATATATCACAATAATATCAGTTCCGGGAGCATAACAACTGATTTTTTCCGGCAGATAATGTGACACTCTCAGTCCTTGCGTGACATATCTTGGCGGCATGGGCAGGGGGAAATATGCCACAATTTTACTCTCGCGGCAGCCTATGTACCCAACCGGAGCATCCGAATGGGTCCACGCTGCAAAACGGGCGATTCAGTGGGTGAAAGAACAGGACTACCGAATTGTGACGGGGCTCCATGCGCCGACATGGGAACTGGTCTTATCACTGGCATCACTATCCGGCGTTCCAGTCACGATTGTAACAACATTCAATTCACTCTCTGAGATCAAAGATACCTTCGATTTATATGGTCGTGATGCCGAAATAGTTTTTATACCCGCAAAACTGAAAACGGTAAAGGAGGAAGTATCTGCTTTATTAGATGCCCATATCGTTCAGACGGCTGATATTCTGTTTCCGGTTTCGATTCGCAAAGGGGGAAATTGGGAAAACATACTTAGACATCAGGCGTACCTAAGGATAAACGAATCTTTTCGCGTTCCCTATGCAACGCAAAAAACAGTAATCAAAACTGCCTATTCCTGTGAACAGATTAATCAGGAGATATATTCACTCGGCGCTGATTTTCTCTTTCACTGGACGCGGGCAACCACACGCCCCTGGCCGACCGAACGGCCGCTCGATTTTTATCAAGCGATTATCGAATCGCAAACATATCCCCGAACCGGATTAGATACGTTATGTAACATACTTGATACCAATACTATTGTGGCATCCTCACGTCATATGCCTACTGGTGTATCAACCGTTTCCTTTTCCGCGCTAACGCCGCCTGAAGCTATTTCGCTCATGCGCTGGCGCATGCGATACCGCGAAATGAGTTTTGAGCCGTATGGAATCGGTATCCGCAAGGAGGCGGCTTTGAAGGCGGGAATTTTACCGGTCGAATATCTGGAACGTAACGAACTGAAAGAGGTACGGGAGCGCTGGCGGTTTCAGTCAGTTGGTGCCAGAACCGATTGGCGAAAGGAGGCGGAATATCGCTATCCGGCGACACTGCCGCTGAATCAATTTTCTCGTGATGATGTAGTCGTGATTACAAAAAAAAGTCAGGAAGCAGAATTGATTTCGTCACGATATTCATACCGAGCAATTTCACTTTTTACGGACAAGTTCCCGGACTGGCGCCGGCACGGAAGAGAAAATTCACCAGAAAGGTTAAATCGGCAACATTTATACTGCCGCCAGCATCTCCGTTGATATTTGCTTCCAACGCGCAAACCGGAGACGCGCCGCCGCGGAAAAGATAGTTCACCAGGAAGGTTAAATCGGAAATATTGGTAGCATCACCGACATCATTGTTCACGTTGCCGCGCGCATTCTTGCAGCAGGAAAGAAAATCATCGGTATACAATTGCCGCGCTGTCGCGACCGCAGTCGTGAGATACTGCAGGCTGTCGGCGGCAACAATCACGAAGGAAACGGTATCGACGTCTCCTTGGTCCAGCGTGATCGGCCCGGCAGCGAGAATCTGATACAGGTCAGTGCGAGCTTCGGCGAACATGCCGCTTGTAGTAAAGCCGGAATGCAGCTTTGCGAATTTTTCCGTTTCGGTAAACCCACCGGATGCGAGGGAAACATCAGTCGCCGGTCCGGTATGCGCCGTCAATGTGGTGCCGTCAAGCACCGCCATCGCGCGGGTGTTTCGCTTAACGAGTGGTGAGCTGCTTGGGTTGAATGCCGCCCAGAGATAGTTGTCGGTCGGGTCCCAGTCGCCGGCATCACTATTGTAAAAGGCAGCCGGCAAATCCCAATCCATGTACAGACCGACAGCCAGATCAGAAAGGGTGATCGTGGTGATGTTTTTCAGGATATAGCGAAAAATGATAAAATCATAGGTTCCAAAACCGCCGAATGAGAATGTTTCCTGCGTGAATTCAATACCGATAGGGTTTTCAGCGCGCAGGTCATTCATCCGCGTAAATGTCTGCTGCGTGGCCAGTGCACCCGGCTGGGTTATGGCGATATTGCCGCCAGCCATAACATTGAAATCCCCATCCCATTCTCCGGCCAGGTTTCTGACGCCGTCGGAAACACTGGTGCTGGCATCGCTGATCATCAGCCCACTTTCATACACATCATTGCCGGACGCTTTGTAATTAAATCCGGCTCCACCGACAGGGTAGAAGGAGGCATTGGCAAATCCGAACGATCCGAAATTGGAAACGGTAAACTGAATCAGCCCGGAATTATGGGTAACAACCGAGCGGGATAACGGATCACCGACTACAATAACCAATGTAAGCAGTTCTTCATATCCGCCGGTACTGCTAACGGTCACTTCAATCGGAAGCAGGCTTCCTTCGGTAACGGTATCGGAAACCGCGATACGAATCGAGTCGGTGCTGCTTTTTATCACGCCAGAACCGACGGAGCCAAAAGCGGCTGTTCCGGAGGTTACTGATAAAGACGGGTTATTACCGGTTACGGTCAGTACCACATTCATTGCGTTACTACCAAGGTTTTGGAGTGTTAATACACCACGAGCGGTTTGACCCGGATCGACCGGTGCATACATGAAATTATATACCCGGAATGCGGGATCGACTGCTGCAGTGAGTTCATTCAACGCCGCCATACAATCGATCGCACCCCAGCCGTAGGTGTTACCCGGAACGATATTGCCGCCGGTGCGCGTGGAAGTAAGAATCGCTTCTTTGATTTCTTCGGCCGATGCGTTCGGTTTTTTCTCGCGCATGAGGGCAACCAATCCTGCCACATGCGGTGTGGCCATCGAAGTCCCGCTCATATTGCCGTAATTATTGTCGCCGGTACCGAATGCGGAGCGAATCAGCGTTCCTGGCGCAACGACATTCGGTTTACGCGCACCGATATTGCAGTTTGATGGTCCGCGTGATGAGTTCGAATTAATCGTATCACCTTGATAGGCGAGATTACCGATGGCAAAACAATCGAGTGAATCATTCGCCCGGTTGCCCGGATTACGAATAGAGGTATTTGCCGAACCGTCATTACCGGCTGCAAATACATTTATAATACCGAGTGCCTCGGTGTAATCGATCAGATCAAAAAACAATTCCGTGCAGCCGACACCGGGAACCCCCCAGCTATGATTGATAACGTCAGGGACATCGGCAATCGTATTTGGATCACCATCCGGATTCGCGGCCCATTCGAAGGCATCAATAATCGACGCACCGGGAATATCGATAACGGCTGCCGAAATCCATTTGGCATCCGGTGCGACACCGATCGTGTCGCCGGAACCGTCATTATGACCGCACATAATACCGATAACGTGTGTTCCGTGGCTCGAGCTGGCAATCGTATGCGGGAACGGTTGATTGTAGACCGGATCGAACCAAGCTGCGGCAGAGTCGCCATCAAGTCCTTTCCAGCCGTTGCGAATCGCGTTATGCGTCCCGCGCACACCGGTATCGAATGAACAGATAACTCTCCCTTGACCCGTAAAACCGGCCGCCCAGGCATCATCGGCATTGATATTTTTCAGATTATTTTCAACGGCAAAAGAAGTCGATGCCGACGGATTTAGTTCGTCCTCTTTCCCTGCGTCGATGCTGGTGATATAGGGTGGAAGATGAATGGCGCTGACGTCGGAACGATTCGCGAGCTCTTCGAGTTCATTTTTAGTCAATGATGCTTCAACGACATTAATAAGCCAGTGCGGTTTCATTTTCGTGTCATTCGCCGTTGCCATTCGGGATTGCAAATATCGGGTAAGCCCGCGCTGTGCTGTTTCATGCGCCCGTTTCAAGCGGGACATAGCGGTTAAATAGGCCGTTTCACGGGGAGCAGATTTGACATCGGATAGCAATGAATTCAATTCCGCCGGTTTTTCCAGTTCGATCCAGACCGGAATACGAACAGCATCACCGACTTTATTCAATGAGTCAGCAAGGTCAGAATCAAACTTCGCCGTATTTGCCTGAGTAACGGCCGACGCGACAAAGAGTATTGCGACAAAAAACAGAGCTGCTTTTGAGATGGGTACAGGCTTCATGTTACTCTCCAGTATAGTCGCAACGGGTGGTGGCGGTTTCAAAGACACTTATTCTACTTAGTATCGGCAGATTCGGCTGAATTTTCCGCCAGAGCCAGCGGGCGATAAGCTCCGATGAGGGGAGGGGAAGTCCGTCGATATCGTTCAAGTGCCGGTGATCGAGTTCGTTGATAATCGGGTCAACCACTGCCTTCAAGTCGGCATAGTCGATCAAAAATCCGGTCCGCTCATCGACCGGGCCGTACACTTCCACTTCGATTTTATAGCTGTGTCCATGCAAACGATAGCAGGGATGATCCGGTGGGAGGTGAGGCAGCCGGTGCGAGGCTTCAAATCGAAATTCTTTTGACAGTCGTACTTTCATCATTATTTACCGCGCTGGTTTCCCCAGTTGAGAATGTGTAATCGTGGGGAGAACCGGAATCCATGTTTCATACAGGTTTCAATCACAAATGGCATCATCTCGATTTGTTTGCGGGCTGTCATTCCTTCCGCCATAAGCATTACCAAAGATCTCTCCTGTATTAACGGGAGATACTCCCGTTCGATTTCGGCGATATCATCATCATTTCGTACCACGAATTTGAAATCGACTTTGCCGGTGGCGCGTATCGCGCTGATTGCTTCCGGTACTCGGCTTTGCTCGATCGACAAGCCGTTGTTGCTCAGTTTCGGTGAGCAATTCCACCAGGTAATAGCATTCGTCATTGCTTCATTTGGAACAAACATGCCATTCGTTTCGATTTCAAAAAAAGAGAGGCTACTTTTTTTTAGTTCATTGATAAGGGTTGGTATACGGTCTTGATGCAGCATCGGTTCACCGCCGGTGATAACCACATGAACGCGGGCGGGGGAGATATCGGGCGGTAATAATGCCATAACTTTATCGCCGATCTGTTCAGCGGTCATCAGTTCGCCGGTTTCAATTTTGTCTGTATCCCAGGTAAACCGAGTATCGCACCAGGAACAGCCGAGGTTACAGTATTTGAGTCTGATAAACACCGCAGGCCAACCGGCGAATCTTCCTTCCCCTTGCACAGAGTAGAACAGTTCCGACACCGGAAGTTTGTCCCCGAATGTTGCCGGCCATGGAGAGATGAGGGGTTGGTAGCTGATGGCCATACTTAGCTGACGTGTTTACCGGCTGATTGTAAAATAGGATCTTCGAGCCCGGCATCGGCGAATCCTTTTTGCCGATATCGACAGCTTTCACAGGCACCGCACGGGCTGCCGGTTTCACTCGGATCATAGCAACTGCTGGTCAGCGAATAATCGACCCCTAATTCCGTCCCCAAAAGAACAATTTCCCGTTTGCTTAAATGCAATAAGGGGGATTTGATATCGATCGGGTTTCCTTCCACACCGCGACGAGTAGCTAAGTTCGCCATCGTTTTGAAGGCATCTAAATATTCCGGACGGCAATCCGGATAACCGGAATAATCGACGGCGTTGGCGCCGATAAAAATCGCCTTTGCCTCCAGCACTTCTGCCCAGCCTAAGGCGACCGAAAGAAAAATCGTATTTCGTGCCGGGACATACGTAATCGGAATAGTGCGTTCATTGGAAATGCCATCTTTAGGAACCGGGATACTGTCGGTTAGGGCTGACCCACCGATGACGTTTAAATCGAGTTTGACCGTCAAATGCTCTTTCGTGCCGAGTGACTCTGCTACCTGCCGGGCGGAGCGGAGTTCAACCCGATGGCGCTGGCCGTAGTCGAAGGAGAGGGCATAGAGCTCATACCCCTCCCGCCGGGCAACAGCCGCGGTAGTGGCTGAATCGATTCCGCCGCTTAATAAAACAACGGCTTTTGGCTTAGTCAAACCAGTCATAATCCGTAAGATAAGCCCGAAACGGCAATCGGCCAAGCGGTTTAGCCGTTGCAGGGGTGTCACCCCTCCTATATATTCCCCGGCTATGAGCGACTCATTATATGAAGGATATGAAGGCCGTCAGGAGGACATCCGTTCCTGGCAGACCCCGGCAATCGAAACCTTTGCGAACATTTATCCCGACCGGGAGTACGAGATTCAGATGTCGATTACCGAGTTTACCTGTGTCTGCCCGAAAACCGGCCAGCCGGATTTTGCGCAGCTTCATCTGACGTATGTACCTGATAAGGTTTGCATCGAACTGAAGAGCTTTAAAGAATATCTGCTCGCTTATCGCAATAAAGGAATCTTTCACGAAAATGTAGTCAACCGGGTGCTGGATGATCTCATCAGTGCCATCGCTCCCCGCCGTGCCCGGCTGGAAGGTGTTTTTAATTCCCGAGGCGGTATCCAAACAACCGTGGTGCGTGATTACCACGCAGGATAACTCTAAAAATATTTACTCATCATATTTGTAAAAGGATGTTGGTATGAACTGTTCTCGCGTCTTCAAGACAGGATTAGCGGTATTTATCTGTGCGTTTGCTATGTCCGCATATGCGGAACCGATGGCGCAGTTATCCATCGGCAGCAAAATCGCCGATTTCAAAACGGAATGCTTGTATGAAAATGATCTCAAACAGGTAGTGGGTGCGCGGTTTCGTCATGAAAAAACCGGTTTCGTGCTTGATTTGCTCCGTATTCAGTCTGTTCCGCAATCATATGTCTGGGTGAATACACCGCCCCCCTCTGATCAGGGAGAGCCGCACACGCTGGAACATCTGCTTTTAGGAAAAGGAACGCGCGGGAAATATGTCGGTTCGCTTGAAGAAATGAATCTCGGCGAAAGCTCCGCTTTTACCATGCAGGTGCAGACCTGCTACCATTACCATACAACAGCAGGTACGGATATTTTCTTCGAGTTGTTTGAAGCAAAACTCGATGCCATGCTCCATCCGAATTACAGCGATGAAGAAATTCGCCGTGAAGTCGCCAATATGGCGATTGCAGAAAACTCAGACGGCAGCCTTCGCCTTGATGAAAAAGGAACGGTCTACAATGAAATGAAACGCGGCTTTGAATCTGCTTGGGGAGAGATGGGGCAGGAGATGGATCGCTTGGTATGGGGCGTTGGACATCCGTATTCCTACAACTCCGGCGGCTATCCGCCCGCGATTCGCACCATGACGCCGCAGAATATTCGGGACTTTCATGCTTCCACTCATCATCTCAATAACATGGGTGCAATTGTCACCATTCCGGATCAGGTTGAACTGAAAGATTGTCTCACTCGTTTCTCTGCAATGTTCAAACGGCTTGAACCGAACGGGAAAAAAGCTCAGGACCCGGCAACCTTCGAAGCCCGTTTACCGAAAGCGATGTCGGCTGAAGCCGGCACCATCAAACGGGTTGCATTCCCACATGCCAATGTCAATCAGCCAGGAATGGTGACGATGGCCTGGCCGCCGGTGCGGCATATAGATGCCCGTCAGGAAACACTGCTTCGTTTGTTTATTGAGAACTTCGGTTCAGGGCAAACGTCGAATTTGTATCAGATGTTCATCAATTCCGAAACGAAAAAAGTGGATGTCGGCGTCGACTGGATTTGGTCATCGGTCAGCGATTTTACTGGTATGCCGGTTTCGGTCATTTTGAATAATGTCAACACCGCCGCAACTGAACCGGCGATGCTTGATTTCCTGCGCAAGGCAATCATGAATGAACTGACCCGTATTGCCTCATGGCCGGATGGTTCACCGGAGTTGAAAGAATTCAACGACCGGATCAAAAACAAAATTATCGAGCAGCGTCGGCAGTATCGTGTCTTTTTGAACACGCCTCCGTCGTTTGGTCGCCGCGGTGTCGGTTCCGGATGGTTCGATCATCTCAAACGTGTCCAGCGCTCAGGCGGAGACCGTCGCTCGCTTACCTTGAGTGATGAACTGAATTTCGCGGATAGTCTTTTATCCGGCTCTACCAATGTTTGGCGTGTGTATCTTGATGCCTGGCAGTTGACCAACACGCAGCCGTACGTGGTCGGCACTCATGCCGATCCGCAGGTACTGGCGAAAGAAGAAACTGAGTTGAAGGACCGCATTTCAGCCTTCACCGACAACCTGAAACAGAAATACAAAGCTACCAGCGATTCACTCGCTTTGGTAAGTTTCAAAAAGAGTTATGATTCACTGACGACGCAGATCGATTCTATCGCGTTGACTATCAAAACGCCGACGTTTGTCAGCAACCCGCCGCTGACGCTGGATGATTACCTTCAATTCAAAACGACGACTCTGCCGGGTGGCGGTGCGCTTGTGTCATCGGAGTTTTCCAATTATTCCGGCGGTGCGTTCGGCTTGGCGTTCAATGCCGCTGTTATTCCGGATTCTTTACTCATGTATGTTTCGATGCTGCCGTCACTGATAACACAGATCGGCGTACTCAAAGGAGATACCCCTGTCAGTTTCAGTGATATGACCGAACAGTTGCGCCGGGATATTTTGTCGCTCGATGCGTATTTCAGCACCAACCACCGCACCGAGCGCGTCGAACTGATTGTTCGCGCCTCAGGCAGCGACAGCGTTGAATTAGCCAAAGGTCTGAACTGGCTTGAGACGGCACTGTTCAATCCGGATCTGCGCCCGGAAAACCTGACACGAATTCAGGATGTTGTTGCACTTTCCCTTTCCGGCAGTCGTGACCGGATGGAAGGCGGTGAAGAGGGCTGGGTGAATGAACCAACAAACGCCTATTGGCGGCAGACTAATCCGCTATTGTTAAGCACCAACTGCTTTTTGACCGAGGCGCATCATTTACAGCGTCTCAAATGGCAGCTGAAAGAATCCGGACGCCCGCGCTTGGATGAAGAGTTTACCTTCTTTATGACTGAATTGGCGAAGTATCCGGCGATGGCGGATCGGTCACTTTTGAAAAATATGCTCGAAGCCTTAATGGGCACCGCTAAAGAAGTCAAAGTTCGCGGCGGTGCGGCGAAGGTGCTTTTGGATGCGATGATCACCATGCAGCCGGAAACAATTAAGAACATCGCCGAAGCAGCCAAAGATTTGAACCGCTGTCTTGATGATATTCCGGATGGCTCGATTGCGGCCGACTGGGATTATCTCTGTAAACAGATTTTGGCCGATTACAAAATGCCAGCCAAAGAGGCGCTGGTACGGCTTGGCAACACACTGGCCTTGGTGCGACACGCCGATAACGTGCGCGGCTTTACGATCGCCAGCCCGGAAGCGACTCCATTTGTGACAGCATCATTGGGCGCAATTGCCGACAAGCTGAATAAAGCTGCGTCGGTAACCCCGACCCATGCCCACACACCGGTTGTTGTTTCACGGGTGCAGTCACGGTTGGGTACCGATGCAACTCCGGTCTTTGTAGCCTTAGTGAATGAGAACACCCGTTCCGGCGTCCATTACAACACCGCTCAACTGGCCAATAATGCCGACAGCGATCCGGCCAAACTGCTCGACTTCTTAGCCGGACGTGTGTACGGCGGGCATGGCTCACACACGATTTTCACGCAAACTATCGGCGCCGGATTAGCCTATTCCAACGGCGTTCGTGCCAATGAAGACAATGGCCGTTTGTGGTATTACGCCGAACGTTCACCTGATTTGGCGCAGACGATGGATTTTGTCGTCAAAGCGGTGAAAGCTGGACCGAAAGATGCCTCCCTCGGCGATTACGCCGTGGCACAGGCTTTCTTGAGCTCCCGTGCGGCCGATGATTACAACTATCGCGGAGAAGCGATGGCCGAAAATATTGTCGATGGCATCACCCCGGATGCGGTCAAGCGCTACCGGAGTGGAATGTTGGAACTGCGCAAAGCGCCGGGTTTTTATGATTCACTGTACACGCGCAAAGAACGGGTGCATGGACGGGTGCTCCCTGGTTACGGCAATCCGGCTGCACAGGATATGAAAGATTTCGACGCGGTCTTCTTCGTGATCGGTCCTGAAAAACAACTTTCGACCTATGAAGAGTATCTCAAACAGGTAGAAGGCGCCGACACGAAATTGTATCGCCTTTATCCGCGTGATTACTGGGTAGTTGGATCCGCGAAGTAGTACCGACGTCGATTGATTTTGAAATTACCCCACTCGAATCGAGTGGGGTAATAATATCCGAAGCAGGGAAATCGAAAGTGGATATCAAAAATATCAGCATTAAGATATTTCGGGGTGCCAACTACTTTGGTGCGCTGTTGGTTGTGTTGCTGGTAGCATTATCGTTCGGTCCGGGGGATTTCTTCTCGACGATTGTTGTTTACGGAACGCCCGGCATCGCGATTGTATTTTTGATTATTAATGGTCTTGGGCTGTTTATTGACAAAGCGAGACGGAAAATCTATTTGTTTGTCAGTATCGCTCTTATCGTGTGGGTATATTTTGCGACGTGTGTCTTAGCGAATTTGCCGCAGTCATTGCTCTGTGATTGTTTCGATTCAAAAAGAGTGCTGACTATCGAAAGGGATGGGAAACAGGTAACGTGTACGCTTTATGGATTGAGGCATTGGCAAGACACAGTAAGCTCGGTATACGGTACTATAGAAATAGTGAATCTTTCGACCGAAAAGTCAGTCTATGATTTGCGAAAGTACAGACTGCAGATCGATGGTGTACAAAGTAAAGGCGCATATATTAACTCCATCATTGATTTTATTTACGTTGAATGGGAGTTATTACCGGAAGAGAAAATTGAAGAGAACGTTTATTGGGTGTTTGATAAACGACTTGAGCAGGATCAGTTGCAGAACATGGAGTTGATAGTGACGGACAACGTCATGAAATAGCACTGGTTCTAAAAAAAATTGTACCGGAGAAAAGAGTATGAAACGCGCAGGGTTATTCTGGCTCTTGCTTGCTGTCAGTTCGCATGCCGGTGAGTTTGATGATCTCAATCAAGCAAAATCAACCTTCCAACCAGTCAAGTCAATTGTTGGCATCACATTCGGGACACCAGCTGTTTTCCATCTGAATTGTGCCACCTTTACTGAAAAGAAATTCGGCGCCCGGCTTGCTATCGGTGGATTTCCGGGAAGCGGAGGACCGGCCTATGGTTTTCAGGGAAGCGTGGTGAAAAAAGTAGGGGAAGGAAAAAAGACTATTCATGAACTTTCCTTTGGTATCGGTTATTCGATGATCAATACCCCCACTCTAGGTGAAAGTGGTAAAGAATGGCGCTACCTGCATTTTTCCTATGGGTTGACGCTTGATCATTTCATGCTCGAAATTGGCATATCCGGCGGATCAGGCAGCTACCCTAACCCGCAACTGCTCGCGCAGATTGGCCTCGCATTGTCGAAAACACGGTTTCGCCGAGATTCGGAAGATTGATGCGCTAACACATAATTTTGCCATATCGCATTGTACGTCGTTTCTCCGGTAACTCGTTGTAGGGCAATCGTAAAATAATCAAGCATCATTTTTAGCAGTGCCATAATTTGACATCCCGATACCATATTATCCCCCAAAGGCAGAGGCTGGTTTTCTTTTTATTATGAGTTGGTAGGGCGGAAAGACCATTGGAGGGGTCTGTCTATATGCGAAGGAATCTGCTATTTGTTCTTCTTTGTCTCGCCGGATCGGCACTTGGCGTCTACGCCGGATTTCTCATTTTCACTAAAGAACCAGTGCCCGCTATCGCGCAACCGCTTCCCGGATCGGCAGAATTGTCCATGACGTTTGGAACGGGCGACGCATTTCCTTCCGAAGATTTTACCGATCGTGAAGGCAATACCGGAAACTTCGAATCACTGCTGAAAGATAAAGAGACAATTTTATTCTTTACTCATTTTGGATGTGAAACCTGCCATGATCTGTTGAAATTTTGGAAAGAGAAAATTCAGAGTCGGCTGCATGACGATGTGCAATGCGTCGTCTGTATGGAACGCGCCGGGGGAGACGTACCGATAGAGTACGCCGGTTTAGTTGATGGCATGAACGTCATCTTTTATGACGGTGACAGGTGGCGAAATTTTTATCAGATGGAATTCTGGCCGACCATCGTCACAGTTGACGAAGACCGAATGGTCACCCATGTTCAATTCGGATTCGATTACACGATCGATTACGAAATCATCCGGCGGTATGCAAGTCCGCCGGGGAGTAGTCAATAATTACAGAATCACAAGGAGGTGAAGTGATGAAATCAATCAAGCTGCAGCTCATAATGGTTGCGCTCAGTTTTGCGATCGGTGTCGGCGTTGTCGCGCTGCTCCCACCGAGTACGATTGCAGGTCCGGACCCATGCTCAAGCTGTTACATTTACACTGAGTGTACCGGGATAACAACCAACTGTCCCTATCCTACTAATCAATATCGGCGGTACTATTCATGGTATCCTGATCCGTGGTGCGAAGGGCCGTTTGACTGCTCGTACACCATTGTTGGTTGTGGCATCTGTCATGTCTGATAAGTTGCCCCGCTAGTAATAGCAAAACCCCGTTTGTCACCCGAGCGGGGTATTTTTTTGCGTTTAGTCGTGAATCGTTCGCTTGCTGTTCAGTGTATAAAGATTACAGCGCTCGCAGACTTCCAACCTAACAAGGAGGATTTTATGCTGTGGACGATTTTTGTCGTTCTGTTGATTCTGTGGTTACTTGGGATGGTAACTTCGTACACGATGGGTGGCTTTCTTCACATTCTTCTGGTTATCGCCATCGCCGCCGTACTGATTCGGCTGATACAGGGCAAGAAACCGGTTTCATAGGAGGTACGCGATGAAAATGCTACTCTGGACATTAGCCTCGCTGGCGCTTCTTTCAGGAGCGGCAAAGCTCTACCACGACCGGGCGGCAGCGGCAACCGTCTCGGTTCGCCATCGCGCCCGACCGAAGACCAAGCGGCCGCAACGTAAGCGATAAGTTTCTTCTTTTGAACGTCGATATATCTTAGTGTTAAGCCTCATCCGGATTTCCTGATGAGGCTTTTTGATTATCCCGTTTTGCCGTCGGACGATATTCAATTAAAAAAATTACCGATCACCCTGTTCGGTATGAATAATCATCCCGTTTTGACCAACTAACCAGCCTTCACGACGATTATTAAAATGAACATCATATAACCCATTAGCGGTTATAAAATCATCAGGCAACCATGTTTGGCCGCCATCCTGAGTATAAAAAATCACCGCTTGTCGACCTAACAACTCTTCACCGACAATCCACCCAAATTGGTCATCAACGAACTCAATTGAATATAAGTACGCATACACATAATAGTCACCATACTTCAACAAGGTGTAATCCCAAGTTTTACCACCATCATTAGTATAAAAAAGAACTGACGGGTCGGTAATTGCAAATCCTTGCTGTTGATCCAAGAAGCATATATCTCGAAAAACGATCCCCATTCCATCTGCAAAAGTTGAGGGTTTTTCCCAAGTAACTCCGCCATCAGTGGTATGAAGTATTTTTTCATAACCCGCAACCCAACCCTCCAAATCATTTAGAAAAAAAACAGAATAAAAAGCAGTGGATGTATCCTGAAACTGAATGACCCAATCTGTTCCCCCATTCGTTGTTTTCAATATCGTTCCTCCACCTCCCACAGCCCATCCACTCTTACTGTCTATAAATCGTAGGGCTAATAGATGTGATGTGATAGAGCTATACTGCTGTGTCCATGTATTTCCACCATTATCTGTATGTAAAATGATCCCACGATTACCTACCGCCCAGCCGTTTCGACTATCGATAAAGTCCACGCCATTAAGGGTTTCTTCAGTTGGTGTCGGCTGCTGTTCCCACGTATCACCACCGTTACTCGTAACTAAAATTGTCCCCTTCTGACCAACAGACCACCCACGATTGCCGATAAAGTCTGTTCCATACAAATTCGCCTGCGTTCCTTTACTCAACAGATTCCACGTTTGGCCGCCATCGGTGGTTTTCAAGATGATGCCACCTTCACCGGCTATCCACCCAACCTGTGAATTAAGAAAAAAAACATCGTAGTAATAATTAGCCAATCCAGGAGGAGTAGTTATCTGCAAATGCCACGTTTCTCCGCCGTCGGGGGTATGTTGAATCAATCCCCTTTCACCCACAATCCAACCGTTCAGACTATCAGGAAAACTCATTCCATGCAGCCAGCCGGGGGCATAATGAAGTGTTGACCAATTGACTCCACCATTCACTGTTTTCATCACATATCCGGGAAACGTGTATACAAAACCTTTCGCGCTATCAAAAAATACAACATCAGCAAGAGTGCCTCCAGTTATACCGCTACACATAGACCAAGTCAATCCACTATCACCGCTACATATTACTGTCCCATTATGACCTACCACCCATCCTTGAGTTGAATTAAGAAAAAAAACACTCTCAAATTCATCTTGAATATCATTCGCAGAAGTGCTTCGCAACTCCCAATGTGTTCCGCCATCTATCGTCCTGAATAATGAATTATCCCAGCCTACACAGTAACCATGAAGTGAATCCAAAAACCTCACTCCGTGAAGCCTAGCCTCACTTTTTAACTCTTGTAGCTCCCAATGCTTACCACCATCTGCCGTGTGAAGAACCTTATTTCCCGCTAAACCCACTGCCCAGCCATTATTTTTATCTGAGAAGTGTACATCGAACAAATGAGCTATTATAGGACTCTCAATCAATGTCCAAGTGGATCCGCCATCACTTGTTTTCATAATAGTACCATACTCTCCAACTGCCCAGCCGTAGTTCTCATCGATGAAAAAAAGCGAATTTATGGCGTGATGGGTTGGAAGTGGATTTTGCAATACCCAACGCGCACCGTTTCCACCATTCGGTGTAGGCGTAACTGGATTCTTTGAATTGCAACTTGAGAAAAGTAATAGAAAACCTAATGCTATTGGATAAGCATAATGTGAGACCAACTGAACAATAAGAGATTTCACTTGACACATATTGTCACTATACTGTTCTTGCTCGCAATTTAGGGTGTTTCACTTTTTTTGTTAGGGCAGACAACAACGTGCTCCCAAAAGGGCATTCGGATAACACAGTATAATGGAGGTAGACTGAAATGCAAAGCAATTTCAGAGCAAAAGCGTTGCCATTGCTTGTCTTAGGATTTCTCTGTATATCCTATGCAGCAAGCTACGGGCAGATTTCTGAGGGTGGAAGGCCGTTAAGCTATGATTTGGGGGTTAATCCTGAAATCGCAGAAGTAGAACTTCCGGCGTTAAACGTTGATTCCATATTAGAAGTTGATGCAATGGAACAGGCGGAAGGGCTGCCGTTCAGATTCGGTATTGCTATACCGGTCGATTTGACCCTTGAGAATTCCGGAACGTGGGATACATTAGAAAGCGGCTATTTATGGCGCTTACGAATTGTGACGCAAGGTGCAAGAACCATAAATATCAATTACGCTGCTTTTGAATTACCAGTTGGGGGGAAATTTTTCATTTATAATCCTAATGATACTATGCATGTCATTGGTGCATTTACCCATAACAACAATAAAAATGAAGGGACATTTGCAACAGGTATAGTTCGCGCAAACGAGGTCATCTTGGAATACTTCGAGCCCTTGGGCGCATCAAAGGGAACAATCGAGATTTCAAGTATTGTCCATGGATATAGAGGCATTGCTCCCGTTGATAAAAACTTTGGAGATGCCCTACCGTGCCATATTAATACAAGTTGCCCGGAAGCTGATGGATGGAGAGAACAAGTACGAGCCGTTATACTTTTCACTGTAAAAGGTAATACTAGATTTTGTAGTGGAGTGACAATCAACAATGTCAACGAAGACCTTACGCCTTACATCTTAACAGCTGCACATTGCTTAACTGCTCAAGATACTCTTAGTGATTGGATTTTCTATTTTAATTACGAGCCACGCATTGTCGACTCCTTAACTTTTGATTGCGATTCAACTCATGATGGTACATTGAATCAATCATTGCAGGGCGCAACGCTTAAAGCAAGAATCGAGCAAATTGATGGGGCAGATAATATGCTTCTGTTACTTGATGATAATGTGCCTCTAGCATACAACCCTTACTTTGCCGGTTGGTCTTCCGACACGACTCCTCCTACAGCAACTGTTAGTATTCATCACCCAATGGGCGATGTTAAAAAGATTTCTTTTGATGATTCTAACGCAATTCCTTGGTTCAGTACATACTATAGGTGGAGAACAGCGTATCGTTTAACATCGGGACAAACAGGAATAGTGGAAGGCGGTTCATCAGGTGCACCCTTATTTGACGATGATAAAAGAGTAATTGGAAATCACTCAACCGCTTTTCCTAATGATAGTACTATTTGTGACTCTTCAAGACAAACCGGATATTTCGGAAGCTTTAAACGAGCATGGAACTATTATTCAAATAGCAACCTACAGCTAAAATACTGGCTTGACCCGGATACGACAAACGTTGTAGGCATAGATGGATTTGACCCAAATGAAACCTGCTGCGCCGGAGTGCGGGGAAATGTGAATATGTCCGGTGGTATTACCGTAGCAGATTTAACATTTTTGGTTCAGTATTTGTTTAATCAGGGGGCAGCACCTTCATGCACGGAAGAAGCAAATGTGAATGGTGATGCCAACGAAAACGTTACGGTTGCCGACCTGACCTATTTAGTACAGTATTTGTTCAATAGCGGCCCTAACCCGCCGAGCTGCCCATAACTGGCTTGATTGTTTCAATAAAAAAACCGGCTTCGTACGAAGCCGGTTTTTTGTTTTTCATCGGTTTGATTAGAAACGACGATTGCCTGATGAATGACGATCTCCACCGCGGCCGCCACGATCGCCACCGCGATCACGACGTCCACCACCGCCACCACCAGCACCTTCTTCACGAGGGCGAGCCTCGTTGACGTTGATGTTGCGGCCATCAAGCGACGCGCCATTAAGACCGGTCAATGCAGCCATCGCTTCGTCCTTTGAGGACATTTCAACAAATCCGAAGCCGCGGGATTCGCCGCTGAATTTGTCTTTGACGATGTTGCAGGATGAGACCGTGCCGTACTGGGCAAAGGCCTGACGAAGTGAATCTTCTGTCGTACGGTACGACAGATTGCCGACATAGATGTTCATGAAAGAACTCCATAGCTCGCGTCCAGTAGGCCGGACGCAATAGACCAACGCGCATTATTGCGCAACGTTACCTCATTAAGCTTGGTGGAAAACATCAGACAAGGACGACCCAACAAAAGACATTAATGAACGGGAACAGTGAACTTCATGCCCTAATATATCGGCATTTTTTCAAAAGGAAACAGCAAAAACATCGCTTTTGGTAAAAATAAGCAGGGCAAGGAGTTGCTGCCTCTTTCCGGGCTGTTATCAGCCCGCCTCAGCCTGGTAGCGGGCTTCGACGGGGTGCAGCATCCAGACATTCGGCTCTATGTAAGCTGCGGTTTGGGCGGCATGATCGACTGTAATCGGAGTAAGCGCTTCCGGTAAAATGATCTGCTTTTCACCCTGAAAACTTCTGTTTGTCCAGGCTTCCCAATCAGCAATCGGCGCTTCGACGACAAAGGAACGATGGCACACGGAAACAATCTCCGCGCCGTTTTTTTCATGGGTGCGAATCCAGGCATCGAGCGAATGTCCTGTCCGATTTTTCCAGGTTATAAATTCATCCATCGAAACGTATGGATACAATGATTTCAGCGGCGGCCTGACCGGTGCAATCAGATGCTTCAAGCCCATTTCCTGTGCGGGAATCTTCATGAGCGAAAGCATAACCGTACTGACACCCATCCCGCGAAACTCAGGGTCGATAAAAACCTGTAAGGCCGACAGCATATTCGGCGCAATGCTTTGTTTTCGTTGTTCGCATCCGGTTTCCAAAGCCCAGTCCCAGCCGGCATCCGGAAGATTTTCTAAGTTACCGTTATAAAACAGCGGTACGCTGTTGGCGACGGCGATCAGGCGTTCATCTGTTTCTCGTAGCAAGAGTGTTTGAAACACGCCGAACGTTGTGCCTAATTCGTTCCAGTACATTTTCGAAACGGCATCCTTCATCATGAAGGTCGGCCATCCGGCGGTTGTCAGGGCATCGACTGCGGGTTGTAAATCAGGTCGATCGGCAAGGGTAACCGCCTTAACAGGGATTTTTGACATGTGCAAGTATCGGGTGAATAACGCGGTAAGGCAAGCTGAACGGATTTGAAACTTGCCCGCATTTGCTTCGTAATCGTATACTTAATCCGGCGCTTTTTACTGAACATGAGTAACGAAGAACATAGGAATAAGGAGTTTTCCATGAAGTACGCATTTCTTTTGGTAGTTCTTGCTGCCATCGCACTCGGCTGCGGCAAATCAAAGACCGTAACCCGTATCGACCCGGAAACCCAGACTGACTTAAGCGGTCGCTGGAATGACACCGATGCCCGTTTAGTCGCGAAAGAAATGACCACCGATGCGCTGGACCGTCCGTGGCTGACCGATTGGATGGTCGGGAAATCCGCCAAGCCTATCGTGACTGTCGGCGGAATTAAGAACAACACGAGCGAGCATATCGATACTGATGCGTTCACCATTGATTTCGAACGTGAACTGCTTAACTCCGGCAAAGTTCGTTTTGTCGCGCGTAAGACACAGCGGGATGAAGTGCGGGATGAACGTCAGGATCAGGCAGAATGGGCATCCAAAGAAACGATGAAGCAGATCCGCAACGAAACTGGCGCCGACTTTGTGCTGCTCGGTTCGATTCAGTCTATCACCGATCAGGAAGACAAAAACTCGACGATTTTCTATCAGACCAACTTTGAATTGATCAATATCGAAACGAACGAAAAAGTCTGGATTGGACAGAAGGAAATCAAAAAGGGGATTTCCATGAACAATCGTAAGTGGTAGTCTTGTCGAAAACAAAAAGTCTCATACAAACCGTCACGTTTTTCAGCGTGACGGTTTTTCTCCTGCTTTGTGCCGGCTGTGCCAATCTTGAAACGCAGCGCAAACACTATGAACCGGTAACTGCCGAACTAAAAAGCGGTAACACGCTGGCTGCAGCGGAAAAGCTTGAAAAGGCGTACACCGATGGAAAGTTTCCGGCAAAAGACCGGTTACTCTATTATCTTGATGCCGGTTTGCTGCATTACTACGCCGGTGATTACGACAGCAGTATTCTTCGCTTACAGGCCGGAGAAAGTGCTGCTGAAGAACTCTTTACCAAAAGTATCCGCCGGGCTGCCGTATCACTGCTGTTAAATGACAACGTGCTTGAATATGCCGGAGAGGATTATGAAATCCTCTATTCCAATCTCATTTGTGCGCTGGCCTACTTACAGAAGAAAGATGTTGAAGGTTCCTTTGTTGAAATCCGACGTGCCAATCTGAAGCTCGAACTACTTGAGCAGAAGTATAACGAAGCCGCCCGGATGCTGCGCGAAGGGGCTGATAAAGACACCAATCAGATAAACATTGATTATCAGTCAAAAGAAGTCCGCTTTAACAATGATGCCTTTGCCCGCTGGCTGAGTATGCATCTGTACGCGCAGGCAGGGAAGTATGATGATGCCCGTATCGATCATGATTTGCTCAAAGAAGCTTTCGTCACCCAGCCCCATATTTATAATTTCACGCCGCCGGATGTTCGTTACAGTGCCGACAGCGGCAAAGCGATTTTGAGCGTCGTCGGTTTATCCGGTCTTGCACCGACGAAAGAAGCATTCACCTTACGCCTAAGAACCGACAAGCAGCTTGATCTTGTGCAGATACTCTATACCGATAGTGAGAACAAAGAAGTAGAGTACGGTCACCTGCCGATGAACGTGAAAGAGGATTATTTTTTTGAATTTGCGATTCCCCGCGTTGCCGGACGCGCTTCCGCCATTTCAAAAGTGCGCGCAAGCGCAAACGGAAAGCTGCTCGGTGAACTTTCACTGATAGAGGATATTACGACAGTAGCGAAGGAAACATTCGAAGCGAAGCGTTCGCTGATCTATCTGCGCTCCGTCGCGCGTGCAGTTGCGAAGGGGCTTATCAATCATCAGCAAAAATCAAAAGTGAAAGATGACGGGCTGGGCGGGTGGTTGAAAAAGGCGTTGGTCGATGTTGTAACCGATTTATCCGAAGCAGCAGATTTGCGCACCACACAATATTTGCCCGGTCGTGTACAGATAGCTGATTTTCAGGTTGAGCCGGGTACGTACGATGTAACCGTTTCCTTTCTTGATTCCTATGGCAGCGAAATCGAGCGCCGGATTATGCCGCAGGTAACCGTCAGTCCCGGGCAATTTAATTTGGTCCAGGCCTTTTCTCCCAAATAACAGTATCGTATTTGTTAATTAGCAGTCGGGCAATGTGTTTGTCGTATATAGACGTGACGTTTTTCACATACTGTCAGTCAGTGTGTGATATAATTTCACAAATGATAAAAAATTATTGACTCGCTCTGCCCCATCCTGAATTCTCCGTCTGCAATGACCGTTAGTGACACTGCAATCGCGCTAAATAATCTGGTTTCGGTATCACTGAAAACATATGAGGGAACTATGTATCGCAAAATAGATAATGCGATCGGAACGCAGAGGAGGGAAAAGGGCAGAACATCCGAATATTGCTCACCAGACGCAGATTAAAAAATTACCACATAACTAATGTCTTAAACCTCACAACTCGGAGAGACTATGAAAAAGTTGCTCCTCACATTTCTGAGTGTTGTCCTGTTAGCCTCATTGGCTCAGGCAATCGGATTCAAACAGGTTGACCGTCAAATCGATCAACCGTCTTTTGTGGGCTGGGTCCCCAATGAATTTATCATTGTCATGAAAGCTGATGTCGGCAGACTGAAAGTTTCCATGGCCCAGAACGCAGTGGTTAAAATCGGCGATGCCTCATTCGATGCGATCTCCGAGCAATTTGCAACTTCCCGTTTACAAAAGCAATTCGTCGGTACGATTGAAGGGTATGCCTCCGCGACTGGTGAGCTTGCCCGCTACTATACCGTAAAATTTGAAAATGGAACGCTTGAAGACGCTATGGCCGCATACGAGAAAAACCCATTGGTCGATCATGTCGAACCGATCGGTATTCACTCTGTTTTCGCCGTTCCGAATGACGGTTTCTTCAGCCAGCAGTGGCATCATAGCCGTGCGAACGATCAGGATATCGATACTCCCGAGGCGTGGGACTCAGAAGACGGTGATTCCAATGTCGTCGTCGCGCTCATGGATTCCGGCGTCCGCTATTATCACAAAGATTTAGGTGGTGCGAATGCATCGTCGACAAACCCGACTGCATCACGCGGTAATCTGTGGCTTAACCAGCAGGAATTAAACGGTACAGCCGGTGTCGACGACGATGGTAACGGCTTTACGGATGACTGGGTAGGCTGGGATTTCGTTACCGGCGTGACCGGTTGCTGGTCAGGTGAAGATTGTTCAACTGCCGATAACGATCCGCGTGACTTTAACGGTCACGGCACTCACTGCGCGGGTAATGTTGCTGGATTAACTAATGATGGTTTCGGTACTGCCGGAGTTGCCGGCGGTTTCAACGGCGGAACGTTACCGGTTCGTGGCAATGGGGCACGGGTGATGTCGCTTCGTATCGGTTATTCCGCCCCATCCGGCGGACAGGAAGTCGGTTTTGTCCGTATGGACTTTGCCGCACAGGCCTTCAACTATGCCCGCATTAAAGGCGCAAAAATCGCCTCCTGTAGCTGGGGTGCTTCCAATAGCGGCGGTTTAGGCGCTGCGGTTGATGCTTTCTTAGCTAACGGTGGCCTTATCTTCAAAGCGGCTGGCAATGCCAATAATCAGACCACTGATTATATGACTGCCCGCACCGATATTATTTCGGTGGCCGCTTTAGATACACTTGGTCGTCGTGCGAATTTCTCTTCGTACGGTACTTGGGTCGATATTTCCGCGCCGGGGACGAACATTCTTTCTGATTATCATGATCATGCTGATGCTGCCAACGATTATGTTGCAGCGATCAGTGGTACATCAATGGCGACGCCGATTACCGCCGGTGTTGCGGCGCTGGTCTGGTCGAAACATCCGACCTGGACAGCCACTCAGGTTCGTGATACTTTGTTAGCCAAAGCCGACAATATCGACGGCACGCTTGCTGCGAGTGATATTGGCAAAATGGGTACCGGTCGCGTGAATGCGAACGCCGCGGTCAATGCTGGCGCTCCGCCGGTTGCACCGGTTGCGCAGTTTGTCGGTTCACCTCTTTCGGGCAACGCTCCGCTGACGGTTAACTTTACCGATCAATCAACCAACGGCCCGACTTCATGGAGCTGGGACTTTGGTGATCTCGGTACCTCAACTTCGCAGAATCCGTCGCATGTGTATTCAACCCCTGGTACCTACACTGTGACCTTAACGGCGACCAACACCGCCGGTTCTGATGCCGAAGTGAAAACAAACTATATTACCGTCAACACCCCGCCGCCGGCATCGTGTGATGATTTCAATGACAACAATATCACCAATTGGGTTAACAGCACCGGTACCTGGTCGGCAGCAAGCGGCATCGTGACCGGTAATTCCAATACCAATGATGCCAAGCGAACTTCGCCGTTTGGTGCGTTTACTTCACTTTCAATCCAGTGTGATGTGCGCATGAACACCGGCCGTACGCAGCGTAACGCGCGCATTATTTTCTCTTACATCGATGCAAATAACTACCGTTTCGTTGAAGGGGATGATCTGAACGATCGTTGGCGCATTTATGAACGTGTCGGCGGTACCAATACGGTACGTTTGACCGTCAACTCCGCCATCTCCACTGCAACGTGGTATACGGTAGTTGTCAATCAGACCTCAACCGGCAGCGCATCCTTCAAGGTTAACGGTGTGTCGATGGGTTCCTACAATTTTAGCACCGCGCCAAGCGGTCAAGTCGGTATCGGCTTTACCCGTTCGAATTCCAACTGGGATAATTTCTGCGTCGGTAGTACGTCCGGAACATTCCAGATTGGTGGCGGGGAAATTGCTATTAGCCAGCCTGACTTAGTTGCTCCGGTTGATGCCGTTATTCTGCCGAACCAGTTTGCCTTAAAGCAGAATTATCCGAATCCGTTCAACCCGACGACTGAAATCGCCTTCACGCTCGGTTCTACCGGACAGGTCAATCTGACTATCTACAACGTTCTCGGTGAACGTGTGGTTACGTTGATCAACGATGTCCGTGCAGCCGGCGAACATCATATTACTTGGGACAGCCGTTCTTCAGACGGGAACAAAGTCTCAAGTGGTGTCTATTTCTATCGTCTGGAAGCGTTCGGTCTGACTGAAACGAAGAAGATGATTTTGATGAAATAGAGAGCAGACTTTTGCTTTCACAAACCGGCAGGTTACCCTGCCGGTTTTTTTGTTTTTGACCTGCCTTGACACTGAACAAAAAAGAACCGTTTTTCGTCTCGTACCATGAACGCCGGACCGGTTCAGTGGAAAGGGATATATGAGTTTGAAAGCTATTGGCTCGCTTGTTTTACTTGGCATTGCATCAATTATCCTGTTTTCCTGTTCCTCCGACAGCACCGGTCCAAAACTTCCCAAGCTTATCGTCCGCGACGGCTCATGGAGTTTAAGCACCTGGTACAACGGTGATACGCAAACCTTGAGAGATAGCGTGATGGTAGAAGGAGGATTGAACCGACGGTATACTATCACGAGCAATGCTCCCTGGCTTACCTTAACGGCATCGGATTCATTAACACCTTTCGCCCTTTTTATACAACCGAATTCATCAGGGTTAGCACGGGGTGAGCATGTCGGGGTAATCAGCATCGATGCCGACGGAGTTGCGAACATGGGAACGATTACCGTTACGCTGACTATCGGTTCATCGCTTGTTGTCAACCCTGTAGTATTGCGATTTTCCGGCATAAAATTGAAAGATACCAGCCAAACTGAAACGGCCGAGATCACCGATGGCAGCGGCGGAAACATTGTGGTGACGGTAACGGGAGAAACGAGCTGGCTCGATGCGGAATTAGATAGTAATTCAACTCCTGTTACTGCAAGCGTACGTACACACTTTACTGACGCAACGCTGCCGACCGGCATTTTTGCTCGCGAGTTGAACGTTTCATCTGATAGCGTATTAAACTCTCCACAGAGCATTATCTGCAGTTTGACGGTGTACCCGTGGTATCAACAATCAATTCCCTTTCCGCTCAATTTCGGTGACATGAAATTTGTTTCTGACAGCGTCGGCTATTTGTTAGCACATACCAGCAGCGGATCATCCGGTTCGGCGGGGTATATTTATTTCACTATGGATGGCGGGGAAAACTGGACGGATAGTAATTTCTTCCGGAATTACCGTCTCAGCGGAATCGATTTTTATGATTCACAAAACGGCTGGGTGGTCGGTGACAGTGGGAATGCGCTTAGAACAAATAACGGCGGATCATCATGGGATGATCAGGTGTTAGATAGCGCAATCGATCTTTACGCAGTTGATTTTATCACCGCCACGACCGGATGGTGTGTCGGTGAAGCCGGCCATGTTTATCGCAGTGATGATGGTGGCGATAGTTGGAACCCACAATCGACAAACACGACCATTGATATGTCGGCTGTACAATTTCTTACCGCCAATATCGGATTCGCCTGCGGAAGCACCGGTGTGTTTTTCTATACCAATACTGGCGGCGCGGTATGGGATACCGTTAGAGTATCATCAGCCGATTTACGCTCTCTTTTCTTTCATACGCCGCTTCATGGCTGGGTGGTCGGAGATGACGGCAACGTGTGGGAGACTATCAACGGCGGCGCAAGCTGGACGGCGAACGATATTGCCGGTGCTACGCCGCTTCAGCTAAAGCGCATTTTCTTTTCTGATTTGGCGCATGGCTGGGCGGTGGGGAACAACGGCGCCATTTACGGTACCGAAGATTTCGGCGATACCTGGACACGGCAGTTTGTGACAGATAACAACGCCACCGTCTTCTTCGGTTTAACGGCCCGCGATTCCAGTTTAGTGTGGGCGTCAGGCAGTCAGGGAAGGGTTTTACATTCCCGCTGCGGTGGTCACTAACTGTTAAAGCGTTGCTTTCTCTTTGCGGGATTGCAAAAGGTGAACAGCGAGACCGAACACAAACAGAGTGATCGAAATAAGTTGATTATAAGTAGGCGTGATACCGCCGATTGTTATCCACATCTCAGTTTCATAATACCGCACATATTCCAAGCCGAATCGAAATGCCGCTTCTACCATCAACAATACAGCAATAACCTGTCCGGTGAATCGCTGTCTGGTGGATAACCAGTGTAAACCGAGAAATAAAAAGAGACCGTAGAGCGAACTGTAAATTTGTGCCGGATGCAGATGCGCACCGGGGAAAATAACATCCGGAATCGAACCGGGAGGAAACACCACTCCCCAGGGCATCTCAGTCGGGGTACCGAAACAGCAGCCGTTTAAAAAGCAGCCAATACGCCCAAAGAAAATTCCGATGCCAACTGCCGGTGCGAAATAATCGAACGTTTCCCATAGGGGCATTTTCTTGTACCGGCAATACAGAAATAAACCGATGATACCGAGCAATATGCCGCCGTATAAATTCAATCCGGCTATGCCGAATTCGCTCGATGCAAACGGATTGAACGTTGCCGACCAGTTACCGCGGAATTCGTCAAGATGGGTCACCACATAAAACAGCCGTGCGCCGATCACACCGCCGAAAATCAGGATATAGGATAAGGCAAGATACGGCTCGAACCGTTTGTTATCTTTCTGTACTCGATGTCGCAAATAAAGCACACCGAACAAAAAAGAAAGGGCGAGCATGACCCCGTATCCGCGAATAGGAATAGGGCCGATATGAAACAGCTCAGGACACATGCGCGACCGCCGATCTATCCGTTTGCCGTGTGTTCATGGTCTCTACTTTACTGCGTAAAAATTTGTCGGCGATATAAACAGAGAGTACACCGATTACCGCACCGACGATAATATCACTGATGTAATGATACCGTCCCCATAATGCTCCTATGCCTAAACCGGTAACGATGACAGCAAGTATCAATCCCCATTGCTTGTTAAGACGGTAAGTATACATGGTAATGACCAGTGCTACGCCGGTATGCGAAGAGGGCATCCCGCCGCCGTGAACCGCTCCTTTATGCTGAATGAATTCAACAAGGGGTCGGAAAACAAATCCACGTACCTGGTTAATATAGTGCGGGACCTGAAACCAGCGCGGCCCTTCGATCGGGAACAAAAAGAACAGCAGGTACGAGGTGAAAAACATAAGGCACATCGCAGTGGTTGCATCGGCCAGCACATCGAGCTTTCCATAGCGAAACACCATAAAGACAAAAACCGGAATCATCGGATAGTAGCAGATATAGCAAAAGGTCACGATATCGGTAAAAATCGGGTGCAGTAAAAATTGGTCGATGTACAATGTCGGCTCGATGCCAAACAATGCCGTTTCAAAGGCAACTAACTGCGCATCGAAAAAGTGGTCGAACAATAGAAACATCTGCGATCCGGTCAACCGGTAAAAGGGGGTAAATAAAATAACCGGGTACAACCAACGCAACGCCCGGGCGATAACCGATGTCCGGTTATGCGTCAATTTGATAATAGCAAATGGCGCAAAGGCGGTGAGTACATAGGTGGCAAATTCATCGGTAAATGATTCGAACGGACGGCCGAACAAAAGCAGCACGACTATCATCAACACAGAATAGCCGACAATCAGCCAGTCGAAGGGGTAGAGTTTCGGGAATCTATTCGTCGTCATCGTTTCGCTTTTTGTCATAACCGGCAATAATAAGCACAAGTTCACCTTTTACACCGTTTTTTGTTTTTTCGATGATTTCAGCAACTGTCCCGCGAACAAATTCTTCATGCAGTTTGCTGATTTCACGGGCGAGGCAGGCCGGGCGGTTTCCCAGCGTTTCCTGCGCGTCAGCCAATGTTTTGCCAATGCGATGCGGTGACTCGTAAAAAACCAGTGTGTGCGGCATTTCGGCGAGTTCTTTCATCCGGTTTTTTCGGCTGCCGCTTTTGATCGGTAAAAATCCTTCAAAGAAGAACCGGTCGGTCGGTAAACCGGAAGCAGTCACTGCCGCTATCAATGCTGTCGGGCCGGGAAGCGGGATAACTTCCAGATTATTGTCAATTGCCGCTTTCACCACGCGATATGCCGGGTCGGAAACACCGGGAGAGCCGGCATCGGTAACGACTGCGACATCCTGACCATCCTGCAAACTATCAATAATCAGATTCGATCGTTTTGATTCGTTGTAGTTGTGGTACGAGATCAGCTTTTTGGAAATATCGAGTTTCTTCAGCAGTTGTCCGGTGTGGCGGGTATCCTCGCAGGCGATAATATCGACCGACCTAAGCGTGTTAATGGCGCGCAGAGTGATATCTTCCATATTGCCGATAGGGGTCGGCACCAAATACAGTTTTCCCGGCTTTGCGTTCATCCGATCAGACGGCGATCTGAATTCGTTCCGGAATCGGCGGTTTGCCCAAAGGAGCGATATCGGCCATACGGCGTTTGTAATCGTTTCGGTTATGCAGCGAGATAACGCGGCTGATATCGGTAGCGCTGAATCCTTCACCGGTGAGCTTACTCATCGATGTTTCTCTGTCATCAATGATTCGCTTTAGCAGCCGGTCGATATTTTCGTAGGTAACACCAAGCTCCCCTTCATCTGTTTGTCCCGGCCATAAATCAGCAGTCGGCGCTTTGGTGATTATCGGTTCCGGTACACCCAAATGCTTTGCCAGCAAGCGCACTTCGGATTTGTAGAGCTCGCCGATTGGATTTATCGAACAGGCGGAATCCCCATACCAGGTGGTATAGCCAAGACAAATTTCCGTTCGGTTGCCGGTACCGAGCACCATCGAATCTTTTTCCGATGCGATATCAAACAGAATCGACATCCGCTCCCGCGCCATCTTGTTTCCGGCGCGCAGACGGTTACTTTCGCTGATACTGCTGAAATACGCATCGATCATCGGGCTGATTTCCACTAAGCGATGCTGGATGCCGAGTTTTTCAACTAACAGCATGGCGTCTGCGGCTGATTGCGGGGAAGAAGAGCGATACGGCAATAGCACGCCGAACACTTTTTCGGGGCCGACTGCCTCAACCGCCAGTGTGGCACTGAGGGCGGAATCTATCCCGCCGGAAAGGCCGATAACATAGCCGCCGGTCAGACCGCTTTGCAGCAGTTTTCCGGTAATAAACCGCTTGGCGGTGGTGATAGTTTTTTCGATATCAAAAACAGCGGAAGTCTCAGTTGGCATAGGACATACGATAATTCCCGCTTGTACCCGAGGCAAGGGGGAAAAGAAATGAGCTGAATTGCCGCGTTGTGCAGTAAGTCAATTATCTAAAAGGGAACAACCGGGAATCTGGGTACCGTCGAGCCCGATTCCTCCCGCATAGTTTGGCTCTGCCCAATATACGTCGGAGCATTCAGCTAGCACATTGTTTAGCTCAATAGTTGTATTGCGGTCATCAGTCGGTAAGCGTAAAATGAACTCATTAGCATTCCACGGTAATGTGTCGATTATGTTCAGCTGGTAACGTGCCAACAATGATTGCAAGCGTCGTTCACTCAGGGATTCTTTGAAGCGGCAAATGATTTCATCGCCGACGTAGGTATAAGTTCTTACCATTTGCTGCATTTCCATTCCTTCCATAAAGAGAACTTCATTTGCATGTTTGATTGCATCAAGTTCGCGGAATGCATTGAGCAAGGAATCGTATGAATATTCGCCGGTTAATCGGTACCAAGCAAATCCTTGAAAGAAGTTATCTGAGTATGGTTCTCCAATATTCGGATAATCATCAGGGTTGTTGCTGGAGCCATCATGAGAAGGTTCGGAGTTCCATTTGATGAGTAGGGATGTAGTATCTATCCGGAAGTACACTCGCGCTTGACCAATATAAACAAAAAGAGAATCTCTGCTTTCTTGGTTAGGTATCGCCGATGCTTGTGTTGTTTTCGAATCTTCTTCGCACGAACAAAGAAAACCGCAAATGAGTAAAATCAGCCCGAATGCTAAATTGATATGACCGTCATATTTGCCCATTTGTGTAAACATTTACACCCTTTCGTTAGCCCTTTTTTGTAATCTGACCTCTTTTGGACGTATTGTCAAGGCAGTTTGTGCAATGTGATATGTGAAACAGGCAGTCTTGACAGCCATAACCTTCACATTTACCTTATTCGCCAACACACTATAAACAGGAACTGAACTATGAGCGTAAATAAGGCAATTTTGATCGGGCGGTTAGGAAAAGACCCCGATCTTCGCTATACACCGGCAGGCAAAGCTGTCGCCACCTTTACTATGGCTACCAGCGATAATTGGACCGGCGAGGATGGACAGAAAAAAGAAAGCACTGTTTGGCATAATATCGTCGCGTGGGGAAAACAGGCGGAGATTATCAAAGAGTATATGTCCAAGGGACGGATGCTCTATGTCGAAGGAAGAATTTCGAACCGCAGCTACGATGATAAAGATGGCAACAAACGCTATATCTCCGAAGTGGTCGTACAGAATTTCCAATTTTTAGGTGACCGTCAGGGTGGAGGAGGAGAAGGTGGCCGTGGAGGCAGCCAGGCCCCCGATGCACCGCCGCCGCCGTCCGGAAACGGTGATGATGATCTCCCGTTCTGAGTAATTTTCGTACAATCGACTTTCAAAACGCCGGTAAGCACAAGCTATATCGGCGTTTTTCTTTGTGCACCGGGAGCACAATGATTGTCATGAAGTAGGGCTTATCTTTTACGCCTGAGATACCGTTTACAGAGGTGACGGCGTATGCAGTACGCGTACGTTGCTTGGAAAAATGTCAGAGGAGGTACATGTCTACTCATACAGTTGGATCGGGGATGCTGCGTATTGCCCGCGGAACCGGGCGGTTTTATCGGACAGTCGGTATGATGGTTGGCTCAACTATTGTCCTGTCCGCAACTATTATCATTTATTCGCAAAGTAATCTGGCCGGTGACGCAAACAGTATGGCAGCGGCTGAGAACTCACTGGTCTTGATATCCAAAACGCTTATGCCGTACATGATCGCAGCGGTCGTTGCCGCTATTACCGCTATGGGTGTGTTGGCGTTGATGCCGCTTCGGAAAATGGAAGAGCCGACCGAGCGTATGGTATCCCGTTTGGAAGAAATGGCGAGCGGTGATTTAGCTACCCGTTTGCATATCAATGCCGAACATCCGCAATTGCGCGATTTAGCCGGGGCAATTAACAATGCATCCGTTGAATTAAGCCGTCAGGTTGCTCATTTGAAAGTGGTGAATCGTCATCAGTGGGAAATGCTCTGCGGTATCCGAGCGGCAGCGCAGTCAGGTGATTGCGAAGCGATCTTACGAAATGTCGATGTTATGGAAAAAAATTGGCTGCGAATTGCCGAAGTGGAGCAGCAGTTAATTACCGGGTAAGCTATTCTTTTTCAATACCGAGTTTTTTCTCAAGCGCCTTCACGCGTTTGAGCAGTTCAGGAAGACGGGAGACGGAAGCCTCTCGTCTTTTTGTTTCCATTGCGTCCCGCGCCGGGCTGCCGAGCCATTTTGCTCCTGCCGGTATGTTATGGGAAACTCCCGATTGCGCGGCAACGATAACGTTATCACCGATTTCAAGATGTCCTATCAAGCCTGCCTGTCCCGCTAAAATTACCATATTGCCAATTTTAGTTGAACCGGCGATTCCCACCTGCGCGACGATAAAACAATGCTCGCCGATTTCGACGTTATGGGCGATCATTACTAAATTATCGATCTTAGTGCCGCGTCCGATTTTAGTCGGGCCAAGTGTCCCGCGGTCAACGGAAACATTGGAACCAAGTTCGACATCATCACCGATCTCCACCCATCCAATCTGTTTGATTTTCCGATGCCCTTTCGGCGAAGGGGCAAACCCGAACCCATCGGAGCCGAGTACAGTAGAGGCATGAATAATGACCCGGTCACCAATGACCGTATCATCCATAATTTTTACGCCGGGATAAATCAGGCAGTTTTTGCCGATGCGGACACGTTTGCCGACATAGACCGATGACATCAATTCAGTACTTTCACCAATGGCAGCTTTCGAACGTATATGACACAGTTCACCAACGCGCGCGCTTGCGTGGATTTGCGCGTCAGCATCAATGATAGCGCTTTTGGCTATGCCAACCGCCGTATGCGGTTCGTAGGGGTAAAACAGATCAATGACGGCGGCAAACGTAATGTACGGATCAGGATTGCGTAACGCAGTGATATGTTGTCGTGGGGTTGCCGGGTCGAGAATGACGGCTGATGCTTTGCTGGACGCGAGATAATGCGCGTATTTCTGATTGGCAAGAAAGGAAATAGCTCCGGATGCCGCCGCGTGAATCGGGGCGACGGAGCTGATCGTTATCGATCCATCTCCGTCAACCTGTGAATCAGTTAATCGCGCAAGCTCCGCGACGCTATAGCGAATCGGCTCACTCATTCTCTTCTAAGTAGGCTAATACTTTGTCTGTTACATCGTATGAGTCTTTAATATATCCGATACTGGCGAGCGTGAAGATAACATCATATCCGTCACGAATGGCGACTGCTTCGATTGCTTTGGATATTTTTTCCAGAAGCGGTTCAATAAGCATTTTGTGCTTTGATTCAGCCAGACCGCCGGGACCAAAGACAGATTTAGTGAAAGAATCAAGCGCATCGTACTTGGTCTGCATCTGCGCTTCGCGCTCTTTTTTCTTTTCATCGGAAAGAATCAGGCGCTGCTTGTCATACTCATCGGACATCGTCTGTAATTCTGTCCGTTTTGTCGTGACTTCATCCTCCCATGCTTTCATCTGGGTTTCCAATTCTTCCTGAGCGGCTTTCCAGCCTTTGAATTCGGTCTTAAAACGTTCATCTTTCACAAAGCCCATCTTGAGCGCCTGTGCATCGGCGGAGGCCGGAATCATGGCGCAGAATGAAAAGACAAGCATACCGGCAAACAGCGCGGCAACAATTCGTTTCATTGTGTTTCTCCTTTTATCTGTATGTTACTTATTTAGCGAAAGGTAGTGCCGATTTGGAAGTGCGGTTTTATACTCTGACCTTTTCCTCGTAAGTTTTCAAGCGGATAGCCGAAATCAAATCCGAGTGTTCCGATACCGGGAATAACCAAACGGAACCCGATACCGGTACCCCAATGCAGGTCGCCAAAGAATTTGATCCGGTTATGCGTCAGCCATGATTCTCCACCGTCCAGAAATGCCAACACATATAACTGTTGTGGAATTATGGGATACTGTAATTCAACGTTGGTAACGAACATATAGTTACCACGATTTTCCGTGACCGAGGTATCGGTGATAACAACCGTATCAGTGACTAAAGTCACGTTATTGTACGTGATCTCAGTTTGCGTATAGCTATTTATTCGTCGCGGAACTAAATCGGCATCGTCGTATCCACGGATAATTCCGTCAAAGGCGGTTCCACCCGGAGAGAATTGATCAGACAATAAAACGCGATCATCCCCTTGCGGTCGTGTGATACCGCCGATCTGGGCTTTGATTCCCAGTGCCAGATTACCGATGATGGGGTAGAACTTGGCTGCCGAAAGCAGATGTTTTTGATATTCGAAATAACCGCCCAACGGACCGCCGACAAATTCAAATGTGTAGGAAACTCGCGAGCCTTTAGTGGCGAATTCCGGCAGGTTGCGGGAATCTCTGATAAGCGTTACAGAAAGATTTGAAAGATTGCGCCATTGATCCTCGAAATTGACGATCGATCCCGGCTGCAGTTCTTTGCTGTACAACGTATCGGTAGAGAGGATCTTAGTACCGTCGGTCGTATCATACACAGTTCTGGTCAATGCCGCAGCATTACGATACGATTGGTCGAAATCATAATATTTTGCCCGTTCAATTCGGTATGACAAGTAGCCGCGCAAGTACCGGTCGATCGAATTAAGCCGCCGTCCGATACGCAGCGAACCGCCCTGCTTTGCTTCGGTGTAATCATCGTACCAGTTGCGGTTGGTCAGATAGATATCTGCACCCACGGAGGTCGGGCGTCCCATAAACCAGGGTTCGGTGAAGGAGAGTGAGAACGAGTTACGATTCTTTCCGAACTCAACGTTGAATGCGACATTTTGCCCCATTCCCCGGAAATTAGGAATCTGCATTCCGACATTGCCGACGACTTTGTCCTGGCTGTTATATCCGGCTCCTGCACTGACCGAACCGGTCTGCTTTTCTTCTACTTTTATTTCGAGGTCCACGTCACCGTTCGGTAAATCGATCGGAGAGGGAATGACGTTTGAAAAGTAATTGAGAGACATCAGGTCACGAACAGTTTGTATGATGAGTGAGCGATTAAAGGTTTGCCCGGGTAAAATCGGCATTTCGCGGCGAATGACTTTTTCTTTCGTCTTATTGTTGCCGACAATGGCAACATAGCGAATCTTGGACGGTAGCCCTTCCGTGATATCATAGGTAATATCCAGCACCGAATCGGCACGGGTTACGCGCTCATCGGCGATGCGAACGTGCAGGTGGCCGATGTCATGGTACCCGGTGTATACCTCCGTCAGGGATTGCTCATATTTTTCTTCGTTGAATATTTCTCCCTCTTCATGCTTCAGCCGTTTGGCTAAAAACTCTTTCGGTAGTTTTTCATTGCCGGTGAAAGAGGAAGTGCCGAAGTAGTACAGGGGGCCTTCGTAGACATCAAGATAGATTTTCATCCGATTGTTTACGGTGTCGATAGACATCGAATCAGAAATCAGATAGGCGTCGATAAATCCCCGTTTATGCATTTCATTCACAACCTTCGCTTTGTCCTCTTCGAACTTTTCCTGAGCAAAATCAGAGGTGCGAAGAATACCGCGGCTCCGGTTACGCATTTTACCGACGAGGTCCGGTGATTTCACCCGGTTAAGACCGGTGATAATAACGTCCTCGACTTTTACTTTGGATTTGGCGTTGATGTGGTAATCCAGGGAGGCTTCGCTGGAATCAGCCGAGTAGGTTAACTTCGGCTCGACTTTGGTTTGGAAATATCCTTTTTCGGCGTAGAGTTTTTCGATCTCCCGTCCTTTTTGGTAGACTAAATAGGGGGAAATATAGCCGCCGACTCCGAGTCCGAGTTTCTCTTTGAGATCTTTTTCGGAAATCTTGTCGCTGCCGGAAAATTCCAGCGCCGTTAGTTTCGGGAGTTCTTTGACCGTGATATAGACGCGGACTCCGCCGGACACATTTTCGGCATCCACCTGAACATCTGAAAAAATGCGCAGGCTGTAGAGCCGCTTGATAGTTTCGGAAACAACAACCTGTGTGAACGGTGAACCGACGACGATGGTAGAGGAGCCAAGAATCAGCGTTTTCGAACTGATTTTGTTCCCTTCAACGACAATATCGACGACACGATGTCCTTCCTGTGCGCGAGGGGTCGCAAACAGGAGTAATAGGCAGGCAACCAGTGTGAGAGCGTTCCATGCCCTCGGAAGTTTCATAGTCGTCCGAAATACCTCGTCTTAGGCGGAGATTCGGGTGATTTTAATTTCGCTGGCAGGCTGACGGTGACCCTGGGTACGACGATACTTCGTGCGCCGTTTGTACTTCATGGTCAGTACTTTTTCACCTTTACCGCTTTTGATTACTTCTGCTTCAACGACGGCATTAGCCAGAAAGGGTAAGCCGATTTTCGGACCACTTTTGTCCTCAACCAGCATTACTTCCGTAATTTTCAGTTTTTCGCCATCTTTGAGATTCTGATCCGGAACAGTCAGTACATCACCTTCAGACGCGGTGTACTGAAACCCGGAAATCTTAAACGTCGCCAACATGTTGTTTCTTTCCTTCACTTGTCGCTTATACGCGATATTTCTACCAAAGTTTAAAAAGATACGGAATTTGACGGCTGGGTCAAGGCCTATCTACAGAGGAAAACAGGAAAGCTAACCCTATATTACCGTTATTGTTGGGTCATTCGGAACCGAATGGCCGGGTGTCGGTGTTATGTGATTGCTGGCTGGCGGCTGAATCCGGCATTATATTACCCGCTGACGAATCAAAAAAGAGATGACAAAAGTAAAAGAAATCACTCCATCAGTAGATACCCCGTTTGAGCTGCGTTCCCAGTATGCACCCAAGGGTGACCAGCCGGAAGCTATCCGCCAGATGCTTGACGGCCTCAAGCGTGGCGACAAATACCAGACCCTTTTGGGGGTAACCGGCTCGGGGAAAACGTTCAGCATCGCCAATGTTATCGCACAGTATGGCCGTCCCGCGTTGGTTATTTCCCACAACAAAACGTTGGCGGCACAGTTGTACGGTGAGCTAAAAGCCTTTTTCCCGAACAACGCTGTCGAGTTCTTTATTTCCTATTACGACTATTACCAACCGGAAGCATACGTTCCGACCACTGATACCTATATAGAAAAAGATACGGCGGTGAATGATGACATCGACCGGCTTCGCCTGCGGGCGACCTCGTCGCTTTTGGAACGGCCGGATGTTATCATTGTCGCTTCGGTTTCCTGTATATACGGATTGGGTTCACCGGAGGAATACAAAAAGCAGTTTCTCTTTTTAGAGCGTGGTGTGCAGATTGATCGGGAAGATGTCATTCATCGCCTCATCGACGTGCACTACAACCGGAATGATGTCGCCTTCGAGCGCGGTAATTTTCGGGTGCGCGGCGATACGCTGGAGATTATCCCGGCCTACCATGAAAATGCCTTTCGAATCGAATTTTTCGGGGATGAAATCGACCGCATTACCGAAATCGTGCCGTTAACCGGTGAAATTATCAAAGAACGGGAAAAACTCGCGATTTATCCGGCCAAGCACTTTATCACCAGCCCGCCCCAGCTGAAACAGGCGATTGTCGCGATTGAAAAAGAACTCAAAGAGCAGCTCGAGCATTTTCGTTCGCAGGATAAACTGCTGGAAGCACAGCGACTGGAATCCCGCACCAAGTATGATCTGGAAATGCTTAAAGAGGTTGGCTATTGTACCGGGATTGAAAATTACTCCCGTCATTTGACCGGCCGTAAAGCGGGGGAACGACCGTTTACGCTGATTGATTTCTTCCCTGATGAGTTCATTACGATTATTGATGAATCCCACCAATCCGTTCCCCAGATTCGCGGGATGTACGCCGGAGATAGGAATAGAAAAGAGACACTCGTTTCGCACGGATTCAGATTACCATCCGCATTAGATAACCGCCCGCTCTTTTTTGATGAGTTTGAAGCGATGCAAAAGCAGACGATTTTCGTGTCCGCAACTCCAGCTGATTTCGAACTGGAGAAAAGCGGAGGCGTGGTTGTGGAGCAGGTTATTCGCCCAACTGGACTTTTGGACCCGGTGATTCACCTCAAACCGCTTCGAACACAAGTGGATGATTTATTAGAACAGGTCAAACAGCGCCGCGACAAAGGGGAGCGCGTACTTGTTACCACGCTTACGAAGCGAATGGCTGAAGACCTCACTGATTATATGAGCAAAGCGGGTATCCGGGTGCGATATTTACACTCGGAAATCGATGCTATCGAGCGTACCAATATCATTCGCGATTTACGATTAGCTGAGTTTGATGTCTTAATCGGTGTCAATTTGCTGCGTGAAGGGCTCGATTTACCGGAAGTTTCCTTGGTTGCTATAATGGATGCGGACAAAGAAGGATTTTTGCGCTCCGCCCGTTCTCTGATCCAGACCGCCGGGCGTGCCGCCCGTAACAAAAACGGAGAAGTGATTTTTTATGCGGATAAAATTACTGATTCGATGCGAAAAGCGATGGAAGAAACCGCCCGTCGCCGTGAAAAACAGCAGGCCTACAACCAGTTGAACAATATCGACCCGGAAACCGTTTATAAAACGAAAGAAGAAATCCTGCGTTCCACAAGTTTTGCCGACAGCCGGTTTGTCGAGCCGAAAGGATTTGAAAAACCGGCCAGCTTTGAGGCGATGAGTTACGAAGACCGGATTACCTTTATGCTCAAAGCGATGAAACAGGCGGCGGATAATCTGGATTTTGAAACGGCGGTGATGATCAGAGATGAAATTCGCACCCTGCAGGACAAACTCGGAAAACCAAAAACGAAACGGAAATAAACCAGTGAAGCATAATACAAGAGTTTTCTTTCTCACCGGCCTGTTTCTTGTGATCGGAACTTTGCTCTTTATCAACGCCTGCGAAGAAAAGGAGGTGCCCTATATAGATGATGCTGAAGAGATTCGGCGATACATTGCAGAATCCGACTTGGGCAGGCACTTTTTTCAAATGGATAGCCTCATTACTCCGGATACGTTTACAATAGCCGGGGACCCGGGCGCTAAATACGTCGTTGAATTGGATACCGTGATTCGTGACTTAAACATGGGAATTACCCCCAAAGATCAAGGGAAATGGTTTCAATTTGGTGCTCTTCCCAATCCCCCAAGTGGCGGATGGAGAGATGCAGAAGTTGTGATTGAAGATGAACTCAGGATGCGTACGATTCGTATGACTTCGGTGGATACTACCATTACGCCGTCGACGACAAAGCTTACCCGTTATGGGTGGATTGTTAAGCTCGGGGATGACGGCAACGATTATGCGGGATGGGTACTCTATGGTTTCAACGGCGGCTCACCCTTTAATAACGGCGCGCTTGCCGCACGATTTGACATAACAGCGCCGAACTCGTATGAAGTACGAGGAGATACAAATGTCGATACGGCCATCATGCGCAGATTTGCCTATGCAATATGGCCGCAACAAGTATTCCCTGACAGTAGTGTCTTTCGAACACAGTTTCGCTACGCAAAAGTTAATGATACGACCGCGTACCTGAGAATACATGACAGTGTCAGCCTGGGTTTGAAACTGGGGTTGGTTCCTGATTATTCTAATTATTTGTTGATAACGGCTAATCAAGAAGGCGGTATACGCACCGTCGCCATCAATCAAAACAGCGGATACTATGAATATGATTTGCATGTGCCGCCGGACCTTACTTCGCGATGGTATCTTATGCTGTTTCAGGAAATAAGAAGCGGAACCGCACGGCGGGTTTGGTGTGTCCCCTATCGTATTTGGCAGTAGTCTACTATAAATAAGAAACGCGGCGCACATTGCTGTACGCCGCGCGGTGTCGTACTCTGCTGCTGACCCCTTAGAACTTTTGAAATCCGGCTTGTTTCTGCAGGTCGGATTTTTTCTCTTCTTCCTCTTCATTCCAACGTTCCGCGGTTCCCTGAATACCTTTGAGTCTGAGATCGAAGTCATCCGGGTTGGTCGCGTTGGCCATAGCATCTTCGAAGGAGATAAGTCCCTTACGGTAGAGTTTCATGATCGACTGATCGAAACTCTGCATACCGTACTGAACGCCACCCTGAGAAATATAATCCATGATATTGATCGTCTTCTCCGGATTGATAATACAATCCTTGATAGCGCCGGAATTAATCATGATTTCAAGCGCCGGTACACGACCCGGTTCATCGCTTCTCGGAATAAGCCGCTGACAGATAACCGCCTTGAGCGTACCCGCTAAAAGCAAACGAATCTGCTGATGCTGGTGCGGCGGGAAAAATGAAATAATACGGGTAATCGTTTCAACCACGTTCAACGTGTGCAAGGTCGTAAGTACCAGGTGTCCGGTATCGGCCGCCGTGAGCGCGATTGACATCGTTTCCAAGTCACGGACCTCACCGATGAGAATAACATCCGGGTCCTGACGAAACGCACTGCGCAATGCCGTAGCGAAACTTTCGGTATCGCCGCCGACTTCACGCTGGGAGATAATCGCCTTTTTATCACGATAGATATATTCGATCGGGTCTTCGACGACGAGAATATTATCCGGGCGGGTATCGTTAATTTCTTCGATCAACGAAGCAAGCGTCGTCGATTTACCGGAACCGGTGGTACCGGTGATAACAATCAGACCACGGCGTTCCTGCGCTAATTTTTTGATTACCTGCGGCAGGTGTAATTCTTCGAACGATGGCACCAACGTGTTAACGGCACGGATTGCAATACCTGTGGTTCCGCGCTGACGGTAGAGGTTAATACGGAAACGTCCCAGTTTGGCGACAGATAAGGCCAAATCCATTTCGTTGCGCTGATAGTAGCGTTCACGCTGTTTTTCATTGAGAATCTGCTGGACGATATTGTCCATTAAATCAATGGTGATCGGTTCGGTCTGGATCTGTTCCAAACGACCGTTGACGCGCAGATGCGGACGCACGCCGACGCGAATGTGCAAATCGGATGCCTTCTTTTCAAGCATCTCGACAAGCATCTGCTTGAGGTTCATCAAACTCCCTTTCTGCGAGGGAGCGAGGGGGAGATTATTCGGGTTCGATCAGAAAGAGTGTCTGTCCGAATTCCACCGGCTTGCCGTTTTCAGCAAGAATCTTCACCACCCGTCCCGCGACTTCTGACTCAATTTCATTCATCAGTTTCATCGCTTCGACGATGCAGACCACCTGACCGACCGTTACCTTCTGATTGACAGAAACGTAGGGTGATGCGTCAGGGGCCGGGGCGGCATAAAAAGTGCCGACCATTGGTGATTTTATCGGCAAATACCGGGAAATATCTTCAGGGGTAGATGGAGAATTTGCAGGGGGCGCCGCAGCGGCGGCCTGGGGCTGCGGGACGGCTACAACGACCGGAGCAGGGGCCGGGGCTGCGGAATAGACCGCGTGGCCATTGCCGTGTCCGTTGCCGTTACCATTGGCTGAGGCGTGCTTGGAAGTAATGCGGACTTTACGTCCCCAGCTTGAGACTTCTAACGATTCTATATCCGACTCTTCAACGAGTCGTATCAATTTCTTAATATACGATTCATTCATGTGTAATAACCTCCCATCCCGTACGAGGCAGGCCTATATACCGGGGACTATCATTGGTACCCGTAAGCCTAGACTAAAAATGCAGGAAAATCGCTTAAAGCTCCAACAATTTTTTCGGGGCCTTGTTCAATACCCGGCCACCGGTTTTGGTTACGACGACGTCATCCTCGATTCGGACCCCGCCCCAGCCCGGCAAATAAACGCCGGGTTCAATAGTTATGACATTGTTAGGCAATAGTTTATCCGGTGATGTTCCGGCTACCCGCGGCCCGACATGGATATAAAAGCCAATTCCGTGTCCCGTTCCGTGGCCAAAATTCTTTCCGTAACCGGCCTTATTTATTATTTGTCGGCAGGCTTCATCCACCGATTTGGCCATAATTCCGGCCTTAACTTTCTTAATTCCGGCCGTCTGGGCACGGAGGACCAGATCATAGATTTTCTTCTGCTGTTGGTTGGCTTTGCCTAAAACAACGGTGCGGGTAATATCAGAAACATATCCATCCACCACTGCACCAAAATCAAACGTAATGAACTCACCCTTTTGCAGCTTCTTGTGGCTCGCTACGCCATGCGGCATGGCGGAGCGGTATCCGGATGCTACGATCGATTCAAAGGCCGGTTTTTCCGAGCCCAGCATCGCCATTTGATATTCAAGTTCAGCGCGCAGTTCCGATTCACGTACACCCGGTTTGACCATCGGAAGAATTTTGTCGAATGCTTTATCGGAAATCGCCACTGCTTTGGTGATACTGGCGACTTCAGATGCATCTTTCACCCATCCGATCTCTTTCACCAGTGAAGCCGCCGGAATAAGCAGGGTTTTCGACAATGACTGCTGTAAACGATCACGGCTGCTGACACTCAGATAATCTTCGTGGTAGCCATATCTCCGGTTTTTGACATTAAATTCCGGAAAGTTTTTGAGTGAGCCGATCGGTTCGGTCGGGACAATATGTATTTTCGCGCCTTTGATCTGTTCTTTGGCCTGTTCTGCATAGCGGGAATCGGTAAAAAAGTCGGTGCTGTTCGGGGAGAGCAAAAGCAATCCCGCCGTGCCGGTAAATCCGGTGAGATAGCGAACATGATCGAGATGGCTGACAACCATCCCATCCAAATTTTCCGCTTTCAGTTTTTTGCGGAGTTCATTAATGCGTTGAACTGACATACGTATCCCTTTCCTTCAACTTTTCTTCCACCATCGCTAATTTTTCCTGTACCCGTCCGTTCCCGTTTTGGATAAGCGTTCGGTAAACGGTCGCAGCCAGTGCGTAATATCCCTGCGCCATGTACAAATCACCGATAGTCTCGGTGTAAAAAATCACTCGTCCTGCCGGCGGGCGGGTAAGCACAACCGGCGGTTCGGCGGGGCGCTGCATGGTAATAATACGGGTAGTATCCTGTTTGGTTGCCTTTACTTCATTCTGTAATCCGCTCGTTTTCGGGTCGAGTTCGAGCACCCGTTCATACAGCGCGATCGCGGTAAAAGTATCGCTGTCGGCGAAGCGGATATCGCCGAGATATTTTAATGCGACCAGATTTTCCGGGTCATGCGTCAGCACCTGCCGGAACTGTTCGGCAGCGGCGGCATGCTGGCTGGTGTAATACAATGCACGAGCATAGAGCAATCGCGCAGAAAGCGGCGGGGTGCCGTTTGTGGCATGCTCTTTGAATAATTCGATAACACGGGAGTATTTTTTGTCAGCCAAAAACTGTGCGGCAATCGCCGGCCAATAGCCGTGTGCAGCTAAGGAATCGGTCGATTTTGTCTGGTCGGCATCATCTGCACGAATCATAGAAATATGATACCACACCACGCCAAGCTAACGCAAGCGGTCAGGCTGAAATAGCTATTTGAGTTTGGAGATTATCTTACTCGAAGAACGTCCGGAAACAAGCTTCACTCGTTTAACCGTCCCGCCAAGTGAACGGACGTAGTCCGCGCCGACGATGTCGGTGATTTTGTAGTCGGAGCCTTTGACTAACACATCCGGTTTGACCTGTTTGATCAGTTTTTCCGGAGTGTCCTCTGAAAACAGCACGACATAATCGACACAGCGCAGAGAACTCAGAATATATGCCCGGTCTTTTTCCGGCTGGATCGGACGGGAAGGGCCCTTGAGCCGTTTGACGGATGCATCCGTGTTCATGCCTACAATCAGTATATCGCCGAATGTTTTCGCTTTTGTCAGATACTGCACATGGCCACGATGCAAAATATCGAACACGCCGTTGGTAAACACGATTCGTTTTTTTGCTTTACGGGCGTTTTTGGCTATTTGAGGAATTGATGTTCGGGATACTATTCGAGAGGACACAATTATCGAACTTTGGAAAGTGCGGTGCTTAAGGTGCCGTCGGTGATTCCGGTGCGGAGTTCATCGCAGAGCTGCTTGAGTGAAACAGTCGCGGTACCGACCTGACGAACCGTTATACCTGCTGCCGTATTCGAAATGATTGATGCTTCCACCAGATCAGCTCCGGCGCAGATAGCGGATACGAATGTCGCGATTACCGTGTCACCGGCGCCGGTGACATCGTACACCGCACGGGCAAAGGTAGGAATATGCACCGGTGCGGCGCTCTCCTGGAAAAGGGACATACCATCCGCACCACGGGTAATCAAAATCGATTTCGCTTCTAACCGTTTCAATAAACCGTTACCGACCTCAATCAGATCTTTTTCGGTCGTAATGCGGCGGCCATAGGCAAATCCGGCTTCATGATGGTTCGGCGTAATGACCGAGACTTTGCGGTAGTTGTTGAAATGCGTCTCTTTCGGGTCAACGGCGACAAAGATGTTTCGTTTATTGCAAATGCCGATGATTTCTTCAAGCAGGCTTTCGGTAATGACACCTTTACCATAGTCAGACACAATAAGTGCGCGAACGCGGTCGGAGACGGAAAGAAAACGTTCGATTACCGTGCGCTGAATATCCGGTTCGAGTTCATGGCGATCTTCCCGGTCGGCGCGTACCACCTGCTGTGAGTTGGCGATAATTCTGGTTTTGAGTGTTGTTTTACGCGTCGGGTCGCTGACTAAATAATTTGCAGAGATTCCTTTTTCCGAAAGCAGATGCCGCAGCGTGACCGATTTTTCATCCTCACCGACGGTTCCGATCAATATCGGTTCATCACCAAGTGCGCGAATATTCGCCGCAACGTTTGCCGCACCGCCCAACAGGATTTTGCTGGAAGTGATTTCGACCACCGGGACGGGTGCTTCCGGCGAGATACGGCTGACCGTACCGAGCAGGTATTCATCGAGCATGATATCGCCGAGGATGACGATAGTGCCATGACCCATCCGGGTAGTAATATCTTCAATACGTTCCGGTTTAAGCGGCATATGTTTGGTGTTATCGGACATTTTATTCATTTGGCATTGCGCCTGTTTCGGCGCACGAATATACTATCCGGGTAACCGAAAACAAAGGCAAACCACCAGCAAAGGGAAATCGAGGCCGCCGTGATAGACCAACCGCAAGTCCCGCAACAGATTAACGTCGAACTCCCGGAAAAGGAAGCAGAGGGGATTTACGCCAATTTGGCGATGATCGTCCATTCTCCGACTGAAATCGTTATCGATTTTGCCCGGGTTATGCCCCGTACGCCCAAGGCAAAAGTCTTGAGTCGCGTGATTATGACCCCGATGAACGCCAAGCTGTTGTTGAACGCTCTTGGTGATAACCTGAAAAAGTTCGAAGCGCAGTTCGGCGAGATCAAGATGTACGGCGGGCAGGACAAGGGTGGTAAGAATATAGGATTCGAGTCCTGAGTAGGTCAAAACCCCTGCGGTTTTGACATCTTCGCGTAGGTGCCCCACCTTTTAAGGTGGGTTCCTGACGATAAAGATCAAACATGTTCGATTGGATCACACCCTAAAGGGTGTGCCACCGATAACAGGTGATTATTCGTAGGCCAAATTCGGTCGCCCACAGCTTGCTGTGGGTTCTTTTCATCCGAGAGTTTTAAGTTGATTGATTCGTACATTTCCAACAATTTCTGAAGCTATGGCGGTAGTTAAACAAGCGGATAGATGCCGGTTCTGTATGGAGCCGATAAGCGTGGGGGCGATTCGGTGTAAACATTGTCATGCCGATTTATCGCAGCCGAAAAAGAAAAGCCGCTTCGCGTTCGACAAATTCAACACATTTCGATTTGGCTTCTTAGGCGGGGTGCTATTCTGCACAGCGTTAGCAGTATTAGCCTATTTTCATTTTAAGCAGAATTAGGCTTTTCTTAACAATACAAAAGGAGTGGCACGTTTAGCTGTTGGTGTATATCTTTGCCTTGAGATGGAGGGCATATGCTAACACCAGAAGAATTAAAAGCACGGTGGGAAACAGAGGAAGGTAAGGAACGTCTTGCAGCTGTAGTGCGAACCATTCGAGCTGGAAATCATAATTGGGAAGATAGTTTGAAAGGATTGATTGGTGTTGACGAAGTCGAAAACGGGCGTGATTTGCGTTTTGTTTCATTAATAAACCACACACTAACTGTTCAATACACTGGTCAAGGGGCAGACTTTTCTGATTCGCGTTTAGAATATGCGAACTTGTATAATGCAGGCCTTAAAAATGCCGATTTTGTACGAGCAAATTTGCGTAGTGTTAATCTTGGGTCCGCGAATTTGGAAAACTCTAGATTAACCTTAGCAGATCTCACGGGAATTAATTTAGTAAGAGCTATACTTATAAATGCACAACTTGACGGCGCTCATTTAGAGGAATCAACCTTAACGTGGGCTAATATGGAAAAAGCTAATCTATATGGAACTTCTATTGTGCGTTCAAATTTACTTTGGGTCAAATTCAAAGAAGCAAATTTACGCTCCGCTACGTTCAATTCAGTTGCTCTAATAGGAGCTGATCTTACAGGCGCTAAATTTTCAGGTTGTTCATTTATTGGATGTAATCTTGAAAATATTAGATTTGAGACAACCCATTCGGTTGCTTACGATGGGTCCGATACCATAGTATGTGCTCGACGCGATAGAGTGCTTAATTGGAAAAAACTCAGTTTTATTGGCAAACTGCCATTTTTTGAGGTTTCTTGGATTGGTTTTACCATTGCACTTGTTATAATATTCCTAACATCTAAATACGATGAGCTAATAGATAGCTTAGGTCAGTATAACGATTTTTCAAAAATACTCGTGCATTTCCGTGATTTACACGCAAGTGCGCCTCATCTCATTTGGCTTGCGCTCTTCTCAACTTTTTTCCTTTTGATTGGCTCTATTTGCTACAGACTTTTCTGCCCAAGCGCGATTCAAGAGTTCTCCGAAGAAGCATGGGTGTCAGAACATAAGCAACCAAGACTCATCTATTTTCGTGAGAGCTGGAGCAAGGCTAGATGGCAATGGGTAGCATTACTTGCTACTGTCACGGGCGGTTTCCTTCTGCTGTGTATAATAGTAGAACGATTAGTTATCATACTTAGCAATTTTCCAAACGATGTGCTTTTTTACTCGTCGATCTCGATAGGTATTTTGCTGTCAGCACTAGTTATTGCCAAGATTATCGTTCATTGGGATTGGGTGGTTGAAAAGTGGGTGAAGTTAATTGGAAAAGAGAATAAAAAAGAATAGGAAGATTAACTCTGCTTCACCACAGACACGGACAAGATCCGTTGACCTTCGACGCGTTCGACGACAAAGCGTAAATCGTTCCACGCAACCTGTTGCCCCTGCTGCGGCACCGAACCGACTAAATCGTAAATCAAGCCGCCGACGGTGTCGTAATCCCCTTTATCATACTCGACATCGAGCAAATCCTGCAATTCTTCTAAGTGCATCGCGGCATCCACGCGATAAGTGCCGTCCGGCATTTTGATAAATTCAGCTTCCTCGACATCATGTTCATCCTGAATGTCGCCGACGATTTCTTCGAGAATATCTTCAAGCGTCACGAGTCCGGCCACCCCGCCGAATTCATCGACCACGACTGCAATATGCTGTCTGCGCGTTTTGAAATCACGAAGCAGGTCCCGGATAATTTTTGTTTCGGGAATAAAATAGGGAGCGCGAAGATAATTTTCGATTTTGAATTGTTCGCCGACCCCTGGAAGTTTTCCGAGCAGGTCTTTAGCGTAGAGTAGGCCGATAACTTTGTCGATCGTTCCTTCAAACACCGGGTAACGGGAGTAACCTTCTTTTAAAACAAGTTCCTGCACTTCACGAAGGCTCATCGTTCTGTCGATAGCGGCGACATCCAAACGAGGGACCATAATTTCCCGTGCCATTGTTTCATCGAGCAAAAATATCTGCGAAATCATCTGCTTTTCTTCAGCGGCGATAAACTCACCCGCCACACCGGCATCATCAGCCAATGTTTCAATCGCGCGCTCGACTAATTCTTCCCGTTCTCCGTCGGCTAATTCCATTTCCTGGCGTTTTCGTCCGAAACTGCGGCGGAAGAGTCCTGACAGTGGATTAAAAATGGCATGTACGATCACCACAACCCAGACAGATTGCGGCGAAGTGCCATGCGCAAATGTTCGGGAATGGCGGCGTGGCAGGTATTCCACCACCAGCAGGTAGAGCGGCCAGATAAGCACGAGGTCAAACAGCAATCCACCCCAGAAGGATAGATTTTCAACCGGCAATAGTCGCGCAGCTAACTGCACCGAGAGAATACTGACCAAAATCAGCACTAATGACTTGTATAGTGTGGCCAGTTGACGAAACGCGCGTGGGTCGCTGGTCAGTTTCCGCAGGAAATTGTGCGTGTAGCTTTCGTTGGTCGCCTGTTTTTCGACATCTTCCGGATCGACAAAAATCGCGAGCGCATAGACAGCCACTAAATAGCCGCTGACATACAACGCAATGAGTAATCCGATAATGAGCAGGATTACCATTGCCAGACTCCCGGCGTGACAGTTTCCAGCAATTGCTGCTCTCGTTTCCGCATTAGTTTTGTTTCATTCGGTTTGTGGTGGTCATACCCATACAAATGCAACAGGCCATGACAAAACAACCGGATAATTTCGTTACTGATTGAAACGCCGTATTCTTTCGCCTGACGAACCGCGACCGGAACGGAGATATATACCTCGCCGAAAATTGCATCGTTGAGCGGGAAAGAGAGCACATCAGTCGTTTTCGCTTTTTTACGGTATGTTGTGTTCAGCCGTTTCATTGTTCTGTCACTAACAAATATCAACTGTACGCGTTCGGCAACCGGCTTTTTTCGCTCGGTTATGTAGGTCTGTTTCACCAATTGCGTCAGTTTCGCTTTCGGTATTCGCACCGGAAGTTCTTTTATAATCATGGTTTTCATACCGTCGCGTTGATATCCCGCTTCGGGTATTCGATGCGATGATGAAACGCGCTGATTAGCACCTGCGCGAAGGCATCTTTGATTTTCGCGAGGTCACGCAATGTCAGCGGGCATTCATCCAATTCACCCGACTGAAAGCGGTCGTTGATAATCCGCTCGATCAAATTCATGATTCGTGACGGTTTCGGGTCAGCGAGTGTGCGGCTGGCCGCCTCGACAGCATCAGCCAACATCGCAATCCCTGTTTCCCGTGTCTGCGGTTTGGGGCCGGGGTAACGGTATTTGTCGATCGAAGAAGCATCCTCACCCATTTTGAGTGCTTTGTCATAAAAATAGCTCATGACCATCGTGCCGTGATGTTCTTCGATGAAATTTAACACATCATCCGGAATATCGGACTGTTCACCGAGCGCGCGACCTTTTTTGACGTGAGCAGTGAGAATAAGCGCGGACATCGACGGTGCAAGCTGCTCATGTTTCGATTTCACGCCGACCTGATTTTCGACGAAATACTCCGGAATTTCCATTTTTCCGATATCGTGATAATAACAGCCGACACGCGCTAAGAGAGAATTCGCGCTTATCGATTTCGCTGCCGCTTCGCTCAAATTCGCAACAACGATGGAATGTTGGTAGGTACCGGGAGCTTCAAGGGCAAGACGACGCAGCAAGGGATGATTCGGGTCGGAGAGCTCAAGCAAGGTAATATCTGTCGCAAATCCGAACAACGCTTCAAAGAATGGCAATAATCCGAAGGCAAGCAGACCGCACATGAGGCCGTTCACGGCGCTGGCGATAACATCCGCCATAATATTCGGCTCGGCAGTAACCCGCATGCTTTCGACAACCAAGGTAAAGGCCATACAAGCAAGTGATACCGAAGCAATGATTCTAAAAAATGTCGAACGTTTACGAACACGACGGGAAGCATAGCAGGCAACCGCACCGACTAACATTGACATCAGGGTTAACGTAAAGTCAAACCGCTCGAGTACACCCATGAGCAGGGCGAGTACGAGTGTGGCGACCAACCCGATTTCCATGTCGAACAAAATCGTAATCAGGATAGGCAGGAAGGCGACAGGGTAGAGGTAGGCGGAGGCTTCAGTGAATCGTGAGATAAAAAACAGAAGTGCCAACTGCACGCCGAAGACCAGAAAAATAGTAAACAGCTTTTGCGAGGATGCATACACCGCCGGGCGATAGAACTTCAAAAAGAGGTAGAGCAACCCGAATAAGCCGGCTACTAAAAGTAAACGGGCGAGAATCGGTATCGATGCCATCACCCATCCTGAATTGAGTCTTTGCAAATGCTCCTGATGCGCCAGTTCGGCGAGAATTCGTTCTTCCCGTTCACCGATTACCGATCCGGCGGCGATAATCAATTCACCGCTTTCAATGGTTTCCTGTACCGTCGATATCGCAGCTAATTCAGTATTCAACTTGTCATTGTACTCAGCATGTTCCGGTAGAAAGTTGGAAACCAGAAACCCGCGCCCAAGCAGATACCAATATTCGGTATTCAACGAAAGATTGCGCCCCATCCGGTTCAGTATGGCGAGCAAACGGCTGTTCGCCTGCGCCATGGTCGGCAGTTTTTCTTTCGGTAAAATATTTTCACGAGTGCCGCGTTTAATCAAAATCGCCTGACCGCGTACTTCCGGCAGATGCACCGTATCGTTTAGTACCCCGGTTTTCAAAATACTGTCAGCGAGTAGCGTACGGACATTGAGACGGATAAAGCGGATATCCGGCATGATGAACGATTGACGAATAACCGATTCACTCAACTGCGGAAACGCCTGCGACAAAACCGTCACGCTTCGTTCGATGGTATCATCCGAAGCGCTCTGTGCCTCTTTGGTGAGTGAGTCGACCATTGTCCAGAATCGGTCGAATTGGGTAAGGGCGGTGATCGTTAGATTTGAATCGTATTGTACCGGAAAGGGAATTGCCGAGGCCACTAACTGCTTTTCGGCGGTAAGTTCCTGTTCGGTTTTGTTGATGGTCAGCCGAAAGGGTGCGACGACATCATCATCAACTGATTCCCCGCGATGCGGAATATCAAGCGGATAAAAAAGTTCTTTGCCGGGATAAATCAGGCTGATTGCCAGCGCACTGAACAACAATAGTGCAATACGCATGAACCGCAGCGAAAAAGTCGGTTCGACTGACTGCCGGCTCTCGCTGCGGACTTTCAAAAGCCGCAGAAGCCAGCGCTTCAGATGGAGTAAAAAAGAAAACATGCCGACCTACCGGCCGCCGCGCCCTCGCCCTTTGGGAGGGTCGTGTTGATCATACGCACGAATAATGCTCTGGACCAACTGATGGCGGACTACATCCTTGTCTGTCAGATAAATAAATGAAATACCGGGAATACCGCGCAAAATCGTTTCGGCGCGAATGAGTCCGGATACGTGGCGCTCATCCAAATCTATCTGTGTTATATCACCGGTTACTACGACTTTTGATTTTTCACCGATGCGTGTCAAAAACATTTTCATCTGGGCGTTGGTGGTGTTTTGCGCTTCATCGAGCACGACAAACGCTTCATTCAGCGTACGACCGCGCATAAAGGCAAGCGGAGCGATTTCGATAACACCAATTTCAAGCAGATTCCTGATTTTGTCCGGCTGGAGCATGTCGTAGAGCGCATCGTACACCGGACGCAGATACGGATCTACTTTGGCGCGAATATCACCGGGCAAGAATCCGAGTGATTCGCCCGCTTCAACGGCAGGGCGCGTGAAGACGATACGATTAACGCGATTCGCTTTCAATTCCGCGACCGCCATCGCAACGGCTAAATATGTTTTTCCTGTTCCGGCCGGACCGATAGCGAAGACCAGATCATTTTTTGCGATTGAGTCAACGTATTGCGTTTGTCCGACTGTTTTCGGCTTGATAGATTTTTTCAGTGAACTGCTGATTAAAGCCTGAGTGGATATACTTTCTGCGGGGCCGGTACCGTTTTCTTTGACCATGCTTATCGCATAGTTCAAGTACTGCTCGGTTAAAAACTCGCCACCTTTGATACGGGTTATCAGATCAGTGAATAAGCGGGTGACCAACTCGACATCACGAGATTCCCCTTCAACCGTAATTTTATCACCACGGGCAACCAGGGTGCAGCCGAGTCTGGTTTCGATAATTCGTAAGAACAGGTCGTTTTGACCAAAGAGTAGGCGAGGATCAATCCCGTCCAATGTGAGCGTACGGGAAGCTTTGTCCTGATATTCGATACTCATACGCGGGTATAAAACTACCCGGCCTGTCCTCCTTTAATGATCAATCCCAACTCATCGAGCTGATCCTGTTCGATGGTAGTCGGGCATCCATCCATGAGCGAAATCGCAGCGGCCGTTTTCGGAAACGCCATAACATCACGAATCGATTCCGAACCGGTCATTATCGCTATCAATCTATCCAACCCGAGCGCGATTCCGGCGTGGGGTGGGGCGCCGTATTCGAGCGCCTTTAACAAAAAGCCGAACATCCGGTCGGCGCGTTGATTGTCGATACCAAGAATATCCAGTACTTTTTCCTGCAAGTCACGACGATTAATTCGCTGACCGCCGGAGGCTATTTCCCAGCCGTTAATGACCAAATCATACTGGGAAGCCTTCATACGTCTCCATGGATGATTAATATCGGCAGCCGGAGTCGAAGTGTTAAATCCTTCATCTAAAAGCGGCATATCGACTTCCCGCGGATGGGAAACAATGTTGTGCATAGCCTCGAAGCGCTTGTATTCCTCGTTGTAATAGAAAAGGGGGAAATGCATGACAAAAAACAGATGCCATTCGTTCGTGCGAATCAGATTATGCGTTTTACCCAAGTGCAAACGAAGCTGGCCGAGGGTTTCCTCGGTCGAAATCGGTTTGCCGGATACGATAAAGAGCGCATCGCCGACATTCAGCTTCGTCGTTTCGATGATCTTGTTCAATTCCGTTTCAGAAAGGAACTTGCTGATCGGTGATTTGATTTCCGATTCGGTCCTTAAAATATACGCTAACCCTGATGCACCCTTTCCTTTAGCAAATTCAGTCAGGTCATCGATCTGTTTGCGTGAATAATTGCCGCCACCCGGAAGCACGATTCCTTTGACGACTCCGCCTTTTTCCACGTTTTCGGCGAAGACTTTGAATCCGGAGTTTTTGACGATGCCGGAAAGGTCGATTAATTCCAAACCGAACCGGGTATCCGGTTTGTCGCTGCCGTAGCGGTTAAAAATGTCATCGTATTGATAACGAGGGAGCGGAAGTTGTATATCAACGTTGAGCATCTCTTTGTACACCGCCTTGAGCATCCGCTCAACGACGCCGAAAATATCTTCCGGCGTAACAAAAGACATTTCCATATCTATCTGCGTATGTTCCGGCTGACGGTCAGCGCGCAAATCTTCATCGCGAAGGCACCGGGCAAGCTGGAAGTATTTGTCGTATCCCGAAACCATTAAAATCTGTTTGAGCAATTGCGGTGATTGCGGAAGCGCGTAAAACTTACCGTGGTAAATACGGCTCGGTACAACATAGTCACGCGCACCTTCAGGAGTGGAACGGATCAATAAGGGCGTTTCGATTTCCAGAAAGCCTTCTTTGACCAAATGATTGCGAACGGCCATGGCTGCCTGACTGCGAAACTTGATTCGATCCTGAAGCGGTTTGCGGCGCAGATCCAAAAAGCGGTATTCCAAACGAAGCTGTTCATTTGCATTCGTATGTTCGCTGATTTCAAATGGCGGTGTTTTAGACGTGGAGAGAATAGTAAAGAACGACGCTTGTACTTCAATCATACCGGTATCGAGTTTCGCGTTTTCTGTTCCTTGTGGACGGGTCGCTACGGTACCGACAACGGCGACGACAAACTCATGCCGCGCTCTTTCCGCTTCGGCGAGCATATCTGCAGGAAATGTTTCCGGATTGATGACGACTTGGGTGATTCCGTAGCGATCCCGCAAATCCAAAAAGAGCAGACCGCCGAGATTACGGTATCCGTCTACCCAGCCGTTGAGTCTGGTTGTTTGTCCGATATGTTCAGGGCGCAACTCCCCGCAGGTATGCGTCCGCTTTAATTCTGAAAAATGTGGCATCAAATCCTCATGTCCGGTGAAAGTGAATGCGACATCAGCAGTTATGCTGATTACAAATTGGCCTGCTGCTCATAATTTGATGGTCTAATAGTACGGGAAAAGCGGGGGTAAGTCAAGTAGGGCTAAAACACTTAGGCATCATGTTCTACCGGCTTGGCGTGCCCGTATTTTTCGGCGATAAAGACACCGAGCGAAATCAACGCCGCGCCGATAGCCAGCCAAACGGTTATCGCTTCACCGAGTAAAAACCATGCGCCGATAACGGTGATAATCGGCTCGATATATAACCAAACCCCGACTTCGGCGGCGGTCTGACGCGCCAGTCCTTCCGACCAAAGCCAGAATGAAATAGCCAAAGCACAAATTCCCAAAAAGAGCAGAGCAACAGTCGTGTCGGTTTGCATGGTCAGATACGGTTGTATGCCGCTTGAGAAGAGGGTAATCGGAATAAAAATCAGTCCGGCTAAGGCGGTCATCCAGAAGGTTGCCACAAGCGGATGAATTTTTTGCGTTATTCCGCGCGTTCCTACCGTGTAAATCGCCCAGGTCACGCAGGAACCGAGCACGAGCAAATCCCCTTTGGAGTTTGTCCATTGGAAGTTGTTCGCGTCACCGTTGTAGGTAAGAAACAAAACACCGGAACCGGCTATCAAAAGTCCACCCCATTGTGAAAGGCTAAACACCTCTTTCAATACTATCCATGAAAGAATAGCGATAAAAATCGGCGCGGTGGTTAAAATCCAGGCGGTGTTCGATGCGCTGGTATCTTTCATTCCTTCCGCCATCACCCAGAAATGCAAAAATACCATGAACGCGGCGGCGAAAAGTTTTCCTATTCCGTGTACCGGCCACGGGCTGATTTTTTTGAAACGTAAAATTAAGTAAAGTGTGATTGTCCCTAAGAAAAAGCGCCCGGATATCATTTCCATCGGCGACAATTGATCGAGCACGATCTTAATGGCGATATAGGAAACTCCCCAGAAGATTACCGGAATAAGCAGGAAAAGTGACGCGCTGTTCATCGCCTAATCTATAGTTCAGCCAACATGCCGTACAGATTTTTTTGAAACGTTGAAATAGTTTTTTCCATAAATCAAATACAACTTGCGTTGTCTTTTTCGCAATATCATCATTGCGGTGAATGGGATAACAAATAGGGGAGTATGAAAAGGAAAGGAGCGCTCGTGAAAACCGGATTTTCGATTTTGTCCCTGCTTTTTCTTGCCTCGGTAGCTTTCGCGCAACCGGCGGTTGATACCACGATGAAAATGAGCGGCAAATGGCAATACACCGTTGAAACGGCTATCGCCGCTGCGCAGTCATCGTACAGTGATAACTGGGTCGGCGGTGAAGTCGGTTCCTTGAACTGGGCGTTCAATTCCCGGTGGGCGGCGTGGAAGCTTTTGCATGCGAAAGTAGAAAGCCGCAACGTACTGAAGCTCGCCTTCGGCCAAACACTCTCGCAGGTACGGGATGATTCAACCGGCGACACGCACTGGCAGAAACCGCGGAAATCGACCGACCTGATCGATTTCGAATCGGTCTTTCGCTTTCTGCTGAATTCATTTGTCGATCCGTACGCGGCGCTTCGCTTTGAAAGCTATTTCACCGATGAATCGGTCCCCGGTTTCCGCCGCTATTTTACGCCGATGCGGTTCACCGAATCAGCCGGTCTGATGAAAGTGTTTTCGCAAAAGCCGAGTTCTGTCGATTTCCGCAGCCGACTTGGTTTCGCGTTCCGCCAGACGATTTTTTCAGTCGTGACCGACCCCGTCGCCAAAACAAGCACGAACGAATCGACGAATGACGGCGGTATTGAATCAGTCACGGATCTGACGGCCTCGCTCAACACCAAGCTGAGTTACACGACCAAATTGACACTGTTTAAGGCAATTTTCAACTCTAAGAATGATGAGCTGCCGAACGATGACTGGAAAACAATCGATGCGAACTGGGAACATCAGGTAAGTGCATCCATCAGCAAATATATCCAGACCTTTTTGTATTTTCAGATGCTGTACGACAAAGAGATCGACGATAAGGCGCGCATAAAGGAAACGCTCGGTATCGGTTTAGCGTGGAAAACACAGGGATAACGAACGGGACGCAAACGAAAGGGAGAGAGTCATGATTTCAGAATTCAAAAAATTCATCATGCGCGGCAACGTGCTCGACATGGCGGTCGGTATCATTATCGGTGCCGCGTTCGGTAGCATTGTCAGTTCATTAGTGGCGGATATTTTGATGCCGCCGCTCGGGATACTCCTTGGCGGTGTCGATTTCTCCAACATGTACATGCTGATTAAAGAAGGAACCACGCCTGGTCCGTATCCAACCATTGCTGCCGCAAAAGCGGCCGGTGCGGTGGTGATAAGCTATGGTGCCTTTATTAACACGATTATCAGCTTTTTGATTGTCGCCTTTTCGATTTTCCTGTTGTTACGCGGAGTCAGCAGATTACTTCCGCCTCCTCCGGCTGCACCAGCGGCAACCAAAGATTGCCCGCGCTGTCTGATGGCGGTTCCGGTCAAAGCGACCAAGTGTGGACACTGCTGTTCTGATATTCCGGCATAAGTCAAACAGTCATAAGCTCAATGAATCAATAGCACATCTTTTTTAGAGATGTGCTATTATATTACGGTTATGGATAAGACGATTCAAGCGTACAACGATGCGCAATCATCCGAAGAAAGGATGATTTGCGAACTGCTGATGAAAGAAATAAATCTGAACCTCAAAGGGGCAGAGAGCAAAATCTGGCATGCTCATCCGGTTTGGTTCCTCGATGGCAACCCGATTGTCGGGTACGACAAGCTCAAGGATTGTATTCGGTTGCTCTTTTGGAGCGGCCAATCATTCGAGGAAAAGGGGTTAAAACCGGAGGGGAAATTTAAGGCCGCCGAGGCTCGGTATACAAAAGCGGATCAGGTAGACACAAAAGCGTTAAAACGCTGGCTTACGAAATCAAAGAAAATCCAGTGGGATTATAAGAATATCGTAAAACGCCGAGGTGTGCTGGAGCGGTTGAAGTAGCCGGGAACCCGTTTTGGTTATAGGGGTTATCTGATTTCAGGAAGGGCGAAATATCGTTTGGTTATCCCGCCGGAATTTCGCTATATTATCTTCTTGTACAGCATGTTACCCTAACACAGAATGAGGAAATAACGACACGAGTGTTTGATAAAGTGCTTATCGCCAATCGCGGCGAAATCGCATTGCGCGTCATCCGCGCCTGCCGCGAAATGGGATTGAAAACCGTGGCCGTCTATTCGGAAGCAGACAGGGATGCGCTGCATGTCCGGTTCGCAGATGAGGATGTCTGCATTGGCCCCGGCCCGGCCAAAGAATCATACCTGAATACCAAACAGATTATCTCCGCAGCTGAAGTCACCAACGCCGGAGCGATTCACCCCGGTTACGGCTTCCTTGCAGAAAACGCCGACTTCGCCGAAATCTGCGAATCCTGCAATATCACCTTTATTGGTCCCACCGCAGAACAGATTCGCCAGATGGGTGACAAAGTCATGGCCAAAGAATTGATGAAAAAAGCGGGTGTGCCGCTTGTTCCCGGTTCGGATGGCGTCATTACCGATTTCGCGCACGCTGCGCAGGTTGCAGCGCAGATCGGCTACCCGGTCATACTCAAAGCGGTCGCCGGAGGCGGCGGTAAAGGGATGCGAGTCTGTCGTGACGATGCGGAACTCGAGCGCAACTTCACGGTCGCATCGGCCGAAGCAGCCAATTCCTTCGGTAATCCGAATATGTACATGGAAAAATTCGTCATTAATCCGCGTCATGTCGAAATCCAGATTATCGCCGACACGCACGGGAATATCTTCCATGTCGGCGAACGTGACTGCTCGGTGCAGCGCCGTCACCAGAAACTGATTGAAGAAACCCCTTCACCGATCATGACGCCTGATCTTCGGAAGCGAATGGGTGAGGCAGCGATTCGCGGCGCCAAGATGGTAAACTATCGCGGCGCGGGAACGATCGAGTTCTTAGTCGATGCTGATTTGAATTTCTACTTCATGGAAATGAATACCCGTATTCAGGTGGAGCATCCGGTAACGGAAGAAGCGTACGAAATAGACCTGGTCAAAGACCAGCTTCGCGTCGCGCTCGGTGAAAAACTGACCTACAAGCAGGAAGAACTTCAGCCGAAATGGGCGGTGATCGAATGCCGTATTAACGCCGAAGACCCGGACAAAGAGTTCCGTCCCGCTCCCGGTAAAATTACCGGCATGCACGTACCGGGTGGTCCCGGTGTGCGCGTCGATAGAGCGGTCTACACCGGCTATGTTATTCCGCCGTATTACGATTCGATGATCGCGAAGTTGATTGTCAAAGCAAAGACCCGTCAGGATGCGATTGTCAAAATGCGGTACTGCCTTGAAGAGTTTATCATTGAAGGCATTCCGACCACGGCGCCGTTTCAGTCGAAAATTTTCCATCATCCGGAATTTGTCGAAGGACGGCATGATATCGGATTCTTGGAACGCGCATTTGTAAGCGAACCGGCAGTTGAGCCGGTAAAAAAAAACGTCGTGGTGCTCAAAAGACCGGGCGAGGAGACGGCAGTTGAGGAAGTTTCTGCCGCTCAGAACGAATAATCGATCACGAATGAAGATTTCATTGGAGGAATATTGTGAATATACCCGCTGATTTGCATTACACCAAAGAACATGAATGGGTAAAAATAGACGGCAATGTCGCCACTATCGGTATCACCGACTACGCGCAGGGTGAACTTGGGGATATCGTGTTTGTCGAGCTTCCACGGGTCGGCGACAAACTGGCTTTTATGAAAGCATTCGGCACTATAGAAGCGGTGAAAGCGGTGTCGGAACTTTTCGCGCCGGTCAATGGTACGGTGAAAGAGATCAATAAAGGTCTTGATACCGACCCGATGGTAATCAACCGTGATCCATACGGCGACGGGTGGATGGTAAAAGTGGAATTGGCGGATGCAAGCTGGAAAGAACAATTGCTCTCTTCCGGCGGTTATACAGAATTGTTGGCAACGAAATAGCAGAATGGACGTTTAAGGAACCATGACCTACAACATACCGAATACGCCGGATGATGAAAAAGCGATGCTCGCCAAAATAGGCGTAAAGAGCATCGAAGAACTTCTTGTCACCATCCCGAAAGAGCTGCGGTTTAACCGCCCGCTCAATATTCCTTCCCTCTCCGAATTGGAACTGCTTCGTGAGATTCATGAACTGGCGAAAAAAGATCATGAAGGTACCGTCTGCTTTGCCGGCGGCGGCGTGTATGACCATTTCAATCCAGCGGCAGTACAAACGATTTTGAGCCGTCCGGAGTTCATGACTTCCTACACTCCGTACCAGCCGGAAGTCGCGCAGGGGACCTTACAGGTCACTTATGAATTCCAAACACATATGTGCAGACTCCTTGGCATGGATGTATCGAATGCCTCAATGTACGACGGCGCAACCGCCGCTGCCGAAGCGGTCATGCTGGCGATGAAGGTAACCAACCGGAACAAAGTGGTGGTTGCTGAAACGGTTAATCCGCTCTATCGAGATGTTATCAAAACTTTTCTGTCGCCGCGCACTGAAACCGATGTGGTCGCACTTCCGATTAAAGATTTAGTAACTGACTACAATCGGGTTGAAGATATCGTCGATGAAAACACGGCCTGTGTCTTAATCGCGCAGCCGAACTTCTTTGGATTTTTGGAAGAAGTCGAACTTATCATTGCGGCTGCACACAAAGTCGGCGCCAAAGTAATCATGGCGGTCGATCCGGTTGCTCAGGCTCTTTTAAAAACGCCGGGTGAATACGGTGCGGACATCGCTATTGGGGAAGGGCAGCCGCTTGGTGTGCCGCTTTCGTTCGGCGGGCCGCTTGTCGGATTCTTTGCCGCAAAGAAAGATTTGATTCGGTTTATGCCGGGTCGTATTGCCGCGCGCACCCTTGATGTCGACGGCAAACCCGGATTCGTGTTGACCCTGCAAACACGGGAACAGCATATTCGTCGTGACAAAGCGACTTCAAATATCTGCACCAATCAGGCGCTTTGTGCGACTTCAGTGACTGTACAGATGTCACTGTTGGGCAAAAGCGGATTGAAGCAGGTGGCGTTGCTTTCAATGGAGCGCGCCCATGATGCCTTCAAACAGATAACCGCGATCGACGGATTCGAAGCCTATTCCAAATCTCCGTTCGTTCGTGAATACGCCGTGAAAACGCCGATTCCGGCAGCCGAAGTGATTGAACGGTTGTTACAAAAGAATATCTTGTGTGGATTGGATGCTTCTCGCTGGTATCCGGATTTGACACATTGTCTCATACTCGCCTTTACCGAAAAACGGACTCAGGATGAAATAACCCGTCTTGTTTCCGGTTTAAAGGAGCTTGCTCATAGTGGAGTCATGTCCCGCCTGTAAGGCGGAAAGAAAAGAAGATGCCGATGTTTGCCCGGTTTGTGGTCTGGCCCGTTCTGATAATCAGGAGGGATGGATGATAGTCGGAAGCGTGAACGACCGCATCTCCGCTGACTTCGTGTTGGAAACGATGAAGTCATGCAACATTCCGGCAGTGGTGATTTCCCGTTCCGGCTTTTTCGGTACGGCAGGTTTGCCGCTTACACCGTTTCATTCGGTCGGAAGCGGTGAATTTGAAATTTCGGTTCCTGCCGAATATAAAGAAGAGGCAGAAGAGATTTTTAACATGACGGTAGGTAGCACAACCGACGAAAACGAAACTGAACAGGAACCAGACTAAATGCCTATTTGCCCCGAATGTCATTTTGAATACCCGGTCGATATCATGGTCTGCCCGGATTGTCTGATCCTTTTGGGAGAACCGCAATCAGGCAGATATAGCGGTGCCGCTACTCCGGATTCAAGCTGGGTAGTTATCGGTTCGGTAGCCGGGAAAACGAGATCGGATATCGCCAAAGGATCACTCGATTCAAGCAATATCCCCTCGGTGATTCTCACCGATGACCTCAAGGCAGTCGGCAGCGGATCTGAAAAACTGGCGGCGAAATTACCGGGGAATATCATCATGGTGCCGCGGGAGTTTCGGGAAGAAGCGGAAACGATTTTAGTCGGCGCACTTGGCAATGATCTCGTGCAGCCGTCATTATAATGTATATAGTATGAAACGGTATATCTACGGAGGTAACATGAAACTGAAACTCACGATTCTCATGAGCCTGTTACTCATGGGCATGGCGGTGATGGCGGATGAAACCGCTACAACCGGTGACAAACCGAAAGCTCCGCGTTTTGCGTCATTGGCTGAAGCGCAGGAAGCTGCCGCAAAAGATGGTAGAACTGTTGTCATCGATTTCTATACAGATTGGTGCACCTGGTGCAAACGGTTCGATACACTCAATTTGGTTCAGCAGCCGTCCATCGACTTTTTCAGCAAAGAAGCTGCGCTCGTGCAAATAAATGCGGAAGTAGATACTGCTATGGCTCGTAAATATTCGGTTATGGGGTACCCCACCTTTGTCGTTCTCGATGCGAGTGGGAATGAGATTGATCGTCTTTCCTATCTTGTGGCCGACGAATACATCGAAACGGTGCGTAACTACAAAAACGGCATCGGGACCTTGGGTGCGATGGTTGAGCAGGCGAAAGCGGATACGTCCCGCATGCTTGCCTATGAAATTGCCGGAAAGTATTCCTTCAGTGGGAAATCGGATGAATCTGAAAACTGGTTCAATAAAGTTATTGCTGTAAACGGTAAGGATTCCCTTGCCGCTGAAAGTAAGTTAGCCGTTGCTGATATGTATATGCGCAAGAAATTGCATGCGAAAGCGGTAGAAGCATTTGGCGCGGTAGCAACTGAATTTACCGGTACGATGTTTGAAGAAACCGCTGATATCATGAAAGCGGTTACCTACCGTCGCGCTGCTGATACGACAAACGCGATTGCTGCCTTTGAAGCATTCATTCAAAAGCACCCGAAATCAGAAGATGTCGAATACGCGCAAAAGCAGATCGAGAAGCTGAAAGGGACAACTGCAGAAGCCGGCAAATAACCGACGCTTTTCAACGACACCTATGAAGCAAAAGACGCTTATTTACGAAAAGTCGGTGCCGGGTCGTACCGGATCGACGCTGCCGAAAACTCGACGCAGTGAATCCGAAATCCTTGCGGCGATTCCGGAAAAATTCCGCCGGAAAACCGACACGCAGCTGCCGGAAGTGACCGAAGGGGAAGTCATGCGGCATTATGTCGCCCTGTCGGTGATGAACCACCATATCGACAAAGGGTTTTATCCGCTCGGTTCCTGCACGATGAAATACAATCCGAAGCTGAATGATGCCGCCGCATCGTTTACTGATTTTAAAGAACGCCATCCGCTGGCGCCGTTTAACACTGCGACCGGAATTTTACAGTTACTTTGGGATTTGTCAGACTATTTGCGGGAAGTTTCCGGTTTTCCGGGCATGACCCTTCAGCCGGTAGCTGGTGCACACGGCGAGTTCTGCGGCTTGCTCATTATGCGGGCGTATCACCTGCATAAAGATAAAGCGCGCCACAAAGTGCTTATTCCGGATTCCGCACACGGCACCAATCCGGCGACCGTTGCGCTGGCCGGGTATGAAGCGATTGAAGTGAAATCGAACGCTGAGGGTGTGATTCATCCGGATGCCGTCCGCGCTGTTATGAATGATGACGTCGCGGGTATGATGATGACCAACCCGAACACACTCGGTATTTTCGAAAAACATATCAAAGAGATCGCCGGTATCGTACATGCGCACGGCGGCTTGATGTATATGGACGGTGCTAACCTAAACGCCAACCTCGGCATTTTCCGTCCGGGTGATGTCGGTTTCGATATCATGCACTTCAATCTGCACAAAACCTTCTCGACGCCGCACGGCGGCGGCGGGCCGGGAGCTGGTGCGGTAGGGGTGACGAAAGAACTCGAAAAGTACCTGCCGACACCGGTGCTTGAGAAAAACAACGGTAAGCTCTCGTTCAATTATGACCGTCCGTACTCGATCGGACAGTTGCATTCGTTTTATGGTAACTTCGGCAATCTTGTCCGCGCCTATGCCTATATCAAGACGCTCGGCGGGGAAGGATTGCGAAAAGTATCTGAAAATGCAGTGCTGAACGCGAATTACCTGAAAGAACTTTTGAAAAAAGATTTCGATCTTCCGTACGACACCCACTGTATGCATGAGTTCGTTTTGTCGGGGAACCGTCAGAAAAAACTCGGCGTCCGCACGGGTGATTTGTCGAAACGGATGCTCGATTTCGGCGTCCATTCTCCGACCAACTATTTTCCGCTGATCGTTCCGGAAGCGCTCATGATCGAGCCAACCGAAACAGAATCGAAGGAGACACTCGATGCCTTCGCGGAAATTATGCAGACGATCGCGCGGGAAGTGGAAACCGACCCGCAAAAAGTCACGAGCGCCCCGTACAACACGCCGGTACGCAGACTCGATGAAGTCCGCGCCGCCCGTGAAATGGATGTTGCCTACCGTGACTAACGGCCTGAAATCTGATATACTGACCGGCGCAAACCAACGCGCCGGTTTTTTTATGTGTGGATTAGAGCAAGTCACCTTTCAATTCAACAAGACGGTATCGCCGTTATTATCGAATATCACCCTTCGTTTGGCACCGGGTGAACGGGTTGCCATGATGGGGGCAAACGGTTCGGGAAAATCGACTATCGCCCTGTTGTTAGCAGGACTATTAAAACCGACACACGGTGTCGTGCATATTCCGAAAGCATCGCCCGGTTCACTCCCCATCGGATTATTGTTTCAAAACCCGGATGATCAATTAGTGGCAGCAACTGTCGAGCGGGATATCGCGGTTGGACTTGAAAATCTCGCCATTGCTCCGAATGAAATGGCGGAGCGGGTAACAGAGACTCTTAAGCGGTTTCACATCGAACATTTACGCAAACGCTTAGTATCTGAACTTTCCGGCGGAGAAAAGGTGCGGGTAGCGCTGGCCGGGGTGATGATAACCAAACCGAGTCTCTTGATCTTAGATGAACCGGATTCATACTTGGATGAACAAGGGAAACAAATACTGCTCGAAGAACTACAGTCCCTTCACGCGACGCATCCAGACATCAGTATTTTGCACATAACCCAATACCGGCATACAGCAGTGCAGTACCCGCGAATGGTAACAATCGCGAACGGTGCAATTGCTCGTGACGGTGTACCGACTTTTACAAAGAAGGAGCAGCGTACAGTTGCTCATGCAGCACTGACTACACAATCGACATTGACTGTTTCCAATCTTTCATTTTCCTATACTGAGCAGCCGATTTTTGAAGATCTTTCGTTTTCACTCACGACCAGTGAAGTATTAGCGGTAGTAGGGGCATCCGGCAGCGGTAAAAGTACACTGGCGATGCTTTTGTGCGGACTGTTGAAATCATCATCCGGTACTATCGACGTAAACGGAAATCCAGCGAATCAAGCAGTCACGACGCTGTTCCAATTTCCCGAAAAGCAGTTCTTTTTGCCAACCTGCAAACAGGAGCTTGCCCTTGGTCCGAAAAATTATGGCAAGAATCCCACTGACACTGAAATTCACGCCTGGCTGCAATCGGTCGGTTTGGAGACCACATATAATGAGCGGAATCCGCATTCGCTGTCAGGCGGGGAGAAACGGCGGCTTGCCTTTGCACTCCCGTTCGGGTTGCCGGCGCGATTCATCATTCTTGATGAACCAACTGCCGGTTTGGATGAACCAGGTGTCGCCCGCTTCTATGAGTTAGTTGCATCGTTGAAACAGCAGGGGAAGGGCGTAATTATCATCTCCCATGACGGGGAAGTAGTAAAGTCGTTGGCCGATAGCGTACTGCTGTTATCCAAGACCGATACGCCTAAACAGATTTCAGCCGTAACATTCTTCGCCAGTAACGAGTGGCGGGGAATGTTATCCACATTTTGAGCTTCTCTCATTTATTTTTTCAAAAAACTGCTGACCCCTCTTGACACTGTTCCGTTCGGACATGATACTCGAATTCGAATCCTTTTAAAGCAATCCAGAGAGGTTGCCAAGGGAATACGAATGACACACCAGCCTAATTTGACATCTCACGGATCAGAGATTCAGTTCTCACACCCACAGCAATTTCTATTTTCTCGATTCGAGGTTTCCCATGGCCGGTAAGCGCGATCTTATCATGGATGACAAAAAAATCAGTCGCGCATTGAATCGTATTGCCCATGAAATTGTCGAGCATAACGCCGGAGCGGAATCGGTAGCGATTATCGGTATCCAAACCCGCGGCGCGTACTTGGCCAAACGTATCGCCAAAATCATAGAACAGCTTGAAAAAGTGAAAATCCCTATGGGGTTGATGGATATCAGTCTCTACCGGGATGATTTGCAGGATAAGCTCGCCCAGCCGATTATTCAGCGTACCGATATTTTGTTTTCGGTCGCTGACCGAAATGTAGTGCTGATCGATGATGTTCTTTATACGGGCCGCACCATCCGCGCAGCGCTCGATCAGATTATCGATTTCGGCCGTCCGCGTACGATCCAACTCGCGGTCTTAGTCGACCGCGGACATCGTGAGTTGCCGATTAAGGCTGACTATGTCGGTGTTAACATCCCGACGGCGCGTAAAGATCGCGTGGTGGTACAGTTAACCGAAAAGGATGGCGCGGATGCCGTCCATATCGAGCGTGGCACAGAAGAATCCGAAAAGAAAAAACCGATGAAATCAGCCAAGCTGTCGAAGAAAAAGGGAAGCGGAAAATGAGCCGGTTAGCCTCACGTCATCTGCTCGGACTCGAAGGAGTTCCGAAAAAAGATATCGAGTTGATTCTCGATACGGCGCAGTCATTTCGTGAAGTGGTCGACCGCGCCATCAAGAAAGTGCCGACACTGCGCGGCCTGACTGTACTCAATTTGTTTTATGAACCATCTACTCGCACCCGAATCTCGTTTGAATTGGCTGAAAAACGGCTTTCGGCCGATACGGTCAATTTTACTACTTCAGGTTCGTCCGTGTCGAAAGGGGAGTCACTCCGCGATACGGTGCAGAATATCGAAGCTCTCAAAGTTGATATGGTGGTGGTGCGGCATGCCTCATCGGGCGTACCATATTTCCTGACACAATGTATGGAATCGAATATCATAAACGCCGGAGACGGGCAGCATGAACATCCGACTCAGGCGCTTTTGGATATGTTCACGATAAAACAAAAGCTCGGCAAACTGGCTGGGCTGCGTGTCGTGTTAGTCGGCGATGTCAAACATTCCCGCGTTATTCGCTCCAATATCTGGGGACTCAAAACGATGGGCGCCTCGGTTGCCCTGTGCGGACCCTCTACACTGATGCCGTACGAAGTCGAACAGTTCGGCTGTGATTGCTATACGAATCTGGATGAAGCGCTCGATGGCGCCGATGTGGTGAATGTCATGCGCATTCAGCTTGAACGGCAGTCATCCGGTCTGTTCCCCTCCCAGCGTGAATACACCAAACTCTTCGGCATTAACGCCGACCGGTTAAAACGGTTGAACAAAAAATACATCATCATGCACCCCGGCCCGATCAATCGCGGCGTGGAAATCACCAGCGATGTCGCCGACGGTGACAAGTCAGTTATTTTAGAGCAGGTGACCAACGGGCAGGCCGTTCGCATGGCTGTCCTCTATCTCCTCTCAGGAAAAGAGGAGGAAGCAGAATGAAAAAACAGCCAAACGAAACGTTTGTCATAAGCGGCGGGCGGATTATCGATCCTTCTATCGGGTTCGGGTCGGATGCACACCTGTTTGTCAAAGACGGTAAAATCGAAAAAATAGAAAAAGATACCGCCGAAACCCGCAAGGCAATCGCGAAGCTTCCGAAAGATTCGGTTATCGATGCCAAAGGAAAGTTAGTTGTCCCGGGGCTTTTGGATATTCACGTCCATTTGCGCGAACCGGGCCGTGAGGATGAAGAAACTGTCGAAACCGGTTGTCGCGCTGCCGCTGCCGGTGGTTTTACAACGATTTGCTGTATGCCGAACACGATGCCACGAATCGACAATCAGGAAACAGTCAAGTTCGTGCAGGATCGCGCCAAGAATGCGGATGCGCGCGTATATGTCGTCGGTGCTATTACCAAAAATATCGAAGGCAAAGAGCTCGCTGAAATCGGTGACTTGGTGAAGATGGGCGCTGTCGCGATTACCGATGACGGCAACTATGTTCAAAATCCGGAAATTATGCGCCGCGCGCTTGAATATGCCCGGATGTTCGACATTCCGGTCATGCAGCATGCCGAAGATCAGTATCTGGTCGCAGGTGGGGTCATGAATGAATCTTTCCAATCAACCCGTCTGGGTTTAAAGGGCGCACCGGCAGTCGCCGAAGAAATCGCAATTCTCCGTGATATTGCACTTTGTCGCATGACCAAAGGCCGCTTGCACGTGCAGCATCTTTCGACCAAAGGCGGCGTGGAAGCGATTCGTCAGGCGAAAAAAGAAGGATTACCGATAACAACCGAAGCAACGCCGCATCATTTGATTCTCACCGATGAAGAAATCGGCAAAGCATTCGACACCAACCTTCGCGTTAACCCACCGCTCCGTACCGAAAAAGATAGACAGGCAGTGCTGGAAGGATTGATCGACGGAACGATTGACTGTATCGCCTCCGACCATGCTCCGCACTCCGAAGAGGAAAAAGATAGTGAGTTCGATAAGGCCCCGCCCGGGATGATCGGTCTGGAAACAACTCTGGCGCTTGTCAAAACGCATCTGATCGATAAAGGGTACCTCGATTGGGGTGATGCGATAGCCAAGATGACTATCAATCCGGCGCGGATACTTAATTTACCCGGCGGTACGCTTAAAGTCGGTTCGGCTGCGGATATCACGATTATCGATCCGGATAAAAAATGGACGGTCAAAGCAGACCAATTCCATTCCCGTTCCAAAAATTCTCCCTATATCGGCTGGAAACTCAGCGGCCAGACCTGGATGACTATTCTGGGCGGCCGGATTGTCTATACCGCTTGATATTATCCATTGGGCATGACATCTTGTAGGACATCACAAACGTAGGTGAACCGGCAAGAGGCTTAGGCGTACAAACAGCAGCATGAATTCTCAGGAACGTTACCCTTTTTTTGTATCGACCATTGTTCCCGCCATGAACGAGGAAGGGAATATCGGCGAGTTTTGCCGTCAGTATGCCGAGATGATGGCCAAAGCGCCGTTCGACACAGAAGTCGTTTTTATCGATGACGGTTCAACCGACAAAACGCTCGATGCTATCAAAGAAAACGCCAGGAAATATCCATTCGTTCGCTATGCCAGTCATCAGAGCAATCGCGGGTTAACCGAAGCGCTCCAGACCGGATTCGGCGTGGCAAAAGGGGATGTGTTCGTTTTCTATCCCGCCGATTTGCAGTATGTGCCAGCCGATATTCCGACATTGGTTCAGCCGATAGCGGAAGGGGCGGATATCAGCACCGGATGGAAACAGGGGAAATACCAGAAGAAATTTGTTTCGACTGTTTACAACTGGCTCTCCCGAAAAATTTTCGATCTGAAGGTACATGACCTGAATTCCGTCAAAGCATTCAAGCGGGAGGTGGTCGAACGGATTTTCCTGCGCCGGGACTGGCACCGCTATTTAGTGGTTTTGGGAGCGGCGGAAGGGTATCGTGTCGAAGAAGTAAAAATTCCGCTTTATGACCGCTCCTGGGGGAAATCGAAGTTCTCTGTCTTTCGCATTCCTATCGGCGTACTCGATATGCTGGCGGTGAAATTCCAGATTACTTTTTTGAAAAAGCCGCTTCTGTATTTCGGTGGACTTGGTTCGATTCTTTTGTTGCTCTGTATTCCGATAGGGCTGTGGGGGCTCTATGAACGGTTTGTACTCGAACATGGTAATCGGTTATACCTGTTTTTGGTTATTTTCTTTGCCGGAATGGGGCTTGGCTTATTCATGATGGGCCTGATGGTCGAAGTTCAGTCCGCCCTTAAAGAGGAACTCGCCGATTTGCGCAAGCAAACCCGCTCGATCATGCAAAAACTCAATAATTCATCCCGCTAAGTAGTTATTCTGTCTTCGATTAAAGAGGTTGCCCGCACTGAATAAGTTGGTTATCCTTATGCCCCATATGGGTATTTTTCTTCCCGGCGGCCGTAAAAACCGCTATTTCCAGTGGAGTTTGACATGGTAAAACCGACCAAGAGTGAATCGGCCGGTAAAGCAAAGCATGATCATGATTTCGATTTTGAATCATCCCGACATTTTGTCCCGCTCTGTTTTGTCGGGCTGTTTGTAATCCTCGTTTTTCTTTTCAGGGATTTTCTGTTCACCGGCGGCGCGATGCTCCACGGCAGTGATATGATCAACGCCGGTATTCAGGCGCGTACAATGCTTGTCGAGTATGTCAAAACGCACGGGGAAGTGCCCCAGTGGGATCCGTATCTGTTTGGCGGGCTGCCGTTCGTGGAAGCATTTCACGGTGATATTTTTTATCCGCTCTCGTTCTTGAAATTCTTCGGGTCGGTCCCGCGAATGATCGGCTTTGTCTTATTCCTCCATGTCTTTTTAGCCGGGGTGACGATGTATTTCGCTGCCCGGCAGTTCAAGCTGTCAAAGGTAGCATCGGTGATATCGGCGGCGGCATATATGTTCGCTCCGGTATTGGTTTCATTGATTGCGCCGGGGCATGACGGTAAAATGTTCGTGACCGCGCTCTACCCGCTGTTGATGCTCTTTTTAGATCGATCATTTAACACAACCGGCTTTCAGTCATTTTTCAATTTCACGCTGACCGGCGGCATGATCGGGTTGATTATTCTCACCCCGCACCCACAGATGTCCTACTTCATGCTCTGGTCGGTTTCTTTTTATGCCGCATTCAAACTGATCATGATGCTGAAAGACAAAAAAGGGATCCCGGCCGTTATTCGCCCGGCGGCATTGACGGCATACGCGGTGGTATTGGGGCTGCTCGTTTCAGCAATTCAGTTTTATCCCGGCTATCAATACACGACGCATTTTTCCCCCCGCGCCGACACCAAAAAAGGTTGGGACTGGGCTATTTCCTGGTCGATGCATGAGGAAGAGGCTTTTTCTTTATTAGTACCTGAGTTTGCGGGAACATCAGTGCAGGACCCGGACATAAAGACGTATTACTGGGGGAAGAATGCGTTCAAAGATAATTCCGAATCAGTCGTCGTTGCAGCACTGTTTTTAGCGATGCTCGGTTTGGTCTTCTCGCATAGGCGGGAAGGATATTTCTTCGGCGGACTCGCGTTATTCGCTTTGCTGTATGCCTTAGCCGGAACGACGCCGATATTCCGACTCTTTTATCTATTGCCTAAAGTTGAATCCTTACGCGCACCGTCGATGATCATGTATCTCTTCTCATTCTCTATTGCACTGCTGGCGGGGATGGGGATACAATACTTCATGGATCTGCGCCGCTCCGGCGCGAAAGCGCTGCCGCCCGGATTTTACTATGTTCTGTTCGGATTTCCGGCACTCTTGCTGGTCTTTGCGTTTCTCTTTTCCGCGGCCGGGCAGGGGATGCTGAACTTGTGGGCATCACTGTTTTATGATTCCGCCGCCCGTGAATTCGTACAGCAGAATATCAGTAAACTCGATGTCGCCTACATGAACCTGCGTGCGATTCAATCCGGCGCATGGCTTTCCTTCCTGTTTGTCGGGGCAACGGCGGTGTTGCTTTGGTTCTATGCCAAACGAATGGTTGCTGCCGTCGCGCTGATAGTTATCGCAGTATTAGTCGCTAAACAGGGGGCAATCTTTGATGCCCGTTTTGTGCAAGCAGATGACCCGAACCGGTACTGGGGACCGAACCCAGTAGCGGATTATCTCAAACAGCAGCCGGGTGAATTCCGGGTGATGAATCTTGCTGGTCTTTCTCCCAATTTGCTCCCCTATTTTCATATTCCGGTCGTCGTAGGATACCACGGTAACCAGTTGCGCTGGTACGATGACTTGCTCGGCGGTATTGAAAAGCAAAACCAGTTGCATCCCCGTTTTCTTAATCTGGTCGGTGCGAAATACCTAACCTTACCGGCCGGACAGCAGATTCCACAGGGATATTTCGGCGATTCAACCACAGCGATAGTATCAACCTTTGGAAATGTGAGCGTGGTACGCAACGATAACGCCTTCCCCCGCGTCTTTTTAGTCGATAGCGCGGTGGTGCATAACGACCGTCAGATGATAAACATGCTGGTGATCGGCCGTGACACAGACCCGCGTGACGCCCGTGACCTGCGGGAAGTGGCGCACTTAGAGGAAAAACCGGCGCTTCCGATTCAAAAAGGAATGTCGCTGTTCGATTCGGCCAAGATTGTTTCTTACGATTATGACTCGGTGACGATAGAGGTAACCTGTTCGACGAATAAACTCCTGGTGATGACGGATACCTATTACGACAGCTGGCAGGTGACCGTTGATGGCGCACCCGCTCCGTTGCTTCGTGCTGATGGCGCGTTCCGCGGGGTAGCAGTGCCGGGTGGCGGAAAACACACCGTCGCGATGCTCTTCCGTTCCGAGCGGTATTCGACCGGGAAAGTTACCACGTATGCGAGTACGCTCTATTTGTTAGGTGTAGTAGGGTTCGGGATTTTTTATATGCGGCGTAAACCGACGACTTCGGAGACAAGTTCATGAACGCGACCACAAAACGCGCTTTGATAGTTTTCCCGACATACAATGAGCGGGAAAACATTGAAAAAATCGTGCACGCGGTATTGCCGATGGATCCACGGGTGCATGTACTGATCGTCGACGACAACTCTCCTGACGGCACCGGTGAAATTGCCGACAAGCTTGCCGCGCAAGAATCAAAGGTGAATGTGCTGCACCGTCCGAAAAAGAACGGATTGGGGCAGGCGTACCTTGCCGGATTCAAATGGGCGATAGAAAGAAAGTTTGATTATATCTTCGAAATGGATGCGGACTTTTCGCACGGTCCTGAGTATATCAAAGACTTTCTAAGCGAGATCAAGGATTACGATATCGTTCTCGGCTCCCGGTATATTTCAGGCGTGAACGTTATCAACTGGCCGATGTCCCGTTTGCTGTTATCCTACTTCGCGAATGTGTATACCCGATGGGTAACCGGTTTGCCGTTACGGGATGCTACCGGCGGGTTCAAATGTTTTCGCCGAGAAGTTCTCGAATCAATCAATCTTGATGCGGTCAAGTCGACCGGGTATTCGTTTCAGATCGAAATGTCGATGCGAGCCTGGAAGAAAGGATACCGTATCAAGGAAATACCGATCATTTTCGTCGACCGACGCGCGGGTCAATCCAAAATGTCCAAGCGGATTGTCCGTGAAGCTATCTGGATGGTGTGGTGGCTACGCCTCAAATCGATCTTCGGACAATTGAAGTGACTGCCCCCCCGGTACCCGGGCAGGCACAGCTTTCAATTGTTATCGTCACGCATAATTCTTCGCATCGACTGGAACTCTGTTTCGGAGCGCTGCGCAGAGCAATCGAGCAGTTGTCGGCAGAGTTGATAGTGGTCGATAACGCATCCTCTGACTGGGCAATCACCAACAACTTATTGGCGGTTCATTTTCCGGCCGCGAAAATCATTCGCCTTGATCGCAATCGCGGTTTTGCTTTCGCGGTCAATCGTGGTGTGGAGCAGTCGAGCGGTCAATTCCTCTGTTTGTTGAATCCGGATGTCTTTCTCGAAAAGAACACGTTGAGTGAGCTGATCAAGACCATTACTACCAATCCGAAAGCCGCAGTCGTTGTTCCCCGTTTAACGTTTCCGGACGGCCGCTTTCAGGCGAGCTGCCGAAATTTTCCGACTCCGTCGAATATCCTATTTTCACGCGGATCGGTAATAGGACGGCTTTTTACGCAAAAGTTCTATACCCTTCCTGAGTATAAAGAAATCACTCCGGTTCCGGCAGCCGCCGGGGCAGTAATGATTGTCCGCAAAGAGCTTTTCGTTTCCCTGGGGGGATTCGACGAGCGCTTTTTCATGTATCCGGAAGATATGGATTTCTGCCTGCGCGTATACCAGCAGGGATTTTCTGTATTGTTCGTTCCCACGGCAACCGCTATTCATGGCTGGGGGCAGGGGAGTAAAACCGGATTGGTGCGCAGGACATGGTATCATCACTATTCAATCTGGCAATACTTCTTAAAACATGGTCCGCAAGGCTTCGCTTTGACCGCTTTGCCGCTGCTTTTGCTTTTCAATTTTATCCTGACTATTTTACTGGTGCCGTTTCGCGGCAACAACGGGTACGACGACCTGACCCACCCGCCATCCTGAGTCGTTTAAAATCCATTGTCCCCCATTTATTTACCCGGAATTTTTGTAGTTGTAATTTCGATGCCGTTTCTTATTTTGTATCTTCACCGTATCGCACAGTTCGGTTTAACCGGGCGTTTACGCGGTGAGCAAAACTACATATGAGCGAACGACCATTTCTTGATTTCGAAAAACCGATCTTCGAATTGGAGAAAAAAATCTCCGAGATGAAGGAGTTTTCCGCCGGGCAGAGTATTGAACTCGGCGGCGAGATAGCATCGCTTGAAAAGAAACTCGCCCGCCTCAAAGAGGATGTCTATTCCGGTTTAACCCGCTGGCAGAAAATACAGGTGGCGCGCCATCCGCGCCGACCGTACGCACTCGATTATATCCGCATGATCTGTTCTGACTTTATCGAACTGCACGGGGACAGAGGTTTCGCCGATGACAAAGCGATGATCGGCGGGCTTGCGCGAATTGATGAAACCCCCATCGTCATTGTCGGCCAGCAAAAAGGGCGGGACACGAAGGAAAAACTGCATCGCAATTTCGGGATGGCGCATCCGGAAGGATACCGCAAAGCGCTTCGCCTGTTCCGCCTCGCCGAAAAATTCGGACTGCCCATCATCGTGTTGATCGATACTCCCGGCGCCTTTCCGGGGATCGGCGCAGAGGAACGGGGACAAGCCGAAGCAATCGCAAAAAATATCCGTGAAATGTTCACGATACAGGTTCCGATTATTTGTATCGTTATCGGAGAAGGAGCCTCAGGCGGCGCCTTGGGTGTCGGAATAGGGGATGTAGTCATGACCCTTGAATATGCCTGGTATTCGGTGATTTCACCGGAAGGTTGCGCGGCGATATTGTGGCGTGATGCCGCCAAGGCGCCGGAAGCGGCCGAGGCGCTTAAGCCGACCTCAGATGATTTAGTGGAATTACGGATCGTAGATCGCGTTATTCCGGAACCGCAAGGCGGCGCGCATACCGACCCCCAGGTAACGGCGGACGCGATGAAAAAAGAGATTTTGTCGGCTTTAGTTGAGCTGATGAGTTACCCGGTTGAATTGTTGCTAACAAAACGACTTGCAAAATATCGTGCAATGGGTGAGTTTGAAAGTCTGCCGGATAACCCGGCATAAACGGAGCGGGAAGAAAGTAGAATGATGGCAAGGATGACAACAGCATGAAGTTATCGAAGTTTTCTGATGAACGGCTGATTTCCTTTTCACTGAAATCCACCAAAAAGGATGAAGTGATGCGTGAGTTGGTTGATCTGTTAGGCAGTTCACCGATGGTCAAGGATGCCGACCAGCTGTTTACCGATATTCAGGCTCGGGAAAGTTTAGTAACCACCGGTATCGGACACGGGGTTGCTTTTCCGCACGCCAAAACAAAATCAGTCAAAGGAATCGTTATTGCTTTCGCGCGCAGCAGTGCCGGAGTCGATTTCGATGCGATGGATCATAAGCCGGTGCATCTGTTCTTCATTATCGCAGCCCCTGAAGATGCTATCGGCGCGCATTTACATGTTATGTCACAGCTCTCCTTTTTGATGAAGCAGGATGCGGTTCGGGAGAAGCTGATGACGGCCACGTCCCCGGGCGAAGTGCTGGCGCTCATGGATAACCTGGATTAACCGGAGGCGCGAAGGCAGGGACGCCGCACATAATGAATCGAATTCAACGTCTGGTAGCAACCGGGCAGCGCGGTCTGCATGTCATTCTCATTTCGGTCCTGTCGTTTCTTTTGATAGTAACCGGCGATACCCTCAGCAGGTACCCCGCCCAGACGATTTTAGCCACGCTATATTTCCCCTTTTTCAAAGTCAAACAGCTCACAACCGACTTAGCCGGAGTTGCTTCCGAAAACCGGACTTTGCACAAGGCGCTGGTCGATGCTTCCCTTCGCATTTCGATGCTCGAAGAAGCGCTTCGAGAAAATGTCCGTCTTCGCGGCGCACTCGGATTCGAGCCGCCTCCCGGTTACACGCTCATTCCGGCGCAGTTGGTCTCTGTTACCGGCGCGCAGATTCCGATTACGGCTACGGTCTTTCATGGTGCCACGACCGGTGTTGCTTCGCAGCAGCCGGTAATCAATCGTGATGGATTGGTCGGGCGTGTTGTTTCAATAACGCAAGGATACGCCTCAGTCGAGCTCTTGACGAATCCCTCTAACCGGGTGGCGGCGCGGCTTGTTAACAGCCGCGAAATGGGAATCGTTAAGTTTATCCCCGGCACCGGGCTAATGCTCGACAATTTCCCGGTAGATGGAAGCATCAAAGTAGGAGATACTGTCGTTTCATCCGGGTTGGGTGGCGTGTACCCGACCGGTATTTTGATTGGAACCGTTGCCTCTGTCGAAGACCCGCCCGATAATCCGTATAGCATCGTAATGTTGAAACCGTCAGTCAATTTTCTGGCGATTGAAGAGATATTTCTGCTGAGGTCGACCCGTCAATGATCATAAAGCTGATACCATATCTCGTTTATCTTTTGCTCATCGCCTTTTTCGAAGTGATGTTTCGTGATATTACGCGAGTGTTCGATGTCACTATCAACGTTACTTCGCTTATCGTCCTGTTAGTTGCCCTGTACAAACCGGAGCGCACCGCCGTTTGGTTTGCCTTTGCGGCAGCCGTAGTGTCGGCGGCGGGTATACCGCATCAGATGGGCTGGTACTGTTTATGCCTGTCGGCCTTGGCCATGACGACCTCGCAGGTAAAGGAGCATCTGGATATCGCAACCCTGATCGCCAAGCTGGTCGTGCTGTTCTGCGGTACGCTGATTTTCAATATCATGCTGATAATTTTTGAAGGATGGGGGACATTCTTTCGCTTTCTTTTCATCTACGCACTTCCGGGTGCGGCATACACAACGATAATCGGCTGGGTGTTTCTGTTATTTAAGGATAGATACATAACCCGCCAGACGATTGAAGAGGCGATATAGATGGAGCAGTCGAAAGTAGGACTCGAAAGCCGCTGGCAGATGGCTGTCGGGATTGTCGGTATCGTTGTCCTGCTTTTGCTCGCCGGGTTGATTAAGCTCCAGATCGTCGAGCATAAAGAGCTCGCCGAAATGTCGGAAAACAACCAGCTTCGCTTGCAGCCGTTAGTTCCAAGACGAGGGATGGTCACCGACCGAAACGGAAAGGTTATTATCGATAGCCGGTCATCGTACACTGTTTCGATTCTTCCCGCAAATGAGGTCAAAGGGGTAACCGTTGCGCGTCTTGCGGAGTTGCTCAAACTCGATACGACTGAAGTCCGCAACCGGATGCGCCGTTCTCTCGTCAATCGCTATCAACCGGCGCCGATTGCGCGGGATATCGACTTCGAGGTTGTCGCGGTACTTGAAGAGCAACGCGGCAATTACCCCGGCATTGTCTATGAAACCGAACGGGTACGCCGCTATGCCGATTCATTAGGCGGGGAATCATTCACCGGATATGTCGGTGAAGTTTCCGAAGAGGAACTAAAACGCGCCAGTTTTTCTGATTTGCGTCCCGGCAGTACCGTCGGGAAGAAAGGAGTCGAACGCTCCTACGATACATTGTTACGCGGTATTGAAGGGACTGCCTATATCGAAGTTTCCGCTACCGGTTTGGTGATGGGGCAATACGAAGGACGCAAACCGATTCCGGCTGTGGCCGGTACCGATCTTACGTTGAGCATCGATTACAACCTGCAGGAAAAAGCGGCATCGCTTTTGGAAGCATTCTGCTGCGGCGCGATTGTCGCCATGGACCCGCGCAGCGGGGAGATATTGTCGATGACTTCATATCCGCGCTACGATGCCAATATCTTTTCTTCCGTTATTCCAACTGAAGTATGGAAAGGAATCATGAATGATTCCACTCATCCGCTTCTAAACCGTCCGCTTTCCGGATTATATCCTCCCGGCTCAACTGTAAAATTCGTGACGGTTGGTGCTGCGATCGACATGGATTTAATAACGCCATCGACGCATTTAGTCTCCTGTCGCGGCGGCTATCAGTTCGGGAATCGCTTCTTCGGCTGCTGGTTGAAAGGGGGACATGGATCGATCGATGCTATCCAGTCGCTTGAGCAGTCGTGCGATACCTATTTGTATCAATTAGGTATCAAATTGGGGGTCGATAATCTCGCCAAATATTATTCTGCCTGTGGTTTCGGCAGAGCAACCGGGGTCGATTTACCGAGCGAACAGTCCGGACTTATTCCGACTACGGCATACTACGACAAACGATACGGAAAACGTGGATGGACCAACGCGCTGGTGTTGAACACATCCATTGGTCAGGGAGAGGTAATGGTCACGCCGCTGCAGCTTGCGCAATTCTTCTGCGGACTGGCGATGCGCGGTACGGTATATGAGCCGCATATCGTGAAGGCTATGACAACAGATGGCATCACCGAGCAGATAAAGCCGGTTGTTTCGTTTCAGTTGCCGTTCAAACCGGAAACGATGAACGCACTCTATGAAGGCATGCGCCGCGTAGTCGAAGGTCCCGGCGGAACGGCGCGTCGCTTGCGCAATCCGCTCTATTCTATCGGCGGCAAAACCGGAACAGCGCAAAACCCGCACGGGAATGAGCACTCATGGTTTGTCGGTGTGGCTCCTTTGGAAAATCCGGAGATTGTCTGCTGCGCGATTATCGAAAATGCCGGCCATGGTTCCGATATCGCTGCCCCAATCGTGGGACAGGTCATCGAAGCATATATGAAGCATAAACTCGGTCTTGATACTGTCACGGTCGCCGTTGCCGGAGGAACATTCTAAATGGCGATCAGTTACCGGGAGCTGGATTGGAAATTAATCGGCGCCGCGATGGCGGTAACGCTCATTGGTATTCTGCTTATTTTCTCCGCACAATATGGCGCGGAATCGGAATTTGAGCGGACATTTTATATCCGGCAGCTCAGTTGGCTTCCGATAGCCTTAACGATCTTTGCCATCATACTTCATATTCCCATCCGTACGTGGGACTTGCTTGCGTATGTGCTCTACGGATTTTCGGTCATACTGCTTGTTGCGGTGTTGTTTATAGGAACGAATATCAAAGGATCGCACCGCTGGTTTGATTTCGGGCCGATTCACTTTGCCCCTGCTGATTTGGCGAAGGTGGCGATTATTTGCGCGCTATCCCGATTCTTTGCCTATACCCGATTACCGGTTGCCTCGAAGCGTAGACTCGCTTTGTCGGCGATGATGGCGATTGTGCCGATCATGCTCATTTTAAAACAACCGGACTTGGGAACATCGCTGGTGTTCTGGGTCGTACTTTTTGCCCTTTGGTTTTGGTCGGGGCTTCCGCCCTTATACATGGCCCTTATTTTGTCGCCGGTTGTGTCGCTCATTGCGGCATCGCATTGGTTAGCGTGGGTGCTCTATTTTGTAGTATTGCTAAGCGTACTCTTTTTGTCCCGGCCGGGACTTTTGTTCGGAACGGTGATTACCATTACCAATCTTGCCTTCGGCGTTATCACGCCGATTTTGTGGAACCGGCTTCATGACTACCAAAAACTTCGCATTCTTACCTTTTTAGATCCGGGACGGGATGCCCGCGGTGCGGGATATCAGATTATCCAGTCGAAAATAGCAATTGGATCAGGGGGGATATTCGGTAAAGGATTTTTGGAAGGGTCGCAAACCCGGCTTGATTATCTGCCGGAGCGCCATACCGACTTTATTTTTTCAGCACTCGGTGAACAATTTGGTCTGATCGGCGCGCTTGTGGTGATCGCATTGTTCGGATTTATTTTCTATCGCGGCCTGAGAATCGCCTATCGCTGCCGCTCACCCTTTATTTCCAATCTCGCCTTAAGTGCAACGGCGGTGTTGTTCTTTCAGTTTTTCGTCAACATCGGAATGACGCTCGGTATTATGCCCGTTACCGGATTGCCGTTGCCGCTTTTGTCGTATGGCGGAACATCGCTTGTGCTTTGCTGGGTGTTGATCGGGCTTATTGTCGTCGCCGACTATCATTGGCAGGAATACTGATACCTTTGTGAAAGCACTCGCCTCACGCAGCAGTCTCTGGTTGTTCATCTTCGGGACTGTCTGTATCTCAGTTTCATCGGTACAGGTCAAAATGCTCGATGTCAATTTGATTGGCCCGACGGCTATCGGATTTTGGCGCACCTTTTTGGGTGCACTTATTCTTTTTGCCTGGGCAGCATTCACTCGCGTTCCCCTTACACTGCCACGACCGGTGATGTTCTGGGCGTTGTTCGCGGGAGCCGCCTTCGCCGGCGATCTGTTCTGCTGGCATCGCTCGATTTTCGTGGTCGGCGCCGGAATGGCGACAATTTTAGGAAACACCCAGGTATTCAGCACCGCAATTTTGAGCTATTTCTTTTTTAAAGAAAAGCTGTCTTTCCGTTTCTTTCTCGCGGCGCTTACGGCGATTGCCGGAGTAGTGCTGCTGATAGGGGTGGGGAGTAATATCGAGTTTACGGCTACTTATTTACGTGGGACGTTCTTCGGCATCCTGACCGGCTTTTTCTATGCCTGGTATATTATCGCAGTCAAAAGCGGCGGACACAGGAAAGAGAAGGTTTCGATGATCGTGTTGATGGCATGGTCATCATTGTTTACCGCGATTTTTCTCGCAATCGTGTGCGCCTTTGAGACACATCCGTTCTGGCCGCCGGATACGTACAGCTATATTGTCCTGTTCAGCATGGCGTTGATCCCGCAGGCGATCGGCTGGTGGGCAATATCGACATCATTGCCGAAAATGACCGGTGCAACCGGCGGGTTGATTCTGCTCTTGCAGCCAGTTCTTGCGACCGTGTGGGGGGCGATTCTGTTTGCCGAGATGCTCACCCCCTTACAAATCGTTGGCATGATAGTCACACTGGCTGCTATCTTTGCCGGGTCGGTGAAAAAGAAAGCAAGAGACCTTAGCATTGAAGAAGCCGTATGACGAACCTCGATGATATTCTCAATCCGGATAAATGCCCCGACTGCAATGGCGCGGGGATGATTACGATGGCGATGGGTTCGGTGATCTGTCCGAAATGCAAAGGGACAGGGAAGAAGCCGATTGTCGATGATGAACCATTAGAGCCGGAACTGGATTCTGAAAAATAAAAAAGCGGAAGACTTTCATCTTCCGCCTTCATATCTGTAATCGATTACAACGTTATCAGGGCAGTTTTACGTCATGCTCAGGACACTCGCTACGAGCCGCCGCAACAATGGGCGACACGCGGGATGGCATACCGGATCATCGTTTTCCTCCTTTCCGGTTTGCTTTCGTTTTTGTATTCGATTCTCCTTTATAGGGAGTCTTTTCAAATTTCAACGGCAGCGAATCGCTGCAGCAGGCGTTTGGCGTAATGGTCACCGAGCAGCAGGGGAAACAGGCGACCAGATTACAGCACAAACTCTGCATCGTCTCTGGAGATACTTGATAATAAACCGTTTGTCCCTCTTTGGTCCGGTTCACCAATCCGGCTGAGGCAAGAGTCTGCAAATGCCGGGTGATAGTCGGCTGAGAGAGATTGAAAAAGCTGACTATCTCGTTGACTGACCGGGCTTTACCCTCGAGCATAAGCAGGATTTTCAGCCGGGTCGGGTCACCCATCGCCTTCATGAAGTTGGCGGACAGCTTATCTTTTTTGGTCGTTTTCATCGGTTTCTATACATATATACGCATTTATGCATATAAAAGTTCCCGGTTTTTATGAGGTTTTACAAAAATATTAGATTTGATGTTATGGTTTATAGTCGATAACTATATGGCTGACAAACAAATCAAATATCGTTTTTAAACTCTCACAAATAATTTTTGGACGATTACTTTCAAGCGTATTACATGAATCCAAGATGAGTGGGTTGTTCGTTGAATCATATCGGACACGCATTTCTTGTAACAGCGTCTTGTGTAATTCGTACGCAGTTGCTTGGGCTTCAGTATTTGACACTAGTTGCAGATGAATGGTTACTCGAACCGTATCTACGAATGTTAAATAAGTGGCTACGTAACATCCGCACAGTTCACTATGGTCACATTTTGATGTGTATAGGTGGGTTCCGATTTTTTGGAATTGATACGTAGGGGCAGAGTCAATGCCTAAAAACGCATCTTTTTGTTTTTTGAATTCTTCTGGATAGTCCCAAATACTCAAGAATGCGTCACCACCCGCAAACTCCGGATCTGCTTCCTGTAATTTGAAATTATCGTAATATTTTTTAAGAGTAGTTGGTGTGTGGCAATTAATACCGTAGGTTGACACTTGGTTGTCACGAAAGTCAGCTTCTGAAATAATATGAGATGAAGTAGAATCGGTATAGATACGACTTAAAGTAGTGCTAAAACCCGTATTAGTTGCGTGTATAGTGATTTTGAGTAAACTGCTACTATCTATTATTGCGCTTTGCACATTCGCATGAACTGATTGGTTTAGACAGAACCAGGAAAAGATAAGCAGAGTCACTTTCTCGAATGTTTTTCTCATGGATATGTCCCCAAGAACTTTCAACATATTTGAGACAGTTAACAATAAAAAAGCCGGTCTTGCAACCGGCTTTTGGAATGTCATGTTTTGTCTTCTTACCCGATAAGCACCTTTTCGAGGCGTTCGCAGATATAGTCGATTTCCGCATTCGTGATAATGAGCGGTGGAGAAACACGGATCGTGTGACCGTGTGAATCGTTCGCCAGAATACCGTAATCGAGCATCTTGCGGCAGTACGCCATCGCGTCACCATCGTTCACTTCAATACCGATAAACAATCCTTCACCGCGTACCTCTTTGACATGCGAGGAACGGGAGGCGATTTCTAAAATCCGCTTCTTAAGAACCGTTCCGAGTTCAGCGGAACGTTCGGCAAGGTTGTCCTGCTCAATAACATCAAGCGCGGCGTTTACTGCTACGCACGCGAGCGGGTAACCGCCGTAGGTGGAACCTTCCATACCGGGCTGGAAGACTTCATCCATTAGCTTACGATTGGTAACGAATGCCGAGACCGGCACCAAACCGCCTGAGAGCGCTTTGCCGAGGGTGATAGCATCCGGAACAACATTTTCATGTTCGAAGCAGAACATTTTACCGGTACGGCCGAGACCGACCTGAATTTCGTCGAACATCAAAATGATATCATGCTTATCGCACAGTTCACGAAGACCTTTTAAGAATCCCGCCGGCGGTGGGTACATGCCGCCTTCAGCCTGCATCGTTTCCACCCAGATAGCGCAGGTGTTCGGAGTGATCGCTTTTTCGGTAGCGGCTAAATCGCCGAACGGAACAGCGACAAATCCCGGTGTAAGCGGGCCGAATCCTTTTTTGTATTTTTCGTGTGAAGAATAAGAAACGGTAGTCAGCATACGGCCATGGAAGTTGTTATCATAAACGATCACTTCCTGTTTGCCATCGACGATACCCTTATGCTTGTAACCATAGTAACGGGCGAACTTGATCGCCGTTTCGCAGGATTCCACACCGCCGTTTTTCGCAAGCACCTTGTTGCCGTTTTCACCGAAACGGGTACCAAGCTGCGGAACCAACGTAGCGACACGCTTGAGCATCATCGCTAACGCATCGGTATAAAGCACGTTCGAGATAACACCGGCATAGTGACCTTGAAGCGCTTCAACCAAGGCAGCGACGATCTTTGGATGATGATGTCCCGGATTTGCGGCAGAATACGCAGCCAGCAGATCGAGATATTTCTTGCCATCCATGCTGTACAGCCAGGCGCCTTCGGTCGTGCGAACGACGAGTTTCTGACGACTATAGTGATTTGCGCCATAGGTGTTTTCAAAATCGAAAATCATTTGATCTGAAAAACTGGTAAAACCAGTTACCGGATGTTTGGCGGTCGTAATCTCTGTCATGGCACACCTCACTTTATATGGATATAGAAATTCTAACGTTAATCGTAAGAAACTGTTGCGCTCCAATATACAATAATTATCGGCAGAAAAACAACCCCCGCGACAAGAAAATAAGTGGTTTCACCACAATACGTTATGGTAATTTCAGCCGCTCACAATTAATCAAAAGCCGCCGCTTTGACGCGGCGGCTTTTGGGTTAATTCCAATTAATCAGCTTAGTTTACCGCGCTTTTTTTGCGACGGAACCGAGCTATCCCCATGCCTGCCAGACCGGAGCCGAACAAGACCATTGTCAGCGGTTCAGGAACAGCCTCGACCGAGGCATCGATAGTTCCTTTGCCGGCATCGAACGCACTATAGAACGGCATTTGTCCGCCACCCGGAAGCCAGGCCGGGTTTAGATTGGCGGCCACTGCCAAGTAGCCGATACCGGTTGTCGCTGTAGTCCAATGAATCGCCCAGCCCCATCCGATTTGTCCACCCAAAGCCTGTGAGACCTGGGTTTGCGCCCACATTGCGCCAGCCAGCACCTGATTGTAGGATGCTTGTTTGCTGACGTTAATTTCCGGAAGCGGTGCCCCGCCGAGAATAGACGGAAGTTTGAAATCATGAGCGCTTAACGACCATTTCCACTGCTTGTCCGGAGCGGACTGCACATCGAAAGGCGTCGGATAGGTAGGAGCTACGGAGAAGTTAAATGATACGAGCGCGGCGGCATTGTAGCTCATTGCCGTGCCGCCAAGGAGTGAGGCGATTTGCGGATTGGCTAAGCCAAGAACCGCACCGGCGCCGCCTCCCGGTTTGTAGGCTACCGCACCCTGAAAGTGGGTTGCCGAAATAGAAAATGAGTTGGCGGCCATAGGCAACGCCAACAGCGCAAGCAGACCTGTCGCCAGAAGATTGCGCCAGCGACGTAGATTCATGCGTACCTCCATTCGAATAAGGTTTGTGTAACCCATGTAGTCAGCCCTCTCTCTGCAAGCGACAGGCCATCGGTACAAATTTGTTTTGTAGTGTTCTGTAAGGAGTTAGGTGCAATATGGGCAAACCTCCGCAGTGAACCGGTTTGCCGAAACGGGAAAAAGTCCGGCCGGGGCAGTTGATATCTGCTATACTTATATATGCTGAAATCATCCGACATTAAACAGCTCGCCTATGATTCCGGGTTTGATCTTTGCGGTATTACTGCTGCCGAGAATATTCCGGAAGCAAAAGAACGGTTGGAGTCATGGATTGCGCAGGGCTTTCACGGTGAAATGCACTGGATTGCCCGCAACACCGAACGAAGAACCGATTTGCAGCAGTTGCTTGCTGATGTTCGTTCCGTAGTCATGCTCGGTCTCAATTATTATCAGCCGAACAACGAAACGCCGCCTGATCATGGAAGAGTCAGCCGATACGCGCGGGGAAGAGACTACCACAGCGTAATCGAAGAAAAATCAAAGCGGATGATTGATTCAATAACAGCGCAAGTATCGGCCGATGAGAAGTTTTTAACGTATGTTGATTACGGTCCTTTTTTAGAACGGCCATACGCGGTGAAAGCGGGGCTTGGGTACATCGGGAAAAACTCGATGCTGATTAATCGCCAGTTCGGGTCATGGATTTTTCTCGCCGAAATTTTAACCACGCTCGATTTAGAGCCTGATGATCAATACGCAGTCAATCATGGGCGGTGCGGGGAATGCCGTCGCTGTATCGAAGCCTGTCCGACTCAGGCGATAGTGGAAGATGGGGTTATTAATGCCAACCGTTGTATTTCGTATCTCACGATCGAAAGGCCCTCATCTATTTCCGAAACACTCGCCGCGGCGATGGGGGATCTGATGTTCGGCTGCGATATTTGTCAGGAAGTGTGCCCCCACAATGGCCGCGCGATTACGACTCAGCACACTGAGTTTATGCCGCAAAGCGGGGCAGGGGAGTTTTTGGATACGAAAATGATTTTGAGCATGCAGTCCGAAGAGGACTTCAAAGCCAAGTTCGCCGGAACGCCCTTAACTCGCCCGAAACTGGTCAACATGCAGCGGACGGCACGAATCGTTCAGAACAATCAGACAAAGTAGAAAAGTTCATTCTTCCCGTTGCTGTTCGCGCGATTTCGGTATACTTTTGCCCGTCATGGTTCGTATTGCGCCATCAGTTTTGTCAGCCAATTTTGGTAGCCTCTCCGACGATATTAAAAGTGTCGTCGACACCGGGGCAGATTTGTTTCATCTCGACATTATGGATGGGCATTTCGTACCGAACATTTCTTTCGGTCCGGCGATCGTCAATGTCATCAACAACACAACCGAAAAGTTTCTGGACGTTCACTTGATGCTGAGTGAACCGGAAAAATATTTTGAGCCGTTTGTCAAAGCAGGCGCGGACAATATCACCTTTCATATCGAAGTACACCCAAACCCGACCAAACATGCTAAACGTCTGCATGAACTTGGTATTCAGGCCGGAATTTCACTCAACCCGCCGACGGAGTTGAAAGCAGTGCTGCCGTATATAGAGCAGTTTGAATTGCTGTTAGTCATGTCGGTTAATCCCGGTTTCGGCGGGCAGAAGTTTATCGAATCAGCTATTCCGAAAATTGCCGAAGCGCGGGAGTTTATCGACAAACATGGCCTGCGCACGAAAATCGAAGTCGACGGCGGTGTCGATGCAAACAACGCCAAGCGGATTGCCGATGCCGGTGCGGATATACTCGTGATGGGGAATGCGTTTTTCGGTTCACAGAATCGCGCTGATTTAGTGAAGCTCGTTCATAATCTCAAATAACTAAGTAGAATTGCGACAGCATGTTCATCGGTCATTTCGGAGTTGCGTTTGCCGCCAAACGGGTGCGCAATCGTGTTCCGTTGTGGCTTTTGTTTTTGGCGGTGCAGCTTGTCGATGTTGCCTGGGGCCTGTTTGTCTGGCTTGGGATTGAAAAGGTAGCGGTATCGCCGGGAATTTTACCGACCAATCATCTGGATTTTCAATATTACCCATACACGCACAGTTTGGTAGCGACGATCGGATGGAGTCTGGTTGTCTATCTGATATTCCGGTTCTGGTTTTTTCGCAATCATCCTGACCCGAATTGCTCTGCGCGGGTGATGGGCGTTTTGGTCTTTTCGCATTATCCGCTCGATGTGTTAGTACACCGCGCCGATATGCCGCTGAGTTTCGGTGATTCTCCTAAAATCGGACTGGAAATATGGGGGAGTGTGCCGCTGACTCTGATTATCGAAATCGGATTATTTTTAGGCGGATTTTTGCTCTATATGACTGGCACGAAAGCGAAAACCAAAGCAGGAAATTGGGGATGGTGGCTGTTCGCCATTTTGCTGGTAGGCATGTGGGTTTCCACAATATTCGGTCCTCCTCCGCCGGATATCAGTATGATGGTGCTTTCCGGGTTTATCATGTTCATCGCGCTCTTTTGGATTACCGGCTGGTTAGAGAAAAAGCGACAGCCGAAGTTGACATCGTAACCCCAAGCCGTATATTCCCGTCCGGCTGATACGCGGACTTTCGGGTTAGATCAGCCATTTACAGCGAATTTGTTCTGGGAGATCGTCCAACGGTAGGACATGCGGCTCTGGACCGTAGAATCGGGGTTC
>CAYXJN010000006.1:0-319681 GCA_964464605.1 uncultured Ignavibacteriales bacterium | reverse complement strand
GAACAAAGGTGACCCGGAATCACCTCGCAGGGGGATATTTTTTTTAGGAAGGAAAAGTGCCGAGGGAACGTTCGCATTGGGGGTGTATTGACAGAAACCGCTTCGAACGATATTCTAATCACTCAGTTCTGAACGTATAAGCATACTTGTGGCTATATATCCCACTGGAGGAGCTTGAGTGAAAGAATATGCAACCGACAAAATCCGCAATGTCTGCCTTGCCGGACAACGAAGCAGCGGCAAAACGAGTTTAGCCGATACCTTCGCATTCCACACCGGAGTTACCACACGAATCGGACGAGTTGACGAGGGATCCTCCCTTTTAGACTTTCATGATTATGAAATAGCCCGCAAAACCAGTATCAGCGCATCTCTTTTAGCCTGTGAATGGCAAAACGTCAAACTGAATATTCTCGATTGCCCGGGACATCTTGATTTTGCAGGCGAATTGATGAACTGCGCGCGCGTGGTCGAATCTGTCGGATTCATTATCAACGGAACGGCCGGCGTCGAAATCGGCACCAAGCTGCAGTGGAAGGCGCTTGAATCATTCAACCTCGCCCATTTCTTTTTCGTGAACAAGATGGAAATGGAAAATGTCAAATGGCAGACCAACCTTGAATCATTAAAGGAAGCCTTCGGCAAGCAGGCAGTCGCAGTAGAAATACCGATCGGCGAAGGGGACAAATTCACCGGCCTTATCGATTTACTGCACATGAAAGCCTACACCTTCGAAAAGGACGGTAAACGTTCGGAAATTCCGATTCCCGCCGACATGAAAGCGATTGCCGAAGCTGAGCGGGAAAAACTGGTCGAAGTAGCAGCCGAAGCGGACGACACACTCATCGAAAAATTCTTTTCCGAAGGCACGCTCACCGAAGATGAATTTCATAAAGGACTCGCGCTCGGTATCGACACTGGTCGTTTGTATCCGGTCTTTTTTGGCTCCGCCTTACGCGGCGTTGGCAGCTTAGTATTGTTGGATTTTATCGTCGAATATCTCCCCTCACCGAAAGAGATGGGGAATCCGAAAGGATTGAAAACCGGAACGACAAATGAAGTCGAACTCAAAGTCGACTCCTCTGCCCCAACCGTTGCCTATATTTTCAAAACAGCCTCGGAAGGTCACCTTGGTGAAATGTCCTACTTCCGCGTATTTCAGGGAACAATTAAACAGGGTATAGATCTAAAAAATCAGGCAACGGAAGTACAAGAGCGCGCCTCACAGGTCTATACTATGCAGGGAAAAAACCGAATCGATCTGCCGGCAGCGACGGCCGGAGATATGGGTGTTCTGGTTAAACTAAAAAACACGCATACCGGAAATACTCTGACGGATGCCGCGTTTGGCGTTACGATAGCGCCGCCGAAGTTGCCGAATCCGGTTATGGACGTCGCGCTCAAGCCAAAGAATAAAGGGGATGAGGAAAAAATCGGAACCGGGCTGCATAAACTGCATGAAGAGGATCCAAGCTTCAAACTAATATCCGACCCGGCGCTTCATCAGATGGTACTTTGGGGACAAGGTTCAACCCATATTGAAATCCTTGTCGATAAATTGAAGAAACGGTTTGGTGTCGATGTCGAACTTACCAAACCGAAAATCCCTTATCGTGAAACTATCACCTCAAAAACTGAACATCATTACCGCCACAAAAAACAATCGGGCGGACGGGGACAATTCGGCGATGTACATATTCGTATCGAACCGAACAAGCGTGGTGGTGGGTTTGAATTTCTAAACGAAGTTACCGGTGGCGCGATTCCAGCTAAATATATACCGGCCGTTGAAAAAGGTGTGGTCGAGCAGATGCTACATGGCGGCCTGGCTCATGCACCGGTAGTCGATGTACGCGTTGCTCTGTTCTATGGTTCCTACCATGATGTCGACTCCTCCGATATGGCGTTCAAAATCGCCGGATTGATGGCCTTTAAAGAAGGATTTATGAACTGCAAACCGGTAATCCTTGAACCGATTTATTCAGTCGAAATACATGTTCCGGAAGATTATGCCGGTGATGTCATGGGGGATCTTTCCTCCCGTCGCGGTCGAATCGCCGGTATGGACCCTGACGGCTCTGATCAGATTATCCGTGCTACCGTGCCCCAGGCGGAATTGTATCAATACGCCGTCGATCTGCGGTCAATGACACAGGGACAAGGCGTGTATACAATGACCTTCTCGCACTACGAAGAGGTTCCGCACGAAGTTGCTCAGAAGATTATCGAGGAAACGCGCCACTTGCGGGAAGCAGCCCAACTGGAGCACTAAGCATATTGGTTATACCCCAGAAAAACGGCGAATACATTCGCCGTTTTTTTTTCATAATGTGATACAGGAAGATAATGAACTTCCGTATTATTGTGTGTGATGTGTCATTCATGTGAAACAAACGGAGCCTGTGTTTGAGTCAATTGACCGAACGACAACGTCAAATTTTAGAGTATATACGTCAAAGTCTCGATGAGCGTGGAACGGCGCCGACCCTTCGGGAAATCGGCCGGGCTTTCGGTATAACTTCAACTAACGGAGTACACCAACATCTTTCCTCACTTATCCGAAAGGGATACTTAAGAAAAGATGACTATCTTGCTCGTGGACTTCAATTTCCAAAAAGCCAGCGAACTCCGGTTCGACGCATTCCTTTAGTCGGCTCTGTGCCGGCCGGCGTACCTATTGATGCGATTGAAAACAGGGAAACCGAATTGGTGTTAGATCAGTCTTTCCTACCCAAAGGGGACAGCTTTTCATTACAGGTTACCGGTGATTCGATGCGGGATGCCGGAATTTATGATGGGGATATCGTCATCGTAAGAAAACAGGAGACCGCCCAAAAGGGTGATATCGTTGTGGCTTTAGTCGGCGGCGAGGCAACAGTGAAACGGTATATGCCGAGCGGCAAACAGATAATCCTCCAGCCGGAAAATGATGCCTTCAAGCCTATTGTCGTGAATGCGGCATCTCCGGAATTTCGTATCGCCGGAAAAGTAGTCGGGCTGATTCGACAGTTCGCTTAGTGAACTGAAAAGGGTTAGAAATAAAAAAGGCCGGCAATGCCGACCTTTTGCATATGGCAAAAACGCGGTTACTGTTTGGCCGCTTCTTCAACTTGTTTATTCAATTCAAGATCAACGGCTATTTTGATATCATCACCGGCAACCAAACCGCCGTTATCGAGCGTACGGCTCCAGCTAACGTGATAATCCTGACGGTTAATCGTTGTGTGCGCAGAGAATCCGGCTTTATCGGCGCCATCTTTTCCCGGCAGGATACCGGCGAATTCACAGTCAAAGGTAACTTCTTTAGTGACATCTTTGATCGTAAGATCACCGACTAACTGAAACTTGCTTCCTTCTCCCTTAATGACCTTTTTGGATTTGAAGGTAATCGTCGGATGTTTTTCCACTTCAAAGAAGTCTGCACTGCGTAGGTGACCATCACGCTTTTCGTTGTCCGTGTCAATCGAAGCCGCCTGAATCGTAAATTCGGCAGTCGCTTTGCCGACATTCGTTCCGTCGAAAACGACTGTTCCCTCAAAATCCTTGAATTGGCCGTAGACATTGGTCAGCACAAGATGCTTGACAGTAAAGTTGATTTTAGAATGGGCATGATCGACAGTCCAGGTTTGCGCCTGAGCGGCAAAGGCGAACGCAACAACGGTTAACGCGGCGAGTGAGAGCTTTTTGAACACAGGTCCTCCAGATAATAGTGTCTGTACACAATTGTTTTTCTTTATACCGACGTATAACCAGAACTCTCCCGAACAAGTTCCCGCGCCTGTTTACCGCGTTATCCGCTGTCGAACCGCTTCAAAAAGGCAGACTCCGGTGGCAACAGAGACATTCAGACATTCGACCGATCCCTGCATCGGTATCCGGCAGGTGAAATCGCATTCCTCTTCGGTTAAGCGCCGCATACCTGCACCTTCAGAGCCGACGACCAACGCAGTCGCCCCGCGGAAATCGATATCATAAAGACTTTTTGAAGCCCGATGACTTGTCCCGACCAACCAGACATTCCGATCTTTCAGTTTTTTCATGCATCGGGCAAGATTGGTGATTTGAATGATCGGTACCCGTTCCGCAGCGCCAGATGCGACCTCTTTTACCACACGGGTAACCGGAGCAGAGCGGTCTTTCGGAATAATGACCGCATGCACTCCCGCAGTTTCTGCTGTTCGCAAACAGGCCCCGAAATTGTGCGGATCAGTGAGACCGTCAAGAATCAAGAGTAACGGCGGTTGAGAAAGCTTGTCGAGCAATTCATATAGCTCTTCTTCCTCACGGAGTCTGACAAAACTGGTCATGTCCGCATGGCGAAACCGATCCCGCTGCTGTTTCTCTTTCTGATGCGGTCTGCCTTGTTTTTTTGCAAAACTCATAGGAGAATAAGGAACAGCTATTTTCATATATACACAAGTCACCAGCGTGAATAAAAAAGCCGCTCCTTTGATAAGAGCGGCTTAGAAATACAGTTAATGATTACGGACAATTCGGTGTCGGACCGCTGTTAAACAGGTACTGAACCAGCATGACCAGATCAGCAACAGTAATCGAATTGGAGCAATTGACATCGGCCAATGCGGTCGGATTAGGCGCTGCCCCCCCGTTAAACAGAAACTGCACAAGATAGGTTAGATCGGCAACGGAGATTGAACCGCTATTGTTGCAGTCACCCACCAACAAGCCCTGAACTTTTACTCCTTCGATATTCGACAAGCGGCTCTCCTGCCCTTGCGCATCGGTTCCGGTAACACGGTACCAATACTGGCCGTTCGGTTTGTTGGTAAAGTTATAGGTAAAGCCAAGCGCAGCCGGCGTGACTTCGGTGGTGTCAGCAAAAAATTCTACTTTTTCGATATCATCGATAAAGACACCGCTGCCAAGCACGAAGCCATCGGTGAAATACGATAAACGGAAATAGACCTGTTGACCGACATACGGAGCCAAATTAAAGGCGGCGCGACGCCACAGATTGCTCGATGACCCGGTAATGCCATTACCTAAATTGATGTTGTTCGGATCGCTATTGGTAGTCAGATTATTTGCTAAATTAGTAAATGAATAGCCACCGTCGGTGGAAACCTGCGCGTAAAAATAATCGAAATCCTGCTCGATATCATACCACATCCAGAACACGAGTGAATCATTCGCTTTCACCTGATACGGCACTTTCGAAATCAGCCAATGATTCGACTGATTGGCGCTCTGTGAAACCCACGACGAAACACCGGTATGCGCCCGGGTTCCGCTAATAGTCATCCGGACAGTTTCCCAATAACCATTATCCGTTTCTGCAGAATCGGTTTTGGTAGTCTTGCCGGTCATTTCTAAAATCCTGTAGGATACCGGCTGATTGATAGAATCTGTACAGGTCCAATTGATTGCAAAGTCTTTGCCGGATGAATCCGGTGCCGACAAGACCGGCGTAACCGGCGGTCCGATGATATACGGATTGTCAGCAATTCTCGCGAGGAATACACCGGGGAACACGTTTTCGGAAACAAGCGTCGGGATACGTGCCGGAGAGGGCCAGAATCCATCCCCACTATTTCCGATTTCGGTGGTCAAAGAAATCTGACGCGGTTTCAAAATCGTGTCACTCCAATGCCAGTCATCAGCGGCGCCATTGGTTGGATACAATGCCCATCCCGGCTGTGGAGAATAGCCGTTAAATTGAGTCATCGAGTCGCCGAGATTTCTGAAGAAATCTTCCTGCAGCGTGTAATCACGCACGTTACCCGGAGGCCAGAGCACTAAATTTGAATAGCAGTGATAATTGTGGACGATTACAAAATTACGGCTGATAGTGAAATCACGAACTACTTGTGTTTCCGGTTCTGAAAACGCAGATGTTCCGCGGTACGTTTCAGAATTTGTTTGTGCGGATGAACCGAGATCATCAAAACCCCAATCCGCGCCATAGTTGCGATTCAAATCGACGCCAAAGGTCCCGTCACCGTTGTTTCTCCGGTTCTTGCGCCAGAGACCTCCGCCACTCGGGTTGGTTGATTGATTGTGTAAGTATCCATCCGGATTTTGAATCGGGATAAAGTACAATTCACGGTTATTGACCAGATTGGTAATCTCTGAATTGCTGCCATAGTTGGAGAGAAAATGATTCATCAGATTCAACACCGCTGCACCGGCGGCGGGTTCACGGGCATGAATGACCGAAATGTACAGGAGTTCGGCTTCATTTTCGTCAACGTTCGGATTATCGGAAATTTTCAGCGCCCAGATCGGATTCCCCAAAAGAGAATTACCGATAGAAAATTTTGCAGTGGTTAATGTCGGATATGCAGTGTGCAGACTGTCCAAATAGGCAACGATTTCAGAAAAGGTACGAAATCCGCCCATGAGTTTATCCGGCCCGATTCGATCCTGATAAAACCGGACAACATCGGGAATAGTAACCTCATACCCGATTCCGGTTTCCTGCAGCCAGATCAGGTCTTCCGATTTGGCGAGAATTTCGATAACGTCCCCCTCACTTTCAAGGCGATCAAGCCCCTTTTGCTGAATCTGCAGGTACTGCTGTTTGGTGAGCTTGTCGAGCTTGATTTGCGTGTACGTTTCAGCCTGAGTAATTCCGGCCGCGATAACGACACATACAGCCGCAAGAATGCCTGAGAGGCGCATGGTGTGTATCCTTTTTATGTTTCTTAAATCTCATATGCCGGCAGATATGACCGTCGGCACGTTTGGTGAGTGAGGTTGAACGTAAATATACGGCCAAAGGCAAATAAGTCAACCATATACAACACTGTAAATTCCGCTTGAATTTGTAGCCTAAAATCCGGTAAATTTGTGACCACATGAAAATTTTAGTCGTTGGTTCAGGTGGTCGTGAGCACGCCATACTCTGGAAACTCAAGGCCTCAAAAAAAGTTCAGAAACTCTTTTGTGCTCCCGGGAACGGTGGTATTGCTCAGATTGCCAAGTGTGTTCCAATTGAGCCAACCAATATCCGTGCCTTAAGCGAATTTGCTCACCGGAACAGGATCGACTTGACCGTTATCGGACCGGAGTCTTCGTTGGCTGCCGGAGTAGTCGATGAATTCAACCGCCGCAAATTGAAAATCTTTGGACCGGACAAAAAAGCAGCACGGCTTGAAAGCAGCAAATGTTACTCAAAAGAATTCATGCGAAAGTATCATATTCCGACTGCTCCCTTTCGTTCATTTAGCAGTGCTGCCGAGGCAATCGGGTTTTGTCGCGTGTTACAATTCCCGACCGTTATTAAAGCGGATGGTTTAGCCGCCGGAAAAGGTGTCGTGATTGCGCACTCCTACGATGAAGCCGTCGCGGCTATCGAGCGCATTATGTTCAAGGGTGTGCTCGGTTCGGCGGGTGACAAAATTGTTATAGAAGCATGTCAAACCGGCCCGGAAGTTTCACTGTTAACCGTCACTGACGGCAAAACGATTCTGCCGTTACTATCAAGTCAGGATCACAAGCGAGCCTTTGACGGTGATAAAGGACCAAACACCGGCGGGATGGGTGCATACTGCCCGACTGATCTCATTTCCGCAGAACTGATGGAAGAGATCAACGACCACATTCTCGTACCAACTCTGAAAGGATTGAACGAAGAGGGATTCAAGTACAAAGGGATTCTCTATTTTGGTCTCATGCTTACCGAAAGCGGTCCAAAGGTTTTAGAATACAATTGTCGTTTCGGCGACCCGGAAACACAGGCGGTGCTGCCGCTATTGAAAAATGATTTCAGCGATCTGCTCAAGGCAACCGTCAATGGTTCATTAGCCGGCGTGAAACTGGACTGGAGTAAAGATACTTCCGCGTGTGTCGTGATGGCCTCCCGCGGGTATCCGGGTAAATACAAAACCGGACTTCCTATCGGCGGCTTGCAGCAGGTGAATGATAGCAATGTAACGGTTTTCCATGCCGGCACAGCGCTTAAAAATAACCGTTTGATAACAAGCGGTGGCCGTGTGGTGGCGGTGACGGCAACAGATAAATCACTTTCTGCTGCGCTCAAGCGAGCCTATCAGGCGATTGAAAAGATTCGCTTTAACGGTGCGCAGTTCCGCCGTGATATCGGGCGTACGAGTAAACCGATTCCGCAGCCGCCTGCCACACCGAGTGAACCGACCCAGCCGCAGCAGCCCTCCGCTTGAAGGGCAGGTTCTCGCTGGAACCGACGGTTAAAACAAGTGTAGAATTAAGTACAGACGAAGATGAAATATAAAATCGTGTATATAATCCCCGCAGAAGGAGCAATTTGGCAATGAAACATGAGGCTTTATCCGTAATGAAACGAGCACTCACCTCTGTTTTCTGTATCGTAGCGCTGTTGGCATCCGCCGCTTTGGCAGATCCGCAGAAAGCTAAAGAACTATTTAATGAAGGTCTCGACGCAGAGAAAAAAGGGGACTTAGCAACAGCCGTCACTGCGTACGAAGCCGCAATCGGGCAGGATGCGGCATTTATCGACCCGCAGATGAACCTCGCTGCGATCTATTTCAAACAAGGGAAATTAGATAACGCGCTGAAGCTGTACAAATCGGTGACTGAAAAAGATGCGAAAAATGTTGACGCCTTCACCAACCTCGGCAAAATACAATCATCTTTAAAGCAGTTCGCAGAAGCGGAAGTCAGCTTCAACAAAGCGCTCGCGCTTAAACCGGGGGATAAAGAACTGCAAAAGGAAATCGCGAAACTTTATAACCGAAAAAATGACTACACAAACGTCATTAAAAGCGTCGAACAGATCCACAGTTCCGGCGGTGGTGACGATGAAACCTGGTATATGTTGGGTCGCGCGTACAGCAAGACCGACAAATCAACCGAGGCTGTTACAGCATTGAAGAAAGCGACCGAACTTGATCCAAAACAATACGGCGCTTTTTTCGAACTCGGACAGATTTACCTGAGTCAGGAAAAATACGGTGATGCCGCTACCGCCTTTCGCGCAGCGATGAAAGCGAATCCGAAGAAACATCTGGCGGCGTTCAACTATGCGATCGCCAAGGAATCGATGTCTCCGGAAGATACCAAGACCAATTTAGTTGCGTGGGAAGAATTCGTGAGATTGTTCAAGAATGACCCGCTGGCCAAAACCAATATCGCAACCGCTGAAGCGCATATCAAAGAAATGAAAGATGCGCTCGCCGCTAAGGGCATGTAATCGATTTCATAGAGATAAAAAAAGACCCCGCTAAACGGGGTCTTTTTTTGCCTACTTACCGGTAAGCTCCATTCGCGCAAAATTATCCCAATCGACTTCATCGACCGAACCGGATTTCGAGGTAACAAAAATACCTTTGTTAGTGTCATCGACATCATTGGAATCTGACAATCTCAGCACACGGCCATCTTTGAGCTTCACTTCGACCGCCCGCGAACCGCCCCGTTCGATAGAGGCGATATTACCGAAATCGATACGAAACGTCGTACCACGTGATTCGCCGTTCAAAAGCTCCCATGTCTTCTCTTCATCATCATCCCATTTGATCGTGCCGGTGAAACTGTCACCGTCTTCGGTGAGAACAGTGCCTTGTAACGCGCTGCCGCCGTTGAAATCGTTATAGGAAAATGAACCACGCGAGGTTTTGAATTCGACTTTATCGAAATCATCCCAATCGACGCGAACATCGCCGAGCGCACGGTCGGAGACGATTATACCCTGATTGCTTTCATCGACATCGTTCGTGCCGCGCATGATGATTTTCTCACCGTTGTTCAATGTGATTTCCGAACCGGAGGAGCTGTAACGCTCAATAGCCGTGATACGGCTAAACGGCAGTTTGCGGGTTTTACCGCGCTCTTCCCCGTCGATAACATCTTTGCTCAATACTTCATCCATATCCCAGGTAATAAAACCGGTGTAGGTATCGCCGCGGCGGGTAGTCAATGTACCGTACAGACGGTCGCCGGAATTGGAAGTCGCCGATGACGGCGCAGCCATGAACTCGACTTTGTCCAGATCTTCCCAGACCAGTTCAAGCTCCCCTTCATCTTTATCTTCAATAATCAATTCACGGATATCAGTGCCGATATCGGTCGAGCCGGCTTCGTACTCCATCGTTTCGCCGGATTTGAGCGTTAACTCAACACGGTCATCCCCGATTACCGTCAGCGTTTTAATATGACCGAACCGGATACCGGATTCGGCAGCATAATTATCCCATGACCAGTTATTGGCAAAAAAGGTATTCCGATCGGAGCGTGACCCGCGGTAGCGACGGCGGTTGCTGTTCGTCTGCGACGGGACCCGTTCCTTTGTGCCGTCGAGAATGTCCAGCCAGGTAGATTCGTTCTTGTCCCAGCGGATGAATCCTTCAAAAACATCTCCTTGTACGGTGGTAATTCGTCCATACAGCTTCATTGATTCATCTGACGCGGAAACACTCGAAACGCATACTGCTGCTATAAGCAGTGCGAGCACGATTCGTAGTTGCATATATCCTCCAAACTCAAGTCAACCGGCACGTTGGCCGGACATAGTCCTTTTGGAATCTATACGGGAATATCAGGAAAAAGTTACCCGGAAATACAGAGGATTGGCGACAAGCTACAAAGAGAGCGAAAGTTACTTCAACAGGACCATTTTGCGGATATGGGTCCCAGAGGCACTTTTCAGGCGGTAGAAATAGATACCGGATGGAGCGATTCGCCCGGAACCCAAAAGCCCGTTCCACGGGATACTGTACTCACCGGCGGAAAGCTGCTCATCCAAAAGCGTGACCACCGAACTGCCCAGGATGTTAAATATCTCCAAGCGATAGTGGCCGCGTGACGGAACGGAGAACGGTATGACGGTTTCTAAATTAAAAGGATTCGGATAATTCTGATCGAGAATGACCGTTGTCGGCAAGATTGGAGATTCATCCTCTTTCGCCGGTGTTGTGCGATCGACCGTGATCGTGCCGGAACGAAAAGCGGGTGCAACGCGGCGGCCTGCACCGGTCAGCATATCGGTATAGAGCGTGTCGATATCGGCAGATGAAAACGAGGTGCTGCTGACTTCCTGTTTTGCGCGAACGGCAACGGTTCCCAATTCCCAACTACCAACCGGGATAAGACTGTCAATATTTGCCGTTTCAACAACAAGACTAAATGTGCCGGTGATTGAATCGACGACAAAACTATGCGTTGCCATTGTCGGATTTACAGGGGACAATGCGAAACTTTCAAGGCTCAAATAACGATCGTTGTATTTCGCAAACAAACGGACACGTGACACCGGTTGGGTCAATGTGACCGAAACCGGAATGCGACCGGTATCTCCGGCGGTAACAGAGAGATCGCCGATACGGATACTGTCATTCGAATGCTCATAGAAATTTACTAAGACTGCCGTTTTTGTGTTCGTATGAAACAGCGTATCGGCAATCGTAATCGTGTCGATATACAATCCCGGCGAAGTCGGGAAATTCAGCAGTGAAATATGCACGGGTGATGAATCAGTACCGAAGTTGGGTGAAACGGAAAGCCATGAGGACTGCACCGATGCATTCCAGTACATTACTCCCTGTCCATTGTTTCGTATTGTTAGCGTCGTATCGACGACGCCCGGCTGCGTGGTTTTGATATATACTTGATTCGACGAGAGTGACGGAACAGGATAAACAGCATCGACACGCAGGAGACAGACAATCGTATCCGGTGAATTCGTCGCACCTGATGAGGTTACGACAAGTTCTGCGATATATTCTCCGACAGGTAATAGCTCGGCAGTTGCGGAAATCTGTAATGTCGACGGAGCGACACCTAAGACAGATGCAACTGAAAGCCAATCGGCGGATTCCTGAACTTGCCAGCCCAGTGTTCCTGCGCCGCTGTTTTGAATGGTGACAGCGACTGTTTGGGTATCTGGTGAAAAGGGAATGCGGGTAAATCGAACCGTATCAGATGACACGCTCAATTCCGGCGGCGTGACCCGTAAACGAACAGAGATAGTTGTCGCATTTTCCGGGTTGTTGATGTCTTCAACATGAATCGTTCCGGTATGTTCACCGTAATCAAGACTATTCGTGTTTATAGAAACTACGAATGAGTCGGGTGATTTTCCTGATGACGGTGTCACATTTAACCACGACACGTCCGGCGTGGCGACGAAATCAAGACGGTTGTACCCGGTATGCTGAATCGTTGCCGATTGTGAACGAGGTAACTCCCCTCCCTTATCCATCATAAAGATCATGGTTGATGGCTGCGCGGCAAGGCCAGGGTTATGATACTGATGCACCGCGGCATAAATATCGAAGTTCCCGTTTCGTTTATCGACCCAAGTGACATAACGGTAGCGGCCATCCAAGGCGACATCCGGTCGCAACTGTGCGCTGTCGGAAAACGTATTTGCGCGGAAATTCGCTTCCTGTGTTTTTCCGTCGACGTCGATCATCTGCCCGGAAACTTCCCATGATTCATCGGCGGATGCAGTAGAGTCTGACCAGACAATTGCTATGTTGCCTAATCTATCCGCTGAAATAGACGGATCACGCTGGGCGCGGGTGGAGACATCGGTATTGAGCCGAATATTTCCGGTCAATGAAACCATATTGGTATCAAGTTTTGACAAATAAATATCCGGATTGGTTGGATAACTGCCGTTGCGCCAATCGACCCATACGACCGTAAAATGTCCGGCGCCATCGGTGGCGACATCGGCGAAGGCCTGACGGAACGTGTTGCCGTCGGTATTAATTTTAACATTCGGTCCGAGCTTGGTTCCGGTCGAATCGAATCGCTGCGCGTAGATATCATAATTACTGAAGCGTTGATCAGTCCATACGACTACATACCATCCTGAGCCCGAGGCGGCGACTCGCGGTGCACTTTGCGGCATCGTTCCCTGATCATCATTGATCCGGAAATTCCCGCCGACAAGCGTTCCGTTCGGTGTGACAATCTGGCCGTAGATATCCCAGTTGAGATTACGGTAATCCGCCCATGTGACAAGCGCCGTTCCCCATTGCCCGAACGCGATATCGGGAGATTCATGCGCTGAATCCGGTGCTTCTGTTGATAAATTTCGATTTGTGCCACTTTTACTGAGTGATGCACTATAGGATTGCAGGAATACATCGGCACCCGACGGATACTGATTATTCCGGTAATCTTTCCAGATAAGGGAAACAGCATTGTTACGATCCATCGCAATCGACGGCTCGAACTGATAGGATGCTGGAGACTCATCATTGATTTTCTGATTCGCCCCTACCGGCTGTCCGGCTGTATCGAATTTCTGGACGTAGACATCGCTTGTCCCCTCCCGCCAATCGACCCAGGTAATAACGAATGAGCCGTCCGATGCGACCGCGATGCGGGGAGCATTCTGCTCGGCCGTACCGCCATCGGTGTTCACCCTAAAATCAGTACGTTCGCGACTGTGACCGTACGACACAGCGATCACACTGAGCGATACGAATAGCATTACAAATCGGGTTAAACGGTTTTTCACACCGATCGTATTGCAATAAAAATGCCCACCGGTCGGGTGGGCATCTCTATATCTGTTAGCTTTCGAACCAACTGATTGGTTTTCAATATCCTGTACGGAAAACCTGTTTTTTCGCTTCAAGTAGAATCGACAATCACGTTGTCAGTTTTCCGGAAGCCTTTTCCGTGCAGATCAAGCAGTTCGTTCCGCCTTCGCGCTGTTCGCACGTTAGGTTCGATACGCCTTATTTCTTTTTATGGCGATTGGCTCTTCTTCTTTTTTTACGCTTATGCGTCTTAATTTTCATCCGTTTGCGTTTTTTTCCGCTCGGCATTGGACTCCCTATCTTCTTTTATATCACCTGTTGTACGACTTAGAGGGACAGCTTCGTGATCATGCTCTTGAATTCATTGGACGGCTTAAAGACCGGCACTTTACGATCCGGAACCGGGACGACATCGCCGGTACGCGGGTTTCTCGCCTTGCGAGCTTTACGCACCTTGACTTTGAACGTTCCGAATCCACGAATTTCAATGTTGTGCCCGGTTTCGAGCGCTTTACGGATGGTATCCAGAAATGAATCCACTACCACCGCCACGTCTGTCCGGGTGAGACCTGTTTTTTCGGCGACCTTTTCGACCAGATCAGCTTTAGTCACAGCATCCTCCCTCATAAGAGTATCTGTTCATCTACTTTCTATCCCTTCTTTTGTGCCGCTCACTACGACGCAGCACCTGTATTGCCGGAGTCTTTCGATAACTCATTGCGGCAGGTCAAGATACAGTTGGGGGTATACGATGCAAAGGAAAAAATGCAAAAAACAGGACTTTTTTTGAGGTAAGGGGCAGAGTTACTTGAAGATATACTGAAGCTGAGGCTCTAAGGATGCATTGGTGATGCCGGTCACGGACTGGTGGACTATGCCGCCTAAGAGGTCCCAGACGTCGACTTGAGACTTTTCAATTGGCCGGACGACCTTGGGTTCCCCCTCCACTTTGGCGAGCTCAGCGGCCAGATAAACCGCCTCATAGAGGCCGCCCAGGGTATCGACAAGGCCAAGATTTTTGGCCTGCAGCCCGGTAAACACCGATCCGTCGGCCAGGGGGTAAACCTGGTCTTTTTCAAGGCCGCGGCCGTTGGCGACGACATCGACGAACTGTTCATAGGAATCCATAACGACCGAACGAAGCATCAGCCCTTCCGCCTCACTCATCGGACGGGCGTAGGTTCCGACATCTTTGAGATCCCCGGATTTCACTGTCTCGGTTCCGACCCCGATTTTTTCAAGCAGGCCGGTTGCCGTATGGAACTGGAAAATGACTCCGATTGAACCGGTTATTGTTCCCGGGTTCGCCATGATCCGATCCGCTCCACAGGAGATATAATACCCGCCGGATGCTGCAACGGAGGCCAGTGAGGCAACTACCGGTTTTTCCTCTTTAGCGCGCAGGACCGCATCGTAAACTTCCTGTGAAATGGCGACACCTCCACCGGGAGAGTTTACATGCAGAATAATAGCCTTAATGGAGTGATTATCCTTCCAGCGATCTAAAAGCTTAATGATGGGACGGCCGGTTTCTTCATTGAGAACGCCGTCTACTTCGACTAAGCCTATGTTACCGGAAGTAAAGGTACTGCCGACTTCGCCGTCGGTTGACCCCAAGCCGCTGAACATGAGCGCAGCAACGATCAAAAAACCGATGAAAATAAAGATGATAAATCCGCCGATGATAATGTCCCGTCGTGCTGCCACGGTAGTTGGAATCCTTTCCTAACTGTTTCTCTTCGTTTACTACTCGAGATAGATGGTCAACTTTTGTCCGGTGACCAGTTCATTCGGATTGGCAATCTTGTTCGAAGAAATAATTTTGTCAACGGTCGTGCTGTATTTCTTGGCGATAGTGGAGAGATTTTCGCCGCGCCGGATCTGGTGCACGACATACTCGGCGGTCGCATCGCCGCGAACCTGCAGGACCTGACCGGCCCGAATACGGTTGGAACTGCCCATATCGTTCCACTTTCTGAGGGTGGAAACAGTGGTGCCGTACTTGCGGGCGATCGTCGACAGCGTTTCACCGGAACGAACCGTATGGGTCGCCGGCGCGGAAGCTGTTGTCGATTTCTGTTTTGCTTCACTCGGCTTGTTATCCTTGGAAGCAGGCGCCGGAGTGGCTGCATACGTATTCTTATCTTCTAACTTGGAAGCATCAGCCGGAATTTTCAGCTTCTGGCCGACATAAATACGGGCGCTGGCTTCCATATAGTTTTCACGGCGCAGTTGATCGATCGAGGTACCGAACGCATTGGCAATTGCCCAAAGATTGTCACCGCGCTGAACGGTGTAGACGGAACTCTTGGCGGTGTATTCACGCGTCTTGGTCGTCGCATTGTTTTTACTCGCGGCGTAATTGGAAGGAACCGGAATAGTCAGTTCACGTCCGGCGATAAGTAACGATTTCGATTTCAGCTTGTTCGTTTCCTGAATAGCATAGCGTGAAACGCCGTACTTGGCAGCGATCGAAGACAGCGTCTCCCCTTTTTTAATCCGGTGGCGAACCATGCTGGCGGCGGTGGAAGCAGCCATCGCTTCGTACGAAGCATAGAACTGTTCGCTGTACCCTTTCGGGACTTTCAATTTGTAATCGGTCTGTCCGGGCGGGGTCGTTTTGCGAAGCAGTTCCGGATTCAGTTCAACGAGCGCTTCGGTTGAAACACCAAGCGCATCGGCGACGGTGCGAAGTTCAACCGGTTTGTTGACCAATACTTCATCCCACGTCAGTTCCGGTTCATAGACGATATCAGTGAAGCCGTATTTTTCCGGATTCTTACAGATAATGGTCGCCGCCATGATGAGCGGAACGTAATCCATCGTCTGCTTGCGCAGACGCATCTTCCAGAAATCACGGGTATTCTGTGATTTGATAGTGCGGCTGACACGACCGGGACCGCCGTTATAGGCAGCCATCGCTAACTCCCAGTCACCGAACTGGGTGTAGAGATCGCGCAAAAACTGCATGGCGGCGTGGGTCGACTTGATCGGGTCTTTCCGTTCATCCATCCACCAGTCACGGTCAAGGTCATACAAGCGGCCAGTTGAGGCGATAAACTGCCAAAGTCCCATCGCACGCGCCCATGAATAGGCGTGCGGGTTGTAGCCGGATTCAACGAGTGACAAATAGACTAAGTCTTCCGGCATTTTGTATTCTTTAATAATCTTTTTCATCATCGGGCCATACTTGGTGGTACGACTCAGGTAGCGCGTGAACGCGCCGCGCGCGACTGTCTGGAAATAGACAATCGAGCTTTTTACGCGGTCATTCATTACGATCGGGAGATCATAGGTCGGTTCTTTGCCGCCGTCCCCGACTTCCATTTTGGTGACAATCGTGTCACCTTTTAGTTTATCGCTTAAGGCATAAAAGCGATCCAAGATTACGGAAGATGATACATCTTCAGACAACCGCCCCGACGAACGGAGTGAGACCTGGTAGTCGGCGATGGTGTTATTGAGAATAGTCGTGTATTTGACCGCTTCCGGCGTAAAGACGGAATCGGTTTCGATATCCATATCCGCTAAAATAGAAAGCGTCTTTTCGAAATAGTACTGGGCTTCTTCCCAGCTTCCTTCCCGGTTAGCGATAACGCCTAAGGAATGATATTCTTCAGCAAGATCAAACTGACGCCAGATATCATCGTCCACTGCGGTTGCGGCATCCGGGTCTTCCGGCATTTCCGATTCATCCCATGCTTCCTCTGAATCGGTATAGGCTGAATCGTCGAATTCGGTAAATAAGGCGCCACGGTCAAATGGAGACGTTCTGGTTTTCTCTTTTTGGTCGGCTGTTTCAGTTACGGGAGTGTTTTTCTCGGTTGTTTTGCCGGAAGACGCATCAGCTGTCGCTGTCTGGCCGGAGGACTTTTGAGAAGCCTGTTCCTCTCCGGTCAGCGAATCAGTATGAGATTTCCCGCCCCCACACCCTGCACCCAGAGTCAAAGCAGCTACCAATAGGACGCCGCCTGACATCCGGAATAAATTTGTGTATGCGAGTTTGGTCATTGCTGAAATCCTTATACGCAGTGTTTTTGTATCTAACTTATTATCGGAATGAGGCTTTTAAGACTTCATCCCGAACCCTCTTTTCGGAGAATACCTAAGTCCGTAAATCAAAGTCAAGGTTTTTCAATGCCTTGACTGCCAATGGCTTACCAGTTTGGTAAGCTCTGCCTGTAAAATCGAAAATTCTGTAACCTGTTGAAAATCAGGCTCCTTTTTGAACCAGGTGTATTGCCGTTTGGCCAAATGGCGGCAATTCTGTTGTATGAGCGAAACACTATCATCCAAGCTCAAGGTCCCGTTAATACAGTCTAATAATTCGTTATAACAGATAACGTTGGCCGCTCTGACCTTCTGCTCCCCCACTGTTTTGACTAACCCTCGTACCTCCTCAAGCAAACCCTTTGCCAGTTGGTAACGGGTGCGAGCATCAATTCGTTCATAGAGTTCCGCCCGGTCAGGCAGGAAACAGACTGCATGATATGGGAACTTCCCCCCAATCTGTTGTCCGGTTTTCTCCCAAACGGTTTTCGGTTGTCCGGTCAGTCTGTATATCTCCAATGCGCGAATAAGACGGACATGATTTTTCGGATGAATCTGTTTGGCTGCTGTTGGATCTATCACTGTTAACTCATGGTATACCGCATCTTCCCCTTTTTCTACGATCTCCGATGCGATTTGTTCTCTGATTTCATCACTACTTGCCACTGCCGAGATACCGCGCACGAGTGAACGGATATACATCCCGGTTCCACCCACCACCATCGGGATCTTTTTACGTGAAAGAATATCGGTTATCGCATGCTCAGCATCCTCGACGAAGCGATATGCGGTATAACTTTCTCCGGGCTCGACCAGATCAATCAGATGGTAGCGCACCTCGCGTTGTTCCTGCTCGGTTGGTTTTTCGGTGCCTATATCAAGATGGTGGATTACCTGGCGGGAATCGGCGACGATAATTTCTATCGGGTAATGCTTCGCGAGTTCATGAGCGAGTGAGGATTTCCCCGATCCGGTCGGACCGCAGAGAATCGGGATGGGGAAAATATCAGTCACGTCCGAATTGCCGATCAAGATCGGCACGAGTCAGTTTGATTAAGGTTGGACGGCCATGTGGACAGGCAAACGGCTGTTCGCAGTGGAGTAATCGATAGAGTAGCGCCTGTGCTTCGCGCTCGGCGAGTTTATCACCGGCCATCACCGAGGAACGACAGGCCATCGATTGCGCGATCGACTTGATGAGGTCATGCCCTTCTTTGCGAAGCGACATGATATCATCGAGAATCGCAAGCAACAGTTTTTCCGGTGAGCGATGCGACAACCAGATCGGGACCGTTTCGATATTCACTGTTCTTCCACCGAAGGGTGCGATAGCGAATCCGGCTTTGGTGAAAAACTCCGATGCCGACTCAAACACCGCGAGTTGTTCCGGAGAAAGCTCGACGGTAACGGGAAACAACAGATGCTGCCCTGCTCCGGCATGCTGCTCGAATGATTTGAGGACTTCTTCGTAACGGATCCGTTCATGCGCTGCATGCTGATCGATAATCAACAGTTCATTATTCTTTTCCATGAGTAAGTACACATCGGAATAGCGGCCGATATATCGCGCATCAGTCGGCGATAACTCATTTTCCGATTGATCAGTTGAAACAATTTCACCGGTTGTGGTATCGACAACTTCCATCGTTGGTGGTTGATTTGTGGCGAAGAGCGCGCGCATCTGCGATTCGCTGATCGGTTTCGGGCCGGTCACGCCTGGAATAACTGAGGATGATGGTACAGGCGGTGCAGTGAAGGTCAACCGGGTGTTCATATTCGGCGTCGCTGTGCGACCGGGAACGGCGGATGGCGTGAAACGCATCCCCTGCAATCCGGTAGTTGCGCCGGTTGCACGAAGTGATTCTTTGATAAAAGAATACAAAGCATCGTGGATCTCCCGCTCACGGGATAAACGGACCTCCGTTTTGGCGGGGTGAACGTTCACATCGACCTCATCAGACGGTACCGTCAATAACAGTGCACCGACCGGGTATTGTCCTGGGTGCAGCAGTTCTTTGTAGCCAGCGGCGAAAGCATGGGACAAGAGCGGTGATTGAATAAAGCGGCCGTTAATGAACAGATATTGTCCGTTCCGGTTATTGGCAGCGCTTTCCGGCAGACCGACAAACCCTTCCACTTTCAAAAAACCGGAATCACCGCTGACGGAAACATATTTTTTCTTTTCACCAAGCACTCCCGCGATTCGCTCACCGAGAGTTTGTCCCGTCGGAACGGAAAAGACCAGTTTGTCATTAACCGTAAAGGAAAATCCGATTTCATATTTACCGATAGCAAGCGCGGTAACGGTGCGGGCTAACAAACGGGCCTCGGTCGTTTCCGCTTTCAGAAATTTCAACCGAGCCGGTGTGTTGTAAAACAGATTTTCGACTTCGACCGTTGTGCCGGGGGGCGCGGCGGTCGGTTTTTTGGAAACAAGAATTCCACCCTCATACAAAATTTCTGTTCCGGCCTGCGCGTTCCAGGTGCGGGACACCATCCGCATCCGCGAGACAGACGCAATCGACGGGAGCGCTTCCCCGCGGAAACCATAGGTGTGCAGTGAGTCGAGATCGGCAAAGCCGCTTATTTTTGAGGTCGCGTGTCGGGAGAAAGCGATTTCGATCTGCTCGTCATCGATCCCGCATCCGTTGTCGACGATGCGAATCAACTGCGCGCCACCTTTTTTGATGGCGATCGCAATCGTATCGGCGCCGGCATCAAGGGCGTTTTCGACTAATTCCTTCACCACCGCTGACGGACGTTCGACCACTTCCCCGGCGGCGATTTTGTTAATCACGACTTTCGGCAGCGGACGGATATGCCGTTTGGTCAGTTTGGATTCGGCAACGGTGGTCATGACAGCTCCGCCTTCCATTTTTCCAAGAGATTCAACGCGGCAACAGGTGTAAGATTGTTGAGATCGAGATTACGCAATTCCTCTTCGATAACGGACGGTGGTGCCTCAAAGAGGCTCGGCTGATGTTTTTCCTGATACGCTTTTTGGCTCAGTTCCTGTTTGACAAATTTCCCGGTTTCCAAAAGCCGCAGCAACTGACGCGCACGGGTAATGGCAGCTTTGGGCAGACCGGCCAAACGGGCGGCTTCGATACCGTAGGAATCATCACATCCGCCGGGAACGATCTGGTGCAAAAAGATTAGCTCATCCTGCCACTTTTTTACCGTCACCTGATAATTATGCACGTGCGAATCAAGTGCTGCCATCCCGGTGAGTTCATGGTAATGGGTTGCGAAGACGGTACGGGCTTTGATCTGTTCGTTGATATATTCGACAACAGCCCATGCCACCGAGAGACCATCGTAAGTGGAGGTTCCCCGTCCGACTTCATCGAGCAGAATCAGCGAACGGCCGGTAGCATTGTGCAGAATATTCGCCGCTTCCACCATCTCGACTAAGAACGTCGACTGCCCCCCGACCAAATTATCACTCGCACCGACACGGGTGAAGACACGGTCGACTATGCCAACTGATGCTCCCGTCGCCGGTACGAATGAACCAATTTGTGCGAGAATAACAATGAGCCCAATTTGCCTGAGATAGGTTGATTTACCGGCCATGTTCGGGCCGGTGAGAATATGGATACGGTCGGTATCGGCGTTAATCGTAATCGAATTGGCGACGAAACTACCCGGCGGCAATACCGATTCGACGACCGGGTGACGGCCGTCGCTGATTTCCAAACGCCCATCCTCGTATAGTTCCGGCCGTTTGTATCCTTTGATTGTAGCGACTTCAGCCAATGCGGCAACTAAATCAAGTTCAGCAAGCAAATCGCCGGTGAGTGATATATTGGCAATCCAATTATCGAGTTCATTGACCAGCGTTTCAAAGAGCCTGGTTTCCAGTGCGAAGATTTTTTCTTCTGCTCCTAAAATCAGATCCTCTTTTTCTTTCAGTTCACCGGTGATATAGCGCTCGGCGTTGACGAGCGTTTGTTTGCGAATGTAATGCGAGGGCACCATGTTAGCGGTGGCGCGGGTGGTTTCTAAATAATAGCCGAAAACCTGATTGTAGCCGACTTTGAGCGTGTTGATGCCGGTGCGTTCCCGCTCGGTTGCTTGGAGCGAGGCGATGTACTGACGGGCATCCTTGATCGAATCATTCAGCGAATCAAGTTCGGTTGAGAAACCGCGTTTGAAAATATTCCCTTTGTTCGCGACAAGCGGTAAGTCCTCGGCTAAGGCGGTTTGCAATTTAGTTATTAGCTCATCGCAGTTCGGCAATGCACGGGCAATTTCGGATAAAAGCGGTGAGGTCGATACGCTCAACTGCTCTTTTATTTTACGGGCGATCGAAAGCCCATCCCGAATATTCCCTGCTGCGCGGGGGGAAAGTTTGCGAAGCCCGAGCCGTCCGGCTAAACGTTCCAAGTCAGGAAGCTCTTTTAACAGTTCACGAGTTTGATTACGCAGTTTGGAATCATGCACGAGCGCGGAAACACCGGATAGCCGTCGTTCGATGCGAACTTTCGTACGGAACGGACGCAAAAGAGCGGCATGCAGTCTTCGTACGCCCGGCTGGGTAACGCAGTAATTGATTTCGTTTAAGAGTGATCCTTCGAATGTCCCCGATGCGATCCCCTTGACTAACTCTAAATTTCGCACTGTGCTGTAATCGAGGGTCATACATTCGAGCTGGTCGAAACGGATAACGCGGTTGATATGGGCCGGTTTGTCCCGATTGGTATCGCGCAGGTAGCGGACAATCGCACCCGCCGCACCGATACCGAGCTTTAAATCACCAACCCCGAAACCATCAAGCGTGACGGTTCCGAACAACCGATTCAATTCCCCCTGTGCGGCATTGAACTCAAATGTCCAGCCGTCAACCGAAGTAAACTGTTTTTCCCATTGCGATAATCCGAATTCTTTGATCACACCCTTGCGGTCATCGCCTGAGTCGATAAGAATTTCTGCCGGTTCCAATAATTTCAAGCGGCTGACCAGTGCGTTTGCTTCCCCTTCATCGACTAAAAACTGTCCGGTCGACAAATCTAACGCCGCCATCCCCATTCCGGAACCATTCGGCATTAAGGCTGCGAGCCAGCGCGGATTCGGATCAGTCTCTTTTTGTACCGATGGCGCAGTGCCGGGAGTGAGAATTTCGGTTATCTCCCGCTTGACTACTCCCTTGGCGGTTTTTGGATCTTCGACCTGTTCGACAACCACCACCCGTTCGCCCGCTTCAAGCAGTCGTCCGAGATATTTTTCCGCCTGATGGTGCGGCACACCCGCTAAGGGGATTTTGTCTCCTTGCCCGTGCGCGCGGGAAGTGAGTGCGATGCCTAAAAGGGATGATGCTTTCTCAGCATCCTCGCCGAACATTTCGTAAAAATCCCCCATGCGAAAAAAGATGATTTTATCGGGATGTTTTTCTTTGACGGCGAAATACTGACGCATCGCCGGAGTGGCATTCGTTGAAACTGCGGCCTGAGTCATCGCGCGATTACCTGATAGCTTTCTTTGCGCGCCGTTTCCAGTCTCTGTTTGAAAGCGGTGGCATCATCGTAGCGGCTGAACTTTCCGGCATAGACGACATAATATTCTTTTCCTGAAATCAGCCGCGGCGTGATTTCCACTTTCTGTTTGTAGGATTCAAGCTCTTTCACTAACACCTGCGCGTTCGCTTTACTTGAGAAGACACCCATCTGTACGGAATAGACAGTCTTGGTTAACCGCTCTGCTTCCGGTTCGGCTGTTTCTTCTCCTGTTTCATCCGCATCACCGACGAGGGTCGCGCTTAAGGCGTCAAGACCGATTGCATATGGATATGCTTCCTGCATGATGCCCAATAACCGTAACGCTTCATCACTTTTCTTGTTCTGAAAGGCGGTTCTAATTTGGATATACAATGCAGCCGGTACCTGTTCACCGTCATCACGATTAGAAATCGCTTTCAGGATTTTTGCCGCATCCTTCTCTTTTTTTGCATCAAGTAACATCTGCGCTTTGTCGAGCATCAGCCAAAGGGAATCCTCTTTGCCGACTTCTTTGGCTATGGCATCGTACTCTTTTATCGTTGGCGATTTCCCCTCTCGCACCCGCTCCATTTGCTGACCCGATACCAAAAGCAGACGTTTTGTAAATGCATCGTAGTACGAATAAGCTCCCTTTTCCCACGTAACGGGAACTAAGGTACCCTGGTCATGCCAATTTTTTAACGCCCCTGTCAGAAAGGTATATCCAGCGAGGCGATTGTATATCACATTTGGACACAATTTCTCGACTGGCCCCGGATTTTGTATCTGCTCAAAGCTGCCGATGCTCTTTGCGGCATCCGGATTGCCCAATCCCAGATAGAGTTTGGCCATGGCCGGGTCTTCCATCCGTTCCTGAAACTGCTTTTTGGCTTCCGCTATCTTTCCCGCCAATAGCATGTCGCAAAAGGTGTCAGCGAACACAGACACCGAAACGGTAACGAGAATACAGAATGAGAAAATGACCTGTTTGGTAATTGTTTGAATCATATACCGTGAAGATAGTGCGCGGGGGCGCAGGACGGCAAGTACGGGATTAGGCCAGACTACTGACCGGGACAGAGTCGGATTTGGCCGGTTCCGGTTTTGCTTTGCTCGCTTTTTCCCAGCTTCGTTCAAGCGTACGGAAGAGTGAGTCCAAACGATGGCGGTCCCCTTTTTCTAAATACAACCGGATAAGCTGCACCATCGCCCGCTGATGTTCCGGGTGTTCATCGACCACACGGGACAAAATTTCGGCGGCTTGCGACAAATCCCCTTTTTTAGCGTGGATGTCGGCAAGGGTTAAACGGGCATCGACATTTTCCGGCGCGTGCTGGATTATCTGCTCGCAGATTCCCACAAGATCGCCGTAGCGACCGAGTTCGAAAAGCGTCGTTTTCAAACGGCCGATAACGATATGCCCCTGAGACGGGACCGCTTCAATCAGCTTGCTCCAGAATCCGACCGCATCCTCGTAGCGGCGTTCATCATGGTAGGAATCCCCGACCGCGAGATACGCTTCGACATACTGCGAATCAAATCCAATCGCTTCTTTGAACAGCACTCTCGCTTTATGGTAATCACGTTTTTTGTAGAGATCATCACCCATTTGATATTTGAACACGGCAAGCGGCTTTTTCGATTTGCTGCCTTCCTGTTTGATAACAGCAGAGGCCATCTCAAGCGCTTCTTCCCATTTTTTTTGTCGCTGCAACAAGGTCAACAGCGTGTCGGCCGCCCATCGGTTGCGTGGTTCGAGTACACGCAGTTCTTTCAAGGCCGCTTCCGCCATGTCATGATTGTTCATGACTAAGTAATCGCTGGCGAGTTGTTCTAAAATCGAGGCTTTTTGATCGGCGTTCAGTCCGGCACGAAGGGTCAGATCACGATGAATCTGCAACGCGCGCTCCGGCTGGCGGTATTCACGCAGAATTTGACCGAGGCGCAAATAGGCATCGACATTGGCGGAATCTTCCGAAACGACCTGACGAAGCTTCGAGAATGCTTTTTCCATCCGTCCGTTTAAAAGATCCGCAAGCGCTTCTGAATACAGCGTGGAGCCCTCTTTGGTCTCCTGACGGTACAACCGCTCATAGAACATGTAGACCAACAGCGCAGCGACCAACAGAATAAGAAACGCGGCAAGATATTCTATCATTTGCTGTCTCCGAACAGGCTGATATCACCGCTTGTCGATGTCTGGGTAAACAAGCCGGCGGCTTCTTCAATCGGACGGTTACGCAAAATTGCCGCTTCAGATTCGAGCGCTTTGATTTTCCGGTTCGCCGCCTGCAAATCGAAGGAAAGTTTTAGGTAAGAGACAACCATCAGCGCCAGTGTCACCAGCCCGCCGGCTAAAAATGACCAGAAGACGACGGTGATAAGCGGGACATCAAGGTAGGCTGCATAGATAAGATTGATATCTACTTTCTGGCTGGTATCTATATTGTACGTAATAAAAGCAAGGAAACAGACCACGACTAAGGCCAACAGGACAATTCGTATGATCCACATGGTATGTTCTCCTTATGAAAACGGGCTAACAGCGTTTCGCTGTCATCCGCCGTTTCCGCTTTCCTTTTCTGCTTCGCTTGGGACGCGGTTCCATTTGAGCGTACCGGCAACTGCCTGTAAATCTTTATCCAGCGCCGGGAAATATAACCATTCGCAAATCAGATGAAATACCACAATCGTGCGGTCTTTTTTCAGTGCCAAAATCGAACCGCCGTAGGCTGCATCGACCCGTTTACCGCCGACTGAGGAAGCCGAAACGCTGATTTCTTTGATGTACTTGGACTGTCCGCTCCAGATTACTCCCTGCTGTTCTCCCACCGTTATCGGACTGCGACGGCGCGGGGACACCGGCTGGACATTGGCATCACCAAGCGGCCCGGAATGAAGTATCTCGAATTCCTTGAGCATCTCTTTTTTCTGACCGGACTTGTATGAGGAGCTCACAAGTGAATCGATAAAGTCCATCAGCGACATGCTGGTCGTGTCGGAAAAGACGGTAATGCGAGGGACTTTGGTATGTTCCGGCGTTTTGATATAATCGTTGGGAACTTCGAAGTTCGACTGGGTCATCGACAAACGGATATTATCTTTATCGTTGTAGATTTTACTTTTCCAGTTTTGCGGAAGAGTCAGCGAAAAACTGTAGGAATCATCGGTATAAACACCGTTCTCTACCGATCCAGCTTTATCCTTTTTTCGTCCGGCCCAGGCAGTCGTAACCATCAGGGCAAGGCAAATACTGATGAGGCACACACGAAACATACAGTACTTCTCCTTTGCTTTCTTACATATGTCGATGTTCCATATATAATACACATAAACGGTCTCGGCAATCCCGAGAATTTTGTCTTATCTACATGGTATTCCTGCACATAAAAAAAACGCCGTTCCTTGTGAAACGGCGTTGACATCGTCAGTTCATCGTTTGCTTATTCAGCGGAAGAACCAGCACCGAAAGCCAGACCTAAACGGAACATGATAAAGGTCGCATCGGCTTCATCCCCCGGAACAATGTAGTACAGTACTTCGGGAACTAAGGTCGTTTTACCAGAGGCTCCCATCGGGAAACGCTTGCCGGCGCCGAAACCAAAACCGAAATCACTGCCGTCACCGCTGCCGCTGTAGCTGTGAATACCGGCCGTTCCTTCAAGGAAAAATGCTTCGGCCACGTTCTGTCCCAAATGATAACGGCCGCGACCGCCGAATTCCATTACGCCGACTGCGTCGACGCCGTCGAACTCAGAGCTGTATGTCGTATAGCTTACCAGTCCGCCGATTGAAAAGGTCGGCGCGACAAAGTAATCAAGCGCGCCTGAACCGCCAAAACCAAGCTTGGCAAAATCACCGAAATCTCCCATCGGCAATGACAAATTGACCGCCGGTGTAATTTCAAGTTTTGCCGCGCTGGTGGTTGCACCAACTGCCAGGGTCATTAATGCCGCAGCAGCTAATACTTTGATTGATTTCACAAGTCCTCCTTGCAGTTCTTTTCTCTCGTCAAACGAGAGAACATCTATTACGTCCTACGTGTATTGCCGTTTATCAAGCCATGCGCGGATAGCCGTTCATGAGCTTTACCGGGAGTCAAATTTGCCCCGTAACAATGCAAAGTCAAGTTTTTTTGTTTACGGAAACTACCAGAGAATCAAGGGCTTAACGAAATCCGATTTGTACACGTCTGTGCTGTTGAATATAGGTGTGCATAGTCGTGAATTCAAAGTCATCCAAAAGCCGGGCTAGCTTGGAAACGACATGGGCAGTCGAACCGTAGGAACGAAACTTTTGCAATGCCGAAAGATTGTCAACGCGCGGCGGATTGTTGTCTACTTCCCATGGATGAATGTAGACAATCACCGGATGCCCTGCTTTGTTCAGCTTGCGGATCTGTTGGCGAGTGTACCAGTATGGGGAATGACGTAAAAACCCGCCGCCGCCGATCGGGAGATTTTTCCCCATCAATCGTATCGTCGAAGCCGGGATTTCATAGAGAATTTTGTTTTCATCGAACTGCATGCGGAACATGTGGCGCGGTCCGTGCGGCATGCCGTAGATGTCATGTTTGATCGGAAATATCGAGCTGTCATATTCAAAACCAAGTTCCGCCAGAGTTTGAAAGGCCCACGGCGTCGAGTCGTTCATCGACCAACTCGGGGCGCGGTACCCTTTCGGCTTTATTCCGGTCGCATTCACCAGCGCAGTGACCGCTTTGACGGTATCTTCCCGAAAGACTTCGGCATTTAAGGTACTGACGCGGCGGTGATAATAACTGTGACAGGCAATTTCATGGCCGCGATCCGCGATTTCACGCATCAGTTCCGGATGTTGATCGGCACACCAGCCGAGAATAAAGAAAGTCGCTGAGACATTTTTGTGGTCAAACAGATCAAGCAGAATGCGGGTGTTTTTTTCGACAGTGGACGGAAGCGACTCCCATTCATCACGGGACAAAAGCGCAGTGAGCGCTTCGGCAACATACCACTCTTCCAAATCAACAGTGAGAATGTTGAGATCGGGCTGCATAGATAACGGTACCCGACACGAGCCGGTTTATCCCTTGCGGGCCGGATTAGCGCCGTGTTGGCTGTTCATGCCGCCAGATGATTCCGGTTTTTTACCCGGCTGTGGATTCCCTTTTTTATCCTGCCCTTTGGGCGGCCTGGTATTGTCACGGTATTCATAGCCGTAATACCCATAATCATAGTAATACGGAAGCGAATGATCGACATTGTTCATGACGATCCCCAGAAATTTATCCCGGCTGCCTCCCATAATTTCAAGTGAGCGCTGGACGATCTCCTTTTGCGTAACACCGGCTTTGACGACCAACAAAATGCCGTCAACTTTTGCGCCTAAAAGCATCGGGTCCGAGACCGGCAGCACCGGGGCGGAATCAAGAATAATCAGGTCATAATAGAATTTCAGTTCATCGAGCATCTTGCTGATACCGTCGGCATCGAACACATCGGTCGGATTCGGCACGGCGCGTCCGGCGGTCATCAGATCGAGTTTGTCCATATTGCTTTTGCGGACGGCATCTTTGAGCGTCATCCCTTCAAGCAATACATCGCTCACTCCCCGTTCACGCTGGATGGCGAACAGTTTGTGCATAGTGGGACGGCGAATATCGCAATCGATCAAAAGCGTTTTCAGATTTTTGTTCCGCGCGGCGGTCATCGCCAAAAAGGCGGCGATAGTGGACTTTCCTTCAGACAGCATCGCCGATGTGAGCATCAGCGTTTTGATATCGCTGGTCGCATTTTTGCCGGAGACGCGATTTAGCAAACGGCGAAACTCGGTAGTGTACGGGTCTTCCGGATTGAAAACATCAGTAATAGGTATTTCGCGACGGCTCACGCAATTTATCCTTTTTCTACGATTCGTGAAAGCACCGAGCACATTGTTTCATACTCACGTTCGGTGGCTTCCTGGGCAATTCTGGTTTTGGTCAACGCCGGGTTCACTTCCAGCGTACGCTTTAATTGCTGCACACCTTTCCCCCAGAAAATTTTCGCCTGCTCCAGATAGCAGCGGGCTAATTCGGCATGCAAGTCGACATAGGTGGGGTTTCGTGACAATTGCGACTGCAAGTATTGAATGCGTTCGGTCAACGCTTCGTCGGAAATCCATTCGGGCGATAAGACAAAGCGCATATGAAACGGCGCAAACTCATTACGGCGGCGTTCCCGTTTTTCTTCCCGTACGGTTTTCATCATCTGCAAAGCTTCCCGTGCGGCGGAGGTTCGGATCGCCTGAATGCCGTCTTCGAAGTTTCTATTATTGTATTCCGGATAAATCAAAGCCGCTTTCTGGAAGGAATCCATCGCTTTGCTTACGGCATTGGAGAAAAAAGCGGGGTCACGTTCATCCGTCACGCCGGAAAGCATTGCAAGACCAAGATTGAAATAGGCGTCGCTGTAATAGAGATTGATGCGAATCGCCTCTTCGAATCCTTCGACGGCTTGGCGGAAATGTCCCGCTGCCATATACGCTTCACCAAGCGCATTGTGGTAATCGGCGTAACCGGGACGCTTGCGAATCGCCAGCACACCGGCATCAACCGCGGCTTTCACATCTCCCATTGCCAGTTCAGTCTGGCCAAGATAATGATATCCCTGATGGCATTCGGAATCTGCTGTTATTGCGGCCATGAACAATTCCTTGGCCTGGGTATAGAGTGACTTATAAAAGAAGGCGGTTCCGAGCTGGCACATCGATTCGACATTTTTGGTCAGGAGTACGTTGCGTGCTGCGGCAATCAGGGCTTCAAGTTCCTGTTTTTTTTCCAGATGCTTGATCTTGACCAACGACATGACTTCTTCGGGATTAATTTCAGTCGGGTGAGGGTAGCGCGAGGATTCACAAAGCGCGCCGTTCACGAAGATTGCCGAGGTGACGGCTCCGCTGTCCGGGTCATTGATCGTTTGAATCACGAATTCACTTCCGCGATCCTGCAGACGGCTATTCAGTCGGTAGGTTTCCATACTGCTTATTTTCGACTCGTTACCGACAATGCTTCAATTTTAGGAATTGCCGCCAAAACACGGAGTTGTGTGGCGGCTTCGATATCTTCAACCCGCTTGAATGAATTATCCATGATTTCGACTAACAAGAGTACGCCACCGCCGATAACAAGACCAAGCAGTACGCCCATGAAAACGATTTTTTTGCGATCAGGGAAATAGGGAGCAAGCGGAATCTGCGCCGGTTCGATTACTTTGTAGCGAGTCCGTTCTTTAACGCGCTCGGACAAAATACCAACCGTTGTTTCTTCTGCCTGGAAAGCATCTTTGTATTTTCGCAGATCCTCCACGCGGCGGTTAAGTTCATCCACCTGCGCCTGAATACGCGGAATCTGGTTGATTCGGGAATTAATTTTTTGAGACGACAACTGTAGTTGTCCTACTTTTGAATTCAAGATGTCGATATTTTCATGCACCACGAAATAGCGGGCTAAAAGCTTCCGCTGATTTTCGGGATAGGCGGCAAACTGCTGGTCGACGGCATGGGTAATCTCTTCTTCCAACAGGCGAACGTTCGTGTTCAAACGGATATTGACGTTAATGACGTTTTGTTCGTTCCAGGCGTAGCGCTCCATCATTTCGGAAACGCTCACCACCTGTCCGTCGATTTCGGCGCGAAGGGCAACGAGAGAATCGGAGAATTTCAACCGTGTGCGGTCCAAGTCGAGCGAGGAAAGCTGTGCTTCTAATTTGGAGAGTTCCTGCTGGTAATCCTGAATCTCCAAATTGGTGCGATCGATATCGGCGGTGATATCCCGGCGGTTCGATTCTGAGGAGATATTTTCCGGTAAAGTCATCCGGGTCAGTTGCGTTTTAGCGTTGGTCAAGGAGTCGAGCGCCTGTTTGTAATTGAATTCCGCCTCGCTTAACTGGTTATCCGCAAAATCCTGATTTCCCAAAATACGGTCGAGTTCGTTGCGGGATTCTTCCTGCTCCAAAATTCCGGCTAAACGCGTTACCATATCTTTGGCCAGCTGGGCATCATCCCATTCGACCATCAGCTGAATCTGATCCGTCCCGACAAACTGAACATCAATGCAGTCTTTTAATTTATCCCGAAGCAGTCCCAGTTTGAGATCATCGAGCGGAACATTGTTGTTCCCTTCCCGCATCTGGGCAGCCGCTTTGATAATTTCCGGATCGCTGTCGAGTTTGAGATCACGAATAAGATGGATAAGATACGCTTGCGAGGTAACTTTGTTCTGCAGCGCCTGTAACTGCCGCGCTCGGTCCTCCCGGCTATCCCGTTCATACCGATCGGTTCCAATAATACGAGCCAATTCCTGCGAGACGTTGCTCGGTTTATCGATCCAGACAATAGTCCAAGAGCGATATAACGGCGTCAGCATATAGGTAATACCATAGGCAACACCGGCAACCAATATCAGCGGAAGAATGAGAAGCCATTTTCTCCTGACAATGACGGCGATGACATCGCGGATATCGACTGCTTTGGGATGATGCGGTGACGGTGCGGACATATTTCGTGTATTAATTTCTAATCTGGTCTACGGTTGTGTAAATAAGCAACGACGAGGTTATCAAACCTAATACGGTGCTGGCAGTTCCCAGTCCCAAAAATCCGGACTTTTTCTCCGGCACGACAAAGGTGTCTTCCTTGCGCATGATGTAGCGGGCCGGGGTTCCGGTTTTGGCATATTTTTCGAGGTTCAGTGTCAGCGACTGCGCGTAGGCGCCATCCTTGGTGATAATCTGTACCCGTTTTAAATCCGCGTTGGTCGTCGGGCCGCCTGCTTTGGCAAGTGCTTCCATGATGTCGATATTTTCTTCGAATGATTTCTCGCCCGGAACATTCACGGCGCCAATGGCGTAAATAATATTCCGCTGTTCTACCGGAGCACCCAGATTAGCAGAGGGCAATCCGCCCGGCGTTCTTGGAATTTCGATTGTATCCAAACGGCGGACTTTGGGGAGTTTGTTTATTTTTCCTTCGGAAATTGCTTTAGATACGTTTACCTGTTCCACCTGACCGGCATCTTCCCCGCCGCGAATAATCGTCACACGGCTTAAATCACCGGTTTCGGCAACACCACCCGCTTCGTTGATAATAGTCCAGAGATCGGGAATGACTTCGAATGTTTTCTTCCCGGGTGTTTTCACCTGACCGGTAACGAAGACCGCCTGATAGTTATAGGCAACAACCCGGACGACTACCTGTGAGACATTCCGGTTTAAGCGGGACATTTGACGAACGATCAGATTTTCCAATTCTTCCACGGTTTTGCCGGCGGCATCCAACGTACCGACGATATCAAGACTGATTTTTCCATCAGTATTTACACGGACGGTGCTGTTGAGTTCCTTCTCTTGCCAGAACTTTACCTCAAGCACATCCTCCGGACCGATTTTGTATCCGTCAGTTTGAGCCAACAGAGAGCCGGACAAAAGGCAAACAGCCATACAGAGGCTGAAAAGAACTAACAGACGTATGTGCACTTTCATGGCTAACCGCAATCCTCCAATAGGTTTATACTAAATCGGCATATTTTGAAAACACGTTACTTACCATAGTAAATGATACGTCGGACTGAGTGTAAAGGTTAAAAAATGCTCTTACGCGTGTAAATCGGCCGAATAGAGCAAATAGGAGTTTCGACCGGCATTTTTTGCCTTAATCATCGCCATATCGGCATGATGCAAGAGCGTCCGGCTATCCTCGCCGGCGGTGGGGAAAATCGCCCCACCTTGAGAGATAGAGGCTGGGTACGGATTGGCAACACCCTCGACTTGGATTGCGGTTACCGCTAAATCCCGGTGAAGCCGCTCCATAAAGCGATAGCAAGTCTGCTCGTCCGCTTCCGGCATGACAATACAAAATTCATCCCCACCGTACCGGGCCAAAAGATCAATTCCCCGGATACAGTTGCGAACTTTGGCGGCAATCTGCTTGAGCAGTTCGTCTCCGGCAAGGTGCCCGTTAGCGTCGTTCATCGATTTCAGGTCATCGACATCGAACATGATCAAGGCTAACTGACGGCGATAGCGGCGGGCGCGGCTGATTTCTTCGTCAAGACGGCGCATCAAATAGCGATGATTCGCCAGACCCGTAAGCGCATCGGTATAGGACATTTCATGCAGCTGACGTGAATACTCGGCGACTTCGACAATATGCGCGGCTTGTCCGGCCGCGCGGCTAAAACGCTCCTGCGCTCCCGCGACTGACGGCGTATCGCTGCCTAATAGCACACCCTTCTGTTCCTGGCTGATTGAAAATGGTACTGCCCAGCTATACCCCTGTTTGTTCATCTCATTCACCCAGCCGGAAAGCTCCGGGTCCCGCCTGGATAATTCGGAGATGTTTGCACCCTGCTGTGATTTCGAAAGCGCGCCAAGAATACGCGGCAGCAGCATCTGATTCGAAACGGCATCGGAATCGCCGCTGTTGTTCCAGACTCGTTCTTTATTTTCATGCTCGAACAACAATGAAAGCTGTTCCACCCCTAAATCCTTTTTCAAGGTATTAATAAGCACCGGAACCACTGATTCAGGGCCGCGCCTGAGAGCGAGCTTGAACATATTCGGTGTTAACGAATCACCCATTTCAAGCGGCTGTCTGGTTGAAGCCACCACCCGTCTATCATCCGGTGAGGTTGCGGTTTTAACAGGCGGGACTGCTTCCGCCCGATAGACAAGGGATAACAACTGCGCAATCAGCGATGCTTGACGTTTGGGCGCGTCCTGCGGTAAAGAAGTAAGCGGCAGCAAAAAAAGACCATGAACTGTCCCTTCGGAAAATACCGGAAGCCACCAGCTGATATTTTTTGTGCGAATCGAATCTTTGAAATTTTCTGAAATATGGGGCGTCAATGCATCGACCGGGAATAGATCATATTCGGCATCAAGCAGTTCTTCTAATGCTTTGGATGTTTTCCATTCGGGAAATTCGGTTCCCGATTTTCCGGAATGGCTGTGTCTGAGTATGAGCTGTTCTTTTCGGAACTCGAAATACCAGAGCTGGTCCAATGAAAGCGCAGAAACCAGCAAAGCGGAAAATTCCGGTATTACTTGCGCGGTATTCCTTCCCTGTGTGCCGCGTCGTAATAGCTGCGGTAACGGTTCCGCATGTAAGGCAGCTTCCCGTTGTTTCCAGGTGTAGTAGAACAGCCAGACTAATGCCGATGCCCCGGCTAAAATAGCGATGATAAGCGCGACCGCTGTTAACTGCATACATTGCCCCGTACGCCGTTCGTATCGGCGTCAGAAGCCGTGTTCTGAACCATATCGTTTTACTACCGTCGCCCCCGGGCGAAATTGAACCGGGACCTCTTTCTTACAAGACTGTGACGGCGGAGAACCAAAAAAACCGGCCACCAGCCTGTCTTTTCATACTGACCGGACTGCGAGAGTTCATCGGCCAGTTCTCCGATAGTGGCAAACGGGTCATGTTTTACCAATCGCAGGACCGCGTCTTCGAACGATGCCGCCTGATACACCGTTGCCGGCGTTTGCAGGATAGTCTGTGAATGGGAGTATGACGGAGCCATTACCGGTTCCATGAGCGTGACATTACTTACTATCGGTTCTTTTTTTTTTGCTCAACTTTTTCGGAACCGCCGAAATCCCGGCGGGCATCATCAATTGAACCGTAACTTTTCAAAACATTATCGAATTCAAGCAACTGGTATATCTCGCGAACATTCGGAATCATATTGGCCAGCTTGATATCGCCGCGATTGGCACGGACATCTTTGATGTGCGAAATAAAAATTCCCCACCCCGCCGAAGAGATATAATCGACTCCGGCTAAGTCTATGAGAATTTTGTAGCGCTGACGGCGCATCAGGGAATCGATAACTTGCTCAAGTTCGCTGGCGGTGATAGTATCAATAACGCCATCGACCCGGATTTCCGAGACGTCTTCCTGATTTCCTTCAGACAGAGATATACTGATGTTATCCACGATGAAAAATTCCCTCACACTATACGTGCTATAGTAAAAAAATACGTAACGTTATCTGACAAGGCAAGAAAAATTGGAAAAAAGAAACGGTTATTCAGCCTCAGTTTTTTGCTCCGGAACCTGAATAACCGGCAAATCGAGCGATGCTTTTTCCGGCGTTTTTGCAGTGCGATGCTCGGTGCGACTGGCGACAATGAACGTCAAATCATCAGCGGGATTGGCAGAGCCGGTAAAGGCATCAATATCTTTCAATAATTCGATACTGAGCATGTTCGCATTCACTTCTTTTTGTTCCGACAAGTATTTTTTGAAAAATGCTTCCAGCCGATTCAGGCCATATTGTTCTCCGGCGCGGTTACCCGCTTCGGTTACACCGTCGGTAAAAGCAAAGAACAGATCCCCCTCTTCCAAAATAGCTGTGAATTCCTCCAGTTTTCCGGCGAATCCTTCACCCAGCGTAACCGGCATACCAATAGGCATACCTGCCGGATTGATTTGTGCCAAACTTCGCGTCGCTACCCGATAAAATAACAGCGGCGTATGACCGGCGGAAACACAAGACAGGTGCGAGTGTTCGGAATCGTAAACGATCATCAACACCGTCACGAACATGCCGGGCGGGATATTGCGCTCAATATAACTGTTAACTTTTACTAAAATATCGCGGGCCGATTCACTCCCCTCCGCTTGAATCTGGATAACGGTGCGAAGCATCGACATAACTAACGATGCCGGCACCCCTTTTCCGGAGACATCGGCAACCGTCATACAATACCGGGACGGGCCGATCTGGAAAATATCGTACAAATCGCCGCCGACAATCGATGCCGCCCGGTAATAGGCGTCGACATCGAGCCCCGTGATGTTAGGGAGCTTGGATGGAAGCAGTGTTTTTTGAATATGGGACGCGACTTCAACCTCTTTGGCCATCTTTTCACGGGCGGCGATAGTTTTTCGGTCCTGATTGACACGGGTCATCATTTCATTGAAGGCTTTTGAAATTTCAAAAAACTCTTCAGCTCCTTCAAGCGGCAGTTCGGTTTCCATGTCACCGGAAGCAAAGCGGCGAATTCGCCCGGTAATGCGGGCAATCGGGCCGACGAAATAATTAGAGAGCAAATAAATCGAAACGATACCGACACCCAACCAAAGTAAAGTGAGATAAACAACCCGGCTGCGCTGTTCGGCGATTTCTTCGGTAATGAGTCCGGTTGAATAGACAATATGCACCTCTCCCATCTCACGAAGGCCGGCGTTGACCGGCACGATGAGATAGTTGAACACCTGCTGTCCGGAATCGAAAACCTGCGCCATGTTGCGGATATTCGGATTGAGCTGCCGGGGAACAATGAGCGGTTTGCGAATATTGCGAATATCCTGCGAGTGAGCGACGATCAATGAAGTCGAATCGACAATAATGACCGAGCGCAATTCCGGATTGGCGCGAAGATAGGAAACGATTAGTTCATCGAATTCCACGTCGGAGCGGCTGTTAATCATATATCCGGCGGCCTGATCCGCTACCGTGTTCGCCAGAGCAATGACGGTTTGCTCAAGCCGTTCTCCCAGCAGCGAGCGGGTGCGACGGTCAATGTAGTAGTAGGAACCGCCGACGATGACCAACACGACAAGAAACGTGAATAGTGAAAACTTGGCGCGCAGCGTTGAGAAGCGGCTGAACAAAGGCAGCGCGGCATCTTTCGGTTTTTGCAGCCGCTTGATCATGCGTAGTTCGTTGAAATCGGCGGTGCTGATATACTCCACCGAATCCATGATCTTGCGCATCATGTAAAAACCAAGCCCTCCCTTGCGGCCTGACTCAACCAAGCGGTCTAAATTAATCGGCGAGGACATATCCGGCTGAAAGGAACGGCCGGTATCAAAAAGAGAAATAACGATCTGGTTTGCATAGACAACAAGACGGACGCGGATGGTGCCCTTGGAATACAGGTATGCGTGGCGAATGATATTCGTCGCTCCCTCTTCAACTGCAAGCAGAACTGCGGATGCTTCCTTGCGGGACATACCGGCTGCGACACAGGTATCACGTACTGTTCGCTGAATACTGTCTAAAAAGCGGTCTTCAGCGGGATACTCCGCGTTGACTTCCTTCACTGAGCGCTGGAACATAGACCCCATCTATGAAAGCATCGGCAAAAGCGCGGGCAGCATGAAGTTATTTTCCTCCTTCAGACTGCAAGCGAAGACGTGCCTGTTCGATATTATCAAGCGTGTTCGGATTGTTCGGATACTTCTCGAGTACCTTTTCCCACATCTCTATTGCCCGCTTGTAATCCTTTTCGCGCATAAAACGCAAGCCTTCCAGATAGAACGGCCAGATTTCTTTATCCTGCTGCAACTCTTCAAGCGTCGGCGGTTTGGCAAGCGCCCGGTCTATCTTACTGATATACTCGATAGCAACCGGGTTACCGGCATCTATCGCCAAAAGGCGCTTGAATCGCTCACGGGATTCGTCGTACTGTCCTAACTTGTAGAGATCGAGTCCGTTATTCAGCAACTGCGCGCGATTCAGCTTGTCGACCGCCAATTGTCGGGCACTGCGAACGGAGGCGTTTGCGGAATCCAAGAACAGTATCTGGCTATATTCCTCTATAGCGGCGAGTAAATCGCCATTGGCATTTGCTTCCTGCGCCTTTTGCGTTGCGGTTGCTATTCGCTCCTGAATGGCATTGTCTATTTGCGAACGAAGCTTTCGGGCATCGTCATTGCCCGGCTGGATCTCTTCCAGTTGCCGGATAACATCGCGTGCCGCGCCGTATTCTTCCCGTTTAAACAAAGACTCCGCCTGTCCCAGCAGATTAATAACCGACTTCTCCTGATCTCTGGCCGTTTCGGCAATCTGCTGTTCGCGAACCCGCTTAGTTTCTAACGCATCCTGAATAGCGGCAATCGTTCCGACAATCTCCTGATTATCCGGATCAAAAGCGAGCGCACGTTCATAATTTTGCAGCGCCGAATCCAATTCGAACTGTTGATAGTAACTTTCGGCGCGCGTGCGGAAAAATTCAAACTGCCGTTTGCGGTCACCGGCGATCAGCTTGCTGCCTTCCTGCTGACGGACAATTTCTCGGCGCCGTTCCTGATCTTTTATCGATGTTCCCACCGCTATCGACAAGGAGAAACGGTGACTGTCTTCAAGATCGTCAACGAGCTTGTAGGCATAGTCAATAGAGACACGGTGATACTTGAATCCGGCCCCGAAGGTAAAGTTATCCCGGTCGTATCCGGTGCGCAACGCATACATGCTATCGATAATCAGTTCACCGCCGGCGTGGAATTTAAAGGAGCGCTTTTCCCATTTTTCAGCTTCAACCGCACCACTGAACATGAATTGCTTATTCAAACGGATCTCACGTAAGCCAAATCCGCTGATAACGTTAAGCGGGAGTTTTTCATCGGTAGATCTTAAACGCAGGGTCGCCTGAATGGCGTTTCGAACGACCGCGGAGAAGCGAAACTCTTTGTAGATCGGGATGAGCACGCCAGCATCAAGTCCGATGCCGTTATCCGCAAAATTATCGATAGTCTGGCGAATGACTTTGAGCGAGGCGCCTACGTTAACACGGGAAAAGAGATTTTGTCCGTAGGAAAATTGGAATTGCGACTGTGCGTAGCTGAAGGTGCCGGTTTCGATAAAATCGGAACGGCGAATCAAATCATCGGTACCGATTCTGGTATAGCTGATTCCCAAACCGCCGTAGCTAAGGGTCGGCAACGCCCACGTGGCATAGTTGAGCGTTGTGCCTTCAAACAACCGCATATGCATAAATGAAAATTGCTGGTACGGCAGACTTTGCAAACCGGCCGGGTTGTAGTAAACGGCGGTAGCATCATCAGCAAGGGAAGTAAACCCTCCCCCCATACCCAGGGCACGGGCTCCCACGCCGACAGCAAACGGAGATTCCTGACCAGCATCCTGTGAGGCAAGCAAGTTCGCACACACGGCAAGCAGAAGCATAAAGATGCAGAACGTCTGTTTCATCGTACCACCGCCACTTTTATGCGGGCCGATTCACCGCTTGAGATATTAGTAATAACGGCGATATACACGCCGTTTAAGACAATATCCCCTTCCCCGTTTTTGCCATCCCACTCGATCACATGGCTTCCCGCGCTGGTGTGGTTGTCCCCTTCGGGGTAACGCTTTTCAAGCACTATCTCTCCCGTAATCGAGTAGAGCTTGAAGAGAATTTCTGTGGCCGACTCGAGTTGATAGGCAAACAGGGCTTCACCGTTTGTGGGATCATACGGGTTGGTATTGATAATAAATGATGATTCAAGTGTTTTCCCGACGACTGCGTAGGATTCAGAAAACAGGAACGTACTGGGCATCGAGGTAACTACCTGCGCCTGACGGCTGGTGGAACCTTCGACTAAAATCGCTAACACATCGGAAAGCGCCTGTAAAAAGGTAAACTGGCTTGGTGCGTTCGGCTTTAACTTCAGTTTGATAACCAAGGTCGTACTTTCCTGCGGGCTGAGCGAGACGCCGTCAAGCGCCATAATGACGCGAGTACCTGAAGGTGTTGGCACCGATATCAAGATATCGTTTCGATAAATTCCGGAAACGGTCCAATCGATAAACTCAGCGGGATCGATTTCTTTGTTGCCAATCGGTCCGAAGTCGACGGTCATGGTCAACAGACGGATTCGCGCACTTGATACCGTCACCCGGTTGGTGACCATCAGTGAAAACATATCGGTTAGTTGTCCCGGTGTAAGTACACTGTATGATGTTTTCTCCGGTTCAATGAGCAATTCACCACCGGGGGCGCGAATAGTAATAGCGAAAGACAAACTGTCGAAATCAAGCGGCGCCGGTTCACCGCTGTTAGCGTCTATCGGGTGCGACAGCAATTTTATGATGATCACCGTCTGCGTATCTAAAGCAGGGGCGCGGAAATTAAACGTAATATTTTGCCCGGGTTGAATAGAACCGCCGATACTATCCGGCGTTCCGAGACTGATATCCCCTGTCGTCAATAAGTATGTCGTTTCAAAGGCATCGGCATCACCGATGTTGGCGAGGCTGATGTTGACGCTGAATGCCTGTCCATACCCGACTACTCCTGTCGGTGCGCCAAACAATGAGGCGGTGAATTTAAGATTGGCAGGCTGCTCGATAATGATAAAGGCGATATCATCGATAGCAGGAAGCACGACGACATCCGGGGATGCAACCGACAAACGGAATATCTCTCCATTGCTGGGGAACAGATCGGCGGTGACATCGATTGCCAAATCTGCCTCAGCATTCGCGGCGATAAACTGCACGACCGCTTTTTCGGTAAACGATGATTGCCCGTCGCTGGTCAGTTCGAAACTTATCGGGCCGATCGGAAAATTAGAGCGGTTCGCTACTTTGGCGTGGATAACGAATTGTTGTCCGGTATTTACTTTCGGTGAATTGGGTGATTCAACCGCCAGACTGACAATCTGCACCGTGACGTCCGGAACTGTTTCAACGGCAACTTTTGCCGAACCGAACGAAAGCAGGTACTGGTATGGTGTAACAACCTGCCCCGCCAACGCCGCCGGTATGACAGCAATTGTGGCTGAAGTGGTTAACGAATCATTCGGTAAGCCGCCGGGAAATGTTACGTTCGCGGTCGTGAACGTTTGTAAAGCCGGCAAGAGGGAGTCGTAGTTAAATGAAAGCGCTGCTGTATCGATAAAGGATGTTCCGTTCAAGAAAAGCGATGATTGCGATTTATCAACCAAGAGCGCATACGGTGCTTGCGAGATAACATCGAACGAGAATGAACGCTGGGTTCCCGGCTCAACGGTTGTCGGCGTCAGCGTACCTGTTTGATACGTGATCGCTATCGGAGCCATGACTGAAAGGGCAGAAGTAAGAATCGTATCGATGGTATAGGCGCTATCGCCCGAATGTAACGTATAGTTGCAGCGAACGGCGTAGGTGCCGGATGACGGCCAACTGATCGATTGCGGAGAAAGACCGGTATAGCGAAGGGTATCGCCGGAGAGAGATGTATGGGTTACCGAACTATTGAAAAGGGTGCCAATGATAAGGCTATCCGATGAGCGTAATACCTGAATAACAGCAAAAGCACTGTCGACACTGCCGAGCGGTACGTCCGAAACCGCGGTAAAGCTCAGTGTATATGGAAACTCCCGAAAGACGGTATCGGGCTGGAATGAATTCGGTACTACCGAAACTGCACCCTGTGATTTTTGGGGGATGATAATGACCAAAAGACTGAGGACTGCCAGATACCCTAAAAACCGAAGCACCCTCGACTTGCTTCCTATGCTCATCGCGCTTTCGTAACTCCTTTTCAATGGGCATGTTAACCCATCGACTGGTAAGCAAAGTCTGTGCCCTGACTCGCGGTAGCGCGTGACAGATTTGGACACATCAGAAGCGAGGTGATGCTTGAAGTGGCTCATGGTAATCAATTATAAATCAAACGATTACAAATGTCTATCAATAGTATTTTCTGGTGGGAGTTCGACCAGTCGGTTATCCACAAATCCGGTCAAAACGGCGTGTACTTTGGAGTGAAAAAATGTGACTTCTCTTGCAGGTCGGATTGCTTATCGCGCTGATTGATTTTCCGCCGCCACAACGGTGTTCTCCATCAGCAATGCGATCGTCATCTGTCCGACACCACCGGGAACGGGGGTAATAGCCGATGACTTTTTGGCAACAGCATCGTAGTCGACATCACCGACGATACGATATCCTTTGGCCGATGAAGCATCATCGATCCGGTTAATACCGACATCGATTACCACAACGCCAGCCTTCACCATATCTGCCGTAACGGTGTTTGGTTTGCCGATCGCGGCAATAATGATATCTGCGCGTTTGGTGACTTCTTTCAAACTCGGCGTGCGAGAGTGGGCAACAGTAACCGTTGCATCGGCGGTCTTCCCTTTTTGCATCAAGAGCGCTGCTATCGGTTTGCCGACGATATTGGAACGACCGATAACGACCGCTTCTTTACCGGCGGTTTCGATGTTGTAATGAGACAGCAAACGAATGATCCCGGCAGGAGTACAAGGCAGCAAAGTGGGACGGCCGATTAGCATCATCCCGACATTGTGGGGATGGAACCCATCTACATCTTTTGCGGGGTTGATCGCCAGTGTCACGGTTAACTCATCCATATGCGATGGAAGCGGCGATTGAACAAGAATACCATGGATGCGCGGATTGGTATTCAGCGAGCGGACAATATCGACCAGTTCGCCCTGAGAAATCGTTCCCGGTTTTTTGATTACCTCGGAATACAATCCGAGTTTTTCGCAGGCTTTTGCTTTGCTGTTTACATAGGTAGACGAAGCCGGGTTATCCCCCACTAACACAGCCGCAAGACCAGGAACAACACCGCGTGATTTCAGTTTTTCGATACGTGGTGTAAGTTCCGCTAACACCGCCGCTGCAGTCACTTTGCCGTCAAGGATTACTGCTGACATCAGTCCTCTTCATCCATCTGGCTGCCGGAAACTTTCGTGATATCGAAATCTTCACGGATCCGCTCGATACTGACAGCGCGTCCAGTATCCGGTTCGATACGTACCACCACGCCGCTTATTCTTACATCATTCACCGCAACGCTCATCCGCGCCGGTAATCCGGTCAGGAAGCGATCAAGAGACGGCTTTTTCTGCATCCCGATAATGGAGTCATGCGGGCCGGTCATACCGACATCGGTGATATACGCCGTGCCGCGCGGGGTTACGTGTTCATCGGCTGTTTGCACATGCGTATGCGTTCCGACGATCGTTGAAACGCGACCGTCGAGATAATACAACAGCGCCTGTTTTTCCGAAGTCGCTTCGGCGTGAAAATCGACAAAGATGATATTCGTTTCGGTCGAAAGATATTTCAGCAATTTGTCCGCGGCTTTGAAGGGGCAGTCGATATCTTTCATGTAGGTGCGCCCCATCAGATTTATCACTGCGATTTTGTTCGTACCGACGACATCGAGGTATGACCCTTCTCCCGGTACTTCTTCCGGAAAATTGGCCGGACGAAGCAGTTTGGGGGTTTCATCGATATAGCGCAGAATATCCATCCGGTCCCAGATATGATTTCCGGAGGTTTGCAGATCAATGCCGTAACTGAAGGCTTTGCGTGACATTTCGGGAGTAACACCGAATCCGCCGGCGGCGTTTTCGATATTGGCGATGACATAATCAATGCCGTATTTTTCCCTGAGCGGCTTAATCATATGCGCAGCCGCTTGTCGCCCCGGACGCCCGCAGATATCGGCGACGAAAAGAATCGAGAACAGTGACATGGAGATCTTTCTAAGGCGGAGGCAACGTTGTTGCCTTTATCTTCGATTCCACCTCGATCGAAGTAAAGGTTCCCCGTACAATGCAGAACGGGCAGGCGCTAATATATGCCTGCCCGTTTGTCTGCGAAATCGAAAAAACAAAATTACTTGGCGTATTCCGTGGCGCGCAGTTCCCGAATAACGGTTACTTTAATCTGACCCGGATACTGCATTTCCTCTTCTATCTTCGCGGCGATATCTGAGGCCAGAATTTCTGCGGCCAGATCATCGACCTGATCATGTTCCACAATCACACGGACTTCACGGCCGGCCTGAATCGCGTATGATTTGGAAACGCCCTTAAACGAATCAGCCAGCGTTTCCAGCTGCTGTAAGCGTTTGACATATGATTCCAGCGGTTCTCGACGCGCGCCGGGACGGGACCCGGAGATAGCATCAGCAGCCTGTACCAGCACTGTGTACGGGCTGATAATCGGCACGTCGCCATGATGCCCTTCGACTGCATTAACCACAATTTCAGCTTCTTTGAACCGGCGCATAAAGTCACCGCCGATTTGGGTGTGCGTTCCTTCGGTTTCCCGGTCGATTGCTTTACCGATATCATGCAGCAAACCGCACCGTTTACCCAACAGCGGATCCAAATCAAGCTCCGCCGCCATCAGGCCGCACAGCATCGCCATCTCCTTGGAGTGGCCGAGAACGTTTTGGCCGTATGAGGTACGATATTGCAGTTTACCGAGCGTCTTCACGATATCCGGGTGCAGGTCATGGATACCGAGTTCAAAACAGGCCTGTTCACCCGCCTGTTTAACGATACCATCCATTTCCTTTTTGGATTTCTCGACCACTTCTTCGATACGTGTTGGATGGATACGGCCGTCAGAAATCAGTTTATCTAACGCCATACGGGCGACTTCACGGCGCACCGGATCATAACCGGAAAGAATAACCGCCTCCGGAGTATCATCGACAATGACATCGACACCGGTAGCCGTTTCGAATGAGCGTATATTGCGCCCTTCACGGCCGATAATACGGCCTTTCATTTCTTCACTGGGGAGCGAGACAACGGAGACAGTTGTTTCTGCCGTGTATTCGGCGGCACAGCGGTAGATGGCCAAGAGAATAATTTCCCGCGCCTCTTTTTCCGCTTCCTGTTCCGCTTTTTCCCGAATCTCTTTGATATGAGCCGCAGATTCCAGTTTGGCGGCGCTGATCATGTTATCCATGAGCTGTCGTTTCGCCTCTTCGGGAGTCATCTGCGCTATTTTTTGCAGCTTGTCGTTTTGCTGGGTGATGATTTCATCGAGCTCTTTTTCACGCAGCTCGATTCCTTTTTCTTTCCCCTGAATGACCCGGTCACGGTTGGTGAGTTCTCGCTCTTTGGTATCGATAAAATCGAGTTTTTTCTGAAGGCTCGATTCCCCATCGCGTACCCGTTTTTCGACCGACTCAAGCTCGCGGCGTTTTCCCTCCGCATCCCGTTCAAATTCGGTTTTGAGTCTGAGCGCTTCTTCTTTGGCTTCCAGTGCCGCTTCTTTTTTTCTGATTTTCGCTTCGTTTTCGGCTTCGGTGATAATTTGCTTCGCCTGAGCCTGCGACGCTTCGAGTGATTTCTTTCCCAGCTTTCGCGAGAGCTGCCAGGCGATGACCGAGGCGGCCGCGCCGACGCCCAATGCGACAGCAATCAGGACAAGAATGTTGTTCATGCGTTCCTCCGGTCTGATGAAACATCAGACGTCAGATGCGGTGTATGTACAAACGGGAAAACAAAGGAAATACGCCAAGGGCGTATTATCGGGATACTGCAACAGCGGAGAGTGACTGCTTCAAACGCGCCAGCATCTGATCGACCCGGTTTTCGAAGTCTTTCGATACCCCGTGCGTCGACAGTTTTTCATCGGATAATTCGGATGCGATCGAGAGCGCCGCGAGAATAGCAATTTTCTCGCGCGATTTCACCCGGGAAACCTCGGCTACTTGATTCATCTTCGAATCAACATATGCGGCAACGGTGGCAACTTCATCGGATGTACCTCCCCCGGTAATCGGGTAGTTCTCTCCAAAGATTTTGACCACAACAGTTTTTTCACTCATACTCGTTGATTACTCCCCTAAGGAAGCGTGCAGTATCGCGGCACGTATTGCATCCCGCTAACTATCAATAGGTTAAAGAGTACCGCTCGGACGGGAGAGTGTCAAGAAAAAACTTGGGGAGAGAGCTCTTCCAACTGATTGAGTCGTTCTAAGATACCGTGGAGTTTGTCTTTGATGGCATCGGACTTATCCGATGAGTTCAGACGGATAGCATCGTATTCTTTACTGACTTTGGTCAGCTTTTGGCGAAGCTCGCCAACTTCAGTTTTCAGTTTCTGGTTTTCTGAGGCCAGACGATCGATCGTTTTGCAGGCGGTGTCTACCTGCTGGGCCAGTTCCTGAAGTTTTGCTTTCATACTATTTATCCCGAATAACGGCAGCAAACTTTTGCTGCAACATATCGATTACTTTCTTCTGTGCGGCATCGACCTTATCACCCGAAAGTGATCCGGCAGCGGAACGGTAGGTAACAGAAATCGCGACTGACTTCTTCCCTTTCTCGATCTGCTTGCCGGTATAAATATCGAATATCCCGGCGGATTCTGCAAGCTCTCCGGCGGTCTCTTTTATGGCAGCCAACAGGTCACCTGCTTTGACCGAGGAGGCGACAATCATGGCCAAATCACGCGGGGCGGCCGGATAAATCGGCAGTTGCTGGAAGATGCGTCGGGACTGACTTTGATTGAGAAGCACTGCTATATCAAGTTCAGCGCAAAAGACCGGTGCATCGAAGTCCATCTTCTTGGCAACCGCATTTGCAAGCTGTCCGGCCATACCGGCAGAGACGCCGTTGATGAAAACTTCAAAGGCAAGATCATCATCCAACCAGGGTGCAGACTTTGGTTTGTATTCAACCATTGTCCATTTGAAATGGGAGGCGAGGCGCGTGATAACACCTGAAACATCGTAGAAATCTAACAGACGTGGCTTGTCCCGCCAGGTTTGCGGTGTGTTACCGGTAACGGCTAACAATAATTTTTCTTCTTGTTTTGGCTCCTGTCCTTTTCCGGTTGGATGAAAGACCGAACCGACTTCGAAAAGCGTCAGATCAAGATTCCGGTGCGACTGGTTATGCTTAATGATAGTAAGCATCGCCGGGAGCATCAGATTGCGTAGCACATCCAAATCGGACGAGACCGGATTGGCAATCCGCACTAAGGGCGCGCCCGGATTGGTCAGTTCATTTAATCGGCTGTCTACAATACCATGCCAGATCGTTTCATCGAATCCGCAGGCTAAGACAATCTGTTTTAACTCGGTTTTGAAACGGTCATCGAAATGAATCGGTGTATAGAGAGGCCCTTTGTTATTGATAGCACACGGGAGCGCGTCGAATCCTTCGATACGGATAACTTCTTCAACTAAATCTATCTCCCGTTCCAAATCCGGACGCCAGGTCGGAACGGTGACGGACATCGTATTCCCATCAGTCGTATTACAGCCTAATGATTCAAGGATTGTCTGCATTCGTTTAGTCGGCACTTCGACACCGAGAACAGATGTGCATCGTGAGGGGCGGAAAGAAATCGTTTTTTGTTTTATCGGCGCGGGGTATTCATCGACTATCCCCTGTGCTACTTCCCCGCCGCAGAGTTCATGCAATAATTGCGAAGCACGGTTTAATGCATAGATAACACCGTTCGGGTCGGCACCTTTTTCGAAGCGCTGGGAAGCATCAGTAACTTTATCCACTGCTTTGCGGCTTTTGCGAATGACCCGCGGATCGAAATAAGCCGCTTCCAATAATATTGTCGTGGTGCTGTCGCTGACTTCGGAGTTTTGGCCACCCATCACGCCGCCAAGCGCAACCGGCTCTTTGCCGTTGGTGATGAGAAGCACATCGGCAGTCAACTCATGGGCTTTGCCATCTAAGGTCGTGAAATTTTCTTTATCCTGCGCTTTGCGGACAACAACGCGGTTGGAGCCGAATTTATCATAGTCAAATGCATGTAATGGCTGACCGGATTCGAGCATAACGAAGTTGGTAATATCGACCACGTTTGAAATGGGACGAACGCCGCAGGTCAAAAGGCGTTTACGCAGCCACCACGGAGATGGTGCAACTTTGACGTTTTTTATTATTCGCGCTCCATAGCGCGGGCAGCCGAGCGGGTCTTCAAGAATAACAGAAACTTGTTTAGCGGCAGCCTCACCGGATTCAGTAACCGGGGCATCCGGGCGTTTCAGAATGCTGTAGGCTAACACAGAAATTTCACGAGCGATACCGATAGCGGAAAGCAGGTCAGGACGGTTCGGCGTCAGTTCGAACGTCATGATGTAATCATCATATTCCAGATGCTTTGCCAGCGGTGTACCGATAACGGCAGACGGATCAAGTACCAGAATTCCGCCATGATCGTTGGAAATGCCGAGTTCAGACTCAGAACAGATCATCCCGTACGATTCAACACCGCGGATGGTCGCTTTTTCGATTTTCATGCCGTTTGCCATCTCAGCGCCGATTTGCGCGAAGGCAATTTTCTGCCCGACGGCTACATTGGGTGCGCCGCAAATAACGGTAAGTACACCCGCGCCGGTATCAACCGTCGCTTTGCGAATTTTGGTAGCATTGGGAACGGCTTCGAGGCTTTTGACTTCACCGACAATAACATTGCGCAGGTATTTCGCCGTCGATTCGATATCTTCACAGGCGACACCGCATGCGGTGAGCTTTTCCCCCATCAGTTCCGGTGACCAATCGACGCCGGTTAATTCACACAGCCAGTTGTAGGATACTTTCATGATTACGCGAACTGCTTGAGAAAGCGGATATCATTGTTGAAGAAATGACGGATATCGTTGATTTTGTATTTGAGCATCGCCGGGCGTTCGACACCCATTCCGAAAGCATAGCCGGTGTATTTTTCCGCATCGTAGCCGGCGATAGTCAGCACATTCGGGTCGATCATGCCGCAGCCCAGAATCTCGAGCCAGCCGGAATGTTTGCAGACCTGGCAGCCTTTCCCCATACACAAGAAACAGGAGATATCGACTTCCGCCGACGGTTCTGTGAATGGAAAATAAGATGGACGGAAACGTAGTTTTAAGCCTTCACCGAAGAAAGCATCGCAGAATGCCTGCAAGACGCCTTTGAGATCGGCCATAGTAACGCCCTCATCGACGTAGAAACCATCGACCTGATGGAAGGCGACATGAGAACGGGTGGAAATCGCTTCGTTACGAAAACATTTGCCAGGCGTGATAATCTTAAATGGCGGCTTTCGTTTTACCAGTTCGCGCGATTGCACCGGTGTGGTGTGGGTACGCAAAAGCAAGCCGCCTTCGAGAAAAATCGTATCCTGCATATCCCGCGCTGGGTGATCCGGCGGAAAGTTAAGCGCTTCGAAGTTATAATAATCGGTTTCGACATCCGGCCCTTTGGCGATTTCGAAACCCATGCCATGAAATATCTGCGAGATTTCGGTAATAGTCTGATTGACGATATGCGCGACACCGACCCGCTGGGCAGTACCAGGAAGGGTTGGATCGAAACTCGATGCTTCTTTGGTAACAGTAAATTTTGCGGATGCAGTTTCAAGCGCCGCTTCGATATTTGCGCGGCAGGTATTGGCTGCAGCACCGACTGCTTTGCGCTCTTCGATAGAAAGTTCACCCAGCCCTTTTAATAAAGCGGTGACTGAACCTTTTTTGCCGAGGAAATCAATACGGAGTTGATTGAGCGACTCAGGCGAATCTGCAGATTCGATTCGCCTGAGCGCTTCTTGTTCAATACTTTGGATGTCGTTGTGAAGAGACATCAGTCGCTCAGCAATGCGTTATTTGCCGAGCGCTTTCTGAGTCAGCGCAGTGAAAGTAGCCATATCACGGGCAGCGATATCAGCAAGAATCTTGCGATTCAACTGAATACCGGCTTTTTCAAGTCCGTGAATGAGCGTTGAGTAATTCGTGCCGCACAGTTTGGCCGCCGCAGAAATACGGGCAATCCACAACGAGCGGAATTCACGCTTACGGACGCGACGGTCACGATAGGCGTACCGATAGCCGCGGCGAATAGTTTCGAGCGCGGTGCGGTAGAGTTTGCTGCGTCCGCCGTAACCACCCTTGGCGCGTTCAAGCACCTTCTTGTGGCGTTGGTGTGCGGCGACGTTATTTTTTGCGCGAGGCATGAGTCATATCTCCTGTTTTCGTAATTATCCGTTGGGTAACAACTTTTTAATTCGCTTGTGATCCGCCTTGTTAATCAATGCGGAGGAGCGAAGACGGCGACGGCGACCCGGCCCTTTACCGACTAAAATATGTCGTTTGTTGGCGCGACGACGCTTGATCTTTCCGCTGCCGGTTATTTTAAACCGTTTTGCTGCGGACTTGTTCGTTTTGATCTTCGGCATGAGTTCCTCTATCCTACTTCGTTTTTGTCTCTTCACTGGCAGCGGCTGCCGGGGCTTTGGCTGCTTTCGGTTCCGGTTTCGCTTCGGGCTTGACCGGTTTGTGGTCTTTCAATTTACGCAACACTTCCGCCGTCGGCGCCAGAACCATAATCATATTTCGGCCGTCGAGTTTTGCCGACTGTTCGACGATCGCGACATCGTTGAGAAGTTCCCGTACGCGGTCGAGCACTTTTTCACCAAATTCCGTGTAGGCGAGTTCGCGTCCACGGAACATCACAAACACTTTTACCTTGCTTCCTTCCAACAGGAATTCACGGACATGTTTGGTTTTAAATTCAAAGTCATGGTCGTCGATCTTCGGACGATAGCGCATCTCTTTCAACTGAAAGACATGCTGTTTTTTCTTCGCTATCTTATCTTTCTTCGCTTCCTCGTACTTGAATTTCCCAAAATCGAGAATTCGGCAAACCGGCGGACGAACCGTCGGTGCAACTTCAACCAAATCGAGTCCAAACTCGCGCGCCTTGGACAAAGCTTCATTGGTGGGCACGATTCCGAATTGCTCTCCTTCCGGCCCAATCAACCTGACCGGTGAAATTCGGATTTGGTTATTTACTCGTAGATCTTTGCTGCTTATGCCATCCTCCTAAGCCACCTTCGCGGCTTCATGATAGTTTACTTTATTCGCACTTTCCTGTTCTAACATACTAACCACATCGGCAACCGGACGTGAACCCAAGTCCCCGGTTAAATGGCGACGTACCGACACATTTCCCGACTCGGCCTCTTTCGCGCCGATAACGAGCATGTACGGTATCTTGAGCATTTCGGCATCACGAATTTTCGAGCCGATTTTTTCGGAGCGGTCATCCAGTTCAGCCCGCAGCTTCCGGGCTACCAATTGTTCAACGACAGATTTAGCGAACGGTACAGCCGCTTCGCTGATAGTCATCACCTTGACCTGCACGGGCGCAAGCCATAGCGGGAAATTTCCGGCGTAATGCTCAACCAGCACGCCAAAGAAGCGTTCCAATGACCCCAATAATGCCCGATGGATCATGAACGGACGTTTTTGTTTCCCGTCGGCCGCAATATAATGTAAATCAAACCGTTCCGGCAATGAGAAATCGAACTGGATCGTCGAGCACTGCCAGGCCCGGCCGAGGGCGTCCTTAATCTGGAGGTCGATTTTCGGGCCGTAAAATGCCCCGCCCCCTTCATCTACCCCAAACGGGATACCGGCTTTTTGGAGGGCGGCTTTGAGAGCCCCTTCCGCACGTGCCCAGTCGGCCAAATCTCCGATCGCCTTTTCCGGGCGGGTCGAGAGATTGACATTATAGTCAGTAAAATTAAAGGACTTCAAAATGTGGACGCAGAAATCCAAAATCCAGGCTATCTCCTGCTCCATGTCCTCTTGGGCGACAAAATGATGAGCGTCATCCTGGGTAAATCCACGGACACGCATCAGCCCGTGCAACACACCAGGGCGTTCATACCGATAGACCGTTCCCAACTCAGCCCAGCGCTTCGGTAAATCACGGTATGACCAGAGCCGGGATTTGTACATCATAATATGGAACGGACAGTTCATCGGCTTGAGCTGATACTGACGTTCATCCACGTCCATCGGCGCGAACATCCCTTCGGAATAAAAATCGGTGTGGCCGCTTTTGTTCCAGAGCACACGATTAGCAACGTGCGGTGAATAGACTAATTCATAGCCATGCTTGAGATGTTCATCCCGCCAGAAGTTTTCGATTTCCAAACGGACGCGTGAGCCACGCGGCAGCCAGAGAATCAATCCGGCGCCGACTTCTTCACTGACAGCAAACAGTTCAAGCTGTTTGCCGAGCATACGGTGATCCCGCTTTTTCGCCTCTTCCAAGCGCTGCAGGTATTCATCCAACTGCGCTTTTTTCGGAAAGGAGATGCCGTAGATACGCTGGAGCATCGGCTGTTTTTCATCCCCACGCCAATAGGCACCGGACGTGGAAGTCAGCTTGATTGCTTTAACGACACCTGTTGCAGGAATATGCGGACCACGGCAGAGATCTTCGAATTTATGCTGAGTGTAGAAGGTGACGGTGTCATCCTTGATACCTTCTAAAATTTCAACCTTATAGCGCGCACCCTGTTTTTTGAAATGCTCGATCGCTTCCAAACGATTCCAGACTTTGCAGCTGAAGGGTGCATCAGCGGCGACGATTTGCGCCATCTTCTCTTCGATCTTTAGCAAATCTTCCGGCGAGAATGGTTTTTCGACTTCGAAATCGTAATACCAGCCGTCATCAATCGGCGGGCCGATAGCGAGTTTGACTTTGGGGAATACTTGCAGAACAGCTTCCGCCATTATATGGGAACTGGAATGCCAGAAGACTTCTTTCCCTTCCGGCTGATCGAAGGTCAGGATGTTGACGCTTGAATTTTGGGAGATCGGCGAGAATAAATCGCGCACCACACCGTCGACCTTGATAGCTACTGCTTCCTTGGCCAAACGCGGTGAGATTGATTCGGCGATCTGCCGTCCGGTTACCCCTTCGGGATAACTGCGGGCGGACCCATCGGGCATTGTTATCTGCAATTGCAACATTGTCTATTTCAGTAGTGACAACAACAGGACACATATAATAGGCGGCCTGGTATCAACAGTCTCTTTGGTAAATGGTGGGCGGTACTGGAATCGAACCAGTGACCCCTTGCATGTCAAGCAAGTACTCTAACCATCTGAGCTAACCGCCCAAAGTCACCTGTTACCCTTTACCATTCAAAAGGGTAGCTGATATTGATACCGCTCAAAATGAACGCTGTCAAGGGGTATTTGGTCCGGCAAACCGGGTAAAACCGATTGCCGGACATATATTTGAGGGAAAAATTCGGGTGAGTTAGCGAATACCGGCCATTTGGAGGAAGGTTTCCGCGTGGACGTACTCTTCCTTCAACATCTCGCACAGGCCTTCGATTTCGTTGGCTTCAACACCGAGGTAGCTCATCACTTCGGGCGAAAGCTGTCCGGCCAGATAGAGATCATCTTTGTGATAGAAGGTAATCTTGGAAAGATAGTCGGCCATATTCACGAAATACGGAAGCGGGTTGCTTTCACCGACCTGTTCCGGGGTATGGTGCTGAATGATAGCTTCCGCTAATTTGCTCGGCAGTTTCCACTGCGCGGCCAAGCAACCGCCGATTTGCGCGTGGGTGTAACCGAACAACTGCAGTTCGAGTTCGTAGTCGGTGTGCATTCTGTCTTCAGTGCGCATCTTTTTGAATTCTGCGTATTCTTTCGGGAGGAAGCAGGAAAGAATCATTTTGCCTACGTCATGCAGCAATCCTGCGGAGAACGCGGGATCCGATTCGATCATCCGCTGGCTCTTCAATTTTTTCACGAGCATCCGGCTGCAAAACGCCGTAGCCAGAGAATGGCGCCAGAAGGAATTCTGATAATCCTGATCGATATTTCCTTTGAACATTTCCAGCACCGAGGCAGAAAGCACTAAATTTTTAATCGCTTCGATACCGACAATCAACACCGCCTGCTTGACCGATTCGATTTCGCGGGACAATCCGTAAAACGCGGAATTAGTCAGCTTCAATACCTTCGCCGACATCGCCGGATCTTCAGACAAAATAGAAGCAATCTGTCCGGCCGATACGGTCGGATCATTAATAACTTTCTGAATCTGCTGGAAAACAATCGGCGGGGTGGGGAGATTGCGAATATTTGAGACTACAGTTTTGACACGGTTGTCGATATTCAGCGTACCGGTATCGATCTGCGTTGTGGTGGCACTGGACATTACTTGCGTCCTCTCTCAACTGCGGGTTTCATCGTCAGAAACGTCGTCAGCTATTTTATCGGCAATTTTCCGCAATGCTTCGGCAGAAGAATAGAATCCGGACGAGATTTTTCGCTTGATTTCATCCATTTTCCCGTTCCGGACACCGGTTGCCGCTGACTTCGGTTTCCTCTGTCCTGCCCGTTTTTTGGAGATACCGTCGACATGGGCCGACAGATATTTCCCTTGTTTCCGCCCTCGTTGTGAAGTCTCTTCCTTGAGTACCCGATCAGCAACGTCCCCCAGCTCATGAAGCAAACTCTCAGATTTTACCATGCTAACCGTCCCGTCTGGTTTCTTTCAAAACCGCTGTGCCCCTCATCCGAGTCCCAAGACCGAGAAGGTCTTAAGCCCCAACCTCTACGGATTGCCCTTATACTGCCTGTCATACCACTTCCTTCCTATGTCGTGGTGTGTATAGCTAAATCCGACGGCCTGCCAGCCGACGGATTCAGTATCTAATTTTTTCCGTCTACAAAAAACGAAGCCGGCTCGGAATCTCCCATGTACTGTAAAATCTTCCGGCTGTGCTGCAATTGTCCCAGTTCGGCGCGCAAGCGTTCGTACCGTTCTTTCATAAACGCCTCCCCCTCGCTGACCAGAGTCAGATTCTTCTTTACCAGAGTCGCAATACTGTTAATCAGTTTTTTGATATCCGGTAATTGCAGAACCGACGCAAAAAGCGTGGGATAACGCTGTTGCAGCCCGGCGATACGTTCTTCGGATGACAAAATCCGCTGTTTCCCCTGCTCTATTTCCGAGAACAGGTCGAGCAGGTTTTCATCCTTTTCGTATTTCATCATCTCACGCTGTTTATCCAGCATGATATACAAAGACTGGTAAAACGAGAACTCTTCCTTGAGAATCGCGGTAAGTTCCCGTTCCAGCTGATACAGTTGTCTGTAATCTGTTGTGTCCATCTTTATACTGTTATCGGATGTTCAGGGGTAAGAGCTTGACTGGTTCCGGTGGTTTGAAAAGTCATTTCCGGTGACGTTACGCCTTGTTCTTTCAATTCGAGCCAGCCGGAACGCAAATTGTTCAATATCCTGACAACGGAATCGATAGCGGCGCTGTCTTTGGTCGATTCGATTTCTGAAAGTTTGCTCAAAACGAAAACATAGAGCTCCCCGAGCTTCTGGGCGATCTGGTCTCCTTTTTCGAAATCGAGGGTAGTATATAAATGGGTAATGCAGTTACGTGCCTGTTCGGTATTTTTGTGGCCGGCATCGTTGCTGTTGTCCGCAAAATTCTGACGGGCATCGGTCAACGATTTGATTGCGCCGTCGTAGACCCGCAGTACCAAATCAAGCTGGGAGCGGCCAAGAATATCGGCTGCTTTGTACGAAGCTAATTGCGTGCTCATTTTGAAAACCTCCAATGTTTATTATGTAGTTGTTATTGAGTTTCGATGTTAACCGCCGCTATTGCCGCCGGAGCGCTGCTGATTGAGCGCGCTCGTAAGTGAAGACAATTGGGCGCTGAGGAATTGGCCTTGTGAATTGAGCTGGCCGACGGCTTCTTCCATTGCATAGAACTTTTCGAACAAAGATTGCCGTTTCTGCTCCATCCGCTTGTTGTACGCTTCGATTTGCTCTGCTATATCATCAACTTGGTTTTGAACACCTTTGATCTTACGGTCGATAATGCCGTTCTGCGAAAGGGTTAAACTATCGAGTACGCTTTGCATTCTTCCGGCAACACCGCGGGCGATAGTCACGGTGGCTTCATCGGTATCGCTGTCAAGCTGCGCCTGTGTCAGGGTAACTTTAACGGCTAAACCTTCAGTTGTTTTGTTTCCCGTTTTGCCGGTGAGCACTTGCCCTTTACCGGTGGCCGCCTCGCCGTTGAGGGTGCCCTCCACGTCCAACCCCTCAGTGCTGATTCCTGTGGCAAGCCCAAGAACGGCAAAAGCGGAATTGGAAATCGACGTTACCAACGAAACCTTTGAAGAGCTGCCATAGGTGGAACTGGTTATTTTGATATTTCCGGTCGATGCACCACCCGGCTCCCATTCGACTTTCACATTACGTGAACCGATTTTGCTGTCTTCGTTGATTTTGCCTTGAATTTCTTCAATCAGGCTGTCGACGGTTGCATACGAACCGGCGGTAAGAATAATTTCATCGGAAACCAATCCGTCGACTAAAATACGTAATCTATTATTGGAGTTGGTCAACACGAGCGGTGTCGATTCCGGTTTGGTAATCGTTGCGCCTTTAAGCGCTCCCTGTGTTGCAGCGCGGGTAATATCTACGGCGACATCCTGCCCGGCTTTGGTTTTGGTGGTCGAATCGAAGTATTCGATATAGCCGCTTGAAGATGAGCCGGAACTTGAGAACAACTTGATGACATCTTCGATATTTTCATTCAGCGCTTTTTCCAAACGAGCGTTGTCCGTAATAGCTAATTTCCCGGTTGCTGTTGTGCGGATACCGATTGAATACAACTGATTGTAATTTGATTCTATTCCGGCGATTTTTGAACCGAGCGCAGTTGATAATGAATTGGCCGCCATCGACAGAGTGAAATCACCGAACAGCGCACCGGCTGTTTTAGTATCATTATCGAAACTTCCCTGCTCTTTGATGTATTCCGAAACGGAGTTATAGGCATCGATAAAATTCTGAATCGACGTTTTAATGCCGGCTAAATCACGGTCGGCATTGATGGTGACCGTTTCTCCCGGTTCCGTTTCTTTCAGCAGACTTACGACCACACCCGGAATAACGCTTGAGAAAGTATTCGTATCCGAAGTTACCGTTATCGGCGATCCGCTTGTGGATGTGCCACCGAATGCTATTTTTGCGTCAGATGCCGATTGCACAAGCGGTGCAAAACTGGCAACCTGAAAGGTATCCCCTGCGTTCAACGTGCCGTCTGCAAAGCTGAGTTTTAAGCCATCCGCACCTGCGCCAACCAAATTGACTTCGGTATCAGCTTGCGTAACGGCAAGAGAGCCGCTGTTGGTGCCGTCGGTCCAGTTGATATTGATAACATCCGAGCCAACCGTCTGTGAGCCGCTACCGGCGACGGTAAACGTGTAAATTTTATTCTGTGTCCCGCTGTTAGTGGCAGTAGCGCCGAGCGAAATTGCCGAGGTCGAGCTGGCATTGGTATTCAGTTTTTCCGGAGCATCGAACGTTGCGGTTTCAAAATTCAAATCTGAACCGCCGGAAAGCGTGTCGGAAAAGGTGATGCTGTTTTTCAAACCGGTTTTATCGGCGGTCAAAAGCAGGCGGTAGGAGTTTGCAGAGGAACCATCATTGATAATCGTCGCCGTAACACCCATGCGCATATCATTGATCGCTTTTTTCAGGCCGTTCAATGAATTATTGGTGTTATCGATCGTAATCGTACGGGTGGAGCCGCTGCCGACTTTGATGGAAATGGTGCCGGAACCAAGGAGCCCTTCCGTATCACTGGCTATTCCCTGGCTGGCTATCTGATGATTGCGGGCGATCGACTGCACTTGCAGCGTGTACGAACCGGTACCGACTTTTCCGTTTGTGCGCGCGGTCAAAATAGAGGTATCAGAAACGGAAAGAGCCGCTCCTTCGAACGTACTCGTGCGGGTCAGCGCTTTCGACGTTGAGTTAAGCGCAAGGAGCTTCGCCTGCAACGCCTGAAGGCTGGATATGATGTTTGTTCGTTCGGCTGTGTCATTCTGCAGGCCGGCGATCCGGGTCTTTTCGAAGCTCAACAGAGCATCGACGATTTCCGTCGTATTCAGCCCGGAGGAAATGCCATCGATTGAATTCACCGCCATGACATGCTCCTCACTTCCGCTTGTGACATCACTGTCTTCCTTGTCATCAGTCCTATTTTCTATATCTAACGCTTAAGAGGGAGGGCGTAACGCCCTCCCTCAAAGCGGTCTATCGACTACTGAAAGAGAGAAAGTACTACCTGCGGAACCTGATTGGCCTGAGCCAACATGGAGGTACCGGCGCTCAAGAGAATCTGATTTCTGGTGAATTCAGAAATCTCTTCAGCCATGTCCGTATCACGAATGCTTGATTCGGAAGCGGTCAAGTTCTGGGACGCAATTCGGAGGTTTCTCAAATTAGATTCCAAAGTATTCTTCTGGAATGAACCGAGGTCACCACGAGTTGTGGAAACTTCCTGAATGGCGGCGTCGATAATCGACTGTGCATCCTGTGCACCCTGAACGGTGGTCACATCGATCTGAGCCAAGGAGCGGAACATATTTCCGGCGAGGTCCTTACCCAAAGCTGATGACGACATACCGCGCAGAGCGATACGGGTAGTCTGACCGACGTTAGCACCGATCTGGAAGACCAGTGACTGATCGATGTTGCTGATGGTTTCAGTACCACCGAGCGAGGTCAGATCATACGTAAGCGCAACTGATTCACTGCGGTCAGCGGTATAGATGGTAGATTCGATACCGGCAGTGACGCTATAGGCCGGGCCGCCGTCCAAACGAACGTCGAACTTGGCAGCTTTCACGTCAAGCAACAGGTTACCGATATTCAAACCGTTCTGCGCGCTGGCGACGGTAAAGGAAATGGAACCACGACCGGCTTCGCCATCCGCTTTATTATAGAGGGTGACTTCGCTGGAAGCGCCGTATTCAACGGAATCAATAGCTGAAGTAAAGCCGTCGAAGGAAACGAGCGCATCGGTACCGGTGTTCGCCAGCGTATCTTCGGTCAAACCGAGAACGTTACGCAGGTTATCCGTACCAGTAGCGCCGGCATTCAACTGGATGCTGAACGCGGAACCTTCATCACGGGTAGCAAACTGGATCAGGTTGCTGTCCTGAACAGTGGCAACGATATCATTGACGCCACCGCTGATGGTCGCAAACGCACTACCCAACTGGGTATTGATCTGGCTGACCAATGAGGCCAACGAGGTATAGTTACCGGAGGTCAATGTAACGGTAGCGGTCGTGTTTTCGTTCGCGACGGTGTTAACCGTGAAAACGAGTTCATTCGAAGAAACACCACGATCGTCACCGGCTGTGATAGCAGCCCAGTCGGTTGTTGCATCGCTTGAAAGTGAAGAAACTTCAAGTGAATACTGAGCGCCTTCGTTGGCGGTTTCGATCGCAAGCACGCCGCCGGTGGCAGTCGCGGCAACGACTTTACCGGAGAGTTCGGCGTTTAAGTTCAACTGATCATTAATCGTCGTCAGAATTTCAGCAACGGTGTCACCGCTGGCGATAGTAAACTGAATGGTCTGATTACCGGTCGGTGACTCACCGTTTTCCTGATAATTGACAACCATAGTATACGTACCGGCATTGGAGGCATCAGCAGTCGCAATGGCAGCGGCTGAAACCATACGGGCAGCATCGGTAGTACCAGAGATATCCATGGTGTTACCGAAAGCATCGGTGAATGAAATCGCGTTCGACACTTTCTTAGCAACGCCTGAAGCCTGCAGAACATCCACCGTGTGAATCTTTTCCTGCAAGTTGTACGGATCGCCGTCAACGTTCGCCAGACTAAAACCGAGCGAGGTAGTGTTCAACGTCGCTTTGGATTCAGCGGTGCGGGTCGCGGAGACAGAGTGCTGACCGGTCGACAAGCCGGAGGTCTTGATATACAAACCGGAGCTGTTGGAAGTCGTAATGCTGGCAGTGTTCGCTTTGGAACCGTCGAGAAGTTTCTTGGTACCAAACTGCGTGTTCTGGGCAATACGGTCAATGGTCTTGATGGCGTTGTTAATTTCGGCCTGATCGGCTTTCAACTGATCAACGTCGTTAAAACCTTCGTTGGCCGCGTGAATCGCCAATTCGCGCATGGAAACCAAAAGGCTGTTGATTTCGTTCAGCGCGCCTTCAGCGGTCTGAATCATCGAAATCGAACCTTCCGAGTTTTCAATAGCGCGGTTCAAACCGGCTATCTGCGCGCGGAACTGCTCAGAAATCACCAAACCGGCCGGGTCGTCTGAACCCTTGTTGATTCGGTAACCTGAGGACAGCTTCTGCATGGAATTGCTCAACGCGTCTGTAGTCGTAACTAAGTTACGATGCGCGTTCATCGCTGCCAGGTTGTGGTTAATGCGGAGTGACATGTGTAAGATCCTCCTTGAGGCTAATCTTTCGGGGTATCCTTACCCGCTAATATGTTTTTTGTTTTTATTTTCTTACTTGTGTAGTCACGTCCAATGTTCACAGATTCACGTACATCAGTTCCAATTTGATTCCGTTCTCTTTCTTCTCTCTCCATTCTCCTATACTCCAGGTTTGTCGATGGTCCTTCTTGGCTTAATTGTTGCATATATGTATCTTTGCTCATCATCGGTAACATCCTTGAACAACTTGAGGGGAATATCCTATTATCCTGCCCTTTTTCTTTGTCCTGTGGCAGGTTAGGCAGTCTGCCCGCTTTCTGCCCGGACTTGAATATCATCGAGCCGTTTTTGCACCTCTTTGTTCTTCGGATCCAACTGCAGCACCCGCTGATACCCCAGCCGTGCGGAATCTGCATATCCCATATGGAGATAGCAGTCCGATAATTTCAGCAGGACATTTGCATCGGAGGGTTGTTCCGTCAATACATGTTCGTAGTAGGCAACCGCCGTGGCCGGTTGTTTCATTTTGAAATAAATATCACCGATAACATGCGCTACATCTATAGCGGTCGGAGTTACCTCAAAATATTTTGTGAGGAGTTCAAGTGCTGACTGGTAGTTACCCATACGGGCACGGGTAAGCCCGAGATTGTACATGACCACATCTGATTCACTATTTAATGTAAATGCCTGAGCAAACCAGTGTTCAGCCTGATCTAAATGTGCTGTTTTGAAATAGCAGTTACCAAGCTCGGTGAATAACCGGGCAGAGCGCACCCCTTCATCCGCAAGCGCGGTATACAACTTTATAGCAGCATTATGATTTCCGGTTTCGGTACGCAGTTCGGTAATAACCGTTTCGACCACCAGTTCCGGATCATGCCATTTGACCGCTTCGGCAAAATGATGAACCGCCTCGCTGCGTTTTCCCTGTTGTAGGAACAGATGTCCCAACTGCAAACGGGCATACAGATTTTGCGGATCGGCCACAAGTATCGCTTCAAAGCGTTGTTTGGCTTTGGTTGTATTCCCTGTCTGAACGTAAACAGTAGCCAAGCCAAGTAACGCCTGACGGTCTTCGGGTTGATATTTCAATTGCCGCTCAAAGGCAGCTCCGGCTTTTTCCAGATCACCGGTTTGCAGATAGATTTTGCCGAGGCGGACATTGACGTCGAGGTAATGATCATTAATCACCGCTATCTGCTCGAACAGGGTGCGGGTTAACAGCTCATCACCGCCGGTATTGGCAATCATAGCGAGGCCATACAGTGCAGAGGGACGGCTGTCCGGATGATGCAGGATGATATTATCTGTTTCTAAATGCGGCTGGTATTTAGCCTGTTCATCCAAGTACTGCTGATAGTATCGTGCCGACTTTTCCAAATCGCCGGTTCGTATATAGATGTGACCTAACAGTATGAGGGGATCGAGATAGCCCGACTTTGCGGCCAGAGCACGCTCGCAGTTTTCCACCGCCTTCGCAAAATCTTTGGAAAAGAAATAGGTCCAGGCCAACTGGTTAAGCGCCATTAAATGGATATGCCGCTCTCTGGGCTGCGACGAATCCGTTAGCTTGACCGCCTGTGCCGCAGAGTGGAGAACGGTGGCGATATGTTCTGTTCTGTCCCCTTCTTTGGAGCCGCGCAGCAATTGTGCGTAGTTGAAATGCGCGAAGGCATTTTTCGGATTGTCTGCCAATTGTTTTTCAAGCAGCGCTTTGGTGCGCTCAATCTTTTTAGCCATCTTTTCCGGGGAAAGACTGTAACCCAAATGCCGAATTCTCGCTCCTATCCGGGCGACCAGATACTCATCCGGTACATACAGCATATTATGAACGATGCCTTCATAGCGCAGATTCAACGAACGGCGGAACATACGAATCGACGGCAGGAAGGTAGCTGTTTCATGCTGCTCGCCGTACACATTAAATACGCTCAACGAGAGCACCTGAAATTCGGTTTGATTCAAGAGGGTGCGTAACCGGGGAACATCCTCGGACTCCACCCGCTCATCGGCGTCGATAATGAGAATCCAGTCGCAGCTTGCCAGTTCGAGCGAATAGTTCCGGTGTTTGGAGAAGTTCCCCTCCCACTGTTGATGAAACACTCTCGCACCATATGATTTGGCGATTTCGACGGTTTTGTCGGTTGAGCCGGTGTCGACGACGATAATTTCATCCACCCAATCACGAACCGATTCCAGGCAACCTGCTAATAGCTGCTCTTCATTTTTGACGATCATACAGACTGATATGGTACTCTTGCCCATCTGCGTACCGGCAAGCATGCGAAGTTCCTGCACTTGACGGGCAGATTTGATACCCCGCTCTAAGATAGCGTCCGCTTCCACTTTCTTCCCTTGCCTTGCATACAAGCGGGACAAATTCAGGTACGGAAGATTATTGCCGCTATCAATAGCGATGGCGTCCAAAAGGGCATGTTCGGCTAAGTGATCCTGCCGGCTTTCGATATAGGCCGAACCAAGAATATTGCACACTTGCGAGAGATGGCTGACGGTATGGCTGAAATCCATGCGGCACCGGCCGGCTTCCGGATAGGTTTCGTAAATCCGACGGAAAGCAACGGCGGCATCTATAGCCTGCGCATAATCGCGAAGCGATAATTTAGTAAAGGCCAGAACATAGCGCAGGTCGAGAGAATCCGCCCATTGCTGTAACCCTGTTTCTGCAATTTGTTCGGCATCTGCAAAGCGATGGGCAATCGCGTTGCCGTAGGCCAAAAGTGCGCAATGCGCTTCACGGGCTTCGCTTGATTCTTTGTTGACGGTTTTTGTAAACGGTTCAAGGACGTTGATAATGCCGATACCATCATTTCGCTTGATCGCGGCAGTCGCGGTCTTGATCGCGGCGGCAAGCGTCGGCGAAATTTGGGCAAGCCGCTTTTGCGAAGTGCCGGTTTTAGATACGACAGAGCGGCGCATCGGCGTTGTGCTTTTGCGGCCGGTTTTTCCCTTAGCTGTTTTGGTCGGTTCGGATCTCTTTCGTTTCATTCCCGTTTTTTGTGGTGTGTCTGTTACATCCTGTTACACACGTGCTAATTCCCGCTCCCTGCGATGATTCCCTAACGTTTCCAGTTCGTCCGCTTCAATGAGCGGGTGAGCGACGCAATAATCTGAGTTCACCAGCACAAGCTGTTTGGCGAGATTATTGGCGGTGTTAATCACGATCGGGCCTTGCAAATTGGCCGTGATATCGGTCGGATCATTCGGTATGGTGATAATCACGAAGGTTTCTACCCGCTTCGGATCACTGATCATCAGTTCTGCGACCTCTTTGGAATGAATCTCGATACGAAAATCGGGAAAGAACAGACGGGGCGATACAACCGGGAACGCCACTGTCGGATCATCGATCGAATGAAGCCATAAGAAGGGGTGAAATTCCGGGCGGTCCAAAAGAAAGAATTTACTCAATCGTTCGAAACCAAGGATTGGTCGTTGCATGGTGATAATCCGCTCAAGCGGCACATCCAATTTGTCGAAGCGCGAACTGGTAATAACCATAGGTCAGGTTTCCTTATTCCCTACCGGAGAAAATCAAGCAAGGTCGGTTGTATTATTCGGGCCGCTGCATTTATCGATGCGCGGTAGTTAGTTTCAAATGAAGCAAGGTCGGTCACGAGTTTGGTGATATCCGCATCCTCGGTTTCAGAAAGCAGTCTCGTGTAGCCCAAACTCAAATCCGTAAGGCGTTTGTTAGTGCTTTCCAAGCGAATCGTTCGTGCGCCGACCGAAGCACGATTGTTCAGCAGATTCTGAATCGAATCATCCATATTTTTGAGCAGGCGGCTGATTCCATCCTGATCATTCCGTTTCAAAGCATTGGAAAGCGCGAGCACGCTGCCCATCATATCAGTTGAACCATAGATGCCAAGATTCTTACTCGTCAGTCCGTTGCCGCTATCCTCGATTAAGAGAGAGCGGGTCGGGTCATTGTTGACAATCTGAATACCGGTTCCCTGCGCATTCAATGAAGCAGTGATATTCAAACCGGACGTGTTGAAAATATCCAAGAGTTCCTGAACGGTCGTCGGGCTTTCTGCTGCCAAATCGATTGTCTGCAGCCATTCACCCTGAGTAACGGTAATCGTACCCAGCGGAAAACCGAGTCCGTTATTGAGCTGCGAGAGTGACATATCCGCCGTGATACGCGGATTCAAATCCGTGCCCGGAAAATCATTGAAGAACAGCCCTTTGATTCCCAAATCGGCGGCAACTGTGCCGCCTGCTTCGGTGATTTCAAAAGCGACCGTCGGGTCTAATGGTTCACCGGCAAGGCTTGCGCCAATGTTACCGAGAATACCAAGCGACTGGGCGGTTTGTTCGATTGTGTCAATTTCCTGAATACGAAGATTTAAAGGTGAGCCGTTGGTATCATTAATGACAAATCCGGTGTTGCTGCCGTTTAAGGCCATCGTAACATTATTGACTCCGGCGTTGGTCATCTGGGTATTGAACATGGTGATGACATCGCCAACTGTCTGGGCTGACGAAACATCGATTTGTACGTTCGTACCACTGCCGTCAGTTACCAAAAAGCGCCCCGGGGTTTTATCAACGCCACTCCCGCTGTTCAGCACATTTAATGACGTATTGACCGACACCAAGCCGTTTGCGGAAGTATCGAATAGGAGATTATTTCTTTCAGAACCAATCTTTGCGACAATGTTGGTCATTCCGGCGAGTGCGAGCTGCGCGTTGACGGCAGTAAGCACATCGGAAACAGCGGTTACGCCGGTAAGATTAATAGTTGCGCTGGTACCGGTATTTTTATCAGTAACCGTAAAGGTTGCAGGAGTAAGATCGACTCCGTTGCCGTCATTGAGCGTGGACAACAATGTACCATTGGCAATACCGGCCTTCAGATCAGTGCCATCCCCTAAACTGGAAAGGCGTTTAAGGAAAACATCGGTACCGAGAACATTCACATTGATCTGCGATGCCGTATCGACTTGGAACGAGATTTTACCGTCATCGCCATGATAGGAAACGCCGTTGGTATGCGCAGACAATGAAGCCTGATCAGTGCGGAATCCGGAAAAGAGATATCGTCCCTGCAACGTACGATTGCTCAACTGCATGATACGATCAAAGATCGCATCGATTTCCCCGGCCGATCCGGCACGGGCGATAGCGTCGTAGGTATCGTTGGACATTTCAACCGCGATTTCGTTCGCGCTTGAAATGAGGTCTTTCAGTTCACCAAGCACGGAATCATAGGAATCCATAAGATTGACCCCTTCGCTGATATTCTTTCCGTACTGTTCGATAGCGGAAAGCTCACCGCGATAAATAAGGGCGCGTTGCGTGCCGACCGGGTCATCAGAGGCGGTATTGATCCGCTTGCCACTCGACATCTGCGTCTGCAAGTCCAAATAACGCTGTAACGCTCGCTGCATATTGAACGTTACGCGGCTGTGCATCATTTCACTGGTAACTCGCATGGTACAATCCTATTTGGTATCCTTCGTTACTTGTCCTGTCGCGGCGGTCGTTTTCCCCGCGCAGATCCGTCCGGAGTATCCTTATAGCGGATTTCCGAATTATTCGGTTTCTCTTCATCTTTGGACTTCACCCGATTACGCAAAAGGTTCATCATGCCAAACAAACCTTCGTTCACCGAGCGGGCAGCCTTTTTGTTTTCTTCCTGAATCCGCACATAAATCTCCTCGCGGTGCACAATGACATTCGCAGGAGCCTCAATGCCGATTCTGACTTGTCGTCCGTGTATCGCCAATACGGAGACCTTGATATTGTCTCCGATGGTGATGGACTCTCCTAACTTCCTTGTTAGAATGAGCACGCAAACCTCCGTGTTACGCGGTGACCTTTACGGTCCCGGCCAAATTATCGTCCTACTATCCCCATCTGCCCAATCACAGTTGACAGTGCCTGATCCATAGCCGTGACGACTCTCGCCGCCGCGTCATACGCATGCTGAAACTTCACCATGTTGGTCATCTCTTCATCCAGCGATACTCCCTGTACCGACTGGCGCGTATTATCTATTTGCTGTACCAGCAATTCATAGTTCGCAACAAAGGACTGTGCCTGTCCGGACATAACGCCCAATTCACCGACAACCGAGTTGTAATACTCGTTCATGGTCGCGGTGCCGCGCACCATCGTTTTGGCGTTGCGCAGTTCCTGCATCTGCAGGGCGATAACGTTATCACCGACTGCGCCTGAAGCCGAAGCGGCAATTTTTTCGGTATGATCGACGATATCGAAGCTCAACCGAATCGTTGCGGCGGTAGTAAACGTATCATCAAAGAAATTCAGATTGGTGCTGCCATCCAGACCAAAGCCCTGACGATGCAGCGTATTGATCGATTCCACCATCTGCGCGGCAAGCGTGTCGATCTGTTTGACCATGTCCGGGATAATTTTATCCCGCATGTCAATGAGTCCTTTTAACTGACCGTCGATATTCGTTAAGGAAACGTCGCTTCCCTTCCACAACAGTTTATGCTCAAGCTTACCGTTTTCATTTAACGGCTTTGCTTCCAGCATATTGACATCTGGTCCATTGACCAGCTCCATTTGGCCGATCGAGACAATGAATTGCCCTTTGCCATCTTCGAAGGAGTTGACGTCTATTAATGTGGAGAGTTCATCAATCAACAGGTCGCGAGCATCCCGCAAATCGTTTGCTCTATCCGAACCGCCGACTTCCTGACGGGAAATCTGCAGGTTGAGCCGGGAGATTTCAGTGGTTAGACGGTTAACGTCTTCTACCATGTTATCGAGGTCAGTATCAACCGCTTTGCGCAGCGATTCAAGCTGGCCGGCAATCTGATGAAACCCGTTGGTTAACAGATTAGTATCTTCAATAAGTGCGGCACGGAACGTGGTTGATTCCGGATTGGTCGACAGATTCGACCAGGAATCCCAAAACTTGTTTAATAACGTAACGAAGGTGCCGTCATTCGGTTCGCCGAACATCGATTCGATCTGGGTGAGCATTTTCTGTTTATACGTCCACTGACCGAGTGATTTGTTGTCGGCGCGGAATTGTTCCCCTAAAAAGAGGTCACGAATGTTATGAATATTTACCGCTTCCACTCCGCTGCCGATATTGGCGAGCGTTCCCATTTCTGGCAGGGTAGCATCGATACGCACACGCTGTCGTGTGTACCCCGGCGTGTTGACGTTGGCAATGTTATGCCCGATAGTCTGAAGCACTGTCTGATGAGTCAGCAGCGCGCGTTTGCCGATTTCTAATCCTTGAAATAAACCCGGCATTAGGCTCTCCTATCTACCACTAAACTGGCATTGGTCGTGGTGGGGGCTCCACCCGGCAAATAGATGCCAGTCGACGGCTCTTCCAATTGAGCAAGCAATTCAAGTGTACGCTGGATATAACTGCGTGATCGGTCCAGCAGCATTTCGTTCTGCTGACGGGTCACGCTAATGCGCTTATTCAGTTCTAAGATTGTATCGCGAAGGGTCTGTAACTGTCCCGCTTCCTGGGCGTCTAAAATTTCCAGAAGTCGGCTGACGGTGAGATCGCCGTCGATCGCTTTCGCCGCTTTCAACTCACGGATAACCTGTTCACGCTGATCGTTCAAAAGCTGGCTTTCGACAACTTTTTCCCGCATCAGTTCGGTCAGTTCGGCAAGCTGTTCGGTATCATTGCGAACGAGACAATCACGCTGGCGGTCAAGCAAGTGAAGAAAAGACTCGAAGAGTGTCGCTTCCCTGCCAATAATGTCTAACAGTTTTCCTATCACTTTCACTCACAATCAGAAATTTCATTCATGGTTTATATCGACCGTTTGACTGTTCACTTTAGGATCAGCCTGTGTTGATTTGAAACGGCTGTACGCATCGAGCACTTTCTCGACATACTGCTCGGTTTCAGCGAACGGCGGAATGCCATTGTACTTTTTCACATTCCCCGGTCCCGCATTGTAGGCGGCCAGACCGAGTTTGATGTCCCCAAACCGGGTAATGAGCCGTTTCAAGTGAGCAGCTCCGGCGGTAACGTTTTCGGCCGGGTCGAATGCGTCGGTCACATCGTATTCATCTACGACGCTGTCCATTAACTGCATGAGCCCTTTGGCTCCGGCCCGTGATACCGCTTTTGGGTTACCGTTCGATTCGACCGTGATAACCGAGCGAATCAGTGCGGAATCAAGCCCATGTTCATGGGCAGCCTTTTCTATAATGTCATCGAGACCAATCGATTTATTAGCCGGAGTCGATTTAATCGGTGTCCCCTGTTCCTTTGGCTCTGCAACTGTTTTCACCGGTTGTAACTGCGGTTTGACCGGACTTGGACGTTCATAGGTCACTGATTTTTTCGCGACCGACGGTACAGAGCTGACTGTCTGCGGATACAATTGTGGCTGGCTTAAGACCAAATCAGCCGACAGCTGTTCTGCTGCCGCATGGTCAGCCGCTTGCAGCGGCATGCGTGAATTGATGTTGGTCGGTTTAGTCCTCTGTAACGGCATTGATTTCGGTTCATGCAGTTCCAGTGGATCCTGATACTGTACTGGTTCCGGTTTCATACCGGTGTACTGGGCATCCAGCACCCGTTCCAGTGATTTGTACAACATTCCCGATAACGATCGGGAGTTGCCGCTTGCCATTTTTTTTGATAGTTCCATATCGAACATCTCCGTAAACGTTTCCTTACCGAATCCGCTCGTTAACGGACCGGCCTCCTCAGATGACGCAATAGTCGAACGCATCGACTTGAGCATATAGTAACTGATGAAAGATTCGAATTCCTGGGAGACCTTCTTCAACCGTGCTTTCGCGGCATCCAAAGTTTCATGCTTCCCCTTGAGCATGGTCGTCGATTCCGGCTGCCCGTTTGGCGCCCGTTCAGGCAACGCCAGAGGCGTTTGCTGTCGCTGAATTACAATAGGCATTAGAGGACAACCAATTCACACCGTAACGCTCCCGCCTGTTTGAGGGCTTGAAAAATAGCAATGATGTCTCGGGGCGTTGCGCCGATTTTGTTTAACGCCATGGCCACATCCGACAGATTAACGGTCGGCGGTAAATAGACCACGTGCGCGTTTTCATCCTGTACAGAAATTTGCGATTGCTGGGTCGTAACGGTCTGCCCCAAACTGAACGGCTGCGGCTGTGATACCTGCGGCGTCGACTGGATAGTAACCGTAATGGTACCATGCGCAATAGCGACCGGTTCAATGGTCACATTGCCTCCGGCGACAATCGTTCCGGTGCGCTCGTTAATAACCACGCGTGAAGGAGCATCAGGTGCGATTTCCATCAACCCGATAGTCGAAATCAATTCCATTCGATCAAGCGGGTCCATCAACGTATCCGGAATCATAACTTTAATCGTTCCGGCATCGATCGGCGTGGCGATTGAACCGTAATGCAGGTTCACCCGCTGGGCGATACGATTAGCGGTAGTAAAATCCGGATCAGTAACGGTGATAAACAGTTCTTTGGTGCTCAGGCTATCACCGACAATCGGATTGGTTACCCGCGCGCCGTTCGGTACACGACCGACGACGGTATAGTTATTGACGATTTTGTTTCGGTCATCTACCTGCACGTTAAAGCCGCCGATAGAAACGGAACCTTGCGCCGTTGCATGAACGATGCCGCTTGCATCAGCGAGCGGCGTTAAAAGCAGCGTTCCACCCTGAAGAGATTTGGCATCACCGACGGATGAAACGGTAACATCGACATATGTTCCATTCTGTTGAAAACTGGTAAGCCGCGCAGTGACCATCACAGCCGCGACGTTTTTGACTTTTACTTTGGATTGGTCAACGGTCAACCCCATCCGCTCCATCATATTGACAAGCGATTGGGTGGTAAACTGGGTTCCGTTACCGTCGCCGGTACCATCTAAACCGATTACCAGGCCATATCCGATCAGGTCGGTTTCCTGTTTATTCTGAAATGCACACAAATCTTTCACGCGGACTAACGTCGCATGCGAGACGGCAGAGACAACAATCGAAAAAGCTAACGCAAAAGGAAAGATTCGTTTCATGACTGCACCTTAGAATATCCAGTTAAACAGACGGGTGAAAAAACCGGGACGGGAGGCAGTATCGTTGTTTCCCTTGCCGGTGTAATGAATTTCAGCATCGGCAATCAAATAGGAATCGATCGTATTGTTCGGAGAGATATCTTTTTGGCGAACAACACCGGTTAAGGCAAGGGTTTCACGATCTCCGGAGACACCAATCGTACGGGTACCTTCAATAATCAAGTCACCATTCGATTTGACAGCGACAACCGTCACCGACATTTTGGCGCGGAGACTTCCGTTGCGAACGGTTTCCCCTTTACCCTGAAAGCTGTTCTTATTGTCACCGCTAACATTGAAAAGCGGAATGAAATCGAACGGACCGACACCAGGACCGCCCTGGGTCGAGGTACTGGTGCTTTTATCGGTTTTGGTTTCAGCCTGGTTGGTTCCTCGCGCCTGTTCATAAATGAGCACGGTTAAAATGTCACCAACCCGGTTCGCTTTGATGTCGCTGAACAAGGACTGATTACCGCCGAAATCTTCACTGCGAAGCCGCAGCGTGAACGGCAGTATCAAAAGAATAAGTACAATAATCAGAATCTTACGCATAACGAAAACCTTCCTGGTTTTATCACGGCATAACCGCGACGTTATTTTCTCCTATGACTCGGGCGAATAATACTGTACCCGAAGTAGTATTTCTTACTTTAGCGTATTCCCCTGTCGCGGCATTCTGCAGCGCGATTCCGGGAACGGTGATTCGGCAGCCGGCATGTTCATACAAAATCGTCACCGGTCTGCCCGATGCCACTGCCGGCGGTGTGGCAACACATCCGGTAGTGAGAATCGAACCGACTTGAATGTTTCGTTTAGCGATCTGACCGATTACCTGTTCCGGCATGGTCAGCGCCTGCTCACGCAAATTGGTGACATCCACCCGCACAGTTTCCATCTGCGCTGTGGTGAGCGTCTCCCCTTTGTTGATCCGGTCCTTGGCAACAAGCACCTGCGCGAATTTGCTAACGCGCATTCGTACTTGTACGTTTTGTTTGGTGTTGTCAGCCGAGGTAACGGTCATGAGCACGGTGAACAGACCAAGCGGTTCTTTTTGCGAAAGCGGCTTAAACGTTACCGATGACACATCGGTTTCCCGATCCGCCAGTTGGTTGCTGAGAATTTCAATTTGATACGAAGAATCGAGTTTATACCGCGTTACCACCTGTGCCGTGATAATGTCATTACATGAAGCAGCCTGTACCCATGAATGAGTTAGACTAATGAATAACGTCAGCGGAAAAAGTATAAGCGCAGCGAGTTTCATATTATCGTTTCAGTGTGTTGGCGATTTGCGACATATCGTCTGCCGTTTGAATCGCTTTGGAGTTCATTTCATAGGCGCGCTGGGCAACAATCATGTTTACCATTTCATCGACCACTGAGACGTTGGACATTTCCTGATATCCCTGATAGATAGAACCGAGTCCTGACTGTGTAGGAATGTCAGTAATCGGTGTACCGGATGCACCGGTTTCTGTCATAAGGTTACGACCAACTGCCTGTAAACCGGCAGGATTGATAAAACGGGCGAGTTCTATTTGTCCGATCTGCGTGGTCTGCTGTTGACCGACCTGTAAGACTTCGACAATGCCGTCATCACCGACTGAAATCTGGGTCGCATCTTCCGGAATCGTAATTTCCGGCAGTAAAACGTAACCGTCGTTATTGACTACACGGCCATCGGCTGAGAGTTTGAAGTTGCCGTCGCGGGTGTACATAGTTGAACCATCCGGCGCCTGAATCTGGAAAAAACCGTCACCGGAAACCGCAAGATCAAGCGGGTTGCCGGTCTGGGTCAGATCACCGACGGAATAATTACGCACGGTCGATACGGCGCGAGTTCCGTACCCGATAGATAAACCGGTCGGCGTGGATGCGCCAATAGATGAAGCTGTTCCGGCCCGTTTGTAATTTTGATAGAGCACATCCTGAAATTCAACTTTCGACCGTTTGAAACCGGTCGTGTTGACGTTGGACAGGTTGTTGGCAATTGTGTCAACATTCATTTGCTGCGCGACCATACCAGTGGCAGCAGTTCGCATTGCTTTTATCATAGCACTCTCCTAAGCTTTCTCTTTATCCGCGTCCGATGACTTTACCGAAGAGCTGCTCAAGCGAGCCATCCTGGCTCTGCAGCGCTTTGGCGTTGGCTTCATATTGACGGAATGAGATAATCATCTCGACCATCTCACTGACGATATCCACGTTTGAGTTTTCCAAAAATCCCTGCTGAATGCCGGAATTAGCGACGGTTGAAACTTCAGCACCCTGCGGTAGCAGAAACATCGAACCGCCTAACTTTTGCAGTTTGGTTATATCCGGAACGGTGACCGGCGCGATCGAGCCGGCTACGGTGCCATCGATAGAAATCTGTCCTGAACTGGTAACAACAACTTTGCCTGCACCAACTTCAATAGGGCCACCGCTGGTTATTACTCGTGCGCCGCCTGGAAATGCGAGATACCCTTCCCCGTCGACAGTAAATGAACCGGAGCGCGTAAGCGCTTGAGTGCCGTCGGCAAGCTCAAGACGGAAGAATCCATCTCCGTCGATTGCGAAATCGAGATCATTTCCGGTGCGATCGAAACCACCTGAGGCATAATCAGTGTAGACCTGATTCGCCATAGGACGTTCCCAATCGGATTTGGCCGGAATTTTCTTTTGCTCGGCTTTGGTCAGCTCTTTAAGAAAAATAGAGTCCCGTTTGAAACCGGGGGCTGACGCATTAGCCAGGTTGTTTGCCGAAACTTCCTGCTTTTTGACAAGCGGGATCATTCCGGATGCTGATGTATAAATTCCTTTAATCATATTACCTCGCCCTCCTTTAAGCATCAGCCGTGCCAAAGCGATTGACGGGCAGGTAATTAGCTTAAAAACAAGGAGTTACGGAGGTTTCTGAAAGTAGACTTTCCGGCTGCTGCGGAATGAATTTCCCGAAGAGATCGGAATTGTATTCTCAGGGGATATCAAGTAGATTATGGGGTAGTTTGCTCTTCTCATCGCCGGATTCTTTTCCTCAGGCATACCGAAGCCTGCGCCCCAAAACGCCGATATTGTAACTGATATGAGACAACCAAAACGACTCGTTCTTATCGTTCTTATCCTACTTTTTCTGGTTATAACCGCGCTGTCGACCTCTCATGCACAGATAGCGGATCCGGGTATTGCCGATACCGTGCGTATCGACTCGCTGGTCGTTTCCGGTGTTTCAAGTGCGCAGATTCCTATTCGGGTTTACAACGATCAGCAGTTGGGCGGATTGGAAATCACGTTCTTTTATAATTCTGAAAATATCCTCATAGACTCGATTTCATTTGCGGGCGGAAGATTAACATCGATTACTTCCAAAGGGTACACGAAAGATGACACGAATATCACGATTTACTGTCTCCCCTTTCCGAGCCCATTAGCAGCAGGGAGCGGAATAATCGCGACGATATACGTTTCATTTTCTTCAACTCTTCCGGCAGAGATTGTCCGGTTCGACAGTACGACTGTTTCCTTTTCCGGAACCGAGCATTCGACTGTTTTCTCAACGGCCTCGGCACAAACATTCCGTCCGAAATTCCGGCGCGGATCCTTGTCTATAAATTCCTGCTGTATCGGTATTCGCGGAAATGCAAACGGTGACCCCAGCGAATTGATCTCTATTCATGACTTGGTGTTCTTAGTCAATTACCTGTTTCGGGGTGGGCAGGCCGGGTGCATACAAGAAGGAAATGCCAGCGGCAACCTGCCGGAAAAGATATTGGTCAATGATCTGGTGTATATGGTGAATTATTTATTCAGAAACGGCCCACTCCCTCCGGCCTGTCCGAACTAAGACTAAACTCGCGTACGCGTGAAAGCAGTTAACGAGAGTTCATCGGCTGCTTTTGTTTCCAAAACATCCCGCTCTTTTTCTTCCGCTTTAAACTGTTTCTCTTTTAACTTTTCCAGAATCCGCTTTTCTTTGGTAGCGGCAAGCAATTCACCGCGGCGCTTTTGCTCTTCATGCGTAAGCGCTTTCAGCACTTCACGGCCGGTGAGCTCTTCCCGCTTTAATCTGAGCAGATATCGGGAGTAGCCAAGCATTTGCGATGGGGACATCGACTGTGCGCTGGCATCCCGCTGATTAACCAATAAACGTTGCTTTTCAGCCTCCAAATGACGGACGTGCTCCTGCTGTTTGAGTGTTTTTGCAACGGCAACACCCAATGCACGCTGACGTTCTTTTTCAACATGTTCCCGAACATTCAGGAGAGTTTGTAAACGGAAACGGCTTTGTTTCATAGCAGAAACTGGTTAGTTAAGAGAGAATAATCTGGCGCAATTGTTCGCGGGCAGTCTGGTAATCGGCCATCTCTCCTATTCCCTGACGGAATAGCTGGTTAATTTTATCGATCTTCTGAATGGCGATGTCTATTTTCGGATTCGAGCCTTTGGCGTACGCACCGATGTTTATCAAATCCTCGGCATCACGATAGGTCGAAACGATTTCTCGTACACGCCCGGCAAGTTCGACATCTTCAGGCGAAATAATATCTTTCATCACACGGCTGATTGAATCGAGCACATCGACCGCCGGATATTGGTTCATTGATGCTAACTTACGGGACAACGCAACGTGCCCGTCGAGAATCGAACGGGCCATATCGGAAACCGGCTCGTTCAGATCATCTCCCTCAACCAGTACGGTATATAGGCCGGTCAATGAACCAGTGGATGATTGCCCGGCACGTTCCAGTAACTGCGGTAGTAAGGCAAAAACTGATGGGGTATATCCTTTGGTTGCTGGCGGTTCACCAACGGCAAGACCGATTTCCCGCTGTGCCATAGCGACACGAGTAAGAGAATCCATCATGAGTAACACATCTATTCCGGCATCACGAAAACTTTCAGCGATAGCCGTGGCGACTTGTGCGCCTTTAATACGAACGAGCGCCGGTTGATCGGAGGTAACGGCAATAACAACGGAACGTTTCATTCCCTCTTCACCGAGATCATTCTCAATAAATTCACGCACTTCGCGGCCACGTTCACCGATTAAGGCAAGAACATTGACCTGCGCAGATGAACCGCGCGCGATCATACCAAGCAAAACCGATTTACCGACACCGGAGCCGGAAAAAATACCGACACGCTGTCCTTTACCGACAGTTGTAGTCAAATCAATGACTTTAATGCCTGTGTGTATCGGCTCTTCGATTCGTTTTCGCTTGAGCGGTGGGATTGGTTGATTGATGACAGGGTAACTGCTTTCGGCATGAATTGGACCTTTGCCATCTATCGGCTGGCCTAATCCGCCAAGCACGCGACCGATTAAGGCTTCTCCGCACGGAATACGAAGCTGCGATGAAGTCGAGGTGACAATCGCGCCCGGCGCAACACCGCTGATTGAACCGAGCGGCATGAGGAGTACGCGGTTTTCACGAAAACCGACAACTTCAGCCTGAATTTTTGAACCGGTATCGAGATTTTCTATCTGACACAAGCGACCGATTGAAACCGAAGGACCATCCGACTCAATAACGAGTCCAACAACCTGTCTGACTTTGCCGTACCGGGTAATCGTATTCGTCTGTTCAATACGGCGGGAAAAGGATGTATACGGAACGGTAATCATACGTCAGAAGGATCAACCGTAAGTGCATCTCTGACTACATCGAACTGCGACTCTAAACGGGCATCGATGTCGCCGCTCGGTGTTTCGATAAAGCATCCGCCTAAGTGGACACGCGGGTCGGCTTCGACGGAGAGTTCTTTGATCGATGGTGATGCGGCTATCAATGTTTCCATGTTTTGCTTCACGATAGCAAGATGATCGGGATGAACTTTAATTTTGATTTGCGAACGGTCGGTCAAGGAATCGATAACGCCGGATATCATTTTTAAGGTCGTTTCCGGGTTTATCTGAACTGCATCGCAAGTTACTTTTTTGCTGATTTGTAATACGAGTTCTAAAATATGCTGTTTGGCTTCGCGGAGCATGGTTTCCCGCTGGGCAATGGCATCGCTGATAGCCAATCCAAACTGCTGAACAGCCTTTTTCGCTTCCACTTCCCCGCGACTGTTACCGGCTTTGAAACCATCCTGAAATCCGGCCTGTTTCGCCTGCTGGCGGGCATCGGCAAGCAGTTTATCGATTTTGAAAATCTCTTGAAGCGGAATCGATTTCGTACCGCGGGAATCCGTAGTAAGCGAAAGCGACGGATACGAAGTCCGCAGTAACTGTTCTGCCTGGAATACTTCGGTGAGAATACTGGAGTGCTCGCCGATATAGACCGGCGGAGCCGATGACGCTTCCCGAATAACCCTAGACAATGACATCCTCTTTTCCGCCACGGCCCGATACAATAATCTGGCCTTCCTCTTCGAGACGGCGGACAATTTCGACCACGCGACCCTGTGCCGCTTCGACGTCCGACAGACGTGTCGGCCCCATGAATTCCATTTCCTCGCGGATCATGACAGCAACACGCTCAGAAACATTATTGAATATCTTGGCTTTGACATCTTCGCTGGTCGCCTTGAGGGCAAGTGACAAGTCTTTCGTTTCGACTTCCTTAAGCAGACGCTGGACAGAGCGGTCATCAAGCAATACCAGGTCGTCGAAGACAAACATCATGTTCTTCACTTCCGCGGCAAGATTCGGGTCTTCCGCTTCCAGTGATTGCAGAATGTTCTTTTCGGCTGTAGTATCGATCAAATTCAAAATTTCAGCGACAGCCTTGGCGCCACCGGAAGAGGACATTTCCCCTCCGTTACCGCTGCCAGCGAAGTGAACTTCAAGAGTATGTTCTACCTCACGCAGGATTTCCGGTGCGATTTTTTCCATAGTAGCAATACGCAGCGCCACTTCCGCCTGTAATTCCGGAGTCAATTCCGAAAGAATAGCTGCAGCGTGATGCGGCTTCAATTGTGTCAATATCAATGAAATAGTCTGCGGATGTTCGTTCTGTAAAAAACCGGTCAACTGTTTCGGATCTATATCTTTCAAAAGCGAAAAACCGGTCGTACGGATCGTCGATTCAAGACGATTCATGATTTCCCGCGCCTTCATACCGCCGACCGCTTTATCCAAAATCTGTTTGGCGATATCGACACCGCCCTGGGAGATGTACTGACGAGCCATGAATATCTGATAGAATTCATCCATGACTTTATCTTCCACTTCCGGCGGTACATCGCGGAGGTTGGCGATTTCAATCGTAATCTTTTCGAGTTCCGATTCCGGTATCCCTTTGAGTACGTGAGCGGATACTTCCGGTCCCAGCGCAATGAGTGCAACAGCAGCTTTTTGCTGCGGGGTCATTTTATCGTAGTTCATGGTACTCATTATTCAACCATCATCGTTTTAATCACGCGGGCGAGTTCTTCCGGCTTGTCTTTGGCGACATCCTGAAGTTTATCGACCACGCGGGCTTTTCTTGGTTCTGCAGGCACCTGCGGTATTTCCTGCTGCATAGCGGCATGCGTTGTGGCGGCAGGGCGATAGGCCATAGGTGCTTGCGCCGGTATCAACTGCTTAATGCCGGAAAAGAATTTCGATACTTTCCGTTTGATATACAGGAAGGCAAGCAGGATAAGGATACCAATACCGACTTTTGTGCCGATATCAGTGTAGTATTCACGCGTATACATCGTATCAAGCGCTTCCCGTTCCTGTTGAATACCCTGACGATCAAAGGCGATATTTACCATTTCAATCTGGTCATTTCGTTCACCGTCGTAGCCAACCGCATTTTTGACAATGGCGGAAAGGCGATCCATTTCTTCCTGCGGACGGGGCTGATAGGTCATCTCACCCGTCGCACCATCACCGGTAGCCGGGACATAGATACCGTCAACCAATACCGCGACGGACAATTTGTTAATCGTGCCGACGGCGTCAATCATATGTTCAACAGTTTTGCTGATTTCGTAGTTAGTAACCGTCGTTTCATTATTCTGGTTTTCTTTGCTGCCGCCCGCTTCTGCCGTTTCGGCTGCTGCTTTGTCTTCAGCCGAACTCGTGGTCTTTGTTTTTTCTTCACTGCGCACGACGGCAGAATTCGGGTCATAATTTTCGGAAGTTCGTTCCAACTGCGCGAAATTAAGGTCTGCAGTTACGCGAACGACCGATTTGCCACTGCCCAATACATTATTGAGCATCGACTGTGCTTTTTGCTCCAAGTAGGTTTCCACTTTTTGACGGGCATCCAGCTGCGAGGAACTCAATCCAGCGAGTGGGTCACCCTTTTGACCGGAGGAAAGCAAATTACCATCGTAATCGACAATGGTAATGTTATCCGGCGAAAGTCCTTCAACCGAAGCAGCCACTAAATGGGTGATACCATCGGTCTGCTGTCTGTCCAATGTACGGTTACCGCGCAGTTTCAAAACAACTGAGGCGGTCGGTTCTTTTTTATCTTCTTTGAATAAGCGGTCTTTGGGAATAACGATATGCACACGCGCGGCCTCGACTTCGTTGAGTTCCATAATCGTCTTGGTCAACTCACCTTCGAGTGCGCGGCGGAAATTCAGATTCTGCAAGAAATCGGTCATCCCTAAATTGTTATTATCAAAAATGGAATAGCCGACAGTACCGGATTTCGGAAGCCCTTCGTTGGCTAAGGCAAGACGGGCTTTGTATTTTTGATCCGATGGGACTTCGATGGTCTTTCCCCCTTGTGTCAGCTTATACGGAATATGCTGATCATTCAGCCAGCCGACGATTTCACCGGCTTCTTCTTCGGTTAAGTTGGAATACAAGGGTGCATAGGCAACGGAACTGAGCCATCCGACTAACAGCACAATACCGGCAATACTACCGGCAATAATGCCAAACAAAACCATTACCTGGCTGGGGGTCATGCGGCCGAATAGGCCGGAAACATTTGCGAAAAATTCTTTAAATCTGTCCATCGATCATCCTATAATCATCGCCGAATATCCATCCTGGTTGTTCGGCCTTTGCGATATTACATCGGCATTCGTATCAAATCATTATAGCCATTTACTAATTTATTTCTGATCTCAAGCAGCAAATCCATGGATATCCCGGCTTCTTCCGCTTTAATCATCACTTCATGCAGGTCAACAGCTTCACCGTTTAACAGCGCTTCCTGCGCTTGTCCGGCGGTCTGTTGCGCTTCATTGACTGATTCAAGCAGGCTGGAAACCATCTCGTTGAACGACGGAGCAGAAACATCCGGCGCTGCCTGAGCCTTCGTAGCTCCTGCCAGTTGTTCCGCAATACCGGGAACGAGTGTTTGTATCCGTTCGATTGCCACGTTTATCCCTTCACATCCAACAACACGCCAAGTCCGGCATCCGGATTACTGTTCGCACCGGCGCCATAGGTCGCATTGTTCTGTGCCCGTTCCTGATATTTGGCAAACAGCAATTCCAATGCTGTCTTTTCAGTCGGGGTCAACAAATCGGCGTATCCATTTCCGCGGGCACGAACGGCAAGCTGTGAACCAGCAGCTTCGGACTGCGGAGTAAGGGTAATTGTATCAGCGGACTTCTGCTGCTCGGCAATACGTTCCGTGTAACGGGGCTGTACATCCGGCTTATTGATCGTCTGATACGACTGAATTCCAAGTTGATTGATTTTCATACCTGCCTCTTATATCTCCAGAGTATCCTGAATCATTTTCTTGGCTGAAGAAATGACCGACACGTTTGCTTCATACGAACGGGAAGCCGCCATCATGTCTACCATTTCGTTGATAACTTCGATATCCGGCATTTTCACATATCCCTGCTCATCGGCATCGGGGTGTGACGGGTCATACACCAGCCGGTAAGATGAAGAGGGATCTTCAACGACATCCCCTTCGGCCAACGTTACTTCGGTTTCATCGCCGCCGATTCGTTCTTTGCCGTAAAAATGCGCGTCGTTGGTGCGGGCCAAACGAGTGGCAGCTTTATCCAAAACGGCATTGAAGGCTTGTTTATCGTTTTCGGCTGAGACAACGACACGCTGGCGGCGGTACGGTCCACCTTCAACGGTATGCGTTGTTTCTGCGTTTGCGATATTTTCCGATACGACATTCATTTTCATGCGCTGGACGATGAGTCCTTTCGCTGCCGTATCTATCGCTCCTAATAATCCACCCATAGTAAATCCTATTACTTACTGGTTATGACCTTTTTCAGGCCTTCAAATTTCCGTTGTAACAACCGCGCGCCGATCGTGTAGTTCAGTTCGTTCTGCGCGATATCCGCGGCGGTCTGGTCGATATCGACTGAGTTGAGATTTCCATCTTTGACTTTTGTCTGGTGAACTTTCACCGCACGGTTCGGTGAAGAACCGGTCGGTATATGGTTCTGATGTGTTACCGTTCCTTGCAGTGACTTCGAATCACCGGATACCCGTTTGTATTCGGATTTGAAATCGATATCACGGTTTTCATATTTGGGAGTCGCGACATTGGCAACGTTACCAGCCAATAAGCGATGACGCAGCGCGCTCAAATCCAGATACGAAGCGAACTTCGGGATTTGCGCTTTGTCGAACAGGAACTTGTTTATCGTGTTTGCCATGGTTCTATAACTCCGGCAACCATATTGCAAGCCCTGTGCCAAACTGTTGATTCAAGATGAAACGATTGAAAGACAATGCGTTATTGTGTGACATCATATCCGCCTTCCATGGCTTAACAGAAAGAATTGCTCAAATTACCGGGAAAGATTTACTGTGTGATCTGATAATAGGCCGATGAGGACGGCTCCTTTTCCGATAGTTCAAGCGTTAACACGACAATATCAACACGGCGATTTTGCGCCATATGTTCCGGAGTATCATTTGGTTGAATCGGGCGAAACTCCCCATATCCCAATGCTGAAATCTTGTTCGCCGGGTAATTGTGCGATGAGATAAAGTACCGGACGACTGAGGTCGCACGGGCGGAGGACAATTCCCAATTCGAGGGAAATTTTGTATTTGCAATTGGGCGGTTATCGGTGTGCCCTTCGACCCGAATATGATTCGGCATATTTTTCAGCTGATTGTAAATCATATCGAGCAGATCCATCGCGCGCGGCTGTAAATCAGCAGAGCCTTGTGAAAATAAAGCGGATTCCATAATGTGAATGACCAAGCCGCGTTCTGTTACTTCGGTCTGGACCTCATCAGCTCGATTTTTCTCGATAAACTCACCTTCAACCTGACGCTGGAGCATTTTTAAATCACCTACTTTTAACACACCATGACCGGTGCCGGGAGTCTGCATTTTCGGATCAAACCGAACTACGCCGCCGCTGCCTTTTAGGGTTTCCTGCAATGCGCTGGCCATTTCACCGAACTGCTTTGCATCGATTGAGGACATCGAATAGAGAATGATAAAAAAGGCTAACAAGAGCGTGATAAGATCCGCGTAGGTTAATAACCAGCGATCCGGGTTTTCATGTGGGTCTTCGAGTTTTCGGTTACGTCGCACTGGTAATCTCGATTATCTGCGCTGGCTTGGCGGGATGTATGAAATCAAACGATTGCGAATATGACGCGGGTTTTCACCGGCCTGCATGGCTAGCACGCCTTCGGTAATCAGTTCACGAAAAGCCATTTCCTGGTCATGCCGCATTTTCAGTTTGTCGGCAATAGGCAGAAACAAGAGGTTCGCCGAACCAACTCCCCAAAGGGTGGCAATAAACGCAGTCGCGATAGCGGGGGCCATTTGTGCCGTGTCGGATACGTTCGCAAGGGTATGTACCAAAGCGAGCACTGTACCTAAAATCCCCATAGTCGGCGCGAAACCGCCTGCTTTATTGAAGAAGGTGATTCCCGGGCGATGACGCTGGGAAATACAATCCATTTCCGCTTCTAAAATTTCTCGTAGAGCGGTCGTTTCAGTTCCGTCGATGACCAACTGTATTCCTTTTAAAAAGAATGGATCATGGATAGTCTTGAGATCATTTTCCAAGCCTAATACACCCTCTTTACGTGCTTTCTCGGACAGGCGGCTGATACGTTCTATAGCTTGCGTCGTTGAAAACGGCGAAGGAAGTGTTGCGATCATGAAGAGTTTGGGAAGTTTTTTGACCGTTTCAATAGAGGTGGTAATAGTAGCCGCACCAAGCGTACCACCGAATACCAGCATCATGGGGGTAAATAAGAAAAGGGATTGAAATTGCCCGCCTTCAACGGCGTATGAGCCGGCTACTGCGCCGATTGCAACGACAATTCCGATAATTGTTGCCGGATCCATCCATCACTCTCTGTTCAAGTTCCAATCTTTCGCTCAGACCTCCTGAGCGTTTGTCACGAGAACTCTATCGGCAGGAACAAAAAAAAATGCAGTGCGATCCTGCATTTTTCTTCTAACTATGTGATAGAGAATCAGTTCTCGACCAGCGTGTGATACTCGGCGAGCTTGTTTCTGATCGTGCGGGTAGTAATATCGAGGGCTTCGGCAGCTTTCGTTTTGTTCCAATTGTAAAGTTCCAGGGTCTTCAAAATCAGATATTTCTCGGCATCTTCCAATCGCATTGGCACACGCAGCATCGGCAAGTTATCGCCAAGCGCGCCCATTGATAACTCGACCGGGAAATCATCACCGGTTAAGTGATCCTCTTTAGCCGTCACGACTGCGCGTTCGATCAGGTTTTCCAGTTCACGTACATTACCGGGCCAGTGATACTTTAGGAACAGACCGAGCGCTTCGGGCGTGACGCCTTTGATCGGCTTATGGTTTTCAGCTGCGTACTTTTCAATAAAGTGGCTGACCAATGGCGGGATATCCTCTTTACGGTCTCCCAATGGCGGGAGATAGATTGGAATAACATTCAAGCGGAAATACAAGTCTTCCCGGAATTTGCCGTCGGCTATGTACTCTTTCAGGTTACGGTTTGAAGTAGCGATAATGCGAACATCGACTGAGATCGTCTGTGTCGAGCCGATACGTTCAAATTCTCGCTCCTGAATAACGCGAAGCAGCTTTGCCTGTAAGTTTAACGGCATTTCGGAGATTTCATCGAGCAGCAGCGTACCGCCATCGGCTAATTCGAAACGACCATGATGCGTCTTCAACGCCCCGGTAAAGGCGCCCTTCTCGTAACCGAACAACTCGGCTTCGACGAGATTTTCCGGCAGGGCGGCGCAGTTCAATTTGATAAACGGACCGGTTTTCCGGTTTGAGCTATAATGTATCGCCCTGGCGACCAGTTCTTTACCTGTTCCGGACTGACCCGTAATCATCACCGTCGAACGGGCTCCGGCCACGGAACGAATAAGATCATAGATTTCCCGCATGATTTTTGATTTACCGACGATGTTCTGGAATTTTTCTTCGAGATCATGCCGCATTTGCTCGTTCTGTTTACGGAGCGTCAGCGTTTCTCCCACACGATGCAGCATATGCTCAAGCGTTTCGGGCAGTACCGGTTTGATGAGGAAATCATACGCACCGATCTTAATCGCTTTGACGGCATCTTCAACCGTGCCGTAGGCGGTCATCATGATAACGACCGTATCGGGAGTCGATTTTTTGATTCGGGACAAAAGCGTGATGCCGTCCATCGATTTCATTTTCAAATCGGACAAAACGATATCATAGGAACGTTCATTCAATTCCGTGATGGCTTCTTCTCCGGAGAAAACGGTTTTGCAGGCGTATCCCGCCCGTTTCAGCGTTTCTTCGTAGAGTTCATTTACGAGACGATCATCATCGACAACCAGCACCGAGTATTTCATATTCTGTCACTCCCGTCCTTGGTGTTGTATGCGAACCGGCAGAAAAAGTCGGAACATCGCGCCTCCCTCCGGCGAGTTTTCGGCGAGTATTTCGCCGCCGTGTGCGCGGGCAATCTTCTGCCCGACTGCGAGTCCCAGTCCGTTACCGTTCTTTTTTGTAGAGAAAAATGGTGAGAAGATTTTTTCGAGATTTTCGGCGGGAATGCCCGGGCCGTTGTCCGCGATACGGGTTTCGACCAGCGTTTCATCTGCCTTCAGCAACAAACGCTCGGCCAGCGCTACCGGCACCTGCTTTCGGTCATGTTTTATAACTGTGACAGTTATTGCACCGTTACCGCCCATGGCATCTGCGCCATTAGCAAACAGGTTGAAAAATACCTGACGAATGAGCAGTCGGTCGATTCGTACGCTCATTTCCTGTTCTTCACGCGCTATCGGTGAGAGTCGAATTGCAATAGCACCGTTTCCTTGCGGATACTCACGATCAAACTGTTCGATAATACCACGCAGATATTCCGGATAGGCTACCTCGGCAGGATTAAGTTCGTCAAAGCGGGTATAATTCAATAAACTGGTGACGGTTTCATTCAGGTTGTTGACCCCGAGCATAATTTTGTCGACGATTCGTTTTTTGGGGTCACCTGTATCAAGGTCACGTTCTAACAACGAAACAAATCCGGCTATTCCTGCCAACGGATTGCGAACCTCATGCGCCACCGACGCTGCCATCTCCCCTAACGCTGCAAGCGTATTCAGGCGGGCAAGTTCTGATTCCATGCGGCGGATACGGGATAAATCATGAAAGACTTCAACTGCACCGCACACTTCTCCTTTTTCATCGCGTAACACCGAGGTCGATACAGTGAGATGAAGCCGCACACCACTGGGTAAATCGATACTCTTATTCATTCCCTTGGCCGAGGCGCCGGAATCAAGCGAACGCAACGCGTTCGCATCCGGTGGAACACCGGGCGGAATAACATCACGATAGAGCTTCCCTACCAGCTGCCCTTTTGTTTCCAATAAAGAGGCGGCAGTAGGATTGCAAAGGGTGATTCGGCCGGCACAGTCGACGGCGATTACTCCCGCTGAAACAATATCCAAAATGCCATTAAGAAACCGGTTGGCGGCAAGATTACGCTCGGTAAGCTCGGTTAATTGAAGGTTCGCCTGCACCAATTGCTCGTTACGCGCCATAAACTCACGGTCGAGCTCTAAATACTTTCGCTGCAGGCTGTTTATCGTACGGGTAAACGCCGCGTAGGAATCGGCAAAACGGTTCAGTTCACCGGATTGCGTATCCGGCGGACCTGTTAATTGAATGTCCTCATCCATAATGGTTTCCATACGTAAGCAGCCGTAAGGCTACAGATGACCGGAAACCCGTTCAACAAAAACTTTCCTACTGGGAATATTATGCCCGAAAATAGAGATTAGTGCGCCGAAACGGCGAGTTCATGCAATGCTAAAAGATCGATAATCATGCGGACCCGGCCGTCTCCTAAAATAGTGGCTCCGGAAATGCCGCGTGTCTCTCCAATATAATTGCCGAGCGGTTTGACGACGACCTCTTCCTGTCCAATAAAGCGATCGACAGCGATGCCGATCCGTTTACCGGCGACATTGACGACGGCAATATAGCCGGAGGTGATTTCAAAGCCGGACAGGTGATTGTCTAAAAGCAGTTTTTCCAAATGGATGACCGGAATAATCTCGTTTCGCAAAAGCAAAGTCGGCTTACGGTTAAGATAGGATATTTTAGTTACATCGGTGCGAACCATTTCGTATACCGATGATAACGGCAGCACATATACTTCCCGGCCGGTTTCAATTAAAAGTCCCTGCATGATAGCGAGTGTTAACGGAATCTGTAGAGTGATAGTCGTACCGACGTGCGTTACTGATTCGAGCTCAATCTGTCCGTTCAATCGCTCGACATTGGTACGGACAACATCCATACCGACTCCCCGCCCGGAGATATTGGTCACTTCCTTGGCAGTCGTAAACCCGGGTTCGAGAATAAATTTGAATAGTTCCCGTTCGAAAAGCGTGGCAGCATCGGTACGGCTGACCAGATTTCGCTCGATTGCTTTTGTCCTTATAGCATTAACATCAAGTCCGTTACCGTCATCTTCGACGCGAATCGTAACATGCCCTCCGGCATGAGCAGCTGTCAGCTTGATAGTTCCTTTTAACGGCTTGCCGCGGGAAACGCGCACGTCCGGCATTTCGATTCCGTGATGGCAAGCGTTTCGCAGTATATGAACAAGCGGGTCGGCGATTTCTTCTATAATGGAACGATCCAGCTCTGTCGATTCACCGGAAACTACCAGTTCAACCTGCTTACCACTTTCACGGCACAAATCGCGCACCAATCGGGGATAGCGACCGAAAAGACGGCCAATCGGCTGCATGCGCATTTTCATAACTGCGGTTTGCAGCTCATTGGTGATAAAATTAACTGACTTGACCGCACTATCGATATTGTCCATCGTTTTCGTGCCAACCTGTTGATTCTCCAATGCCGACGCTACCTGCACCAAACTGTTGCGGCTCAATACGAGTTCTCCCAGCAAGTTCACCAAGGCATCGAGTCGTTCAACATCGACACGTATCGTTTGGTCATGGCTTCCTTTCTTTGTATCAACGCTATGCGGATCGGTTTGTTGTTCCTCTACAAAATCAGCAGGTAAAACAGGAGTTTGTTTCGCGTGCTGAGGTTGTACCGGTGAAGCATCAATCGACGCCAGCATACTCAGTACATTACTAATCTCTCTATTTTCTCCTGTACCTTCGCGTATGTCATCCAAAAGCAGCTTCAGCAAATCCAAAGCACGGAATAAAACGTCAATGCTGCCGGGTGTGACAACCAGGTCTCTCTTGCGCAGTCGGTTGAGTACTTCTTCCAGGCCGTGTATAAGCGATGTGACTTTTTCAAAATTGAGAAAACTGGCAACCCCTTTAATGGTATGGGCTGCGCGGAATATTTGATTTAACAGTTCCTGATCGTGAGGATTGGATTCAAGACGGTTGAGATTCGTATCAAGCGACTGGACCAGTTCCTGCGCTTCGACGAGGAAATCGGCCATGATCTCCCGCATGTCGTCCAGTTCAAGTTCACCGCTCACGATTGCTCCGACTATTGTTTGTTACGAAAAATGGAATCAACCTCTGCCTGATCAGTCACTTTTTTAAACAGATCGGCGTGTGGGTCATACGTCCGCTTTTTGCCGGCCATAAATTCACTGTCAGCTTCCTGCATAACCATCGTCATTTTTTCCAGCTTCTGCTGGAATTCTTCGAGCATAGCAGCGGCATAGTTGATTTGCTGGGTGATAATATCTTGAAATTGCAGCGCGGTGATAATGGAATAGGTTTCGTTGATAATCGCGTTGCTTTGGTCAATCAAAGTGTCGATACGTGCCTGTGCTATCTGTGTATCCGCCGGCATTCCTGCTTTTAGTTGCTTGAGTCCGTCGATAATTGCCTGTTGTTTTTGCGTAATGTGCTCGACGGTGTCCAGTACTTTATTGGCGGCAGCAAGGGTTTGTTCGCTGATTTTATCAAGCTGTTTAGTCGCCTTAGGTACCGCCTGATGTGTTTCCACAATCGGCGCCTGCAAGCTGCGAAACCGCTCAATCATCTGAATGATAGCACCGGTCATGCTTTGGACTTCAGCGTCCGTATTTTCCTGCGGTGATTCGTTCTCGGACATCGACATGCCTTTAACTGCGTATCAAACAGCTAAAATCTGATCCATTTTCTGCTTGAGTGTTTCCGGTGTGAACGGCTTAACGATGTAGTTGTTCACTCCCGCTTTCAGTGCCTGAACGATATCATCCTGCGCCGAGCGAGTCGTAATCATCAGAATCGGCAGGTCTTTGTACTCCGGAATTTGACGGATAGCAGTAACCAATGATAACCCATCCATCTCCGGCATATTCCAATCGGTGATGATAAAATTGATCCGTTCGACTTTGAGTTTCGCAAGTGCGTATTTGCCGTCTTCCGCTTCGATGACATCCTCGAATCCGGCTCGTTTGAGCGTATTGACGATAATCCGACGCATGGTCGGGCTATCATCGACTGCCAGAATTTTGAGTGGTAACATCCCCTACTCCCTTTTCTGTCCTAATTTAAAAATTTACTGACTTCGTTGAGCAATATCGATGACTTAAACGGCTTCACGATAAAGGCGCTCGCTCCAACAGCTATTCCCCGTTCCCGTTCTTCAAGACGATCTTCAGAGGAAAGCACGATAATCGGAAGTTGTCTGTATTTTTCACTTTGGCGTAACGTCGTGATCAAACTATACCCGTCCAGATTCGGCATGTTCAAATCAGTAATGAGCAAATCGATTTTGCTTGAAAGCAGCGACAACTTTTCAATCGCCTCCATACCGTCACACGCCGAGACCACGTTGAACCCGCTGTTACGCAGAGAGAATGAGACGAATTTCACTACACTCGGTGAATCGTCTACAATAAAAATTGTTTGGGCGCTATTCATATAAAAACAACCCCGTTATTGTTTACCCGGTTTCGCTACCGCAGGTATTTCGTGGTTAGCCTGTGTCGTTGTCGCTATTCCGCTGCCGACTACCTCTTTTTGATAGACTAAGGCATTGCGGAAGTAGACCAGTTTGAATGCTTTTGACAATCCATGCAGTGTTTCCGCATGGCCGATAAAGAAGTACCCGCCCGGTCTCAGTGAATTATAAAAATTACGAATCAGCGTCCGCTTGACTGGTTCGGCAAAATAAATCATCACGTTGCGGCAGAAAATGACATCGAAACGCTCGGTAAACGGTACCCGCTGCGGTTCGTTTAAGTTGAAATGCGCGAACTTTACCATCGAGCGAATTTCCGGAACAACCTGCAGCACACGGTCTTTTTGTACAAAGTACTTGTTTAATAAATCGGGCGTAACTTTCCGTAATGTTGCGCCGCTGTATTCCCCCTGGCGGGCTTTGCGGAGCGCTTCTTCCGAGATATCGTTCGCCAATATCTCAATTGACCAATCAGCGAAGTTCGGAAGATGTTCCCGCAGCATCATCGCCAATGTATACGGCTCTTCCCCGGTCGAACAACCGGCTGACCAGAAGCGAAGCGTCTTAGCAGATCGTTCTTCAAGTTTCCGTTCGCAGATTGCCGGCACGACCTCTTCCACCAATGCCTGCCAGTGCGGTTCGTTACGCAGGAAACTGGTTTCCTGCGTCGTAATCAGGTTCATAAGCGTGTGAAGCTCAGCCTGAGAGACATCATACTTCACTAAATAGAAATAGTCGCGGAATGAGGTGATGCCCAACTCAACCATCCTGCGGCTTAACCGCTCGGTGAGCAGATACATTTTGTTTTCCGCAAAGTAGATTCCGCTTTTTTCCAAAATGAAGTCGCGGAAGGCAATGAAATCCTCAATCGGCATATCCAGATCACGGGAATAGGCATGCACAAGGTTTCTCATGCGAGTTCCTCCTTCGTGTTTCTGCTATATGCCACTATCAGGTTCATATACTACTTACTCAGTTTCCTTTTTGCGAACACTGGCTTCCACCGTTTTGTACAGCTGGTTAATGTTAAACGGTTTTATAACGTAATCCGCCACTTTACTGCGCAGTGCGGTAACGGCAGAGTCGACAGAGGGAAACCCGGTCATAATAACCACCGGAATTTCCGGAAAATGTTCTCGTGTATACGCGGTCAAGGCCAACCCGTCCATTTCCGGCATGCGAATATCGGTCAATAACAGATTGATATCGCGGGAGTTGAGAATATCTATCGCTTTATCCCCATTTTCAGCAACAGCGATCTGCCATCCCTGTCCGGCAAAGAAGTCGTAGAGCAAGTCCCGTATCAAGAGTTCATCATCAACTACAAGTATCGAAGGCTTGGACATTACAAACCCCTTTCAAGTGCCGCAACGGCGTTGAGTGCCGCTTCGGCAACATCAGGATTTCGATCGACACGCATCGCTTTGAGGCGCGGCGTCAGATCAGTACTTTTCATCATAGCAACTGCTTTAATCGCAGCGATCCTGATGACATCATGGACATCATCAAGAAACGGGGCGATATACCCGCCATGCGCGGCATCGCGGAACTCTCCGAACGCCGTAATCACGTGGTATCGCACCCACATATCAGCATCAGTTAACAACGGGCGAATGTCGCTGGCAGACCTATTGCCGCATAACGCCACAACACCGGACACTGCCGCCTTCCTCACGGCAGCGTTTTCATCACTCAGCGCCAAACGGAAAACATCCATTCGCGTGGGCACCTGAATTCGCGAGAGCGCTTCAATGGCTAATTTTCTTACTACCGCATCATGATGCCCAGCCGCGCGCGTAAGCGGCTCGACAGCCTCCATATCACCAATCAACCCCAGTCCCCACACGGCAAGGCGCTGGCGATCGGTGGAAAGATGCTGTAAGTCGGCCGTAAAGCGTGCGATCACTGATTGACTGCCAATCATGACTAACGCCCCTACTGCCGCTTCACGTACATCAGCCATTCGGTCATCAAGACCGGTGAACAGAAAATCTATTTCATTCTCATCGGATAACCAGCCCAGAGCCGCAAATGCAGCCGAACGGACATGGTCGACCGAGTCCCCTGCTAACCCCTTTAATGTAGCAACGGCGCCGATATACCCCGAAAAGCCTAAAACATGTGCTATTTTTTGACGAACATCCGGTTCCGGGTCAGCAGCATAGCTCATTAACTGACGCGCTGAATCTGTGTCCACGATTCCTTTCAGGACATCCAGATACCGAAGTTTGGTCGCAGTGTTGGCATGTTCCAAATGCTCCATTACCACCTGCGCTGAGACTTGCGGTGAATGGGTAAGAATATCGCTGACCCGAAGTACATCCTGCTCACTCACAACATTCAGCACGTTCACGAATTTCGTGATAATGCGCGTGTCATGTTCATGATTCAGCCAGCGAAACGTGAAGTCAGTAATTTCCGCATTGTGCTGGCGGATACCATCAAAGAGCATGTCGGTAAAATCTTCCAGATCAAACTGGAGATTTACCCGTCCTCTATTCACTGCGGCAATATGAATAATAGCTTTAAGCGCAGCCTCGGCAATTGAGCGATTGGCATGACGCAGCAGCTCCGAAAGCGTGACAACCGACGAGCGGTCACCGATATGACCGATGGCATCGATACAAGCGTATTGAATCATCGGGTCATCATTGGAAATCCAAGTTGATAAATAGGATAATGACGATGAATCCCCAATTTTTCCGAGTGCTTCTGCCGCGACAGGACGAACATCTTCGATTTTATCATAGGCCGCTACCAATGCCTGAATTGCTCGCGATGAACGCAAGCTGCCAAGCGCTTCAGCAGAAGCGCAGACGACATTGATATGCTCATCCCACAACAGTTCACATAAACCGTCAACTGCGCGCTCATCGCCGATTTTCCCCAAAATCTCGGCGATAAACTTTAACACACCGCTGTCCTTCGATGAAGCTATCGCCTGCACCAACGCGGGGACGGCATCCTTGCCGATTTTTAGCAGCGTTTCAGCCGCCAAATTCCTCGCGCCGATATCTTCATGATTCAAACAGCGAATCAACTGCGTGACAGCAGTCGGTGTATTTGCCTTCACCAGCAAATCGGCGGCAAGCTCTCGAATTCCCGGGTCCGGGTCTTCAAGCGCAAATACCAACGCGGTGACTGCTTCATCACCGCTGCAGTTCCCCAGACGACGCACCGCCTCCTCGCGGGCGAAAAAGTCCGGCGACTGCATTTGCGAAAGCAGTGAGACAATATTTTCAACGGCCGGTGTCACGTACTATTCCCTCTTCCCTCTCGTTGGGCAGCTTAGGCCATCGTAAAGCTGAATGAAGCCAACGCATCTTCCTGTGTCGGAAAGATTTCAAAAATGTGCGAAAGCTGGGTAATTTCGAAAATTTCCTGAACGTAGTTGGCCAGATTCGAAAGGGTCAAACGTCCTTTGCGAAGACGGGTTTCTTTCATCACCGACACCAGCGCGCCTAAGCCGGAGCTGTTGATAAACTCGATTTTGCTCATGTTCAGATGGACGCAGTTTTTGCCGGAATCGAACACTTTCTTAACTTCGTTTTTCAATTCGGTTCCGCTGGCCAGGTCAAGCCGTCCGCTCAAATAAAGGACGACGACGTTTCCTTCTGTTTTCTGTGTAATCTGCATTACTTCCTCCAAGACAAGTCTATGAGTTCACTATATTTTTTTCTTGCAACGAGAACCGAATCATGACTTTCAATCCGCCCTGTTCGGTTTCACCAAAATTGACGTCCGATGCATACCGCTGAATGAAATCGATCCCGCGGCCGCTTTCCGCCAGCAGATGCGGCGCTTTGCGCGAACGAAGTCTGTCCAACCCGCCCTTTCCTTCATCTTCGATTTCCGCATAGAACACATTGGCGTCGAATGACAGGCGAATAGTCACCTGCTTTTCCGGACGGCATTGGTTTCCGTGCACCAAAGCATTGGAAAACGCTTCGGATATCGAAAGCATGATGGAATGGCGGAATTCGGTTGCGACTGATGCTTCATCCAGAAAGCCGGTCAGATCTGCAAACATCCGGTCTTCGGAAGCCCCCACAGACGGATAGACAAACTCTGCCCTTTTCATAATTGGTTCACTTTCACTTGCAGTATGGTAAAGTCGTCCTGCTCTTCCGTAGAAGTGCCGACCGTAAATCTATCAACCCATTCCCGAACTTTCTGACAGAAAGCCTGAGGAGATAATCCGAGCTCTGAACTGTACACCTGTTCCAACCGTTCCTGACCGAACATCCGGTTATTAATATCCACCGCTTCGGTGAGACCATCCGTGTAGATAAGCAGCTTGTCACCGACGGCAATCGGGTGTTCACCCAATTTGAATTTCGCTTCGTCGAACTGGCCGATAATCGGACCGCAGGTGCCGAGATGACAAACCTCTTTTTGTTTGTTATCCCAAAAGAGTCCCGGCAGATGACCCGCATTACAATACGAAAGTTTTTTGGCCTTTAAATCAAAGTCACCCAGGAAAAGCGTGACAAACATATCCCTGTCTTTGATAATTTCGCGGGAGAGCAAAACATTCAAGCGAGTCGCCAACTCAGACATCGATATTTCAGGGTTCATCTGGATAATCGTTTTCATGATGCCGACGATTGCCGACACGATGAGCGCTGCCGGAACACCTTTATTGGAAACATCGCCGACCGCCACGATAAACCGGGAATCGGAAATCGGTACGATATCGTAAAAATCTCCACCGACTTCACGCGCCGGGAAAAAGAGCACGCCTAAATCAACGCCCTGAATACGCTCGATGGATTGCGGGAGAATCGTCTCCTGAATCTGCCGGGCGATAATCATCTCCTGCTCCATTTTCTGCGTTTCGAGTTTTTCCCGAATGAGATTGGAGTTGTCGATAGCCACGGCAACGAAGTTCAAGAGCATTTCCAGCTCTTCTTCGTTCTCCTCGGTAAAGCCACCGCCGTCGGTTTTGTTGATCATCAACACGGCACCGAATACTTTTTTCGATGTCTGAATCGGCAGGCAGATGCAGGAATGGATGACTATTCCGCGATTGTTGCGGAGATTGATATTGTTCAGGATTACTGCTTCACGGTTGTTAAAACAGAAAGTTGGGAGATCGATTCCCTCGTGCAGCACCAGCGAACGAACCAGTTCATCGCTGATCCCCCAGCTAACTTTCGGCTTTAAGTCGCCTGATTCCTGCAAAAGAATAGCGCCGACTTCGGCGCCAACCATCGGTACCGCCATATCCATGACGACGGAAAGGATTGAGTTAACCTCCTGAATGGAGGTAATCACCGCCCCCATCGTGGCGAGATCACGCAATTCAGCTTTCTTTGCAGCGAGCTTCCCCTCAAGCTCATACAATCGTTCTAAGTTCTGTCGAGCTTGCATAGTGCAAATATCGACACGGCGCCATAAAGCGTTAGCTGGTTTCCCCGCTTTCGCTGTCCAGCATTTGAACAGTTGTAAATCCGACTATTTTTTTCTGAATTTCAAGCGGAACGGAACCCCCGCAAAGCCGAAAACTTCACGGATCTGGTTCTGTAAATAGCTAACGTAACTTTTATCGATAAACTCCGGATGGTTTGCGAAAATGATAAACGTCGGCGGGTTCGTTTCAGATTGGGTCATGTAGGTAAATTTGATATGTTTTCCCCCTACCGCCGGAGGATGTTTTCGCGCTACGACTTTCCCCAAAAATTGGTTCATTTCCGAGGTCGAAATACGCCGTTTGGTTTGTTCGGCAACTTCTTTCACGAGTGTCAGCGTTTTGCTAATGCGCTGCCCCGATTTTGCCGATACATAGATGATGGGCAGGTACGCATACTTTGCTAAAATTCCCTCGATTGCTTTGGTAAACTCCTGCGCCGTTTTGCCGTCCTTTTCCACCAAATCCCATTTGTTAACCGCTAAAACTGCGCCGCGACGTTTTTTGAGAACATCATCCAACACGCGCTGATCCTGGGTTGTTAATCCATCGACGGCATCGATCAAAACAATCGCGACATCACAGTTTTCAATCGCCCGTTCGGTACGCAGAGTAGTGTAAAACTCTATACTCTCGCTGACCCGGTATCGCCTGCGCAAACCGGCAGTATCGATCAGAACAAATTTTTGTCTCTCAATTTCAAACGGTGTATCGACAGCATCACGGGTGGTTCCGGCAATCGGCGATACTATCAGCCGATTTTCATTGAGCAATTTGTTGATGAACGATGATTTCCCGACATTCGGCCTTCCTACCAATGCCACACGGATAGTCGATTCACCATCATCTTCATCGGGCTGTTTCGGCGGAAGTTTTTCGATTATCAAATCGAGCAGGTCACCGATATTCCGTCCACCGGTTGCGGAAACCGCCATCGCCTCTCCCATACCGAGCCGTAATGCCTCGTGCGTATTCAAATCCCCGACTTCGGTGTCTGCTTTATTGGCGACAAGAATACAAGGTTTACCGAATGCCTGCAGTTCACGGGCGAGTCGCTTGTCGATAGTATCTACACCAAGCTGGCTATCGACGACAAACAAAACTAAATCCGCTTCTTCGATGGCAAATTCGGATTGAACGGTTATCAGCTTTTCCATTTCATCCGGTTTTACCGGAACGATTCCGCCGGTATCGACCAAGTAAAATCGTCGTCCGTTCCATTCGCACTCGGCATAGTTCCGGTCGCGGGTTACCCCCGGTTCCGGCGAAACAACCGCGAGCGGCTTACGCAAAAAACGATTGAACAAGGATGATTTGCCGACGTTGGGCTGGCCAACGATGGCAACAACGGGCAGGCTCATGAAAAGGATTCTCTGACAGTCGCGGCGAAATTGTACTGACCAATCAGTACTGGTTTGCCTAAGGCAGTTTCAAATTGTGAAAGGGTGAGATTATCCAAAAACAGATTATCATTGTTAATACAATTCGGCGGCAGCACCAACAGATCAAAATCATTCACTCGTTTGCGTGCTTCACGGAGCATATCTTGTCCGGTTAACAAACCGGAAACCGTCGTTGATTCCCCCCAAAATCTATTGGGAACGCAAACCAACTCCGCCTGCAAATCGAGCGTATCGGTGATATACGGCATAATGTCCTTAGACAAAAACGGATACGCCGATGCTGCCGTGAACATGAGCACCCGCTTTTTCGATTTGATCCCTTTGAGTTTGCTTTTACGACGATTAAATGACGCAATCAAATCCCGCGCCATACCGATACCATTCTCGAATTGCGACAATGTTTCGTACTCTTTCAACGCCGGGAAGTCGCGCTCGGCAATGACATAAAATTCATCCGCTGGCCAGACAAACCGTGTACCTAGTTCTTTTAAGAATACTTTCTGTTGCTGTTCGATATGATCTATCGCCGCACGGGCTTCATCTCTGGTGTAGGTGCGTAGCTTCGGCAAGTTGGCGCGATGTTTGGTCAAGCCGACCGGCACAACCGCAAGGGTCTCCACCGCCGGATAAAGATTCACCAAATCAGATACTGTCCGTTCCAATTGCGGGCCATCATTGATACCGGGGCACAGAACCACCTGGCTGTGAATCGTGATTCCATTTTCACCGAGATATTTCAGGCGCGGGACTATCGGTGCAAGTTTTTCATTACGCAGCATGCATCGACGTAGGGTATCATCAGTTGCATGAACTGAAACATACAGGGGCGACAAGCGCTGAGTTACGATCCGTTCAATATCGGCATCGGTTGTGTTGGAAAGCGTTATGAAATTGCCGTGAGTAAATGATAAACGATAATCTTCGTCGCGGATATACAGGTTACTGCGCATCCCGCTTGGCTGTTGATCGATAAAACAGAAAATACAGTCGTTTTTGCAGACCCGGATTCGGCTGTCATCGAGGGTAATCCCTAAATCGGTTGCCGTGACTTCATCGAAATCGAAGTCGATCGGTGTCCCTTTGGTGTCGGCGAAACGTATGGCTATCCGCTCTTCGCTGATTTTGAAGCGAAAGTCGATAGTATCCTCCACCGGACTGCCGTTGACAGAAACAACGGAGTATCCCGGACGGACATAGCCGAACAAGGGCGATTCTGGGGCGACTGAGAGTACTTTCATAGGTTAATGTGCCATTACAACTTATGCCCTTAAAGCATAATTTTGGCAAGTACGTAATATACACCATTTTTATCCCGTCGTCCAGTTACTTAGTAGATTATCCTTGACAGAGGCAAACGGAATGCCGCATATGTACTGCGGCAGAAAATCATTATTTCAAAACAAAGGGAGGTAGTATGCGAATGCTGTGGAAGGCTGCTTTTATAACGGTCGTTGCAGTTTATTCATCCGCCATGGGTCAGTTTCATCCTTGGAATTGCATAAACGCGCCGAACCAACTCCTCAATCATCCATGTGGAGAACTACATGTTCAAATACCGTTTGTAAATGGTGAATGGATTGCACCAACGCGGGCAGGATTTTGCTGCGATAACGGAAGAGGTGAAGCCTGCTTCTATCGCTGGCTCCCCCTCCAAGTCAACACCTTTTACGGTCCTTTGCAGGAGGCTCTTTATTATGCCCGGCCACATCCGGGTTCAGCACCTATTGTCCAAGTTGTAGCTGTAAACGTAAACAGTCACGTCACGACCTTTGACTGCCAAAATACCTTGTTTGATCCGGCAACGCTTGTTGGCTTACATACCGATCCGAATCAACCTTGCGAACTAAAATTTGATCCAGGTGTTGCACAGGGTGTACTTTATCTTTCGTCCTCTATCGATGGAAACGTGCTGACGAATAGCTCATGTTTCTTGGGCTTTTCAGTGATAGACTTGACAAAAAAATGTCCTTGCGAGGCAGCCAACTTTTCAATCCCGCCAATGCTGCCAAGCCCGCCTAATAAAGTTGAATTGAAAGATCCGGCAAAATCGTATTTGGTTGTAGCATATTATGAAAGCTGCCATCCAAACTCTTTGCCAGAAGATGACAATTGGAACCCAAGAAAAATTGACCTCTGCAAAGCATTTCCTATTATCTGCCGCTCTTTAAAACTACATAGTGATTCTTTAATCGGTAACAGGATCAGATTGACTGGTGAACCACTTATTATTCCCAACCCGTGTGATCTTTTTGGAAAAAACGGATGTCCATCCTGTTCTGAGGATTACTCAAAACTCTGCTTACTCCAAATCAATATAGAAAAGCTGAAGGGATACATAGCCCTACTTACTGATCTAAACACTCTAACTGGCATCGCACAATCAGAGGCAAACAGTAACGGCGATGCAGTGATTTCAGTTCCGGTGTCGGTTCTAAACCAATTTGGCGGATTAAACAATCTTGCATTGGCCATAGTGCCGCTTGATTCTAAAGCTAAGAAACTGGAAACAAAAATCAGCGTGTCAATAAAGTAAAAACCAGATTGCAGTTATCATAAGGCAGTTGTTGATGCAGCTGCCTTTTTTATTGCATACATTTACGGGCGACTGAGAGTACTTTCATGGTTTTGCTCTAACAAAAAATGGCCTTCTAAAGGCCATTAGGGAAGATACGGAAATTATGCGGGTTTGACAAGATGGCTTAAAGTGACTAATGCTCGTCCCTTTTTATCCAGCGAACGCCTGAAGGTTTAAGCACTGCTATATTGATAGTTACTTTATTTGTGTCCATAACCTCATAATCATAGCAGTTGATAATACTAGACAAACGAAGTGCCGACCCTACGAAGTCAGCCATTACATCCTCTGTCATAAGATCATTCCGTAATGAGTAATTGAATTCGCGAATGTTTATCCTGCTAGTATCATTCAAATCTAAGCTCTGCATTCCTAGATTTGGGCTGGTTTGTTTAAAACATTCTGCAAATGACAGCCGTGAATCATATCCCCGCATCATTCGCTGATATGGCTCTATATTTCCGCCGCTCGCTTCTGCAAAATATCCAAAAGACGAATCGATTAAATGAGCATCGCTATCCATTTGCATGCCGATGAGCCTTCTCAAGAAGTAAGCTGCTCTATTCTCTAACTTGCCGTCGGGTTTTGGATAGCCATAGACCTTAATATCAATAAATCCGAGTTCGGGTAACGGATTCTTGTAATTTTTATAGGCAACATCAAGCAAAGAATCAATCCCATGGGCAATTAGGGACATTGATATAAACGAGGTGTCATTAATATTCAAGCCTTGCTTAAACTTGTTCAGCATCTTACCAACGATCTGCAGATGCATTTCTTCACCGAAAATAAACTGGGTTGGAATGCTCGCTCCTTGCAACGGAAAGTCCATGCCGTTTGCATTAACAGTCACAACGCAGTGACTGCCAAACTGTATAAGGGCAGGATATGGTGAATCAGTGTGTGCCGCGACACCTACGACTATTGCACTATCGTTAGCAAACATAAGACTACATGCTGCCTGCACAGATTCAGATATAGTGCACAAAAGAGTGCAAATAGCGACAACTTTCAACAAAGATGGTAAGTATACTGCTTTAGAAATTTTGTTTCCCATAAGCGATTAGTTCCCTACTTAAACCACGCCGGGTTCTTTGCGAGAACATCATCGGGCACTACCCATTCCTCGCTTCTTTGGTAGTCGCCACCGCCCATCGCCAAAACACCGACCATCGTCTTGCCGGAAATATCTAACATAGGCTCACCCTACTTAAACAACCCCGGATTCTTTTGTTTTACTTCGTCGGGGACTACCCAGGTTTCGGTGCAGCGGACATCGCCGCCTACCCATGTCGATATCCCCGTCAAATTACCGTCCACGATTTCAAGCCAGCCAAAGCTCGTTATATCCGGACCGCCCACCATGCACATCAACAAACTATCGCCGACCGCCGGATCGGCAACGAACAGTCCCGTTCCCCAATAATCTTCCCTATAGCCTTTAATATCATCATCATAATCCATCATGATGAGATTAATATTTTCTCCGAGGGTTTTTAAAACAATACCGCCGGATTCATCATAGTTTCTTCGATACGAATCCCGCTTGTCATCATGTTCTCCGTTTTTCTTGAGTTCAAGGAGCTGATATGAGCCGGTATCCTCGACACTTGGAAACCCGGTTTCCCTGAAACGGCATTCCCCCCATTCACCATCCTTCATGCGGAAATAGTACCCGAAGGCATCAACCGGCTTTTGCGCGCCAAAGTAACCATACCAGGGGGATTTGCCTTTCCATTGGGCAACTTTGCCGCTGCCAAGAAGTTCCCATTCCATTTTTTCGAATTGCATTATGCTGGCCAGCGCGACGTCGTCTAACACTAAACGGCTCAATAGCGCAAGGTAGAAATTCTGATTCCCCCCTTTGCCAACCGCATAATACAGCCGTTTGCCGTCGAAAACTGCAACGCCGTTTGATTTTCCGCTGCCGTAGTCGAGTTCCGCCTTAAATGTCTGAATCATTTTCCCGCGCTGGGTTGTGAAACTATTCCATTTCGAAAGTTTCGCGGTGGCGCTATACGTTGTACTGTCAGCATTTATTCCGGAAAACGTGTACGCTCCGGTGAAGTCGGCGTAGTTTGAACTCGTGAAGAATTTTTCAATATCGGTCGGCGTTTCAGCAGATACCATTGCCGCAAATGTAAAGCTGATCGCCGCGAAAACGGCCGATACCGTCATCCTGAATTTCATGAACAGACTCCTGCGTTGTCATTTTATATACTACTTAATTTCTCTCAAGCTAATCGGCCAGACAGACAATGGGGCAAGTCGAAGATGATGCCTGAACCAGCCCAAATAAAAAGTTATTGGTGATAAAAAGAAATGAAAAAAGCGCTGCTACCGGGTGAGCGTTGATGTTGCGTTCACTATGGGTTGAACGTAACCAAAGGCAGTGAAGGGAAATGGGTCCAGTAGCAGCGCTTAGGGAAAACATAGTATGCGAAAAACGGGTGTCAACCGGCTTTTTTGAAACTTTCCGGTAAATCCTTGAAACTCTTCCTTATATCTGGGGTAAAAGTCAGAAATTGACTCTGAGAGAAAGAAGCAAAATGAAAAGGGTCGTGGTTCGGTTTCTGGGCACAGCAGGCGTTATCGCATTGGCCGTTTTATCTATCAACTGCTCCGAGCAAAAGGCGGCCTTAGTCAAAGATACCGGCACGGTCGCATACGCCGATTCTTCCGAGTTCCCCCGGCTGATATTTGCCGATGGGCAGACCTCGATGAACGACCGTTGTATGGTCCGTATGGCAAAACTGAACCGGAAAATGCCCCCTATATATGTGAACGGGCGGCCGGTTGGTTTCTGTTGAACGCCATGCCTGAAGGTCTTCGTGCAAGACCCTCTTCCCCACATTACGAACCATAACCTGAGTTTCATGTGTCCGGTTAACCAGGGACAAATGGCTGTTCTGGATTCTGCGCATCAACGAAAAATTAACTGGGAGACGTACTATCTTAGCGATGAGGAGGCGTTGCGGGGCTTTGATGAAAATCCGATCAAGTACTGCGGCGCTTTGACTGATCCGGTCACCCGTCAGCGGTTTTATCCCGGTGTCGACTCTCCGGTGAGCGATTACAATGGCAGACGGTATTATTTCTGGACTGACTCATCAAAACAGATGTTCGACATGATGCCGGACATGTACACCGCCCCGAATTTGACGATGGAAGAATTGAATAAACAACAGGCACATTGATAGAGTAATGATGAGAATTATGAACGCAAGATCAAAAGTCACAGCTATCATGCTCAGCCTTCTTTTATCAGTCACTGTTTCTGCCCAGGGACAGGATGAAAAGAATGACTCGTTATACAAATTGTTGACAACCCTACGAATGAACGACTGTTATGATTTTGAAAAGAACGCGAAAGTAATCCTTCCACGACTATACAGCGAGAATAAACGGGACTCAGCTTTACTGATCATCGAATACATCAGACAGAATTGTGTTGCGTACCCATTCAGACAGATAAAACTGCTCATGGAAGTAGAAGAGGGCAAAATAACGCAAGACTGGTGCGATTCATTGTTTCTTGCCCAGATACTTCCCAGACAGCCGGTGTATCGTCCTTTCTTTCTCGTCACTCCTGAGTACGCGCCCGCCCGCCGGTCAGGACGATATGGCTTCCCCGAGTATGTAAGCGATTCCACCTACAACGCGTTCATGCGCAATATGACTGAATCTATAATGGCAAAAACCGACAGCAATACTGTTGGGTACTTAGTCTGTCGCTACTATCTGGACGATATCGATTATATTTACAAACGGCTTGCACGTGGAGATTTCCCTGGTACATGCCTCCAGGCGGAATACAATAGACAGGTTGCTGAATTACGACCTAAGTTGAACAACATGCGCCCCCATCTTTCATTGTTAGGTGGGGCTTGGTCACCGCTTGGGGCAAACAAATCGCTGGGGAACAAAATAGAGTTCGGCTTTCAAGTGGGTGGAAAAACAAACCACCTCGGCTTTGATATCAATTTTATCGGAAGATTCGGCAGCGCGAAAGAACCGTATACTATTGTAGATGGAGATAACATCGGGACAACAAAACGTTTTGGAGGCGGGTATGTCGGCGGCAATATGACTTACAATATCATTCGACATGGCAGGTATGACGCTGAATTATTTTTCGGGATTGGGTATGACGGATTCGACGATCCCAGATCTGATGATGACGCAGAAACTCCGCATGGCGTTAACGCATTCAGTAAAAACTTCGGTCTCACGCAGCGTATTTTTACCTCAAGGGACCGCGTCTATTGGGGGATACAATTACGGTACAATATGGTCTCATACCGTACCGGTGGCGGTTCTGACCTGTCCGGCAACACCCTTTCACTAGTTCTGGTCTATGGATATCTCGGACAACCGGGTGCTCGTAAGGACCTCGAAAACCTCGGTCAGGTAATGGGAAGACAGTAGTAAGCAGATTATTGAAGTGCAGCTAACAAATACGTCGTGTGTAGATAGTCCTTTGCTATTTTTCGACTTTAGGAAACCAACTCACTGAAACGCTGTGATCGACCGTGAATGGAGAACGCCGAACATCGGCAAATGCTGCAACCGGATATCGCTCAATGATGATAGTGTCACCGGACAGTAGTCGCGCAGTAAGATCATCGGTATCTATCCACGCTCCATACACGACAAACTGGCTGTCCCTGCCATTCAGCGTAGTATCAGGAAAAATTTGAATCGTCAGGTCGGTATATCCCTTCTGCTCGAAGAAGCGGGATTCCGGATTGAGGAGTGGAACATTTGAAAGCATTACCCCGCCGCATGGGTGAGCAGGCTCTCCGATTTCACAGACTCTTCCGTCTTGCAGGTAAATTGCATACAGACGGTTGAAGTATCGTTCATAATGCAGTTCTTCTGTAAAACTCACTGACTTGATATCATTTTTCGTAAGCACAAGAATGGTGTCATTGTATTCTGTAAAGCTATCCTGAAACGACTCTACCAGTGCTTTCGATTTCCCGTGATAATGAGTGTACGAAAGGCCGATATCTTTACCTGCCACATGATATTTCAAAACGGGAATCACCCGAAACGTGCTTCCCCATTTTTTGCCGGCTTGTTTTTCAGTCGGCAATTGTCCCGTTAACAAATATCTGCCGTCCCCGTACGCGAAACCGATGCTGGTGTTCTGCGAAAGCGCGCCGCGATTGTCGGCATACATATACCCGAACTCAAGCATCGGGTTGTCATTTATCCCCATAACTTGATTGCAATGCAGGTACGGAACCCAGTAGTCATTAGAGCCGGATTCCAGATACTTCCCCGCAGAAAAATGGGATACAAAAAAGGGGGCCTGCACTCCGAAACCGAGGTTGATATCATTCCCCACACCGACGTAGGTAGTTGCCTCCGGCATGATGAGGCTGGCGGTGCTGCCGTTAAAATCGTAATGCCAGTTTATTGAAAGCATCCATTCATCTTTGGCTAACGGTCGAGAGGGTAAGTAGTGATGCGTGGTGCCGCAGCCGGACAATAGATAACCGGCCATAACCATGATCACTATAGTCGAGTGGAAATACCGCATAGATACAATGTATGAAACTTCTTTTATCGATTCACAATCAAAATACAAAACCCTGCATAAGGGCAGGGTTTTGCTTATCGCTACCACCGTGAAGTACTAGGGCCGGTATTTATGCACTTTTTTTGGCTTTAGCAGTTGTGTTAGCCATGCCTTCTTTGAGGTCATCGATGCGTGATTCGATCGCCTTCTGAAATTCGGCCTTCTTTTCTTCGATAAAGTCCATCGCATCTTCATACGTATCCTCGGCCGCATCTTTGAACGCACGACCTTTGCGTATGAGCATTTTTCGCGTCACCTTTCCGGTGTGCGGAGCGTACAGAAGCGCTATCCCTGCACCGACTGCCGCTGAAATTGCCGCTACTACTACGTAGCTGCCGATAGAGGAGCTGTTATTTTCTGACATAGTGTCTCCTTGTTAAGAGGATTGTGGTAATTTCTTTGCGGTAAAAATCTGACTGACCGCTGACAGTATTGCGCGAAACCGGGTAAAGTTCTGAACAACCGGTTCGACAAACCCCTTCACCTCGTCGACAACTCCGTTTGCCTTATCCGCCCATTCCTGAACAGTGTGAACGACCTGACTGACTTCTTTCAGTTCGGTATCTGCGCGCTCGGTAAACTGGCTGATTTGGCGTATCATCTCACGACTTTCACCAATTAATTGATTGATGTTAGTCTGCAACTGGTCGTTAGCATCGGCGAAATGTTCCATCTTCTTCTTTGCAAACAATATGAACGGGATACACATTCCGACGAATACGACGATTGCCAATGAGGCAAGGATAAGCGAGATTTCCAAGAAAGTAGACATACGGAACCTGTCCTTCCCGTGTTAAGGATTTTTACCGCCTGTTATTGATTGTACTTAAGAGCGAATAGAAAGGTTCCGAGGGCACAAATAGTTAGACTATATCAATCTTTAGATGTAGTTACATAAGAAAAAAGTATATGTCTCGATTGAATATACTGTGTATTCCACACCCTAGCTAAAACACATAAGATAGTTCTATTAATTTTCAAAGGGATACTCTGCTCCAATGTCCGAGTTAGGATCAAGCAAGCAATTATATTGTAGGCAATCTTGATTAAAGTGCGAACAGCTACCCTTTTTTAAATTTTTTTGAACTATTTGGCCGTGACCACCCAACTCTCTGACGAATTTTCTTTCCCATTCAAAAGAAACCACAACATTCTTAAATTGACAGATTTTCTTTTCCATAGTTTCCCCTCTTTGCTTAATTATGTGATGCTTTGCTTTGTTTCCCGAGAAGTACATTAACATCAACTATTCGATCGATATCATTGATAAAAAGTGCTAACAGCATTCCTTGAGGAAGATTAGTTTTCTTATAACCCAAATCAATTCTCATCGCTAACAGCATTTCTTCGAACTGAAAAAGAACAGGCCTCATTTCTTGAGGATTCTCCTCTAATTTCTTTGCAGTGTTAACCCTGAAAGCAACAAACTTTTGCAAAACTTCGTCAGAACCCCATGTTAATAATTGCCAAGGAAATTTCCCAATTGCATTGGCTAAGACTTCATTAGCCTCTTCTTCATTTCCCGTATTGGTGAGCGAAAGGTACCTAAACCAATCACGAACAAAACTTTCATAGAGCTCCGCCCGTTTTATTCGAAGTTGCATTTCAATATCTTTTTTCTTTTCTGATCGCTTTGCCCATACTACAGTTATTACGGAGCCGATTACAGTAACAAAACCAACCAAAGTAGGCCCAAGAATATTTGCTTCTAGTTTATCTAGCCACCCAAATATTTTAATTAATCCCCAAGCTATGACTACCATAACTAAAAGCAGGAGAAAGACAGCAACTATATTGATAAGCCAACTTTTCTTCATTAAAACACCCTTTGATAATTTCTGCGTTATAGCAGTTAAAACATATAAATTCTATAGAATGAGTGTCAAGTTCTAAATAAGCGCTCTGATTACTCCAACCCTCTCCACAAATACAAACACGCAACTGTGCGATATGGTTGCCATTTGGCGGTGATAGTGGCAATCTTTCGTTCGGTTTTAGCTTTGTAAAAGACACGAAGCGCTTTTTGAATACCGCCGTCGCCGGGAGAGAAAATATCCGGACGGTTCAGGACGAACATCAAATACATCTGCGCGCTCCAGGGACCTTTCCCCTTTACGCTCGTAATCGCGGCGAAGACCTCTTCATCAGGAAGCAGCTCTAACTTTTTCAGATTGAGTTTTCGGCATGTGATCGAATCACAGACCGCGCGGATAGTACGGATTTTGCCGTAAGACATCCCTGCCCCGCGAATCTGTTCATCGGTTAATCGCTGTAATGCGGCGACGGTAAGTGCTTTCCCCTTATTCAGTGCCTGCACCCGTTTGAAAATAGTAGCGGCGGCAGTACCGGATAACTGTTGATTGGCGATAATGCCGACCAGTGAGTCGACGGTATTTGGTTTTGTATGGATTTCAATTTTGCCGACCCGGTCAATAATAGAGCCAAGCACCGGATCAACGGCCTTGAGATGCCGGATTGCCGCAGGAAGCGTTTCTTTGGTCAGGCGGGTATGCATATTCGGTTTGGCTGCTGGTCCCTCTTTCAGCAGACCAAACATAGTCAAACAGCCTACCCGCCGACAATCACATAATAGAACACACCAATAACGACTTTACCTTTCGGTAAAGCCGAGTTTCTGCCGCCATATCCTTTTCCGAGGCACTACTCTTCGTGTCACTCGATTGCACTTCCCTGTTGCTAAATCACGGCTGCCTGGCCTATGTTAGAAAAACGGCACAAAAACTGTCAACAATAAACATGGCCGAAAGCAAAATTTTCGAACTGATTCGAACGGGGAATATCGCCGACATGCGGGATCACATTGCGGCATTTCCGGAAGAAATGCAGCACACGAATGAAATGGGCGTCCGACCGGTCATGTTCGCATTGTATTTTCGCCGCCCGGAGATGGTGCAAGTGCTCGTCGGGGCTTCCTCCCCCCTTTCACTCCATGAGGCATCAGCCCTCGGCGACTTCGAAACAGTGAGAAAGATAGTAAGTGAGAACCCGACAGTCATTTCCAGTTATTCAACTGATGGGTTTACGGCGTTGCACTTAGCGTCATTTTTTGGACAGGAAACAATTGCGATCTATTTGATAGGTCAAAACGCGGATGTGAACATCATTGCGTCCAACGGCACAAAACTCAGACCGATTCACAGCGCGGTTGCGGGGAAACAGTATGAAATCGCGCAGGCACTGGTGAATGCAAAAGCCGATGTAAACGTTCAGCAGCAGGGCGGTTTCACCCCACTTCATTCCGCTGTGCAAAACGGTGATCTCGACATGGTGCAGTTACTGCTCAATCATGATGCAGATAAAACAACAAAGGCAGATGATGGCAGAATTGCCGCGGACTTTGCCGTCGGTGAAACAAAGTCGGCCATGCTCGCCTTGTTACGTTGAATGCGATACGCTTTTATGTATTGACATCAATTACCCGGCACCGCATTCTGTATATATGCAAACGCCAGAAAGAGTTGGGTTAGCATTGAAAATTCCGGGTGATCCCCCATCGCCGCCGAAGCCGCCCGATCCACCCGGTCGTCCACCCGCACCACCATTTCCTCCGGATCCGCCGCCACCTCCGCCTACACCACCCAGACCACCGAAAAATTGAGCTGTTGCATATCGCATGACTACCGGAAAACACGGCTTTAAGTACTACGATCTGATCATGGCGCTGTTTTGCACGGTGCTGTTATGCTCGAACTTAATCGGCCCCGCAAAAATATGGACATGGGGCGGCCACAGTTTTGGTGCGGGAATTCTGTTTTTCCCAATCAGCTATCTGTTTGGGGATATTCTCACTGAAGTCTACGGCTATGCCCGTGCGCGAAAAGTTGTCTGGGCAGGATTCGGCGCACTGGGATTTGCTTCATTGATGTCATGGGTGGTGCTCACGTTACCGCCTGCAGAAGGGTGGACCGGTCAGGAAGCGCTGCAATCTGTTTTCGGAACAACGCCGCGAATCGTATTGGCCTCAATGCTCGCCTATTGGGTGGGAGAGTTTGCGAATTCATACGCGATGGCCAAGATGAAACTGCTGACCAAAGGACGATTCCTGTTTGTGCGAACGATCGGCTCAACGATCGTCGGCGCCGGTGTTGATTCCGCGATTTTTTATCCGGTCGCTTTCTGGGGAATCTGGACAAATGAACAGGTGATTTCCGTGATGCTTGGCAACTACGTACTGAAAGTATTGTGGGAGGTAATCGCGACGCCGTTTACGTATAAAATTGTCGGATTTTTGAAACGAATTGAAAACGAAGACTACTACGATTGGAAAACGAACTTTACGCCGTTCTCGCTGAAAACCCCTGACGCAAAAGGGAACGCCATAAAAAAAAAACGCTCCGTTTGATCAGAGCGTTTTCGCTTTGGGATTAACCCAACTACTTTTTCTCTTTTTTCGGTTTCTTCTTTTCGCGAGAACCTTTGTCTTTCGACTTTCCCATGTCTTCCTCACTGTTTCTGTCGCTTCATTGCCTTGCCGGATTACTCCGGGTATGTCGGACGAAAATCTACACGGCTGTTTGTTTCGCCGCAAGATTTTTTCATATCACTTTCAATATCGTAACGTACTCGGCCCCATCCAGGGAACTATCTGAATAAAAAACCGGCCAGCTTGTACTGCCGGGTCGGCATTAGCCAGTTCGCGCGCTTTTTCTTCTGAATCGACTTTAAACAGAAACATACCGGCCAGCGCGCTGTCCCCGGTTTGCCCGACAAACGGCCCGGCTACAATGATCGAGCCTTCTTCCGCCATTTTGTTGATATGCGCCATGTGGGCTTCATGGATTTTCATGACTTCCGGCGTCGGATCCGGGGTCCATTTCGGCCCTTTGCGCAGGAAGGCCATGTAGTAGGTCATCATTGTGTACGGCGTGGAATCCTGAACGGTGGCGACTGACTGAACATTCGTCGCCAAATGTTCCCGCTCTTTGCGGGTGGCGACTTCCCGCTGCTCGATGCAGCCGGCTACTACAACAGCAATAAGACTAATCAGAAGAAAAATGCTTCTCATAAATATAGCTTACCGTTCAAACTGCGAACCACAGACCGGGCCCCAGCCTTCGCCGTAGACTTTCATAAAAACCTCTTTGGATACCGACGGCCCGCTTTTGCTGCAATGTTCGTTGAATGCTTCAACTAATGCTTCCGCGACCATCTCTGCGCTGCTTCCCTCGATCTGACGGCGATGCAGCATAAACACCAATTCACCATCTTTGAAAAGGGCAACCGAGGGTGATGATGGCGGCATATCGGTCATCAGTTCACGGGCGCGCTGGGTCGCTTCCATATCGACTCCGGCAAAAACCGTGGTCAGATTATCCGGAATAACTTTGTTCTGTAATGCTAAGGCTACACCAGGACGGGCGTATCCGGCGGAACAGCCGCAGACGGAATTGACCATTACGAGCGTTGTTCCTTTCCCCTCTTTTATCACCGTATCAACTTCCTGCGGCGTGAAGAGCGGTTTTAGTCCCACCTGCTCCAATTCCTGCCACATGAATTTGACCTGTTCACGATCATACATCGATTGCATATCAACTATCCTTTCATTCGTTCAACTAAGTACTGACATTGGTAATATCATATAGAAATGCTAAATGTCCGCTAAAGTTTCCAGCTATTTTTTTGTAAGCGCCAAACGGGCGGCGCGCACGTTTTCGACCGCTTTTTCCGGCGTATCGGCCAAGGCAGTCAGGTGTCCCATTTTCCGACCGGGACGGGCTTCAGCTTTCCCATATAAATGTAAAAACAGATCAGACTGCCCGGTTACTGCCGACCAATTCGGCTCTCCGCTACTCCAGATATCACCAAGCAGATTCGCCATCGCCGCCGGACGACGAATAGTTGTATCTCCAACCGGCAATCCGGAAATCATCCGCACCTGTTGCTCGAATTGACTAGCGGCGCATGCTTCGATAGTTAGATGTCCGGAATTGTGCGGACGAGGCGCTAATTCATTTACTAAGATTTTTCCGGTTTTTGTAACGAACATCTCAACACAGAGCAAACCTACGATATCAAGGGTACGCAGTATCCCCTCTGCGACTGCTACCGCTTGTTTTGCTAATTCCGATGACACGGCAGCGGGCGCGAATGAGATATCGAGAATATGGTGTGCGTGGCTATTTTCGATCACACCAAAATGCGAAAATTCACCTTGCTGACTTCGCGCACCAACAACCGAAACTTCTTTTTCAAATTCGACGAAGGCTTCATAAATCGCTTCAGATGTACTCAGCTTTTGCCATGCACTTTCTATTTCCGATTGATTGCGGATAATAGCCTGTCCTTTCCCGTCATACCCGAACCCCGCTGTTTTCAGTACACCGGGAATACCAATTTTCTGCGCGGCTTGATTGAGTTCGGCTAATGAACGAACGATGGTAAATTCGGGAACAGGGAATCCATTATCGCGCAGAAATGTTTTTTCCCGAATCCGATGCTGGCAGACATGCAACACATTCGGCGCAGGAAAAACCGGGACAAATCTGGCGGCTGTCTCTCCGGCTAACGAAGAAACATTTTCAAATTCAAAGGTGATAACTTGGACAGTTTTGGCGAAGGCTGTAATAGCATCAAGATCGTCATACGACCCGGCAAATTCCCGCTGTGCGATTGCTCCAGTCGGTGAATTTGCTTCCGGTGAATAGCAATGAACTTGATACCCCATCCGAACTGCCGCCTGAGCGAACATCCGGCCAAGCTGCCCGCTGCCTAAAACACCGAGTGTTGAGCCGGGAGAAAGTGTATGAATCAAGGGAGACGGTCTTTCAAAACCCGTTTGGTTTGCGCTTCACGAAACTGATGAAGTTTCTTTCGTAACTGACTATCCTGTAAGGCTAAAATCGATACGGCCAAAAGTCCGGCATTAGCCGCCCCCGGCTCGCCGATAGCCAGTGTTCCGACCGGGATTCCTTTCGGCATCTGGGCGATGGACAAGAGTGAATCGAGCCCTTTCAGCGCTTTGCTTTGTACAGGAACACCGAGCACCGGCAAAATCGTATGCGATGCGGTCATTCCCGGCAAATGCGCCGCCCCCCCCGCTCCGGCTATAATAACCTGTATACCGCGGGCCTCTGCCTTCTCGGCAAAGGTCGCCATTTTTTTCGGGGTACGGTGTGCAGAGGTAATTTCCGTTTCATACCGCACACCGAACTGATCGAGTATTGCGGCTGCGTTGCGCATTGTTTCCCAATCCGATTTGCTCCCCATAATAATGGCAACACGCGCTTGGGATGATGTCCGTTTTTTCATTGAGCCGGAAAGATACCGGCTCTTTTCTTCTCTGTCAATCTACGCTCTTGCATGCTTATCCTGAAGTTTCTCGTTGACTTGCTGAACCGGGAGCGGGCAGATTGCATACAAGGAGTACAAATTCCGGAGGTAACGAATGAATGAACGCAGAAATTTCTTGAAAACAGCAGGCGGCGCAGTATTGGCCGGAGGGATAGTCGGCGGACTGAACACGGTACTCGCACAAACGACACCAGCCGCACCGACAGGAATCGGCTCGATTACCAAACATGAACTTCCCCAATTACCGTATGCCTACAACGCGCTGGAACCGCACATCGATGCTCAGACGATGGAAATTCACCACAGCAAACATCATCAGGCCTATGTGACCGCATTAAATACCGCTGAAACTGAGCTGGCAAAAGCGCGGGAAACGGGTGATTTTAATCTGATTCAGCACTGGTCACGTCAGGTTGGATTTAACTACGGCGGCCATTACCTCCACTCCCTCTTTTGGTCAATCATGTCACCGAACGCAGGCGGACAACCGACAGGTGTGATAGCCGAAAAAGTTATTGAAGACTTCGGTTCTTTCGACGCATTCAAAAAACAGTTCACGGCGGCTGCCGTTCGCGTGGAAGGAAGCGGCTGGGCATTGCTGCATTATCGCCCGATGGATAAGCGGCTCGTGATACTTCAGGCTGAAAACCAACAGAAAATAGCGCAGTGGGGCGCCACGCCGATTTTAGGGATCGATGTCTGGGAGCATGCCTACTATTTGAAATACCAGAACAAGCGCGCCGACTACGTGGAAGCATGGTGGAACGTGGTCAACTGGCCGGCTGTCGAATCACGATTGAATGCAGCGATCGGGTAACCGCGTTTCAGCATGACTAAATTCTGGAAATTTATTTTAGTGCTTTCGCTCCTGGTGAATCTCGGAGTCTTTTATGTCGCCATGAAAGCATTGGAATACCGGAATCATATCAATTTCTTTCTCGATAAATACACGACCGTTGTGAAAGAGTTTTCGCAGCGGTCCGTGTATGCCGAGCAAAACCGAACACTGATTTCCGACACGACGATTCCGAATCGCGTTCTCTTTTTAGGCACACAGGTTATTGAGCGCTGGAAAGTCGATTCGCTTTTTGCTCCGGAATATGAAGCGATTAACCGGGGCGTGTTCGGACAGCGAGCCGCCGGGTTGGTTTTGCGATTCAAGCCGGATGTCAGTGATCTCAAACCGTTTGCCGTTTTTATTGAAATCAGTTCTTACAATTTTCGTTCAGAAATTTCCGTTCAAGAAATCGAAGATTATTTAGCATCACTGGCCACGCTGGCGCATGCGAACAACATTACCCCCATTCTCACGACGACCGTTCCCTTTCGGGATAAGCAATATGATCTGGAAGGATACCGGTTGGGAGATTCCGTATCAGCCTACAACAGCTGGATTCGAGAGTTTGCCAAATCACACTCCTTTCCCCTTGTCGACTGCAATATGTTACTACAAGACGAGCATGGCTTTTTGCGTGAAGAGCTCTCCTTTGATGACATCGATCCGAACGATGCCGGGTACCGAATCCTGACCGATTCGACTCGCAAAGTTCTCGCAGAAATTGCGCGCCGGTAACATTCGCTTGAACAAACAGTAACCGCTATTCGTCTTCTCTTTCGAATGACCGGAATTCCGGGTAAACTTTTCGCAGAAAAGAGCTTGCCGGAGCAGGGTAACTTTCGTACCGTTTTCACACTGGCCGGAGAACATACCCGCTTTGCCAGGCTTTGGCTGGGATATTAGGGAACATAGGAGATACTGGGAGATATGAAGTCTCGGATAACAACATCGCTCGCAGCGCTTATTGCCCTGTCATTATTGATAAGCGTCCCCGTTGCCGCCCGCTCATTACCGCAGGAATACAGTAAAGAACAAAGACAGGCAGCCAGCCTTGCCGGAGTTCCGATTCATGAACGCGCCGCCCACCGGGTAAACAAACTTACGCTCTGCGTCAATAACAGTGGAACGTTCGGAACCGGGTTCAGCACCTACACCGGTGTTGATGTGTTTACCGGTCAGGAAGTCCCCTCATGCGAATATCCGAAAGGATCGAATAACGATTATCTGTTTGCCGGCGCATTTTGGATCGGCGCGGTAGTCGGACGCGATACGCTTGTATCACTCGGTGCTGACGGATGGGAACCGGTATCGGGCGAGTTTTATCCGGACGAAGACCCCTTCGGCAAAATGATTCGTCGCTCTATCATTGATCCGTCCAAAGAAGAATATGTTGGCGCTATTTCCGAAGAAGATTTTGTCAGCGTATACTTCGATACCAACACGGTCGGCGTCGACCCTGATCCGACCGGCGTTCCGCACCGACCGCTCCATATACAGGTTACCGAAAATTCATACGCCTGGTCGTACGGTTATGCTGAAGATTTTATTCTTTTCGATTATCAGATTTCCAATATCGGTACGCAAACCTTGAACGATGTCTATATGGGAATCTACGTCGATGCCGATGTGGGTGCGAGCGGCGATAACGACCGCGCACAGGATGACGTTTGCGGCTTTGTAGAAACGCTGGTTTCTTCTGTTCGCGGATGCGAATACCTAGATACCGTAAACCTCGCTTGGATCGCCGACAACGACGGCGACTTCGGTGAAGGAGGCAATGCCGGAACACCGGATGTTACCGCGACTCGTATTGTGCGAACACCGTCAACGAATCTTGATGTTTCCTTCAACTGGTGGGTGAGTAATACCTCTCCGGCCAGCGATTTTGGACCGCGTGAACGACCGAACAAAGGAAGACTACAGGAAGATTTCCGTGATTTCGGAACCGGTGGTTTAGGCACACCGCGCGGCGACAAAAACAAATATTATCAGTTAAGAAATCAGGAGTTCGATTACAGTCAGGTATTCGCCGGTGTGGTTGGACAGGGGGATACCCTTTGGCTCCCCGGAAACCCGTCCGTGGCATGTCGCCTGGATACCCGTTACCTGCTTTCATTCGGTCCGTTCGAAATTACACCGGGCGCAAAACTGCCGATCTCGTTTGCCTATGTCGCTGGTCAGGACTTTCATCAGGATCCGGACAATCTGACTAACTGCACGGGTGGTGACCCAGGAACCTATCTTTCAAATCTCAGCTTTGCCGACTTAGGAAGCAACGGCCGCTGGGCATCCTGGATTTACGACAACCCGGGTGTCGATACTGATGGTGACGGCTATGCGGGACCGTTTGTTGTCTGTGTGCTTGAGTCCACTCTTTCCGACAGCGTTTGGGTGCCAAGCAGGTCCGACACCGTGTTCACCTCCGGTGACGGCGTTCCGGATTTTAAGGGAGCCTCCCCACCCCCGGCTCCGGAAATATGGGTTGAACCGAGCGAAGGAGAGTTTCATATCCGCTTTAACGGATATCGCTCCGAAACAACGCGCGACAATTTCTCCCGAATCAACGACTTTGAAGGATATCGTATTTACATGGCGCGTGACGCGCGTCCGTCGAGTTACTTTGTTATCGCTTCCTACGACAAAGAAGACTACAACAAATGGATATTCGATGATGTCGTCGGCGAATACGCGCTTTTGGATCCGCCGTTCACCAGAGATTCACTCAGGTGCTTGTATGCGGCATCCTGTTCTGACTCCACTTTCGACCCGCTTACGTACGACCGTGTGAATCCCCTCCGAATCGGCGATTCTATTTTCTATTTCGAAAGACAGGATTACAACGTAGCGATTCCCGGCGTAAACACGGATATCCGAAAAACATTCCCGAATCAGCCGTTCCCTTCTTCATTGAACCCTGATTCCGCGCAGGCGGATGAGCTTACGGAAGACGGCCGGTTCAAATATTTCGAATACTATGCTGATATCGACAACATGCTGCCGACGGTGCCCTGGTTCATCAATGTAACGGCGTTCGATTTCGGTTCACCGGTATCCGGACTTCCGTCGCTTGAGACTTCTGTATCGATTGGTTCTATTGAAGCGTATGCGCAGCCGCCGGCCGACTCTGTTTTGGCGAAGGATTTACCGGTCTATGTATATCCGAATCCGTATCGTATCGATTCAGACTACCGCGGTACCGGTTTTGAAGGACGCGGCAATGCTGACCGTCCGGATGATCGCGTTCGCGCGATTAACTTTACCAATCTCCCCCCGAAATGCACGATTCGCATTTATTCGTTGGACGGAGACTTGATTAACGAAATCAAGCATGATAAAGACCCGGCCGATCCGACAGCTACCCATGATCAATGGAGCCTGATTACCCGTAATACCCAGTTAGTGGTTTCGGGGCTCTACTACTGGACAGTCGAAGCACCGGACGGCAAAACCCAAATTGGCAAAGTTATGATTATCATGTAGCTTTCCGCCGATGCGTTACCAAACAGTCAAGTTCATATGGCCGCTTCTTGTTTCGCTTGAAGCGGCCATCATTTTTACTCCATCAACAAATGCCCGCACTGCGATCGATCCGAAACTAACGAGCAAGCAAACTACAAGAACCCGGACATCACAGGCGCAGCCGGTTATTGAATACGCTATCCATGACCGTGGTAATTTGCAGTTAGTAGTCTCAAACAACGGAACATTCGGCACACAGGGCTCAATTCAGCGAGATCTGGTTACGGGACAGGAGGTACAATCCTGCGTTTACCCGAAAAACAGCGACATCGTTTTTCTGTGGGTCTCCGCGATGTGGATCGGCGCGATTTCCGGACGTGATACGCTGGTAAGCTGCGGCAACGAGGATTTCTATCAAACGCTGGAGCTCTGGCCGGACGAACCTCCGTTCGGCAGCTTTCAACGGTATTCAATCGATATCAACAGTCCCTTCTATTCTCCCAATGCGTATTCGGAACAGGATTTGTACTGCGAATATACCGATACGCTGACCGACCCGGGATTAGTCGCCTTCGATGATACCGACGCCCGTCCGCATAAACCGCTCAACGTAAAAATCATGCAGCGCTCGATGGCCTGGAGTTATTCCTATGCAAATGATTTTGTACTGTTTGATTTTCAGGTACAGAACATAGGCGTCAAAACGCTCGAAAATGTTTATTTAGGAATTTATCTCGACGGTGACGCCTGGCATGTCAGCCGCAACGGCCCGGAAGGCTGGGATGATGATATCGTCGGCTTTTATCGCACCCACCCCGCCCCGGAAGGCTGCGGTTTCATTGATACGGTCAATATCGCTTATCACGGAGATAATGACGGAGACCCGGCTGGTGGCGCATGGGATGAACGTTCAGCCCGCGGTGTTCTGGCAACGCGGATTATTCGAACCCCATCGACCGGGTTAAAGTATGCTTTCAACTGGTGGATTACGAATTACGGTGATGTTACCCGCGATTTCGGCCCGCGACAACAAGCTACTCCGGAAGAGCCGTTTCGCAGTTTTGGCGCCCGCTTGGGAACGCCCGAGGGGGATCGTAACAAGTACTACGTAATGCGAAGAGAAGAATTCGATTATGACCTTTTATTCTCCGCCCTCAATCAAAGTAATTCCGGCTGGCTCCCCCCTTCGCCGGACGCCGATGAATTCGCCAGCGGCTGGGACACCCGCTATTTGCTTTCATTCGGTCCCTTTACCATAAGCCCGGGTGAAAAGCTGCCGATCTCATTTGCCTGGATAGGCGGTCAGAATTTTCATCGGAATCCGAATGACTTTCAGAATCTCTTTGATCCGAATAATCCAAGCACGTATTACAACGCACTCAACTTTTCTGATTTGGCGCTCAACTCACGATGGGCTGCCTGGATTTATGACAACCCCGGAGTCGACACCGATGGGGACGGCTATGCCGGGAAGTTTCGCGTCTGCGTAAATGACTCGGTAGTCGTACGCGTCGATACCGTTATCGTCGGCACTGATACAACGATAACGCCGGTATATGAATACACCTCCGCCGACACCTTCTTTTATGAAGGGGACAATATCCCCGACTTCCGCGGCGCCGGTCCACCCCCATCCCCGCAGATTAAGATTATTCCCACCGAAGGGAAACTCGCTATCAGATGGAACGGATTCTATTCGGAAAACACGCCGGATATCTTTTCACGTCAAATCGATTTCGAAGGATACCGCGTATACTTCGGCCGTGATGATCGTATCGCCAATCTTGCAGTTGTTACCTCTTATGACCGGGAAGATTACAACCGATATCGCTTTATTATAAACGGTGACGGGCAGCCGGAATGGGTACTTGAAGATATCCCCTTTACGGTTGACTCCCTTCGCATCATCTACAATGATCCGCAATTCGACCCAAAACTATATACCAGAGTCAATCCGTTGCGGATCGGCCCTGAATCATACTATTTCGCGCCGCAGGATTATAATCAATCGTCGCTGAATACGCCGGGCGGTATTCGGAAAGTATATCCCACCGCTACAAACCCGGGAACTGATTCGACACTCTGGACCGCAGATGATGTTACAACGGAACATGGCCGCCCGCTTCCGAAGTTTTACGAGTACGAATTTGTCATCGATGATATTCTGCCGACAGTTCCCTATTATATCGCTGTCACTACTTTCGATTACGGCTCACCGCAAGCGGATCTGCCTGCTTTGGAAAGTGACCCGGTATCCAACGTAATTTCTGAGTATGCCCAGCCGGGAGCGGACAGCGTGGAAAGTAAATCGCTGGATGCCTATGTTTTCCCGAATCCCTATCGTATCGACGGAAGCTACAGGAACGGCGGGTACGAAGGACGCGGGGATGAAGCATTGCCGGACGACCGTGTACGCGCGATTCATTTCGCCAACCTTCCCTATCACTGCACTATTTACATCTACTCGCTTGACGGTGACCTTGTGCAAACGATTGAGCATAACACCGACCCCACCGATACGCAGTCATCACACAACAAATGGGACTTAATCACCCGCAACCATCAAACGGCGGTATCAGGATTGTATTACTTTGTGGTGCAATCAGCCGAGCGAACGCAAATCGGCAAATTCATGATTATCAAGTAGCCGGTTTGCTGTTCACTGTTTTCGATAATCGATTCGCAAATAACAGGTAGCCAAACGCGGAGACAATCGCCAAACTGGCAATCAGTCCCCATGCCAGTTTCGGATCGTATTGATATTTTTCTAAAATCGTTCCGCCATACAAGGGACCGAATGACCACCCGGCGGTCTGGAAGAATCCGTAAATGCCCATATACCGACCCATTCTTCCTTCTTTAGCCAATCGTGAAGTCAGCGTTAACGATGGTGGTGAGATAAGATTTTCACCGACAGTGATAATAATGAGGGTAATCATCAGATTGAAAAAGCCGCCGACCCAGCCGACCATCGCATACCCAAACGCATAAAAACAGGCGCCGATAGCAATCTGCTGCGTCAGTTTTGCGCCCGCCATGAGCCGCGTTGTTGGGATTTGTAATAACACAACCATTAAACCGTTCACGGCATACAGGTATCCAAGTTGATACTCCGGCAAACCGTTCATCTGGACCGTATAGACTGAAAACGGCACGATGAGCTGGGCAACGACAAGATAGAGTAAAAGTGTCAGTATGCAATGCCGCGCCAACAATGGATCATCTTTGATCGCCAGCAAATCCCGCCAGGTAAATTTATCGGTCGCTGTCTGCTGTTTCGGTGCGCGAAGGAAAAAGAGAAAAACCAAACCGGAGATAAACGCGAGCACGGCTGAAATTACAAACAGCAGTCCGAACGAATCCGAGGCCAAAAACCCGCCCAAGGCCGGCCCTGCGGCCCAGCCCATGTTACCGGCTGAACGAGTAAGCGCATACCCTTCCATCCGCTCCTTCGATGCCAGATAGTCTGATACCATTGCATTTGCTACCGGCTGAAAAATCGAACCGAGCACTGAGTTTGCGATAAGCATGATAGAAACGGTGAACAAATCAAGCTTCCAGTAGACTACCGCAGCCATGCCCAAGAATGAAAGCGCGCGCCAGAGTTGAACATGCACCAGTAGTGACTTGCGCTGAATACGATCCGAAAACTCACCGCCCAGCAATTGAAACCCCGCCCGTATCACTGCCAATGCACCGAAATACAATCCGATCGCACCGATCGACATGCCGTACGTTTGACTGAAATAAATCGAAATAAAGGGCATGGATGCGGCAAACCCCATCGCCGAAACAAACCACCCTAAAGCAAGAATCCAGACATCACGTCCGACATCGGGGAGGTAGTTTTTGAATCCACGCCACATAGGTAAGCGCGGAATATATATGTTTTAGGAAGGTGTCAGAAAGAAAAAGAAAGAAATAGAAATGTGCTATCAGCCGCGAAGACGCGCCAAACGAGTCCGCGTATCGGCAATCTCTTGCATTTCAACGTCAGGATGCCCCCAATGCTTGAGCACTTCGTCGTAGCATTCGATAGCTTTCGCCGTATTGCCCAGTCCTTCGTGCGCGATACCCATGTAGTAATACGACATCAGGTAATAATAGGCGTTGCCTGACGAAGAAGATTTATCGACAAACGGCAATAAATAGGAAATCCCTTTTTCATACTGCTTGATGCTGACATAGAAATGGCCCAACTCGAAGTGGTTGCCGGATGTTGGTGTTTCCTGCTGTTGCGCGAGAATATTTTGTATTGCCGTAATCTGCTTCATCGTGTCAGCGAGAATGATTCCATCAAGCATATCGCCAAGATTATCAAACAGTGACCATAATTCTGAAGGTGTCCGTGACTTGGTAAACGTTGAAACTTCTTTGTATACCGCCCGGGCAGTATCGCCGTACTTTTGAGGGTCAAGCGAAGCCAGTGACAACGGCAAACCGAGTTTACTTAGGCCGGGTGAAACAGCAAGCGCCAACTTGATGTACTGATATGCGCTGTCTTTTTGCTCAAGACGCTGGTACGAAACGAAAATAACCCGGTAAGTATTACCGATTAAAATACTGTCTCCGGTCTTTTTTGCTTCTTGTAAAGTGAGCTTACGAAAGCGAATATTTTCTAAAAACTTTCCTTCCCATGACGCCAAACTGCCGAGTGAGTTATAATAATCCATCAACCGATACGGATCGTTTCCGGCCTGATCTCTGAATTTTTCCATATAAAACCGGGCACTGTCGAACTGACGCTGCCGTGCGAACAACCACGAAGTCGAGGTGATAGTATTCAAATCAGTCGGGAATTTTCCCAGCGCCTGCTTATAGATTTTCAAGGCCGCTGCTAAATCCCCTTTCTGGTCATATAAAGAAGCCAAACCAAGCAAGGTATTGGGGGATTCCGGGGCAAGTGCTACCATTTTTTCCGAGACGCGAATCGCTTTATCATACTGTTTCAATTGCGAATAGACTTCGCTGCTGAAACCAAGCGCCATCTGGAAATTCGGGTCTAAGGAAAGTGCAGAATCTAAATAGAGTAATGCACCGGTAGTATCTTTACGGAATTGCCAGAGCAGTAACCCATAGATAGAAAGTCCTTCCTTATCATCCGGGAAATCACGAACGAATACTTCCTGCTTGGTAAAAGCGGCATCATACTTTTTAGCCACCCACACGTCGCCATAGATATCCAATTTGCTCTTATCTCGCGGCGGCAGTTTTTGAGCGAAAGCAAGTGCTTTGGCGATAAAGCCCGCACCTAACTGTTGCTTGCCGCTGAAGATATTCGCCATCCCAGCCCGCATGTAGGCAAGGGCGAAGGTCGTATCCAGCTTGATTGCTTCGATAAAGGCGCGAATTGCTTCTTCATTACGCGATTCACCGAAGAACTGCATGCCTTCCAGGTACTTTTTGTATGCCTCGGGTGAAGATGACAGCAAACTTTCGACTGAGCTTCCCTTTTCTCTGCCGTGCAAGTTAAGCGAAGTCAACACTTTGCCAGTCAGACTGTCGACAAGCGCAAACGGATTCGACTTTCCACCCTGCACTTTTTCTGCTGAGACAATTTTACCTGAAGAGATATCTTCAATACGGGCATCAATACGAATCAATGTATCGACTTTGTAATATGCTCCGGAAACGATTGTTTTAACGCCCAAAGAGCGGGCAGCTTCACGGTATTGGGTTTGAGAAAAGTTCTGTTCGGTTGAGCCGCTTTTGTTTAGATAATCCCGCAAACGGTCATTACTCATTACTTCAAGCGTCAGGTCCTGTCCCAAATCGGTAAGCAGAATTTCCGGCAGACCTGTTTGCAGCCAGTTGAGGCTTTCATCACCGGTTTTGTTTTCAAAGGAGAGAATTGCCAGTTTGTTTTCGCTCGCCTGTAACGCCCCACCCGATTCCGATCCACCGCGCAGCCATTGCATTCCGGCAGCGATGAGAGTTAAGACAACGAGCGTTATTCCGGCAACTTTTGCAATACTGAGTGAGACCGGTGATTTCTTTTTGTTTGTTTTAACCGCATCAGTCATTAAAGAGACTGTTTCGGTAATACCGCTGTCATACTTCCGGCGCAGATTGCGCAGATCGACTACTAAGTCCTGCGTGTTCTGATATCTATCCTGCGGATCTTTACAGAGACATTTTTCGATAATCCGTTCCAGTTCCGGTGCAACATCCGCATTTTTTAAACGCGGTGATTCCGGCTGCGTTTCCAAAATTTTGGCGAGTGTCGAAACCTGGGTCGAACCATCAAACGGCAGTACTCCCGTTACCATGCGATACAAAAGTATGCCGAACGAGAAAATATCGGAACGGGTATCTACCATTTCGCCGCGCGCCTGTTCCGGCGACATGTAACTAACCGTACCGACAATTTTACCGGCTCGAGTCAACTCTTTTGAGATAGTCGCGGTAACATCCGCTCCTCCCCACTGCACCGGATCAACGGCTTTCGCTAATCCAAAATCAAGAATTTTCGGCTCTTTGGCGGCGGTAACCAAAATATTGTCTGATTTTATATCGCGGTGAACGATGCCAAGCTGATGCGCCTCCGCCAATCCTGAGGCAATTTTTTCAGCAAGACGAACTATTTCCGACATCGACGGCTTGTTTCTGGACAAATAATCAGAAAGCGATGCGCCGTTAACATATTCCATAACGAGGAATGTAATCGGCTCCTGCCCCTGCTCAATCGGGGCGGCATCGATATCGTACACCGCCATCACATTGGCGTGGGTGACCCGGGCTGCGGTACGCGCTTCACGGTAAAAGCGCTCTTTCTTTTCAGTATCGCTGAATAAATCCGACTGCAGAATTTTCAGTGCAACCTGGCGGCCGAGCTTGTGGTCTTCAGCCAAAAATACCTGTCCCATCCCCCCTGATCCAAGCTGGCGGATGATAGTAAAATGGCTGAAGTGGCTGTTTTCTTTAAGCATTTAGCTGTCTCGTCGCAAAATGAGCATCGTTATATCGTCAGACTGCGGGGTATTGTCAACAAAGGCTTTGATCGCATCGGTAATCTTGACTTCCAGTTCATCCGGCGAGAGAGCACGATGCTTGAGAACAAGCTCTTCCAACTGCTCATCCCCGAACAGACCTTTCGGTCCTTCCGCTTCGGTGACACCATCGGTGAAGACGACCAACTGATCGCCCGAGGCAAAACTGATTGTTTCCTCATTCCAGTCACCGAACGGAAATGCGCCGACCATGAATCCGGTGGCATTCAGCTTATCAATCGTTCCTCGTGCCCGCACTAACAGGGGGGAGTTGTGTCCTGCATTTACATAGGTAAGTTTGCCGGCTGCGGGATCAAGAATGCCAACGAATACCGTCGCGAAATCCTCTGCCGCGCTGTACTTGTTCAGTTCAATCGAAATCTGCGCAATTGCCTTTGGCAGATTAAAGCTCGGCTGTTCATAGAGAATGCGAAATGAGGCAAGAATATTCGACATCAACAGCGCCGCGCCCATTCCTTTACCGCTAACATCTGCAACCATAACGAGCAATCTGCCGTCCGGCAGCAATGCTGCGTCATACATATCCCCGCCGACTTGCCGCGACTGCACTTGATAGGTGCCGATAGTATATCCTTTTACCGACGGCGGTGTCTGCAGCAGTAAGTTTTGCTGAATGCGGGAAGCGCGTAACAGTTCGGCCGCAATAATCTGTTTTTCCTGACGTTCCTGCAATAATTGGTAATTCAGCAATCGTGAGGCAATCAGATTTCCACAGGTAGCCAGCAAGCGAAGATATTCATCATGATAACGATGCAGCGGGTTGCTGGTGTCGACGTAGAGAATGCCGAGTACCCGTCCCTCATCGAACATCGGAACCGCCATGGCGGATTTTACTTCCGCCAAAATAATCGACTTCTGCTGGGCAAAACGGGGATCATCGGCCGGGTCGCCGATTAATACTGCATTTTTGTTTTGCAGAATATCATTCACGACCGTGCGGGAAATTTGAAACGAGCCGTGATTTTTCCCTCCTTGAATAACGGTAGCGAGCGCGACGATTTCCCCCTGATCACCATCTGCGGATAAAACGGCTAAGCGATCAGCGGGAATGATTCTGCCGACCAGTTGTAGTGACCGCTGCACCATCTCCTCTTTCGGTTCCGCTAAAACCAGCAATTTCCCAAGCTCAAAAAAGGTCGGGAGAAAATCGGGTAAGTCGACAATGCGGCCGGGTAACGGCTTGAGTACTTCATCAAGCGCAAGAAAGACCGATTTTTCCGGATCACGATCGGCAAATTGCGTTGCCGTTTTACCAGTCGGCGGCATTGAACCGGCTTGTTCGGGAACGATCTTGAATTCTGTCTGACCGAACAGGAGAACATCACCGTCAAATATCTCACTCGAACCGGTCAGTCGGCGGCCATTGATTACCGTACCGTTATGACTTTCCAGATCGGTCAGCGTGACAGTTTTATCGGTAACATCGACGCGGGCATGCTGGCGTGAGACGGTGCGATCATTAATAACAAAATCGACATCATCCTTTCGCCCTACTATGTAACTCCCCGGTTTGAGTATCCAGGCATAGTAACGGGTACCATCTGTTCCGACCAGCTTAAGCATAAGCCGGAAATATAGTTAGATTGTGAAGTCAGCGGAAGCCAAAAACGATGCTATTCGTTCAAAGCCGGTAATTTGGTGTTTCCCCCAGCCAGCTTTGGCCATATCGGCCAATTCCCCGCTTGATTGTAGCTTGGCAAGCCGGTCTGCGAAAGAAAGTGAGTTGTCCGCAAGCGAGACGGCGACCTTTTGCTCCAAAAGCAAGGCGCGATTAAGCGGTGAGAATGTACCGATAGTCGGCTCTACTATGAACATCGGCAGCCCTAACCCGACCGCCCAGTTACTTCGTTCATGCGGCGGGGCGACAAAGCAATCGAAACAGGGAAAGGCACGGGCGGTTAACATGTCGAGTTCGTAGCGTGATGTATACGTTACATAATCGATCAGGTGTTTGTATTTCGCATCAATAGACTGAGCCGTATCTTTTATCCCCCGCTCGAAGCGGCCGTTTTGCTTGGCGAAAACTAAAGCCGTGTGACCATTGGTAACAGCAGACCGGATCGATGCAATCAATACATCAACATGCTCTTTCGGTTCGGCGCCGGAGGAAAAGAATGCGATGCTCATTGATGATGCATTTGCGAAACGTGAAAGTCGTTGTTGATATGCGGTCTGAGACAGTCTGACTAATTCCGATTCAATGCAAAGCCCGGTAACGATAATTTGTTTTCGGGAAAAACCCGCATCGATAAAAACCTGCGCTGTTTCATGAGTCGGTACAAATACTGTGTGCTCCCCCCGAACCAGCGCCTCCTGCGGCACAACTAATTCACCATGCTGATAAACAAGCTGCTGCCTCCCGCGCATTGCCGCCACCAATACCGGATGATCGACAACTAACGGCGTCATTGCTGAGAAGTATTTTTTCTTCAGTGAACGGGCCAGCAAGGATAACATCAGCGAGGAGGTATTGTAATCATTCGTTTTGCGCAGCGCTTGGTACCCGTCTTTTACGAGTGGATGGGAGGATCCATGCCGATACAACCAGCGCACACCTTTCCATGCGATCGACGAAACACCGGTTGAGACGGTAAACACGGTTTCATAGTGATGCGGGATATGTTTTTGCAGCAACGCGGTTTCGATACCGTCAAGATAAGAGGGATGTCCCCGTCCGATATCGCTCGACAGCAGCTCTATTGTTTTCATAGTAACGGATAGCATAGTACGCGCTACCGGGCAGGTCAATTATGAGTTATACGTTGATACTTAGCGGCACTCAGTTTCGGTAAGCAGCCTGTTTCCGAATGCAAGAACGGCAGAAAGATTTAATAGCAGAACAAGATGGTTTTCTCGTTTCACAACACCGGTGATAAATGTTGACCGCTGGTTAGCCGGCAATTCCGCAGAGGGCGTAAGACTTTTCTTTGACAGATTGGTGACGCCGACTACCGAATCAACCGCGATACCAACCGGATTATCGAGAATATCCAAAAGGATATACCGGGTATGACGATCCGGTGGATTTTCCGGTAAACCAAGGCGGCGGCTTAACTGCACAACCGGGATGATTCTCCCCCGCTGATTGATGACCCCATCGACAAAGTCCGGTGCGTTAGGGACCGGAGTAATTTCCCGCACTCGCACAATTTCCTGCACGTGATGAATATCGATACCGTATTCTTCGCTCCCGAGCTTGAACGTTACCAACTGAAGCACTGTCTCTGCGAATGGCTGTACGGTAGTCGATTGTGGTGTCATAGTATAGTTGTATCGGTTACAAATTTTTCCGCTTTACCGCCTCTTGCCATAACCGCTTTCCGGCTTTACTTTTGTCTCAGATAATACTGACCACAACCGGACGAGGTAAAAAATGAAAGATAAACGGAACGACATATTAGCCTCCCAGCTTATTAACTACTCCCTCAATTTGCAGCCGGGTGAAATACTCTATCTGGAAATCAAAGGAAAAGAGACACTGGAACTGGGAAAGGAAGTTATCCGTCACGCCACCACCAAGGGAGCGGTTCCGTTCTGGTTTTACAATGATGAATCATTGGTCCGCCAATGGGTGAGAACAGCCAATGACGACCAATTCAAAAAACAGGCAGATATACATCTTGAGTTGATGACTCGTGCTGACGCCTATATCGGTCTTCGCGGCTCAGACAATCCGTTCGATTTGGCCGATGTCGACTCCAAACAGATGGATAAGCATAACACCCTGTTCTACAAACCGGTGCATTTGGAAGAGCGTGTTAAGCGTACCCGCTGGGTAGTGCTACGCTATCCGAATAATGCGATGGCGCAACTGGCACAAACCTCGCAGGAATCGTTCGAAGATTTCTATTTTCAGGTCTGCTGCGCCGATTACGCAAAAATGTCCAAAGCACAGGATAAACTCCACGCTCTTATGACCGCGACCGATCAGGTGCATATCAAATCCCCCGGAACTGACCTCAAGTTTTCGATCAAAGGGATTCCGGCGGTGAAATGCGACGGCAAGCGAAACATTCCGGACGGCGAAGTTTACACTGCCCCGGTACGAGATTCAGTGAACGGCACGATAACGTACAACACGCCCACTCTTTATCAAGGGGTCGTGTACAACAATGTGTCGTTGACATTCGAAAATGGGAAAATCGTTAAATCACAATGCGACGGCGACAATGCGAAACTGGAAAAAATCTATAATACCGACGAAGGTGCCCGCTATATCGGTGAGTTTGCGATAGGCGTTAATCCGTTTATTTTGCATCCAATGAAAGACACGTTGTTCGATGAAAAAATCGCTGGCTCTTTCCACTTCACACCCGGCCAGTGCTACGATGAGGCCTACAACGGCAACCAATCCGCTATTCACTGGGATCAGGTATTAATCCAGCGTCCGGAGTATGGCGGCGGGGAAATCTGGTTTGACGGTAAACTTATCCGCAAGGATGGCGTATTCACCGATGCCGAATTGGAGAAATCCTTCTCGAAAGAAAATCTGAAACCGGCAGGACTATAGAGATTATTTTGGCTTAATAACGGAAAGCTCGGCAGTCAATACACCGGCCAGCACAATCAGACTTCCGATAACAAACGGAAGCCCGATCGGTTCATGCAGCACCAAAAAGGCGACACTGGTCGCAATAATCGGCTGCACGTTGTAGTACAAACCGAGTTTAGCGGCGTCCGTATATTTCAATGCCCAATACCAAAGGGAATAGCCGACAATCGACATGGCGAGCGCCATATACACGACGGTGAGCCATGCGCCTGTTGTCGCCTGACTATAATCGGCATGGAGCACGTGATAAAATCCATACGGGAGATAAAAGAGCGTGCCGATCGCAAGCGTGTACGCCGTCATACGAAATGGACCGTACTTACGAACAAGTGACTTGCCTAATATCGTATAGAACACCCACGCGAAGACCGACCCGACGACGATCAGATCCCCCAACAGATATGATTTCCCAAGCGTGATAGCGCCACCGGTAACGATAACGATTACCCCTGCGATTGCGGCAATAGTCCCGACTATCTGTCTGATCATCAGCTTTTCTTTGAGAATTATTACGGAAAAAATGAGAATCCAGAGCGGCATGGTAGAAAAAAGGACCGCGCTATGTCCAGCCGCCGTCATCGATTGCCCAACAAGAAACAACAGTTGGTTCATCGGAATTATCAAAATGCCAAGCAGGACAATTCGGGGCCAATCCTTCTTTTCGATTGGCGGTGTTTTTTCTCCCCAAATAAGCTGCCCGGTCATGACGACAACAGCACACAGAACAAAACGAAAGAATGCGAATGTATACGGATCGATCGTTTTCAGACCGTAGACAGTAATCGGGTAGCCAAGCGACCCGATTACCTGCATGACTAAAACTGCCGAAACGATCTTAAACGTCGACGGCCGGCTCACTTTTTCTTGCCGGACACTTTCGCTAATTCACCCGGCAATGCCGCGGCAGTCTTGCAGCCGTTTTCGAAATCGACGACGCGAAACCGTTCATTCGGCGAATGTATGCAATCATCATGCTGTGCGAATCCGATTAATAACGTATCAATACCGAGCATTCGCTTGAAACCACCAACTACCGGAATCGAGCCGCCTTCTTTCATGAAGACCGGTTTTTTACCGAACCCGGCTTGAATCGCCCGTCCTGCTGCTTCCAGCCAGGGGCCATCAGTCGGAACCGTCACTGCGCGCGAACCACCATGCTTGACGACTTTCAAACGGACTGATTTCGGCGCGAGTTTTTTGAGATATTTTTCGAGCTTATTGCAGATATCATCCGGGTTCATATCAGGCACGAGTCGCATCGTGATTTTGCAGGATGCTTTCGCCGGGATAATCGTCTTGGCTCCCTCTCCCTGATATCCACCGGTAATACCGTTGACATCAAGCGTCGGACGCACCCATGTTTTTTCATAGGTGGTGAACCCTTTTTCGCCGTGAAGCGCGGCTACACCGAGCGCTTTTTTGTATTTCGCTTCGTTGTACGGGAGTTTCTTGAACTGATCCCGCTCCCACTTACTGGCGGTTTTCACATGCTGATAAAAACCGGGTACGGCGATTTTGCCGTTTTTATCATGTAATTGCCCAACCAGCGAGCAAAGCACATTGACCGGATTCGCAATCGCGCCGCCGAACCCGCCGGAGTGAACGTCACGATCCGGGCCTTCGACAAACACTTCCACAAATGCCAATCCGCGTAAACCGAAAGTGACGGCCGGAGTCGTTTTATCGAACTGCGCCGTATCGGACACAACCGCAATATCGGCTTTGAGACGCTGTTTGTTTTCTTTCATGTATGCTTCGAGATTTTCGGAGCCGACTTCTTCCTCACCTTCGATAAACAGCTTGAGATTGATCGGCAGACTGCCATTCGTTTTTAAAAGGGCTTCCAAACCCTTAATATGCGCGAACACTTGCCCTTTATCGTCAGCAACACCACGCGCGAACATATAATCACCACGCACCTGCGCATCGAACGGCGGCGTTTCCCACAGTTCAAACGGTTCCGGCGGCTGGACATCGTAGTGTCCGTAAAACAGCACCGTCGGTGCGCTTGGACCGGCATTCATGTATTCGGCATAGACAATCGGGTTCCCTTTGGTCGGGTGGAGCTCCGCTTTGAAACCAAGTTTATCTTCGATATGCTTTCGCAGCCATTCCGCGCATGCGGCTACATCCTTTTTATGTTCAGATTTCGCGGAAACCGAGGGAAAACGCAAAAACTCGAAAAGTTCTTTCCGATGCTGTTCTTTATTGGCAGCGAGATATTCAAACGGGGTCATGACGACATCCTTTCCTAATATTTCTTATTGTTGGCGGAGAATGTAGGAAAGCCAAACTAAGATGTAAAGTGGGGTAAAAACAGCGAAGCAAAAAAGCCACAAGGTGGCCTATTTGTGGGTTTTAAACCAGTTTTGCGGGTCTTCGGCGAACCGCATACAAGAGGTCAAAACGCGGGAATGCATAGACTCTTCATCAATCAACCATTGATAGAACTTTTTGACCATCGGGTTTTTTGCTTCGGCCATTTTTTCGGCGTAGAATTCTTCCGCCCCGTTTTCAAAGTCGAGCGCGAACTGGTAGGCTTGCACATCGGACATAGAGGGCTCGAATTCATCTTTCAGCTTCGCCAAACGATCGTTGAAGCTGGCAAGTTTCTGGGCAGCATCGGAAATACCGACATCAAGATAGTCCCGGCCGTCAGAATCGATAATCGTCTGGCTAAACCGGTTGATATTTTCGATATGTTTTTCTTCTTCTTTGGCTAAAAACTCGAATGTCTGGCGAGCAAACTTACTTTGCGAGCTTTGCGCCGCCTCGAGGAAAAACTGACGCCCTTCCACCTCTAATTTCAGGGCAATTTTGAGCGGTTCGAGCAGTTCGTTATGATTTGCTGGGGTTGCCATGCCGTAAAGATATGGCAGGAACGGCCAAAGTCAACGGGCAGACAGCGTGATCAGAAACTCTTCCGGCGGAAAAAGGCGAGTGCGGCTATATAGGCAGTAATCGCAAAGAGCGCGGTCGTCCAGACTGGCTCCCAGCTTTCGATCGGTTTACCGAAAATCAACTCCTTGCCGATTCCACCGATAACGGTCGACTTCGGAAGGATGTAATACAGTGTGGTGACAATAGTCTTAATAATCTCTGAATCAAACAGTTTCAGGAAATTTTCATAGCCAGACAAAATCATCTGCGCAATCCAGAGTGATACCGTTAGGATGATAGTGGTCGTTTGCGAACCGGTCAAAATACCGAACAGTCCGATAACGATAAGCCAGACGGCAAAAATTCCGACATGAATAAGCGGTGACAACAAAATCCCCGGTTCAAACGGGCTATGCACCATCGCCGCTATACCGATGACGACGAGCGAACTGGCGATCATCAAGAAGCTATAGATAAGCCAGACTGAAATCAGTTTGTTCGCAAACAGCATATCACGAGAGATCGGTTTGGAGAGGTAAAATTCCGCTCTCCCCTTTTCGATCATCCGCGGAATAAGACCGATAACCGAGAAAATCGACATCGCATACAAGAACCAGATAAACGTATTCACACCTGACCAGACTAAACCGACCAACTCCTGCGGTATTTCTTCTCCATTGGTGGTGATACTTATCGTACTTGAGCGGGAAACCATTACGGCTAAAATACCGAGCACGGTAAACACACTGTAAATTACCAACGCCTTCCGGTCTTTAATCTCCAGAAATGTATCCCGTAAAATCCCGCGCATCATCGTGAATCTCCCGACGAAACCTGCTGCGGCTGTCCGCTGACAACTTCCATGAATGACTGTTCGAGACTGACTTTCATCGGCTGCACCGAACGAATAGCAACGCGGCGGATACGCAGCATATCAATAATATCATTTATCCGTTCCACTTTAGTCAGTTCGACCATCATTCGGTTCGATGACAACGAAAGCACCCGCCCTATTTCCGGATCGAGTTCGATTAACATATCACCAAACTCTGCTTCTATCAGATACTGTGTTCCACGACTGGTAAATTCGGCAACCGTTCCGATTCGGGCGACTTTGCCACGGGATAACACAACCACTCGGTCGGCTACTGATTCGACTTCCGAAAGCAGATGCGAATTAAGAATAATCGCTTTCCCCTGATCACGCAGACGGGCAAGCGCCTGCAATAGCTCTACCTTGCCGACCGGGTCGACGCCGTCGGTTGGTTCATCCAAAAGCAAAATGTCCGGGTCGGTAATTAATGCCTGCGCCAGTCCGGTGCGCTGGAGCATCCCTTTGGAGAATTTACGAATCGAAGTATCCGCCCATTTTTCCATATCGACTAACGTAAGCAGTTCCGGAATGCGATGTTCAACTTCATCTTTCGCCATGCCGTACATGCTGCCGGACAATTGCAGTAATGTCCGCGCGGTATGGTGCTGCGGGAAGCGATGGTTTTCCGGTAAATATCCTATGCGTTGCCGCGCCTGATAATCGGTCGAGGGGCGTCCTAACACGGTCACATTGCCGCTGGTGGCTGTGGTGAGATTGAGAATAATTTTGAAGAGGGTGGTTTTTCCGGCGCCGTTCGGCCCAAGCAATCCGAGGATTTCCGCCGGATGCAGGGTAAACGAGACAGCATCCAGCGCAACAATCCCCCCTTTTTTCATGTTGGGATTATAGACTTTGGTAACGTCGTGTATTTCTATCTGCGCCATAGTTTAGCCTTTATTACGGCTGGGTTACAGGGATGTTGCGGAAATTGAGTGCAAAGGGCAAGTAAAAAGAAACTCCTTTGAGCTATCTTTTGTACCCTACTACTTTGCGTTGAAATGTAATTGCCAATTGTAGCTGAACACTCTTGATTAAAGCGTTCAGCTACAAAGGAGATCAACGATAATGACTACAACTACTAATAATCCCTTCAACTACGATCTACCAGATTTATCCAACCTTAATTCTCGACGTAATCTTCTAATGTTAGATTGATTTTTCAGAAACAATCCCCCTGACAACAATTTGCATGGTTTTGTTACAAACCTTAGTCATGCGTGTGATGCGGCAATTTATGCTTATCAACAAGGAAGAGAGAAACTTCTTGAATTTTCGGCCATACAGAATCAAGCACAAGACAGCAAACAGAGCGATCATACTAAGCAAATGATACAACAAGGCGATGCAACAGTTTCCAACGTGATTATTGAAGCCCCTAGCTTCCAAACACTTTTTATAGCATCATGCTATTTCGAGTGGTGCCTGTATTCTACTCATAAATTCAACGATATAACAAAAGAAGTAAGAAGTTCCCGACTGGCAGATTTTTCATCCCTTAAAACTTCTTTCAAAAAGCTAGTTGAAATGAGCAATAAACTTGGGGAAATGAGACACAATCTAGCGCATGTGGCAAATCTCATAAAGAAAAGACAATTATGCCTCAATGAAAACTGTATCATGCTTCCAGACAGCGACAGAATTGCATTTAACAATTTAGGAACAGATTACGCTGATTTGGCTACTTACTTAAAATCATGTTGGGTATTAAAAAACGAAATGATAGATTTAGCGCTCAACAGAAAAAAGCCGGTGAAGGGACTCGAACCCCCGACCTACTGATTACAAATCAGTTACTCTACCAACTGAGTTACACCGGCTAAAGATCGAACGCTAGATTGTATCAGAAGATTACAAACTTGTCAAGTTACAGCTAGTTCATATGAACCCACAGCAAGCTGTGGGCGACCAAGACAAAAGCAGCGTCGCTGCCTATACCTTGCGCTTCCATTTTACGCCTTGCGGGGTGTCTTCCAAAATAATCCCCATATCCGCAAGCTGTTTGCGCAGTGAATCCGCGGTAGCAAAATCTTTTGCTTTTTTGGCGTCAGTCCGTTTCTGAATCAAACTTTCAACTTCCGCATCAAGATTATCATGTTTGGTGATAAAATTGAGCACCTTGTCGAACTTGTTCATCACGTCCAGCACTTTGTCCCGCTCCTGCGCGGTAAGTTTTCCTTCCGCTTTAATACGGTTGATATCGCGGATAAAATCAAAAATCGCACCGAGCGCGCCGGAGATGTTAAGATCATCATCGAGATTCGACTCAAACCCGCTTGTCACCTGTTCGATATATTTCGCTGCCTCTCCTCCGGTTTGGTTGCCGGGGTGAGCGGCTAAATTGGATATGAAATCGTTATACCGTTCCAGTGCATTAGCTGCGCCTTCAAGCCCCTGGAACGTGAAATTCAACTGCTGGCGGTAATGTGTCGCCATTAGCAAATACCGCACCGCCAATCCGGAATGTCCTTTGGCTAAAATATCACGCAGGGTGTAAAAGTTACCGGCGCTTTTGGACATTTTGCGTCCTTCGACAATCAAATGCTCATTGTGCAGCCAGTAATTGACGAACTTTTTACCAGTCGAACCTTGTGACTGCGCGATTTCATTTTCATGGTGCGGGAACATCAGATCCACACCGCCGGTGTGAATGTCGAATGTTTCGCCGAGAAATTTCATCGACATCGCGGAGCACTCAATATGCCAGCCCGGACGACCTTTACCGATTTCCGTTTCCCAGAAAATATCACCATCATCAGCGTCCCACGCTTTCCAAAGCGCGAAATCGGAGACGGCATCTTTGTGGTACTCATCTGCCGCGACACGGGCACCGGCCTTGAGGCCTTCCATATCCAAATGCGCCAGTTTTCCGTAATCTTTGAAAGCAGAAATACGGAAATAGTAATTGCCGTTATGCTCATACGCGACGCCTTTGGTCACCAGCGCTTTGATGATATCCACCATCTCTTTGATATGATCAGTCGCCCGCGGATTTTGCTCTACCTTTTCCATCCCGACCGATGCGCAATCGGCAAAGAAAGCATTGGTATATTCTTCGGTGAATTCCCGAAGTGAACGCTTTTCCTGGCGGGACTTTTTGATAATCTTGTCATCAATATCCGTGACATTCATGACATGCTCTACTTCGTATCCCTTGTATTTCAAATAGCGGCGAAGCAGATCAGCGAACATAAACGCGCGCAGATTACCGATATGAACAAAATTGTACACCGTCGGTCCGCAAGAATAAATACGAGCCTTTCCCGGCGTTAACGGGCGAAACTCTTCAAAACTTTGCGTCAGACTGTTTTTAAACCGAAGCGGCATAACTATCTCGTTAGGGATTGAACCGTTTTCTTATCTAATTTCTTAATCAATTCTACAACTAATTTGACCGTGTTGTCATAGTCGGGGCGATACATGATCGCGTTATTGCTGTGAATATAGCGAACCGGCGGACCTACGACTACAGACGGAACACCCAGGCGGCTGATATGCACCTTGCCGCCATCTGTGCCGCCCGCATCCATATAACTCATATGGAACGGTATCTTTTTGGTTTTCGCCGTTTCGACAACTAAATCACGCAGTTTGATATTTGGAATCATAACCGCATCCATAATCAAAATCACCGGGCCGGCGCCGAGTTTTTCGGCGACTTTAAATCCGGCCGGTGGAATATCCTGCCCGATTCCCGTATCAACCACAATACAGACATCCGGGTCAGCTAAGTGCGCCAACGTTGTTGCACCACGCAAACCGATTTCTTCCTGCACTGAGGCAGCCCCCAATACCGTATTCGGATGTTTTACCTTTTGGAGTGCACGGAGCGCATCGACAACGACCGCACAGGCGGAACGGTTATCGAACGCTTTGGCCATATACATTTTTTCATTGGCCAGTTTGGTAAACTGGCTGTCCGGTACAATCGGATCACCGACTTTGATACCGAGCTTGGCTTTCACGTCGTATTTTTCTACCACGCCGACATCTAAGAAGAGTTCTTTCACCGGGAGCACTTTTTCCCGCTCGGCCGGTTGAAGCAGATGCGGCGGACGCGCCCCGATAACACCGAGTACCGGCCCCTTCGATGTGATAACGCGCATACGCTGGCCAAGGGCAACATGCCCCCACCAACCGCCTAACGGTAAAAATTTGATATACCCTTCAGGAGTGATTTCCCGAACCATGAAGCCAATCTCATCCATGTGACCGGCAATCATTACTCTGGGAGAATCAGTCGTGCCCCGTTTGACGCCCATAATCGATCCGAGCTTGTCATACTCAATCCGATCAGCAAGCGGTTTCAGTTCCCGCGCCATAATAGCCCGGATTTCACTCTCGTAACCGGAAACGCCGTTCGCTTCGGTCAGCTCTTTTAGTAATGCTTCAGTTTTATCCATCATTCCTCCGCACTGCAGCCCTCATTCTGTATGCACCGGTAAAACGTTTATCCATAAGTCGAGAAATATATGTATCGGCGGCCTGACTGGCTACCTAAATGTCGAGATGATTAACCAGCTCAGAAAGGCTGTGAATAGTGCGTAACTCTGTCGGCAACGGCTGCGGATAATCCCGGTTTTTGACCTGTTTGAGAATAGCCGACATACCGATTTTCGCCGGGCCGGTGATATCCTCAAGATACCTGTCTCCTACGTAGGCGCACTTTGCCGGATCTGCTGCGGCCAGTTTTGCCCCTTCCCGAAAAATATCCGGATGCGGTTTGCGCAGTTGAAAAGTCGAACTGAAAATCGCGAATTTGAGATACGGCTCGATACCGAAGCGTTGTAATTCTCCGCGATGTACCCGTTCCGGAAAAATCGTATTGGAAATCAGACCGACTTTCCCGAACTGTGAAACGATTCGCTCCAGAGTCGCCAATGTGTCATCGTACACTGTCAATTTGCAGGCAATCGGTTCGTAATAGGCATCGAAAAACTGATCGTGTTCGTGCCGTTCAAGGTGAATTTCGAGTGAAGTGAGCAGTGATTCGGTGGCCTGTGGTACGGTCCACTCGATATACTCCGAAGCGGCAACATTACGAAGCGGCTGCTTAACGCTGTCAAACAGAGTGTGGAATTCGTCTTTGTTGGGTAGTGAATGACCGAGCGAAGTCAGAAAATCATGGGTGGCGGCGGAACATTCGACAGTAAGCTCTTCCCACGGAATCGGTTCATACTCGATTAACGTCGAGCCAAGGTCGAAAAGAACGGCGGAAACGTCGAGTTTGCTCATGACTCAGCGAGCGCAGAGTCGAGAATTTTTTGGATTAGCTGGGGGAAATCGATTCCGACCGCTTTGGCCGCCATCGGCGCTAAGGACAATGAGGTCATTCCCGGTAATGTATTGATTTCAAGACAGACGAATTCGTTTGAATGACCCAAGAGAAAATCGATTCGTACTAAACCACGCGCACCGATTAGATGATACGCTCGCACCGCCGCTTCCTGAATTTTCTTGGCAACCGGTTCCGGAACCGCTGCCGGACAGAAGTATTCTGATTTTCCTTTGGTGTACTTCGCTTCGTAATCATACAATCCGCCAAGCGGACTGATTTCGACCAGCGGATAGGCGACGCCATCGAATACCGTAACCGTCAACTCCCTTCCCTGTACAAACTCTTCCACCAATACGTTCGGGGTGAGTTTTGCTGCTTTGGCAATAGCGTCGGATAATTCAGAAAACAAGGATACCTTGGTCAGTCCGACCGTCGAACCGCCATCATTCGGCTTCACGATTACGGGAAAGGGTAATTGCTCGGCGACTTCTTCGGCTGCTGCAGAAATTTCGTTCACGTTGGTAATCTGATACTGTTTCCATTTCGGTGTCGGGACGCCGTTACCGATGAACAATCTTTTGGTGAGCGCTTTGTCCATCGCGACAGCAGAAGCGGTCATTCCGGCTCCGGTATAACGAATACCTGCTAAATCCAATACGCATTGTATCTCCCCATTCTCCCCGATGCCGCCATGGAGGGTGTTGAAAACAATATCGATTTTGTCCCGATAGGTTTCGATTATTTCATGAAGAATATCGAGCTGTTTGCCGTTAGTGTGGGCGATAGACTGCAGCGCGACAATCTCGGAAACGTATTTACCGGACAAATCTTGTAGCGATTTGCCGGTCGCGGGATCGACAGCTATTACCTGGTGCCCCAGTTCCTGCAGCGCTTGAAAAACGGAACGCCCGGAATTAAGGGATACTTCCCGCTCGGTAGATTCCCCACCCGCTAACAACAAAACACGCATTACTTCTCCTGTTTCGATTCAAACCAATTGCGAATGAAATACACGATAACGGCTATGACCGCAATAAACCCAATAATTTTTCCATAATTCGTAATGATTGCCTGCCAATCGCTTATTCCTGCCACTACCCCGGAGGCTAAGAGCATCCAAAGCGTGATAAAAATTGCATAAGAGATTCCGGAAAACAAAAGCATCTGGAACCGGGGATAATTAACAATCCCGGCCGTGACCGAAACGGCCGAACGAATGCCGAACAGAAAGCGGGAGACAAGCAAAATCAACGCTCCCCATTTTTCGAATTTCTGTTCGGTGGTATGAATATCCTGAGCGTTAAAAAAGCGAAAATTCTTTCGTATAAAATACTCCCGCCCATACCGCCGCCCGATAAAATAGAGAATAAAAACAGAAAGCATCCCGCCAACTAACGCTGCTAACCCTGCCGTTACCGGTTCAAGACGTCCGGCAGCGGCTAATGCACCTGCCGCTAAAATGAACGCATCACCGGGAAATGGCGGGAGAAGATTTTCGATAAAGCAGCCGATGCAGATTGCCAGATAGACCCAGAATGTCCCGTGTGAAAAGACGGTATCTAAAAGCTCGTTAACATTGCCGCCGAATTCATTCATTGTTTTGCAATCAGGCAGACCGCCTGAGCAGCGATTCCTTCTTCTCTGCCTACAAAGCCGAGTTTTTCCATCGTGGTCGCCTTGATGTTCACCCGTGCCTGCTCTATACAGAGAATTTCGGCGATCTCCTTTTTCATGGCAGCAATATGCGGACTGATTTTTGGCTGTTCAGCTAAAATTGTCGCGTCGACATTGACGACCTGTGCAAATCCATTCTCTCTGATAAGCTGTAATACCCGCGCTAAAAGCATTCCGGAGTCGGCATCCTTATAGCGGGCGTCGGTATTGGGAAATTGCTGCCCGATATCCGGCAAACCGGCTGCACCAAGCAGGGCGTCCATAAGTGCGTGCAACAGCACATCGGCATCACTGTGCCCTTCGAGTCCCTTTTCAAACGGAATTGTCACACCGCCCAATACTAATTTTCGGCCTATTACCAAGCGATGCACGTCGTATCCGACGCCGACTCTAATATCCACCACGGCTCTCCCGTTCTAAAATTGCTTCGATGACGATCAAATCCCGCGGCGTAGTCAGTTTGAAATTCGGACCGTTCGGTTCGACGATTCGTACCGGTAACCCGTTTCCTTCGGCTAAAGAAACATCATCGGTGATTTCATTGGTGCTGCCATGCTCGGCATATGCCGTATGCAGCGATAATATTTTCGCATACGGAAAGACCTGCGGCGTTTGCGCTAAATAAAGATTCTCACGAGATACGGTGCGAAACACACGTCCTTCTTCACTCTGCTTGACTGTATCTGCCACTGGTATCGCAAGCAGTGCCGCGCCGGATTCAACTGCTGCCTGCGCGACCCGGTCGATATCATCAGGTGCCACCAACGGACGAGCGGCATCATGGATTGCCACATGCGCCGTCTGTTTCGGCAGGGCTTCAAGCCCCAAGCGTACCGAGTCATACCGATTTTTCCCGCCGGTAACGATTTTGCTGACTTTTGATATACTAAAACGATCAACTATCTCCTGCGAAAAAAGCAGAAACTCCTCCGATGCCACAATCACGACCGTATCGATTGTTTTCGCCTGTTCGAAGCGGCTGAGCGTCCAGGCCAAAAGCGGTTTACCGGCAACATCACGAAATTGTTTCGGCAGTGCTCCGGTAAGACGGTCGGATTTTCCGGCGGCAACAATAACTGCGGCTATAGACATACGGGCAATATATTCAGTCCTTCAGCTTGAGAACATCGAAATTATAAAACCAGCATCGCGTCGCCGTAACTGTAAAACCTAAACTTTTCGGCTATGGCATAGTGATACGCGTCGAGTATACACTCCCGCCCGGCAAATGCGCTTGCTAAAATCAAGAGCGATGATTTCGGTAGATGGAAATTGGTTATCAAGTGATCTACGATATTGAATTTGAAACCGGGTTTGATATATAAATTGACCATCCCGGTAAACGGTTGTATTTGGCCGTTCGTTATCGGCGCTGATTCAAGTGTCCGCACCGAAGTTGTCCCGACTGCAAACACCTTTCCCCCCGCTTCGCGGGTTTTATTTAGCAGCTTTGCTGATTCAACTGATAGTTCAGCGAATTCCGGATCGACGGTGTGATCTTCAATTTTGTCGACACTGACCGGCTTGAACGTTCCCGGTCCGACATGCAAACAAAGCGGAATAATAGTTACTCCCTTTGTACGCAGTTCATCGAGTAAAGACCGGGTAAAATGCAACCCGGCAGTCGGAGCCGCTACGGCACCGGTTTTCTCGTTATCTGCGTACACTGTCTGGTATCGCTTCAAATCGGCGGGTACATTTTCGCGTCGCAAGTACGGTGGCAAGGGCAACTCACCAAAAGCTGCGATAACCTTTTTCCGTTTCGCCTCGGATTGAAAGCGGACAATCCAGCGCCCATCTTGAAAATATTCCTGCAGGGTAATCGTATCATCTCCAAACTGAATGCTCTCTCCCGTTTTCAGCCGCCGCGACGGACTTACTAATGCTTCCCATTGGATACCTGATTGGGCCGGGCGAATAAGAAAAACTTCAACAGTACCACCCGTCTTTCTCGTTCCGAATAACCGCGCTTTGAACACTTTAGTGGTGTTCACTACCAGTGCATCACCGGGACGAAAGTACTTAACGATATCTTTGAATGTCTGTACAGTTCGTGAGCTGTCGTTGCGATTAAGCACTAACAGTCGCGACTTTGAACGGCATGATGCCGGATGCTGCGCTATCAGTTCACGCGGCAGATCAAAATCAAAAAGGGAGATATCCATCGAATACAAGAAACAAGCGGCTAAAACAGACTCTCTTGCGAAGTTGCCTGTGAAGCCGGGAATTTGACACCCAGATGTTCAGCGGCAATGCGCGAGGCGATTCTTCCCCGCTGTGTGCGCTGAAGAAACCCAATTTTCAACAGGAACGGCTCTACCATATCGACTAACGTATCGACTTCTTCATTCAGCGTTGCGCCTAATGCTTCTATACCGACCGGCCCTCCTTTATAGAAATCGAGAATGATCTTAAGCATTTTCCTATCAAGCTCGTCCAACCCGCGCTCATCAATCCCTTCGGCACTGAGCGCTGCTTTGGTAATCGCGCTGTCGATTCCGCCGTTCCCTTTTACCTCGGCATAGTCGCGTACACGGCGTAACAGCCGGTTCGCTATTCGCGGCGTTCCGCGTGAGCGAGTTGCTATCGTGAGTGATGCTTCCGTTTCGATTCCGCTGCCGAGCAAACGGGCGGAGCGGTTAACCACTTCCTGCAGTTCTTCCGCCGGATAAAAATCGAGATGATAAAACAGGCCGAACCGGTCCCGAAGCGGCGCTGATAACATTCCAGCGCGCGTCGTTGCTCCAACCAACGTAAACCGCTTAAGCGGGACATTGATAACTTTCGCAAATGCGCCCTTATCGACCACGAAATCGACTTTGTAATCCTCCATCGCCGGATACAAAAACTCTTCGATGGTCGGCGACAAGCGGTGAATTTCATCGATAAACAAAATATCCCCATCATTCAGATTCGTCAGAATCCCCATCAAATCCCCGGTGCGCCCCAATGCCGGGCCGGCTGTCGCATAAATTTTCGTTCCCATTTCATTGGCTATAATATGGGCAAGAGTGGTCTTCCCTAATCCGGGAGGACCGTATAACAGCACATGCTCAATCGCTTCGTTGCGGGCTTTGCTGGCATCAAGCGCAATCTGCAGTTTCGAGCGGAGTTCATTTTGCCCGATATATTCAGCGAGCAGCTTCGGACGAAGCGATACCTGTACTGCCTCTTCCGCCATATCGGCAACTTCACCTGCTACTAATCGTTCACGCATGTGACTTCACCACAGGCTTTGCCTGCTCCTGTTTAAATACTGTTGCGATGACATCTTCGACGCTATCCAGTTTCGGATTCTGCTTGAGCGCAGCCTGCACCATTTCTTCTGCTTCTGGGCGGCGATATTGCAATTGCATCAGCACCTCCACTGCATCTGACTCGAATTGCGTTTTGGGCGGTTTCGCTGTTGCGAGCGGTTCCGATTCTTTGGCCAAGGCAAACTTTGCGGTTTTGCCATGCAACTCGGCGATAATTTTTTCTGCGAGTCGCCCACCAACACCGGGCAATCGGGAAAGAGTCGCTGTGTTCCGGTTTTCGATAGCGGTGGCGACATCACGAATCGGCAACGTAAGACACTTGAGCGATTTTTTCACACCCATCCCGTTGACCTGTGTAAGCAATGAGAAAAATTCTCGATCGAGCGGATCAGTGAAGCCGACTAATTTCGGCATATGGCTCGCCTTTTTATCTCCGGCTTCGATGTAATAGATCGTTTCAAGCGTGATATCATTCCCAATCGTATCGCTCTCTTTCAGGCGTTCGGAAAGCGCCGATGGGAGCATGATTTCATAGTATAACCCCTGATTCTGCACTAAGGCGTGTCCATCCGCCACCCGTTCCAGTATGCCGCGAATACGACTGATCATACCGACACCATATCACTAACCGATGCCGCCCGGCAATGGCACAGAGCAACGGCCAAGGCATCCGCCACATCCGGCGGTTCCGGCATTTTTTTCAAACCGAGGGTCGACTGCATCATCATCTGCATCTGCTGCTTGGAGGCGCGTCCGTAACCGGTAAGGGTGTTTTTGATTCGGGTAGATGCATAGGCAAACACCGGGATTCCGGCTTCCGCCGCTTTCAGGAAAATGACACCGCGGGCGTGTCCCATAATAATCGATGTTTTCGGGTGATCGTAATGAGAATACAACTCTTCTATTGCGACCGCATCGGGGGAAAACTGCGCGATAACATCCCCCAACTCCCGGCTTATTTCCAAAAGGCGGGTGGTGAGTTCCGCTTCCCGGTTGGTCTTGATAATACCGGCCTCGACAAGGGAAATCTCCCCTCGCTTTTCATCAAGCAGGCCATATCCAGTGATATGCAATCCGGGGTCGATACCAAGGGTTCTCATGGCATGAAGGAACAACTGCGCCATTACATTATCAAGAAAAAACGGGGTAAGATCGATTAATGTGATTTCTGAAATCAGGCTATCATGTTGCCAGTAGCTTTGGTAATCCAGCTATCGATTCGACGACATAAGCCGGCCGAACCGAGGATTTCGCTACCAAATCCTGCCGATACTTCCCGGTTTTGACCAGCACTCCCGGTATTCCGACCGCTTGTGCACCGCCGATATCGGTGTCGATATCATCCCCGACCATCACCACTTCACTGGCCTTCATTCCAGCATCAGCAAGTGCAAGTTCAAAGAATGTTTTTGAAGGCTTCCCTAAAACTACAGCTTCGTGACCGGTTACATATTCCAATCCGGCGACAAACAACCCTACGTCTACCTGCAATCCTTTTTGAGTCAGCCAATACCTACCTTTGTGAAGCGCTATCAACTGCGAACCGGTAATCATCATATTGAAAATCTTGTCGAGCAGGTCATAACTCCACCCGTTGTAGATATCCCCCATTACGATAAAGTCCGGCTTGGTATCGCTCTGCTTGAATCCGAAAAAGTCCTGCTTGGCGTTGTCGGTCAGGACTAAATAGAGTGACGGATTATCAAATTGCTTGAGATAGAGTGATGCCGCTTTCGGCGTGTTGATAATTTCCGCGCGTTCAATCGGTAGCCCTATGGCTACCATGTCGCTATGCAGCTTTTCCGATGAACGAGTGGAATTGTTGGTGAGAAATCGAAGCGTCAGCCCCTGAGCGCGGAGTTGATTGAGGGCATCGGCTGCACCCGGTATCGCTGTGTCGCCGACAAAGACCACACCATCTAAATCTAATAAAACTCCGCGCAGTTTGGAATCAGTCACAACTCAGGCAAGTTTTTCAAGCAAAGCGGCATCTATGTCGAAATTCGCATATACCTTCTGCACATCGTCGAGCTCTTCGAGCAGTTCCATCAGCTTGAGCATGCTGCTCGCCTCGGATTCGGAAGCAAGTTTCACAAAGGTTTTTGGCACCATGGTGACCTGCACATCTTCCATCTTGATACCTTTGGCTTCGATAGCGGCACGAACCGGCTCTAAATCTCCCGGAGCAGTGGTAACTTCGAACACGCCGGAGTCGGAGGTCACATCTTCGGCACCCGCATTGATTGCCACTTCCATCAGCGTATCTTCGTTAGTGGCGGCGCCATCTATGGCGATAACACCTTTCTTTTCAAACTGCCAGGAAACACTGCCGTTAGCTCCAAGATTACCGCCGTATTTGGTGAGCATATGGCGAATTTCCGCAACCGTGCGGTTTTTGTTATCGGTCATCACTTCCATAAATACCGCCACACCAGCCGGACCGTATCCTTCATAGGTGATCGATTCATACGTCACACCGGGCAGTTCACCGGTTCCTTTTAAAATAGCGCGCTTGATATTATCCTGCGGCATATTGGCTGCCTTTGCAGCGGCAATAGCTGTACGCAAACGGGGATTCCCGTCTGGATCTCCTCCCCCTTCGCGGGCGGCGACAGTTACTTCTTTTATAAGACGGGTAAACACCTGGCCGCGGGCAGCATCCAGTTTTCCCTTTTTCCGTTTGATTGTTGCCCATTTTGAATGACCGGACATGGCCGACTACTCCTTCTATTTTTACACACTACATATTCGCACTAATCGCCCTAAGTCTACAAGATAGCCCGGCTTTGCGCAAGAGGGCTAACTGATGATTGAATAGCCACTTGTGAACGGCCCACGGCCGCTGTATACTTCCGCATGGCATCGCTATTCACGAAAATTATCAATCGGGAAATTCCGGCGAAGATTTTTCATGAAACAGACGAGGTTATCGTCATCGCCGACATCCGCCCCAAGGACGACGTGCATCTCTTGATTATTCCCAAAACGGAAACGAAGAACTTTTACGAAACCCCGCAAGTGACACTTGATCTGCTTAATCAAACTGCAAAGTTGGTTGCTGAAAAACTGGGCATCAGCGAACATTTCCGCCTGCAGATCAACAACGGCTACGGTCAGGAAATCGATCATGTACATTTGCATTTTCTGTCGAACAAAGGCGCTGAGAAGTTGAAGTTTTTGTAAAAATAAAAGACCTCTTACGAGGGCTTCAAACAAATAAGAATGTCCGCAATGATGTCGATCAACTACCGGGAGGACAAACCAGTGGACATCCGCAAGGATTTTCTCCTGCTATACCACCAGTGCAAGAACATATTCCATCGTCAGTCTGACGAAGCCCTTGTAAGCCATTGGGTCGTGTACAACATGAGTATTGCTTCGGAAATGGAACAGGGCATTCGAACGCGTAAACATTCGATGAAACAACAAATGTAAATGTAAAAGTTGCAGCAAACACAAACAAAAGCCCACAACCTATCAAAATCTGCTTTCTCACTTTAACAATCACCTCCCTTCTTTCCAATATGGAGAACGAAACAAGTCACATAACAACCTCAAGAGTCTAGATCATTAAATAATTCGTTAATTTCATTTCCGGATATCGTTCCAACAAAAGCATTTCTGATGCACATCGATCCATCTAAAACAAGCGCAAATGGACTATCATATATTCGATAGTTTAATTGATATTGCATGTCAATGTCACTCAGAACTGAGCATGATGTGTTATGTCGTTTTTGATAATTTGTGACTTCTTCAATACTTCCATTCAAAACAAGAATTATCCGTTTCATGTTTACAGCGCTCACAGCACCCGACTTTAAGATCGCAAGCTGTTGCTCACAAGCCCCGCACGAAGATTGAACAAAGAAAACAAGAAGCCCGTCCTTGTTTAACGATTGCAAAAAAACTTTGCTCCCCTCATTAACTTCTAAAAGTGGGTAGCTTCGAAGAGTATCACCATTTGAAATTGTTCCCATTTCAGCAAGAACAATGTCAGTTAGTTTCTGCCGTTCTTCCTTGAACTGCCAATCGGCATACAAACTGGAAGCATAAATTCCCGTTAGTACTGCAAACGAAATTGTGATTGCCGTGACTACGAAACCAAACAGTATCAACTTGAGTCGTTTCATGACCGCTCTTCACCAATAAAAGTTTCCTATATCTGAATTCTGCCACCCGGACGCCCTTTGACTGTGCCCGGCAGTTACACGTTGGCATAGCGCCCGGTTAACTGACCGTCAAGCAATTTTTCTTGCTGCTGCCAACAATGTGATTATCTTAATGAATAGAATTTTGAATTTCAACATGGGCAAATCGTGAAAGCTCCCGTATTTTCTTTAAAAGCGGCTCTTCTCATATCAATGTTACTGTGCAAGTCATTTTCACGCATAAATGCAGCTGAAGTAGCTCATAACCAATTCACTCCTGCTCCAACTTGTATTTTCACACATGACATCGGAAAGTTGGTTATGCCGTTCAAAACCACGATGGAAATGATGGGAACGACCACCTTGCGTTCCGATGTACACATTCCATGTTTCAGTGTTAATCAATTCTACGAAAGGCACTCCTATCCTCGGGGAACTCCTGCCAGATATTTTTCCTTTGGATCACCAATTATCGGCGGCGTTATCGGCAGTGACACCATCGCTTATATTGGATTAACTAACTTGGAAGGATTTCCAGAATTAGTTCCCGACGAATCACCGTTTGGCGATATCGTATACCGCACGACCGTTGACACGAAAAATCCTTATTTTAACGAAGCCATTTCACAACAGGATTTCATCGTACATTTAACCGATACCCTTCGAACGCAAACGAGAGACCCGGTTACTCTCCGTTTTAATAAACGACTGGGAATGAATGTGACATATAGGTCGTATGCTTGGTCGTATCGGTATGCAGAAGATTTTATTATTATCGACATGACTGTCACCAACACAACTCAAAAAATGTGGCAGGGTGTTTATGTCGGTTGGTTTGGTGATATTTTTGCAGGCGTACCAAATGTTTCGGACGGTTCGTACGATGACATGGTGGGCTTCCGTGAAACGTACAGTTCACCGCTTACCTGTAATTTCCTTGACACTGTGAATATTATGTGGGCAGCAGATAACAACGGCGGGCCAATCAATGGAAGTTTCGCTCAAAACTCTTATTACATACCAAATGTTGGCTGGTCTATTTCACCAACTGGCGTAGCAGGTATTAAGTTTCTTACGCAATTTCAATCCCAGCAAAGACTCCAGTTCAATTGGTTCGGTTCAAAATTTACACCTCCACAATTTGAATTGTTCAACCCGCAAGAAAGAAGCTCCTTTAGGGATTTTAAAGCCGATAATCCTTTTCCGGGATGGCCGGTTGGGAATAGAAACGGATATCATGCAATGAGCAATGGGGAAATTGATTTCGATCAAGCATATACTGCATATATCGATCGAAACAATCCAACTTGGACGTATCAATATGGGCATGCTATCGATAGCGTTGCCATGGGAGCTCATAGTAGCGAAATGCTCACTTACGGTCCGTTCACTGTTGAACCGGGAGCAAGTATTGATTTTGCATTTGCAATTGTTATGGGAGAAAACTTCCACCACGACCCACACAATTTTGAAAACAATATGCCTCATAATCCGCGTACATATTTAGACAATCTCGATTTCTCAGACTTAGTCAAAAACGCAACATGGGCACAGTGGATTTACGATAACCCAGGTGTCGATACGGATGGAGACGGCTATTTCGGCGAATCACGAATTTGCGTAACTGATTCATCGTTCGTTGACGGCGCATGGATACCGGTCGCGTCCGATACGCAGTGGTACCGCGGTGATGGTATCCCCGACTGGAAAGCAGCTTCCCCTCCCCCCGCTCCTTATGTGTGGGTAACTCCGACCTTGAATGGATTGAACGTGCGATTCAATGGTGAACGAACCGAAACGGAAAAAGATATTTTCACCCAGATTCCGGATTTTGAAGGGTACCGGGTTTATTGGGGACGGGATGAACGCCGCACCAGTTTGGCAACGATAGCAACCTACGACAAAGAGAATTACGACAAATGGGTCTTTATCAGCAGTGTCGATGACAGCGGGTTCATAACCGGCCGCTACGAAATCCGGGATGTTCCGCAAACAGTGGAACAACTGCGCTGTTTGTACGGATCGGGAATTGACCCGTGCGATGACTCCACTTTCGACCCGCTCGATTATCCGAATTACCAGCCGCTGCAATGGGGGGATTCCACGTTTTACTTCTCACAACATGATTACAACACATCCGAATTGGGCGTTACTACACCGATTACAAAGACATATCCAGCTGCCCGAGACCCCAGAGGAATCCCAACCGATCAATTGACCGATGATGACTACACCAAAGATGGACACTTGAAGTTTTTCGAGTATGAAATGAAAATCAAAAATCTTCTGCCGACCGTTCCGTATTGGGTGAATGTAACGGCCTTTGATTTCGGCTCTCCGATATCGGGCCTTGAAGCGCTGGAAACATCACCAACCCTCAACATCAAGCAGGCGTTTGCGGCATCATCGGAAGCGGAAGTAGCAGGCGACACTCTCAAAGTGTATGTGTATCCGAATCCGTACCGGATTGATGACAACTACCGTTCAGAAGGATACGAAGGGCGCACCCGTGATGATTTCCCGAACGATAAAGTAAGGCAGCTCAATTTCGCCAATCTGCCGTACAAATGCACGATCAGGATCTACACGCTGGATGGTGATTTGGTGGTTGAGAAGAAACATGACACTGACCCGAGCGATCCGACCGGCAGGCATGACTATTGGAGTTTAATCAACCGGAACCGGCAGATTATCGTTTCCGGCTTGTACTACTGGACGGTTGAAGATGAATCCGGTAACGTGCAGATGGGCAAGTTCATGGTCATACGGTAAGTGCTTGACTGCCCGCCAAAACCTCCTATATTACCTCCGTCCAGTGACCATTTCTCAGTAAGACTTTTTTCAAAGGATTATTCAAAGCATCGACGAATTGGTAATCGAAACGACGGATTGAGAACTCATCAGCAAAGGATGACCATGATCTGGATAAGTTCGATTAGTAGATATACCAAACGGATTGGTATTACTCTCGCCCTACTTTTCACAACATTTGCTTCATACGGCCACTCTACCCCGCGTATCGTGATGGTAGTTTCCGACACGACCGCCCCTGCCTATACCAGCAACGGCTCTCTCAAAGTCTATATGGACAACTTCAATGATCAAATCGCCGGGTTTCAGTTCGTATTGCGATCGACCCGACCCGATCTGCTTAAATTCCGGTTCGGCCCGGGGCTGATCGACACCGCCGGAACGTTGGTGGGTGGGTTTCAATATGTACAAGCGATCAACCGTGCCGGTGACAGCACCGAGTACTGGTTTCGCTGTATAGCAAATGACCCATTCGTACCGGGAACACATCCGCCGGTGCCGATTCAACAGGGAGGTTTGGCAGTTCGTGTCCCCTTCCGCACCTTCGGACTTCCGGCTGAAAGTCTTGGTTTCCGCTGCGATATTGTGTTTGAAAAACCGACCGACTTTTCCGACCCGTTCGGCACCTCTATCGGCGCGTATGTCTGCCCGGTGTATGACACCTCCTACTGGCGCTGTTTGGAATATCTGGGAGACAGCTGCATTGATTGGGAGGAAGTAACCGACACGAGCGAAGGGTATGACTACATGTACATCGACACGACTAACCTCGGCTGCTTGGACCCGGAGGTAGTTATCATCGATGACGGCGCTATTACCTTACGACAACTTACCTGTGACAATAACGCCAGCGGAACGGTTACGGTTGCCGATCTCACCTGTATCGTCGCCCACCTTTTTATTGAGGCATTTCCTACCGGCTGCCCGACCCTGAATTGCGATGCCAACGGATCCGGAAATCTGACTATTGCAGATTTGGTTTATTTGGTCAGCTATCTCTTTAACGGCGGGCCGCCGCCGCACTAAGTTTTCCTTTGGGGAAACCCGGGGTTGGCGTTACCTTTGCAGCAGTAATAATACTACTGTTTTTCACCGGAGGTTTCACCAACCCATGATCTTGCGAAATTGTCTTATCGCCCTGAGTTTAGCGGTCTTAACCGTCTCAGCAGCAAACGCCCAACAACTTAAACGCGGAACGGTCGTTAAGCCGACCTACACCGTAATCGGCGATCATCTCAACAGTGACATGATCGTTCTAAAGATTAAGGAAGATGCCGAAGCTCCGGTGCTTTCCGGCAACCGGTTCCTTAATTCATCTACTCCCGAATGGTCGAAAATAAACAGTCTGCTTGAAAAAGCCTCCGCTTCCAAAACGGTGGCGCCATTCTTCAAACAGGATAAGCGGACACTGGAATCCCTGCGTAGCATGGCCTCCGCCAAGGCAGCCACGGAGCTTGCCGATTTAACCCGCTATTACGATATCGAAGTGGATGCTTCTTTAGCAAACAGCGAAAAGGTCGCGATGATTAACGAACTCAACGCGCTTGATATCGTCGAAATCGCCTATTTCCCCGCTATTCCGAAACTGCCGGTAGAAAAGATGACTTCGACTACCGCGAAGGCATCTTCCGCACCCAACTGGCAAAATTCTCAATTTTATCTCTCCCCCGCTCCGGCTGGCGTTGATGCTTACTACGCGTGGGAAAATCCGGGCGGTAAAGGACAGAATATCAAAGTCATCGACATCGAAGGTAACTGGGTGGAACATCATGAAGATCTCCGCGGCGGCGCGACCAGTTTCCATATCGCCGGTGCAAAAATAAATGATCCGACCTGGTACATGCATGGGACCGCAGTGCTCGGAGAAATTGCCTCTGACTCAAACGGCTCCGGTATGACCGGTATCGCCTATCAGGTAAACCTTGGTACCGTTTCAGTCGGCAGCATGTCGATAGGCAACGCGATTAATACCGCGGTATCAAATTGCATTGCCGGTGATGTCATTCTTCTGGAATTGCAAATCGGCGGCCCGAACGGCGGCAACTACGTGCCGGTTGAATATGAACAGGCGACTTTCGATGCTATTTTACAGGGATCTGCGCTGGGGCGAATCATTGTCGAAGCTGGCGCCAACGGCGGGCAAAATCTTGATGATGCCGGATGGTACGGCAACCTCTTCAATCCTTCTTTCCGTTTCTCCGGCGCAATCATGGTCGGCGCCGCAAACCCGAGCCATTTTCCGGAAGGATTCAGCTCCTATGGTCAGCGCGTCGATGTCCATGCCTATGGCGAACAGGTATACACCCTTGCCTATGGTGACCTTTTCGGTTCCGATACCACGAACTACTACACAGCCGGATTCAGCGGTACTTCAAGTGCATCCCCGATTATTGTCGGCGCATGCGCGGTGCTTCAGGGAATACATAAGGCTACGTACGGCACGGTAATCGATCACACTGAAATGCGTTCGCTGCTTCGCACCTATTCCACACCGCAAGTGCCGTCCGCGCGAAACATCGGTCCGATGCCGAATCTTCGCGGTTCAGTTGACGAAGTTATCGGTGTCTCATTCTCAGCTGATACTGTCTTTGGCATTGCCCCTTTTCCCGTTAATTTTTCTGCCGCTTCCGGATTAGCCGTGGATAGCTGGGCCTGGTCGTTCGGTGACGGGGACTCCGCATTTGTCCAGAATCCGTCCCATGTCTATACCGATGCCGGGATATTCGATGTCGGTATCGAAGTCACCGCCGGAGCCAATGTGAAGGAAAAGAACCGGGCGCAATATATCGCTGTGGTTGCTGATTCGATTAAAGGCTCATCCGTTTCCGGCGCTCCAGACAGTCTGGTTGAAGTGGTTATCAGCGGCAACAATACCGTCCCGCTGACCTCATTCAAAATTGCGGTCGATTTGGCCGGAGATTTAGGCGCTTCGCTCGAAAGTTTTTCAACGAATGGCTGCCGAACCTCGTTTATGGGTATGCCGACGATTTCTCACTTTGTAGCCCCGAACAGCCAGTTCACCCTCAGGGTAAACAGCGCCTCGACCCCTTTGGCTCCGGGTAACGGTCCGTTGATGAAGCTCTATTTCAGAATCCCAGGCTCGGCGGAAGCGGGACAAGTCACGCATATTAATCTGTCAGGTTATTCCGGGCATGACTGCGAATATTCCGGTATCTACCCGGATTTTGAGCCGGTCGCTGGACTTTCCACCATTAGCGTCTGCGGACAGCGCGGTGATGTTAACGGCAGCGGTAGTATAACCATTCAAGACTTGGTCTATTTGGTAAGTTACTTATACAACAACGGCCCGTCCCCTTCACCGGTTTCAGTGGCAGACGTCAATTGTACTAATTCCGTGACTGTAGCTGACTTAGTACGGCTTGTTTCCTTCCTCTTTGCGGGCGGTCCGGCCCCCTGCGGCTGCTGACAGAGATAAAAAAGTCAGGTTTTCTACCCGCTTGACGGCGGCAGAATTGATTGATAGATTTGCGATTCCGCCTGACGGCCGACGGCCGTTGGGCGGAATTAACGTTGATGATGAAGGTATGGATTATAACTGAGGTAGGAACGTGACGAAGTTCACACAATCAAAAACGCTCACAGCCTGCGTTCTGCTTTTCGGAGCGCTTGCTCATTCTGTTGCGGCCAGAACATCCCCAAACGCGGTTACCCCCTCCAAGGAAGGCGGCACCTCGTATTCCCAATCTTGCTCGGTGCCGGAGCATTGTTTGGCGAAACATGATATCGGTAAAATTGTGCTCGGTGTCAGTAATAACGGAACATTCGGAAGTAATTACCGAAGTGCCGGCGCTACCGACTGTTTTACCGGTGAGGAAGTCCCGTCATGCGAGTATCCGAAATTTTCGAACATTCAGTACCTCTTCGGTGGTTCATTCTGGATCGGCGCTGTAGTCGGCCGTGACACGCTGGTTTCCACCGGTCACGACGGCTGGGTCAGTACACAGGAATTCAATCCCCCCTGTGAAGACAATTTCGGTCAGATGCGCCGCCGTTCGATCATTGACCCTTCCAACGATTTCGAATACACGGGCGCAATTTCCGAGCAGGACTATGTCGCTATCTATACCGACACGAACATTATTGCCGCCGGCACAGACCCCGACGATAATAATCGCCGGCATATTCCCTTAAACGTAGAAGTTTCGCAAAACTCCTATTCTTGGTCATATCCGTACGCGGATGATTTTATACTCTTCGACTACAAGATCAGAAACATCGGAACCCAACCGCTCCAGCAGGTATTTATGGGTGTCTACGTTGATTGCGACGTTCACTGGGAAGGAAACACACAGGGGTATGACGATGACGTGTGCGGATTCGTCGAAACCTTCACCAACAGCTTTGCCGGATGCGACTACCTTGACACGGTCAACCTTGCTTGGATAGCCGACAACGACGGCGACTTGAACGGCGACAATCCGGCACCGAACGTTACGGCGTCACGTATTGTTCGTACACCCGCAACCAACCTTGACGTTTCCTTTAACTGGTGGGTACCAACCCCGGACTTCGGCCCGCGCGAACGACCGTATAAAGGAAGATGGCAGGAAGAATTCAGAAACTACGGAACCGGTGGTTTGGGAACACCTGCTAACGACCGCAATAAATACTATGTGCTGAGAAATCAGGAGTTCGATTACGACCAGGCGTTTAGCGGTGTCATTAACCAGAGTGACACGCTGTGGCTCCCCCCCGATCCGCAGGATGGCCCGATTATCGCCGACGGTTTTGATACTCGCTATCTGCTTTCCTTCGGACCGTTCGACATCAACCCTGGTGAACAGCTCCCGCTCTCCTTTGCCTATGTCGGCGGTGAAAATTTCCACCAAGTCCCGAACAACCATCTGAATCTTCCGGCTGACCCCGGCACGTACTACTCAAATCTGAATTTCTCCGGATTGGCGGAAAATGGACGCTGGGCGTCATGGATTTATGATAACCCGGGAGTCGATACTGATGGCGACGGTTATATCGGTCGTTTCATTACCTGCGCCCGTGAATCAATGGATACTGACAGTGGATATATCTATACGAACGTTGATACTATCTACGTCACCGGTGACGGCGTACCGGATTTCAAAGGCGCTTCACCACCCCCGTCTCCCGAATTCTGGCTAACTTCGCCGGAAACCGGAAAACTGCATGTACGTTTTAACGGCCTCCGCTCCGAAACGACCCGCGATAACTTTTCACGCTTGTACGATTTTGAAGGGTATCGCGTTTACTATGCACGCGATGAACGTCCGTCGAGCTACACGATGATCGCTTCCTACGATCGTGAAGACTACAACAAATGGATTTACGACCGGGCGACCCGCAATTACGTGCTTTTGAATCCGCCGTTCTCGCTTGACTCACTCCGTTGTTTGTATGGCAGTTCCTGCAGCGATACGACATTCCATCCGCTCGACTACACCCGCGTGTTCCCGTATTCGTTCATGGTTGATACCACCGAATCTACGTTCTATTTTGAACGACAGGATTACAATACGGATGACCCAGGAGTCAGCACCCCGATCAGCAAGGTATATCCGACTGCTCCCTTCCCCTCCACGCTGAATCCTGACTCTGCGCTGGCGGATGAACTGACGGAAGACGGGTATTTCAAGTATTTTGAGTATGAAATTACTATCATCGACTTGCTCCCGACAGTTCCGTACCATGTGAACATTACCACTTTCGACTACGGTTCACCTGCTTCGGGACTTCCCTCCCTCGAATCCTCCGTTACCAACGGCGCTAAAGTCGCCTATGCCTCAAGCAGCGCTGCAGATGCTATGGCCAACAACTTGCCGATCTACGTCTACCCGAACCCGTATCGTATCGACGCTGATTACAAAGGTGCTGGTTTCGAAGGACGTGCCCAGACCGACAAAGCGGCCGACCGAATTCGTGCAATCAATTTTGCCAACTTGCCGGCAAAATGCACCATTCGCATTTATTCGCTGGATGGAGACTTGATCAAAGAAATCAAACATGATAAAGACCCGTCTGATCCGACCTCCGGCCATGCTTCATGGGATATGATTACCCGTAATACGCAGCTCATCGTTTCGGGGCTTTATTACTGGACGGTTGAACCGGAAGACGGAAAAACACAGATCGGCAAACTGATGGTTATCATGTGATCGCCTTAAGCGATATGAAATCACCGGAAGGGATGGGTACGCAAACCCATCCCTTTTCTGTCTTGCCGATACCGGAACTTCAGCCTATCATCATGCGTTGAATACACAGAGTTTTGAATCAGATGAAACAACGTATCCGCAAACATATCCCTTCTCTTTTCGTCGGCTTATTGTTCCCGCTCATTCTCAGCACATCGCTGTTTGCCGTTCCGAATCAGATTAGCTATCAGGGAATACTTACCGATGCGCTCGGACAGCCGGTGGCTGACTCAACGTATGCGGTAACGTTCGGCCTTTACCGTGTTCTTGCCGGAGGAACATCCGTTTGGAATGAAAGCGCGGCAATAACCACAGACGCAGGTTCTTTTTCCCATACTCTCGGTTCGATAACGCCATTTCCGGCAGGGCTGTTTGAATCTCGAGATACGCTTTTCTTGGAAATACTAATCAGCTCCATTCCGCTGACACCGCGCACACGGCTTTTCAGCAGTCCGTATGCCCTACAAAGCGGCGGGCTTTTGGTTCGCGCATCAACGCAAAAAATAGTAATGCGCACGATTGCCGACAGCGCTACGTTCGTTATCAATACTCCAGCCGGGGATACCGCTATCATACTTCGCGGAGGCATTGTTGGAGACAGTGCGGTTATTTTGCCGTCTGATGCTGTTTCATCAGATGAAATTAAAGATGAACCGGGAATTACGGTTTACATCAATACCGAACCCGTAACTCTGCTGACCGGTATGATGACCGATATCGTAACATTGGAGATAACCGTACCGGATGACGGTTATCTTATTCTCGAAGGGAAGTGCTATGTCGAACTGCGCGGCACAACCGGCGTTAACCGCGCGGTAGTGCAACTTGATACCGATGAAGGAGGCAGCGCACAATTCCCCTACTATGTGCTTGCCGGATTAAGCGGATATGTGAATACCGGCTCGAACTATTTTCCTCTGTATGTCACTCGCCCGTATTTTGTAGAAAAAGGAACCTATACTTTCCGTATGGAGGGACGGGCGCAAAATGCACTGCCGGCCGAAGCAGTCGCGTGGGATCCGGTACTCAATGCCACGTACTACCGAACAGCATATGAAGCGGTTAAGAGCATTTCAACCGAAGCGTATCCGGGTGGCGTCAGTATTCAAGTTGATTCATTGCATCCCGGCAATCCGGAACGAAGCTCCCGGTATTATTTGCATGATTTACGTAAACGTGACCGTAAGCTTGAAAAAACCGAGCCGCAGCCGAAACACTAATTCACTTACTTTACTAAAATCATTTTCCTGGTCAAGCGCGTCTTGGGGGTCGTCAAACGGTAGTAATAAACGCCGCTTGCGGTTTCGTTACCGCTGTCTGTTTTCCCATCCCAGGTAATATCATATGTCCCTGCTTCGACAGTTCTGTCAAACAGGGTAGCAACGTGCTGACCCAAAATATTAAAGACGATTATTTTGACTGCACCAGTGGCTGGCACATCGAAAGAGATATGTGTTTTCCCGTTAAACGGGTTTGGATAATTTTGTTTCAACGCGAATGAAACCGGTACAATCGGTTCCGGCGGTGGCGCAGGTAGCGAATCATTGCTGTAATCACGCAGGTGATATAAATGAATCTGTGCGCCGTCAGTCGTGGCGATAGTAGTGTTCAGCGCCGAAATCTCCATCCCCCACTTCCCGCCTTTGTCTATGAGCACCGGCATTGATGATTTGAGTGAAAATACACCTACGCCATTCGGTCCGACGCCGAAAAGCACGTTGTTTTCTTCGTCCACATCGGTAATAGAGATGGGTAAAACGATAGTGGAATCGACCGACGGCATATACGGATTGGAAATATCGCACCGGGAAATCAGCCGTTCATTGAACAGCAGTACCTGCTGGTCGTTGAGCAGATAGAAGTCGGTAACGTTGTTGAGAAAGTTCAAGGTTGTCCGATACTTCGTTTCAAACGTGCTATCGATACTGTAGCATACAATCGTGCGTTTCGTTGTAGCAACCAGAAGCAGCGAATCATGAATGAAGAAATCATTGATCTGTGTCGGTACTTCCCACGTTTTGGGCAGCACGTCGGCGGTATCACCGCTCGGCCAGGGGATCATCTGCAATTCATTGGCATGCTGCACCACAACCGCTGGAAGTGAATCGAGCAGGCTCGAAAATAACTGAATCGACTGCGCTGAAGCGGTACGGGCGTATGGATACGAAAGCACGTCAAGCGAATCCTGCATCGTCGGATGTATAATCAAATCGATTCGGCTTTCCGGCGAGTAAAGAATCGCAAGCGTGTCACCTGATCGGTCAAAACTGCGAATACTCGACGGCGTATTCGGAATCGTGTAGGCAAATTCCGGCTCCTGTAGTGAATCGAAATCATACACGTCTATCGGGTTCGCCGCTCCGGCTGTAACCAGAGCGTCGTCGTACAAAGTCAAACCAGTAATAATACCGGGACGGCTGAGAGCAGGAAACGGCTCTCCCCCTAATCCTCCCAGGGGAACGAACAGTGCGCCGTTTGTTTTGCCGGGAAGTAAAAGAAAGGATTTCGTACCGATATGGACAATATCACCATTGGGAAGAATGTCGTCGATATCATAATCCTTTATATGCATCATCGGTTTTGGCGTGTTGATAACTTCCACGCTTCGTTCACTAATCAACACCAAACGGTTATCATCGCGCAGCATCTGCCGGTTTGTCGTCGATACCCCTATTGAATCGATAACCATGTGAACCAGAGTATCACTCAGAAACATCTCTCCGCGGTACACATTCGGACTCTTCGTTTGCACTAAAGCCGTTGTACCGGAAAGCAAAAAGGTATACGCCCGTTCACCGAGATAGAGATAGTCGACAAAATTCCCAAAGAAGTTTGAGCCCAACTCATACCGCATTATGCCGTTGTATTCATCCAGCGCATACAAGTAGCGTCCCTGTATGGCTAAATCGGTAACCAGCACTCCCTTCATACTGGAATCGGCAAATACGACATTCGAGAAACTGTTTATCCGATAGCGGCTGATACCGTCGTACCACCGTGAAACATAAATGTAGCGTCCGTCGATTGCGTAATCAGCGAACGGAATATCCAGATCAAGCTTTCCCTGATACACGACATCCGGCAAATCGGTAATGTCATAAAAATAGAGCACATTGCTGTCACTGCGGAAAATCAACTGATTGTCGACTAAGCGAACTGAAGCGGTCGTAAAATCGGTATAGGTTTTTCTGACCGGCACTAAAACGGAATCGGTAGTGCTGATCGTGTAGAGCAGAAATCCGTCTTCGGTAACACCGAGGATAAAATATCCGAGGTTTTTAATAACCAGGAACTTATTCGCCAGCAAGTTGAACGACGGTTGATCGAGCGTATGGTTCGGCCCGGTCGGAAAATAGGCATTTCCCACAGACGGCAAAAGAACCAGCAGGAGCAGCATAATACGTTTCTGAATGCGCATTATCTGCCTCCATGAAAGACGGGGAACTGCCCGTTAACCGGATAAACACCGCTATTGCAATTGTCAAAAAAAAGGCGGCCGACATTTTGTCCGTTGCGCGAAGATGTGGTCATATTCCATACGAACAATGAATTACCATCCCCGACCAGCGCAATTTCAACTAATCCGTCACTGTCGATATCATCCACCAAAGGCGCGAACTGCGATGAGAAAACGGTGCTTGTGCTTGTCGGCGTAATAATCGGATACCCCGGCACGACGTTTCCCTGATAATCAACCACATACAACTTTTCATTGCCGGTACCGGGCAACACATAACCGGTACGCACGACAATTTCCGGGTGCTCATCACCGACTACATCGGCAATGACCGGTGTGCCGAGCGTTGCCTCGACAAAAAACAGTTCTGCGGTCGGACGTCCTGGCTTTGAAACATACGGTTGGCCGTTGGAGCGAAATGCGTAGATCGAGCCGACATCAAAATCAAAAAAAGAAACGAGAATTTCAAGCGAACCATCCATATCCAAATCACTGACAGCAGGATATGTAGCCACCCAATTCTCCGTATTCGGCATTGTAACCGGCCAGCCGGGCGCATCAATTCTCCCCTCTGTTTTCACCCAAACGTGCGGCGTATTCGACGTATCAGTTCCGGCCGTGATAATATCCGCCAAACCGTCACCGGTAATATCCGCCAGGACAGTGCCGTGAATTACCGGCTGAGAAAGCACGAGTGCGCTTTCCATCCCCCAGGCAATCCTCCCTGTTCTCCCTTCTAATAAAGAAATACCGGTATAAGGAGGAGCGCCGGATTCATACGAACTGATAACTTCAATAGTGCCGTCCCCGTTCAGATCAGCGGTCGAAACACAGGGCCAGGTGAATCCGCCGTACGAATAGAACTCTGAAATACGGGGATCAAGAGAAGAATAGAGACCTTTTAATGAATAAAAATAGGGGCTGCCGTCAAAGCGAAAGGCGTTAATCTCTCCGCGCTTGTTAAGGAAGATAATGACTGAATCTTCCCCTGCATTCAACTTGGTTATAACCGGGATCGGATATCCGAAACCGTATGGTATCTGTCCGGTGTAGCAATAGCGCGGGAAACCTTCAACGTATGTGCCGTCGTATTTGAAGGCATGCAGTCCATCTTTGTTAGTGCAGATGATATCCTTCACGCCATCTTTATCGATATCATAAATAGCCGGTATTCCCTGCATATCGGAATCTCCAACCATGACAGGATACCCGACAAGCAAACGGGAACCTACAGCGGTCTGCTCCCATGCGTAGAGTCCCGTCGTAGTCGCAAGAATAACTTCCTTTGATCCGTCGTTGGCTAAATCCGCGACGACCGGCGAAATACCGCCCTGGCTCAAAAAAGATTGCGGCCAACCCAGAGCAAACGCCGATGTGACATGCACACTGAGCGTATCCGTCAGTCGCGTAGCTCCGAAATACCCGTGTAAGGTGATTTTGAACATGCCGGTATCGGCTCCCGATACTGTCCATGGAAAAAGCAGCGAATCAAAATACTCACCGGTTGTTTTTAGCAGGCGAAGCTGCGCACCGATCGGCCGCTGGTAGAGCAAGACCAGAGAATCAAAACCTGGACCACCCGCCCAGCCGCGAATCGGAATGTTGTATTGCACATCCTGCCCGCGTGTCGGTGAAGTAATTTCAAGGCGCTGCACCGGCGCATAGATACACGTTTTTTCATGTTCACGCCCTAAAGCATCGACAAGACGGAAGGTCACCGCCCCTTGAATGTCAGTTCCGGTTTGCGTGAACAAAATCGAATCGGTTGGTACAGAACTTCCGGCGGCTACTTCCACCATCGGCTCTTTCGAATACCCGAACGCCCGATACAATGTCCATGCCCCGGTATACCCCTGCAATGAAACCGCCTTCACGGTGAAATCAGCGGTGTATCTTCGTGAAGATTCCGGTTCAAACAAAAACAGACCGCCCGTTCCCGCGAGATTGACGCCTTGGGCGATATTGAGTGCTCCGTAACCGGAAATACTGTCTTTGCCGGGAAACTCATCGCCGATGCCGTACGGATCAATCATATCATCGGCGGACAATAACAGAGAAGCTTCAATATCCTGAATAGTCATATTCGGATGCAGCGCCAAAATTCGCGCTGCGGCAGCCGCGACGATTGGTGTCGACATGGAGGTTCCATCAGAAAGATAGTACAGAGAATCGATAATGCGAATCTCCGGCTCACCGGCAGCCGCATACATATCAGTTCCTTTGGCGCGAAGGGATAAAATATCGAGCCCCGGCGCAACGATATCGATATGATTACCGAAGGTAGAAAACGTCGTCACTTCACCGTCTGAATTTGATGCGCCTACTACAAATGATGAGTCATACCCGGCCGGGAAAAAGCGATCGTTCGAACCGGAATTGCCGGCAGCTATGGCGATAAACACATTGTTTTCACGGGCGAACAACAAGGCGTCGCGAAGTACCCCGGAGACGAACGGGCTCCCCCAACTGATACTGACCACATCCGCGCCATTTACTACGGCATACACTATCGCAGCTGCGCCGAGTGACGTAAATGCATTCGGATAAATTTTCAACGGCATGATGGCTGCATTCGGAGCAACACCGGCTATGCCGACGCCATTTTCTTTCGCGGCGATTATTCCGGCAATATGGGTTCCATGCCCTACCGTATCAGTCGGGTCATTATCCCCCACCGGTGTAAAAAAGGTAATACGGTTTCCGGATAAATCATAACCGAGCGTATCATCGACAAACCCGTTGTGGTCATCATCAATGCGATTGCGTGGAATATCATCACTGTTTACCCAAAACTGCCCCTGCAATTCAGGGTGAGTCGGATCGACGCCCGTGTCGATAATCGCCACAACTACTTTCGTTGCCTCAGGCTGCGGGGATTGATAGAGCGGCGCAAGGTTTACATCGAACCCTGCTATCCCCTGCTTAACAACCAGGGAGTCGTTTTCGAATCCCTCGTACCGGTCGATACCGAGATAGGATTGTCCATGATTGTACAGATACCATTGCTGAGGGAACAATGAATCGGTCGGAAAATCAAAAAACTCGATATAATAATCCGGCTCGATCCATTCGATATCTTTCCCCAATCGATTCTGGATATCCGCCATTGTCTGCAATTGGGTTTCATCTTCGAGTATAAAGTACTGTCGCCACCTATCACTCCCCGAAGTTGATGCAAGCGCCGTTGCCGCAGGAATAAGCCTGTTCAATGCAAAACCGTTTCCCAAAGCCATTCGCATTCTGTCCGGTTCGGTATTCGGTTGAAGTTTGACAATGAATCGCCCGGGAATCGGCCCCGACTGTTTTGGTATTTGAGAAAAAATGGATTGAGAAAAGGCCAATACCAACAGGCCTCCCCAGATGACCGGAAGTAAGCATGCGACACGTCGCCGGACCTTTGGCACTCTGTCCTTTCGTAGTGAGGGAGCGATGTAGTGTTAAGACGCCGGGAGTGGCGGTATGTTCAGCGTCCCAGTTCAAAAAAATACGGTTTTTTGCCGTACGTGTCAATGCAAGGGAACGTCGATTATCTTATTGGTGTCCGATGGGTTATAGCGAGCGTCCGGAAACGATTCCTGAATAAAGCGCTGCCACAATATTTCCGCGCTGTCCACATCGAATCCGAGTGTTGCTTCAAGCGCGTCGGCAAAGTCATCATTTGAAAAATAGAGCGCTTTTAATTTGGCTGGGCCATAATTAAAGCCAATAAAATCGACAAACGTTGCGGCAAATACCGACTGAAATCGTTCGGAGTCTGCACTGATATGAGGATCTTCAATCAACTGACGAAGCGATAGCGCCGAATCTTTACTTTGATAGTACCGGGCGACGGCATAGTAGTTTTTTCCTGAATAATCAAACAGGGTTTTCAATCCTTCTTTCAGGAACTTCTGTTCCTGATTTCCAAGCTTCCATTGTTGCAGCAAAAACTCAACAAGGGGCGGACCATAGGTACTCGGTAACCAGAAATGAATGACATTCGGCGTGGCAAACGGGTAACCCCGTCCGGTCATTGCCTCCCCCTGCCCATAGCCGGTGTAGTAGTAAATCCGCAGTGTGTCGGCGTACGCCGGTAAGCCTAAATAATTGCATATTGGGGGAATATGTTTTTCATACCAGTCCGCCATTTCAGGGAACGAATAGGCCAGATGGTGGTCTTTTGGGTGAAGAATCTGAATCTTGTTATGTCTAAAGACTTCCCATGACTGATACTGTGCGGCATTCACTTGCTGCGGCTCGGCGACTGATTGCGGCTCTGCTTTCTTTTCAGATTTCGAGCAGGAGAACACAAAAAAGGCTGCCAAAAACAAGGGAATAGACGTCCGAACAAGAGTGAGGAATTTCATAGGGGGGCAATATCGCCCGCAAAAGCAGATGAGTAAAGAAAAAGGCTTGACTTGCCCCCGCTTGGCGGGCAGATTAATGTCTGCGAAGTTATGATTTCACAAGGACTTGAGAATAAACCGATGACGCCGCATTGGTGATCGTTTCAGGCCGCACAGGGCTTGCCGCGACAGCCATATCGGTGGTGGAGGCGTACGTATATGAAATTAACGAATCGTGAAATGGATGGCATTATGATTTTGGAGCCGAAAGGAAAAATCATGGGTGGTCCCGATGCCAGTCTTTTGCACGACAAACTGCATGAGTGTATCGAACAGAACAAACGCAAGGTGATAATCGATCTTGCGCAAGTCGACTGGATGAACTCAACCGGTCTGGGCATTCTCATCTCCAGTTATACCACATTGCGGAATCACAATGGGGATTTGAAACTGGCCAATGTGACCGACAAGATTCAATCGCTTTTGACTATTACGAAATTGATTTCGGTGTTCAAAACCTACGACTCCGTAGAAGACGCCGCAAAATCATTCAGCCAGTAAGGCAACACCGTTGACGAGAAAACGTATGAGCAGGTAGGTTCCGTAGGGCCTGCCTGTTTTTTTGGAGCATACAATCTATGAGTAAACCCAGTATCACCGGAAACATCATCACTGTTCCTTCAAACACGGAACATTTGGCAGATGTTGATCTGTTCGTTGAGGGTATCTTGCGCGGATACGGCCTTGATGAATCGATTATCGCAGACATCGCAATCTCCGTTTCCGAGTTAGTCAACAATGCGATCTGCCATGGCAACAAACTCAATCCGGAGAAAACGGTTACTGTCGGGGTTTCCCGCGCCAACAGCGCCGTCAGTGTTGCCGTCACCGATCAGGGGGACGGATTCAATCCGCAGGAGATCAATGATCCACTGGCGGATGAGAATCTGCTCAAGGATGTTGGTCGCGGCGTATTTATCGTTCGGCAGTTGATGGACAAAGTCGACATTGCAGCAAGCGCGAGCGGAACAACGGTTACCATAACCAAAACTATTCAGTAACCAAACGGACAGTATAACCGGATTCCATGAACGGAACGCTCATACAGTCGCTGCTTTACTTTCTGATGGGAGGATTAATGATCTTCCTGGCGGTAGCAATTGCGCGTGATAATTTCAGCAGTCGCTTGAACCGTCTCGCCGGAGCAACCCTCTTTTTCGCAGGGCTGGGACCGCTTTTTATCGGTGTGTCGGGTGTGCTCGGTATTGCCATATTTTCTGATATCCGTTCCGGAACCTCTATGCTCTCTCGGTTTCAGAGTATTTGGGAGCTATTTTTTCCCTGCTTGATTTTGTTCTCCCTTTCCTATCCGATCGATCGGTATCGCAATATTCGTTACCCGCGCTTGTGGTATCTGCTTTTCCTGCCGGCTGTCGCGCATGTTATTATCACCGGATTTCTCGATGAAATCGTCAGCGTAATGGCCTCACTCGCCGCCTACTCAAGCGATAGCGGCTTTGCTTCCATTCTCATGCAGCCGTTATCCAAGCTCGCATCATGGCTCTTGATCCTGGTCACGTTTATTGGGACCAACAGTCCGAAGATTTTCGCTTTTATCAATATCTTTTTTGCCGCCACCGCCTGGTATCTGTTTGAAAACGGCAAACGGTTCGTCACGAATCCGCGACTCGCTTCGCAGATGACATTCATCCTCTGGTCGATTCGTATCGGACTTGGTATCTACCTGCTTGCCGTAATCGGCTGGCTGATTCTGCCGGAAACGGTTACGCCGAATATCAAAACCACCATGACCCTCGTGGCGACCTTTATCGGCGCAGTGATTTTTATGTATGCAACGATCCGATACCAGTTCCTTGATCTCAGTCTGATTTTCCGGCAGTCGTTCGTATCGGCGATTGCCTCCGCCTCGCTGGTCGGCAGCTATATCGTACTCGCGTTTCAGGCAAAGAACTGGCTCAGGCCGTTAGCGGGTGAGCGGGCGGATATCGCTGCGTATGTACTCATTATTCTGGCTCTGCTCGTTTTCCAGCCGATTAACACTTGGCTCGATAATCTGATTCGGGCAATGTTTATCCGTACCCGTACCGACCACCGCAATGTGCTTGAAAAATTCTCACGGCAGGTTATTACGATTTTCGATCAACGGCAGCTGCGCAGCGTTATCGAAGAAACGCTCAAAACCACACTCTTAGTCGAGCAGGTTTATTTCGTGCTGTACGATGACACCGTCAACGAATACGCCGTTCAGCCAAGTGAGGATTTCGACAAACGAGTCGTGCTTGAACGCACCGACCTTATGCTGCGCGGCATCAACCTGCTTGATTCGCCGACTTATTATTCATCTTTGAATGAATATTCGCAGGGTTCGGCACTCTCCGGTTTGTTAGATGAGCGCAGAGCAAAACTGATTATGCCGCTCAAAGACTCAAAAAATCTGCTTGGCTTTCTTGCCCTTTCCGATAAAATCGGCAGTTACCGGTTTTCCTCGGATGATTTGAATTTAATGGGTGTACTTTCCAATCAGATGGTTGCGGCCTTGAACAGTGTACGTTTATATGCCGATTCGCTTGAACGTTTGCGTTTGCAGGAAGAAGTCTCCATGGCGCGGCAGATTCAGCTGGGACTCCTCCCCGCTGCTCCGCCGAAACATGACAAGTTCCGAGTTTCCGTTCACTCGACCCCCTCCCGAACGGTTGGAGGTGACTTCTATGATTTCATTCGCCTGCCGAACGATCGCTGGGGAATGGTCATCGCGGATGCTTCCGGTAAAGGGATGCCCGCTGCGCTTATGATCGCGCAGATACAGGCGATGATTCGCAGCGAAGTGAACAACGGTAATTCGATCAGCGCGATGATGCGCAACATGAACCAGCTGCTAGTACAGTCATCATCGACGGAAGCCTATGTCACGCTTTTCTACGGCGAATTGCAGGGAGAAAAGTTTGTCTTCAACTACTCCAACGCGGGACATAACTATCCGCTCTTGGTTCGGAAGGACGGCAAAGTCGAGCCGTTGAAAACGGGCGGACCGATTATCGGCGCTTTGCCGAATATGGAATACACCGCCGAATCGGTCGTGCTCGAACCGGAAGATATGTTACTCTTTTTTACCGACGGGCTCTCCGAAGCAATGAATGAACAGGAAGTCGAATACGGCGAGCAGCGGGTTCAGGAGTTTGTCCATTCACACCGGGAATGCGATCCTGACACATTAATCAACAAGCTTGTTACCGATGTCCGCAGCTATGACCCGACCGAACCGCCGCGGGATGACCGCACGATTATTGCGCTTAAAATAAACGCTCTCTAAACACCGCATGAAAGAATTCGACGCCGAGAAACTTCAACAACTCAAGCTGCACCATCTCGGCTATACCTATTGCCCGCGCTGCGCAAAGCGATTGGTCGAGCAGCGGTTGGATGGGCATATCCGCATGGCTTGTTCAGATGAAAACTGCGGGTTTATCTTCTATCAAAACCCGGTTCCGGCAGCCGGAGCTATTATCGTCGAGAATGGCAATGTGCTGTTAGTCAAACGGGCGCATGAACCACGCAAAAACTGGTGGTGTCTTCCGGCCGGATTTATGGAATGGAAAGAGCATCCATCGCAAACCGCGATTCGGGAAGTGCGTGAAGAAACCGGGGCTATTATCGAGCTTGATGAACTGTTCGAAGTCTATTGTGGTGATGATGATCCGAGAACGAACGCCGTATTAGTGCTCTACTTAGCGCATATAACCGGCGGCACATTGGCGGCTTCCGATGATGCCCTTGAACTCAAATGGTTCCCCCTTTCGAAACTGCCGGATGATATCGCATTCGAAGCGCACGAGAAAGCGCTGGCCGATTACCGGCAACGATTTTCTCTCTAAATTGTATAGTAATAAACAGAACACAAACTTGACCGGAGTGAACTCCTGTTGTTTTATCTGAATATGATTCACCCCAAATGGCCGGCTCTCTTGTCAGTACTGCTTGTCGCATTATTTGCGGGAGATACGTTTTCGCAATCGACACCCGCAGTAACTCCGCCGGAGCGCAAACCGCTGTTTGAAATACGAACCGATGGGGACTATATCGGTATCAATATCTTCTCTGAACCTCTCCAACCAACCGCAACCGGCAAACTCTCTGCAATCACCCGCGACAAGGATGGTATACAAATCGGCACGGCTCGTTTTGAAAAAGACAGTCTACGTGTCGGATCAGCGGTAATCGCCTATGATATGATTTTCGATGTGCAGTTTGAACAGAGTGAATCGAAACTGCAGGTGGTTACATTCCTCCAACGGGAAACAGTCTCCCCTGGTTCGACCAAGCTGCGCGGCAACCGAAGAAGTTTTGCCGATTCCGTGAGCGTTCCGGCCGGGGACTTTGTACGCGGGATGGTTTTCTCAGTCGATGGACCGGTAACCATTGAAGGGGAAGTCAACCGTTCAGTCGTCTCCCTGTTTCAAGATATTTCGTTAAAACCGGGTTCAGTTGTGCGCGGCAATGTCATTACGCTTACCGGTAAGCTACACATCGACCGGGCAAGCGCGGTATACGGAGAAAGCTATGGGGCATCGATCAGTCACCGCGGCAAACAGCGTTATAGTCTGAGTTTCTCGGATAAGTTTTCAGTCGGCGCACGGTTCAGCTATAACCGCGTCGATGGCGCCGCGCCGATGGGCTATATGAAACTGAATAATCCGGATTCAACCACGCCGGAGCTCTCCTTTGCCCTCGGCTATGCGTTTGCATCAAAGCGTCTCCGCCTTCATGCAACTGCCAAACAATTCTTATCCCGCAAAACACCAATATTGGTCGGCGCGGAATTTTATCGCGGCTTACAGCCTTCCGGTGATTTCAATATTTCGACCAATGAAAACACGCTGGCTGCGTTGCTGGCGAAAGAGGATTTCCACGAATATTACGAGCGAGTCGGCGGGTCGATCTGGGCGGCTGTCTATCCGAACAAAACGCTCTTGATACAATTAGGTTATCGCTACGAAGAAACGAACTGGCTGGATGCGCACAAGAATCTCTGGAGCTTATTCGGCGGCAGCAAATGCTTCCCCCGCAATTACCGTTACGCCGATTCAACCCTGTTCGCAAACGGTATAAAAGAGATCGATAGCTCCGTTAACGGTGAACTGGAGCTGGCGATCCAGTACAGCACCCGAAAAGAGAAATTCTTCGACGCCTCATCCTGGCTGGTTAGCGCTTCATTGTGGTACGGGGTTCCGGATTTTGGTTCCGATTTCGACTATGTGCGCTATGAAATGCTAACGGCTCGCATGCAAAGACTGCATGAAGGGGGTTCATTGTTTATTAACTATTATTTCGGTCTTTCTGAAAATGAACTCCCGCTGCACAGACAATTTTTCACCGGCGGCCCGGTATCGTTGCGCGGATACAAGCCCAACCGAATTATTGGAAACGGCATCGGTATGCTCAATTTTGAGTTTCGGGAAAAGATTCCTACAACCCCCTTCGCCCTTTCAGCCTTCTATGATTTCGCTATGAACATGATTAGAAAGGAGGATTCCACCGGCACTACCGAGCTAAATGGGTATTCGTATGAAGATGTTGGCCTTTCATTTTATCTGTTTAATGAGAAGGGTATCCTTTCTATCGGTTGGCCTGTGGGGGTAAACAACCCGGACGGCAAAAAACCGGTCTATTACGCCCGTATCAACTTCGGCTTCTAACATTTCCTGACTCACCGCTTCCCTGCCATTACGTAACATACTGCAAGACAGTCCATTAGCTTTTCGAACACTGCTTTGGGTGTCATCTACTGGCAGTTGGTTTGTTAAAAAGCAAGTCTGACTGAAAGTCAGCCAAACTGGCAATTGAACCTAAAAGTAATCAATACTTGCGGTTAAGGTCTTTCGCCGAACGCCGATAATTATTCTCAAAACCTCAACTGTTTTTAATTAAGAGAACTTTGGTACGAACGTGGAAGATTTCGGAAAAGGCACTGGAAAATTAGATATTCGGAAGCTTCTCTCGGATGAATCATCCAATCCGTTAGACAGTACCGAAAAGCGTCCGACCAGCCCGGTTGACCTGTTTCAGGAAGCGAACAGCATCATGGAAGGGATTACCGAAGCAGCTCCGCGTATCGATGAACAGCCGCAAAACGGACTTGCCTTAAAGAACCTTCAGGAAATTCTCGAAGTCTCTCTCTTCATCAACTCCTCGCTTGATTTGCGGGAAGTGCTCAGAAAAGTTATGGAGCGGGCGATCGAATTAATGAATGCCGAACGGGGTATGATTATCCCGGTTGAAGAAGGCACCCTCAAATTCCATGAGGCGCATCAATTCAGCAAAAGCGGCATGAGTGACGACGATGTCCGGTTCTCCAAATCTATCGCCACCAAAGTAGCCCTTACCGGCGAAGCTATTTATACCAGCGACGCCCAGTCGGATGAAAAATATCAGGATATCCCTTCAATCACCGAACTGAACCTGCGCTCTATTATGTGCGTTCCGATCAAGCTCAAAGAAGAGATCATCGGCGTTATCTATCTTGATAACTCGAACGAAAAAGGGATGTTCCTACAGTCCGACTTGTCCTTATTCCAGGTCTACGCGCAAATGGCTGCCAACGCCCTGCACAACGCCCAAATCCACAGCGCCGTCAACCGTCTGCAACATTATACCACGTCGGTTGTCGAAACCGTACCGGTCGGTATTATTGTGCTTGATACGAAAGGACGGGTTGCCACCATGAACCCGGCTGCACTTGAAATTTTTGAGCTCGACCGAAGCAAAGTGAAAATGTACGGACATAGCGGCCACGCTTCTTACTTTGTCGAATTACTTCCGGACAGTGAGCGTGCCCGCTGGCAGTATATGATTAACACTGCCTTAACCACCAAGACCGAATATGCCGACGCCCGATTTTTCCATAACACCGCCTTTGTCGAAAAAGCGCTTTCTATCAAGATCTCCCCTATTTCATCGTTGCCCGACGGCGGTGATGGTCTGATTATGGCGATTGAAGATGTCACTGAAAAAGTGGTTATCGAGAAACATCTCATTCTGTCTGAAAAGCTGGTCGCCAAAGGGGAAATGGCCGCGACAATCGCCCACGAACTGAACAATTATCTGCAGATTGCGGCCACCAATGCTGAATTGCTTTCCATGAATATCGACGCCAAGAATTATGAAAAAGCAAAATTCAGCGGCAACGCTATTGTCGAAAATATCTTTAGAATCAAGCGTTTCGTCGACGGACTCAATGATTCATTGAAAGTCGAAACGGAACATATTGTATACGATGTCCGTCATTTGATCGAGGACCTGCTCTTTTCGCTCCGCCCGCACACCCGTTTCCGCTATATGCAGTTCAGCCTTGATTTGGCCAAAGAGCTGCCGACCTGCGAAATCGACGTGGGTCAAATCCAGCAGGTACTGTTGAACTTACTTAACAATGCAGCTGATGCTACGGAAGAGCGCGCGGTTACCTCATCCAAGCAGGGACTCGACTTTACCCGTGAGATCAGCATCTCAGCATCGTTCGACGCCTTCCACGACCGTATTCGGGTCGATGTCAGCGATAACGGAATAGGAATGTCCGAAGAAACAATGAAGAAGATCTTTATGATCTACTACAGCACAAAGAAAACCGGCCATGGACTTGGGCTCTATCACTGCAAGAAGATTATCAACGAAAATCATCATGGAGAGCTCTTGGTTTCATCGACGCTCGGACAGGGGACGACCTTTACGCTCCTGCTTCCGCGCTTCCAACAGAAACCGGTTGAGAAACCGGCATGAGCCGTCCCGATACTCTCCTTTCCGACGCACCCGGCACTCCGCTTGGTAAAGGCGGAACGGCTGAAGTCGTTCGTCTATTTTCCCCGCAGCTTAACACCGATATCGCGCTGAAACGTCCGCTTCCCGGCGAATCCGCTTCCGCTATCCCCTTTGCTAAATTAGCTGCCCGCGAACAACAGCTTATCATGGGACGTCGTTTTCCTGGCTTAGTCCGTATTCTGGATACCGGCATGAAACCGGAAGAGGGTCTGGCAATGGAGCTCTGCAAGGGGCCGACGCTGGATAGAGTCGGAAAAATCGAATCACTTCCGCTGGCGCTTAATGTGCTCTCAGCACTCGCTCTTGATCTTGCCTATCTTCACGCCTGCGGAATCATCCATGCTGACTTAAAGCCGCATAATTTCTTTTTGCCGAGTGACTGGCAATCACAGACCGGAGCAAAGTTGTTCTATACCAAGCTTTCCGATTTCGCGTTTGGCCGACTTACCGCTGAACCGGAATCAGCCCGTGCCGGATTAGGAAGTGTCGGTTATATGGCGCCGGAAACGATCGCGAATGGGCAGACCTCGCATCAGAGTGATCTCTTTGCCCTCGGTATTATTGCATATCAGGTGTTGTCGGGACAACACCCTTTTATGCAGGAAGATGCTGACCCAGTTAAAGTAAACAGCAGGATTCGTGAATCAGAACCGACGCCGCTTGAACAATTGCGTTCAGATTTACCTGCGACTGTGATAAAACTGGTAAATTTGCTTTTGGCAAAAACTCCGGAAAAGCGATTAACCAGCGCATGGCAGGTATGCGAGCTGTTGCAACAGTGCGGTGCAGCCTATCCGTATCAGAAAGCACTGCGGGCGTGTCATCTGGTAGATGCAGAGCATACGTATACGTCTATCATTGAAAACATCCTTGTGCTCAACGCACCTGAAAGAGAGCGGCTCGATTGTATTACCGCTTTACATACCGAACATCTGCGCTGTGTGCTCACCTGCAATTTCCGGCGCGGCACGCTTCGCTTTGACGGCACAAAATTCCGGTTTGCGAAAACGGTCATTTGGCCAAATCGGGTTCGCCGCTATTTCCTGAATAACTTTGCAAAGGCACCGCTGCAAAAAAAGAAGCATCAGCTTCGCTTAGCCCTCTTACAAAACTCAACCCGATTCGAAATAAATCAGGCGCATATTAAATCGAATAGCGAAGATTACGCCAGCGCGATGCTTTTACTTCCCTTGCTTTCCTATCGTCAGGTCAAGCGAATAGCTGCTCATCTTGGACGGACAGAGGATAATGCCGGACGATACGGCTCAGCCGCCCGACTCTTTACCTTTGCGGGTTCACTCGTTAGCGCGGCATCATTGGGCGTAGAAAGCGGAAACCAGCTCCATAATGAAAATCGAAACACGGAGGCATTGCAGCTTCTCACCGGTATTATCGAACTTGCAGAACTGTGCCGTCAAATACCGCAAACCCGCTCTGTGCTGATGGCAAAAGCCGATATTCTCAAGCAACAGGGGAATATGGAACCGGCGATGATGGTTTATCAGCAAATTATCGACAGCTACACAAATGCCAAACCGGACAAGCTGCTCGCCGAAACGTATAAAGATGTCGGTGACATTTATAAGATGAAACATCAGTTCGAAGCTGGGATTCAATCATTACGCAAAGCGCAGGAGATTTACGATTCACTCGGCGACAAACTTGGCGCGTCGCATACCCTAAACAATATTGGCAATATGTACTGGGTAGCTGCTGATTTGAAATCGGCACTCACGAATTACCGAGCGGCGCTGCGCTTGCAGCGAACGATGAAAGCGGATGCCGAGGTTGCCTCGACACTGAACAATATCGCCGGAGTTTACGCCCTCGGTGGACAGTACCCCCGTGCCATTCGTATTTACAATCACAGTCTGGCGCTTAAGAAAGAGTTAGGATTGGGTGGTGAAATCGCGCGAACACTGAATAATCTCGGCTATGTGTATAGCACGTCCGGCAACCCGCAGCAGGGCGTTGTCTGTTTGAAAGAATCACTCGAACTGAATCAGCGTATCGGCAGTAAGCGGGAGATTTTATTCAATCTTGAAAATCTCGGCGCGGTCATGATTATGGCCGGCCGCCTTCGTGAATCACTTGCCTATATCAAGCAAGGTTTGGAGCTTTGTCAGGTACTTGAAGACCTCCCCCGCGCCGGTGTTATGAGTTTAGCGAAAGCATCGGTGATGAAACGTATCGGCATGTACGGTGACGCCGAAAATGTGCTCGGTCAGGTTCGCGTTATTCTTTCGAAAATCGATGATCCGAATGTCACAATCGAGGCTGATATTACCGAAGCCGGCTTACGCTACCATGTCGGCGACGTAACCAAAGCTGAAGCAGTGGCAGTCCGCACACTCGCCGAATCCCGAAAACTGGATAACATGCAGAATGCGCTCAACTCATTGTTCCTGTTGGCGAAAATATCGAAGGACGCAAGCATCATTCCCGATGCCGAACAGTTGATAGAGCAGCTTCATCTTACCCGTGAACGTACGATTCTTATGGCGATCAAGCTGGAGCGGTCGCTTGAAGCAAGTGATGCCAATGCGATTGATACGGCACTGCTTGCCGGTTTATATTCTGCAGCACAAAATATGAACGAGGATATCGAGCTTCCTTTTATCTGCCAGGTACTCGCCCGGGCTTTCATGCTCACCGGTCAAATTGAACAGGCAACGACTGCCGTTGAGCGGGGCATCACACTGGCCGATAAAAGTTCGCTGCTGCCCGAGATGGCAGCGCTCATGACGATCAAAGGTGAAATATCGTTTTACGCCAAAAAGTATGAGACCGCATTCGCCATGTACAAAAAAGCATTGCAGGTCTGGGGACAGATTCGGGATAGCATTCGCTCGACAACCGATAAAGAACAGTTTCAGAACATGCCCGCGATTCAAAAGTTGATGTTGGAGATCCGTAAGCTCAACGAACGGTTGGGTGGAAAAAAAGAAGGGCAATCGCAAACTACGCGATTGCCCGAACAATAATCTTCGTTATTGTTTAGAGGGTCGTATTACTGACCGCCCTGGGAAATACCGACCGGAGCGATACGGGCCTCCAACACTTCAACTGTCAGTGTGTATTCCATTTGGGTCACCTCCTTCCAAATGATTCATCGTGTACCTGCGCGTAGTTATCCCAACAACGTACAAGACCACCGCAGGGTTTACTGGTCTTGGTCTTCACTGCCTAAAAAGAAACGTAAAAGTGAAAAAACGTCAAGGGGAAAATGTGATTTTACAATGCGATCACCCGGGCGAATGCGATGATCGCATTGGAAAACAATCTGTTACAATGTGACGGGAAAAATATTCCGCTTAAAGTATTACCAAAGAGACCAGAATTCGACCCTAAACAGTGACTTTAATTTGCGTAAGCCCTGAGCGGCAAGTGAACGCCTGCCAACGACTATCTTCGCATAGCCGCTGACGCCGCTGGTTAGAGCGCCGTCACTGTTATCCAGCTGTACGGTCACCATAAATCGTGCTTGGCCATTAACTTCCGTTGCAAGCTTGGGAATATGCACAACTGTTCCGGTAAACGCACGTTCGGCATCGGAACGTACGCGGACCTTTACTTCCTGCCCGGTATCGATCAATGCGATGTCAAAATCTGACACCGGTATCTGCACTTCAACTTTATTGACCTCTGCCACACTGACGACACTGCCGTTATTTGCAAAAGTCGAGGCCGTTCCGGAAATCGGGGTCGTAAAAGATTGCGAAGCCGCCTGAATGCGAAGGTACTGGAGCTTTGTTTCCTGCATCCCGATCTGCGAACGGATGACCGCCTCCTCCTCTTTCTTGGGCGGAGCCTTCAAAAGACGCAGACGAGACTCTTTGTTGCTCACATCGGCCGAGGCAACATCGAACGCTGTCTGACCGGCTTCCAATTGTTCTGCCGTTATCAGTTTTTTATCCGCCAAATCTTTCAAACGCTTCAATTCACGCTCGGATTGATCACGATTGACTTTGGATGCGCGCACTTCCGCTTCCGCCTGCGCAACTGCTTCTTTCTTCGGCGGAGATTGCAAGAGGGCAAGTTGATCATTCAAGCGCTGCAGCTCGAAAACAGCCTGCTCGATTTCTTTGTTCACATGGGTCGATGACAACGCTGCCACCGTGTCCCCCGCTTTTACCTGTTGCCCATCCCGTACTAACGGAACGAGGTCAAGGCGGGACATTTCATCAACTGTCGTTTGCAAGAAAGTCGATTTCGATTCCCGTACAGCACCGCCGAACGAAACTTTGCTTTCAAGTAATCCGAGTTGATTTAAGAGTAAATCAAACTTGGCAATCGGCTGTACGGTGACATCGCCGGATACCGTATGCGGAAACGGTATGACAACAAGCACAATAAAAAGCAGCACGATCACGACAAGTGTTCGCACTAAACGTAAAGGACGGGAGACAAGTGATTTCATAACTGATATATGGCGCACTACTCCACGCCCAAGCGCGAATATCGCCGGCTGTAACGTATACAAAACCAGCAGAAGCAACAAGCCCAAACCGAATCCCCCGAACTGCGCATGCACGAACTTAACGGCTGTCATGAAGAACAACACCACGAGCGCGACCGAGAAAATCATTCCCAGTATGGCGTATAAAAGAAAAATTGTTCGCTCCCGCGGGGTGGCATCCGGCTTTTCAATCGGCCAACCGAGGATATGCCTCTGGAACAGATAATCAAGATAGGCGAATGATTTCGCACGCAGATTCGGAATTTCCACCCAATCGGAAAGCAGGTAGTATCCGTCGAGCTTAATCAGCGGATTGAAATTAAAGAGAATCGTTACCCATGAAATAACCGTAATAGCAGCGGCAAGATGGTTCACCCACGTGCCCGGTACTGTCACGCGCCAGACGATTACGGCAAGCGCAGTCAATACAAACTGCGCGAACGGCCCCGCCCAGGTAACGGCTAAGCGATGCGTTTTTTTCGGAAACATCCAGGCATCGGAAAGATCAGCATAAAAGCAGGGCTGAAAGTACATCAGCATAAACCCCATATCACGCACCTCTCCCCCGTAATAGCGGCAGACAACAGCATGGGCAAATTCATGGATGGTCACGAGAATGAATAATGACAAGAGAATAATAACGATGGAGTTGACGGTCGCAAAGGACATCAAATCGAACGTAAACGAAGCGCTGTTGAGATATAAAACAAGATGTCCGAAGAGAATAATCGCCGTTGCCAAGAGGAACAGATAGATAGAATGAAACGGGCGATACCAGCGCGCCAAGGGAGCCAGAACTTTAGCCGGATTAACGCTCCCTAATTTGATATACAGAATACGGGAAAGGGCAGATTTTTTCTTCGCCTGGCTTTCTTTGGCGTCATCTACTTTTCGCTCGCTGCTGTTCGTTTCTAAAAAAGCAAGCGTACCCAAACGATTAGTGAACTGCTCCACCGCTTGCGTCGAAAGGGTGGCACCGAATCTTTCGGAAAATTGAATGGCGATGGTTTCGAACGAGGTGTGCCCGTCGAGTCGGGAAAGTATCCAGAACTCCGGCTCACGCACCCGAAAGAATGTGCCGGTAATCGGGTCTTTGATCGTGTAGAATGTTTGTCCGTCGATCGTCGACTGGACATGCTCTAAATCGGTTCGGACACGCGGGTAATGCATACGTAGTGCCTGAAATGGTACGCCCTGCCGTACAGCCGGACAAGATAATACTCCGCAACATTTTCCCGCGAATTACCCTTGCCGACTTCCCGGTTGGTGCATACTTTCTGTCGCATGAATTCGCAGTATGATGAGTTGCTGGAGAGAGAGTGAAAAAACAGGCCGATGTCGTAATAATCGGCGGCGGGATTATCGGCGCCGCCGTCGCCTTTTATTTAGCGAAAGCAAAATTCGGTTCGATAGTCCTTTTGGAAAAAGAGCCGGTACTCGGCTCCGGCGCGACTTCCAAAGCAGCCGGTGGTATCCGTGCCCAGTTTTCGACTAAAGTTAATATCGAAATGTCGATGCTATCCGAATCGTTGTTCGAACGGTTTCAGGAAGATACCGGCTACCATGCCCTGTTCGATCAGGTCGGTTATTTGTTCTTACTGGATAATGAAGCCGATGTCGCCGCCTACAAAAAGCACTACGAACTCCAGCGTTCGCTTGGCCTTCCCGCCGAACTTTTGCAGCCATCCGACATTCCGCAATATGCGCCGCACGTTCGTCTTGATGATATCCTCTTGGCGACATTCTGCAAGAAGGATGGGTTGGGAGATCCGTACGAGTTTCTATCCGGCTATGCAGAAGCTGCCCGGCGAATGGGCGTGGAAATTCTTTTAGATTCTCCGGTCACCGGCATCAACTTAGCAGCCGATAAAATCGTTGGTGTTCAAACACCAAACGGCGAAATCAGCACACCTTTGTTGCTCAATTGCAGCGGGCCGTTTTCGAAATTGATCGGGCAGATGATCGGTCGGAACATTCCGATTGAACCGCTCAAACGGCAGATTGTCACGACCGGCGCGCTTGATTTCGTGAAGCCGTTTTTCCCGATGGTGGTCGATGTTTCTACCGGATTGTACTGCCACAAAGAATCTCAGGGGATGTTGTTGGGATGGGCAGATAAAACGGTGAAACCGTCGTTCGATATTTCCATCGACCCGAACTACACCGATGCTATTTTAGAGCGGGGATTAAATCGGATGCCGCAGTTGGAAGTTGCGGAAATCGCGAATGTCTGGGCGGGATTATATGAAACAACGCCGGATCATCATGCGATAATCGGGTGGGAGCCGTCATTGAACGGATTTTTTCATGTCGCCGGATTCTCCGGACATGGCTTTATGCATGCTCCGGCAGCCGGAATGGTGACATCGGAAATGGTTATGGGGAAAACGCCGAGTATCGATATCAGTCCCCTTTCCCCGGAACGATTTGCTTTAGGAAAAACAGTCGAAGAGATAAACGTTATCTGACAGCCGGTGCGTTACTTTGATTCCTCGTTACCGGAAAGATCGAGCATTTGCGTCCCCTCACTGTATTGCTTGGTGCGAACGGCGGTAAGCTGCAACAGCCTGTGGGTGACTTCTTTTATTTTCATTGCAGACTCTTCAATCGTCTTCAATTTTGCACGAAGCTCATCATCCAAATCAGCCCGTTTCAAAAGCAGTAATTGGACATTTCCTAAAATAGCGGTGAGCGGATTATTGACTTCATGGTTAACCGTCACTGCGGTTTGAATAACGGCCGCTAATTTTTCCCGCTCGATAAGCTCAGGGACAGATGAACTGTTTTCGGAATTGGTCGCCGCAACATGCAGCGCTAACAATGCAACAAGGGTGGCTAAGAATGAATCCGCAGATGCAGACATCTCTTTCCCCCGCTGATAGCCGATTACCGCGCCATAGACTGCTTCGTTGTATTGGAGCGGCAGCGTAAACAGATGGTGCGGCACCGGCCCGGCAAAAGAAAGCCGTGCCGTGACTAATCCCCGTTTTTCCCGCAATGACTTGAAGAGTTCTGATTCCTGCGCTAAAAGATATGATTTGGCATCGTCGGAAACAGCATGAGAGGCCGCCAATGTTACCCTATATGAACCGTCCCACAAGATCAGCGCGGCGGCATCAAGGCCGAGATACACAGCCGCCCCTTCCAAGGCCTGCTGGGCAAGTTCAGCCAGATTACCGCCGCCGGCCGAACTGACGGCTAACCTGTGTAATACTTCAAAATTGGTGCGGTCGTTGTTGTTTGTCATAATCCAAAAATTGGTGGGTACATACCAGTCCTGAGCAAATGAAATGCCCTTCTGCGCAGGAACTGGACATGGATGAAAAAAGCTGTATCCGACTCAAACATAGTGGGAAACTGGCCTGAAAGCTATACCCGGCCGGCTTTTTATCCCTTTGGGGAACAGAAGTACTGCAAGATTGTTCATATGAGTTCCTCCATATATGAGGAAAGGATTTGACTTCCCGCCCTCCGCCGATATTTTGGGGGCTTCCCCTTGGGGGAAAACAATATGCTCGACACGATGGTCCACGATAAGTGCGGAATTTTCGGTCTCTTTGGCAACAGGAATGCAGCCAAACTCGCCTACTTCGGCCTGTATGCGCTTCAGCACCGGGGACAGGAATCTGCCGGGATAGTCACCTGCGACAACGGAAAAATTAATATCCATAAAGGAATGGGGCAGGTACCGGATATCTTCAACCGTGAAGAGGTATTTGCCGAGCTCAAAGGGAGTCACGCTATCGGCCATACCCGGTACAGCACCACCGGAGCCTCCTCGCAGATCAATATCCAGCCGTTGATTATGACGAATCACACCGGCAATCTGGCGGTCGGTCATAACGGCAATTTGACAAATGCCGTGGAACTGCGGAAAAAACTGGAAGCGGAAGGCTCTATTTTCCAGACGACTTCCGATACAGAAGTTATTTTACACCTCATCGCCAAATCGAAAAAGCGTACGTATGTTTCACGAATCGCCGAAGCCCTTTCGCAGGTACAGGGCGCATATTCACTCGTATTTTTGACTGAAAACTCAATTATTGCCGCCCGTGACCCGTACGGTTTCCGTCCTCTTGCGGTCGGACAATACAATGGCACCACCGTGGTTGCCTCAGAAACCTGCGCGTTTGATATTATCGGCGCGAAATATATCCGCGATGTCGAACCGGGCGAGGTAATCGAGATTTCCTCAAAAGAAATTGCCTCATACCATCCGCTCAAACCGGCGAAACATGCGTATTGTATTTTCGAGTATATCTATTTCGCCCGTCCCGATTCGATTGTCTTCGGTGAAAATGTCGACAAAATCCGCAGACGCCTGGGACGACAGTTGGCGAAAGAACATCCGGCCGATGCAGATATCGTTATCGGTATTCCCGACTCTGCAAATACGGCTACGCTTGGGTACTCCGAAGAATCGGGACTCCGCTTCGAAATCGGATTAATCCGAAACCATTACGTCGGCCGCACCTTTATTGACCCGCAGCAAAATATCCGTGACTTGGACGTTAAAGTAAAATTCAACCCGGTGCGCGGAGTGCTGAACAACCGCCGCGTGGTGGTTGTAGATGATTCAATCGTCCGGGGAACGACTTCTAAAAAATTGGTGCAGATGATCCGTGATGCCGGCGCGAAGGAAGTCCATCTGCGTATCTCTTCCCCACCGATTATCTCTCCCTGCTTTTTCGGTATCGATATGCCGACTAAAAAAGAACTGATCGGCGCCAATATGTCGGTCAAGCAGATCGAACAATACCTGGGTGTTGATTCGCTGCGCTACTTGTCCTTGAAGGGGATGCTTTCCATGTCCTCCCTGCCGGATACCACCTTCTGCTCCAGCTGTTTTTCGGGGAAATATCCGATGAAGGTGAACACCAACAACACCAAGTACCAGTTCGAGCATTAGTCAAAAACTGACCAATTTCCCCATTCCTGCCCGTAAAGCAACGTTTGACAAAAACCGACTTATCTCTATATTAGACAGATAATTGTCTACTACATGGAAAGGTCTTCATCAATGCAATTCCGTGCCATTACCACGTTCGTGGTTCTGAGTCTTTTGACAGGAACGTCATCCCTTTTTTCTGCCGCCGCTCCCAAAAACAACCCGACCAGCACGACCATTTCCGAATCTTCTATACAACTTAAACCGCGGACATTGGCGCAAAAGCGATCCGTCTCGATTTCTCCGCAGGCCAAAGTTTCCCATGTCGTGGTGAAATTCAAAGATGAAACCCAGGTACGTCTGCGCGGCAGCAATCTGCAGTCATTCAATAATACATCGATTAAACAGGCTGAATCGGTCCTTTCCCCCTATTTAAGCGGACAACGCTTGAAACGGTTGATAGGAAATTTTACCGAAGAAAAATTAGACCGTGAACGTGACGTTCTGCAATACCGCTCCCGCCATGAACTCGCGGATTTGAATACCTATTACAAAATCGAAGTCAGTTCAGTTGTCGAAGCAGAACAGCTTATCAATCAGTTGAATCGTTTGGATGAAGTCGAAGTCGCCTACTTACAGCCGACCCCTGAACCGGCCGGATCATTTGAGCAATTCTCGATGGTCGATTATACATCATTTCAGGATTACCGTGAAGCGGCACCCGCCGGTGTGGATGCCGACTACGCAAACACCCTTCCCGGTGGTGACGGCTCCGGTATCATGATTGTCGATATCGAAGGCGCTTGGCGGGACACACATGAAGATTTAGGCAACGCCCTGGGCGGTTTGCTCGGTGGCTCAATGATAAATGATCTGAGCTGGCGTAATCACGGTACTGCCGTTTTGGGGGAAATGATAGGCTCGAACAATGGTTTGGGCGTTACCGGAATCAGTTATGCCGCCGACGCCGGAATGGCTTCTATTGGCAGTTTCTCATTGCCGGAAGCATTTATGCTCGCTCTTGATACGCTTGCGCAAGGGGATTTGATTCTTATCGAATTGCACGCACCCGGCCCCCACTTCAATTTTCAGAGCAGACCCGACCAGCTTGGGTATATCTGTATGGAATACTGGCCGGAAAATTTCGATGCCATTCAATATGCATGGGCAAAAGGGATAGTAGTCGTGCAAGCTGCCGGTAACGGCGCGGAGAATTTCGATGACGGCGCACTCTATGGTCAGCTGTTCGATACTACCTATCGCAATTCCCACGCGATAGTTGCCGGAGCAGGTTATCCCGCGGCATCGGCACAAACGCTCCAGCGTCAGAGCTTTTCCAATTACGGTGAACGTGTCAACCTGCAGGGATATGGCTCCGGGGTCTATTCAACCGGATATGGTGGTTTGGCCGGCTCGAATGAAAATAACTGGTATACCAGTTCATTCAGCGGGACATCATCGGCTTCACCGATAGTAACCGGCGCAATCGCCTGTTTACAGGGACATTACAAAGCGACCTACGGCACAGTGTTAAACTCCGACCAAATCCGAAAGCTGCTCAATACTACCGGTACGCCGCAAGTACCGAATGGGTTACAACATATTGGTCCCCGTCCGAATCTGTTCGCGGCGATAGCGGCGATGCCTGCTCCTTCTGCAATTTATGCCGAGCCGATACTGCTGGACACGACAATTGATGTGAACACGGTTGGAACTGCAACGGTCTGGCTGCACAACCGCTCCAATTCGCTCAGTTTTGATTACAGCATCAATGACAACGATTCACTTGCCTTTGCCGCCGCCGACTGGCTCCAAGCATCGCCGAGTTCAGGAACAATTTCCCCGCTTGATTCCATTGCGGTAACCGTCACGTTGGATGCAACGGTTATTGATGATGCCAGTACGCGCTACAAAGGGATTCTTGAGATTTCATGGGGACTGACCGGATTTACCGACTCCCTGTTGTACGTACCGGTCTATGTGACCGTGCCGTGTAACGACATGAGCTATGAAGTGCTCGCATCAACAGAAGTCGGCGGCCCGACTTTCAACTGGATTTCGGCTAAAACACTCGGCTTCAAAGTGCTCAATAACACGCTTTACACGAACGGTTCAGATCCGAAAGATGACGGCTCTACCGGGCCGTGGCCGATTCGGTTCGACTTTCCGTTCTATGAAAACTTTGTCGATAGTGTCTATATCGGTGTCAACGGCGGTCTGTCATTTACCGACACATTACTTGATCCGAGCGGATTCTTTGAAGCGCATGATATCCCCGGTAATTCTCTCTCGACATTTGTGTCGGCGTTCTGGAATGATTTGATTTTCAATGACGGCACGGTTCCGGATGCCGGTTTGTACATCTATTGGAACGCGAAAAAAGATACGACCGTTATCGAATGGTATCGCCCCTCCAATTTCAACAGCCCGTCCGATACGATGACCAATTTCGAAATTATTCTGACTAAGAACGGCAATATTACTTTCCAGTATCAAAATGTCGGCACGACCGGATTAGCGGGTACCGCGCTCACCGGCATTTCTGAAATCGACTGTAAAGCGCTGGGCTATTTTGACGGCGGCGACATACCGGCGCATCAACCGGCCAACGGCCGCGCCATACGATTCCGCAATCTCTTGGGTTCCTATCAGCAGGCCGGTAATGTCAACAACGTGGGTGGTGTCACTATAGCTGACTTGGTGTATCTCGTCAGTTATCTGTTCAACAGCGGCCCGACACCGCCAGTTTTGCAATCAGCAGATGTGAATTGCACCGGGAACATTACCGTTGCGGATTTGACCTATATCGTCAGCTTCCTGTTCAACAGCGGTCCGACACCGTGCGGATTCTTTACGTATTTTTAAGATTACCCAAAACATCGAAAAAAAAGACCGCGCCGGTTTAGCGCGGTCTTTTTTGTTCCCTTTGGCAAACTGATCATTCCAAATCAATTTTCATTCCCTTGAACAATTCTGAAATCGCCGCCGATTTGTCCCGGTCAGCCATGACGATGACGACATCCCCTGCCTCAACCCGCACATTCGGGCCGGGGTTCGATATTGTCTCCTGCTCCCGTTTTACCGCCAGAGCGGTTGCGCCATAGCTGGAACGGAGCCAAACTTCACCGAATGTTTTCCCATCTAATTGAGAACCATGTTCAACCCGGTACGAATCGATCTCGATATTGGGCATATACCGGCGCAAATCAGCAGAAGTTTCCGCTGGTGAATGCAACGAACGAAACATGCCATACCCGTCAGAACGAACTTCATCGATAAAGCGTTCAATTTCGCTCTGCGGAATCAGATAGGCGCGCAGAACGCGATTAAGAATTTCAACCGATGTTTCAAACTCTTCGGGAATCACCTCATCCGCCCCGCGCTCAAAGAGAATCTGCATTTCATTAATATAGCGGGTACGGGCAATCACCTGCACAGAGGAGTTCATCTGCTTAATTAACTTAATCGTGCGCCTCGTGCTGGGTGGATCGGAAATCGCGACCACGGCGATTCGCGCATGTTCCACACCAGCTTTTTCAAGCACCGCTTCGGTGCCGGCATCACCGAACAAAATCGGCTCCCCTTTTGCGGATTCTTCTTTTACCACATCCGGATTTACTTCGAGAATAACATACGGAATATTCGCCGCTTTACTGGCGCGCGCCAGATTGCGGCCGTTGACGCCATAACCGATGATAATAAGATGATCAGACAATGCAGCTTCGCCGCCATGCCCCGAACCGGATGGTTTATACTCCGGCCGCAGTTTGACGAACAAACGCGGAATCATGACCACGAGAATCGGGGTTGCCATCATGGAAAGTAAACAAACCGAAAGAAATATCTGATAACTATGGTAATTCAACAGCCCGGCGGTAATACCAACAGCGGACAACACGAAGGCAAACTCTCCTACCTGTGCCAGATAGATACCGGTTAACAGAGCAGTCCGTATCGTATGCCCCGAAAGTCTGATTGAAAAGGTAGCGATAGCGATCTTTATCAGGATAATAGCGGCCGTTAGTCCGAGTAACAACAGCATGTTGTCGAGCGCGAAGTTAACATCGATAAGCATCCCGATGGTGACAAAAAAGAATGAAACGAACACATCCCGCAGCGACTGCACCAACCCCAATGCCTGCTCCGAATACGGAGATTCGGAAATAATCAGACCGGCGGCGAATGCTCCTAAGGCAAGCGATAGCCCGACCGTTGAGGTCAGCCAAGTGATAACAAAGCAAAGAATAATAACGCAGAGCAAAAAGAGTTCTCGCACGCGCGTTCTGGCCACCTGATGCAGGATCCATGGCACCCCCCATTTAGCGAGCAAGCCTAAGACAACAAGAATAACGACAACTTTCGCAATCAGCATCCATACCGACTGTCCTTCCCCTCCGGCTTGTCCCGTCAAAAGTGAGGTGACCAGCATCATCGGCACGATCATGACGTCTTCATAGATCGCTATCGCCGTGCTCGCCCGGCCATGCGGCGCATCGACCTCCCTTCTGTCCTGCAGCAGCTTGAAGACAATAGCAGTACTACTGAGACTGATAAGGAAGCTGAAAAAGAGGGATTCTTCGAACCGATACCCGGCCAACATCGCTAAACCGGTGAAGACCGCGATCATGGAGCAGACATGGATAGTTCCCCCCAGCAATATCGTTCGCCTCGCGCTCCAGAGCTTATCGAGCGACAGTTCCATTCCGATCATGAACAAAAGCAATAAGACGCCGATTTCAGCGAGCGTGGAGACTTGATGCGTGTCTGAGACAAGCCCCAATAACGATGGCCCCGCTAGAACGCCGGACAAAAGAAACCCGACCAGAGCAGGTATACGGAGAATCTGGCACAGGAATACAACCAGCACCGAGACGCCGAGAACGACAATGATGTCAATTAGTAATGAAAAATCATGTTCCATACATCGAACCCTCTTGGGAAACGAACGATGCCGGAAGATAGGGAGGAATCAGTGCGCTGTCAGCGTAAAAGTGGCGCTAATGCTTCTTGTGATGGTGAGGAACTTCGGCGAGCTCTTTCGACTTTTTCGGGAAGATAAGCGAGAACAGCACTGACAATCCGAGCACTCCGACGACTATACCCAAAGAAAGCGTAATCGGAATCGGATAATAGCCGGATACGCACATCTTCACGCCGACGAAGGCCAATACGAAGGCGAGTCCGTACTTGAGGAAATGGAACATATCCATCACCCCTGCCAGCGCGAAATAGAGCGAACGCAGCCCGAGAATGGCAAAAACGTTTGAGGTAAACACGATAAACGGATCGCGCGTGACGGCGAAAATAGCGGGAATTGAATCGACGGCGAAAATCAAGTCGGTCGATTCAATTACCAATAACACCAAGAGCAGCGGCGTGGCCGTAAGTCGCCCTGCTTCACGAATAAAGAAATGCTGGCCGTGATATTCATGCGTAACCGGAAAGACTTTTTTCGCCCAGCGCACTAAAATATTTTTGGATGGGTCGATATCTTCATCTTTATGAAAGAACATACGGATACCGGTAATAATCAGAAATGCGCCGAAGATATAAATAATCCAGTGGAAGGCCGAAATCAGCGCCGCACCGACACCGATCATAACACCACGCATAATCAGTGCGCCTAATATCCCCCAGAATAGAATACGATGTCGGTATTTGTCCGGAACTTTGAAATAGGTAAAAATCAGAATGAAAATGAACAGATTATCGACACTGAGAGAGTACTCTATGATATACCCGGTAAAGAACTCAAGCGCGGCGTGGTAACCGTGCCACCAGTACATAATGCCGCCGAATCCACAGGCGAGAACAACCCAAACAAATGTCCAGGCCAGAGATTCTTTTACGGAAACCGCGTGCGCGTTGCGTTGGAACAACCCTAAATCGACCAGCAAGAGCAAAAGGATGAAGACGGTAAAACTTACCCAAATCCACACTGATACGGAAACCGGTTCTACAGGCACCATGCCTAACCTTTCACATGCATATACAAAATCGGTGATGGAATCATTTTAGCGTAGAGCGAAAATAGCCTGTTGTGAAAAATCGAGCAACTGCTGCGGGAATATCCCCCACGCGAGCGTTCCGACGGCGGTAATAACCAGCACGATCGCCATAAAGGGATTGACCGTGACCGGCGGGAAGTACCCTTCTGCCTTCTCGAAATAACAGGCTTTGACAACGCGTAAGTAATAATAGACAGAGACAAAGGAGTTCAGTACGCCGATGACCGTGAGCCAGATAAAACCGTTCTGCACCGCGGCGCTGAAGACATAGAATTTTCCAAAGAATCCAACCAAGGGCGGAAAACCGGACAGGCCGAACATGAACAACGCAAGCAGTGCGGCCAGCCACGGATGCGATGCCGCCATGCCGCGTAACTCGGAGAACTCCGATTTACAGCCTGTGCGCGTTTCTAAGAGCACCAGAATCGCGAACGCGCCGAGGTTGAACATCGCGTAGGCCACTAAATAAAAGAGCGCTGAGGAGACCGCCTGCGGCCCTCCGGCGGTCATGGCAACGAGGATATAGCCGGCATGGGCAATCGATGAATAGGCAAGCATTCGCTTCACATTGCTTTGCCTCAGTGCGAGAATGTTACCGATCGACATCGTTAACACGGCGAGTATCCAAAACGCCTGAGCGATAACCGGAATATTTGTGTAACCAAACGTGAAAATGCGAAGCAACACGGCAAAGGCGGCCGCTTTTGGACCGACAGAGAAAAAGGCCGTAATCGGTGTCGGTGCGCCCTGATACACATCCGGCACCCAGGTATGAAACGGTACAGCGGCAATTTTGAATCCAAAGCCGACCAATATCAACGCCACACCGGCTATGAGATAGGCCAAGAGGCTCGGATTCTCTGGCGTAGCTGACATCGCCATAAATAACGCTCTGCTCAAAACCACTTTTAAGTCGGTACTGCCGGTTGCACCGAAAACGCAGGCAATTCCCATAAGCAAAAAGGCCGAAGCAAACGCTCCCATAATAAAGTATTTGATACCGGCTTCATTTGAGGCGAGCGAACGGCGGGCAAACCCGGCCAAGACGTATAACGGAACCGACATGATTTCAAGCCCGAGGAACATAACAATCAAATCACTGCTGCTGACCATCACGAGCATCCCGAGCGTCGCAATGAGCATCAGCCCGAAAAATTCCGGACGGTCTATCCCCTTCACCTGCAGGAACCGGTAACTCATCATCACCGCCAAAATCGACGTGATAATACTCAGAATCCGAAATGCCGCCGCGAAGTTGTCTACCAGCACCATATTGTAGAAACCGGTGCCGCCGAAATTCCATTGGCTAATGGCAAAACCGAGCGAAGTCAGCAAACCGACTAATGCAATATCGACGCCCCATTTGTACATAAACGGGCGCGCCGCCCAGATGAAAATCACCGAGGCGAATACGGCAAGTACGATTTCAGGAGCGATCAGGCTCCAGTTAAATGCGGCTAATGAATAATCCATTTCGCTTTTCTTAGTTCCTCACGCGACGACCGCCGCGTCTTTTATCAAAACCCTCACCCGCCGCCGAAGCCAAGCTGCACCTGGCCGTTATCGACGATAACCGGTACCATGCTCATTCCTTCACTCAGTTTGAGCAGGTTCGCTTTCTCCGACGGGTTCTCGGTGATATTAATTTCCGTAAACGTTCTTCCTAAATTCGTGTAATGCTTTTTTGCCGCCGCACAATACGGACAGCCGGTTTTGGTATAGATAATCAGTTCCGCGCTCATTTGCCGGCCTCTTCCGTATCCGTTTGGGTGAGCGTACCCTTTTTGGTAATCTCGAACTGATCATTGATATCAACCGAGGCCGCCTGACCGACTTCGGTCAAGGCGCGCTGAGCAGCCGGTTCGATACGGTCAAAGAACGGTTTAGGATAAATACCGATCCAGAAAATCAACACAATGAGCGGTATAAGAATGACTTTTTCCCGCCAGTTGATATCGAGCAGTTTTTCATTTTCAGGGTTCGTCACTTTACCGAAAATCACCCGCTGAAACATCCAGAGCATGTAAGCCGCCGAAAGAATAACACCGGTCGCGGCTAAAGCGCCGTACCACATATTGGTTTTGAACGCGCCTAACAAAATCAAAAACTCGCCGACAAACCCGTTAGTAAGCGGCAAGCCGATCGAGGAAAGCGTGACAATCAGGAAAAAGGTCGCGTAAATCGGCATGACATTGGCAATGCCGCCGAATTGATCGATCATACGCGTGTGGCGGCGGTCATAAATCATTCCGACCAACAAGAACAACGCGCCGGTTGAAACGCCGTGGTTGATCATCTGCAAAATCGCGCCTTGCATCCCTTGCATGTTGAACGCGAACAGACCGAGCATGACAAAACCCATATGTGAAACGGATGAAAAGGCGACGAGGGATTTAACATCCTTCTGCACCATCGCAACGAGCGCGCCATAGATAATCGCGATAACGGATAAGACCGCAATCCACGGCATGAACGCGACGGTCGCATCCGGAAACATCGGCATACAGATACGGATAAAGCCGTACGTTCCCATCTTCAAAAGCACACCGGCCAAAATCACCGAACCGGCGGTAGGGGCTTCCACGTGCGCATCCGGCAGCCAGGTATGTAATGGAAAGAGCGGGACTTTTATCGCGAAGGCTAAAGCGAAAGCGGCGAAGAGCCACATCTGCGGGCCGGGCAGGATCGACATTTCAGAAAGCTTCATCATGTCGAACGTAAATTCACCGGTCTGGCCCTGATAGGCAAACAGCAGGTATAAAATAGCAACCAGCATCAACAGTGAGCCGGACATAGTAAAGAGCACGAACTTAATTGCCGCATAGACACGGCGAACACCACCCCAGACGCCGATGATGAAATACATCGGAATGAGCATCACTTCCCACAACACATAGAACAGGAACAAATCAAGCGCGCAGAACACACCGATCATACCGGTCGTGAGAAACAACAGGGATATGTAAAACCCTTTCACTCCCTTTTCGACCGAGTGCCATGAACAGAGAATCGCCGGCACAGTCAAAATAGCGGTCAGTACAATTAATAAGAGTGAAATGCCGTCGATTCCCATGTGGTAACTGACGCCAATGGAAGAAATCCACGGAACATCGACCACGAACTGCATGCCGACAGCCGCCGGATCGAACATGCCATAGAGCACGAATGAAAGCAGCATGACGACGAGCGACACGCCGAGACTTATCTGTTTGATAAGATTGGTCTTTTCCGCCGGTACCAGCGCGAGAATAAACGCCCCAACGGCGGGCAGGAAGGTCAGCAGGGTAAGAATAGATGATTCCATATTACCTGCTCACTCCCCAATAGGCGATATACAAAATAATCGCGCAGACGCCAAAGACAAAACCGGTCGCGTAGGTGCGAACACGCCCCGTTTGGAACCAGCGCATTGCTTCGGAAATACCGTCGTACAGATTCGCCAAACCGTTAATAAAGCCGTCGATAACGACCACATCAATTACTTTCCACAAGAAGAGCGAAAAGAGAATAACCGGCTTGATAATAATTGCGCCGTAAATTTCATCGACGAAGTATTTGTTCAGTAACAGATGATGCAGTCCGGAGAGTTTTGCTTTAATCGCACCGGCTGCCGAAAGATTTTGCTTATACAGATACCGGGCGAACAGAATAGCGACAATGACCAGCGCTACAGAAAGTCCCATTAAGAGCCATTCCATTGAGGCATCGCCGCCAGCGGAAGCAAGCGCGTGTGCTTCCCCCCCGCCGCTATGCGCCATCACAGGAGCGAGCCATTCTTCGAAATAATTATGCGTTCCGAAAATATGCGGCAAGCCGACATAGCCGCCGACAACCGACAGCACCGCCAGAACGATCAACGGAATGGTCATCGTTTTTGGCGATTCATGAATATGCGATTTGGTGTGGGCGTCCATCCGTTCGGTGCCGTGGAAGGTCAGATAGAACAGACGGAACATATAGAACGCAGTCATACCGGCAGTGGCAAATCCAATTACCCAGAAAATGATATGTCCATGTTCCGATGAAAATGATTTCCAGAGAATTTCATCTTTGGAGAAAAATCCGGAAAGACCGGGAATTCCGGCAATCGCTAACGTCGCGATAAAGAAAGTCATGTAGGTAATCGGGAGATACTTTTTGAGGCCACCCATCTTGCGGATATCCTGCTCATCCGACATGGCGTGAATGACCGATCCTGCGCCAAGGAATAACAGCGCTTTGAAAAAGGCGTGAGTCATCAGATGGAACACACCGGCTGTAAACGAGGCAACACCGCAGGCTAAAAACATATACCCAAGCTGTGAGACTGTTGAATACGCCAGGACTCGTTTGATATCATTCTGTACCAAGCCGATCGTCGCGGCAAAGAACGCCGTAGCGGCACCGATAATGGCGACAACCATTAAAGCATCCGGCGCCATAATAAACAGGCCGTTCAACCGGGCAATCATGTACACACCGGCGGTAACCATTGTAGCCGCATGGATAAGTGCAGAAACCGGCGTGGGGCCTTCCATTGCATCCGGCAACCAGACATATAACGGAATCTGTGCCGATTTACCGGCCGCACCGACGAACAACAAGAGACAAGCAGCGGTAATCAACATACCACCAGCTTCAAAAACGGTCGGGCCGACTTCTATAACTTTGCGGAAATCGAGTGACTGTACTTGCCAGAAAATGATAAACATCCCGAGCAAAAATCCGAAGTCACCGATACGATTGACAATGAACGCCTTCTTCCCTGCATCGCAGGCCGATTTCTTCTGAAACCAGAAGCCGATTAACAGATACGAACAAAGTCCTACCCCTTCCCAGCCGACGAACATGAGCAGGAAGTTATTCCCTAATACCAGCATGAGCATCGAAAAAGTGAAGAGATTTAAATACGAAAAGAATCGTCCGAATCCGGGGTCATGGCTCATGTATCCTATTGAATAAACATGAATCAAAAACCCGACACCGGTAACGACTAAAATCATGACTGCTGATAATGGGTCGAGCAAAAATCCGAAATTAACATTAAGTACGCCGGATGGAATCCAGGCAAACAGGGTCTGTTCGATAAAACGGCTTTCTACCGGCAGCCCTTTGAGTTCAAAAAAGAGCGTGACCGCCAGCACGAACGAAAGAAACACTGAACCGGCACCGATAACGCCGACTAAGTTTTTCGGCACCTTACCTAAAAACAGGAAATTGATCAGAAATCCTACGAGCGGGAAAATCGGTATGAGATACAGGAAATCTGACATCGTTATCCTTTAAGTATACTGAACTGGTCAATGTTGACGGTTTGTTTGTTGCGGAACAGCGTGATAATCATCGCCAACCCGACCGCCGCTTCCGCCGCTGCGAGTGTGAGGACAAGAAACACGATGACATGCCCATCGGCCACGTTCAACGCCCGCGAGAAAGCGATAATCGCCAAGTTCGCGGCATTGAGCATGACTTCAACCGACATGAACATGACAATAATATTCCGGCTGATTAACACACCTAAAGCACCCAAGCCAAAGAGAATCGCGGCTATAGTCAAATATGCTGGTATTGGAATCATATTTTGGCAACCTCTTTCTTTTCGTCAGTATCAGATGACTGTGCCAGTTCATGCGGTTCCGGATGCCCTTCCAAATCTTTCTTGGCCATCACGACCGCGCCGACAATTGCAGCTAACAAAAGAATACTCACCAATTCAAACGGATAGAGATATTTGGTAAAGAATATGGTCGCGATCTGTTTGACCGATCCAAAACCATCCGGCACCAAAGCACCAACACCGGTACCGCCCGGATTGGCAAAGAAACTGGTTCGAATCATGAAAACGAGTTCTGCCAACAACAACGCAGAGACAGAATACTTGGTTAGATTGCCGATTGGTTTTGAGCCCGGCCCTAAATCCTCTGTGCCGCGCAAATTGAGCAGCATGATAACGAAGAGGAACAGAATCATAATCGCGCCGGCATAGACAATAATCAGCACGGCCGCTAAAAAGACCGCACTCAACTGGATATAGAGCACCGCTTGCGATACTAATGAGAGAATCAGATACAACACTGACGCCACCGGATTGCGCTGTGCCAGCATCATAATGACGCCGAAAATAGCGACAACCGAGGAAACGCCGAAAATGATTTGATCTAAGGTCATGAGGCTTTCTTATCCGTTACGCCGTACACTTTGCGAACATTCCGGTACATCCGCTTGAACGGGTTCTCCCGGCGCGGATGCGGTACTAACATATCCTGTTTTGTCCAGATGAACTTGTCCCGCTTATCATCCGAAAACTCATATTCCCGTCCTAAGAAAATCGCTTCTTCCGGGCAGGCTTCTTCGCAATAGCCGCAGAAAATACAGCGGAGCAAATTGATTTCGTAAATCTTCGCTTTTCGTTCGCCGCCGGGGGTTTCCTCTGGCTCCATATAAATTGCATCCGCCGGACAGGCCGCCGCGCACAAACCACAGCACACGCAGCGCTCGGAGCCGTCATCGTACCGTTCAAGGTAATGCTTTCCGCGATAGCGGGGAGCCATCGGCTTTTTCTCGGTCGGATAATTGATGGTGACCGGTTTGCGGAACAGATGCGAGAATGTGACGACAAACCCTTTCGGCATTTTGAGGAACACATTACCAAACGCTTTGAGTATATCTCGCATAGTTTTACACCACCTTCTTAGAATATGACAAATGCTGCCGTGACCATAACATTGATCAGCGCCAACGGCAACAGTACCTTCCAGCCAAAATTCATTAACTGATCATATCTGAAACGCGGGAATGTGGCCCGCAGCCAGATATAGAAAAACATGAAACAAAATACTTTCAAGGCAAACCAGAGGAAACCCAAAAGCGGAATCTGGTCTACCATCGGGCCGTTCCAGCCGCCTAAAAACAACACGGAACCGACACAGGAAACCGCCATCATGTTGGCATATTCGCCGATAAAGAACATCGAGAACCGCATTGAAGAATACTCGGTATGGAATCCGGCGCACAATTCCGACTCAGCTTCGGCCAGATCAAACGGTGCGCGGTTGGTTTCGGCGATAGCACAAACCAAATAGAGCAAAAAGCCAAGCGGCTGTTTCCAGATATACCAATGCAGAACACTATCCTGCTGGGCGATCAATTCTTTCAGCGATAACGTTCCGGCAATCACGATAACGCCGATAATCGAAAGGCCGTAAGCGACTTCATAGGAAATCATCTGCGCGGAGGAACGAATACCGCCCAATAATGAGTACTTCGAGCCGGATGACCACCCCGCCAGCACGATGCCATAGACACCGAGCGAGGTTATTGCGAAAATAAAGAGCACCGAGATATTCAGATCCGAAATAACGGCATCGATCTGACGGCCGAAGACATCAAGCGTCGGTCCAAGCGGAATAACCGCAAAGGTCAAAATTGCGGGAATAAACGAAATAATCGGCGCCAGCCGGTACGTCGTCTTCTCTACCTGATCCGGTACAAAATCTTCTTTGAAGGCGAGCTTGATACCGTCGGCCAATGGCAAGAGCAACCCGAACGGACCCGGAAAAATCGGCCCCATGCGATGCTGCATATGCGCCATAACTTTTCGTTCCAGCCAGGTTGAATAGGCGCAGGCGGTCAATAGCACGAAAATGACCAGCGCAATCTTGACCATTGAGATGATGACTATTTCCATCAACCATCCACCTTACTGATTTTTACCCAGTCAACGCGATGACGCGCTTCGACCAATTGATTGGCCGGACAGGCCGAGAAATTGCGCGGCACTAATACGACATCGCTCGTAAGTGTGCGTGAAACTTTTGCCTTTACGTGAATCTTGCCCGTCGCCGATTCCAAACGTAGCGTATCACCAGCCTTGATTCCCTGTTTCTTGGCAAACGATGCAGAAATTTCAGCGTAACCTTCGCTCGCAAAATTGGTAAGCGATTCAGAATGCTCAGTGATATACCCAAAGTGATGCGCATCATCGACAATGAACAGCGGTAATCCTTCCCCTGCGGTTCCCTGCGCTACGCTTGCTTTCACTTCGACCACTGAACTTGGCAACGATGGGGTCTGGTAATTTGAGAGCAGGACTTCCATCTGCCGTTTACGTTCGGTATCGGAAGTAAATAATGCTGTTCCAAAAAGCGTCGCTAAATCGCTGAGCAGCTCTGAACCCGGTTTAGCCTGATATAACGGCCGAATCGCGCGGTTCGCTTTTTGCATTCTGCCCTCAAGATTGATAAAGTGCCCATCCGCTTCCGCCCAACTTGCGAGCGGGAGAACGACATCGGCCAGCACCGTAGTCGGCGTTTCGAACATATCGGCAGCGACAACAAATTCCGTTTTATCGAGCGCTTCTTTTGCAAAATGGCGATCCGGATACATACTAACCGGATCAGTTCCAATAATCACACAACCGTTAATTTCATCTTTCTTCATCGCGGCGAAAATACCGTCGGTGGTGAGCCCGTCGTTGGTTACCAGCCCCAACTTCTGCGCGCCGACTGAATTGCTGTACCGGGCTAAGACCGCCATCTGACCGTGATTGGTGATACCGAATATCTGGTTTAGATTGGCAAGTGCAGCGGCGATTGATTCCCGCGCCGATGAGCGTGTAATCAGTTCGCCGATAATAAATGTAATCTTCTTTCCTTGCGCTAAACCGCGGGCGACATAACGAAGGCTGTCTTCAGCAACTCCGGCAGCTTCGGCTGCTTCGGCGATAGAATTGAACGGCAATTTACCTTTTACTGCGGCGGCATTCTGACCGAGATTTTCTTCGGCAGCCGCTAAACAGATACCGGAGATAACCGCTTCATCGGTTCCCGGTGTGTAAACAATCGATGTATCCGCGATATCCGATGATTTCACCGTATACGGATTCATTGTGTAAATGCGCGGCGCAGCGAAATTGCGCGCTTTACGGATGTGCAGGTATTCATTCGGGTGTTCCCGATGCAAGTCGGAACCGAAAGTCACGATAACATCAGAAGTCGCAATATCGGCAATTTTGAACGGCTGCTCGCAGAACGTACTGAACAGCGAATCGCCTGTCGGTAACTGACGATAATCGATTCGGTAATCGACATTATTCGTTTTGAGTACCGAGCGCATCAACTTCGAGAATGAGAACAGTGTTTCGATATCCAAAGACGGTGACACTAATCCGGCTAAGGCGCTGCCACCTTTTTTCTCTTTAATTTCGCTCAACCGTTTTTGAGCGTAACCGAGCGCTTCTTCCCATGTCGCTTCCACCTGTTTGCCGTTTTTCTTGATAAGCGGCGTTTTGAGACGGTTCGGCGAATGAACTATCTGGTAGCCATAACGGGTGACATCGGCAATCCAACCGTCATCAATAGTGTCATTGCGACGACCGGTCGTGCGATAGATATGATTTTTGTGATCTTCCTTATAGAACAGAATATTCGCACCCGATGAACCGAACGGATCAATCGACTGCGTGGTCTTAGTCAACCAAACGCGAATCTTGTACCGCCAATCGGTATTGGTCAATGCGCCAACCGGGCAGATTTCGACCAAGTTACCGGAGAACGGATTCACCACCGCCCCACCCGGCTCGGCATCGATCTCGGTGATATTGCCGCGCTCGTAGGCGCCAAGATCATATTCACCGAATGCTTCCTTATTCGCACGAACGCATTTGTAGCAAAGAATACAACGATTCCGGTTGAGCACGATTTCCGGACCGATACGTTTGTCATCGAAGGTCGAACGTTCAGCACCGAGATTTTTCCGCATTTTGGAAAAGGCGAACCGGCTGTCATCGAATCCGTGCGCGAAGGTCAGATTCTGTAAATCACATTCGCCGCCTTTGTCGCAGGTCGGGCAGTCAAGGGGGTGGTTGATGAGTGTAAACTCGATAACCGCTTTGCGACCCTGCTTGACCATATCGGATGAGGAATGCACGACCATCCCATTAGACACTTCGGTCGCGCAAGAAACCTGCAGTTTGTTCATCTTCTCGATTTCGACATAGCACATACGGCAGGCACCGACCGGTTTCAACTTCGGATGCCAGCAGAAAAAGGGGACGGTGATACCGCTCGCGATTGCCGCCTGTAAAACAGTCGTTCCTTTCGGAACGGTCAACTGACGGCCATCCAGCGTGAACGTAATCATTTCCGTCGTTTGCGGCGGAATCGGGAAATCTATTTTCGTTTCCTGTGCCATAGTTTAATTAAAATGATAGTGTGAACGCACTTTACATTGTTTGTGGTCAATATGGTACTGCCATTCATCCCGCCAATGTTTGATAGCAGACTGAATCGGCATTACCGCGGCATCACCAAGTGGACAAATCGTGCGGCCGAGAATATTGGCGCAGACCTCTTCCATCGTTTCAATATCTCCCGGCTTCCCTTGTCCATGTTCGATACGTTTTACAATCTGCTCCAGCCAACCGGTACCTTCACGGCAGGGAGTGCATTTACCACATGATTCATGACGGAAGAAATGAATCAGCTTATAAATAGTCCAGACGATACAGGTCTCTTCATGGAACACGATAATCGCGCCTGAGCCGAGCATCGAACCGGCGGCGGCGAGAGATTCATAATCGAGTTTGACATCGATCATGTCAGGCGTCAAAAACGGCGTGGATGCGCCACCCGGAATAACACCTTTCAGTTTTTTGCCGCCGAGGATGCCGTTGCCGTATCCCGGATCATAAATCATTTTTTTCAGCGAGAAGCCGAGTTCGACTTCAAAGTTACCGGGACGGTTCACATGGCCGGAGAGTGAAAACAATTTTGTACCGGCTGATTTTTCCGTCCCCATCGATTTGTACCAGTCGGCACCGTTGTTGATAATGAACGGGACGGCAGCGAGACTTTCAACATTGTTGACGATTGTCGGGCTGGCGTACAGACCTTCGATAGCCGGGAACGGCGGACGAATACGCGCCATCCCTTTTTCACCTTCAATAGAATTGATAAGCCCGGTCTCTTCACCGCAGATATAGGCACCGCCGCCGGTATGAACGATCATGTCCAGATCGTAACCGGAGCCGTAGATATTTTTACCAAGATGTCCTTTGGCGTATGCTTCCCGCATGGCAGCTTCTACCCGTTTGATCGAATGGCCGAACTCACCACGGATATAGCAGAACATGAGATGTGAGCCGATAGCGTACGAAGCTATCGCCATTCCTTCGATCATCGAATGCGGGTCACGTTCCATCAGTACGCGGTCTTTGCAGGTTCCCGGTTCGCTTTCATCGGCGTTACAGCACAAGTAGCGTGCCTTGGGAGAACCTTTCGGGACAAAACTCCATTTCATACCGGTCGGGAATCCGGCGCCGCCGCGTCCGCGCAGACCTGATTTTTTCACTTCGTCGATAACCGCATCGGGCGTCATGCCGCCGGTGAGCACTTTGCGCCAGGCTTTGTACCCGCCATGGGCGACAAAGGTGTCAACTTCATGCTGCTTCGGATCTTCGACATATTTGAACAGATGCAGCTTATTGCTTGCGGTTACTTCATTCGCGTTCGTTATGACGGGAGAATAAAAACTCATCCTTTTCTCCGTAACTCATCCAAAATCTGATCGACTTTCGCGCGGGTCAGATTTTCATGAAAATCATCGTTAATCTGCATCATCGGGGCGGTCGCGCAGGAGCCGAGACATTCCACCGTAATCAAGGTGAACATATTGTCAGGCGTAGTCTCCCCTTTTTTGATGCCGAGTTTCTGCTCGATGTATTCAGTCATCGAATCGGCAGCAACTAAGGCACAGGAGATATTGTGACAAATTTGAATCAGATATTTACCGACCGGCCGTTTCGGGAACATGGTGTAGAACGTGGCTGCTTCGGCGATTTCAACATACGGAACATCGATAACATTCGAAATCTCCGCGTAGATTTCATCGTTCACATAGCCAAGCTGGCGGTATGCAACCGTCAATGCCGGTAAAATGGCGGATTTTCGCTTCGGATAGCGGGCAGCTTTTTCTTTAATTTCCTGAACCGATTGTTCGTTCAACAGCATCATCGGTCAACTTCTCCCAATACAATATCAATAGAGCCGATTGCGCAGATAACATCGGACAACAGTCCACCGCGTGTCAACCGGTCAAGCGATTGCAAATTCACAAATGAGGGCGGCCGTACCCGCACGCGACGTGGGCGGTTGGAACCGTCACCGGCGATATAAAACCCGATCTCCCCTTTCGGCGATTCAAGCGCCTGATAGACTGAACCTTCCGGCGCCGGGAACCCTTCGGTGATAATCTTAAAGTGGAAAATCATCGATTCCATTTTATAAAGAACGTCCTCTTTCGGCGGCAATACGACGCCGGGAACATGAGCACGAAACGGGCCTTCCGGCATACCATCGATTGCCTGTTGGCAAATGCGAAGTGACTGACGAATCTCTTCCAAGCGAAGTTTATATCGATCGTACGCGTCACCATTCTGCCCGACGGGAATATCGAAATCGAATTTGTCGTAACCGCTGTAGGGTTCATCTTTGCGCGTGTCATGTTTCACGCCTGAACCACGAAGCATCGGGCCGGTTAATGACCAGTTAATAGCATCTTCGGCGGAAATCACCGCTACCCCTTTGGTCCGGTTGATGAAAATTTCATTATTGGTCAACAGCGTTTCGTAGGTCTTCAAACGCTCTGTCAGCACTTTGATGATATTGCGAACTTTTTTATCGAAATCTTTCGGTAAGTCCTGCGCGAGACCGCCAATACGAATGTAGCTGGTCATCATGCGCTGACCGCCGCATGCTTCATAAATGTCGATAATCATTTCCCGTTCGCGGAAGGCGTACAAGAGCATCGACATCGCACCCAAATCGAGCGCGTGCGTACCGAGCCAAACCAAATGCGAATTGATGCGAGTCAATTCTGCAAGGCAGCAGCGGGCATATTTTACTTTTTCCGGAACGTCGATATCCATCAACTTCTCGACTGCCAAACTGAAGCCGAGGTTGTTGTTCATCGGCGCGAGGTAATCCATACGGTCGGTACAGGGAATCGCTTTGTAATACAGTTTCGATTCCATGGTCTTTTCGATACCGGTATGCAGATACCCGATTACCGGCTTGGCTGATACTACCCGTTCACCATCCAGTTCAAGCACCACGCGCAACACGCCGTGCGTTGACGGGTGCTGCGGCCCCATGTTCAGGGTAAGCGTTTTTGCTTCGGCCATTACTTAATGACCTCCGGCGGATCGTTTTTATTCCAGGAGAATACTGGCTGCTCCCACGTAAGCGGAAAGTCTTTGCGAAGCGGGTGTCCTTCGAGTTCATCCGGCGTAAGAATCTTGGTTTGCTCCGGGTGCCCTTCGAAATTGATGCCGAACAGATCCCACACTTCCCGCTCAAGCCAGTTCGCGCCGTTCCAAATCGGTGTCAGGCTCGGAATAGTCGGGTTTGATTCGGGCAGACGAACCAAAAGGAAAAAGCGAAACTTGTTATAGACGGCATAAAGATTATAAACGACTTCAAAACGCCCTTCGCTCTCCTGCGGATGTCCCAGCCAATCGACGCAGGTTACATCGGCGAGCATATTAACGCCGAGGGTGTCATCCTCAGTGAAGGCACGGCAGATATCGAACAAATATTCCGGTTTGACGCGAAAGATAATCTGATTACGAAAATCGGACTCGCCGACTATCGCATCGGGAAACTTTGCAGTGATGAATTGTCGAATCTTTTCGCGCATAAATCCGTTTGTTCAAATTTTCACAAAAACGTCAGCAACCTTGCGTTTATCTCGTCCGTCATTACGCGTTGAGTTTCGGACCCCATTCCGCATGGGGTTTCTTCAGCGAATCTGTCGCCTTAATTTTTTCATGGAGTTTCAAAATGCCGTCCATCAACTGCTCAGGCCGGGGCGGACAACCGGGAACATAAATATCCACCGGGATAATCCGGTCGACACCCTGTAAAATTGCGTAGTTGTTAAACACCCCGCCGCAGGAAGCACAGGCCCCCATGGAAACAACCCATTTCGGGTTCGGCATCTGTTCATATAATGTCTTCACCACCGGCGCCATCTTCATAGAGACACGACCGGCAATAATCATCAAGTCCGCCTGACGGGGGGACGGGCGCATAACCTCCATCCCGTAACGGGAAAGATCGAAGTGCGATGCGAAGGTTGAGATCATCTCAATCGCACAGCAAGCCAAACCGAATCCGAGCGGCCACATGGAACGCGTACGCGCCCAGTTGACCATCTTATCCAGCGAGGTCAGCATTATCGAATCGGGTATATGTTCTTCTAATCCCACTTCAGCGCTCCTCGGCCAAGTTCATAGAAAAAGCCGACAAACAGGACGGTGACGAAAATCAGCATCGCCCAAAATCCGGGGCCGGCCAGATCTCTGGCAACCACCGCCCATGGATAAAAGAAGATGACTTCGATATCGAAGATGATAAACAGGATCGCAACCATGTAGAATTTCACCGGCACCGGGTCTTTGGTCGTTCCGGTCGGCGGAATACCGCATTCGTACGGCTCCCCTTTGTGCGGCATCCTAGTACGGCGTCCCAGCAAAACGGAAACACCCACCAACACGCCCGCCAAAATACAGGCGACGGCGAACAGAAGGAAAATCGGTATAAACGTATCAAACATATCGTATTACTCTGTTTTGAATACCTCTCATCATGTAGGCGTAAACAGGGTATTTGTTATACGAGATGATGTCAAGAAATTATTGGCAAATGCGTCTGATAATTCATTGCGGGACAAATCTTTACGGGAAGGTATAGTATTTTTACCGGTCAGGTACAATTTGAAGCCGGTAATGCGACCAAAGCGTGTTCATCAGGCGTACACTTTCAATGACCGCTTCAGCATACTTTCCATACGCTTTCGATGCGCCGTAACAGCGAATCTGTTTGGTCATTGGATTAACTTCCATCCAGCCTCCGCCGGAAATCGTATATGATGGATCGATAATATCGAACACTTCTCCCCCTTCTTTCGATTCGGTCGGTATTGCGCGATCACGACAGAACTGGGCGACCAAATGGGCATGAAAGGGAAACTGTTCATAGGGTCCGAAGAGAACGAATTGCGTTCCCGTGGAATGGGAAAGGATAACGAACTTACACTGCGTGATTTTCGACGGCTCAATCGTGATGTAACTAACTAACTCAACCGGCATGAGCCCTAATTTACACGCCGATACGAATATGGTTAGATAAAATCCACATTCGTTCCCCCTGCCATGCCTCGACCCGGTACAACCCCGGCTCTTTTACCGGCAGCTCAATTGAGGTAACGGAATTGCGGTAGATCACAGCCCCATTATGTAGAATGCGCAGGTCTGCCGCTTTCGGCAGAGCAATTTGCAGACGGACTTGTTTCGAATCGGCGATACTGCCGCCACAGGTCACTTTATCTGCGCCCGATATGGCAGAAAACGCAAAAGAGGAAGCATCCCCCAGCAAATGATTCGAACAAAAAACCCGGCAGTCACGGAGCGCATCGAGAAATTGCTTTTTAGCCGTCGCATAGCCTTTCGCTAACGGCGAGTCCAGAATGATATGATTTCGCAACGACTGAAAATGCAGCTTATACGAAAACAGCCGGAATTTAATCGGCCCTAAATTGCGCGGAAAACTGTGGGCATCAACACCGAACATCCCCAATACTTTTCGCGCTTGGCTTAATTCATCCCATTTTTTTAGAATGCGATCGGTCGGTCCGATCCAAGTTCGCTTTGGCCAGAGCGCCATCGGCAGCTTGTTCCACCAAGTCAGCTTCTCCATCCATTCCGACATCTGATTCCATAATTCAATGCCGGTAAATCCTTCGACTGTCCAGTCATCCCACGGATACGGCGGAAACTGTTTCAGTTTGTTTCGTATTTCATCGGGATGCGCCAATATCCCTATTGCGTTATCCTTCGCTCCGGCCGCGACATATTCTTTGGCGCTTAATCGGGCATCGTAGACTTTTGGTGAATCCAAAAGCAGATAATGATGGTGGTCGAGTTGATCGTTGTGTTCATACCCGACAACAACAAGCAGCTTGCCGTACATTTTCTCTTTTCCGTTTTCCCGATTGCTGATAGTCATATGGTCGGTGAATACCAGAAAGTCGAGTCCAGCTTCCTGGCCGATGGTGACGACTTCTTCAAGCGGTAAGGAGCCGTCCGATTCGGTGGTATGCATATGAATCGCGCCGGTTATGATGTGATAGCCGTCACGTTCGATACTCATACCGGCTTCTTCCTCGTATGCGGTACGCCCTGAAAGAGAATGAGCCCGATGAACATCATAAGCGCGAGCGAGAGTACCCCGACTTTATACGGAAGGGCATCAGCTTGCTCTGTGGTAAGGTTGAATGCATCGCTCGTTATACGCCCCAAGGCCTGATCCCGATGAAACAACCAGACAATTGCCGTCCAAACTAATGGTCCGACAACCGCCGCAGAGCGGCCGGATAAGGAGAAAAGCCCGAAGAACCGTCCGAGACTTTCCTGCGGTACTAATTCGGCAAGCATCGGACGGGTAGTAGTCCATAATCCGCCGAGCAAAACGCCGACCGCTGAACCGAGCAGCCAAACGACACCGATACTTTCGGTAAACACGAATGCGATGAGTGCAAGTATCCAACAGCTGACAATACCAGTTATCAGATATTTGAGTGACCACCTCTGTGCTATTTTCCCAATGATAAATGAACCGATAACTGCCGATGCGGTTGAGATAATCAAAAACGAAGTTATCTGTTCATCCGGCATACGCAGCACGAGCGAACAATACAAACCGATATTGATGATGACTGTCACAGCAGCATCTTCGAAAAAATAATCGGAAATTAGAAACCGAAGCACGCCCGGATATTTTTTGGTTTCCCGCAATCCGGTCCATACTTCTTTGTATGCTGCTTTGAATCCTTCCGGCTTGGCATGCGCTACCGGACGTTCTTTTACCCAGAGAAACAATGGAATCGCGAAGAAGGCAAACAGCGCGGCGGTCGGTAAAAATGCTCCTATCTTGCCGGAACCGTCGATCATCGGCACATCCCATCCGAACAGACTGCCGGATACGAACGGCGCGACCATCATAATACCGAGGATAGAACCGATATACCCTATCCCAACGCCGAATCCGGAAACCAAACGGGCATGGGCGCCTTCTGTAACGGAGTACAACAACGTATTGTAAAATGGCATCGCCGCTTCGTAGGCAAAATTGGCGATCATAAATAAGAGAATGGAGAATATCAGCAGTTCAGCATCGAAAAAACCCATCCCTGCCGTGCAGATACAACAGGTGATAGTAAACAGGCCGAGAAAAAGCTTTTTCTTGGTCACGTGATCAGACATCGCTCCCAGTGCGGGCAGCAATATGGCTGCTGCTAACATAGAAAGTGAGTACGGAATATCGTACCAGTAATCTTTTTTGCCTAAATCTTCGACGATGTACCGCTTGAGATAGAGCGACAGGATATTCATCGAGAATATCGTGTTGGCCAAGTCATACAGCGACCAGCCGATAACATCTCTGCGCCAAAGGGTTTCTTTTTTCATGCTAAATTCCCAGTTGATCGGAAATCGTCATCATACCGGTTCGTACCAGATGCAAAAACTGATCGAGTTCTAATCCGAGGTTAGAGCAGGCTGCCATATTCTCTCGCGTGGCACCGGCAGCGAATCGTTTTTCTTTGAAGCGTTTCAGCAAAAACTCAGTTTCTAAAACGGCTAAACTTTTTTGCGGATGCATCAACGCGCAGGCTGTTAAAAAACCGGTTGTCGGGTCAACGCAGTACAACGCCCAATCGAGTTTCGTTTCACAAGGGACATGTCCGGGGTGAGCATGAATCGCATGTAGCATATCTTCCGGCAAATGATACGGCTCTAACCATTCGCGGGTCAAATAGGTATGACGCGGTTCATCATCTTTCGTTTCGTTGTAATCAAGATCATGCAAAAGGCCGGTCATTCCCCAATAGTCAACATCTTCATTGAAATGAATGGCTAACTGCCGCATACCGGCTTCGACGGCAAGAATATGTTTTAGCAGATTGTTAACGCCGATCTTTGATACGACTAAGTCATATGCAGCGGGGCGATCAAGCAACAGCGTTGGCATGAAGGAATAAACAGTCTGCGTGTATTCAGGTCAAGCTGGACCATGCAATCGAACGAAATACTAATCCGTAAACTGCCAGGTAAAACCCCAGTGAGTAGCACGCCCTAAATACTCGCTAAACTCACGGTCAGTATATTCAGACAACAAAAGATTCTCCGTCACAAAGAATAAACGAAACCGGCGTATACCGAGCGATACTTTAGTATTAACAATCCCCGCCTCCCCTAAATCTTCGGCTGTGTATCCTTGGTATGCGCCGCGATAGATAAATTCACCATACGCAAACAGATCGACGCCGGTTTGTTTCCAATGCACATGCAATTCCCCTCCCGTAAACAGATTGTATTCGGGACGGTACAACCGCTCCGGTAATGAATCACTGTCATACCAAAATTTTGCCGCTCCGGCTGAAAGCGTAATAAGTTTGAATAGCTGCTGGCGAAGATTCACTGATGCCGATGCGAACGTGAGAGCATGATTAATCGGTGAAAAGAGCGCAACTGTATCAGCGCCTGCATTTGCAGTATCAACTGATCTCTGCCAGTCGATAGCGTCAGAGAGTGAACCGCCGGTGAGGTTAACCTGAATTCCCGATGTCAACGAGCCGTAATCGACAAGCAATGATGCGATCGTCTGTTTTTCCTTACGCAAATCAGCATTTCCGGAATCGGCGTAGGTGTCGACACCGGTCCAGGTGAACGGAACGCTCCGGTAACGAAGAAATCGCTCATGCTGCGATGGCGCTCGCTGACTATATCCGGCCGAGGCTAGCAAATAGAGTTTACCCGTTTCACTGGACACTATCGCCGTTGCTGTCGGCAGCAGTTCGAAATCTTCGGCGTATCCACTTCCGGCCTGTAAGCCGAAATTGAAACCTGATCGTGTAGTTGAAACTGACGCTAACAATGACCCGGTGATTTGCTCTTTCGACTGCGCCTGATCTTTCCATGTTTCCGCTTCAGCATTGGCAGCGATGCGATACAACCACGATGTATTGTTCCCTTCCACTGCGGCATATCCTCCATGCGCGATTTCATCGAATTTCGCTGTGTAAAAATTACTCAGGTATGCTCCCTGACGGCGGTGGGTATAACCAAACTCCATTTTTCGCGTACCGGCTTCGTTTTGCGTACTTAACCCGGCTTGGAGGCTTCGATCAAAGCGATCTCTGTTAACATATTCAGTGCTAAGTTCCGGCGCGATTCGATATGCCCCTTCCCGGCTGTAGATTTGACCGCGCCCCGCGAATGACCAACTGTGCGACACCGGCCAGTTCACCGATGCCAGATAGTGATACGAATCATCCTGATTATCTTGATAATCCCCGTCTGCATCCCGATACCCGATTCCCAACAAAATGCTGCGCCCATCGGTAAACTGCTTATGAAATCTCCCTCTGATATTTGAATAGCCGTACGAACCGCTGTTAACCAGCATGGCGGTATGAGCGCGATTGTCGGCTAACATGTCCGGTAGCGTCAAAACCGTCGCAACACCGTGCGTTCCGCCGAAAAACCGTCCTGCCTGTCCCGGCAAGAGATAGATATTGTCATCCACCAAACGCGGAACATCGTTCATATCTATAGCCCCATCCGGCTGTACCAAATGTTCGAACGGATTGATTTCAAAACCATTCACTACCGAACTCATGCGATTGCCAGAAAGCCCGAACGGGGAAACCGTCGTGCGAACCGGAGTCAGATTCGTGGTAAATACAATTTGCGCGGGGTCAGTACGCAGATAGTCGCCGGGATTTTTCTGTATTCCGGCGGTCGCATTATCACGCAGGTTCAAACGCGATGACAAAAAACGATTGGCCAGTGAATCAAAAAAAGAAAACTGCGGTGCACGCGGTTTGGTTTCGATAACGGATTTCGATGCCGCCATGACTGAATCATGAGCGCGCATCAAGGAATCAACGAGTGTCTCATCCGCCCTGACCGGCAGGACAAACAGGACACAAGCGATGAAACTACCGAGTGTGGTTAACCGTGTGAACATTCACGTTCATATAACAGTTTTACGGCGGGAAAGAGCAACGGGAAAATGAGCGCATTGGCGCCGATAGAAAAAAGTGACCATGACATACTCATCCAAAACCGTGGCCAAAACGGCCCGAACAGCCAGGCATCAAGCAAATTCACCGGCACAAAGAACAGTAACGTCACCGTCAGCGATGCAGCAATAAGTAGCAGACTCAAGACCAATCGCGACATTTTTTCCCAGGGCAGATAAAAAAACAGCGCACCGACTAATCCGCACAGCGCCCCGCCGCCCATTTGCGCCAGCGATATCGGCAATCCGGCCGGACCGAACGGATTGAAAAAGGTCCAGAGTCCGACGCCGATGATACCAACCAGCATGCCGGGAACGATTCCCCACAAAAAACCGGCGGCGAACACGACAAAGAAAAGCAATTTGACATTGGGAAGCGCCAATGTTGCCAGTGAAGTGACATAACAAAGAGCGGCAAATAAAGCGATTCTCGTCAATAACCGCACGCGGTCAAGGGTCGGACGAATCGCCATGTGAGACTAACGAACGATCAAAAGCTTGGAACGATCTTCAAAAATTACAGATCCCCGGTCGGTACCGCCATAGAGTCGGCCATAGAGTAAATAAACGCCGGAAGAAACATTCGACCCCTTCGCGCTCTTCATATCCCAGGTCATAGCGAAGGTATTATCCACCGCACTGACTTGTTCGGATACGGTTTGCAGATACTCGCCGGCTTCCGAGAAAATATCGACTTCAAATAAGTGTGTTCCATCTATGGCATGCTTGACCGCAAAGCCGATGCTTTGCCCTTCCATTTCCGGAACAACCGCCGGGTTCGGATATGAAATCAACTCTGCGAGCGGAATGTTCGGCGGTACTGGCAGCGCACAGACAATCGTATCAATCGCCTCGTCGGCAATAACACCGAGTCGAATCGGCGCACCGGCGGCATAATATCCCTCTTCAATAGAGGCAGGTGTGACAATAAACACGATAGAGGTATACTGTTCCTGATGCGGAATGAACAGATACTGCACCTGGTCTCCGGCAATAACATTCACGGCAACTTCAAAGCTGTCAGTGAAACCTTCCAGTTCAAAAATCGAAAGCAATCCCCATAGATCTTCATACGTCGGGTCCAAACCGAGTTGCAGCGTTACAAACGTGTCAGTAAACGTGAAATCATGCGGATCAACTTGCCGCACGAAGGTAGTATCGAAACAGCTGTCGGCCGACGGCGAACAACGGCCGTACAGCGTAACGGTATCGGTCAAAAGACATTTTGGATTTTCCCAGACAATATAAGTAGCGCCGTTATGATCCGGATTCCATCTGTTCTGATTTCCTAAAAGGAAAAGCGAATCAGTTATAGTAATCATAGAATCACGCGGTATCTCCGGATAGGCTGCCCGTTCTGAATAGCCGATATTGTTTGGCGACAGTGTTGCCCGTGAGCCGGTGAAATAGTTCCAGAAGGTGAACTGACGGAATACCAGCGGCCATGTTTTATCTCCATCAGGAAGCGTAAGGATCGAATCGAAAACAGCTTCGGAAGCATCCAGAAAACTTGGTCCGACGCCCAATGTGCCGCAGCGAAGCCAAATCGATTTGACAACATTGTCTCCGAACAACTCAGTTAGAAAAATCGGAAAGACCGCCGAGGCATACGGATGCAAATCTACAAAGGATGAAAACTGCTGAATCGATCGACCCGGCCGATTGAAGAAGTACGGAATGTATAAATAATAGTCATTGATATTGTCGTATTGTTCTTCCTCCATCCAGACAGCCGACATTTCCATCCAGTACCGTCTTGGCTGCGAGCTGGCGTATGCTTCCGCTTCCGTAAAATCAATGCCGAATTGCACGCTATGGAAATACTCATGCGCGGCGGTTACCCGCACGGCATCAAGCGGGCGGTTCGAATATTGCGGAATATCCGCGTAATCATTGTCGAGCTCCATGAATGACGTCGCACGCAACGTTCCGGGCCCGTCGATTGACAATGAATCTATATAGGAAAGCCCGTAATAACTGCCGCCCAAATCATGCAGGTAAACATCGAACGCGCTGTCGACACCGGCAGCGTAAAAGCCGTCGCTCGGCGGAGCAGGATAGCCAAGCGTTATAATAGTATGATTATACACGGAATCTAAAATTCGAGCGACAACATCGACATAATCAGGTACGCCGTTAGCCGGAGCATTATCGACACCCGCTTGATACACCGCATCCGGTCCGGTTGTCGTGTAATGGACTTTGAATCGACCGGATGTTGATGCCAACACCGACGGCAGACCGGTGGGACGATCGGCAAGAGTAGCTAAACCGTACGACGCGATCAAATCGGCATCGAATTTCGCCCGGTTCAACACGAAATCTGCGGCGGCCGACATTCCGCATTTGTCCGGAACGTGTTCTCCGTTTATTGTTTCGGTCTGCGCCATACCGGCAGGGCGTTCTTTTAACCGACCGGTCGCGTATAAGTATGATTCGATGATCTGCTTTTGTTCGTCGCGGGAAAGTGTGTCAGCTACACACAAAGAAAATGGGAATACTGCAAGCGTGAAGAAAATGAGAAGAGATCGAAACTGCCGTTTCATGCTTTGCCTCGTATTTTTTGCGCACGTTCTTTCATTGCCGGTATAAAGGACTCGGGCACCGGCTGTGATCCGACCGGACCATGGTGGTCGTTTCTCCCATGATAATCAGAACCACCGGTCATAATCAAGTTATGTCGTTTCGCTAAATGCTGATATTTCTGACTGTCGCCGGCTGATAAAGTCGGATGAAAGACTTCTATTCCATCTAAACCGGCTGCGACTAATTCATCAAGAAATGAATACGCCTCTTCAAGCCCGGGGTGTGCCATCGACACTATGCCACCGGCTTCATGAACCATTTTAATGGCGTTTACCGGATGAAACAGCTTTTTGGGAACGAATGCCTCCGCCTGACTTCCTATATAGCGAAAAAAGGCTTCGTCATAACTCTTTACCGCTTTTCGCCGCACCAGCGCTTCAGCAATATGCGGCCTTCCGATTACCCCTTTTCCCGCGATCGCAGTTACCTCTTCATAGACAATCGGTACGCCGAGTTTGTTCAGTTTTTCGACTATCTTCTTCCCCCGATCGATACGGGCGGTTTGAAAATTATGTAACTCGGAAAGCAAATGATCGTTTTGTACATCGAACAGGTAGGCCAGTAAATGAATATCCCGGCCGCCGGTCGAGGTTGACAGTTCTACACCGGACAAGAGTTCAGGATCCGATTTACCTAATATTGGTTTCAGTTCTGCATACGCAGAAACGGTGTCATGGTCGGTAACAGCAAACGTGGAGATATTTTTCTGTTTAACCAGTTCAAGCAGCTGTTCGGGGGTAGCGGCGCCGTCAGAATGAGTCGTGTGCATATGCAAATCGACATAGGATCCCATATAATTACGACTGCGCCAGTTTGCTTTCGACTGTGATGCGAATTTGCGCGGCCAAACGCCCGCTTTCCTCTTGAAGCTGTTTTACCTCTTCAAGGAGTGTTCCGACAAAGGCCCGATCTTCCAAACTGCCGCAATTGATTTTAACATTATATGCCGCGCCCTCCAAACCAGCCTGTCCCATCAATCCGGCAACACCGGCATCGCTGACCGAATTTACATTCCCTTTTTCAGCTACTACAACGGCCAGTTTTAATACATCTCGTGATGCTTTCATCACTGAAAGCGGCACAACAGCAGCTTCTTTCGTGGCAGCCTGAATCGCATCGGTACGAAGTTTAATTTCCTCGTCGGTGCTCTTCGGCATTTTGAATGCGACCATTACTTTATTGAATGCTTCAGTATCAGTGTCGATGAGTTTGGTAAGGGTGTGGCGAAGTTCATCCGCTTTATCGCGGACATCAGACAATTCATCCTTCACTTCCACATACTGTTTTTTTCCGACGGTTAACCGGCAAACCATCGCCGTCAACGCCGCCGCTAACGCACCGGCTGACGCCGCTACCGAACCGCCGCCGGGAGCAGGAGATGACGAGGCGACTTGATCATAAAATGATTCCCCTCCGCTATCCCCTTCAAATGCCGTGCGGAGTTTTTCTTCCAATACCTGCGCTTTAGAGAAATTTTCAAGGCGCAAATAATAATCCGAACTCGCCAAAAGCGCATCGTTCGGGACAAGGCCGATAATTTCCGATGAGGTTACATTGACCCCATAGCGCGCCGCTTCCGCTTTAATCGTTTCGAACACCCGGAAAATCGGCGTACCGGTGTAGTTCACCAGATTCATGGAGATTTGTACTTGATCCCGCTCTTTGATTTCAAAGCCGAGCGCTTTGACATACCGATATCCGCCGCGCAGATGACGGACGGCGTCTGCTATTTTATCGGCAATCCATTTTTTGTTGGTATCGAGATAGACATTGAATGCAACTAACGGAAACCGTGCGCCGATTGCCGTTGAACCTGCTTTGAGGTTCATCGCCGATGGACCATAATCCGGTTTGCGCGCAGGGTCAGTTGCAATGCTGTCACGAATCCCTTCATATTCCCCGCTTCGCACATTGGCTAAGTTTTTGCGTTTGGCGCTGGATGCTGCTTCTTCATAGAGATAAACAGGAATCTGCAATTCTTCCCCTACCCGTTTGCCGAGTTTGTTGGCGAGCTCGACAGCATCTTCCATCGTCATATCCGAAAGCGGAATGAACGGACAAACATCGCAGGCCCCCATACGCGGATGCGCTCCGGAATGCGTACGCATATCGATCAATTCCGCTGCTTTTTGATAACCGAGAAAAGCGGCTTCGACAGCCAGATCAGGGTGGCAAACAAACGTAACGACTGCGCGGTTATGGTCAGGGTCCATCTCCGTATCGAGCAGGACGACTCCTTTGACCGAGGTAATAGCGGCGCAAATCGCATTGAGCACTTCGGGACGGCGTCCTTCTGAAAAATTAGGTACACATTCAACAAGTCTGGGCATAACTCAGGATTGCTTTCTTTTGCTATGGCGCATGGCGCCCGATTTTCTCTCACTAAAAATCAAAGACAAATCAGATCTACACAAGCTCAGAATGCGTCAATATCTCCGAACTTGTAATCAGTCAACTCTGCGGAAATAGCGCCAACTAAGACTTTGGACTTCATGAGCACCGGCATTTTGAGCCGGTCATCCGTTAACCAGACGGTCAGCTTCCCCTCATGCTTGAATACTCCGACGCCCTGCAACAGCGGCTCAACGACCAGACAATTGAACGTTCCGGCCGAAACCGTTATCTGCTCTTTGCGCAGTACGCGAACTTCAAGCGGGTACAATTTGCCGTCGGTGAAATTGTCGATATACAATGATTTCCCAACTTCCAGATTTTGCGTACGCACGTAATACATCACTGAAAGCGCATCCTGCGTGAACGGCGGAATCGCTATCGTATCTTTTTTGTAATACACGAAGTTTTGCTTTTGATCGAATGTGTAGGAAACATCCGCTTTGTAGTTCCCTTCCTGCAGCTTTTTCTGAAACCGCCAGCTGAACAGGCCGACCGCATCGCAGATCGACTCGACCCGGTCTTCCACTCGGTAAAAGCTGTTAAAGAAACTATTCGAAAATGCTTTGCTCACCAACCGATATGCCGGACGACCTTCGTAGTCGATAATCTCTTCCACTTCCATCGTTGCCGTTCCGGCACTGATAAAGCCATAGCCGATTTCGAAGGTCAGCTTCTCACCAACGCCGAAAGCAACATTGTCGACTTCCCGCTTTTCTATGTCAGTAACGAGTGAACCGGCAGAAACCTGATTGGAGGAGGAAAACAAAAGTGCCGGCGGAAATGACAAAAGGATAAATCCAGCGACCAAAACAACGAGGCCGACGGTCAATACAACAAGCGGTCGCTTTTTTGATTTAGCGCGCAACTGGTTTGGCATCGATACGCCTGATAATCTCTTTCAAATACGATCCGAGATATTCGCCGATCTCTAAAAAGGTTTCGTTGTACCGGTCAAGCGATTGACCGATCGGATCATCAACGGGTTCCCCTTCCGGATCGGGATCAGGGAATTTTTTGAGCAGAAATGATTTTTCGGGACTGTCTGTTATCAAATCACGAACAATCGACAGATGTTTCGGCGTCATGGTTAAAATCAGATCCGCTTCATCTACTAACTCCTGAGTCAACTGCTGTGATTCATGGTCAGAGATATCCGCATCCCAAATTTTCGAGGCTTCGATCGCATAGTCGGTCGGCGATGCGCCAACCACCGCTGAGGTTCCGGCTGATTTGACCACAAATTTGCCTGGGCGTTCCTTTTCCAAGAGAACGCGCAATGCGCCCTCCGCCATGGGGGAGCGGCAGGTGTTGCCGGTGCAGACTATGAGAATAGAGTATTTATCGTTCATCTGATTAAGCTTGTATTTCCTTTGTAATTTCGCTGGCCAATACCCCAGCTCTGACAATCTGGGCAGTTTCTTTCGAACAATCAACAATAGTTGATGGAGGAAATTCGACCGCCCCGGCATCTAAATAGACCCCAATCTGGTCGCCAAAGCTCTCCCATATTTCTGCAACAACCGCCGGTTCCCCCTGGCCAGACAAATTGGCCGAGGTCGCCGTCACCGGAAACTCGACCTGCTGGATTAAAGCGGCAATAACCGGCGATGAGGATATCCGAATTCCTATCGTCCCCTGGTATACCACCGGCCAAGGCGTTCCGGATTTCGCTTTCAGAATCAAAGTTAATGGTCCCGGCAAAAACCGTTCGGCCAGCCGTTGGGCCGAGGGGGGGTATTCGGCAAATCGGGGGATCATATGAACCGAAGGTAAAAAAACGGCCGTTGGATGGCCGTCGGGACGACGTTTGACCGTGAACATTCTGGCTAACGCCTGCGGGTCATCCCCACGGGCTAACAATCCATACCTTGTCTCGGTTGGCGCGACCACCAAACCTCCTTTGTTTAACTCATCGACGGCTTCGGCAATAGTATTTGCCGATGGAGTTACCGGATCGATTTTCAGGATTCTGCCTTGTTCAGCCACACATCCCTCTAACATTATCTCTTTCCCTCAGCAGGGATCGCCGTAGTATCTGATATATCATACGTAGGCAGAGACTTTTGGATTCCGATAATTGCCGCCACGACAATGGCGTTCGGATATCCGAACGATTGGATGCGGGGTAACTGCCGCTCGGCTTCCTGACGGGTTACAAACTGCCCAACCCGCAATTTGTAATACGGGGCATCATAGGCTACTTCGATAGTGTCTTTGAATAACTCTTCGGCGACTTTCCGAGCGAAGGAGGCCTCCGAATACTGATTGCTGGTCAACAGCTGAATCCGAAACACCTGCTGCGGGGTGTTCTCTTTTCCGCTTTTGACTTCCGGTACGGTTCCGATTGATCCGGTAATCGCAACACGCGCAGGAACTATCACCGTATCCTGCGGCAATAACGGAGAAAAGGCAGGCTTTACCTGCTGCGAGAATGCTGCCCCGGTTACAAACAGAAAAGCACAAATGAATTTAGAGATAACTGCGCATTTTCTCATCGGCCGACAACAATTCCAGAATTTTTTTGATTTCATCCGCTTTTGTTTTGTGGGCGACTAACGTGATGTTATCGGTGCGTACTACCACCATGTCGGATAAGCCGAAACAGGCGATGAGTCCGTCCGCGTTGTTGTAGATCGTCGTTTCATAGGTCTCCATCGCCAGCGCTTCGCCGATAACGACATTGTTGTCGCTGTCCCGCTCTTTGTATCTTTCGAGCGCCTTCCATCCGCCGACATCATCCCAAACAATATCCCCCTTCACTGTCAGAACATTGCCGGCACGCTCCAAAATACCGACATCGATTGAAACCGACTTCACCTGCTTATACAATTCCGCACGAGCCGCCTGCTCATCGGGCGTTCCGATCTTCTTGCTGTATGCATCTAACAACGCGCCCATCTCCGGTTCGAAGGCATGAATCGCTTTTAAGATCGATGCCGCCGACCAAATGAACATCCCGCTGTTCCACAGATAATTCCGACTATAATAGTATTCCTGCGCGACGACCTGTTTCGGTTTTTCGACGAAGGAATCGACGGAGTGCACAAATGTTTCATTATCCTGTTTGTACAATCCGCCTAATTTGATATAGCCGTAGGCCGTTTCCGGACGGGTCGGTACAACACCGATCGTAAGCAGTTTATCTTCGGATTTGGCGATATTGATAGCTGCCTGAATTATCTGGCGCAGCCGTTCCGGCGGACGAATGAGATGATCGGCGGAAAGGACAACCATCACTCCGTTCGGATTTTCTTTCACGATATGCGCCGCCGCAATACCGATAGCGATACAGGTGTTCCGTCCGAACGGTTCGGCGATGATATGCTTGTCTTTGATCGTCGGAACAGTTTTTAAAATGAATCCGGCCATCTGGTCGCCGGTAACGATGCGGATATTGTCCATCGAAATGATCGGCAGCACCCGGTCAATTGTCTCTTCGAGCATCATCTTGTCAGAAGTCAGCCGTAAAAACTGCTTCGGCCGCTCGGCGCGGGACAGCGGCCAAAACCGTTCCCCTTTGCCGCCCGCAAGAATGATTCCGTACACCATTATATACAACTCCAATTGATTGTCGTTTATACAGTAATACCGATGATACCGGTGTTCAACAGACCAGTCAAGCCCTTTGCTCGCGCGACCTTACGAAGAAGAAATCCCTTGTTGAAATCCAGGCTTCCTTCTATGCTAACACCTCAAATTGCATACCGATACACCGAACGAGATGGAGTGCCTCACATGAAGTTCAGCGCCGCGTATCATCATCTTAGATCGCTCAAATTTGCTATCGTTTCGACTATCCTGCTTTCTGCTTCTGCGTATTCCAACCCGGTATATAATCCACTACATCGCCTCAATCATACCGTCGTTCCGACCTTCGAAAAAATCGTGCTCAAAGTCGATGCGGAAAAGGATGATTACTCGGGTGAAGTGATGATCGCGCTCACGGTCAACGAAGCGACCAAACTGTTTCATCTGCACGCGGAATCACTCGTGATAAAAACGGTCACGCTGATGAAAGAGGATAAAAACATTCCGATCAAATACGTCTGTAAAGATACGTTCTTGCTTGAAATCAAAACTGAAAAAGAGCTTAAGCCCGGCCAATACCAGCTTAACTGCACATTCGAAAACGACTATAACCGGCACGCAAATTCACTCTATAAAGTTGTGACCGACAGCGTCGGGTATCTGTTCACGCAATTCGAAGATGATGAAGCGCGCAAGGCTTTCCCCTGCTGGGATGAACCGGAATGGAAAATTCCGTTTCAGATGATTGTCAGCATTCCGAAACAGCATATTGCGGTCTCCAACACGCCGATACTTTCTGAGACTCCCAATGGTGACTGGACAACCGTGGTGTTTGACACAACGCCGCCGATGCCCTCCTACATCGTTGCCCTCGCAGCCGGACCACTTGAAAAAACGCCGATTGTCGGTTTATCGGTACCCGGAAATATCGTAACGGTAAAGGGTGGCTCCGCCAAAGCAGGCAACGCCGCCAAAATTGTTGCGCCAATCATGGAAGAACTGGAGCGATATTTCGGTCGGCCGTATCCGTACCAGAAGTTAGATGTTATCGGCGCGCCGGAGTTTCTCTACGGCGCAATGGAAAACGCCGGAGCGATAGTATTTCGGGAAAGCCATCTGCTTTTAGACCCGGTCGATCACACCCCGCAGCAACAGCGGCGGCTCGTGACGGTTATGGCGCATGAAATCGCGCATATGTGGTTTGGTGATTTAGTAACGATGGAGTGGTGGGATGATTTATGGCTCAATGAATCATTCGCTTCATGGATGGAAGAAAAAACCTCCGCCAAAGTGTATCCGGAATTAGTTCGATCGATTGATCGAGTCGGGTCGGCTAACCGGGCGATGGTAAGCGATGCCCGCGTTACCACCCAACCGGTAAGACGGGAAATTGTTTCGGTCGGCGACCTCTCCGAAAACGCCAATTTCTTAGTCTATAACAAAGGACAAGCGATTTTAGAAATGTTCGAAACCTATTTAGGGGAAGAAACATTCCAGAAGGGCGTCATCGAATACATCAACACTCACGCCTGGAAAAACGCCCGCGCCGAAGACCTTTGGGGTTCACTTGCCGAGGCCGCCGGAATACCGATCGATAAAGCGATTGAATCCTTTATCACCAAACCGGGTCTGCCGATTGTAACGTTTACGGAACTCGGAGAAAACAAATTCCGCGTTTCTCAGAAACGGTTCCACAACTACGGTGCAGAACTAAAAGAATGGCCAACATGGCAGATTCCACTCAGTATTACCTACGGCGATGGCACAACCTCAGAACGGAAAACGTTCCTACTCACCGATACCAGCGAGGTTATCGAACTGCCCGCGGCGCATCAGGTGCAATGGCTCTACCCGAATGCGGATGCCGGCGGCTATTACCGCTGGAACATTCCGGCTACACAGTTGACATTGCTTTCGCAAAAATCAAAAGAACTGCTCTCCGCAAAAGAGCGGATCGGCTTTTTGCAAAACAGCAGCGCGCTGTTTGATGCCGGTACAATCAGTGGCGACACGTACTTGTCATTGATGAGTGGTTTTGCCGACGATGATGAACCGCTCGTTATCAGCAGCATGCTCACTGCTCTTAACAGAATTCGCAATTCCTTTGTGACCGAAGATATCAAACCGGCGTATGAGCAGTATATCCGCACCGTTTTGGCTCCTGCCTACAAACGGTTTGGCGCACTGCCGAAAGATAACGAATCCCCCACCCTCGTCTCGCTGCGCACAGAATTGATAGCAACGCTGGCAGATGTCGGTGATGATCCCGCTATCCAGCATACCTTGGATTCTATCACCAACCTCTTCTTTACTGATTCCACCTACAGCAATCCGACCATGAAACGTACCGCCTGTATTTCAACAGCAACGCGCGGGGATCAGACATTTTTCGATGATGTTCGCACACGTTTAGAAAAAGCAAAGAGCAATGAAGAACGCGGATTGTATTTGGAAATGTTAGGCAGTTTCCGTGATTCTGCCCTCATGCAGCAGGCGCTTACCTATGCCTACAACGCGCAGCTTCGCCCGCAGGAAATCTGGTATATTCCGGCAACTATCAGCGAACAGTCCGATAAAAGCACTGATGTTGTCTTCAAATCCTTAATCGACAACTTCGACCACCTGAAAGCGAAAGTTCCGGCTGAACGTTTCAGTAGTATCTGGCGGTATATCGGTGGATGTTCACAGGAGCGGGTCGATGCGGCGCAGGCTTTTTTCGCTAAAGATGACCACACTATCCCTGGCATCGAACAAACACTCAAACGAGTTGCCGACGCTACCACTGATTGTCTGAATCTGCGCAAGCGGGAAGGAAACGCGGTAAACAATTATTTGCTGACACACGCGAACGGCAATAATAAACAGGGAAAGACCGAATGAACTATTACCATATCTGGTGCGACTTAAAGGATTCACATAAGGACATCGAATTTTGTAAACATGTCGATGCCTATATGGGCTATTTGAAATCCGAGAACAAAATAGCTGGCTGGTCAATCAGCCGCCGCAAACTCGGCTTCGGCCCCTCTACGCTCGGTGAATTTCATATTGTCATCAGTGTTAAAGATCTCACCCAGTTGGAACAGGCATTCGGTGTTGTCGCGACCAGAACCGGTGAAGTGGAACGATTACACGCCGATGTTTACCGCTCGGTTATAAATTTCACCTCTGCCCTTTACCGTGATTTCCCCGACCCGGAACGAAAAGAAAAATAACGTTAAGATTTCCGCTTTCAAATTCCGATTCTAAGGATAAGCCCACGTTTACTTGCACGTAATTGTATGCCAGTACTTGAACGCCACCATACCCTTATTGTCGGCGGAACCGGTATGCTCCGCTCAGTATCGCACTATCTTGTCTCACAGGGACACACTGTTTCGGTGATCGGCCGCGACCGGGGAAAATTGCTTTCTCTACGCGCAGCTTCGGAAGGTGCGGTCGGCACGATGAACACTATCCGGGTAGATTATACTGAGGATGCATCTTTACGCACCCGTTTGGAAATGGCGATCGAAAAATATGGCAAATTCGATTTAGCAATTACCTGGATTCATTCTTACGCACCCCGCGCCCTTGAAGTCGTTGCCGACGTGCTGAATAAAACGACTGCTCCCTGCCGTCTCTTTCAAATCTGCAGTTCTGAGTATTTATCTCCGCAAAAACAGCAATACACCCTTTCTGCGACCGGTAAGATTCGGTTGGATGCGATCAGCGACGAAGCTCGCTTAGTTCGCTTCGATATGGTGCAGCATAGGCGCATTATTCTCGGTTTTCATCTAGAACAGAACGGCTCCCGCTGGCTGACTCATGAGGAAATCTGCGGCGGAGTGCTCGAAGCAGTTGCAATCAATAAGCCCCAATTTGTAGTCGGAACCGTAACTCCGTGGGAAGCCCGCCCGGTCAGTTAGCTTGTACATTTCCGGCACAATGTGGCGACGCCACTTTCTTTTCTAAGCCTCTACACAACAAACGCTTTGGCGTATCAGTACAATCCATTGCAAATCAACAGGATACCTCTTATTATCTCAGTCGATTTTCAGGCCATTTTTTATCATCTTCTTCCTATTCCCTTTGGAACCAATTCACACCAAATAGGTTATTACTTCATATAACTGTACTTTGAGGTATTGTTTTTCCGGATGGAATTATGTACTTTCAATTAGGTTAACAAAATGAGAATCACCGCCGTTGAAGAATATGGACTCCGCTGCCTTTTGGCGTTAGCCCGAAAAGGTCCGGGTGGTCATCTGACTATTCCGGAGATTGCCCAACTCGAGGGACTCTCTGTCCCATACGCATCCAAGCTTCTGGCAATTCTGCGCAAGGCCGGATTCGTTTCCGCTGTGCGCGGACGTACTGGTGGGTTCGCCATCGCCCATCCTCCGGATCAGATCAATCTCTATGATGTCGTTACTGCCTTGGGCGGGCCGTTAATCGACCCCGACCATTGTCAGCGCTTCGCCGGTAACCGGGAATCCTGCGTACACATAGAGAATTGCAGCGTCCACAATATTCTGGACGGTTTAACCGGCTATATGGAAGTAATGCTGAGAAAAATCACGCTGAAAGATATGATTGAAAAAGATGGGATGGTCACGCCTATGGCGCGCCCTATCCCCTCGACGACGGTATCCGGAATGGATACCGCCTCCGGTTCTTGAAAAGTATTTTGAACATATAAGGACAGACAGAAGATGAACACAAAACAACCGGTCTTTGCTTTCAAAGACATCCATGTTGAAGTAGAAGGGAAAGAAGTCGTTTCCGGTGTTTCACTGAATATCAATCCCGGTGAGATCCACGCGATTATGGGACCCAACGGTTCGGGCAAGTCCTCCCTCTCCAACGCACTGATGGGACATCCGAACTACACGATCACCAAAGGTGAAGCACTGATAAACGGTGAAAATATCTTGGAAATGGAAGCCGATGAACGTTCCCGCGCCGGATTGTTCCTTGCTTTCCAGTATCCACTCGCTATTCCCGGTGTAACGGTCGCCAACTTTATGCGCGCCGCCCTCAAATCACACCGCGGCAAAGACGCTGACATGAGTGATTTCCGCGGCCTGTTCAAACAGGAGATGGACTCCCTCTCTATCGATCACAGTTTCGCAACCCGCTATTTGAACGATGGTTTCTCCGGCGGCGAAAAGAAGCGCGTGGAGATTTTACAGATGGCAATGCTCAGGCCGAAAATGGCGATGCTCGATGAAACAGATTCCGGTCTTGATATCGATGCCTTAAAAACCGTCGCCGAAGGAATCAACAAGTTCCATTCCAAAGAAAACGGCGTACTGTTAGTCACGCACTATCAGCGTCTGCTCAATTATGTTAAGCCAACCTATGTCCACGTTATGATGAACGGTAAATTCGTTCACTCCGGCGGGCCGGAACTTGCGCTCAAACTGGAAGAGCTTGGCTATGACTGGGTTGAAAAAGATGCCGTACAGCCGGCAGGAGTCTGAGTATGTCGGAATCACTGAAGGAACAAAACGAACAGTTATCGCAGCTCAATAACGACTACGCTGCCAAGTATGGCTTCCATGATCCGGTGGATTATTTCCACAAGGGTGCCCGCGGAATCAATCATGAAGTAGTCGAAATGATCTCGCGAATGAAAAAAGAGCCGCAGTGGATGCGGGATATTCGCCACGAAGCGCTCGACATTTTCGAATCGAAACCGATGCCGAAATGGGGAAACACTGACCTGCTGAATGAAATCGACTTCCAGAATATCTATTATTTCATGAAGCCGATCGAGAACAGCCAGTCGAGCTGGGATGATGTCCCCGCCTATATCAAAAATACCTTCGACAAACTCGGTATTCCGGAGGCGGAAAAGAAGTTTTTGGGCGGTGTCTCTGCGCAGTATGAATCAGAAGTTGTTTATCACTCGATGCGCGAAGACTTAAAGCAGCTTGGCGTGTTGTTCTTTGGCATGGATGAAGGCTTGCGCCTCTACCCCGAAATCGTCCAGAAGTATTTCGGTTCGGTTATTCCCTCTGCCGATAACAAATTCGCCGCGTTGAATACTGCCGTCTGGTCAGGAGGATCATTTATCTATGTCCCGCCGGGAGTAGACGTAAAAGTGCCGCTGCAAGCCTATTTCCGCATCAACGCCGAAAATATGGGACAGTTTGAACGGACGCTTATCATTGCCGACAAAGGCTCCCGTGTTCACTATATTGAAGGCTGCACTGCGCCGGTCTATTCGACCGACTCATTGCACTCAGCAGTGGTTGAACTCGTCGCGCTTGATGATGCCTACGTTCGCTACACCACGATTCAGAACTGGTCGCGCAACATTTACAACCTCGTCACCAAACGCGCTAACGCGCACCGAAACGCGACGGTTGAATGGGTGGACGGCAACATCGGCTCACGGCTAACCATGAAGTACCCCTGCGTCCAATTGCTCGGTGAAGGTGCCCGCGGTGAGATATTATCAGTGGCGTTTGCCGGAATAGACCAGCATCAGGATGCCGGCGCGAAAGTAATTCACGCTGCACCGAACACCTCTTCCCGCATTACCTCGAAATCGATTTCCAAAGAAACCGGTCGCGCTTCCTATCGTGGCTTGGTGAAGATTCATAAAAATGCAGTTAACTCGAAAGTCTCAGTCGAGTGCGACGCGCTGTTGATCGGCGACGCCGCCCGTTCCGATACATATCCGACGATGGAAATCGACAACGAACAGGTACGCGTGGAACATGAAGCTCGTGTCTCCAAGGTTGCCGAAGAACAACTGTTCTATCTCTGCAGCCGCGGATTGAATGAAGATGAAGCCCGCTTATTGATTGTGAACGGGTTCATGGAACCATTCACCAAAGAACTGCCGATGGAATACGCGGTCGAACTAAACCGCCTTATCGAGCTTGAGATGGAAGGATCAATCGGGTAAGCAACATGAGCAAACGACATTTCTCCCCTGCCGATATGGGTGGCAGCCCCACGTTGACGTATCCTGACTGGCTTTTGGTAAGCCGTCAAGCGGCACAGGATGCTTTTAACGAAGCTCCAGTACCTCCGCGTGGGCTGCATCTCTGGCGCTACACCGACCCCAACAAATTTATGGCCGCATCGAACGAAATTCTTGCCGCTCCAAAGCCGGAAGTCGAAACGCTGGCTAAAGACATTCTGGCGCGGCTGAAAAACAATCTGATCTCAGCGGCAGTCATCGACAACGCTGGAAAAGAGATTCAGATATTTCTTTCCGATGAACTCCGTAAGGAAGTCATTATTGTTTCTTCTTTGTCGGACGCCGTGAATGACCATCGTTCATTGGTCGAACCGCATCTGTATTCCCTGATCAATTCCCACACCGGCAAGTTCGAATCGATGAACGGTGCGCACTGGCAGGATGGTATTTTTATCTATATCCCTAAAGGGAAAACGATAGAAAAACCGATTGAGCTTTTGCGCATAGCCTCTCCGACTGTCAATGCCTACCCGCGCTTGTTAGTCGTTGCAGAACAGAATGTCGAATGCACGATTATCGATGAATATGTCGGCGGGGCAAAAACCGGCCCCCCTTCGCAGACTAACTCTGCCGTCGAAATTTTCGGCGGACAGGATAGCCGTATCCGCTATGTGCAATTGCAGAATCAGCAGGAGAATGCGAATCTCTATCTGACTCATCGCGGCAAAATCGAGCGAAACGCCACTATGCTGACGATCCCGTTCTCATTTGGCGCTGCGATTTCCAAACAGAACTTCGGTGTTACGCTGAACGGCAACGGTGCTGAAAGCAATATGTTCGGTCTGTTGTTCGGCGCTGATAACCAGCACTTTGACAATCATACTTTGCACCACCACACGGCGGGCCAAACGAAGTCGAACATCGATTTCAAAGTCGTGCTTCGGGACAAGGCATTGTCGGCCTATACCGGTTTGATTCGTATAGAAAAAGGCGCCCGTACCTGCGAAGCATACCAGGAAAACCGGAATCTCCTGCTCAACCCTGGTACAAAGGCGGAAACGATTCCTGAGCTTGAAATTTTGAATGAAGACGTTAAATGCACACACGGCGCCGCGATCGGACCGATTGATCCGATGCAGGTCTATTACCTGAAATCACGCGGTATTGAGCAGACCGAAGCGGTGCGGATGGTTGTTGCCGGTTTTGTGGAATCGACCTTGAAACTGATTCCGGCGGATTTGCACCCGTTAATCGGCGGCATATTGGCAGCTAAGTTGGAGCGTTTGTAACTAATGGCGGAGTTTGTCCGGGTCGCCGCAGTCAGTGAGATTGCCCCCGGTGCATTCAAAGCGTTTACGATAAACCGGACGGCAATTGTCGTCTGTAACAGCGGCGATAGGTTTTATGCCATCGCTGATGAATGCACACATGACGGCGCACCGATTCATACGGGACGGTTGTTCGGCCACACCATCATGTGCGCGCGTCACGGAGCGAAATTCGACGTTCGCGACGGCTCAGTCCAAGGCCCTCCTGCCGTGGTACCGCTTGATGCCTATGAAGTCAAAGTTGAAAACGATGAAATCTATGTGCGGGTATAATTAGTATGGCGACGGAACAAAACACCACCAAACCGTCCTCCGCAACGATGACTCATCCCCCACTGGATGTCGAGCGGATTAAAGCGGACTTCCCAATTCTCGACCAGAAGATCGGCGACCACCGCTTAATTTATTTGGATAACGCGGCTACTACGCAAAAACCCCGCTCGGTTATCAACGCACTTATCGAATATTATCGCAAGAATAACGCGAATATCCATCGCGGACTGCATACCCTTGCCGAACGGGCAACTGGCCAGTTCGAACAAACCCGTACTCATGTCGCTAATTTTATCGGCGGCGTTGATCCGCACGAAATCATTTTCACCAGTGGTACGACGGCGAGCGTCAATCTGGTTGCGCAAAGCTGGGGCGAGTCGAATATCAGCGCGGCAGATGAGATTCTTATCACCGAAATGGAACACCACGCTAATCTTGTTCCGTGGATAATGCTCGCGCAAAAAAAACAGGCGATATTAAAGCGAATTCCGATAACGGTCTGCGGTCATCTTGATATAAGCGATTTAGATAATCTGATTACGCCGCGGACTAAACTCGTCGCGCTCACCCACTGCTCCAATGTACTCGGGACGATTAACCCAATCGAGACGATTATCAAACGGGCCCATGAAGTCGGTGCGGTTGTCGTCATCGACGGCGCGCAGGCGATTCCGCATATGCCCGTCAACGTGAAAACACTGGATGCCGATTTCTACACCTTTTCCGCACACAAAATGCTTGGTCCAACCGGTGTCGGCGTGTTGTACGGGAAGAAAGCAATACTCGAATCGATGCCCCCATCCCAATTCGGCGGCGAAATGATTCGGGAAGTCCGTTTCGACAAAGTAACCTGGAACGAGCTCCCGCATAAATTCGAAGCCGGCACGCCGAATATCGGCGACGTGGTCGCTTTCGATGCCGCTCTTACCTATCTCGAAGAGATCGGCATGGATCGTATCCGCCAGCATGAATATCAGCTTACCAAATACGCGCTTGAACAGATTGCCGGTTTGCCGGGAATGGAAATTCAGGGGCCACTCGATGCCGAGCATCGCGGCGGTGCGGTATCATTTACTGATCCGAATGTTCACCCGCACGATATCGGCCAGTTTTTGGATTCAAAAGGGATAGCCATTCGCGCCGGACATCACTGCGCACAGCCGCTTGTCCGTATTCTCGGTAAAGTGGCAACTGCACGGGCTTCGTTTTATATCTACAATGATGAACAGGATGTCGACGCCCTTATCGCCGCCTTAAAAGAAATGCGGACTTACTTTGGTGTATGAATACGCAATTAGATGACATGTACAGGGATGTGATTCTTGATCACTACCGTTTTCCGCGCGGCAAAAAAGTGCTTGCCCGTTTCGATATTCAGGCCGAAGGAATGAATCCGGCCTGCGGTGATGAAATCAGCCTGCAAGTTGCAGTAGAGGATAAAAAGGTCGTCGACCTGCATGTTGATTGCCGCGGCTGTGCTATCTCGGTGGCATCCGGGTCAATGCTTGCTGAAATCTCCAAAGGGAAAACGATAGAAGAGCTCAAAGAGCTTGCCGCTATTGTTAAAAAAATGCTAAAGGGTGAACCGGTAACATTACCGAAAAACTTCGGCGACCTCGATGCGCTTCAGGGTGTGAAACAGTTTCCTGTCCGTGTCAAATGCGCTCTGTTAGCCTGGGTCACGCTTATCTCAGGAATAAGCAGTTATGAGAATGGAAACAAAAATGGCAGCGTCGTTGCCTCCACGGAGAATATGGACTAACTATGCCGTTACCTACTAAAGAAGAAGTTATCGATGCGCTTCGTCCAATTCATGATCCGGAAATACGAATCGGTATCGTTGACCTCGGGTTAGTGTATGACGCGGTTGTTGAACCGGATGGCAAAGTATTAGTCAAAATGACCCTCACCACACCGGCTTGTCCGTATGGTGACATGCTGTTGTCGATGGTGCATCGGGAAGTAGAAAGTATGGAAGGGGTCACGTCGGTTGAAATCGCGCTTGTTTGGGAACCGGTGTGGGACCCGAAAGAAATGGCTTCCGATTTAGCTAAGGACATGCTCGGAATCTGGTAGTCCGCATCGCTGCTTTTCTTTTCTTAACTATACTTATCCGTATTTATTAAGCTCACAAAATCTTCATAACGCTATTGCCTGCTTGCGCTATTTGAGGAAATTCTGCAATTTACCGAACCGGTATGAGCACAGAAGAACAAAAGCCGAATCTCGATCTCTCCGCTCTGCGGATTAATCGTGAAAAAAAATTCGATGACCGCCCGAAAAGCAAAGCATGGAAATATATCGCGTGGGTCATCATTCTTGTTGTGCTCGTTTTCGGCTATTTCTGGCTGAAAGATGATTTCGCCCCCGCCACCAAAGTTCAGACCGCAACTGCATCGCTGATTACCGGGTCGGATGCCGGTGCGGCATTGGTTGCAACCGGCTATGTCGTGGCACAGCGCAAAGCGGAAGTCGCCTCGAAAGGTACCGGTCGCCTTGAATACCTCGGTTTTGAGGAGGGTGATCAGGTGAAAAAAGGACAAGTGATTGCCTCACTCGATAACGCCGATATGAGCGCGCAATTAGAACAGGCCAAAGCAAATCTGCGCGTTTCGCAGGCGGACTCGCTGAACGCAGGACGTATCTGGCGACGGGCACAGGATCTGATGAAATCCGGCTCAATTACCAAGACAGAATTGGAAAATGCTGAAACCGGCTACCAAATGTCGGTCGCTGCCGTTGCCTCGGCAAATGCAGTGGTCAAAGCGGCTGAAGTAAGTTTAGAAAACACCTATATTCGCGCACCGTTTGACGGCACCGTACTGACCAAGAATGCCGATGTCGGTGAAATTGTCGCGCCGTTTGCCTCTTCTGCCTCATCCAAAGGCTCGGTGGTAACCTTAGCCGATATGACTTCGCTTGAAGTCGAAGCGGATGTTTCTGAATCGAATATCAACAAAGTACGGCTGGGACAGCCATGCGAAATTATTTTAGACGCCTACCCGAGTGTTCGGTATCCCGGCGCGGTGAAAAAAATCGTTCCGACGGCTGACCGTTCTCGAGCAACAGTGCTAACGAAAGTTGCCTTCACCGAAATCGATGACAAAGTGCTGCCCGAAATGTCAGCACGGGTAAATTTCTTTATGGATTCCTCAGTCAGTTCGCAAAATAATGCGCCGCCGTTCGTTGCCGTTCCCAAAGATGCTATCACCACCCGCGACAATCAGAAAATTGTCTTTCGCATTGACGGTGAGCTGGTCACTGCCGTACCGGTTACGACCGGACGGGAGTTCGGCAGCTCGACGGAAATTCTCTCCGGCATTTCGCAGGGGGATCGGGTCGTATTATCACCGCCCGGCAAAATGCAGAGCGGACAAAAAGTAGAAATTTCACTTTAGCGATACGGATTAGTTATGGCTCAAACGATGGTAAGAATAGAAGCGGTTTCCAAATCGTACTGGCGTGACCAGTTTGAAGTACCGGTGCTTCGCAATATCAGTTTCGATATTCCGGAAGGGGAATTTTTAGCTCTTATGGGTCCTTCCGGCTCCGGAAAAACAACATTGCTCAACCTGCTTGCCGGCATTGATCGTCCTTCACAGGGGAAAGTGAGTATCGGCGGCACGGATATCGCCACTCTTTCAGAAGGTGCATTGGCGAAATGGCGGGCAGCCAATATCGGTTTTATATTCCAATTTTATAATCTGATACCGGTTTTGACCGCATTTGAAAATGTCGAACTCCCCCTTCTGCTTACAAAATTAAATAAAGCAGAACGGAAGCGTCAGGTCGAGACGGCGCTTACGATTGTCGGCTTGCAGGATAGAATGAAACATTACCCGAACCAACTTTCCGGTGGTCAGGAGCAGCGTGTGGCTATCGCCCGCGCTATTGTGACTGATCCAAATTTGCTCTTAGGCGATGAACCGACCGGTGATTTGGATAAGAAATCAGCAGAAGACATTATGGAATTACTGTCACGATTAAATACCGAATTCAAAAAAACAATCGTGATGGTAACGCACGACCCGCGCGCAGCTGAAAAAGCACACATTATCCGCCATTTGCAAAAAGGGGAACTTGAGAAGGTTTCGGCATGATTTTTACGTTCGCGCTGAAAAACTTGAAACGTCATCCGCTGCGTACCGGCCTGACTATTTTGGGTATGGCTATCGCGGTCACGGCGTTTTGCATGATTCGCAGCGCAATTGATGCCTGGTATCTCGGTGCACAGGCCGCCTCGCCTAACCGCCTTGTTGCCCGCAATGCGGTTTCACTGGTCTTTCCGCTACCAGTTGCGTATGTCGACCGAGTGGCCAAAGTACCGGGAGTAACCGGGGTATCGCATGGAAACTGGTTTGGCGGAGTCTATATCGACAAAAAGAATTTCTTCGCAAAATTCGCCGTCGATAAGGACTCTTATTTTCAGTTGTTCCCTGAATTTTTGATCGACTCAACAACTATGACTGCGTTTAAACGAGACAGAAACGCCGCGCTTATCGGCAGAAAACTCGCCGACCGCTTTGGCTGGAAAGCGGGTGACGCAGTGCATATTGAAGGGGATATTTACCCCGGCGGGTGGGATTTCATTATCGCCGGTATTTACACCGGAGCGAAATCGAATACAGATGAATCAGCGATGGTATTCCGGTTCGATTATTTAGACGAACGGATGCGCGAGGAGTCACCCGGTCGAGCTGGGCAAATTGGCTGGCTGATTATTCAGATCGCCGATCCGACTCAGGCTGCACAGATTTCAGCGAAAGTCGATGAACTATTCAAAAATTCGCTCGCCGAAACGAAAACGGAAACAGAAGAAGCATTCGGCCTCAGCTTCATCGCTATGTCGGCAACGATTATTACCGGCATGCGTATCATTTCATATTTGGTTATCGGTATTATTCTTTTAGTGCTGGGAAACACAATGGCAATGACCGCCCGTGAACGAATCAATGAATATGCCGTACTGAAAACGCTCGGCTTCCAACGCGGCAAGATTGTCTCACTTATTATAGGTGAGTCCATGTGTATCGCATTGATCGGCGGCCTGCTGGGATTTGGATTGACCATGTTAGCCGTACCGATGCTGGAAATAGTCATGTCGAATTTCCTTCCGACCATCCCGGTAACGCCGCTGACCATAACGCTTGCGGCATCATCTGCCGTTGCTGTCGGATTATTATCCGCAGTCTTCCCGATTGCTAAAGCATTGCGAACGAAAATCGTGGATGGACTGAGAGTTGTTGAGTAAAACTATGGCACTTCCCTTAACCTATTCCATACGTAACAGTCTCAAACGAAAATTGACGTTTTCACTTACCGTGTTCGGTGTGGCCTTAGTTGTATTCGTTTTCACCGGCGTTTTGATGTTATCCGACGGTCTGGTGAAAACGCTTGTCGATACCGGCTCCGATGACAACGCGGTAGTCGTGCGCAAAGCAGCCACCACGGAAATCGTTTCGATTATTCCTTGTGAGATGGCTGATATCGTCAAAGCCGACCCAGGGATAACGCGCATGCCGGATGGCCGCCCGAAATTTACCGGCGAGATTCTCGTACTCATTAGCCTTTTGAAACGCTCGACAAATGAACCGAGCAATATCCCCGTTCGCGGCATGGATTCAGTATCAATGGCGCTCCGTCCAAGTTTCCGGCTTGTTGCCGGGCGGCTGCCGAATCCGGGGACATCAGAAATTATCACCGGCACATCGGTTTCTAAAAATTTCGTCGGATGCGGTATCGGTGAATCAGTTCGTTTCGGTATGCGTGACTGGACAGTGGTCGGCATATTCGAAATGGGCGGCGGCGGATTCGAATCGGAAATCTGGGGAAATGTAGAACAACTGATGGACGCGTTCGACCGACCGGTCTATTCATCCCTTACGCTTCAAGTCACCAGCAACGCCGAATTTGACGCGCTCAAACGGCGACTGGAATCGGACCCCCGTTTAACTATCGACGTGCTCAAAGAAAAGGAGTACTACGAAAAGCAGTCTGAGTCATTCAGCCTGTTTATCAATGTGCTGGGTATTATGGTATCGGTCTTCTTCTCTGTCGGCGCGATTATCGGCGCTATGATTACCATGTATGCATCAGTTTCAAACCGGACACGGGAAATTGGTACCTTGCGCGCTCTTGGATTTTCCCGCTCGGCCGTCATGCTTTCATTTTTAGTGGAGTCGCTTACTATCGCTCTTTTAGGGGGATCTCTGGGACTTTTGGGAGCATCACTTTTGCAGCTTGTCGAGATTTCAACGTCGAACTTCGATACCTTCGCCGAACTCGCCTTCGGCTTTCACCTAACCCCCGGCATTGCTATCGGCGCGCTGCTATTCGCCGTCATCATGGGAGTTGTCGGCGGCTTCCTTCCGGCCGTACGCGCCGCCCGTTTTAAAATCATTAACGCGTTACGGACTAAATAAAAGCCACGACGTGGCCTAAGTAAGCGAATAGCCACCATCGACGATAATTGTCTGACCGGTTATCCAACTCGATTTTTGACTCGCCATAAACACCACCACATCGGCTACTTCTTCCGGCGTCCCCGGACGTCCGAACGGTGTGCGAGCGGATGAATCCGCAAGCATCTCCGCGCGATTCGGAAATACTTTCAGTGAATCGGTATCAATAAACCCGCCGGACACACAGTTAACTGTGATGCCCTTGGGGGCGAGTTCAACCGCGGCAAACTTGGTGATATTTTCAATTGCTGCTTTGGAGACGGCAATTGATGCGTAACCGGGGATATAGCGAATCGAACCGAGTGACGAGAGAACGACAATACGACCACCTGAAGGCATAAGCGGTACGGCGTATTTCATCGAGAACAGAAACGATTTGGCATTGGTATCCATCGCCAGATTCCAGGCTTTGTCATCGACTTCAAGCATTGAGGTATACGAACCAAGGGCGGCATTGGAAATAAAGATATCGAGTTTGCCAAAGCGTTCTTTAATCCCTTCGTAGATGCCGGGAAGCTGCTCCATGTTGCCGATATTGGCACGATGGGCGTAGCAATCGACGCCGTACGACTTGATTTTCTCGACCGCATCATTGGCCGACTGACGGCTGCGAAAATAATTGATGACTACATTCGCGCCACCCTGTGCCAAGCGTTCAGCTACACAAAGACCGATACCGCGCGTTCCACCGGTAACAAATGCTGTTTTCCCTTTGAAATCCATATAACCACTCTCCTTAGTTAGCGAAAAAAATCTTAGACGTGGCCGCCTGCTTTTTGCGATTGAATTATCTCGGCCAAATCATCGAGCTGTACGACATCGAACTGCGTATCGAACAATTGTCCGTATGCCTCGCACAAATGCGCGCTGAACTCCCGCATGTCGACTTCCTTGCCGGTTAACTCCCGTAAAGAGGTCATCACCCCGGCTTCAAGTCCACACGGATTGATATTTTCGAACTGTCGTGAATCTATGTTCAGATTAATTGCGACGCCGTGAAAACTGATCCAGTGTTTCACCGCGATGCCGATAGAGGCTAATTTCTTGTTCCCGACCCAGACACCGGTATGTTCGTTGTCTTTCCGGCTGATGACGTTGTATTTCATCAGCGCGATACTGACCCCATCCTGAATCTGTTCCATGAACCGATGGATATTCCGGCCGCGCCGCGCCAGATTGAAAATGAAATAGGCGACTAACTGACCCGGGCCGTGATAGGTAACATCACCACCCCGTTCAATAGCGACCGGCGGCTTTTCAAGATTGGAGTAGTTTTCCCGGTGAGCATCTTTGCCGACAGTAAACACAGGCGGGTGTTCGACTAAAATAATCGTATCCCGCGCCATGCCGTCCCGGCGCATTTTCACCAGTCCCTGCTGCCAACGCCACACCTTCTCAAAATCGACTGTCCCCAGCTCCAAACGCCAGCCGTATAGCGGTTCCTTAGCCGGTGACATTATCAGCGAAGCTGTAACAGAAGCCGTTTGCTGTCTGACAGATATTCGTTTATGCGATGCAGGAACTGAACCGCTGTGTGTCCGTCGATCAGGCGATGGTCGAAGGAAACCACAAAGGTCGAAATATCCCGAATCAGTATCTGATTATTAACTACCCACGGCTTTTTCATGATCGCATGAACGCCTAAGATCGCTACCTGCGGCTGGTTAATAATCGGCGTAGAGGCCATCGCGCCGTACATACCGGCGTTGGTCAACGAGAACGTCCCGCCGCTGATATCATCCGGCACAAGCTTGTTGGTACGCGCTTTTTCACCGAGCATCGCGATTTCGACCGCCATTTCGACGATCGATTTCTTATCGGCATCTTTAATAACCGGAACGATAAGACCATCTTCACGCGCTACGGCAATACCGATGTTATAGAAATTCTTGTAGATGATTTCCGTATCGGTAAGCGAAGCATTCATCGCCGGGAATTCTTTGAGTCCCAAGGCAACAGCTTTAGCAATAAACGGCATATAGGTGATATTCACACCGTAGGTCGCGCGGAAATCATCCTTGATGCTGTTGCGGTACGTTACCAGATCCGTCATGTCGATATCTTCGAACGTAGAAACGTGCGGCGAAGTATGTTTCGACTTGACCATGTGATCCGCAACCAGCTTACGCACACCGGCAAGCGGTTTGCGTGTTTCACGCTGCGCTTGCGGAAGCGGCTGGAATACCGGAATAGAAACTCTGACTTTCGGTTCTCGCGAAGCAGCCGGTGCAGCGCCATGACCGCCTGAGCCGGTCATCATCGGCAATACAGGAGTAACAGGCGACGGAATTGGGCCAGCAGTGAAACCGGCGGAAGATGAGCGGCCTTCAACAGCGCGCATGACATCTTCAACCGTGACTAAACCATCTTTACCGGTTGGGGTAATTGATCCGCTATCGAGCGCGTATTCACGAACGAGCATTTTAACTTTGGGAGACATCTTCCCTTTACCGATCGGCGCAGTTCCTTTAACGGAAACAGCAGGTGCGGCTGGAATGGAAGCTGCTTGTGCCGGTGCTGCGGCTGCTTGCGGTGCGGATGCTTTCGCAGCCGGTGCCGGTGCAGATGCAGCAACGGCTCCACCTTTACCATCATCGATGGTGGCGATCTTGGTTCCTACCGGAACAACCTGGCCGGTCTGTGCCAGAATGCTGGTAATAACCCCTTCCCCTTCGGCGGGAATTTCGACGTTTACTTTATCGGTCATGAGTTCAACCAACGGCTGGTTGAGGCTCACTTTATCGCCGATTTTGACTTTCCATTCTAAGATGGTTCCTTCAAGAACCGACTCACCCATCTGGGGGACGAGTACATCGAGTGCCATACGATTTAATCCTTTATCTCCAAATAATTTTCATCTTCAAAAGGGAACTGGAATATATGTCGGGGTAGGCGAGTGGTCAACAAAACGGAAACAGTGAAAATCAGGCAATTTCGAGCATTTTTTCAAGGGCTAAAAGGGCCTGACTACGGTTCGGTTCAGGAACCGTGATCGGTTTGATATCTTCAAGGTGTTCAAGGCAATAGGCCAAATCGTTGACGGTCGTTCTGTACATGTTCGCGCAGACCGGGCAGGTCTGGCCGGAAAGTTCAAAAATCGTTTTGTCCGGATGTTCATGCGCCATGCGGTGAATCAGGTTAATTTCCGTTCCTATCGCGATAATCGACCCGGCCGGAGCTTTTTTGCAATAGTCGACGATGAAACTGGTCGAACCGTCGGCATCAGCTGCTTTCACCACATCGGGCGGACATTCCGGATGCACGACTACTTTCACACCGGGATGCTGTGTGCGTGTTTGCTCGACATGCTTCGCCGTAAAATTCGTGTGAACGTGGCAATGCCCTTTCCACAAAATAATTTTCGCTTTGCTGATCTGTGCTTCGGTTAATCCGCCGCCGTTACGTGCAAAATCCCAGATAACCATTTCATCCGGCTGTAATCCATATCGCAATCCGGTGTTGTAGCCGAGGTTTTCATCCGGAAAGAAAAAGGCTTTCTCCCGTTTGCTGAATGCGTATTTAAGGGCACCGGGGGCATTCGATGAGGTACAAATCAAGCCACCATATTTTCCAGTGAATGCTTTGAGTCCCGCGGCAGTGTTCATGTACGAAATCGGCATGATCCGCTCTTCCCCGCCGAAGTCTTTAAGATATTCCCACGCTTCCATCACATCCGCCATCTCCGCCATATCAGCCATCGGACATCCGGCAAGCGGATTCGGCAAGTAAACCTGTTTGCTGGCATCGGTTAAAATATCCGCCGACTCCGCCATAAAATGTACGCCACAGAAAACAATAAACTCCGCCTCTTTCTGCGCGGCTGCAATTTTGGAAAGACCGTAAGAATCCCCGACATGATCGCCAAATGCGACGACTTCCAAACGCTGGTAATGATGCGCCAATATCACCAACCGTTTTCCATACCGCTCACGAGCCGCCTGAATACGCGCTTTGAGATCATCAATCGGCGCTTCGCGGTATTCTTTGGGCAGTGCGAAATACATCTGTCTACTTTTGTCCTTTAGCTATTTTACGCATGACAACATCATGTTTTTCTGTCGAATGACCCGGACTTACTTTCGCTTTCGGGTCGATAAAACTCTTGGCGTTATTGACGGCAATAGCGACTTCACCGAATCCAACCGAAATCAGTTTCAGTTTCCCGTCGTAATTGACAATATCTCCGGCGGCAAAAACTCCCTCGATATTAGTTCGCATGCGGATATCGACAGCGATGCCGTTTTTTTCAAGCGTCAGTCCCCACTGTTCAAGCGGACCGATATTGGTAAGAAACCCGATATTGAGCACGATTGCATCGAGTTCGAGCGTTTCTTCTTCCCCGGTTTTCGTCTGTACTATCGTTGCTCCGGTAACGCGATCTTCTCCGTCGATACGCTTGATTTCCCAGAATGGAAACTTCATCCGTACACGGGAATTGCGAACCTTATGCACTGAATCTTCATTCGCTGAAAAGAAATCGTTCCGATGAATATGGGTGATCGATTTCGCAATCGGTTCAAGCATCATCGAATAATCGAAAGCTGAATCGCCACCGCCGACAACCAGTATCCGTTTATCGCGGAAATCCTGCAAGCGCCGGATGAAATAATACACACCCCGTCCTTCGAGTTCTTTCAGTTTCGGAATATCGAGCCGCTTGGGAACATAGGCTCCCATTCCGGCGCAGATTACAATTGAACGGGAGCTGTGAACACCTTTGGAAGTTGTCAGGGTGAATATGCCGTCATCGCCGCGCTGGACATTGTCAACGCGCTCATTCAGGCATAACTCATGCGGGTATTGCGTGGCCTGCTCTTCGAGCATCCGCACTAAGTCTTTGGCTAAAACTTTGGGGAATCCGCCGACATCGTAGATATACTTTTCCGGGTACAAAGCCATCAGCCCGCCACCGACTTCTTCGAGCATTTCGATCGTTTTGTAGCGCATCATGCGCAAACCGGCATAGTACATTCCGTACATGGCAACCGGCCCGGCACCTATAAAAGTGACATCGAAAATATCCCGTTCAAAACCGGCTGCGCTTTGCGTAACCGGCGAGCTGAGCGTTGGACCTGTTTCTGTCATACCTGATATAACCGATTCAGAGGGGACAAGTTTCCGGAGAATTCGTTCGCGGTATATGAAATCATAGCAAACGCGACCTGATCAGCGTTCACGAAACAGGCCACGCGTGAATAAAGCTGATTACTCGTCGTAGTCGCCGTACAAATCCCGATCGAAATCATCCATATCACCGGTTCCACCCTCTTTTTCCAAATCCTCGTCGGTCGGCTCACCGTTGTATTCGGAGAATTTGTTTTTGGGAGCTCCGCATACCGGACAGGTATCCGGCGGTTCTTCATCATCATGAAGGTATCCGCAAATACCGCAGGCCCATTGAATCATTTCTTCTTCCACAACACAAACCTCTGCTTGAGATCTATTTCCTTGTTCGACGCATTCGCGCCGCCCAGTCTATTCTGTTCCGTACCGGCAAATATATATTATGCCGGTTTCAGCGCGCCAATATATTTCACGGCCTGCCGAAGCCGCGCAACAACGATTTCCTTGCCCAGTAATTCCAGCATTGCATACAGCCCCGGTCCGACGGAAATACCGGAAACTGCCAGTCGGGTCGGATGAATCAGTTCAGCTTTCTTGACACCCCGTTCTGTGGCAAGCAGTTCAAGGGCTTGCTCCAGCGATGTCTGGTCGAAACTCGACAATTGCTCCAGCCGGTCGGCGAATGCACCCATCAGTATCGCCCGTTCCGGAGTAAACTGCTTCTCTTTAGCCGCTGGATCATATTCACCATCGAAATGAAAGAAAAACTTCCCTAAATTCACATAGTCGGTCAAACGGCGCACCCGTTCACGCAGCAACGCGACCATCGCTTCAAAATAACTCCATCTTTGCTTCACGTCCTGTTCGGTCACTGCTCCGGCCGCAATCATCAGCGGCGCGACGACTTTGGCTAAATCAGGAAGCGGTTTCAACTGGATGTGTTCTTTGTTAAAGGCAATAAGCTTTTCTTCATCGAACACCGCATTGGCAGGATTCAAGTTATCCGGCGTAAAAATATGCACCAACTCATCGAATGAGTAAATCTCTCTATCCGTTTTCGGGGACCAGCCCAACAGGCAAAGGTAATTGAACATTGCCTCCGGCAATATCCCTTCCAGTGCGTACTCATTCACATCTTTGTCACCGAGTCGTTTTGAGACTTTCTTTTTATCCGGCCGCAAAATCAGCGGCACATGGCCGAACTCCGGAACCTGCCAATTGAGCGCCCGGTAAATATGAATCTGTTTGAAGGTATTCGTGATATGGTCATTCCCGCGAATCACATGCGTTACGCCCATTTCATGGTCGTCGACAACAACGGCTAAATTATACACAGCTGTTCCGTCCGAGCGGGCTATAATAAAATCCTCGATATCTTCATTCTTGAGTTTCAGCTCACCCGACACCATATCATGAAACCCGGTCTCCCCTTCAGGGATACGCAAGCGAATGGCGTATGATTCACCAGCGGCAATTCGTTTTTCGACTTCAGTTTTCGGCAGACTCAGACATTTCCGGTCGTAACGGGGCGGACGTTTATTCGCCATCGCTTCGGTGCGTTTCCTTTCCAATTCTTCCGCTGTACAGAAACAAGGATACGCATAGTCAGAATTCAAAATCAGTTTCGCGTATTTGCCGTGAATGTCGATTCGCTGCGATTGGTACACAATATCCGCATCCCACTTGATACCGAGCCAGCGCAAGGCATCCAGAATCGGTTCAACCAAAGCGGCGTTGGAGCGTTCTTTATCGGTATCTTCGATACGAACCAAAAACTTTCCGTTATTGTGCCGTGCGAACAGATAATTGAAAATAGCCGTGCGGGCGGTACCAACGTGGAGGTATCCTGACGGTGACGGGGCAATGCGAACAACTGGTAGCTGGCTCATTCGAATCCCTGTGTCGGAGGATTGCTCGGCGGCTGCTGTGGAGAAGGCTTGGGTGGCGCCGGAATAGCCGTCGATGAAGTCGGTGGTGAATAGCCGGGATAGGATGAATAATACGAAGGTGTCTGCGGCTGATTGACGGGCGTGAATTGACCCACTTGCGCAAACTCAAATTCAAGCCCGCCGGCAATCGATGCCGCGAGATTATAGAGTGTCACTAAAATGACACCGAGAATCGTATACACAATTCCGCCCATAAGCGCGAACATAATTGGAAACATAATAATCATCGCTCCCAGCGGTAAATCTGCATCACTCAAATCTTGCGGCCACAACCCCGGCATTGAACTCATAACATTGATAAAAACATCAAGAAACAGCGCGTAGAAAATACCGAGGATGAATCCAATAGCCGTATTCAACAAGACAGCCACTTTAATAAACGGCCAGAGCGAAATCGTCTTCAGTTCAAGCTTCATCGTATACTCCACCTCCTGTTCGGGGTATCTGGCAGGGAAGATAGTATCCTAACGAGAAAAGACAATATGAAAGAAACAGGAATAAAAAACGGTGCTGACCAAGCTACCGACCAGCACCGAAATGAGTCTGATTGTTGTACCGGGAAAGAAACGGACGCTTATTTGCCCTTCTTCCCTTTTTTGTCGTCACCTGAACGAAGCACGACTTGCGCTGCCGCCAGGCGAGCAATCGGTACGCGGTACGGTGAACAGGAGACGTAATCCAAACCGGCATCGTTGAAGAAGTCGATAGATTCCGGATCACCACCATGTTCGCCGCAAACGCCAACTTTCAATCCAGTACGAACCGAACGTCCCTTTTCAGTTCCCATACGAACAAGCTGGCCAACGCCATCCCGGTCAATGGAAACGAACGGGTCTTTCGGAAGAATACCGTTGTTGACGTAATAGGTCAGGAACTTTCCGGCATCATCGCGGGAGAACCCCATTCCCATTTGAGTGAGATCATTAGTGCCAAAGCTGAAAAATTCCGCTTCCTGCGCGATTTCATCGGCTGTTAACGCCGCGCGCGGGATTTCGATCATCGTTCCTATACTGTACTTGAGTGCATCCTTCACTTTCGTTTTGGTGGCCACTTCAAGGGCAATTCGCTCGACAATCACTTTCTGGTTTTTCAATTCATTCACATGACCGACCAGCGGAATCATAATTTCCGGCTGTACCGGCTTTTTATCCTTAATCAAATCACAGGCCGCTTCAATAATCGCGCGTACCTGCATTTCGGTAATTTCCGGAAAGACAATGCCGAGGCGGCAGCCGCGATGACCGAGCATCGGGTTCATTTCCGAAAGTTCTTCGATGCGGCGGATAATCGTACGCAGGCGAATCTGCTCTTCTTCAAAATCATCCGATTTCGGATCAAGCTTCGCCAGTTTGTCCTGCACCTCATGTTTACGGGGCAAAAATTCATGAAGCGGCGGATCGAGTGTCCGTATAGTTACCGGCAGTCCGTGCATGACGTTGAAGATTTCTTTGAAGTCTTTCCGCTGCATCGGCAACAACTGATTCAGCGCGGCCTGACGCCCTTCCGGCGTATCGGCAAGAATCATTTTTTGCACGATTGGAATACGGTCGTCGGCAAAAAACATATGTTCGGTGCGACAGAGCCCAATCCCCTCAGCGCCAAACTGAAGCGCCTGATTGGCATCGCGCGGGGTATCGGCATTGGCGCGAATTTTGAGCGTACGAATCTCGTCAGCCCAAGACATAAATTCCGAAAATTCGCCGGACAACTGCGGTTCAATACGGGGGACTTCTCCGAGAATTACTTCACCGGTCGAACCGTTGAGGGTGATAATTTCCCCTTCTTTAATCGTCAGCTTACCGACCTGGAATTGCTTTTTAATTGTGTTCACGCGAACCGCTTCCGCTCCGGCAACACAGCACTTACCCATCTGACGGGTAACGACCGCGGCATGCGAAGTCATTCCGCCGCGGGCAGTAAGAATACCGACAGCGGTCAGCATACCGTCGATATCATCAGGGTTCGTTTCATCGCGAACCAGGATAACCGGATGTTTCGATCCGTATTTTACCACATCATCGGAATGGAAATAGACTTTTCCGGATGCCGCACCGGGTGATGCCGGCAATCCTTTCGCTATGACTTCGTAGTTCGCTTTCGGATCCAGAGTCGGATGCAGCAATTGATCGAGCTGTTGCGGCTCGATGCGCATCAGCGCTTCTTCTTTGGTAATCAGTTTTTCTTTTACCATATCAACGGCAATATGAATCGCAGCCGCCGTCGTTCGTTTGGCATTGCGGGTTTGCAGCATGTAGAGCTTGCCGCCTTCGACCGTAAACTCAAAATCCTGAACATCCCGATAGTGCTTTTCTAAACGGGTAGTAATTTCTTTCAGCTGCTTGAACGCCTGCGGAAGTTCATCCGCCATTTTGCTGATCGGAAGCGGAGTGCGCACACCGGCGACAACATCCTCTCCCTGCGCATTCACCAGGAACTCGCCGTAAAATTCTTTTACTCCGGTCGACGGGTTACGGGTAAAACCAACTCCCGTACCTGAGGAATTCCCTCGATTACCGAATACCATAGCCTGGATATTGACTGCCGTGCCGATTTCAGACGGGATGTTAAACTGGCGACGATAGGAAATTGCCCGCGGATTATTCCAACTGCGAAATACGGCATCCCGCGCCAAACGAAGCTGTGCCAAAGCGTCATCGGGAAACACATCCCCTGATTTCCGCTTGATAATCTGTTTGAATTTTTTGACGATCTCTTTTAAGTCTGCCGCCTGCAGTGAACTGTCCTGACGAACACGTCGTTCCTGTTTTCGCTTGGTAACGACCTCCTCGAACAATTCCTTGTCGATCCCCAAAACGACGTTTGAGAACATGGCGATAAAACGGCGATAATTGTCATAGGCAAAACGGGCGTCGCCGGTTGCAGTCGCTAACCCTTCGCAGGTTTCATCATTGAGCCCAAGATTCAAAATCGTATCCATCATGCCCGGCATTGAGAATTTTGAGCCTGACCGGACAGACAGCAAAAGCGGATTGGTCGGATCGCCGAATTTCCGCTTGGTTGCCTGTTCGAGCATTTCGACGTATTTGAGCATCTCTTTGTCGATCGGCTTCGGTACATCAAGAGAACCGTCATAATAAATCCGGCAAACCTCGGTCGTGATCGTAAACCCGGGAGGTACAGGTAGGCCGGCATTGGTCATTTCTGCCAAATTGGCTCCCTTGCCGCCCAACAAGTCACGCATATTGGCCGCTCCCTCGGCTTTGCCGTTGCCGAAGAAGTAAAAGTATTTTCCGGTTAAGTTTTTTGGGTCAAACGAGGGGTTAGCTTTTTTGCGGGGCTCCTTTGGGGCCTTCTTTTCAGCTTTCACCTCATCCTTTTTCGGAGTTGTCGCCGTTTTGGCGGACATATGGGATATCCTCTGTCCTATTAATGAGTTAAGGAATTTTTTGGGGAATGTACAGGAAAGACCGGTGCTTGGCAATAGAAAAGGCGATTAGAGCAAAAACTCGCGCTAATCGCCTTGAATTACTTTGTTCTTAGCAGCCTTACATCGTGAAAAAGCGTTCACCGTTAATGATCTTTTGGAGCATCCAAATGGTCTTTTCAACCGGAGAGTGCATGATATCGGCCATATTGAATGTGGAACGAACGGCATCGCGAGACAACATACCGTTCTTTCCCCGACCACCACGAAGCTTCTTCTTGTGGGTCAGGTTGTACTGACGCTGATATTCTTTTGCCTTTTCTTTGTGCATTTGGTAATAGCGCCGTTGGTACTCTCGCCGCCTTTCAGCAGCCGAAAGTTTAAATTGTTCCTCAGATTCCTCTGAGTCGGGTACGAATGTGGCCGGGGTTTTCCCCAATTCGGACTTCCTAGTCCACGCCATGTCGCGGTCCTCACTTTCCGTGTGTTCTCAAGTGGCTACCCTTTCTCAGTTAACTGGTTATCCGGTTTATTGTTGATTCCTCGCGTGAATGTTACGGAAATATTTGCCTGTATGTCAAGCGAAAAATGTCCGGTAGGCAAAAAATATCCTCGCAAAAACTTGATAGATTTTGACTTGTCGAAACAGGAAAATTAATTCACCATGAATTTCTTTCCTTTCAATGGCTTACGCGGATCGCGTAACGCGATATCCATCAACCACTTCCGGTGACCCGTCGATTCAGGTATCCGGCCTGATTTCGCGGGCGTTTCCCTCCACCTGTATTAGCAAACTCTCTGATTGAAAAATTGAATCAACTAAAATTTTTCGAAAAAATTGGCGGTATAAACTACACTAAAGCAAATAAGAGCAGATTTAACTGTGCGATGCGATTACTGATTAGCAACGGTCTTCTTGCCATTGAGATGTTTGTATATCTCAACGACAATAAACCCTACCACCAACGCGGTAACGATCCAGAAGAGTAGTGGAAACAACGACGAATAATTCGGATTAGCGGTATCAAACGCTGCCTGCCCCCACCGATCGACCGATTGAATACGATTAATGAACAGGGAGATACGAGCCATGACGGTAAATCCGAACGATGTTCCGAATCCGATCATCAAAATCCAGATACCGTATTTAGCAACGGCTCCGAAAGCACCAGTGTGCGCTTTGGAAAAGAAGAAATAACAAAGAGCAGCAATTGCTCCCGTAAAAACAATAAGATCCGACAGACCGGATGTAGGTAAGAATGAAAGAAAGTTATCCCAGCTTATCGGTACCATCGCAGCCACCAACTGTTTGTTTACACGGTTTGCCATTTCAAGCGGTATGGCAACACCAGCGGCAATACCGACATAAATCCCCAGCGGCCAGCGGGAAATCCATGCATAGTTCTTTGAAAACCGAGTCCACATCATCGCACCAAGAATACCGGGGATGATATACAACCATGACCCTTCCAGAATACGGTTGAGCATATTCGGCACTAAACTATTATGCCAGAGAATAAGGACGAAGTATCCGGCGGACGTTCCTACCACCAGATGTTCCGCTATGCGATAAAACGGATTGTCACGATACAAAAAGGAAAATGTAGCCAGCGTGAGAAACGCGCTGAGAGTTGTCCAAAGAAAGGTAGTAAACTCCATCTGCCTGCTTCCTTATTGGTTCCGCCGTCTCGACAGGAAAAATCCAATATTGCCGAGCACGATAAATCCGATTATTACCAGGTGCGCGAACACCTGTATACGCATACCATCTTTTGCCGGTCCCGGATTATCGGCAAGCTGTTCGTACTGCGCAGCACCGAGCAACCCGCCCATGAGTCCATACAACTGACCAGAGTTCAAGAACGGATAAAAATCAGATGCACTTACGCCGGTCAATCCCAGTGCCAGCGGGAAATTGTACCGCCCTTGACCGTAAGAAATCCAATAATCAGCAACGTTTGAGCCGGTGATACTAATGACAGTTCTCAGTTGATCATAGTTAGCAACGCCACGCATGATCGGAATAGAATCTAATGGGGTACCGTAATAGTCGGTCGGATACTGAATTCTAAAATTCTGCCCCATACCTAAAATTACCAATGCCGGATACGGTTTATATCCTAAGAAGGTATAATCAATTCCCTTGACTAATTCTCTGCCGGGATATTCAACACCGTTATATATCTTCGCTACTTTGACCGAATCGACGACATCTTTCACTGCCTGCTCCGCCATACCGGCGCCATTCTGTGAGAGCGTGAGCGTTATAACTCGGGCACCTCTGCGAAACGCCTGTTCCAAAATCGCATAGGTCATCGGATGTAATTCTGCCAGCGCGTTCGGATCATAGTCGATCGAAAGGAGCATCAGATCCCCTTCTCGTAACGACTCTACCTTATCGTAGATACTTTTTACTTCCGGTGATACGAAAAGCGGGACTGCAAATTTCGCATAGTAGGTCGCTATACATACCACCGCGACAAAAAGAAAAATCCAGCGCCGGTCAAGTGACATCATCCGTTCAAAGATATTCATAGCTTAACTCTTCCCCATAAAGCCGCGTTCTATACCGAGCACGACTTTCAGCGATGTCGCTACCATACCAAGACCGATACCGATAATGATCGCCCGCTTAGCCGCCAGATTCGGAACGTTCAAAAGCCAGTTCGCGGCTTGATCCATAAAGCCGGTAAGCGGCCCCAAAAACGGATTAAAACGAAGCATCACAAGCAATGCCGAAATCAACAGCAGCGTCGCCAGTACATTACGTGCGCGAAATGCGCGATATGCAGCAGAAGCGATAAAGAAAGCCAAAAGTGCAAACGTAGACGATTGAATCGGCGTAATGACATAACGGAAAATACCGTCGAACACCGGGTTTTGTAGCCCTTCCGGTGACATGAAGTACACGCCCCATTCACCATCTTTCTGACCGATAAATCCTGCAACTATCATTGCCGCCAGACCGGCAAGCGTGATATATGAATACTGCCAGTTCGGCTGCTTCAATTTTATCTTATCGATTGAAACGCTGATGAGCGAACCAATACCAACAGCCAATGCAAAAATACCGATAATCACCACCCAATCGAGCAAACGCTCGTTCAGCAATTGCGAGGCGGTATGTGGAACAAAGTACTGCAGAGCCATCAAGACTCCGAAGAACGTTACTAGTGCGAGCGGTATTTGCCTTCTCATGCTATCATTACCTTAATTCAATACCCTAAACAGGTCAACAAACCAACCGAACTGCAGTTCGGCAGCGATGATCCCGGCAATTGCACAAAGAATAAGCAGCCCTTTCGCCCAATCTTGTCCTTTTAGCGAGCCGAGCAATACCGGTTCACGTCCAAGATAAGCGGAGGCGGCATACAATTCTTCACCGATCAGCGTATAATCGCAGGCAACTACGAAAAATGGTATCTGCGCGACTTCATCCGTTCCGGAAATCTGAATCGAGCCGGTTACCGAACCGGTTTCAGCAAGCATGAGTGACTCGGCATAGAACTTACCAAGATACAAATTCGTCGCCGGTTTCACGCGTACCATCGTGCCGTTAACCGCGGCGACATAGGCAAACTGCGCCTGTGTGACAAAATACACCATATCCGATCTATAGGCGTCCGGACGACCAGCATCCAAGAAAGAAGACTGCACAATTTCTTGCGCAACCGTAAACACAATTGGGTCATAGCAAGGAACAATCAAATCAGTCTGGTATTCAGCAACTTTTTTGGCGACACGGGAAAGAATAGTAAATGACGCAATCGTTGCGATATCCTGTGCTGTCCCCAATCCCATGACATATAAAATCGGCTTCCCCATTTCGGTGGCACGACCGATAGCTTCATCGACGGCTTCGATTCCTGCCAATGGCCGCACATACAACTCATGTCCCTTTTTTGCTTTTGCTATAAAGATCAGCGTAAACAACGTAAAAATTAGAACAGAGGTAAACACCGTCGCTCTTCCCACATTAAACCATTGTCCGGAAGCTTCGGCTGGGCCGACTATTTGCGATTCAGAACGGATATCAGTTTGTGCCGTGACAGCATCTACCCGATAATAATATGCGCGTTCATTGGCTACATACAGTGCATTGCTGGAGTCACGTCCCGATGAATTAACGAAACGCTGCTCACCTGAAGGAGACGCGCCCACTTTTTCAAACGGTCCATTTGGCGAGTCTGAGCGAAACACTTCATACATAAGAACGCTCGCGGCACCCGAGCCATCATCTGCTGATTTAGTCCAAGTAATGGTTATGGAATGTCCTTCATCATCTGGACTGTCATTCACCGCTACGCTTGTCACCGGCTGCGGAGTGGCGACCGTAGATTGCGGAGTAACAACAGTAGTATCAGCAATGATAGCAGTTGTATCGGGGGAATCCTGCGCAAAGACCAACGCAGCACTAATGAAAAAACTGAACAAAACTGCTGCAAATCTGAATTGACGGGTCATTCGCATTCCCTTAGTTAATCAATCCGAGCCAATCGCGAAACAAAAAAGTTATCCGGCCGACCAAGAGCGATATTCGCCCCATAACCGTATAACCGAACGATGCACCGAAGGTCAGCATCATTATCCATATCCCGAACTGCGAGGCGCGGCCAAACCAGCCGGTGTGTTCCTTCGAGAAGAAGAAATAAATGATTCCGCAAAAGACCCCGGCGAAAATAACCCAGTTGGTCAGCATCATCGCAAACTGTCCGCCGGCATTGAGTGAGAGATTCGAGAAAAAATCACCGTACCCGTTCCAACTGACCACGAGCGGCACGAATGTTGCAGAGATCTGCTCGATAAAATCAGAACGAAGATAACGAACAAAATTCAACCCGGCAGTTGTCCCGACTACAAATGCCAACGGCCAGCGACCGAGCCAGCCATGCTTGTTGGTCAGTCGCATTAACAGAAGAATGCCGAGGATAATCGGAATGAAGTACGCATAGCTTTCAACATCTCCCCCCTGATACGGCACCTGAAAAAATGAGGAAAGACTTTCAGAAACGCGCGGAATCAGATTACCGACAATGGTCGACCAGAATCCCTGACACATCCAATATGCAGCCGACACACCGACAAACAGATGTTCGGCAAACTTGTAGAACGGATTGTCTTTATAGAGGAACGAGAAAATACAGAGCGTCAAAAATGCAGCAAGCGTAACCAGAAAGCCCTGCACTATCGGCGATGTTCCTTCCAAAGCGGAACTCGCACTTGCGAACATGCTGACAATGAACAGCACACCGATACCGATGCTGGTAAAAAGTAATGACCGGCTCACGACTGGTTCCCTTTTTTCCGGCTGGCAAAGTAAGAAATATTACCAATAATGATAAAGGCGATAATGACCATATGCGCCCACGTTTGCGGCCACATCGTTTTCATCGCCGGAGTCGGCATATCGGCTTCCGGGCGATATTGCTGTTTGAACTGTGATTCGTACTCCGATGCTCCCTTCACTCCGCCCAAAATACCGACCAGCTGTTGCGGATAATACGGATACATGGCAGGCGCAACGACCGCCGCGACACCGGTAGCAATAGGCACATGGGCAACATCACCGACGAACAGCACCCATTCTTTGGTGCCGGGATTACCACCACCGACCGTTAACACGCAATCGAAGTCGGCGCAGGATTTGATACCTGTCATTAGCGGTAAAGCATCAAGCGTTGTACCGTTAATATCGGTAGGAAACATTTTGCGCATATTGCTCACGATAACATTGAGCACACCCTCATTCCCCGCTTTGTAACCGAGGGTTACATAGTCGACGCCGTATTTCATATTCGGAAACTCGCCGGTGACTATCCGCTCGATAGTCGGATGCAACAATGATTGTCCCGTCGCCCAGAGCGACATGAACACAACTTTGTGTCCCTTGGTGAAGGCATGACGAACGAACATATCCGCCATCGGCTGCACCTCAGGCGCCATAGCCGGATCATAATCAAATGAAATCAAAATCTTGGAGCCGGGCGGAAGTGATTCAACTTTGTCGTAGACATTCTTCACGATATCGCTCGCCATTTCCGGAACCGTTTTCTTAAACAACACCGGCAAAGCAACGGCGCAGAAGATAAACAGGAAAATAACTCGGCGGTCGACCTCTTTTCCTTTGAAAGAGCGATATGCCAGAAAACTGAGTCCGGCAACAATGCCGACAACGGAGAGAATGATGCCGATGTTATCCACGGTCATCCCCCAAATACCCACGCTCGATGCCGAGAATAATGCGTAACGACATTGCAATCACACCGAGACCGATACCAACTAAGATTGCTCGTTGTCCGGCAAGGTTCGGCGATTTCATAATCCAGACGGCCAAATTCGGCAGTTCAAATATCGAAAAACTTTCCGGTATCCATGCAGTTAGTACCGTTCCGAAAGGTGTGCGACCTAAAAGAATAATTACCGCAGCTAACAATAGAATGGTCGCTTCGCGATTTTTTGCACGAAAGGCGCGATACGAGGCCGACGCAACAAAGAAAGCCAATAGTGAATACATCGTCGCACCTAACGGCGAAAAAACAGAGGTATACATCATGGCGAAAAGAGAACCAGCCTCATCGACCGGCGCGGCTATTCCAGTGCTGCCGATTTTAAACAGGCCGGCGAATAACATGACAGCAAATCCGGCTAACGTAACAACCGAAAATAGCCATCCCTCTTTGCGCTCAAACAATTTTGCACCATGAATACGCACAAGATTGCCGCCGCCTAAAAAGAAAGCGAAAACAGCAATAATGTCGAAGAATACCGTCGAGGTTTCCCCCGCCCCTTCCCATGGCGGAATAAACACCGCGAGAATCAAAAAAATTCCGATACAAGAGGTAATAAGAAGCGGGATTTGTCTTCGCATGGTTTACCGTGAGGAAAAAACAGACGTTAGATTGTGAAGAAACGTTTTCAACCAAGGGACATCCCACAGCGTGGTCGCAGTGACGGCAATCGTGCCGACGGTGATAATGACCAGCGCGACCGCCTTGCCGACATCCTGCCCTTTGAGTGATCCAAGCTGCTTCGGTTCGCCAGACAGATACGCCGAGGCCGCAAACAATTCTTCACCGATAAGCGTGAAGTCACAAGCCGCGACAAAAAAAGGTATCTGAATCGGTCTGGCGGTTCCGGCAATCTGAATCGCGCCGACTGAATGTCCGGTTTCGGCAAGCATCAATGATTCGGCAAAAAACACACCCATATAAAAGCAGGTGGCAGGCTTTTCACGCATCATCCGTCCATTCACTGCCGCCACATAACCGAATTGTTCATCGGTGATATAGGAGGACATTTCATCACTGTATGCATCTGCCCTGCCTGCGGTTTGATACGCCGACTTAATCGTTTCCCGCGCGGCAGTCATAACGAGCGATCGTGAGGTCGGTACGAAAATTTTGGTGTCGTAATCGGCCACAACTCGCGCAACACGGCCGAGAATGGTCAACCCCGCGACCGTTTCTACTTCATTCATATCCTGAATACCGGGAACGAACAGAATCGGACGCCCCATTTCGGTAGCGCGGCCGATAGCATCATCGATTGCCTCAAGTCCGGCGATTTTACGAACGAACAGCTTCTTCCCTTTTCGGGCGCTTTCGATGAAATAGATAATCGCACCGCCTAAAATCAATGCGATAATAAATAACGACGTACGATCAAAATTAATCCATTCCCGTTCCGGCGTAATTGCCTGCGTACGAATTGAGGGAAACTCCGCATTGCTTGAAAGCGTTGCGACTACATATGTATATGATGATTCCCGATTGAGCCCTTCATCCACATAGGTTGCTACGCCGGCCGGAACATTCGCCGTTACCGCCGAATCGCTTCCATTCGCGTATCGGTAAATTTTGTATCCGGTCACCCGGCTATCCATCGGTTGGTCATCGATGGAAGGAACCCAGGTCAAGCGTATCCGGTTGCCGACATCGTAATTCATATCTTCAGCCAACACAGATGTCGGTGCAGCTACTACAATCTGCATTGGTGCTTGCACGCTATCAGTTACCGGTTCAGATGATTGGGAAAAACAAAGAGAATATGACAGAAGAGCAAAAACAGCGGTGGCAGTATAACAACGTGTCCGCATAACTGCTACCTATGGTCGGATACAACGCATTATCGGGTTAATCCGAGCCAGACGCTGAATAAGAAATCCATACGGCCGATCAACAACGACATACGGCTCATCACCGTATAGCCGAACGCCGCTCCGAAGGTAATCATCAAAAACCAGGTACCAAACCGGGCGGTGCGTCCGAACCAGCCTTTATGTTCTTTCGAGAAGAAGAAATAAATCAACCCACAAATGGTCGCGATGGCGATAATAGTCGTTCCGATAGAAGCTACCCAGTCGATCGCACCTTCAGTATTGTGAACAATCAACGGTACAATCGTTGATGCAACCTGATTAAGCGCGTTGGAGACGAAAAAGAGGAGCATATATAAACCGGCGGTCGCTCCGACAATAAACGAAAGCGGCCAACGGGCTATCCATCCGGCTTTTGAGGATAGTCTAAACAACATCATGATGCCCAAAATCGCGCCGCCGATAAGCCAGTAGTCCGCGGCAGCGCCGGTTGTCGGGAAAATTCCTTCCCACATCTTCTTTTGCAGGCTGTCGAAGAAATAGATAATCGCCCAATAGCCGGCTGAAACGCCGACAAAGATCGACTCACATATCTTATAGAACGGATTATCCTTATACAAGAAAGAGAGAATCCCAACCGTCAAAAGCGCCGCTACCCAAACGCCGAAGTCGCCGCTCATTTTTTCTTCTCCCGTCTTCTCGATACAAAATACGCGACGTTACCGATAATGATAAAAGCAATCACGGTCGCGTGGGCGAACATCTGCGACAATACAAACGTTGTCGCTTTACCTGCCTGATTGACTGTCTTTTCAAATTCAGCCGCACCGGTCATACCACCCATCAAACCCTGCAACTGCCCTGCGCGCAAAAACGGATACATTTCCGGCGCCTGCACTGCCGTGTTGCCGGCAATTAGCTTGACATTAAACCGGTCGACACCGATTTGCACCCATTCACGGGTACCCGGTTTACCGGAACTCAGGTTCATCACCAGCGCGACATCGCGCAAATTGGTTACCCCTTGTAAAATCGGAATCTGATCGTACGGGGTACGGCGGTCATCCTGCGGGAACATCTGCTTGAAACTCGACCCGATCGCCTGAATAACGAATTCATTTCCGGACTGGAAGCCGAGGTTTACATAATCAACCCCATATTCCAAATTCATCGCCGCGATTTCGGGATCTGTTTTCGCTACTTCTATGGCCTGATATGCCTGCTGTGGTCCGGCTGGCCAAAGTCCCATGATGATAATTTTGAAATCATGTTTCAGCGCGTAGCGAATAAAGGCAATCGCCATTGGCTGTAATTCCGGCGCGGACTGCGGGTCATAATCAAATGACATTAAAATCTTCGAGCCATCCGGCACACCTTTCAGTGTTTCATATAACCGGCTGACTTCCCGCGTTTCCGGAAGCGGCGCGGGCATTTTGACAAAGAACGATCCGATAACGGCGACACCGATGTAAGCAAACACAATACGCCGCTCGACCGGGCGACCGTTAATCGTGCGGTAGAGGACATAGATAAGCGACAATCCAACCAACCCCATGACTACCAACATAATCGTCGACAGCATTATTTCCCTCCCACGTGGGAACGTTCAATACCGAGAATCACACGGAGTGAACTGGAAACAATACCGAGCGCGATACCGATAGCAATCGCGCGCTGACCACCGGTAACAGGATACTGCATAATCCATCCTGCGAATTGACTGAAGAATGGATAGCCTAAAAGCGGGCTGAAAATCGTATCGAAAAGCGGCACACGGCCACCCATAACGAACATTGATGCTATCAATAATAATGTCGCTTCGGTGTTACGAGCGCGGAACGCGCGGTATGATGCCGATGCGACATAAAAGGCAAGAATGGCAAACATCGTCGCACCAAGCGGCGTAAAAATATTGGTAAAAATCCAGTCGAAGGCGGTTCCCGGATCACGGAAGGAATAGGCCGGTTCGGCATTCATTCCGGCGAATCCGCTCCAGAATCCGACCACTAAGGTCGCCACCAAACAACCGAGGATAATGATGTCATACTGCCAGTGGTCTTTGCGGCGGGTAATCCGGTCGCCCAATACGACAAACAGATTCAACACGCCAAGCCAGACGGCAAATGACTGCACAATCGACACCCAGTCGCCAAAAATCGTTTCCGCATTGCTGAACGGCGGCTTCGGAATGAAATACGAAAGCGCAAACACCAGCCCGGCAATGGTCGTAATTAATATCGGTATTTCTCTTCTCATATTCCTTAATTCGCCTTAAACCAGTCGCTGATGTCAAACAAGCCGAAGGTTACCCCGATGACACCGATAACCATCGCGACAATAAAAAATGCTTTCCCCATATCCTGTCCTTTTAATGAACCAAGCTGGCGCGGCTCTTTGGACAGATACGCAGAGGCAGCAAATAATTCTTCACCCAAAAGCACATAGTCGCAGGCGGCGACAAAGAACGGTAACTGCGTTGCTTCCGCTGTTCCCGCAATCTGAATCGCTCCGGTGGAGTTACCGACTTCGGAAAGAATCAGTGATTCGGCATAAAACGCCCCCATATACAATATGGTGGCCGGCCGTTCACGCACGATCATCCCGTCAAGCGCGGCCGCATACGCGAACTGTTCATCGGTAATAAAGTAAACTTGTGATTCCTGAAATGAGTCGGGCCGACCGGCGCGGGAATATGCTTCTTTCATCGTTTCTGTCGCGGTAATCATCACGAGCGACTTGGAGTTCGGCACTTCAAGCCAGGTTTCGTACTCGGCGGCCAGCGATGAGACCCGTCCCAGAATAGCAATCGCGGCGATTGTCTGCACATCATTCATATCCTGAATACCGGGAACGAAATAAATTTTTCTTCCCATTTCTGTCGCGCGGCCGACCGCTTCGTCGATAGCTTCCAGCCCCGCCATTTTACGGATGTAAATCGGTTTTCCTGATTTCGCGTGATTGATGTAGAAAATAATCACGGCGGATAACAGCACAATCCAGATGAACACATTCAATCGTTTAGTATCGAACCAGGAGGATTTAACTCGCTCGGCCTCAGCCTGCGAGCCGGTCATTGTCGTTTCCGGCGCGGCCTGTGTTGCCGCCACAGCAGAGTCGGCCGCCATTGTAGAATCGACTATCGACTGCACGGTCGCAGTAAGTGTGTCTTGTACGGAATCAGTTTGTGCGGAAAGAGAAACGGAAAAAAAGAGGGAAAACAGCAATGCCAATAGCCCGAGCATGAGAGTACGGAGGGCAGCATCGATGTTTGCCGGTCTTTCGAGGGTCAAAACAGTCCTCTCTCTTCAGTCATCTATTGGCGGGGAGGCACGACCGGCCAATACATTGGTAGGTGTCACTTCCCGGTAAACGGACAAGCCGTTCATTTTGTTTAATCAAGATGATGCAAGGGTCCACAATCCACCTGCGCGGTGAGAACTTACACATTCCCACTGACTTGCACCGGCGCGAATGTACAGCGGACGAAAGAACAGGTCAAGCGGAAAACTCAGCGCAGCAAATACGACCAAAGCAAATATCGTTATGTAACGCATTGTCATTAAAGCGCTATCATTTCCCTGTTTACAACTTCACGACCGGCTGGTATAATTCTCGACTCAGCGGCAATTGTACCGCCATTTTTGGGAACACTATAGGAAAAAACGATGACAAAACTAAAGCCTGAAGATATCAAGATTATCGTCGCGACAGACTGCGGCTCGACCACGACCAAAGCAATCATGATTCAATACGTAAACGGGGAATATCGCCAAACCCATCGCGGCGAAGCGCCGACCACGGTTGAAGCGCCGTTTGAAGATGTTACCATGGGCGTACTGAACGCCGTCGCCGAACTGGAAGAACTTTCCGGCCGCAAGCTTTTGGATGAAAAAGGAAACTTCATTCGTCCGGCTCAGGGGAATGTCGGTACCGATGTTTATATTTCTACCTCATCAGCCGGTGGCGGACTACAAATGATGGTCGCCGGAGTGGTCAAATCGATGACCGCCGAATCAGCCGAACGTGCTGCCCTCGGCGCCGGTGCGATCGTGATGGACGTAATTTCCTCAAACGACAAACGCCTCCCTCACCAGCAGATCGAACGCATTCGTCGCTTGCGCCCGGATATGATTTTATTATCCGGCGGTATCGACGGCGGCACCACCACGCACGTGGTTGAAATTGCCGAACTCGTTTCGGCGGCCGACCCTCGCCCGCGCTTGGGTTCCGGATATGAACTACCGGTTATTTTTGCCGGCAACAAGGATGCCGCTCCAATGGTGAAAGAAACGCTCGACGGCAAAGTCGATTTGAAAATCGTACCGAATCTTCGTCCGGTACTGGAACGGGAAAATCTTGGCCCCGCTCGCGATGAAATTCATGAAATGTTCATGGAACACGTGATGGCACAGGCACCCGGATATAAAAAACTGATGTCATGGACCGATGCCCCGATCATGCCGACCCCCGGCGCGGTCGGATTAATTATCCAGACTATTGCTGACCGCTATAATATTGAGGCAGTCGGTGTCGATATCGGCGGCGCTACGACCGACGTATTCTCTGTTTTCCGCCCCGATGCCAAAACGCCGGTCTTCAACCGTACCGTGTCAGCAAACTTGGGAATGTCGTACTCTATTTCAAATGTATTCGCAGAAGCGACCTTGCCGATGGTCATGCGTTGGGTTCCATTCCTCATGGATGAACGTGACTTGCGCAACCGTGTCAAAAACAAAATGGTTCGACCTACTACCATTCCACAGTCACTTGAAGAATTGATTTTTGAACAGGCCATTGCCAAAGAGGCGCTTCGCCTTGCCTTTATTCAGCACAAAAACTTCGCCACGGAACTCAAAGGTGTTCAGCAGCAGCGTACGATTGCTGATGCCTTCGAACAGACAGCCTCCGGCGGTACGATCGTCAATATGATGTCGCTGAATATGCTCATCGGCTCCGGCGGTGTGCTCTCCCACGCGCCGCGCCGTCAGCAGTCCGCGCTTATGATGATCGACTCTTTCTTACCGGAAGGCGTCACCCGTTTGGCGGTCGATTCAATCTTCATGATGCCGCAATTAGGCGTACTCACCGAAGTTCAGCCGCAAGCGGCAACGGAAGTGTTCGAAAAAGATTGTCTCATTCATCTTGGTACCTGCGTAGCCCCAACTGGCACGACCAAAAAGCAGGGACCGATTATGAAGTACACGATCGAGTTGCCGGGCGGCACGGTCAGTGGCAATTTGAATTATCTGGAAATGAAAAAGTTCGATCTTGGTCTGCAGTCGAACGGATTACCGGTAACTGCCAAAGCAACGTTTGAACCGACCAAAGAATTTGACATGGGCGCCGGAAAAGGTAATCCGGTCAGCAAAGAAGTGCACGGCGGTGTAGTCGGCATTATTCTTGACGGTCGCGGCCGTCCGTTTGACCTCTCTTCATTGCCGGATGCAGACCGTGTGAATCATTTGAAAAAATGGATGAAAGAATTGGATATTTATCCTCAGGATTCCTTGTTAGCCTAATGAAAACAAAAACAGGTATTTCTACGCTCTGCATTGCCGTATTCGCGGCTTTACTTGCTACCGGTTCCTCCGCGCTCTGCGGAACGTATGTTTCTCCAAAAGGGAAATTTCATATTACGTATCCCGACGGATGGAAACAGATCGATTACACGACCGTCGACGCCTTTCTGCAAATGCATCAGGCCGGAGAATCGGTGCTCGATTACGATGCCGCCTTCGCCGACAGCAGCACTATTCCTTTTTTCGACGGCGTGTACGGCATTCTGACTGTCGACTCAGTCGGTGAACTCACCGACAAACAGATCGATTCTGTTCTGCATGCTTTGAGCCAGATATTCGGCAAAAATGTTCGCTACTTCCCCGTTTCCGATTTGAACGCACAGCAAAAAACCGACGAACCTGCTTATGACGCTGCTTCAAAAATTGTCACAGTCATCAGCGATGTGGTTGAAGAAAACATGCTGATAAAAAAGCATGCGTATATCATGAAATTCTATAAGCACGGAATCGCCAATTTCTTTTTCTACGCCCCTGATTCCCTGTTCAGCGTGACCCTGCCCACGTTCGAGCAGATCGCCCAGTCCCTTTCGACGGATAATGTCGAAACGGCTGCCCCCAAACAGGAACTGAAAGTTGCCGAAGATGTCCAAAACCGGGAAATGCCGAAGAGTGACGACTCTACCGTCAAACGCACACTTCCCTTCTTTGGCGGCGGGCTGTTTATCATTATTTTGATTTTAGTAATGCGGATGCGTCGCAAGCGCATGCACCGACCCAGAAAATAATCAGATAAGGGACAATAATGGCACACGCGTATACACCCGGATTAAAAGTTACAGACAAACGACTCGTTAAAAAATCCCGTATTCTTCCGCTTAAAGGGGATGTACTCGTCAAAGTGGGAGATATGGTCAATCCGGATGATGCCGTCGCCCGTACGCACCTCCCCGGCCCGGTCGTTCCGCTCAATGTGGCGAACAAGCTTGGCCTCCCCCCGGAAGATTTAGAGCATTGCATGCTCAAAAAAGAAGGTGATGCGATTAAAGAAGGTGACCTGATTGCGCTCAAAAAGGGTTTTATCAGCATCTTCAAAAGCGAGGCACACGCCACTATCAACGGCACTATTGAATCGATTTCTCACATCACCGGTCAGGTGCTCCAGCGCGGGTATCCGGTTCCTGTTGAAGTGAAAGCATACGTTAAGGGAAAAGTTGTCGAGGTTATTCCGAACGAAGGGGTCGTTGTTGCAACCGAGGCTGCCTTCATGCAGGGGATTTTCGGAATTGGCGGAGAAACCTACGGAACGCTCAAAGTCGTCACGCCTGATAACCACACGGTGTTGGATGAACAGTTTATTACCGATGCCCTCAAAGGCTTGGTAATCGTCGGCGGCTCTCTTGTAACTGCTGCTGCGATGAAAAAAGCGATTAAGGTCGGTGTAAAAGGAATCGTTGTCGGCGGATTCGACGACAAAGATTTGCGCGACTTTCTTGGCTACGATATCGGTGTTGCAATCACCGGTAATGAAGATATCGGCCTTACTCTTGTCGTAACCGAAGGCTTCGGCAAAATCAGTATGGCTAAAAAGACATTCGATCTGTTGAAACGTCAGGAAGGACAAATGGCTTGCATCAATGGCGCTACGCAGATTCGCGCCGGCGTTATTCGTCCGGAAGTAGTCATTCCATTAACTTCGAGCGGTCAAATTGATGATAAACCCTCTGAAATTCAGGGAATAGGAATCGGTTCACCGATTCGTGTTATCCGCCATCCGCACTTCGGCAAACTTGGTTCGGTAACAAACCTCCCCTCTCCGCTGCAGAAACTGGAGTCCGAATCAATGGCCCGTATTCTGGAAGTACAGTTTGATGACGGTTCCAAAGCGATTGTCCCCCGCGCAAACGTCGAGATGATAGAAAGTTGATTATAGACGGCAGCGAACAATTTGCTGTCGAAGTTTTATCTGCAGGGTTGCTAAAAACTAAAAGGAGACTGAGGTTTCCAATGACGAAAAAAAACTCACCATGGATGATGAGCCTTATATGCTGCTTATCTCTGTTTTGTTTTTCCCGCCAAACAAATGCGAATGAATTAACCGACGCCCTTGACATAATGTACACGGCGAAAATCGATCCTGCCACCGCCCGAACCGTTACAAATCTCACGATTAACCATACCGGTGCGACATTCAATTTGAAAAACGGTACGATTGTCTTTTTTCAACCGATAACGCTCGACGGTAAGCAACAATACTGGGGCGGCTATTTTGTCGGTGAAGGAGATTTTCGGTTTGCTCCTCCTATTAGAATGGAGCGAGACCAACTTCAACGTTTCTTTAAAAAGGATTCCCTCAGCGGAACGTTTACTGAAACGGCACTCCTTTTTTCTGATTCTATCTACAACCTCATTCAAGCTCACAGTACGTCCACCGATCCCGTTGTACAAACTGTTGCAGACAGAGGGAACGACTACCGTGGTGATTTCACGAGAGATGAAAATAGAGAATTCATCTTTGCGGCGTTAAAATCATTCACCGAACCAGCCAAAGAACCATTCCTACTTGCCGCCTTGCGTCCGAAGGAAGTCGGATATATATGGTATTACTTCAACCCGTTTGACCGGGAAGAAGTCCGTTTCTATAAGGAGTATAAACACCTTTCCGGAAATGTGATGGAAATGGTCTGCTCCTATTCTCAGCTCGTCGATAGCACGTTAGTCATGCTTAACGGTGCAAGCAAAGATGACGTAACTGAAAATCATTTTGACATCGATGCCACCATTACCCGTGAGGGTATGTTCACCGGAATTGTTACCGCTTCATATACGATCGCCAAAGACTCGCTGTGCATGTTCAAAGTCGACCTGAATCCGGAATTGTCGATAGACAGCATTACCACTGAACCGGGTAAACAGATCAGTTATCGACGCACTAAAGACAAAAACTATCAACGACTCAACGTCTACATCTTACTCGACGACAAACAAACCGTAAACGGGTCGTTGAAACTGACCTTTTACTATTCAGGGAAAATAGCAGAATCGGTCGTCAACATATTTTACATATCTGCCATGTACGGTTGGTATCCGGAATACGGCTGGCGTCAGCGGGCGACATACACGATGAACTTTCACTCACCGAAGGGTATCGAATTCGTGGCTACCGGAACACCGGCAGATCGGATAGAAAAAGATAATATACTTCACACGAAGTGGGAGCTCACTGAACCTGCTTCCGATGCCTCCTTTAGTATCGGTTTCATGAAAAAATACCAGTTTACCGATGAGGTTGCCGGCACTGTTGATGTGTACTATGATGAAGAACTCAGCCGATTGTTCGCCGAATATTTTGCCGCTCAAAATGACGAAATCGTCAAAATCGGCGCACATATGGAAAAGCAGGTTGGCGAGGATCTGGTAAATGCTATTCGCCTGTTCTCACACCGTTTCGGCAAAAGAGCGGTGAACTCGCTGTCGGCATCGGAAATTGCCGCCTGGCACGGACAGTCATTCCCGGGATTCCTGCATTTGAGCGCTATAACCTGGATGACAACAGACTCGCATGGCCGTCAACGTCTGTTTCGCGCCCATGAAGTTGCCCATCAATGGTGGGGAACCGGAGTCAGCTATTCAAACTACCATGATCAATGGTTGAGCGAAGGTTTTGCCGAATACAGCGCGCTCATGTATGTACAAGCGGTTGAGGGTAACGATCAATTTTTGGACATACTTAAAAAGTACCGCAAAGATATTTTCGGCAATCGCAAGTTTCTAATCGGTGAAGCTGAAGAGGAAGGACCGATTGCCATGGGGTATCGTACGCAAAGCAGCAAAGCGGTCGGTGGTGCACACAGCTTAATCATCTACAAAAAAGGAGCGATTGTTCTGCACATGCTCCGCAATCTCTTCCTCGACTTGAACACTATGAGCGAAGATGCCTTCTTCGATATGATGAAAGAATGGTATGCTACGTACCAGGGGAAGCCTGCAACTACTATCGACTTCAAACGTCTTACCGAAAAATATGTCGGCGTTGACATGAGCTGGTTTTTCGATCAATGGGTGTACGGCACTGAGCTTCCCACATATACATTCTCGTACGAAATCCAACCCGACTCTAACAATACGTACAAGGCGGTGTGCACCGTTCTTAGCGAAGGGGTAAACGACAAATTCATTACCGACGTTCCGGTGCAGATTCAGATAGATAAAGACCGTTCAGCATATATCCGGGTCGCCGTCTCCGGCAAGAAGACCGAATTCACCATTCCCGGTCTCCCGCAAAAACCGCAAAAGATTATCTTCAATGTGTTCGAATCGATTCTTGCTGAAGTGAAACAATAGCGCCCGCTATTGTCCTTTTAGAATTTCCGTTTCACATTTATCAGGAAGTGTTTGACACTGACACTTCCTGTCATATACTTGTGCTGTAAGAGGGCATTGTGCAAACAATGACCGGCAGAAATTTTCTCGTAGTACAAAAATTGTTAGAGGCAGACTAAGCAAACACTTTGCGGTGCAATGACACCAGAGGGAGTTGTTCTATGCGATCACCGTAGCTCCGTGCGTCTCTTTTTTCACGATAACCCATGAATGTTGTCGTGCGCGTATGTGATAATTGCGCATCGCCGGACATTCGTGCAACTGCACAGTACTCGTAACCTTCTTAAAGGAATGGGAGTTATGAACAATAAAACTGCGCGTGTATGTTATTATTTTGTTTTTTCGGTTCTTACCGTACTGACAACTTGTGTAAGCTTTGCTGCCGCTAACCCGGAAGCATCGGCTCTGCTTGAACGCTTACAGAATTCTTCTCTTTCTTTCACAGAAAACAAGGGGCAGTTTCCCGATCACATTCTCTATCAGGCATCGGTTCCTAACGCAACTCTCTGGGTGACTAAAACCGGCATGCAATATCAATTGACACGTTCTGTCGGTGACATTGACGATCAGCGGCTGGTGAACACAGACGCTCCGACCTCTAAACTACCACAATTTGAACAACTCATAGTAGCAACAACGCTTCGTGGCAGCAATCCAACACCGTATGCTACTGCACAGGGATTGTTGGAAGGAACATCAAACTATTTCCTTGGCAACGATCCCAACAAATGGGTAACCGACGTTCCCAGCTATTCTTCAGTTGTCCTGTATAATGTCTATCCTGGCACTGACCTGTACTACTACGGCGCGAACGGAAGAATTGAATATGATTTCTCACTCGCTCCAGGCGCAGACCCTTCCCTCATACAGATTGCATATGAAGGCGTGAAGTCACTTGCCGTAGCCGCGACAGGTGATTTGCTGATTGAAACTGAATGGTCAACTATCACGCAGCATAAACCAGTTGTGTATCAGGAGCAAAACGGAATTCGCATTCCGCTTGATGCGAAATACGCAGTGACTGAACCGAACGTCGTAACATTTGACCTTCCGGACACCTACAATCCGGCGCTTGCTTTGGTAATCGACCCGCAAATATCGTATGGAACATATATCGGGCATTCGGGAACTGATGTTGGCTGGGATATCGCTGTTGATGATTGCAATAACGCATACGTGGTCGGCTACACCAACTCTTCCTCATTCCCGACCAGTGGCGGCGCATATCAGACTGGTATTGGCGGTAGCTATGATGTGCTCGTAGCCAAATTCAACACTCGCGACAGCGGTTCGGGAACACGTGTTTTCGCAACTTTCCTCGGTGGCGACTCTTCTGATGTAGGGTATGGGATCGCGTTAGACGATGATGGTGATATTTACATTACTGGTGACACTCGATCTGACGACTATCCGACAACTGTCGGCGCATACGACACTGATCGGGGCGACTTTGCCAATTCGCAGCGCCCTGATGCGTTCGTCACAAAACTGGATAATACCGGAACCGATTTGTTCTACTCAACTTTCATCGGCGGAGCTGGAGCCGATTACGCGTATGGCATCGACGTTGATACCAATGAGTATGCATACATCCTCGGAGAAACGTATATCGGAGCAGCAACAGACTCCTTTCCCTATGTCAAAGGATTTGAAACTAACACCGCAGCCAGCTTAGCTACGTGGGAAGTATTTCTCACCAAACTAAATGACGATGGTTCGGATGTCTTATACAGCACCATGTATGGTGGATCAAATGGTGAGTTTCCGGGATATGGAATCGCAGTCGATGATGACGAAATTGCCTACATCGAAGGACAATCAGCTTCATCCGATTTAGATATGGTCGACTCATATGAAGACACGTATGATGCGGAATGGGATGCGTTTGTTGCTGTCTTTGACACTAAGGATTCATTTACAGCATCATTAATTTATTCAACTTTTATTGGCGGCGATTCCAACGACGTTGCGCTGTCACTTACGATCGATGATAATGGATTCATATATGTTACAGGCTCCACCTCAAGCCCGAATTTCCCTGTAGTAAATGCCTATCAAGGCAGTAAGAGTGGCGTTTCGGATGCTTTTTTGGCAAAGATTGACCCCACACAAGGCGCGTCGGGTTTACTGTACTCAACGCATATAGGAGGCCCGGGCCAGGAAGTGATTTATGATATAACATTGGATAGCTTGGACCAGCCACTTATTGCAGGAAGAATCGACAGTACCGGGTGGCCATCAGTAAACGCTATCGATGGCTCTTACAATGGCGGCGGCAGAGATATCGTTATCGCTCATTTTGAAGATGGTAATACCATTCTCTTTTCCTCATATCTCGGTGACACTGCATATGATGCCGCATACGGCATAGCAATCGACCAAGGTCAAAGCATTTACCTCGCCGCAAAATCCACCGGTGCTAATCTATTTTCAAGCGGGGCGATTCTCAGTTACGACAAGTCGATCAATGGTGATTCAGATGCCGTCGTTATCAAAATTGCCCCGGGTAACAACGGTTGCCAACCGGGTGATGTAAACAACGATGGCGTTGTTGATCGCAACGATATCATTTATCTGCAGGCATACTTGTTCAGTGGCGGACCCGCACCTGACAGCACCTCAGGGCGAGTTAGTCACAGTTGCGCTGCTGGCGTTACTACGGCAGACCTTTCTGTCTTAGTTCAGTACGTTACCAGTTGTACTCCGTTTAGCTGTTCATCCTGTCCGTAAGAGAGATTGGGTGAATACTATATGATGTAGCGATCTGAACGAACGCTGCCTCTCAGAACGGCTGTTGCGAGACAGCCGTTTTTTTATGCACAAAAAAAGAGGCGTTACGCCTCTTCTCCGTGCAGAATCGCTTCGATGTTGTATTTTTTGATTTTATCGAACAGGGTCGTATAGTCGATTTTCAAAATTTGCGCGCATTTTCGCTTGTTGCCGCGCACCTGTTTGAGCACCCGTAAAATCGTATGTTTTTCCGCGTTCATCTGGGCATGCTGACCGATTTCTTTTAAGCCGACGCCCTCGCGCAATTGAACTTCTTCACTGCGCTGCAGGCGGATAGCCAAATGCTCCGGCGTAATTTTCTTTCCTTCGGCCAGAATAATCGCCCGTTCAATCGTGTTTTCCAATTCCCGCACGTTACCGGGCCAGTGATATCGTTCGAGCAAACCGGCCGCTTCATTGGAAAGAGACTTCATCGGCTTACGCATTTCACGGCAGTATTTAGTCACGAAATAATCAGCCAATTCACGGACATCGTCTGCCCGCTCACGCAATGGCGGAATATTGACCGGGAAAACGGACAAACGATAATACAAATCTTCACGGAATTTCTTCTGGCGAATCAACTCATTCAGATCCATGTTAGTCGCAGCGATAACGCGGACATCGACATCGACTGACTTGGTACCACCCAAACGTTCAAAATTTTTCTGCTGCAATACGCGCAGCAACTTGGCCTGAAGTGAAATATCCATGTCCCCGATTTCATCAAGGAAAATCGTACCGGTATTGGCGATCTCAAACTTACCGATCTTGCGGGCATGGGCGCCGGTAAACGCACCCTTTTCTGAACCGAACAATTCATTTTCCAACAGTTCATCCGGAATCGCGGCACAGTTGATAGCGATAAACGGCTTCTCTTTGCGCGGCGACAACGAATGAATCGCTCGGGCGAATAATTCTTTTCCGGTTCCGGATTCACCCAAGAGCAGCACGGAAGCATCTGATTTTGAGACTTTATGAATCAGCTGACCGATTTCGATCATCTTCTGATTTTTCCCGATGATATCCGTGAATCCCTGAAACGAGGCAAGTTCCTGGCGAAGCAGGAAATTTTCCGCGCGCAAACGGCGATTTTCCAAAGCGCGGTTGACTAAAACACATAAATGATCGGTGTCGAATGGTTTGGTGATAAAATCGAATGCACCCTTTTTCATCGCTTCAACGGCGTTTTCAACCGTCGCGTAGGCGGTCATAATAATGACCGGCATCTCTTCATCTACTTGTTTGACTTCGGAAAGCAGTTGAATGCCGTCAACATCCGGCATCTTCAGATCGGTCAGAACGACATCGTAAGATTTATTGCGAACTAATTCTATTGCGCGACGACCGTCGACTGCCGAATCGACGCGATATCCCTCATCGGCAAGTGTATCCACGAGCATATTGCGCATCGTGTCTTTATCATCGACGACTAAAATATTGACCATTGCTCTGCCTCGTACCTCTTTGTCCTACCTCTTTCGCGCTTACAACAAACGCGCATACGTTGTTGAGTATCGGCTGTTTAGGAAAAGAGTATAGGAAAAGCGCTGAGCAATTATTGCGCAGCATTGGGCAGCGTCGGCGCTTCGCGGGAAATGACGCCGCAAATAGAAAGCTGCACCCGCAGATCACTGAGTGAACCGGGAAAAAGTTTCTGTAATCGAATCGGATCAAGCGTGATTTTATACTGCGCTCTCGGTAAAGGGCGCTGAAAGAGTTCGAGAATGGTCCGGTTGCGCGCGTCGGTAAGCGTCGCTTTCACCTGACAGGATGCCGGTGCAACTTGAAACGCCACGGTCGGCATATTTTCTCCCGGAGAATGCTCTGAAGTCCGAACAAATAATGAATCCAGTCGGTCGGCGCTGATAAGCGTCAATAGCGTATCTGCATAGACAATTTTCGGATTTACCCAGACGGTTTCAAATCTCCCTTTACTGGGCAAGGAGGTTTCCTCAATAGGGACGTGATGCGGACCGCACCCAAAGAGCAGCAAACCAATAAGAAGAATGACTAAACGAAATTTCATGGCTGATAGCGGAAGGCGGTTTCAGTTACGTACTCACCGGCCTGTAGTTGTAATCGATAGAGATTGGGCGGCAAATTCATTTTGGGAGTCCACATAAAGGAATGTACGCCGCTTGCAAACAGTGAATCTTTTACCACTTCATCTGCTACCCGTCCGCCGGCAAACAAGACGGACAAAGATATCCGTATAGAGTCCCGTTTGGTTTCGATCACGAACGTCGGCGGTTTTGTGCTGTCAAGAGTAGTTATTTTAATGTCTCGTTCCCATGGCGTGAAGACAACGTCGAGTTTTCCGGTTCGGATTCTACCGCAGGCCTTTGATTCGTAGGAATATGTACCGGGCGCAACATAATTTCCTAAACTATCCCGCTTATCCCAGTAAAAGTTGTGGTAGCCTCTCGACAAAAGCGTATTCAAAAAATAACGGACCTCTTTTCCGGTCGAATCATAAATATGAACTTTCACCCCGCAGGAATATCCCCCCTCGATCGGAATCCAAATTCGTATCCGTTCGGCATCGATAGTATCGATCGGCCTTACCGTCAGCCGCTCAACTTCAACCGGGACATCCTGTCCATATCCTAATTCAATACCAAAGCAAAAGCAGAGGGAAAAAACAAAAAGCAAGACCGGATGAATCAGTTTTTTTTGCTTCACAATACGCTTTCTATTACGAACGCTTAGTATTACGGCTGACAGGTTCGACACGGTGATAATCCTTCAAAGATCGCTTCATTGCGTGTCGCTATTTCGCGCAAATTACCGGGGTCGTCGGACAATGTCGTGCAATTCGGACGATGAAACCGAAATGATCGTTCCCGGGCATAATAGACAGTTTCCGCCGTGCGTTCAATCGCCCATATACCGCTCTTGCGCTCTAACGCGCTTCGCTGGGCTTTTAGCAATTCCTTGGTTTCGCTCATGTTGAGTTCGCTTCGTTCAAACAGGTATACATTGGCATAGCCATTATACACAATCGCTCGATTGACGAACAAGGTATCTACATAGACATACGCCAGCATTCGGCCATATTTATCCCGCCGCTCTTTTCCGTATTCCAGACGTACCGATTTCCCTCCGACCATATCTTCCAAAAACGATTTCGCCTGATCATGCAGCGTTTCTTTTTCCTCAGGTGTATCTATCGACAAAAGCCGTACTTTATCGCCGCCGTTCAAAACAAACGTATCCCCGTCCAGCACACGGGAAACGACAAACCGGTCAACTGGCGCCGTTTTTTCAACTCCGATTTTTTCCGGAAACCGAAAGGTGACCAGCGCTCCGGCGCCAAGCAATACAAGTAAAAGCTGCCAGAGCCGTCGCTTGAATGACCGCCGTCTACGCCCCAATCTGTTTTACCTCCGACCAGCCGTGCACGGTTGGGACCACTTCGATTGTTTCTTCCACTTGTCCCTTGATGTCATCAACATGCGTAACGAGCAGGATTTGCGGGAATCGCTGCTTCAAATTACCCATCGCCTGAATGATTAGATCACGTCGGGTATCATCTTGTGAACCAAAGATTTCATCCAAAATAATAAAGGAACGATTCAGCCCGGCAGACTCAGTTAAAGCGAGTGAAATGGCCAAGCGAAGACAAAGATTTGCCAAGTCTTTTTCACCGCCGGAGAAACGGTTTATACCGTACGACTTGCCGTAGTCAATCACCCGCAAATTGTAATCGGCGTCCAGTTCAACCAGTCCGTATCTCCCTTCGGTCATCTCAGCCATTAACCGCCCGGAAAGATCAGCCAAGGCGGGGCGAATACCGGCGATAAGCTGCTTGCGAAATTCGACCAAAAGTAAATCGAGCTTTTTGCCGTAGAATAAGGTCTCCCGTTCCGTTTCCAATTTTTCGGTTATTTTTGCAAGCTGCTCCAAAGATTCCGCAACCCCGCGCAGGTCGGTTTCAGTCACCTGAATTTCCCGCACCACCGATTCATATTCCGTCCGCCGCTGCTCATACTCCTGCTGGGCAGCGCCAAGCGCTTTTTTTGCCCGGTCAAACATTTCGTCGGTAACGCTGCCTTGCCCGAGCTTTGTTTTGATTTCGTCAATCTGACGGTCAGCCTCTATCACTTTTTGTTGTACTTGATTAAACTCGCCGGTCAAAACCGACTGACGCTCCAGTTTCCCTTTGCCATGAATGTATGCCTGTTCTTTTTGCCGCAGGCTATTGATGGTCTCCTCTATGTTTGCAAAGTCATGAAAATCCGATTTGTCATCGGGAAGCGCAGAAATTTCCGTTACAACCGCTGTCAGTCGATCATCGGTTTCTTGATATCTCTTTGCTAACTCACCACGCAAATCCTCAACCGCCTGTTTTTCTAATGTAAGCTGGTGTTCATTTCGGATAAATTGCTCCAAAGCATTCTTCTCAGCGCGCATATCTGCACCGCGCTGTTTTAACTGATTCAGCTGTTTGTCCAGTGTTGCGGCAAGATCGTTCAGTTCTCTTTGCTCATCCTTGAGATGTGCGGTTATCCGCTCATATTCTGTTCCCATCGGGCGGAGACATCGGTCGCAGACGGCATCCGCCCCCAGCTCATGAATGCTGGACAACTGTCCGGCAATCTTTTCGAGTGCCTGCCGGGCCGCTATCAGCTTTGCGTTTTCACTGCTGTATTCATTCAGGGCCGATTGTATTTCCTTGTCTACCTGTTCAAACCGGGCGGCGGCATCAAGAGGAAAAGCGGCAATCTCTTTTTCTATCGCTGCTTTCTTTTGATTCGCCCTTTCAAGCGTACCGGTCAATTCGACCAGTGTGGTTTCTAATTCTTTTTTCTTATCCAGCCTGACGGCCCGGTTAGCCGACTGAACACGCCACTCCTGCGCCTGCAACGCCTTTTCTGTAAGCGTCGGAAGCACAGCGATTGCTTCCTTAAGTTGAGCTATCTCTTTACTGAGCTTTTCCAAGTCAGACAATTCGGTCGAAAGAATCCTGCTTCTTTCTCCCTGTTCCGCCGCTATCCGCAGCCATGAGGAAAGTTCAGTCTGAAGTAAAATCGTGGCAGATTGCAGTTCCTGCAGTCGGGCAACTTCGCCGGTGCAGCTGTGTACTTCTTGTTCACTTTTTCGTTTTGCTTCCTCTAATTGCGGAAGCCGGAGACGCTGCATATCCAGCCGTCTGGTTAACTCTGCAAGCCGGGCATTGAGCGTTTCCTGTCCATGCAGCTGCCGCTCATAAAAGACAACCCGCTCCCCCGATAATTTCCCATCCTCTTTCACCCGCTTGATTGCCTTGTCGAGCCGCTCGATTCCGAGCATCCCGGCCAGATGATCCCGCCGCTCGGAAGTTGGAATATCCGATAAAGCACTCAGTTCTTGTTGGCGGGCCAGGAAAGAAGTTGAAAATCCTTTCAAGTCTAAGCCCAAAAGGTCTCGGATATATTTGTCGGTCTCCCGTACTCCCAGTGATTCGGCTGCGTTACCCCGAAACAGCTCTACCTCCCCCCGGCCGCTGGCGCCGTACAATCTCCGGACCACTCGGAAGGGTTGCTCATGGATGGAAAAAGTAAGGTCGACCTCGCACCGGTCAGCGGGACTGGCAAAGATCGACTGAATTTCATCTCGTCCCGTCCTGGCGGCTTGGTTGCCGTAAAAAGCCCAGGCAATTGCCTCGATCAAGGAAGACTTCCCCGCCCCGTTCCGGCCGACAATTCCGATGACCTTGTCGGAGAACTCGACGGTCGCTTCTTTGATGACCCGAAAATTTCGGATAGAAAGTCGGCTTAACTGCATCGGGGCAAAAAGTGGTCAGACCCCGGTTAAGTCAATCTCATTGACCCGCGGTCAGCCCCTTTTTCGGCAAAGCTCCCGGTCTCCGGGGAAACCCGGCTTCTGGGCGGATAAACTGGAAAAGCTTTCCACTTTCCTCCTTGACAATTTCAGGCATTCGTATATCTTTACGACCGAGCGTGTGACGTTGCGAATCGGTCCGAGAGCCAACTTATGACTGACGCGTAACTACCACAATTACCTCTTAAGCAGAAGATCTAGGTAACAATCAAAACCGCCGCGTAAGGTATATCCTTATGTGAATAGATATGTTTTGTCTTTCCGCACGCGTGGAAATCAGAGCGTATCAGGCGTATGGTACATGCATAGGTCTATTCTCCAAATTTCTCACTGTAACAACACCCTCAATACATGAACTGACACTGCCTATTGGTATGTCTTTTCAGGAGGTGACTTCGACACTTGACTGGAACTGAGAGTAAACAGCGACTTTAGTGTGAAAATGACTATGTAACTGGAGTTCATGATAACACGTAAACTCCGACTCCAAATAGGATGAGAATGAATTCGTTGGCTAAAGAGAAAATCCCTGCTTTCCCTAGACACTCCGAGGGATGTGGTAAAACGCCTCATGACTGCCGATACTGCTGTATTGGTTTGTCCGGCGTGGTGCCGGCTTTAAAACACGAATTTGACGCTTTTCCTTGTTTAAGGAGGATTTAAATGTTCAAACGACTGATAATCGCAGTACTCGCCTTGGGCTTTACACTTGGCCTCAGCGGTACAGCTTTTTCATCAGATGTAGACAGAAGCATTCAACCTGGCAACGCGTATAGCCCGGCAAACCCGAGTCACGCACGTACAACGCAGTTAAAGAAAGCGAAGAACGTGACGATGCCTTCAGGTCGTATTAACGGGACTAACGTCATTCAGGAACTGCCGAATGGTACTTCCAGTCAAGCCCACGCGCCTGCGATTGGCTGCAGCTTTACTGGTCACCACAACGGCGCTCCGGCCTTCTTCTGGGAACTTCCGACCGACCTCGGCGGAGTACTCTTGGAATTGCCGACTGTACGGTTTACGGCTCCTGCCGGTGAACAGTGCACGGTCAAGACTGGTTCCGTGTTAGTTTACGGGTCAGAGCTTGAAGGCGACGCCGGCATGCGTGTCTACCTCTATGACGATGATGGGTTTGGTTTTCCTGGAGCTAAGCTCGACTCAGTAGATTTCCCGAACGGATCCCTTCCGGCTTCTGGTCTCTACTGGGCGGACGCTGATTTTTCCCCAGCAGGATGGGTGTTTGAAGATGGTGAAGAATACCACATTGGCTTCACCGTTCTTTCTAACTCACCCGACGACACTTTAGCGTATATAACCGATGACGCTACAGGCCATGCGCCCGCGGCAGAACCGCGCAACCATTGGTATCTGGACGGAACCGGTTTTGATTTCTGGATTGCAACGCAGGACGTCTTCTCTTCCCCTGACGACGTAGATTGGGGTTTCTTTGTCGAAGCCGAAACCTGCTGCGCTGAGATTCCCTTCTCCGATTGCTATTCTCAAAGTTGGAATTCCGGCGTTGCCTACATTTGGCCAACACCGGATGCTCTCTATGCTGACTCAGCGTATGCAATGCGCTTCGATGTCGGCGGACCGGAAACACTGGCTTCAGTTGATTTCGCAGTCTACAACGCGACTGCATCAGGTACAACCCGTAAGGGTTCCGCCTATGTGTTCGGCGACGATGCCATTCATGTCACCGTTTACGATGATGATGGTTTCGGCTTGCCGGGTACGATGCTCGCCCAAGTAACTGTTCCGGGTAGCAGCTATTCAGCATATCCTGCGGTTACCAACGCGCCGTTCCCTCCGTTGGTTCTCACGAGCACGTTCCACATTGCGCTTTCCTCGTCCGGTACGGTTGGGCTAGATTGCGAAGTCTTCCTTTCCGACAACGGCGGCAGCGCGACTGGACGCGGTTCTGACAATACTCCTGGCTTTGGCTGGGATGACATGTTGACCGTCTGGGGTGTTGACGCTGCGTTCCTGATTACGGCAAATCTCTGCCGTGACGAGTTCAGCGACTGTTCGATCACTACGCCGTTCACTGGCTTCAGCCACGTGTATGCCGTACCGGAAACGGTTAACGGAAATACCATGTGGGGCCAGAAATTCACCGGCGTAGGCGCCAACTGCCAAGTTCGGAACGTCCAGTTGACGTTTGCCTGGGCAAGCTCAGACGGCGGACGCGCGGCTACGATGTATACCGACAATACTGATATTTCGGTGTATACAGATGTCGCGGGGCTTCCTGGCGCTCCGATCGCTACGATCACGCTTACCCCGGCAGACTATGCCTCGTTCGGTAACGTCGGTTTTACCGGTTCAACGTACTTGTTTACCGGAACAATCGACTTTACTCCTCTTAGTGTTGAATTATCAGGCGACTACTGGCTTGTCGTTGCTCCGCAAACAGCGGTTCGCGACTCCGGTATCCGCGTTGCCCTCGCTTTGACTGCCGGCGGCGCCGGTTATGTCGGCAGCGGCGCGACATTCAGCAATGTGTTTGGCAATCAGTGGTATGTCATCGATGATTTCTTCGGTGGTGTTTTGGCTGATGCCGCAGTCTCATTTGTGAGCGAACATTGCTGCGTTCCGTTCGCTGAACGCGCTTGCTCAGGTACTTCTGACTGGCCGCGTGCATTCGGTAACAACGCTTCTGATGGTACGTCACAAGTTTCGTTGAGCGACTCCTGGTGCGATTTAAATCGTCTCTGGAGCTACAGCGAAACGAACGCTTCTGCCGCTACCGTTAGCGGTATTGGCCCGATCATCTATGAAGGCAAAGTTGTCGCTAACTTCTTTGACAGATACCGCAGATTCGATCTGGCGACCGGTACCCTTGAGTATACTTGGGGTCCTGCCGGGGCCGGTATCGGCGGCGGATTTGCTCTTGGTACCCAGCTCACCGGAAGCGGTGCAATCTACACAGTAGGTGGCTCTGAAATCCTGTATCTGGGTGGTGGCGGTAACAATAACATTGTTGCTGTCGACTGGAATGCCCCGGCTACAACCATTTGGGGTATTGCGACTGGTCCGAACAATGGTCCGATCCGTGGCGGCGCGTTCCTCGTGCTGAACCAGGCCGGAACTGATGTTCTGTACTATGTGACCAACTCCGGTAACGTCGTTGCACGCGATGCGGCAACCGGTGTGTTGTACCCCGGTTGGGCTACCAACCCGGTTTCACTCGGCGGTAACTCCTCCGAAGTCACCGGTGCAACTGACGGTACCAATCTCTACTTCTCGACCGCTCCGTCGGCCGCGAACGGCTCAGTCTTCAAAATCGACGCCGCCACCGGTGCCATTCTGTGGTCACTGCCAGCTGTTGACTTGAAGGGCTCCACCGTTTGGCCGGCTGCTTCGGTTACTCGTGAAATCTTCAACGCTGGTGTTTCTACCGACGGCGCGTCCGTGTACGCAGTTTCTGCCGTACCGACCGGTTTTGGTAACCACCCGTCTGAAGGCGTCTACTACAAACTGAATGCAAGTACCGGTGCTGTTGAAGGCTTCTCGGCCACTGAGAGCGCGATTCGTCAAGCTCCCATTGTCGACCAGAACCGTGTCATGGTGCTCAGCAACTCTCGCTGGGGCGGTGGTACGCTCGGCCTGACAACTGTTATCGCTATGAGCAAGCAGTTCTCGACGATTGACTGGACGGCTGAACATCCTGATCCGCTTGGTCAGCGCGCTCGCGCTGGCGTGCTCACCTGTGAACCGCTTGGCGTGTCTGACAAACTCTATGTAGTTGCAGACGCAGGCTGGATGTTCGTGTATGATGCCGACAACGGCGATGAAATCTACCAACGTCGTTGGGAAGATCTCGTCGGCGGCGGTACCAACTCCGCTCCGCGCGGTATCGCAGCTGGTAATGGCCCGTATGTGGCAGTTACCACCCGTAACCAGTATCTGGTTTCCATGACCAAGGGCGTTGACCGTCCGCGTCTGGAATTCCAGTCCTTTGCGTACACCCAGGCTGTTAACTTCGGCTCCAACCCGGCGCTTCCGCTTAACTTGGGACCGAACATCGTTAACACCGGTTGTGCTACTTTGGATATCGGTACTGTTCTCGCCGATGAAAATCCGTTCCCGAATGTGCGTATCCCGGCCTTCAGCATTGCCGATAATGGCGCAAGCCAGGGCATGACTCGTTCCGGTGATATCGCAGATTTACTCACGAAGAGCACCTTCGCGCTTAAGGGCGGTGTCAAACTTGCGGCGAACGAAAATGCCGATGAATTCGCAATCACGACCGGTATCGAACGCGACAACCGTAACCGTGCAGCTTCCGCTGTACCGCCATGGCTTGTCTCGATTACGCATCCGGCCAGCACTGACCTTATCGCCGCTGGCGATACGGCTGATCTGGAAATCGTGATTGACCAGAACTTGATCAACCGCGGCCCGAACGTTGTGTATGTTCAGGTTGCTTCCAATGACCCGGATTACTTCCTCAACGATCCGGCCGGTATTCCGCAATTCGAAATTACCTTGGTTGGTGGCTGCTTGCCCGATACCACGCATTTGGAATTCGGTATTGGCGCCGCGAACCTTGAGTTAGTTTGGAATCAGGGACGCTTGGGCGACGGCGATCTGACCCCGCACGGGTTCGGTATCGACGGCGACGACGCTGCCTACTTCCAGGGTTCATATGTTTATGCCGTTGCTGCCGACCGTTACGCGATCGGTGCTCCGGATTGGCAGTCATTGGATGATGAGTGGATTTCACTCCAGGGCGATCCGAACTGGTGCGATTCTACTTGCAAACCGTTCTTGACTTCTCCGTACAACGTTGGCGCGATCTCTTCAAATGGTATCACGTATACCCCGATCGATGCCAGCATGATCTGCCGCAGCTATCTGGATTCCGTCCAGAACTTCGGTGGTAACTATGAACTGTACAGCGCTGCTCCGTTCGATAACGACTCTACCATGGGTCTGTTCGTCCGCAGCCGTGTTGTCGGTGCTGTCGATGAACCTTCTTTGGCCAACGTTACTGTTGACCTGATGACCGTTACCGAACGTAATGGTGATTCAGTGCCGAACTGGTTCTTCGGTTCAATGAACGACTACGATCTTGGTGGTGGCGACACTATCGGTCTCGACCAGTCAGTCTCTACGGCATTTGCCTGGAGAAAGACCGGCGCGGCTCAGGTCTGGGGGCAGATTAAACTGCCGTTCGGATGCGGTGAAACCCCGGTTCGTAACGTTCGTGGTACTGATGGTGACGTAGATGGTTATTGGGAACCGAATATCTTCATCCCGAACCTCTATACTTACCTGAGTGCTGCTTCCGGTACCGTCGGTACTGGCGCAACGCTGAACTCACGTGACTTCCAGATGACAATCAGCCACCTCGGCAAGTCCTTCGGACCGAACGAGACGATTGAATTTGGTGTCGCTCACTTCGGCTATCCGACCCTCGCCTCAACCGGCGCCACCACGACCTCCGCTCCAGCTACTATCAAGACGCTGGCTCGTCAGGTCAACAAGTGGGTTGGTTATGGACGTGGTGACGTGAACAATGACAACCTTATCAACCTGGCAGACATCGTCTACCTGGCTGCTAACGTCCACTTTGCCGGCCCCGGCCCGATTCCATTCGCTCACCTCGGTGACGTGGATGCTTCCGGCGGCGCCGCCAACGCGGCAGACGTAACCTATCTGATCAACTACTACTTCAATTGTGGTCCGTGTCCGATGGGTGAGTTTGTGTTCTAATTTGATTTGACTCGTTTCAAATCATACAAGGAAGCGAGGACGAAAGTCCTCGCTTCTTTTTTTATCTCACCCGCAGTACCGATTCGGTTCTATACTACTGCTCATGGAAAACAACACGATTGACACTGATTTTGCCACTGTCTCACGGCTCGTGGCCGATCTCTTCACTATTGCTTCTGTGTACCAGCAGGAAAAAATGTACGTTCTTTCGCTGACCAGTTCGTTTCAACAGGCCAAAGCAGTTTCGCTACTGCGGGAACGGTTGAAAACGGCGGGGTATACGTTTACACTGGTCGATCGCGGTGAATCGGTTATGCTTACCATCGACCCGAAATTGTCCTTCAAAATTCCCCGCATCAATCTGCTGTTATTTATTCTGACGTTATTATCAGTCTATATCGTTCCGGTGTTTTTTAGCAATCTGAGCACCGGGCTTGAAATCGCCGCGAAGCAATTACTCGCACCGCAAACCACGTCACTCTCGTTTGCGCATGAAATCACCTTTATTATGACCGGTATCCAATTCACCTGGCTTGAAACTATCAACGACCTCGCAACAGGCGCAGGAATTGAATTTACCATCGCCATGATTTCGATTTTATTAATTCACGAAATGGGACATTTCATCGCCGGACGAAGAAGACAAATAGTCACCTCATGGCCGTATTTCATTCCGGCACCAAATATCATCGGGACCTTCGGGGCAGTAATAAAATCGAAATCTCCGTTTTGGAATCGACGGGATTTGATCGAAGTCGGCGCGGCCGGACCAATCGCCGGATGGATCGTCGCGGTCGGCTGGCTCGTGTACGGACTTACCAAATCGACGATTCTCCCGCAAACAGATTTTTCTCCCGACCAGATGCTCTTTTCACTCGAAGGAGAATCGATTCTCATGCATTACCTCGCACCACTTCTGATCGGCCCGCTGCCTGTTGATCATTTTTATCGTCTGACTGAAGCGGCTTTTGCCGGATGGGTCGGGCTTCTGGTAACCGCAATCAATCTCTTACCTATCGGGCAACTCGACGGCGGTCATATTGCCTATGGGCTCGGCAGAAAAAATCAGTATGCACTAGGAAAAATCGCGTTAGTCGGATTGATTTTGCTGGGATTCTCTTCACCGACCTGGTGGTTCTTTGCGGCATTCGGGTTATTCTTCGGCGTCAATCATCCGCCGACGCTCAACGATGACCGCCCGTTAAGCCGTGTGGCGTTCGCTATGGGTATTATTTCGTGTGTTATTATGGTATTGTCGTTTACGCCGGTACCATTTCGGTAGATTCTAAAACAGCCGACGCTGCCGTTTTTTCACGGCGATAGAGCGCGATTATATGATCCTTTTTGCGCTCTGCCAATCGAACGAATTCATCCACAATAGACGGATCAAACTGCGTACCTTTATTGCGGGTCAATTCTCCAACCGCATGGGACATCGATGCTCCTTTGCGGTACGGGCGGTCGGACATGATCGCGTCGAACGTATCCACAACAGCCAACAGTCGTCCTTCAATCGGGATTTCTTCACCCCGCAACCCGGCCGGATAGCCGCTGCCGTCGAAATTCTCATGATGGAATAATACATACGGAGCAGCAGGTTCGAAGAGTTTAATCCCTTCAATAATGCGTAATCCGATTTCCGGATGCGCCCGCATTAACACCACTTCGCTTTCATCCAACCGGCCGGCCTTATTCAAAATCGAATCCGGCACACCGATTTTTCCGATATCATGAAGCATACAGCCGTTCACCAGTGTCTCGATACGCTCCCCGTCCCAACCGAGTTCATGCGCTAACAACTCAGCCAATTTACAGACACGGTCGGTGTGGCCTTTGGTGTACTGATCCCGCGCTTCAATCGCGTTGGCCAATGCGCGAATAGCATAAAGATAGGAGTTATGCAAATCACGATACAGACGATGATTTTCAATCGCGGTTGCCGCCGAAGAAGCCAGCACCGAAAGCACATCGAATTGGGAGGCGGAAATTTGTCCGAATTTTTCGAAGACGACTAAATTGATAATACCGAGCAGCTTCCCTTTAATCAAAATCGGCTGCGTAATCGACAACCGCTTGGAACCGTCATCGGCTTTAACTTCATCCGGCGTAACCAATACGCGGAAATGGCCGTCCGAAAACATCGACAACGCCGTAGTCGACATAACTTCATCGTGATATATCGAATCACCTAAAAATGCCGTCTGGCCACCGGTTTTTTGTGTCGAATCGATTTCGATTATTCCGACCGCACGGGCAGACAATTCCGCCTTGCAGGATGACGCAATCAGATGAAACAGTTTTTCTAAGTCAAAGCTGTCCGACGGAGCATTGGCAACTTGTAAGAACGAAACCTGCTCTTTCAAACGGAAGTTTTCCCGCATTATCCGCTGGTGGGAAATAGCGCGGGCAACAGCTGCTTTCAGCACTTCTAATTTGAAAGGCTTGACCAGGAAATCATAGGCGCCGCTTTTGAGCGCAGTCACGGCATTTTGTACCGTCGGATTCGCCGTCATTAAAATAACCACAGCATCTTTCTGCTGCGCTTTGGCGGCATCAAGAATTTCCATCCCCGTATGATTCCCCATCATCAAATCGGTAATGACGATATCGACGCGATGTTCCCGCAGGTAGTTGATCGCGGCAACCGGGTCGTTGACCGCTTCAACTTCATACTTTTCCGAGGCAAGCGCTTTTACGACAATGGCGCTCATCAGCGGTTCATCATCGACAACCAGTACGCGTACCTGGGGCTTCACGGCCGTAAGGGTGGTATTCTCAGACATACTGGTATCTCATCGGCAGAAACACGAGAATTGGCCACAATTCTTCTCTTCTTTTTCCCGGTTTATACCCCTTGTGCACCGCAATTCTCTCCTGCGCAAAGCCTGCACAGCTGTTTATGAATGGAATTCGCTCTTGGCGACAAACCAATAACGAAAATACGGGGGTTAAGTCTTGGGCGATCTGTTCGATAATTACACTAATGTCACCCAAACCGTCCCTGATAAGGAGACTTTTCATGTTGTCCCGACTGCTTTGTACTATTCTCTGTATTGCGTGTTTCGTTAGTGTCGTACAAGCAGAAACTATCCGCAAAGAGCAAGCTCGTGTCGAACGGTTGCAGCAGCAGGAAAGTAAAAGTATCCATATAGGTACCGGTATGGCCACCAGCGATACCTGCGTTGTCCGGCATGATGCCGGCGAATACTGGATTATCAACGGCTGGGTAGTCGGCAATGAACTCTACAAAAACTATCTCGACCCGTCGCTGACCTGCGATGCCCCCTATCCGTTTCAGGTGACGGAAATCAATATGATGATGTGGTTCGATGCCGGCGTTACCTTCACCGCTTCGGTTGATATTGAACTGGCTGATATGAGCGACCCAAGCTGTCCCGCTCCCGGCAATCTCATCGCCATCTCCTCTCCCTATTCGATTACCGTTCCTGCCGCAGGTTTATATAACATATGGCTCCCGTTAGACACGTTTGTTACGGTCACTTCTCCTTTTTTTGCAGGATTTTATATCGGCGATGTATTTGACCCCGCAGTCGGTGCGGCAGTCATTACCGACACGATTCCGGTCGAATGTCAGGCCTGGAACATCTGGGATACCGCTATCGGGTTTGTTCCGCTTGATACCGCTGTCGGTTTTCCCGGCCAGTTAATTCTATATGCAGCCGGTATTCCCGGCGGCAGCGGTGGCGGTGAACAACCAGAGCCAGTAATTTCATTTCGCTATCCGCTTAATGCCGACACGCTATTCGGTTCAGCAAATTTGTGGGCAGCGGAAACTTCCGGATCAGATATTATCGATTACGTTTCTTTCCAGTACTGGAACGGAAGCGCCTATACCGAAATCGGCCGCGATTACAGCGGCACTGCGCCGTTCCGTAATGGCGTCGGTTCCACGGGTGTCGGCGATGGCTGGAGCCTTGATTGGAATTTCAATGCCCGTCCGGAAGGAATGCAAAAACTGAAAGTTGTGGCTGTCGATACGCTGGGAAGATCCTCGGTGGACAGCGTCACTGTTTTCCTTGAACCGACACCACCCGTTCCGACTATTACCATTCCGCTCTCAGGTGGGAAAATCTGCGCGCCGGTCAATGTCGCTTTCTCGACCATGGATGAAAACTTACAATCGATTGCCATGTTCAGCAAAAATGCCGTTGGCAGCTATTCGGCAGGGATCATTCCCTTAAGCCAGTTCGCAGTCGGTGATAACAATGGCAATCTGAACGATAACAACCTCGCCGTGAACGGTGAGTTCGGTGATTACTACAATGCACCCGTGGCCGCAGCGATGGCGCTCAGACTCTGGAGCGATCGCGGGTATACGAATCTCATGAAAGATAATGGTGCATCGATCAACGCCAAATCACTCGCCGAAAAATTAGCGACCCGCTTTTTGACGAGAACCTACAAAGGTACGTACGATGAAGATGTCGTCAAAGGAATTCAGGAATATGGTTTGGCTACCGGCGTCAATCTGAAAGTGACATACACCCGCATACCGGATTATTTCGATATTCGCACTGCGGTTGAAGAACAACAGCAAGCAGTTATGCTCGCTATCGGCGGCAATCCCGGAACATGGATAACGATGGAAGGCTTTGTCAACTGGCAGCAGCCGGACAGCAGCTTTTATCTCAAAGCCGCAATACCGAACTACGGTTCGATTCAGGATGTGCAATTTCGCATGAACGGCGCGTCCGGCCAGATTTGGTTTGAAGGCGGCTGGAAAAATCTCGATGCTATGCTCACCATTTCACCGACAGACTGGTCAGTAACTCGCACCGCTATCGGATCGGATATGAACGGCGCCAACGGCTGGTCATTCAGCTGGTCTCCCGGCGGTATCAGCAACGGTACCTGGTTGTATCTTCGCTCGCTGGGAACGGATGCAACCAATCAGCAGGGTTCATCGACCGTGTTAGTGCAATATGATTGTTCACAAAGTTTTGCTGCCGGTGATTACACTGGAGACGCCTCTTCCAATTTGCTCGATCTCAACTACTTGATCGCCTTTGTCCGTGGCACCGGTCCGGCACCGGTAGGTGGCGCCGGACGGGCCGATGCAAATTGTGATAACCGGGTAAACATAGCCGACGTAGTTTACTATATGAATTTTCTTTTTGGTGGCGCCGGTGCTCCGTGCCGATAGCGCGTCACATCTCATGAGGTCTTTCGCTTGTTCGCAGGAGCCGGTTTCGGTTCCTGCGTCTTTTTTTGCAGCGTAGCCTTCCGCACTCCCTCCAGCATCTCCCAGAACTTTTGTTGTTCCGATTTCGCCGGCGCCAATTCTCTTCGTAACTCGACCATCTTTATGAAATCCCCCAGTTTCGCATTCATTTTTGTACTTTTACAAAGCTCCGCACAGCATTTTCTAATTAAATCGTCAAGTAATTCCAGATCATTCGGCAATGGTGCCGGTACTGCTTTTTTTCGCGGCATCTATTCACCCATCTCAACAATCAACAGATCAACAACCGCAGGTTCTACGGCCGATGAATCCCGTGCAACTTTGAAACCCCTGCTGGATTCCTGCTCCACTATAAAAGCCGCCGTTTCCGAACGGGGGCGAATCATCACCACCGGCTTGCTGAGTGTTTCAGGAAGATAATTCCCGCGATGATCGAGAAGTGATGAAAAAGTGACTGACTGGGAAGCATCTCCGATATCAACCGAGCCATAATAAATCGAATCAGCACTTCCGATATGTTCCGCCACCAAAAATGTAGCTTCTTCCCAGCTCGGCAATCCCCAGATCACAAATCCGGGCACTAACCAACTTCGTTTTGCTGCAATTCGCTCAAACGCTGAAAACATATCTCCCCTTTCTTAATGTGTCGGTGCCGCCGGACCGGTCATTGCCGGACGAAATGCTTTTATCAACTGTTCTCCCCGCTCTGCATAAGATTCCGCTAACTTTATCCAGCCCGATGCGGTCCGTTCTTCACCACGCAAACGGGAAAGCTCGCGCGAGGCCGACGTTCGGCAGACAATGGCCAATCCCAAACAAGTCGCCGCCGCCCGCAAAACCGGATTACCACCATACTGTTGTTGCGGATCGATCTCCGCTTCGACCAGCGCATTCGCTTCAATTGCGGCAAGCTCCAGCACTTCTTCACCGAAACTTGCATAGACCGGAACGAAATCAAGAAATACCGTTTCACCGGAAGCAATTGCGCCGCCGTTGAGTCTGTTTATTTCCCCATCTCCGGCATTGAGTTCATAATCAGTATCTAACTCATACAGCGTATACGGTGTATACCAAATCGTATACAACACTCCGTCACTCAACGCCCCGCCTGTTTTGCGCGTAATAGTACCGGAGGCATAATCGACGATATAGTCGAGATTTTCCGTGAACACCGTTCCGAGCGAACTATCTGTCGCAATCAACACCGATCCCCTGACAATCCGATTGCCGCCAATCGAAAGCTGCCCCGCTACAAATGCTCCGGTCGTGCGGGTTAGTTCATTGATCTGAAGACTTTTTACTACAACCGACTCCGCCTCAACCGAACCGCCGAAAAACTGAACCGCATCGATATTCCTGAGTGTGACAGGCTGATCGAAAACTGAGTCGAGAGTCGGATAGGGAGAAGATAAATACTGTCGTAAAACATCCGCATTGGTGTATGACATGTTACCTCCTCACACTCAGCGCGGTGATATCTGAAATCGTGGTTATCTGCGATCCTATCGGACCGGTCGTAAATGCGGAAATCGCTTCTACCTTAATCCAGAAACAGGTTTCACCGTTAACCGTGTTTTTCTGCCAGTCATCCGGAACGGAGGCAAAATCTGCCCAGAGCAGGTAATCTTTATCCGTCGCATCCAAATTGAATGTTCCTGCTGCAGGAGTAAACACCTGCCAGTCGGAGCCGTTCCAGTAACTGTAAGAAACAGACCCGCCGCTCCCGGCAGTCGACAACAGCCATTTGCAATAGCGAAACTTGACATCCATCCCCAAAAACAACTTATCACCGATTGCCGAAACAATTCGTCCGGAATTTGCATGCAGGATATCGGCAGTCGTCGCATTCGCCGCTTCTGTCGTCAGATTTTGATAAGTCGTCGTGCCGGTATGGTAAAGCAGTACTTTGTCAAACGTACGAGATCGGGAATCCAGACTCTGCGGTGATGAAAAACTGCCGCTTCTTCGCTCTACATATTTGATCTGCACCTGATCGGCGCCGTTCGTCGATAAATAGTAAACAAGCGGCACATTGCCGACATACCGAACCTGCGGAAAAGACCCGCCGGAGGCATCCAGTGTTGCCACCGCTCCCCAACTCGCCCCGTCGAATTCACGAAACTTGAGCTGCCCGTGATCATATACCACGCCGATAGCGCCATCATTGGAAACTGCCGCATCAAAATGCTGATCGAGCGTGAGCACGGCAGCAATTGTCGTTTCAGTTCCCCAGCTTCCTGATGGCAGTGGTCGACTGGCAATAGCAACCTTCGACGTTCCCGTTACATACACGGCATACAACACCGCTTCCCGGCGCAACAAACGAACATGTGCGGCAATCGTCCCCGGTGTAATAGTGTCTCCGTCATCGGTAACACCACTCCCCCAGGTCGCACCCTCATCGGTCGAAGATTTTACATTCGCATATTCCGCGCCGCCGTTGGCGCGAGACCAGGCAACCCAGATCGTGCCGAGATGATCGACTAACGCGCAGGGACGAGATGACGGATCAACATTATAAATCGTGACTTTACTTCCCGCCGACCAGTTCCCCGCGCTGAACGTCAACTTTCGCGTCACTAACGCATTCGTTCCATTTTCGGCGTAGACCAAATGTAAATCATTCGATTCCGTCATAGCGCAGTCGAACGCGCTGTTGGCCGAATCGGAAGCTACCACCACCGGAGAGGACCATGTCACGTACGGTGTATCCGCATAACTGAGTGCAATCTCCGCAGCCGCCGTATGAAACAGCGCGACCTGCCGACCGGCGAACTCACCCGATTCTATTTTGAACAATTTCGTACCGGCCGGATACCCGAGCGGATACGATGCAGTTGTATCACTGAGTTTTTTGAGCATACCCCCTCATTTACAAATAGATGAAGGCGCGCTCATGATAAAGCGCGCCTGCACAGGCCTCTTATGCAAAGGTCACATCGAGAATCACCGCCGCCTCTTTGATGACTTTGGCAAAACTGACTGACTCCGTGATAACCGCTTCTTCAAAACGCTGGTCGATCACTTTGTCGTATTCCACCATTAACGGCTGGGTTACCACTTCTTCAATGGCAAATCGATTATCTAACCCGATCACATAATCGGTCGGTACATCATCCGAACGCACCAACGTCGCTCCGAGTGGTGAGAACAATTCCCCCTGCCCCTGGAAACGGAACCCGGCCATCGGATCTTTAAATTCATCCATCGTCAGAACCGTTTTGAGCTGGTTTACATGGCAGATAATCGTATTCATCTCGAACGGATCAAACTGCGCCCAGAGCGTTATCAAGTCATTGTAGGTCAGCGTACCGCTTGAAGCAGCATTCACCACCGTCGCGCTGTTGCTGTTCCCGTCACCGTTGATAATCGTGTTCACCAGCATCCCGATTTTATCGGTCTGAATCCGAAACCCGATATACCAGAGCAATACGCGAAACTGTGACGTTGTCCGATATCGTAATGCTTTGTAACTGGTCTTAAGCGCCAAGCCGTAATCGGTCACGGTTACTGCATGCAACTGCTCGGTAACGACCAACTGCGGAATCTCGGCGCCATCCCCTACCGGACGAAGTGACAACTTCGTTTTTTGCGACGTATCGACAAAAAACGGCGTGTACTTGTTCGATGCGACTGCCGTTGAGTTGGCGATAAGTCGATTCAACTCAGGACGCATCCCCTGACCCCGTTTCAATTCACGCAGCATAAACTCCGGCATCAGCGCCGGCGCCTGCTGAAAGAATTGCTCGACTGTTGTCGGCTGTTTACCGCCCAAACGAACTCCGGCTAACATGAGCTGACGTTCAAACGCATCAAGCGGTGATCCGGCCGGAGAGGGATCATATTCATCACACTCCAACAACTCCGTCACCGAAAGTCCGCGCGCATCCGCTTCCTGATATAAATCGCGGGTAACATCAAGCGATGCCGTCCGGCTTAAATCGACCGGTCCAGCCGGTTCCCGTTCGAGTTCACGTTGCAATCGGGCGAAGCCGGATGAATGTAAAAACTGCTGAAACTCCATCATCCCCCCTAATTCAAAAGAATTACGCATTCGGTACTACCGATAACTTCAAGCACCGTTCCGCGCGCAACATTTCCGCCCGCCGGATCATTGCCGGCCAACGCAGGCGCCTGTTTCACTGTGCCGGTCGTGCCGCCAACGACACGATTCCCGACCGCTGGCGTCGTGGCCGATACCGCCAACTTGCAAATACCGCCGATCTGCACCGTTGCGAGCCGTTTGCCGTTGTCTCCGTCATTCAGCGTAAGCGCAATCAACTTTCCCAACAGCACTTCCCCTGCGCCGATAGGACCGGCTTCATTGCTGCCGCTCAACGTTACCGGTTTGCCGATATCAGCATTTTTCAAATCGTCGACATTCGATGTCTGCTTGATCTTGAATGTCGCCAGCACCGGTGCGACCGCTTCAAGATTCTGATCTCGTATACCCATAGTCCCCTCTTCGTTATGTTATCAAAGAAAATGGCCGGGGGATTACCCCGCATGGCCGGGATAAATCATCCCTCGCTTATTTGTACTCTGCGTAGTTTCTTTTTTTCGTACCGGTCGCTCCGGTTCTCACCCGCAACAATCCAAAACTGGCCGGGAACGTATCCCGAAACTTTGCCGATACCCGCCGATAGTGCGTTAACAGCTCTGCAACGGGCACCGACTCCAATGCCGAACATACCGCTAACAATTCTTCACTCTCTTCTCTCCGGTTTTCTGTCGCCGCGACAGCTTTCGCCATTCCGGAAATACGGTCGATGTAATCGCCGCGCAGCGCTGCCAATTCCTTTGCATTGCTTGCGGCATCTCGCAAAAGATTTTTCGCGACAGAAAGTTGTCGTGACAATTCATCGAAATCGATGAGCGCAACCGATTCGTCCTGTAACGCCTGTGAAACCGAAGCCAGATACTCGCAAATATGTTTATCGTTTCCCACCGACATTCCCCTCCTGTATGCGCAGATATAATTCGATGCGACTGAGCCGTTGTTCGATTTGGCCGGTCATCTGATGAAACTCCTCTTTATTTACCACACCTTCACGCAGAAAGACTTCAAAGCCGGTTAGCTTCCGATCGAGCGTCTCGACGACCGAGTTTTCCGCTTTTGCCGCCAATTCCAGTTTGAGTGATTGCAGCGTCAAAAAGTATGCGGCAACCAGCCCGAGAATAATTGCCACCAAATTTGCTATTTCATTAACGAACCGCATTTTGCTGCCCGCAAGTTGCGTTGTCGGATCTTCCCGCTTCATACTGCCACCTGCTTTCGTTCTATTGATTGCTTGGAAAGTAAGAACCGACGGCGCCCGTGCAACAGTACCGGACGCGCACGGACGGCGATTCGCGGTGTTGTCGGCGTTGCCTGAGTTGATTTGCTGTCAACGATAGCGCTGTCAGCAAAAAAACAGCGTCCTGCATTCCACAGACGTTTATCGAATCGCTCAATACGATACTGACGTGACACAACCCCGTCATTAAATAGCAAAACGGCATTTGTGTCCGAATCATCTGTCTGCACGCTCCATTGATTACGCGCCAATCTCTGCATCTGCGGCGTATATCGCTGACCCGGCTGGGTCGGCTCATATGCGGCTAACGGCCAAATTGTTACTCCCGTCTTCGTGCCAATAGCCTGAGACGTAAGCGCCAATTCTTCTTTGCTTACAATACGACAGCGAATCGGTCGCACCGTTATCCTGTTATTCAATCCCTCAGTTTTGCACTCCGGAATCTTTCCTTGTTTATCCGGCATTACTTTCAATTCAATCCGGGTGAGCGGAGATGATTTCCCGGCCAGATATCGCTCAGTATCAACAAGCGAGCATCGTTCCTTGCCCCGATATCCGACTAACTGCACAACGCACGAGCTAATTGCTTTGGGAAATGATTCATGTATACAGTTCGCAAACTGCGCGGAAAATGGTTTCCCATCCACGCGATGAACTGAAAATTCCGTTTCAGTTTTACTGATCTGCAGCGTGACGGCATCGTAACAGGGGATAACGAGCAACCGCCCATCATCCCCTGTTCCCTGCGCTTCGGTTCCTAAGCCACGATCAACATCCGAACCGAATTCCCCCTCTGCCAATTCCCGCGACATCCCCGTATCCGGATTTGCCCCGCGATAGACCAATGATGTTTCCAAAACTTTTTCGATTTCACGATACAGAAAATGGCACAGCTCATTTTTTCCTTCGTTAGAGTAGCTGGAAAAAACCTGATGCTCGCACTGCCGGATATCCTCTCCGCAGACCGAACACTCCGGCGTTCGATACACAAATCCGATAGAGCACTCCTGATAAATGCCACCGTCGATGTTGTCTGCGAGCATCTGCGACCCATCCCCCGATTTCAGCCAGTAAAACAGACTCTTCACCCAGGGACGTCCGTTCCGCTCTACCAGTTCGGCATGAAAGGTGCGCCCGATCGGCAGTGAATCCTTGCGGTGCCCCACCAATACCGGCGTGTTAATCAGCTTTTCTTTGAGTGATTGAAACTCGGTTGCCGGAAACCGTCCTCCGAAACTATTGACCTCATCCGAAACGACATACATACCCCGCACAAAAATATCATTGGCTGTTACCGGCTCCGGTGGATGAATCCGTTCATTGATCAGCGCAGCCAACTCCTGTAACCGCTCCTGTTCTATTCCATCCGCCAATGTTGCCGTCAACAACCCGTATCGTTCCGCCATTCTTCCTCCACCCTGCGACATATCTGATAGAGCCTCCGGCATAAGCTTTTGTAGCGATACTAATCTTTTTTTGCGCAATTTGTTGCAAGCTGCCTTTGCTCATGCCTGATTTCACCGGTTTGCCCACTCTTGTAATGATAACGCTATCAAGACATTACGTGTGCGAAGCGAAGAAAAAGCGGAAATGGCATTGGCTTTGCTTAATTAAATGTCAGCAGCAAGAGAAATTGTTAACCTAACCCGTGGTGGTGCACGAATGAAGATTTACAAAACACATCGCAGATCACGTCTCCCTTGGTTATTTGGCTTGGTGCTGTTTGCACTGGTCATGAGCATAACCACGTCAGAAGTGTACGGCTTCACAAACACGCCGAAGAACAACAAGAACAATAACAACCAGCAGAATCGTAACGACAACGATCGTAAAGACAACGATAGTGATAATCGAAATGATCGTGATCATGACAACAATAGAGATCGTGATCGCAACGGCGGTCGTGACGGCAGAGATGGTCGCGGAGGCAAAGACAGAGACAATGACAATCCGCCTCAGGTCCCTGAACCGGCTACCATGATTCTGTTAGGTTCCGGCCTTGTCGCTGCCTATGCGATGAAGAAAAAGAATTCGAACAAAGAGTAAGCGGTTCCCAACCTCTCTTGTGATAATGTACGCCGCCAGCGAAAGCTGGTGGCGTTGCCATTTTATACCCGGCCGATTTTCGGCGTAAGTTCAATCGCATCCCGTTTTCGCAAAGGCCACAAGGCCAATGCTAATGCCATAACTCCGTCGTATTGATTGTTATCCTCCCACCTGACTGAACGAAGCTCATCCTCAAGCGCCCATACCTTCCCCTGTTCAAGCGGGATTTCATTTCGGCTGTAGCCGATACGACCGGAAGCATGGAACAATTCAAGGTTGGTCAATAACTCCGCCTTTGTCGATGGCGTAAAAATAACTGTCTCCGGCTGTAAATCCCGAAGCGCTTCGCTGATTACATCCCCCAACCCCGTAGCATCCAGTACCAACGTGCCGGGAAACTGCATTTGCCGCTGCCGAATCCGCGTCATCACGACCTCCCAGTCATATTTGGAAAGCCGCTCGACCGAAACAACTCGTGCGAGATCATTATCAACCGCGATAGTTATGCCGACAGTCGCTGTCTGCTTTCTCGCAAGATCCCAACCGTTGATATAGCGAACATCATGTTCATGCAAGTCTGCTTGATTCGTCAGCGCCCGGTCGATCCATTCTCCTTTCAGCAACTCCCCGCCACTGTCAACAAACTGACCTTTGATATTCTGCTGTATCCGCCTGTCAGAGAAATACTGTAACCGCTCGTTCAAATACTCCTGCGATATAAACGGATTCTCCTGACTGCTGCCGAATTGCAGATAGCCGTTGACTTCACCGGATGCGAGTTTCATCGCCCGGCGGTAAAACCAATTCTTTCCGTTTGGGGTCGAAATTAAATCGAGCTTTCCGTTTCGGTCCGCCAGCCGCATTCGGATTATCTCTTCGACAACATATTCCGGTTCCGGCTCAAAGGCGACCTCATCGAAAAGAAAGAAATCATAGTCATGCCCTAACAGATAATGCCCCCGCTGCTGGGTTGAACGGGCTTCGAGTGTCGCATAATTGGAGAGTGTTAGCTTTGGAAACGGCGAATTGACGACACTTTCAATGAGCGACGCATAGATTGGTGATTGTCGCGCCAATCGCACCACTTGATTGAAAATGATTCCTGCTTGATCCTGCGTAATGGATGCATTCACAATTCGATACACCTCGGCATGATCATACGCTAACTCACGAATACGATACAAGAGATGGTGCAGGATCTTCACCGCGCTGACAAACGACTTTCCCCACCGGTTGCCAGTTACCAGAATATTTTCGCCGGTTATTGAATCTGCCAGCCATTTTTTCTGCCCCTCATGTAGCTGAACCCCTAAAATCTGTTCAGCGAAATAGGATGGCTCAAGCAGACCTCGCTGCCAGTCGATAGTATCAACGCTGTTGCCCGTAATTACAGCAGCTCCGCCGCTTTAATACGCGCCGTATCGATATTGATAAGCCCTGCTGAATAGAGTTTCAAAATACTGTCGATCCGTACTGATTGCACCGAAGCCTGTTCATTCGCCTGATGCGCGAACGTATTATCGAACTTGTACCGGCATTTCAAATCGAATCCGGCAAGCGCCAGTTCGACATTGCCGATCCACTCCAATAACTGCGCAACCTCCGTTTGCACCGACTGTACCTGACGCATCACCATATCAAACTTAAACGATGACCAGGTTGTTGTCGCACCGTAGGAATAGCCCAATAAAAACGGCGCCAGATTCGTTCCCGCGCAGACTTCTTCGATCATTGCTCGATGGTTAAAAAACCAACTGTTCGTTACGCTTTTAGCCGCGTTCGGTCCAATCGTCTGTATTGTCACGTTGTTCCACGTCACTGGATTTTCATCGACATCGCAGGATTTGATCATCGATACCGTGTCATCGAAATAGCGGTTGATTCGCTCAATATACGCTTTCTCACTCTCTCCCCCCAACCGTTCAGGCGGAGTTATCTGCACATGCAGCCGATGATACCCCGAGTTATGACTGCTGCGCCGCATGTCGTCGACCAACTGCTGTTCGATATAGGCGACAAACGGAATCGAACGAAAAATCGACCGGCCAAGCGGCTCGGCGATACCGCCCCCCAACGAGATATGCCGAAAGTCCGGCCGGTCAAGCCGCACCGTTTGCGAATCAGTCGCCAACAGCAGCAAATCCTTCCCGGTTGAACTATCCAAAACCAGTTGTGCCGGGTCGATTAGCTGAAATGATTCCACCCCCGCTCTATTTTTATCCGTGACCAGAAAACCACCGACAATCCCATCCCTATACAAAAAGGTAAACAGATCAATAAGAAACGTGGACATCCCCACCTGAGCACCAAACCGGTTAATCCCTATTCGCTCGCTCAGTCGATTCAACCGATCAATCGCTGCCTTATGCTTTGACCGTGCATCCGGCTCGATGATTTCAAATTGCCCGGGCGCTGCCCCAAACCGAACCCAAGTCCATAAACAGGCGCTCACAACTGGAATAGTATCAGCCAAAAACCGGTAGAGCTTCGTGCGGTACTGGCTGCTTGCAATCTCTCTGCTTGACCACTGCACCAGTCGGGAGCCGTTCTCCGCAAATACCCCCAGACCGCCTTTCCCCTGTTTTGCCTGCACTAACCTGGCGTTACACAGTGCCGTTTCCTGTTTCAGATTTTCTCCCATCGCCACCTCTTTTTCCAATTCCGGCCATTCAGAATCAGCGCAAAAGAAGGAGATTTATTGGGGCAGTAACTCACTACTTGCGTAACATTTAGCTACACCTCTGCATAGACTTAGGGAATTCTATGCAGAAAATTGCTCACTCCACTCAATATTAAGCCAACTATTGAAAATTAATAGTATTATATACCAATGACTTAGGACTAAAATTGGACAGAAAGCTCCTTTGGCACAGGAAGTGCTTTACAGCTCGTGGATTATAGTATGAAAAACATTATTTTAAATACCATGGGAACTAACATGAAAAAGAAACTGCTCTTTGTTTTGGCTGCCGTTTTGGTTGCCGGACAAGCGTACGGGTTCAGCTTCTCGCTCTACAACTTTGGAAGCAATCCGTTTGACAACAACAACAACTGGTCCCCGGTCAACTACCCGCATGGCATCGGTCACAACCCGTCCGGTGGTGAAGAGTATGATCTGGAAGGCCTGAAGGTCGCCGTTGACGAAAAGTATGTTTACGTCGCGCTGACTAACTCCTTCGGTTACACCGCCCCGCCCCACGGCTACCCGCAGGGCTTCGATTTGGGCGATATCTTCATTGGAACCGGTAGCTCCGACAAGTATGGTTTTGCTATCCGCACGACCAAAGACGGTGCTCTCGGTCTCTACAAAGTTAACAAGTGGGACGGTATCCCGAACATTACCGGTGGCTACTACAGCAACAGCACGATTCGTAATCAGGTTGGTGCGTGGAAGTACAAATCCGGCAGCAAGCTCGGTAACGTTGTTACCTCGACCAAAAAGTGGTCGAAGTACGAAGATGGTAAGAGCGATACCTACGTTATGGAATATCGCTTTGACAAGTCGCTCTTGGGTGACTTCTCCAAGCTCCAGCTTCACAACACGCTGGCCTGCGGTAACGACCTGATGCAGACCACGTACGAAGCGGTTCCTGAACCGACCACCATCGCCCTGCTGGGTCTTGGCTTGGCTGGTGCGGGCTTCCTTCGCCGCCGCAAAAAAGACTAAGCAGATTCTGCTATAGATTCAGAAAAACCCCCGATTTTCGGGGGTTTTTTATTTCCCTAATGCTCCATCGCCCGGCCATATTGCCGGGTATAAAGAGCTTGAGCGCAGGTAACGAATTGGCATATATTCAGGGCGACAGTGAACTTGACTATTGCCGACCTTCGCCGATAACTAACCAAGGATGGAATTGAAAACACTTCGCAGCTATTTCCCCCTCTTTCTTGCGGCCGCTTTGACCCTTTCCTGCGCCGATCGGGAGGCAGTTAAGCTTCGCTATGAGGCCGAGAAAATGTATTTCCTCGTCGATCGGGACATGCAAATAGCCGAGGACCGTCAGGAAGTTGTTTCCGACGAAACGATGCACCGCTGGGCAACCCAATACCGTGAACTGACCACCTTCTGCTTTAATGCCCTCAAAGAAATCGATTCAATCGCCCACAAAGTCGAATATGAAGAGATTCGCTATTACGCAATTCAGGGTGCTACCCGGGTTTCACAGATGTACTACGCCGCCGGCCGCTATGACACAAGCATAGCCGTGCTGCAGGATTTACAGAATCTGGTCAGCATGAACCAATCGCAGCGCGCAGTAACGGCAGTCAATCTCGGTGAAGCATACCAGGCTGAAGGGCAATGGGAAAACGCCTTCGCGTCGTATCGTGTCGCCCTTTCACTAAAGCCGATTCCGCTTGATGATTCCGGTAACGTTCTGTTGCAGCTATTCAATCTTCCCGCATACATGTTCTCGTTTTACGATCAAGTAGTCGGTGATACCGTGCTGACACGCACACAGTATCATGAAGCGGAATCCTATTATCTGGACTTAGCGGCCATGAGCCAGCATCGGCACTTGGTTGCTCTCAGCCGCGCAGCCTTGGCCCGTTTGTACGATGGCGTTGCCGAATGGGAAAAAGTTGTCGATCAACTGACCCAAATGACCGCTGACTCGCAGGACCGCATGATCGAACTGCAAATCGCCATCGCTGATATTTACAACGACAAACTGAATCAGCCTGACCGGGCGATGCAAATTTACGACTGTATACTCACATCCTTAAAGCCGGAAGATTCGTTAGCGCGCCCGTACATCCAATTCAAGACGACTTCGATCATGATGAACGGCCGCCGTTTTATGGAAGCCCGCAACATTCTGACCACGATCAAGAGAAACAATCCCCGCTTCTTCGATATGACCCCGGCCGCACAATTAGCCATGGCGAGGACATTCGAACTGGAAAACAACTGGGATCGTGCCGTTACCGAATACCGCTCATTGATCGAAAATTATCGAGGTTCGGATGAAGCAATGCAGGGCTACGTTCATGTCGCGGCAACGCTTGATTCCATGAACCGAACCAAAGAAGCGGCCTCCTGGTACAAAGATGCCGACGAATACATCAACGAAATCGCAACCCGTAATCGCGGTTCATTGACCGAAGCGCGTGCGCTCTACTTCAAATCGCTGTTGTATGAACAGCAGCGCCGCTGGGAGGATGCCGCCGCCGTGTTGATGCAGCTATTCGACAAGTTTCCGGATTCGGATGCCGGCCGTCAGAGTATCGTCCGCGCCGGAACCATCTACGCCGAACGGCTGGGTAATCAGGCGAAATCCGATTCACTCTTCAACGTTTTTAAGAACTCACTTTCTCACGTAAAACCGGGCTGGGAAAACTCGGATCAAACAGTTCCGTAGGCTGTACAATAAATAGGAAACGAATTTCTACCAATAGAGTAAGGACAATTAAGACCATGAACCTCCGATTGAAACTCCTCACCGTTTGTGCAGTAGTTACCCTTTGGGGAACGGCCGCACAGGCTCAGATAGCGGATACGCTATTCGGAAAAAATGACACCGTCTATGTCGACTTGACAGAAATCAAACCGGGGCAATGGAGCTTGGGAATCAATTACTCCAACAAGCACCCCCTCCAGGCCGTATCTGTTCCCTTAAAATACAACGCCGGTTTAGCGAAACTGATCGCCGATTCGGCCGTGTTCGCCGGTGGACGCGCCGAAGCCTGGGCGTTTAAAGGCTTCCGCTGCGACACAGCCATTCAGGTTGTTACGCTCGGTATGATCGCTAATCTCGGACAGAACACCAAGAATACGCTCAATGCCGGTTCAGGTCGTTTAGTTACTGTCTTCCTGCATGCGGCAGACGGCAAGCCGGGACCGCTCGTTATCGATACCTGCACCTCATATCCGAACAACACGCTGCAGGCTGTCGGTGATTTCAGTAATTTGAATTTGAAAGAAGGGGAAGCGATTACCGCCGACATGGTCACAAAATTGACCATCACCCCATCCTTTATCATTCGCAAATGATGAAACGTAGTTAGCAGAACAGCTGACGAATAAAAAAGCCTCTGAGTTTCAGAGGCTTTTTTATTCGTCTTCGTCATCTTTCGATTTCTTTTTCGTCACCGTTACCCGTGTCTCTTCCTGCACCCGAACAAATGGGGCTAACCGCTCGACCACTTCCGGTGAAAGCCGTCCTTTGACATACAAATCTTTCATCGCCGCGTTGGTATCTAATTTCAAATAGTCATTCCATCCTAATTCACGCGCTAACTCATTTAACTGCGCAAAGGCATCTGGATCCTCTGTTTTGGTCAAAAACTTCTGCTTAATCGCCTGCGAGATATTCACATTGCCCGATACCGCTTTGATACTGGTAGCGTTTAACTCCGCGGCCGCTTCTACAATTTCCCCTTTGAGTCGTTCAAGTTCGGCACCCGCTTCTTTTTCTTTCTTCTGCATCTGAATGTACTGTTCGGCCAATTCCGCCACCCGCTCAGCAAGCGGTTTTTGGGTGATATCTTCTTCATCTTCCAAAATCCGCGCATGACGTTTTGCAGGACAAAGCGCAAAATAATCGCACCAATTGCATAGCGCATTTTCTTTTACGGGAAACGAAGATAAACTCGTTGCGTGACGAACCTCACCGATTTCCGAACGAATCTGCTCGGCGATTTCATCAAGCTCATCCGGCGTCAGTACTCGCCGTACCGCCTCTTTCAAGCGCAAAAAGTATTGCACTAACTCGATTCGTTCAAACTGGGGGAATTGCTCTTTAACTGCTAGTTGATACAACCCCATCTGATGCAGAAAAGTCGGGTCATTCATTTGCGGCAAATGCGTGGTCGTTTTGTAATCCCAAATCTCCACGACACCATCCGGTCGTTTCCACAACCGGTCGATAATCACGCTGCACCGATACGAAGAACCGGGGAGCAAAAACGAAAGCCGCATCTCCGAACCAAGCAGGGTTCCATCCTGAAAAGGTTGAAACGATGCATGATAATCCCGAAGCGCCGTTTCCCCGAAGCGGATAAAATCATCCATGCCGTTGAACGAATCTTTGATAACCAAGCTCGACAAATCACGGTACGACCGCCATGCGTCATGATACGCCGCAAGCATCTCCTGTTCGGTGAGCACCTTCCCGTCACGGGCGTGGGTGTACAATCGTTCCAAAACCGAGTGCACAACGCGCCCTAACGCAGCGTTGACCGTCGTGGCCTTAACAACGTCCGGTTTTTCTATGTATTGAAAGGCGTATTTGCGCGGGCACTGGGCGTATGTTTCAAGTGCGCTATGGCTAAAGGAAGAAGGCATGGGGTAAAGTAGCCTGAGCAGGTCTAATCAGCAATCACTTTGAAGAGCGGGAACCGCCGAAAATATCCTCACATAACCCCTTCAAAAACCCATAGCCAAGCCCGAAATGAATGGTCGGATATATAAACGGGCCGTATCTGATTAGACTCATTCTTCCTTTGCTCATCGCTACATGGGTCGAAAAAAGTATGACCAATAGCAAGTAGCTGCCGGTCGCCAATAGAAAGAGCGTTAGAATCGTTTCTGAGAAAAATGACAAAAACGCAAACAGGACAAACCCGGCTACCACTGCGCCTGAGAACCATTGGATGAGTGAAAATTCATTATGCTTTTTCGCGAACTTGTATCTCCCCCGGCCATAGCGACCCATCTGCCGCCACAACCCGCGAATGTTTTCGCGCGGGTAATACAAAATCGCCAGCTTCGGGGACAAATACGCCCGCAATCCTGCCTGACGAACCCGGAAATTGAAATCAACGTCCTCGCAGGCATCGAAGCGTTCATCGAAATAACCGATCTCTGAAAACACGGAACGGCGGTACATCGCACCAGATGAGGTCGGGTCAACCTCCGCTTCATAGTTCGCGTATATCTCTGATCCCGGCTTGTGCCCCAACGCCGAATCACGACAGAGTGCGACCGCCGTTTGAAATTCGGAAATATCCGGCGGGTTCAACGGCTGCGGACGACACAAACAATCCGCTTTGGTGCGTTCGAATATCTCGACCATCTGTTGTAAGAGTTTCCGATTCGGAATGTAGCAGTGCCCATCCAGCACGAGAAAATAGGGCGCAGTGGTATGCTTCACGCCGACATTTCTGCCGCTCGACGGCAGCCTCGCGACGTTATCAGCAATTTTGAGCGATCCGAATTTTCCCTGAAATGTTTCGACAATTTCACGAGTTCCATCGGTAGAGCCGCCATCGCCGATAACTACTTCCACTTTCTCCATCGGAAAGTCCTGCTCGAGTAATTGCGCAAGCGTCTGACCGATATACCGGGCCTCGTTCAGCACCGGCATACCGACGGCGACTAAATACGGTGAGTCTGTTCTTGCAAAAGTATTCATTCGTTGCCGGTGAGTATATCGCCGGGGCGATAAGCGGACAAGTTTTTACGGTGATTAAACTGTGGGAGAAAAGATACTAAGCGCGGATGGAGCCGATTACATTTCGGTACGATTGGGCAAAATGAGAAGGTGAAAACCGGCGCGCCAGGCGAATCGCCTCGCGCGACATTGCGGCCGCGGTTTCCGGATGTTCGATCATCCGGATAATCCGACCGGCTAAAAATGAGCGATCCAGCCGCAGGGTAACTGCGCCTTCGACATTGTCGGTAACAATCGGCATTGAATCCGGCGATTGAAATGATATGACCGAAATTCCTTCGGCTAATGCGGTCAACAGTGCGGTGCGGTCACCGCTTAAGGCAGTGAAATCAAGCACCATATCAGCAGATACCGGCGTATCCGACAAAGACAAACATGTTGATGATTCAACAAGCAGGATGCCAGGAGTATTAGCATGTTCTTCCACCGTTGCTACCGCCAGCTTGTCATGCGGATCATACAACAGCACTAATTCTGCACGCGGGTATTTTTGCTTCACGGCAGCAAATGCTTTTACCACGACCACCAGTGCAGGAAGTGATTCTTTTTCCAAAAGTACCGCAATTCGCGGCTGCAGCTCTTTTTCTTTACCCGTCTGTTCGGTAACCGGTGCGATAAAATCAGCGGAGATTTCTTTATCGATCAGCGTGCCATTCCGTTCTGACGTGGTAAAAATCACCCTATCCGCCATCTGCTTGAAAAGCATCAGACGGAACCGTCCGGTAAAGGAACGGCGTGAATACTCCTGATTTATCAGATGGATTATGACCGGCTTTTTGTAAAAGCGCCCTAACACGGCAGCGCACGTAATAGCTACGGATGGGTAGGCAATAGTAAGAAACGGAAGGTAAACAGACTCGGACGTGCGAATCGACTGCGCCATCTGTTTGAGCGAGCGAATGGTTAATTTGCTCGGTACCTGTTCCGTCCGCATACCGGATTCAGTGAACGCGGCAAACAGCTTATCGAGCAATGCACGATTGAACCCCTGCTTGCCTCCGCCAGAAAACGCCATTGGTACGGTTACTTTGCGCACCGGAACGCCTTGCGGCTCTGATTCTACTTCCTGTGAATTCTGTACGGTTACCTGCGGTTCTGCCCAAACTGCAGACCGAATCATTCCCAATCTTTCCATGCCTTTTGTACACACCACCGGCAATTTGGTTGAGGCTTTTTACCGAAAAAAAGCCCCGCTCAAAACTGGCTTGAGCGGGGCAAAATTACTAGTAAGAATGGCTTAGCTGACTTCCTCTTCGAGGCGGTACCGCTTGTACATATCGGCATAATGACCGTCTGAGGCCATCAGCTCGGCATGGGTACCGGATTCGGTGATTCGGCCATCTTCCAGCACAAATATCCGGTCTACCCGCTCCAGCGTATCTGGGCGATGGGTGATTAAAATAGCCGTCATACCCGGCATAACCTCGTGCAGCCGTTCCCAGAGTTTCGCCTCAGTGCGGGAATCAAGAGCCGATGTACAGTCGTCCAGTATCAAAATCCTCGGCTGACTGACCAGTGCTCTGGCCAATGCAAGCCGCTGTTTTTGGCCGCCGGAAATCGACATACCGTGCGTCCCGATAGGCGTGTTCAGCCCTTTCGGGAACGTATCAATATCCTCTTTCAACTGCGACACCTCAATTGCCCAATCGACCGATGCATCCGAGATATTGCCTCGCCCGAACAGGATATTATTCCTCACCGTGTCGCTGAACAAAACCGGCTCCTGCGGCACATAGCCGACCAATCCGCGAATCTGCGCAAGACGCATTTCCCGAATATCCTGACCATCGATAGTAACTGAACCGGCTTTTGGATCTACCAGCCTCGGTATCAAATTCACCAACCAGCTCTTTCCGGCGCCGACTTTGCCGACCACTGCAACTGTTTGTCCCGGCTTGACCGACAACGATACTTCATCGACAATCTTCCGATCGCTGCCGTCAAAACCGAAACTGACCCGGTCGAACCGAATTTCTGTGGTACTCGGCACCGAACCGTTAGCATGACCATTGTCTGTGACCATTGCCGGAAACTTTTCGAGTTCACTCAAACGATCGATCGACACGGCAGACTGCCGTGACTTAACTAAAAACTGTCCGATATCGAACATCGGGAATACCAAGTTGCCAACGTAGTAGATAAATACTACCAAGCTGCCCAAACTCAGCGTTCCTTCCACGACGCGATAACCGCCGGCCAACAGTACAATTAAAATGCCGAATTGCCAGACGTATTGGTACAAAGATTCGACAATCATCGTCGATTTGATAGCTTCGATTTCCGCATCCCGTCGGTTTTTGGCCGCTGCCAGAAACTTCACTTTTTGCGCATGTTCCTGAACATAGGCTTTCACCACCCGGATACCGGAAAAACTCGCTTCTTTGATATCGCTTACTGCCGATATCTTCCCTTGCAGCGCGTCATACCGCTTATCCAGCGTTGATGCGCTTTTGAAAAAGATAAGAATCAAAATCGGCAGCGGCCCCGCCGACCAAAGCGTCAGCCAGGGGTCAATCGCGACCATCATCGCTACCGTGAACAGGACGACGATCAATGCTTCATAGAAGCGGAAAATTCCCGAGCAGGCAAACCAGGAAAGTTTGTCGGCCACGTCATCGGTCAAGCGCGTAATAATATCGCCGGTTCTGAACTTGTTAAAAAAGTTCGGACCTTTTTCGGTGAGCTTGTCGAACGCGCCCTGACGGAACGACCATTCCAACCGACAGTTCATCCAGGCTCGATGGCACTGGAAAAAGGCGTACATAGCCGATGAGACCAGTGCAAGAATGATAAACGACCAGGCGAACGTTTCAATCGTCGAAAATCCGAAAGCCGCACCCATGACATTCAGCCATTGCGCCATTTCATTGGCCGGCACCTGACCTGTTTTCACGAAGTCGATAACGAACTCAATCAACCGCGGAACCGTCACCTTAAATACGGTTTGTATCGGCGTCATAAAAATGAGCACCGACAGCACGTACCAGTGGCCGCGATAATGGGTCCACAGATATTTTATTTTATCCGACATGAGTAGTTTCTGCTTTCACCAAATGTTTGAACTGCAAGTGGAACAGCTTCGCATAGTAGCCGTCCAGCAAAAGCAGTTCACTGTGAGTGCCGCGCTCGACAATTTCGCCGCGGCGAATCACTAAAATCTGATCGACATCAAGAATCGTGGATAACCGGTGCGCGATAATTATCGCGGTGCGGCCTTCCATCAGTTTCTTGAGCGAATTTTGAATCAGCCGTTCCGTAGCCGGATCGACCGATGACGTCGCTTCATCCAACAACAGCACTTCCGGATTCCGCACTAAAGCGCGGGCAAAGGACAACAACTGCCGCTCTCCCCGGCTGAAATTCGATCCCTTTTCAGAGACCATTGTTTTATAGCCATCCGGCAACCGCTCGATAAAGCGATGCGCCTCCACCGTTTTCGCAGCGGCGATAATGTCGTCATCCGTCAGATGCGTCGATTCAAGCGCGATATTCGCGCGCACCGTGTCAGGGAACAGGAAGATATCCTGCAACACCAAGGCAAAGTGACGGCGCAGATCCGCTTTGGAAAAGTTACGTATGTCGATGCCATCAATCGTAATCGTCCCACGCTGCGGTTCATACAAACGAAGCAAAAGCGCAATCACAGTCGACTTTCCACCACCGGTTACACCGGCAAGGGCGATTCGCTTTCCAACCGGAACATCGAAGGTCGCATCCTTGAGCACCCAGTTTTCATCTTCAGTGTATGAGAACCAGACGTTCTCGAACCGAATCCCTTTGGTGATCCGTTCCAGCTTTACCGGTTCTTCAGGATCAGGCAGTTTCGATTTTTCGCCGAACAGCGCATAGACCCGTTTTGCACCCGCGATTGCCCGCTGGATTTGCGACAACTGTTCCGAAGCGCGCCAGATCGGCTCGAATGCCTTCCAGATAAAAATCATGAAGAGTGAAAAGGTTCCGACCGTCATCTCTCCGGCGGCAATCCAGTTTCCGGCGAAATACAACGCAAGACCGATAGCCAGCTGCTCAAAGAAAAACACGACATTGAAATAGGCGGTAACGCCGATATGCGCGAAGGCATCGTTCCGGAATTTTTTGCGTGATGCCTCCCACACTCGACCGCGGGCATAATCACCGCGATTGAATATCTGCACGATCGACATCCCCTGTAAAAACTCAGTCAATGTCGCGGTCACTTCCGCCATATTCTTGCGAATAGCCAAAAAGCGCGGCGTAGTCAGCCGTTCATAGATATAGGTAATTGTCAGAATAACCGGTACGACTGCGCCAACCACTAAGGTCAGTTTCCAGCTATATACGAACATGGCAGTGACAATACCTGCAATCAAAAGGAAATCACCGATCAAAATCAGCGCGGTATTGGTAAAAAATGTCCGCAATGCTTCTGTGTCAGACTCCACGCGCGCCATTAACCGTCCGACCGGATGTTTCCCAAAATAGTCGCTGTCCAAGGACAAGAGATGATTGAACAATCCCTGCCGTAAAACGAGCATGACATCCTGCCCGACCTCTTCGATTTTGATGCGCTGTACATACTGCAGAATCAACACGATCACCTGCATGATTGCGATCAAACCGACAGTGATGAGCAACCCCTTCAGATCACTGTTCTTGATATTGCTGTCTAAGCCGCGCTGCACCAAAATCGGCCACCAGATCGAAAGTCCGGTGACGATCAATAGCAGGGTAAGGCAATACAGCAGCTTCCCTTTATGTCGGGCGAAATGCGGCCAGAGGCTTGCAAAGGCGACTTTGGCGCTTATCGCTTTCTCTTCGGCCGTTACTTTTTCATCATCATATAAACCAGTCATATCAGTCTCATTTTCTCTTTGTGTTCATGCCATTTTTTTTAGGTCAAAGTCAATCATTTCGAACGACAGGCATAAAAAAACCCGTCGAACTTGCGGTCCAACGGGTCGAGGTTTCACATTTCAGCTATTTCATTCAGAGAAATAGACAGACCTCTCCCCGCCACGGACCGGAAGCAGCGTTGCAGCAGTGCAAACAAAATATACTGGCATCATCTTAAGCTCTCCTAAAAGCGGGTTACAGGGTTTATTGGTTCAGTTACGATGGCGGATTTTAAAGGTTTCGGCCGGATTTGTCAAATAGTTTTTTGGAGAGGGGCTATCTGCCCCTTATTTCGCTGTATTGGGTATGAATGATTTCAGGCTTACATGAAAGACCCAGCTATGGGTCGCCCACAGCTTGCTGTGGGTTCCTCGATTCAAGCTTTAATTGACAGTAACGTAGAAATTATACCGATTTGTAAAATCTTCAGCAACGCTATCAATAAGGATACGCAACTCCACAAATTGCTTATCATCTTGAGCGCTAATATCAGGCGGAACGTTCATGCCACCACGCTGCCCACTAATTCTGTTAGACACAAGACGTGAAAAATCATCAAACTTTCCTCGCACATCAGAAGGCAAGTAGTAAGAAATTTCATGAAAATGTGCATCAACCTTATTTTTCAAATCGACAAAATCGTTCCAACGACTATCTGCTCTAAGATGTTCATCCTCACTGTGATTTATTGACTTTACGTCCCCATAGACCAACCTTAATCTATTCAACTCTCCCACAGCACCTTTTGCAAAGTTCAGTGCATCAAACATCTTGGGGACTAAAGCAAGTCGCGTTTCATGTTCTCTGTCTTTCAATCTTTCTTTAGATATGTGCTTATTAGCCCACCAAGTTGCAAGCAAAGAAACCCCCGCCCCTAAAATCGCACCGATGAACCCCGAGAATAATTCTATCATATTGATATTATTTAAGATACAGCTAAGAACTCTACTCCTGATGGCTAATTCTTTACCGACTTAAATACGCCATTGCATCGGGGAGTTTGCAGGAGGTGTCGCCGTAGTTGACATCAATTTTTCCGATCCGTTTGACTGTCTGCCGTGCCTGAGAATTGAGTGCTTTGCTTCGACCGCCAATATTTATAAGCGTCATATTCATCGCTTCTTTCACCCAGTTCTGCTCGGCATGAATCTCTTTTTCTATTTTTCCAAGATAGTACGATAATTCATCTTCAGACAATTCATTGGTTTGACAACCCCAGAAAGAAACAGTCATCCAGCCGGTGCGGCGCACATACTCCTTCTTGCTTTTAAGCCATTTTTTCATAAGCGATCCGGCAAATAGGGTACGTGGAACAATATTTTGCGCGATTTTATCGGTTAAATCAAAAAACTCAGCTTCATTTACCCAGCTATCAAGCTGCTCTTCGGTGGCCTCACCTGTCTTTTCAATAAAGGTAGCAAGCAGTCGGGCATCGTGTACGCCCGTCGCCCACAGATCAAGAACAAGGGCATGATTCTTTTTCATCCGGTTGGCATAAGTGCGAAGTTTGGTAAGATTGACGCCGAGATATTTGTCAGTCGGCATCCCCATTTTTTTCCAAACTTCGACCGCCCGCGGGTCCGCTAATTTTTCAAGGTCAGCAATGATGTGCTTTGCGGTTAGAATCTTTTTTTCCGCAGCGGGCATCACCGTACCTGCAGCAGTTTCTCGGCAGGAATCGTGTGCGCCTGAATGCCTTTCATCGCGCTGCCTAAACCACGGGATGCTTCGGCAACAATACCGGCATCTTTATGATGCGTAGTAGCTGACACAATAGCGCGGGCGTATTTTTCCGGCGTATCCGATTTGAAAATACCTGAACCGACAAACACGGCTTCAGCGCCAAGCTGCATCACGAGTGCCGCATCGGCCGGAGTAGCAACGCCACCCGCTGCGAAATTCGGAACCGGTAGCTTACCGGTTTTGGCTACCATGCGAACGATATCGATTGAAACCTGATAATCTTTGGCTACGCCGAACAGCTCTTCTTCACTCATCACCGTCAGCGTTTTCATCACACCGTTGATTTCGCGGAGATGCTTGACCGCTTCAGACACATCGCCTGTTCCCGCTTCCCCTTTGGTGCGAATCATCGCTGCACCTTCGGAAATACGGCGAAGCGCCTCTCCGAAATTGCGGCAACCGCACACGAACGGAACCTTAAACGGCCATTTGTTGACGTGGAATTTGTTATCAGCCGGAGTAAGCACTTCAGATTCGTCGATGAAATCTATTTCCAATGATTCCAAAACCTGCGCCTCGGCAGTGTGACCGATACGGCATTTCGCCATTACCGGAATCGTCACTGCGCGTTTGATTTTATCGATAACATCCAGATCAGCCATACGAGCAACGCCACCCTCGGCACGAATATCCGAAGGGACTCGTTCAAGCGCCATAACGGCTGCGGCACCGGCATCCTCGGCGATCTTCGCCTGCTCGGCGGTTGTGACATCCATGATGACCCCACCTTTGAGCATCTCGGCCAGACCGACCTTCACTTTGTACTGTTTATCGTTAAAATCAATCATCACACAGCTCCTTCTATAACATTACCAATAGCAATAAGCTCTTTAAACACGTCTTGAGGCCGTTCGTTCTGCGTGGGGTCAAAATATCTTGAGCGGGTGACCGAAGCGTCCTCCCAAGTGAATATAGCGTAAACCCCTCCAAACGCAAGACGGCCCTGCCGCCTTCTAATTCTCTCACTGATTTAACCAACTAAGTCTTTTTATACCAATACATTATACGGTTATTCGTTTCTTTGGTAAAGCCGTTGAAAATCGTTGCCTGGAACTCAAAAACCGCTAAATTGTCAGATGTCAATAGACAGGTGAGATTGTTAAACACAGGAGTTATATACAGCCATGGCTGAAACACAGACGCAACCGCAACAGACCCCGACCGACCAAGTTATTTTCCTGACTCCGGCGGCTATAGATGAAGTCAAACGCCTGTTAACGCAGGAAAAAGAGGAAAACCTCTACCTTCGTTTAGGTGTCTCCTCCGGAGGTTGTTCCGGTATGTCCTATTCGATGGGTTTCGATACCGAAAAAGGTCAGTTCGACCGTGAATTCGATTTCGACGGATTGAAAGTCATCGTCGAATTGAAAGCGCTCATGTACTTGGCCGGTACGACGCTCGATTACAAAGGCGGAATGCTCGGCGGCGGATTTAACTTTTCCAATCCGAAAGCGAAACGCTCCTGCGGATGCGGATCATCCTTTAGCTGCTAAGGAATGACCTTCGACGTTTTAGATCCCAAAGACTTTTTGTCCGACGGGATGTTTATGGAAGATGCCTTTCTCGCCAAAGCGGACAGCTACGACTGGGCACAATTCTCCGGGAAAAAAGTGTTGGTTCGCGGCTGTTCGGTCGCGATTATCCCTCCATGGGTTTTTATGTATTTCACCGGAAAACTGGCCCCCTATGCACAGTCAGTGCGTTATGGTAACGAACATGACAACGTCGTGGTATTTCGTGTTCCCCGCGATAAGAAACAGACAGAGGAAAACTAAGTGCCTAAGATAACCTTTCTCCCGATAAACAAAGTTGTCGAAGTAGAATCCGGAACGCCGATTTTAGATGCGGCCCTCGACAACAACATCAAAATCAATCATAACTGCGGCGGCAACTGCGCCTGTTCCACCTGCCATGTCATTGTCGAAGAAGGTTTCGATTCGATGAATGAAGTCACCGAAGATGAAATGGACATGCTGGATGAAGCAGAAGGACTTACTGATACCTCCCGTTTATCCTGTCAGGCACGGGTCACCAAAGATATCATCGTTCGAATCCCCGAAGTAAAATCCCCTTTCGACGAGACCTTCTAACGGTCGTCGATCACCCCCCGTCCTCGTAAGTCACTGATATTTCACGACTTGCCCTGATTTTCCGGCTCAAGCTTTTCTGGTTTTTACCGATACTCTATCGATAATGGAGTATTGGAACAAAGCGGCCCGGCCGCAGCGAAAATTGACCCGCAAAAGCGGCTACAGTCTCATCGAAATGCTGGTGGTCTTAATCATCATCGGCATCATCGCCGCTGTTGCAATGAAATCGATGAACAAAAGTATCGATGTTCAGCGCACCGAAGAAACTACTCAAAAACTGGAACGGCTCGCTTATGCAATTTCGGGCAATCCGAACGCAATCTCCGGCGGTGTACGTACTGATTACGGCTATATCGGCGATGTCGGTTCGCTGCCTTCTTCCCTCACAAGTCTGGTAACCAATCCCGGCTACAGTACATGGAAAGGGCCATATGTGCGGGATGAGTTTTCTTCTGATGCCGCCGGTACGAGCGCGTCAATCACGAAAGACGCCTGGGGCACAACACTCACCTATGCATCAAGCGGCGTGACGATTGCTTCTACGGGAGGAGGTTCATCGATCACCCGTAATTTCGGGGCGAGTTTAGATGACCTGCTGCGTAATTCCATTCGCATGAATGTTATCGATTCCAACGGATACCCTCCCGGAACCACGTACAAAGATTCCGTGAAAGCCATCATCACCATTCCCAGCGGAAGCGGCAGTACGACGACCAAAACTGATTATTCGGATGCCGATGGCTATATCCAGTTTGATTCGATTCCCATCGGATTGCACAGCATGAGAGTCATCTATTCAAAAACGCACGACACGCTGAAACGAGTCGTGAATATCGACCCGGGTAACATGTATGTCGCGCAAGTGCAAATCCGGCGTTCCGGCTGGACGGAAACCGCGTACAACGGCATTAATAGTGAGTCGCTTTACCCAATGGCGGATGGAACAACGACTCAATTAACGAATGGTGGTTCATGCACCTACAATTGGGATTGTGTCGATGAAGTCGCTTCCGATGGCGACGGTGAATACGTTCGTTCGACCAACAACTCAACGAAACTGGATTTATACCAAATGCAAAATCACGCTGTCGGGCAGGGGACAATCGATAGCGTGATCATTACGATGAACACTCGACGCACAGCCAGTGGTCAAACCATTCGAACCGCCTTGCGCACGCACAGCAATACGTATCACGGAACGACGATTAATCTGAACTCCTATACCTCATTCACCCTTTTCACAACCAAATACACAACCAATCCGAACACCGGATCGGCATGGACATGGACAGAGGTAGATGCCGCTGAGGCCGGAGTCGAAATATATGAATCCGGACGCTGTACGCAGGTGTGGATGACGGTGTACTACCATTGGTAACATGATGAAACGACTACAAACAGAAAATGGCTTTAGTCTGATAGAATTGACAGTGGTATTGGTCGCCATCGCTATTGCCCTCGCGGTGGTGATGCAGTCAATGACGTCATCGCTTGATGATATTCGCCGCGCTGATACCGAGCGGGAAATGGAGCAACTTGCTGATGCCATCGTTGGGAATCCTGAACAGACCGCCAATGGAGTGCGCTCTGATTTTGGCTATGTCGGTGATGTCGGCACCTTCCCGGCAAGTCTCAACGCGCTTCGCACTAATGTCGGCAGTCGCCCGACTTGGAGTGGGCCGTATCTGCTGATTGAACATACGCAGGATACACTCTCCTATCTTTTGGATGCGTGGGGAACGGCATACTCGTACAGCGGCGGCAACACGATTACCTCTACCGGAAGCGGGTCAACTATTACCAAGAAAATCGCCAACACTACTGCTGATTATTTGCGAAATACCGTTACCGGAACCGTCACCGATATAGCGGGTGCAACCCCGGGCGCCGTGAAATATGATTCCGTGAAAATACTTATCGATGTCCCTTCCGGTGTCTCAGGAACAGTGGTGAAATCATACAAACCGAATTCATCCGGCCAGTTCACACTTGATTCGATTCCCGCCGGTATACGCCGTGTTCGCGCCGTATATACTCCGGCAAATGACACCGCTGAACTGTACTACCCGGTTATGCCTCATCATCAGAATGATCCGGGAGTTTCGATTAAGTTTGCCACACAGCATTTCTACGCGACTACCTCCGGTAGCTGTACGGCCGGCTCAGTTGTCATTCGCCCCAATGGAAATGGGGCCATCAGCGAGTTCGCCAGCGCATCCGGCTGCGCTTCACATTATCAATGCGTTGATGAAACAAGCGCCGACGCCGAAGGCACCTACCTCTACGATAATAGCGGAAATTTTGAGACAGAGCTGTTCTCGCTCACTGACACTGCTGTGGCATCATGCACGATTACATCGGTTGTGGTAACTTGCCGCGCGCGTCATGCCAGCAATAACGGCAGTATCCGGATAAAACTGTATGTCGGCGCGGCCGAATATACAAGTTCAACCAGCAACTTATCCGGTTCGTACGCCAATTACTCTAACACATGGACTACCAATCCAGCTACAGGTGGAGATTGGACATGGCCTGACATTGCGAATATTCAGGCCGGGTGCGACCTGAAAGAAGGCGGTCCCGGAGAGTTCCGTCTGACACAAGTGTATGTAACGGTGAACTATGGCCCATAAGATGACACAAAGCAGATTCTTTCGCTCACAAAATGGATTTACGATGGTCGAAATGCTCATCGTGCTAATAATTGCGGGTGTGCTAATTGGAGTAGGTATGCAGACCGGGACACGCATGGTCGAATCGGCAAAAGTTGAAAGCACCCGTCAGGAAATGGACAGACTCGCCTTCGCTGTCGCCGGAAATCCCACGCTCCGCAATAACGGAACACGGGCTGACTTTGGATATGTCGGTGATGTCGGCGCGATGCCTGCTAATTTGGACGCGCTGGCCAGCAATCCGGGAAGCTATACAACATGGAAAGGGCCGTACGTCGACAATCAACTCACGCAGATCAGCGATGATTATAAACGGGACGCGTGGGGAACCTTGTACGTGTATTATTTCGATTCCAATTTCATTCGTTCAAACGGATCAGGGTCTATTATCCAGCGCAATATCACGGAATCACGAAGTTATCTGTTATACAACAGTTTCTCCGGAATCGTTACCGATCTTTCCGGTACGCCGCCCGGAACCGTGTACAAAGATTCGATTACGCTCAGACTCACGATTCCGAACGGTTCCGGCAGTACAACAACCAAAACGACCAACCCGGATTTAGGCGGCTATTTTTCGCTCGATTCCATTCCCATCGGAAATCACAGTTTGCAAGTTATCTACGCCCCCGCCGGCGATACGCTCAAACGAACGATTTGCATTGAACCGGGAACGGCAACAACGAACCAGTTCAAACTTTCATCAAACTATTGGTAATGGCATGAAACAGATACACTCAGAGCGCGGCTTCACTCTTGTGGAATTGATCATTACGATTGTTGTGGTCGGCATTCTTGCCGCCGTTGCCACCCGTCAATTGGGAACGACAGTGGAAACGGCGAAACAGGAAGCGACCAAACAGGAGTTGGATCAATTGGCGGCAGCGATTGTCGGCAACCCTAATTCATACAGTGAAGGAACACGCGCTGATTTCGGTTATGTGGGTGATGTCGGCGCGATACCGAGCAGTCTGGCTAATCTGGCAACTAATCCGGGGGGATACGCAACCTGGAATGGTCCGTATGTTTCTACCGGAGGTGATACCGCTTCATATAAAAAAGATGCGTGGGGCACGGCATACACGATTGTCGGTACTGCTATTCGTTCGACCGGCTCCGGAACGAATATCGATAAACCATTTGCCGCCAGCAGCACGCCGTTACTGTCTAATACCATAAGCGGAACGGTTGTCGACGCCAACAGCACCACACCGGGAACGACCCATAAAGATTCGATCAATGTCGTGATTACCTATCCGAACGGATCAGGCGCGTCAACAACCTCAACTGTTCACCCGGATAAATACGGTGTATTCAGTTTTTCTGGATTGCCGATGGGAAACCGAACGCTTCGGGTAATTCATATCCCGACGAATGATACCCTGAGTATTCCGATCACGATTTATCCCGGAAAAACAGCGAACATACAAGTCCAATTCCCCGACGATCTTTACTGATCATCTGTTTTTGCGGAATCAAGCCGGGTCGTATCTTTCAACTCTTCCTGCTTGATTTTTTCCGGAACTTTATCTTCTTCCTTTTTCTCTTTGCTGCAGGAAACAAGCGTAACACTCACCGCAGCATAGGCGATAATTAAGAGCATTTTCCGCATACTTCGAACATACTCACGGACAGACAGAATTTCATCTTAAAAACTCCCAAATCTGTTGTGCCTGTTTTTGTTGACCCTTTTTGCCCTTCGGGCGTAGTTTTTGACGGCTTTGGGAAGAATACCCTGTATAAGGTGTAGTAATTCAGTAACCTGCAACAACGGATAGGTGTACAAAACGATATGGAGCTAAGTTCAACCCCGGTCATTACCCTTTCGGTGTGGCAGATTATCAGCGAAACCTCCTCGTTCGGGCTGGTAATTCTTATTATTCTCGCGGCAATGTCCGTGCTTTCCTGGGGAGTTATTTTCAACAAATGGCGGCAATTCAAAAGTGTCGAAGCGGATAACAAAACCTTCTGGTATGCCTTCTCCCGTTCCCGTCGCCTCGGTGAAAATGTCAACGCCGCCAGAACGCAAACCCGCTCGATGATATCCCGAATCTTTTTAGCCGGATTCACACAGTTATCGGAACTCAGCGAAGCCCGCAACACTAACCCGCAGCAGGGACAGGTCGTCCATTTGAACGATGAAGATTTCGAAATCGTCGAAATGACAATGGAAAAAGCGGAAGTGGAAGAACTCGGCCGTCTGGAAAAACAGGTAGTGCTGTTGGCCACCACCGCTAATTCCGCTCCCTTTTTGGGTCTTTTGGGAACGGTTGTCGGAATTATGGATGCCTTCTGGTCAATCGGCGAACGCGGCTCCGCATCACTTGCTATCGTCGCTCCCGGTATTGCCGAGGCATTGCTTGCTACAATCGTAGGTCTTGGCGCCGCTATTCCGGCGGTGATGGCTTACAACTGGGCGAATGCCCGGATGAAATCCCTCAGTGATGCCAGCAACAACTTCATTTTAGAATTTCTGACGCGCGCGAAGAAGGAGAACCGATGATCCGTCGTCCGCGCTCACGCAGTTATCATGCGATGGCCGATATCAATATCGCCAATCTGGTCGACGTTGTACTTGTGCTGTTGATTATCTTCATGATTTCTGCCCCTTTATTACAATCAGGAATTGAAATCGACCTGCCCCAAACGACCGCCGCCAAAACCACCGATGAGCAGGAGGGAATCGTGCTCACCATCGACAAAAAAGGCGGCATTTATATCAATGATGTCTGGGCGAAGCTCGATGCTTTCGACGCAGCCTTGAAAAAAGAAATGAAAGCGAAGCAAACAGAAGCGGTCTATCTTCGTGCTGATTCAAGCGTGATGTACGCATCGGTTATCGGCGTTATCGGAAAACTCAAAGAGATGGGTATAGAACAGATCGGATTAGTAACGGCTCATTCAGAAAAGAAACGCGGGGCTGCCTCGCGATGAGGGACTCATGGGTCGTGGAATTGCCTATTCATTCGCACTGCACGCCGGAATAGTTCTTATTCTGCTCACAGCCGCCTCGTTCGGCACCAAGCAGAAGATCAACTACGACGAAGTTGTCAAGGTTACGCTTGCTTCCCTCCCGGCCAAACCGGAACCGGCGCCGATTGCCCCACCCAAACCGGCTGAACAGAAACAAACCGTACCGGTTGATCCACCCAAACCGACCGCAAAAAAAGTAGCTGTCGACAAACCGAAGCCGAAAGAAAAGAAACAAGCCAAACCGACCGCGAAAGATGCCAAGCAAAATGACAGTGCAACAGCGGACAAGCAATCCGGCGAAGCAAATGGCGCCAATGCCGCCCTCAAAGGAATGACCGTTGATAATGCCACGTTCAAAGGTGATTGGTGGTTTATTGAAGTGCGATCGAAAATTGAAAGTAATTTCCGGAACACTGTCGCGTATGACGGTAAACTCGTATGTACGATCTCGCTTCGCGTTTTGAAATCGGGACGGGTGTATGATGTAAAAGTTCTCGAGTCGTCCGGCATACAGGAGTTCGATGATGTCTGTCTGTCGGCCGTTGAACTTTCTTCCCCGTTTCCTCCTCTCCCGCGTGATTATTCAGAAGAAGATATAGGTATTACTGTTCCCTTGTCTTATGATCCAGCATCTCATTAACCGGAGCAAAACATGCGATTGATTAGTATGCTTTCTTTTCTTATTACGGTGACTTTAACTACTTCATCCTATGCCCAATACAGCGGTGAAGGGCGCAATATTTTCTTTGATACGATCAGAACGGGAATAGTTGAACCGCGGAAAATTGCGGTTGAAGATATGCGCTATGTCGGCACCACACCGATAGGCGCCGCCGACTCGACGATTATGAATTTCGCATCGCAAATTATCCGCTATGATCTCGATTTCCATGCCGATTTTGATCTGGTCATCGCGGATACCTTTTATATGCGAACCTATGAACTGAAAGAATTGAATTACATGGGCTGGAAACGGCTCGGTGCGCAATATCTGGTACGGCTTGAAACGGAATTTCCCGGCCTCGGACTGCGCGTTCGCTGGCGATTGTTTGAAACCAACACCGGGCAGGAGATCGATAAAGGAGTCATTGAACAAACCAGAACCTATTGGCGTGAAATTGCTCACGATGTCGCCAACGCCGTTGTCAAAGCGCTCACCGGGGAATTAGGAATTTTCCGAACGAAAATCGCCTATATCCGTCAGATCGGCAAAGCGAAAGAATTGTTCATCGCTGATTTCGACGGCAGCAACGAACAACAGCTAACCAATCTCGGCTCTATCACCCTTTCCCCGACCTTCAGTCCCGATGGTAAATCGATTTATTTCGTCACCTATCTGAAAGGGGATCCGAGTCTCTACAAAGTCGACATTGCGACAAAAAAGGTTGCACAAGTCGCAAAATTCCCCGGTATGGTAACCGCACCCGCGATTTCGCCGGATGGCTCAATGATCGCCTGCGTACTAACCAAAGATGGTAATGCAGAAATTTACTTACTCGGCACCGACGGCAAAGTTATTCGTAGGTTGACCGACCACCGCTCTATCGACACCAGCCCAAGCTGGTCGCCGGATGGACGCGCTATCGCGTTTACTTCTGACCGCACCGGATTCCCGCAAGTCTATTTGATGGACACGTACGGGCAGAATCTGCGTCGTATCACGAATGAAGGACGGTACAACGATTCTCCGTTTTGGTCGCATCGGGGTGATCGTGTCGTATTCGTGACCCGTTCGGAACGGGGAAGGTTTGATGTCGCCACGGTTGATACATCCGGTGGAAGTTATCGCGTATTAACCGATCTCGGACAGAATGAAAACCCGCATCTCGCCCCTGACGGAAAACATATTGTCTATTCCTCGAATCGCTTCGGACCGCGGGATATTTTCGTAATCGATATAACCGGCCGTAATCCGCGGCGTATCCTGCAAAAAGGGGATGCTTCGAATCCGGTCTGGTCACCTATGCCGTAAATTTTCTGTCAGTTAAACGGGCACCCCGCTAACCCCTTCGTGTATAAGCCGTAAAAGCGGCATTATTATAGGCTGTTTTTTATTGACCACGTTTGCAGGCAGGCGTAGCTTGCCATATACGATATGGCGTTGAAAAATAACATGGATTGTATAGAGGAGACTAAACAATGAAGAAACATTTGCTTCTTATCTCAGCACTACTGATTGCGGGTATAGGATTCTATGGCTGTGGTCCGAAAAAGGATAACATCGGAACTACTCCGCCACCGGTAACGACGCAAACACAGCCTGAAACTAAACCAGTTGAACCGCCCCCAGCTATGACCGATACTGATCTCAAGGAAGGTCAATTGGCTACTGTCTATTTCGATTATGATAAATACAATCTTCGTTCAGACGCAAAAGCTGCGCTTGACGCCAACTACGAATTGTTGAAACAGTTCTCGAAAGTGGTGGTCAAAATCGAAGGACATTGCGATGAACGCGGCACGATCGAATACAACTTGGTGCTCGGCGAAAAACGCGCCCGCGCAACGATGGATTACCTGACCGGTCTCGGTATCGATCCGGCCAGACTTTCGATCATCTCCTACGGCAAAGAACGCCCGGTTGAAATGGGTGCAAGCGAAACCGCCTGGTCGAAAAACCGCCGCGCTGAATTTAAGATCGTGTCTCAGTAACCCGAAGGGGTAACGCTATGACATCACGAATCATGCTAACCACTGCCGCCACGTTTTCCGTGGCGGCATTTATTTTCTCCGGCTGTGTCACACCGCGGCAGGCGAATGAAATCAAGGATGAAGTCAAAGTCGTCCAGGCGCAGAATAAAGAGATTCTTGATCGGGTAGCCCGCATGGACTCCACTCTGGCTCTGGAATCACTTGAATCGAAAAAGCTGCGCAATGATTTGAACATGACGGTTGAGGATCTCCAGCGTCAGATAAGTTCCCTTTTGGCTAACTACAATGATCTGCTGCAGAAAATCGACGATCTCCGCCGTGTCCCCCGCTCCACAAAACCTGACACGCTGAAATCATCGCCGGGAGCCTCAGATGCCAGCGCCGGAATGTCCGGACAGGCAGCAAGCGACTGCGCAAATTCTTACGATGAATCATTCATCTTAGTCAGACGGGGTGAATACGAAAAAGCGATTACCGGATTCCGCACCTTTTTAACCAGCTGTGAAAAACACAATCTGGCTAAAAATGCCCATTACTGGATCGGTGAAAGCTTTTACGCCCTTGAAAAGTACGATGAAGCGATTGCTGAGTTCGATATTGTATTGAATCAATACAAGAGTTCCGAACTCACTTCCAAATCGTTGTACAAACTGGGACGTTCACAGCAGGAACTCGGGAAAAAGGCGGATGCGAAGAAAACCTTCCAGCGCATTGTCGATGAATTTCCGAATACGCTCGAAGCCGAGCAGTCTCGGGAACGGATGAAAGACCTCCGTTAGTCGTGACCCTCATTTCCCCTAAATTGCTTATCGCTCCCCCGACCGGACAGATTACCCCCGGTCGGGGTTTTTATCAATTGGAAGAGGAAGCGCTCTATGTGCAGATCGGGGCGTTTATGGGAAACCGTCATTTCTTTTCCTATTTGGAATCCGAGTTACTGCGGCTTGAGTTCGACAAGGATGGCTGCCTCATGTTTATCGAATTCAATCATTCCCGCCGCCATTGGCCGGTTGACCAGCAATTTGCTGTTCCGGAACCGACCCATGCGGCAGATTTGCGCTGGCTCGATTTCCGCAAACCTATCGCCGAACCGAAAGTCAGCACTAACAAAATCAAATCAGCTATCTCATGGCAATTTACTGCTGACCCTGCCAGTGAGTTTTTGCGAATCGCCGAACACGTATTAGCCGGAATTACGCCGGAACGAACCTTAGCCTCACTCTGGGTTTCGAACATCGAGGATGACCTGGCCGGACAGGAAATTGCCGCTTTTCGGGAAAGTTTACGACAGCCCGAACACGCAATGCGATTGACAGCCACCGCTGTCTGATTTTTATTCGGCGTACCATTATGACGGCGCCGAAAAAAATAATCACCGAAGTCGAACAACTTCGCTCCGAAATAAACCACCACAATCGTCTCTATTACGTCGAAGATTCCCCCTCTATCTCAGACGCTGAGTATGACCGCCTGTATGACCGACTTTTAGTCCTTGAAAAAGAATATCCTGAACTCGTAGCACCGGATTCCCCAACCCAGCGAGTCGGTGCGCCACTGGCCAAACGATTTGCACCGGTAACGCACCGCAAAGCGATGCTCTCATTGCAAAAAGTTACCACTGTCGAGGAATTCACCGAGTTTGACCGCCGGGTACGGGAAGGATTAGAACGGACAGCGGATATCGAATATGTCACCGAACCGAAACTCGACGGCCTCGCGGTCGAACTCGTGTACGAAAACGGTATGTTTGTTCTCGGCTCAACCCGCGGTGACGGCCAGACGGGTGAAAACATTACCCCCAACCTCAAAACGATTCGCAATATCCCGTTAAGGTTATCAGCGACGGCCGCGAAAAAATATCCGCTTTTAGAAGTGCGCGGCGAAGTCATTATGAAAAAATCGGCAATGCAAAAGCTGAATAGAATCCTCGAAGAAAAAGGGGAAGCTCCGCTGGCCAACCCGCGCAACGGCGCAGCAGGATCGCTCAGGCAGTTGGATTCATCAATTACCGCAAGCCGCCCATTGATCTTTTTTGCCTATAGTATTTCCGACACGACGTTGCCCGGAGTAACGACGCAATACGAAGCTATCGAGCTGTTGAAATCAGAAGGATTTCTTATCAACGAATATGTCGGCTTAGTCAAAGGGATCGAGGCAACCGATAAGCAGTTTATCAAACTGGAAAAGAAACGGAATGAGCTCGACTACGAAATCGACGGCATGGTCATAAAAGTCAACCGATTCGCCGATCAGGAAATTCTCGGCTCTATCTCCCGCGCGCCCCGCTGGGCGGTCGCGTGGAAATTCGCGGCGGAATTGGCAGAAACGATTTTGGAAGGAGTCGAGTTTTCCGTCGGCCGCACCGGTGTAGTCACTCCTGTTGCGAAATTAAAACCGGTTCGCGTATCCGGCGTTACGGTTTCCAACGCCTCAATGCACAATGAAGATGAATTGAAGCGTTTGGATGTCCATATCGGCGACACAGTCGTCATTCGCCGCGCAGGTGAAGTTATCCCGGAAGTGATGGAAGTCATCGTCGAACGACGCCCGAAAGGAACGAAAGCAGTCAAGTATCCGACAAGCTGCCCATCATGCGGCTCAAAAATTATTCGCCCAGAAGGGGAAGCCGCCTATCGCTGCGTGAATCCCGCCTGCCCTGCGCAATTGGAAGGACGACTGGTGCATTTTGCTTCGAAGGGTGGATTTGATGTCGAAGGGTTCGGCGACAAGCTTTCGGCCCAGGCAATCGAAAGGGGTATCGTAAAAACTCCTGCTGATTTGTTTCATATTACCAAAGAGCAGATTCTCACTCTTGATTTGATGGCGGACAAGCGGGCGCAGAATCTACTCGATGCTATCGACAAAGCGCGCAAAACGATTCTGCCGAAAGGCATTTACGCTTTCGGGATTATCGGCGTCGGTGAATCCGTCGCGGTGTTGTTGGCAGAACATTTCGGTACGCTTGAAAGCTTACAGAAAGCATCTGTTGAGGAGCTCTCCGCCATTCAAGGGGTCGGACCGATTACCGCGCGGAACATTTACCAGTTTTTCAGCAACCCGCAAAGCAAAGCGCTGATCGACCAACTGCGCAAAGGGGGCGTTGAGTTTCCATCATACAAAAAGGCTGTCGCGAGTACTGTTTTTGCCGGGAAAACATTTGTCATTACCGGTACTCTCTCCCAGCCGCGTAATCATTTCAAGAACCTGATTGAAGCCAACGGCGGCAAAGTCTCAGGCTCAGTTTCCAAAGCGACAAGCTATCTGCTCTGCGGAGCTGACCCCGGCTCAAAATTGACCGATGCAAAAAAATTGGAAGTGCCTGTTCTTGATGAAGAACAGTTCGAAAAATTGCTGAAATAAATTAGCAGGGAATTGAAATCGAAAAGCTGGCCGAAGGCACTAAAGTGACGGCGTCACCGTTTGCCGGCGGACATCAGAACGATATTGACGATTTCAAGCAGACGTTCGCAGGAAAACGGCTTCTTGATAAACATATCGCCGCCCGCTTTGAATGAACGTCCCATATCGTCGTTCCGGTCTTTTCCGGTCAGGAAAATGATCGGCGTATTGCTGAACTGTGGATTGTTTTTGAATTTCGCGCAGATATCATACCCGTCAGCGCCCGGCATCATGATATCCAAGAGAATAATATCCGGTTTGAATGAGCCGGCGGCTTCGAATGAATTCTGCGGATTATTTTCGACCTGAACTTTATATCCGGCTTCGGTAAGAAACGCTTCGACAATTTCCGTGATCTCAGGTTCATCATCGATGACTAAAATCTTGGCGCCCGCTATCTGAATCTTGTACGACATATCCTGTTACGCCTTTCTCCTTGGCCTCGTTACGGGTCTTTTACCCTCACCAATCATATCGGCAGACCGCGAAAAAATGTTTAGTCCCTTTCCTATACCGAACCGACGGTCATTTTGGCGGGAAAGGCTATCCGGTAAAAAGAAAGCGGTTTGATGGGCGGCTTTCCGGTAACTCCATATAACTCATACTCCTGCAAGAAGATATACCGATTTTCGTTGCCTATGGGAACAGGAAGTCCTATTGTTACAGCTTATGGCTGAAAAACCGGAAATTCATATCGTTGTACGAAACCGAAAAGCATTCCATCTGTACGAGATTACAGATAAGTATGAAGCAGGAATTGCATTGGTCGGAACCGAGGTCAAATCGCTTCGGGACGGGAAAGTCAATCTCTCCGATTCATACGCCGCAATCAGCAACGGTGAAGTGTTTCTTCGCAATTTGAATATTACCCCGTACAAAATGAGCGCACACGAGAACCATGACCCGGACCGGCCGCGTCGTTTGCTCTTGCATAAAAAGGAAATCAGAAAGTTATTTGCAGCCACCGAACAAAAAGGAATGACGATTGTTCCGCTTATGATATACTTCAAAGGGAAAGTCGCCAAAGTGGAACTTGGTGTGGGGCGCGGTAAAAAGGAATTTGATAAACGGAGCTCGATCGCCGAGGCAGACGCCAAACGGCGCATTCAACGGGTTCTGCGTAAAGGAAGATAATGCTCTCTCGACTGCGTGTAGTTGTCTATACAGTTTTTATATCTCTCATGCTGCCGTTGCTTTCGGTTGCGAAAGAAAAGCAGATTACCTTGGGCGGGCTGAGTGAAATCGTTGAGATTATCGATACCAACGGCGTCGAATATTTTTCATTCTCACAAATGGCGACCACCATGGGCGGTATACTCGACTGGGAAAAAGTCGGCTATACTATCACTTATACCGATGACAGCCTGAAACTCCGCTTCTTAGTCGGTTCTCCCTACTTTTTCAAGGATGATAAAGGGTACAACTTTGTCTACGTCGCCTGTCTGCGGGATGGCCAGCTGTTTCTCCCCACCGAAACCTTTCTCCCATTCTTTAAAGATAAGGCGGCAGCTCCGTCTAATGCGGTACTCACATCACAGGTCAAAGGTGAAGAAGCCCGGCTCGACCGCAGCAGTCAAAAAAATTACACGGTGCCGGATATCGGCATTGCCGCAAAAGCGAACGGTCTGCTTGTCGAAATCGCGTTGAGTGAACCGCGCGTATATGATGTATTCATCACCGAAGGAAACTGGCTGAATGTTTCTATCCGTGATGCGCAAATAAACGCTAAACAGGTATTAGCGCGTATGGATAAACGATATCTGTTTGATCTAAAAGTGCACCAGCAGGGTTCAACCGGCCAGATTTCGATGCGGATGAAACAAAACATCAAAAAATGGCATCACACGTTACAACAGGATCCGCCGACAATTCAGATTTCTTTCGTCGACGAAAACTACACACCGCCGACTATCTCCCCACCACCGGCCGCTACGCCGCCGTCGCTGTCGGTTGATAAAGTTATCGATGTTATCATCGTCGATGCTGGCCATGGCGGAGTTGATTACGGCGCTATCGGTCCGGGGAAAAAACGAGAGAAGGATGTTACGCTTGCTATCGCCAAAGAGCTCGCCAAACTGTTACGCGCTGATTCTGACTTCAAAGTCATTATGACTCGCGACCGGGACAAAACAGTTTCCCTGCAGGAGCGGGCCGATATCGCGAACAATGCCGGGGCTGACCTGTTTGTTTCGATTCACGCTAATGCTTCACCAAAGTCCGCTGCACGCGGCTGGAACGTGTTTTTTCTGGCTCCTGCAAAGAACGACTCTGCGCGAGCCGCCGAGCAATTTGAAAACAGCTTTTTCCTCAGGGAGCAAAATTCACTCCTGCAGCATCAGCAGGCTGAAAGCAAAGACAGCAGTTTAGACCCGGTTTCGCATATTCTGAATGAAATGCTCATGACCGAGTTTCAGGATGAATCGGAAAAATTCGCCATGATGCTCGAACGGAAAATGCGTTCTCTTCCCGTTCGCAACCGCGGGGTCGACCAGGCAGGATTTTTCGTGCTGAACAAAGTGTTCATGCCCTCCGTACTTATCGAGTCCGGATTTATCACCAACCGGAACGAAGAAAAAGTTTTGAATTCTCAGGCCTATCAGCAAAGTTTAGCCCAGGCCATTTATGATGCGATTAAACAATTCAAGAAAACCTACGAATAGACCGGCATGACTACCTCTGCCCCAATCGGCATATTCGATTCCGGCGTCGGCGGTTTAACGGTCGCCAAAGAGCTGTTTAAACAGCTGCCGCAGGAGCATGTCATCTATTTTGGGGATGTCGGCCGGTATCCCTATGGCGGCCGCTCTAAAGAAATTATTACCGCCTTCACCCGTCAGGATGTTGCCTTTCTGGCTGAACAAAAGGTGAAGTATATCATCTGCGCCTGTAACACGGTTTCATCGGTTGCTTTCGATGAAGTCAGCAAAGAATCCCCGGTCGAAATGATCGGCGTAATCGAACCGGGCGCACGCGCCGCTGCAAACAAAACAAAAAACGGCCGGATCGGCGTTATCGGAACACATGCGACAATCAATTCCAATGCCTATGCCCGTACGATTCATGAAATCAAGCCTGACTTGAAAGTCTTCTCCCTCGCCTGTCCCCTTTTTGTGCCGCTTGCAGAGGAAGGGTACATCGACAAAGATGCAACCTTTTTAATCGCGCGGGATTATTTACGTACCATGCAGGAGGTCGATATCGATACCCTCGTGCTCGGCTGCACGCACTATCCGCTATTGCGTCAGGTGATTCAGGATGTTATGGGAGACCATGTCACCCTTATCGACAGCGGTGAGGAAACCGCCCGCGAAGTAAAACAGAAACTGGCCGCATGTAATCTTCTGCAAAGCGATTCCAAACAGATCCCGCTTTCGCAGCATCGTTTTTATGTCAGCGATGTACCGGAAAAATTCTCACAGGTTGCCACCCGGTTTTTAGGGCAAATCGTCGACAATATCGCCCGAATCGATATCACCCGTTACTAATCCGCAGGCTTTCGTGCACACTATTATTCTTGCCACCAATAACAGAGATAAAGTTAAGGAAATTCGTTCTGCGCTATCATCGCTTCCTATCGTTATCAAGACCAAGGATGATTTCGAGAATTTCCCCGACCCGGAAGAAACCGGCACGACCCTGCGTGAAAACGCACTGATAAAAGCGAAAGCAATTTATCAGGCATTCAAACTACCTGCTCTCAGTGATGACAGCGGACTTGAGGTTGATGCCTTAAACGGCGCACCGGGTGTCTATTCTTCCCGCTATGCCGGAGAAAATGTCACCTACGCTGATAACTGCCGCAAGTTGATTCAGGAAATGCAGAGCATCCCAAAAGAGCAACGTACCGCCCGGTTCCGCTGTGTGATTGCAATCTGCTGGAATGAACAGGAAGTCGACTATGCTGATGGCGTTTCGGAAGGATATATAACTGAAGATATAGTCGGAGATAAAGGCTTCGGTTATGACCCGGTCTTTTACTCCCCCACGCCCGGAAAACGATTTTCAGAACTGACGCTTGAAGAAAAAAATCAAATCAGCCATCGCGGCCGCGCACTCGCCAAAGCGGTCGGTATTATCGCTCAGCGAATCAAAGTCTGATTTCCATATACAACGCTCCGTCTACCGGATTTTCGCAATACGGCGGTATCTCGACAAAACCGAGTGAACGGTAAAGCGCAATTGCAGGCTGCATAATCGGTACAGTATCCAACCGCATTTTTTCGTACCCCAACCGACTGCCCTCCTCCAAAATCGTTACAGCGAGTTTTTTACCGATTTGCAATCCGCGAAACTGGTTTCGCACGAATAATCGTTTCATTTCGCAGATATTTTCTTCAAGCGGCCTGAGAGCAATACACCCGGCGTAGGCATCCCCTACCTTCGCCGCCAACAATGCGCCGCGCGGCGGCGCGTAGTAACCGGGCAACCCGTCTAATTCTTTATCGAACCCTTGAAAACAGAGTGAAAAGTTTAACGATTGCGCATACTCAAGAAAGAGCGTTTTGATTTCTGGAATATGATGTGATTCGTGCGCCGGAGTGATACTGACCGAATCGGCCATATTGATTACAACGCCGTTGAGAGCGTGAACAAGTGCGTCAAACCGAGATCCGCTTTATACGGAGCAATCGCATAGCTGAGTCCGAAATTACGCCAGGAAATAGTTGTACCGGCCGTAAAATTGCGGGTGTCATGATTGAGCAGGTATCCGGCTCGCAGCGTGAGACTCGGATGAATTTTACCTTCCGCTCCGACCAAAACACGTGCTTCATCATCGACCATCACGATATCGAGCGCGCCAAGCAAGCGCTGATACTCATACGAACCGCCGACACGAACGGTAAGCGGCTGGTCGATATCGCGGGAGTTAACGTCACCCGGCTTTACTAATTGATACGACGGCCCCAGGTTCAGCACTGAGGCTCCCAAACGCAGATGCGGCATCGGAGCAGCCTGCACACCGGCATTCACTGAAAACGCTGAACCATGCCATCCTTCGATTTTATCATAGTAAAAGCCGAGTCCGAGTCCGGCAGATATCTTTGGTGATATCTGCAGGGCAATACCGCCATTTAAAGAAGCGGTGTTGGCGCTGAATAAGGCGTCCGGTTCGGCGGATGGGGTCAAATCCCGTGCTTCAAGGTCATTGTCCGCCGCATAGCGAATGCCGAAATGAAAAAAAGATTTCGGGGAAAGACTCATCCCGATATAGGCTGACTCCAAACGGATATTATCCCAATACCGCACATGCCCAAGCGCTGCGCCGAATGAAGTCATTCCCGTTGCACCGGCTGGATTGTACACGGCAGCCGCAGGATCGGCATGCATCGCCGTGAATGCACCGGCCATGCCCGCAGGACGCGCGAAGACATCGAGCTTCATCAACGGAAGCCCGTCAATCGCTATCACTGACGGTGCGATAAACAAGAGCAATAGAGCAGCGAATCGTTTCATACTTTTTTAGAACTGCAGATCAATCGAAAACAAATGTTCCAATCCTTCATCCGCTTTATCGGTAATGAAGGCATAATCGATTGCGAAGTTGCGGTCTTTCACTTTGAACACGTATCCCGCTCCGGTGGTAAGGCTGCCGTCGGAAAATCCACCGCGCAGGGCAAACTGCGAAGCGATTAGATATTCCGCACCGGCATGGAAACGTGGGCCGATTTTTTCTTTTACCACAAAATCAGTCGAGAGCAAAAGCTTTCGTTCAAGAAATCGGGCGGACAACCCCAGCCCTCCTTCGAGCGGCACCTTGTCTTCCTGTTCATTGGAAATTTCGGCGCCGACATGCTCAAAAAGATACTTTTCATTGTTCCAGCGGTAATTCGATTCGATTCTGCGAACAACTATTCCGGCCTGAATATCCTGAATCGCCATCGTTTCTCGTTTTTCACGGTCGAAAAACTGGCTGAGATACAGCACCGAGCCAACATCAAATCCGACCGATGAAGATGACATTTCCGCAAAGCGGGAATACAAATAGCTCATCCGGATACCGAGCGACAGATACTTCTCAAACCGCTTGGCGAAGGTAATAAAGAAATCATGATTGTCCATGCCGAGATCAAATCCAAGTGGATCACCGTCAGCATCGCGCGCAGTGAGTTTTCCGGATGAAGCGTACAGCCAGCCAAACCCGATTACCGCTTCACCTCGCACCGGAAACATGCCGTGGACATAGCCGATACTGCGATCGAGCTGCATGAATCGATAGGATGCGCCAAACAAAGGATGCTGTATGCCGCCTGAACCGGCAGGATTATAGAATGTACCTGCGCCGTCATCAGCCACGGAGATATAGGCGCCACCCATAGCAGCCGGGCGCGCGCCTAACGGCACTTGCCAGAACGAACCGGCCGAACCACCTTTTTCATCCTCAGCTAACAGGGAAACAGGCAACAGCAGTAAAGCTGTACTCGCGAGTAATCGTATCTGTCGAAAATTCATAGGTTCCTTCGCTTACGGAATGATTGCCAATTTCCCCCAGCGAGTTTCTCCGCCGGAAAGAACGACTTTAAAATAATAGACGCCAACAGCGACTTTTTCACCTTCGCCGTTGAGTCCGTCCCAGGTTATACGCTCACTGCCGCTGCCGGGATAATTACCGGCCGGCAAGGCATAATTGTCTGCGACCCGTTTTACCAGATTCATTGCAAAGTCGTATACTTCAATCGTCACTTCATCAGGCGCATCCAGCACGAAACGGAAGTCGATGGCTAAATCCCGTCCGTGTGAATACGGAGCCGGGAAGGCATAGACTTCATCATCAGCGGATTTCGTATCGGTTTTCGCATAGGCGACCTGGTTATCGAACGTATTCAAATCCATCCGGATCGTCCGGTCACCCGTTCCGACCCACAGATAAGGTGGAATCGCGCGGACTGAATAGACTGCTGTTCCGGGTAACACCAAGGGGACCCCTGCCGAGTCAAGCAGAGTTACCGTATCCCATTCAACCTCACTGTCGATAAAAATTGAATCATTGGTCGGCGCAAATGTCGTATACAATAATCCGTTATCGGTTGCGGCGAAGGTCGTATCTCCGTGAAAGGCGAAATTCCAGGCGAATGTTTCATCGTACGCTGTTTTCCATACACGAGTCGGAACGGTATCGAGCGGATTGCCCAGTGTGTCAGTCAGAATCAAATCAAGCTGCGCGCCGACGATTATGCCGTCGGTACCGTCAAAGGCGCGCCGTGATGCCGTCCACACGCGAGCAACCGTATCCGTCGGCAACTCCTGAATGCCAAGCGTCGGAAACCAGTCGCCGGTGATACCGAAAATTGAGTTATCGTAACGAAGCACCGCATCGGCGCCGAGTGAATCCTGATTGATACGGGTAATATCCCATGATGATCCGCGGTTAAGCGAACGGGCAAATCCTTTTCGTGCGCCGAGCAGTATCGTGTCACCGTGCACTGCCATGAAAGTTACGGTATCGCCGGTCAGAGAATCGACCACAACCGTGCCGCGCTTTTCTTCGACATCGTATTGTAACGACAATTCCTGTCCGGCAACGTCGCCGTAAAGCACACCGGTCGCCCCACCGACAACGAACGCGGAATCACCGAGAAAATTAATATCGCGGGAAAGCGCCCCGACCCGCAAATGCGTGAAACTCGTATCACGGAAACCAAACGAGCGAGCGATAATCGGTTCTCCTGCTCCTGTTAATGCACGGTTCACTGTCCAAACCGCGAGCGAATCAGTGCCGTACACTTGTGTACGTACGCGTATAACCCGCGCTCCGCTTGTCGCACTCTCAGCGAATACATGGAAACGGGAAGAATCAATCGCACCGACGGGATCTAAAAAGAGGGTGACCAATCCGGAATCGGTACCGACCCAAAGCGTATCTCCCAATGATGCCAGCGCATGCACGACATTCCGTTTATTCGTTAAGGTTGTATCAGCCAGATCGATCGGAACTTTTGTCCATGAGGTTCCGGTATCAGTCGAGACATGCAAACCGGCCTCCTGCCCCGCTAAAT
>CAYXJN010000005.1:0-321183 GCA_964464605.1 uncultured Ignavibacteriales bacterium | reverse complement strand
TAGAGCAGCTGACTGTTAATCAGCGGGTCGCAGGTTCGAGTCCTGCCTCGGGAGCAATTGAATTTCAACTACATATATAGTAAGCAGATACAGGGGTTATGTCAGCAACGGTAGGGCCTGTTCGTGCAAGCTGCGACTTTCGCCGCCAAAAGCAATACCCATACTTCGCAAGAGCTCGAACGGTGGAATACCACCAATTTGCACGAGTACAAAGTCGTTGGGGATTTCCTGAATCCCTTGTTTTGTTTCTAAAGCAACACATCTCTCACGAATTTCTGTGACCTGCGAATCAAAAATCGGGACAACTTTCCCTTCAGCGATGAACTTATTGATTGCGTCTTCATTTTTTTTCTTTACCCGGAAGAAACTGTTCTTACGATATGAAATCGTGACGGTATTTCCCTTCTGTTTTGCAAGACCGACGGCTGCTTCAACAGCGCTATCGCCTCCTCCCACGACAAGCATCTGTTTCCCCTGATACGAGCGAGTATCTATCAGAGTGTACAGAACCTTTGAAGATTCCTCTCCCGGCACTTCCAATTTTCGGGGTGTACCTCTCCGACCTAAAGCGAGAACGACATGTCTCGACATATAGACGCCATTTGAAGTATGCACTTCAAACAGATCTCCCAACTGTTGGATTGTTTCGAGTCTTTCATTCGTGCGTATCTTGATTCCGAATTGCCTAATAATTGTGTCCCATGTTTCCATGAGATACTCCTTCGAATACTCAGTTTCCCGAAACCATCCATACAATGGAATCTGCACCGGCTGGGTCATCACCAGCTTCTTTCTCGGATAGTGCAGAATCGCACCGCCAACTTCACGTTCATCAATGAAGACATATGAGAGCTTGTGTTGAATAGCAGTAAGAGCAGCGGAAAGGCCCGCTGGCCCAGCGCCGACAACCATGACATCAGTGATTGATTCATTGGAGTTGCCTCGGCAACGAGAAGCAATTGCTTCGACTGCTGTTTGGCCTTGTGAAATAGCGTTCCGTATGAGTGAGATACCACCAAGCTCGCCGACGATAAACAATCCAGGCACATTTGTTTCATAGCTGCTGTTAAGCATCGGGATATCCGGACGGCTGGTTATATCACCCAGACCGACTTTTAGCGCACCAACCGGACATGCTTTTTCGCAGTGGCCATGGCCAACACAACGCTCCCCATTGATAACTTCGGCAATACCCCATACTACCCCAAGCACGTCCCCTTCCGGACATGCTTCCACGCAGGCACCGCAACCGATGCAAACAGCACGGTCAACCATTGGATATTGCGCGCGGGGACGATCGAACCCCATTGCCTGAGCTTCCTTCTTTCGCTCAGCGACAACTTTCTGCTGCTTTCGAAACTGAAAAAAATACGGGATGATTATGATAAGAATGACAATCGCGACCGCTATCCAGATGAGTAATTGTTCCATATGCTTTTCTGTTTGTACAGGAATTCTTAGAACCGATAGCCAAGCTCGGTTAAGAATCGCGTTCCCTTCAGATCATCCCCATTGTCGAATTCGATTGAGCCGCTGAGAGAATAGCGACGAGCAAAATCGACCTGTGTTGATAATGAAATCCTGTGATTTCGACGCCAGACATTTTCAGTCGTAAGACCATACTCATAGCCGCCATACGACACTGACGCATATACCTGAGGCAGCAAGTAGTCACCAACCTGCGCCGAATAATTCCTCCCCTGTTCAAACGGGCCGTCAAACGAACTCCATTGAACACTTGCGGTGATTGTTCTTCGAATAAGTCCTGACCGGTTAACATAGACAGAATGAGTGAGGGTAGGATCAGAATCACCCTCCCGTTCGCGAAATCCAAAAGAATAGGATGTTTGCACACGCAGGGGAAGTCTGAGATCGAGCTGTGCGCGAGCCCCCTGCCGAAGGCGGTCGTCGAATATGCTATCGACCAATGATCTCGTTTCAAGCGTCCAGTAATTGGTGCGATTATCATAGCTAAGACCAAAACGAATGGCCGAACTGAATCTATAATAGCTGACCATGTAGAGACTCGAAAGAGAGAGCGACTTGTCGGTCTTGTCTTTGCGCCAACTCCGGTTAATATCAAATTCGATTGTGTGAAACAGGCTCCACCGATTTCCTGTTTGTATTCTTCCCTGTGATATGAGAAGCTCTCTGCTGACCGTTCCGGCAAAATACTCTCCAACGCCGGCAATACTTTGTTCAAGGTATGCTTTGCCCGGTTCCCCTCTTAGAACCGTAACATATGCACCGGTCTTGTTCATCGATAATACACCATCCGCATACGCCCACTTCGGTTCGATACCGCCGAAAAATCCGATCCTAAAATTCTCGGTAACTCGTGTCTCCAAGAGTGCTCCATCGAGATAACCGGCGCTTCCGATTCGACGAGGTGATATTCTTCCGGCCTGGAAACTGATTCGCGAACGGGGATCATCATAACTGAGCGATAATTCCCAAACCCGGTTCACCCAACCTTTCTGCGGCACCTCCCCAAATTCCCGTTGGCGCTGGTCATACCTTCCGCGTGTTCGTATCCCTAAAGTCAACGGCTGTCCAAAGAGATGGCGCGCTTTCATTGAAAGCCGCCCGGTCAATTGCGAGAAATCAAGATTTGAAGAATTCCGATCGTCGATCGTGTAATACTGTAAGAACATGCTGCCGGACAAATGCGCAATCGGTTGATCTGCATAGCTAATTGACGACAGCGCTCGTTCAGGAGCAGTTTTCGGAGGCAGGGCTGAATCTACTGAAATGACTGGTAGAGCCACCGTATCTGCTGGAACAGAGTATGATAACATTGCTTTATCCCCTGCAATAAGATCGCAAGGTTGTGTCAACATCTTGCAGGAAGCAGAATGATCCGCTACAAAGACTATTTCTAACTCACACGAACAGTCCACGCCGCAGCCTACAGTAAGTCGGTCACCAACCTTAAGGCCATCCGCTTTACCGCCGTTGAGATAAACATTCTCTGCTGAAATGTATTTTATCACAAAGGTCGATCCACCAAAAGAGTTTGCACCGACGAAAAGTGTCAGAGAGGCCAAGAGAAACAGGAAACGTACCTTGCGCATCAGTGGGTACCTCTCGGATGACAGCTATAGCAAGCGGTACTTAGATACTGGTAGTTGTTAACCTCATTGTGATGATTGTCCGTTTCAGTTCGTGAATGCTGGTGGCAATCAATACATTCGAAAACTGCATAATTTGCAGGCTGCACATGACAGTCGGAACAATCGTTCCACTCATTTCTGTGTGTGCCTGAATAAATTGGAAAGTATTGTGCATCATGATCCCAAGTCGAAGGCGTCCAGCCTGATGTTGTGTGGCAACTCAGGCAATCATTCGGGAAATTAGCAGAGACATGATTCGGATCAGTGGTGCCGTCGTAATCAGACTGATGGCAGGCGAAACAAGCTGACTGCGTTCCGGAGTAGCCAAATGCATGGCAGGATATACAGGAAGCAGTCACATGCCGGCCTGTGAGCGGAAAGCTTGTGTTGTTATGTTCGAACGAGGATGGCGTCCAGCCATTCGTAGAGTGACAACTTGTGCAGTCCTGATCAAAGTTTGCCTGCACATGGTTCGGATCAGAAGCATTCTGAAAGTCGGATTGATGACAAGCATAGCAATCCGATGGCGTTCCTGTATAACCGGAAGCGTGACAGGAATTACAGGAAACTGAAACGTGACGACCAGTTAACGGGAAACCGCTCACGCTGTGGTCAAAGTTTGCCGGTTCCCATCGGTTTGTATTGTGGCAGAGCGCACAATCATGATCGAAGCCTCCCTGTTCATGATCCGGATCGCTGGTAGCTGCGAACTCCGAACTATGACAAGCGTAGCAATCAGTGGCTATACCGGCATAGGTTGTAGCATGACAGGAATTACAGTCGGTGATACGGTGACCACCTGTCAATGGGAATAGAGCGGTATGAGCGTATGTTGCATTTTGCCATGTTCCTGAAGCCGTATGATGACACTGCTGACAATCAGTTTGAAATCCGGCGAGAGTGTGGCTCGGATTGGTAGTAGCGGTAAATTCGGTGGTATGACAGTCGATGCAATTCATCGGCGTTCCGGCATAATCCTGACTCGAGCTTCCACGATGACATGACTCGCAATCGGCGACGGCATGCACTCCAGTCAACGCGAAACCCTTCTGTGCATGTAGTTCCAATATGTCTTTCCGGTTCTCCCAATTCCGGGGAGTATGGCAGTTCTGACAGGCGAGACCAAGTTGTCCCTCATGTTGATCAGTATGACAATCGACACAGGCAACACCGACATGGCTGAATTCGAGACTCTTGTGACAGCCGATGCAATTCGCCGTTTCATGAGCTCCGGTCAGATGAAATCCGGTTTCGTCATGATCAAACGCTATATACTTTCGCAATGACGACCATGATTCCGACGTATGGCAGTCCTGACAATCCCATTTCAGATTGCCATGCGGGTTGGTCGTTGACGACTGACTGAGAATAACGCCGGTACCGACAAGCATCATCACTGGAATGAACAAAAGTAACTTTCTCATGATTCCTTCTCTTTGTCCATGAGGTTATTGGTTCCATGGCAGGAAGCGCAGGTTATCGCAAGCGGTTTGTATACTATAGTCCGAGGTTCTTGTTCTGTTCTTTGCGTATGGCACTTAGTACATGGGACCTTCTGATGCGCCCCTTCAAGTTTGAATTTGGAATCGCGGTTATGTTCAAACGTAAGTTGTTTCCATGATCTCGGTGAATGGCATCGCTGACAATCAGCGCCTCCCACATCGTTGGAAGCGAACTGTCCGGCATGAGTATCGGTATGACAACTCTGACAATCCTCCAGCGCGCTTACAAAAGTTAGTTGTGACAGGCCATTCATGTCAGAGGTATGGCATTTTCTACAGGAGACATCAGCATGCTTACCCTCAAGCCCAAACTTTGTTATGCCATGAGCAAAGTTAATAAGCTGCCAGCTATCTACGCTGTGACAGAACTCGCATCCGCTTTCATCGACATATTTAGTAACTTCTCCCCGGTGCGGGTCTTTGTGACAAGCGAAGCACTGTGTCGATGCAAATTCGAAATGAAGATTTTTCTTTTGTGTTCCCTTGGTCGGCTCAACATGGCAAGCTATGCAGGGAACGGCCTGATGTGCGCCACGCAACGGATACTTGCTCTCCTCATGCAGCGCAATGGTAAACAGTGAAGGAGAAAATCCGCCGACCGTGTGGCATTCCTCACAGGCTCCTTTTGAATTTCTTGAGGCAAACTCTCCCTTGTGAAAATCGGCGTGGCAATCCTGACATTTTTCAAACTTCAGTTTCCCTCGCTCTTTTCCCGGGATATGGCATTTATCGCAAGCAACCGCCGCATGTTTTCCGTTAAGCGGATATCTCGTTTTGCTATGATCGAATTCGGCTCGGTTGGCAACATGCCAGCCATCCACACTGTGGCAATTCATGCAGTTTGCTCCGAGCTTTCCGTTGTGTACGTCGGTATGGCAGTCGGTGCACTGATCATGCGCTATTTTAGTGAATTTAGCGAACTGCCCGTCATCTGATGTTGAACCATCCGATTGCGTGAGATGGCACTTTGCGCAGAAAACATCTGCATGCTTTCCGACCAATGGAAATACTGTCTTTGCATGATCAAACCCTTTCGTCGGTTTCCAGTCATCACTTGAATGGCAGTTGCCGCAGGTTTCATTCAATTGTCCGCGATGTTCATCAAAGTGGCAGTTCTTGCATTCGTTGCTCAAGCCCAGAAAGGTTTTTGCGAGAGTGATTTTTTGTTCTAACAGCTTCGACGCCGCAACAAGGAGCTTCTTTTGATGACAGGATCGGCAATCAATTGATGCATGCTTCCCTTCCAGCCTATAGCCGGTAAGCGAGTGATCAAAATTCAATTCCCCTTCTTTCCAGTGAATCAGAGCAAAGTCGCGCCCATGATGCTCGACATGACAGAGCTGACAGTCTTTATATTGCTGTTTTCCATGCAGCCCGGTTTGAGATACAAGCTCTTCGCCGATAGTCGCATGGCATTTGAGGCAATTGTCTGCTACCAATTTTTGATCGGTGCCATGGCACTTAGTACAATTCTCAACGCCGTCCAGAAAGGCATGCGATTTGTGCAATTCACCCGGCGAGAGTTGTGCCTGTACGACTGCTACTTCAGACAAAAGCAACATCATGACCAGAACTCCGATATTCCGAAAGTTCATGTTGAACCTGTATTCAGTTGAACCAAGCGTACCCCATCCATAAGGCAACGCCGATATGCACAAACATAATGAGATACATAATAATCGCGAACGGTTTATGGATAACATGCCAGTAGTGAAAGAGCTTTTGAACATTCGCCAGGGCGGCAAGTCGCCTCCGCAAAAGCGTCCGCTTGAAAGATAGTTCAAACAAATCCTGGAATTGCAACTTGGGTAAGATGATTATTCTTCGCAGCTTTCTCCAAAGACTTCGTCGCGTGAATGGTCGAATAAGATCATCGAACATGAGAGTCACGATAGACCTGATGGTGCCGCGCTGGGTGTGAATTAACTCTCGTGAGAAGATCGATTCTATCTGTTGAAGGATCGGATCATCAAGATTGAAGCGAGTTTTAAGAGTCTTCGTCATCGCTGTGCTTTCCTGTTCGATTTCTTTCAGGCCAAGCTCATTTCCCTGGATGTTTCTTGGAATCTGCGAATAAAGATACCGACCGAAGAAACCGCTTAAGGCAACCGCAACCATGGACCAGAAACTGACGGCAACTAATCCCTGAACTTTGAACGATGTATGCAGCACAATAAAGAGCGGGCCTATGATCCCGCAGTATATGTGGACATTGAGCATGCTCCGAAGCGGGATTTTGCCGCCAAGTGCCTTCGTCCGTTTTCTGACCGAATAAATAAGCATGAGTACCATCATGCTCGCTCCGATTATTCCAAACATAAGTCCGCGTGACCCGGCCGGACGAAGTTCGCGATAGTCCGGGTGAAATGGCCGTTCATTATAAGGAGTCAAATAATATGACGCTCCATCAACAAATAACCAAGTGAGCAGGCAAATGGAAATCAGGTAGATGCACCATGACACCCAGCGATGTTGTCGCTGTTTCTGCACATTAGTTGAACCACTCATAGATGACTGGGGCATGTTGACTGCGGATGCACGGTCCATACTCATAGGCAAAGGACATTCTCCTATTTCCCGACTCGTTCTTATGAGAGAAGCCTGCCGCCACACGGCAGATATGCATATCTAATCTTCATCTCAATATTATCGACCTAAAAGCAGAAGGAATTTATGGTAAAAACAGGACTAAGCGAGTCGTAGTTGGTTTGGTATAACTATAAGTTATACCAAACCTTACAAGATTGAGTGCTTTTATGAAAGACTTTTATTTTTGCCCCATTGACGGTCACTTTCAATCAACCACCGATTGTTACTCTTGTCACAATCAGGAGGTCATACTTGCGAAGCATGATCCTGGGATTTATGTTTCGGCAAAAGAATCTCAAGCGGCAAATTCGAGAGTCCAGTTGCGAAACGCATGTGGTGGATCTCATACCCTGAGATAGTCAAGCAGCTAAAATATACTTAATGAATCCCTCAAAAGTTCTAAGAACGTCCTGTTGGGGGAGCAACTTTCTTGAGACAAAGAGAGTTCTTTCAGATCACAGAATGTTCTTCAATAAATTATTCACAAAAGCATTCTTGCTAAAACTTGCATCACCGGGAAGTACGTCATCTTTTCCGGTCGATCGCGCGCTAACTTCTCGCAGATCGACCGGTTCGTTTTCATCACTCTCCTCTTTATTCAATGCGACCGATGCGGACGTTATCCGAACCGAGTGGAAGGGTGTAGAGGCTGCCGTCTTCGGCCATTGTCCAGTCCCCTTTTCTGACATCATTGACGCCGTTAGAGAACAAGCGGCGGGCAAGGAAACCGTCCGGAGCCGGAAGCAAGTGATAGTACACAAGCAGCTTGACGTCCGCGTCATTCGCAATTTGCGCAGCCTCTTCAGGAGAGATATGGTAGTCCTGAACATCATGCATGATCGCAGACGTACGGTCACGGCCGACCGCATGGGCAGCATCTTCGAGTGAATGTGTCATAGTACGTGAGATCGCTTCTGAAACGAGCACATCCGCATTCATAGCACTCGCAATAAGCGGCCGGTGGTACGTCAAATCTCCGGTGATGACAGCAGAACGTCCTTTGTAATCAAAACGGAATGCATAAGCAGGTTCGATCGGCGCATGGTTAACTTCGATTGCAGTGATCCGAAGTGACCCGTCATCATAAACCAATGCAGTGCGATCCTTTGCCCGAGTCGCGGGACCATCAAGAGTAACGGTGTGCGCAACCATTCCCCAGGTCGTAGAAGGCATCACCTCTTCGCCGTGATGGGCAGTGCGATAACCCTGATCCAAATCGTAGGCTCTGTTGAACCCTTCGACAACATGATCGACACCGGGACCGCCATAGACGGCAAGTTTTTCCCTGCGACCACCAGCCCAGGTCTGGAGCTGCAGTTCACCGAGATCACCAATGTGGTCGGAATGAAAGTGGGTAAGCAGTACTCCCCCGATTTCAGACAGCGGAATGCCCCAAAGAACCAGATTCTCAACAGATTCCGGACCCGCATCTACAACCCAAAATTTCCCGCCAGCGAAGACAACAACGGATGCCTTTGCGCGAGATTTGCTGGGAAGCGGCGCTGAAGAACCGGCTACTGCAACGCGAAGCGCATCATCAACAAGTGGAGCAGTATTAGTTCGCGCAGACATCTTCTCAGCGGCCTTGTCGAAAATTGCCTGCTGCACCGAAGGAATCAGAAGGGCAACCGCTGAGCCAACGACCAAGACAGCAAGCGTATTCAGCGCAATCTTGAGCGGGCGATGTGCACTATGCTCTTCACTTGCGGAAGGGGCGTCCAAACTTTTTACCAACAGAATCAATGAAACCAATGCTAGCAGTTCAATAATCAGCTCAGTGGCACCGATTTCCATCTCGCCGTCGATGAACCAGCCGGCAGTACGGCCAACAATAATTGCACCGAGGATCAGTGCAGCAGCTACCAGTCCCGCACGACGGCGAGTCCAGGCGCCGGCCGCTGCCAACAGGCCAATACCGATAAAGAGACCACCCAGATCGGCGCGAACATTCATAATGCCGACGCCGCGGATTGCTTCGATTCCAAACTGTTGAGCTGCTTGCTCAGGAACCATCCAAAATTCAAGCCCGACTGCGAAGAAGGTAATCGCGACGAGCGAAACGAGGATTCTGCTAAATGTTTTCATGACCGTTTTCTTTCCTTTCAAGAATATACGTTTGTGTTATGACAGTTTTGTTTGGTCCGCAAAGACATCTGCTCTGCGAACGGATTGATTTTTTTCTATTACACGATTCATCATCAACCGAGCGACCATCGGTCCGGCATTTTGATTCTGGCCGGTGATGAGGTCGCCGTCGACGACGAAGTGATTCGCGAAAAAGTCACGTAGTGAGTGGTGTTTACATTCGAACTGTGCGCCGGCAGCGCGAAGCGCCGATTCCGGATGCAGGGGCGTGATCGAAACACCGAGCTGCTGCACTTGGCGGTCGGTGACAGCGGTAAGTCTGCGCCCTTTGACGAGCAATTCACCGTCAGGGCGACGGGCTTTCAAAAGGCCAAGCGGGCCGTGACAGATACCGCCAATTACCCGTCCGGCCGCGAACGCTTCACTGACTTTTTTACCGAGTATTTCAGATTGACCGAGATCGAAGGCCGCACCCCAACCGCCTGCGAAATAGATAATATCGTAGGCAGTGAAGTCGACAGCTTCGATCGCGAGTGAGTTTGTCAGTTTTGCGCGGAAGAAGTCATCGCCGAGCATCCGGTCATCTTCTGCGGTGCGAAGCATCTCTTTCACTGAAAGCGGTTCGACGGGAATCATTCCACCCTTAGGGCTGGCAACATCGACCTGCATTCCAGCATCGAGAAAGCAGTAGTATGGTACGGTCAGTTCCGAACCGAACACGCCGGTTGGTACACCGATATCGAGTACACCATGATTGGTTGCGATGCAAAGCGCAGAGCTATTGCAAAGATCGTACCTTGTCGTTTCCGTATCGAAAGGATGCACACCAATCATCCTCAGAATTGCCCGCCCAATGCGATTTAACGCGTTTGGGCGGGGGTTAATAAGTTTCTCAGACATTCTTATATTCTCCTTTGTATTCTTGCTCACGGTTAGAATGAAGCGCGGAAACTGACCTCTGCGCCGGACATCGTCATTTGCGCACCAAAGTCGTTTTCTTCCTCGTAATTAATTGTCATCCGGCGATACCCGGCAGTGATGCCATAGCGTCCGTATTTACCGAAAGCGTAAGTAAGTGACGGACCGAGGCTCCAGGTGTAATCGGTGCCCCCGACCGAGAAATCAGCCTCTGTCTGATAGAGAAAGTGGTTTGAGAACCGCTTTGTATAGCTCATTCCGACGAGCATGTCTGCGAGCCATTCATCTGTATCGTAGCTTTCTGAAACGTCCGAACCGGAAGTAAGATGAAAAGTCGCATCGATTTCAGACCGATTGTTGATCAGGCGTGTCCCATAAAGAAACGAAAACCCCTGATGGTTACCGCCGCGATCATACGTAGCGGCAATGTCCAGCAGTGTCATGCCGATATCGGATGAGAGATCCGCGCTGCCGGCACCGTTCGGAAGCGCAACGCCGGCAACTTCATCGCCAAGCGTGACATCGAACAGATCAACCATCGCACTGAATTCTCCATGCTGAAGTTCAAACCTTCCCTGAAAAGTTGTCTTGAGATCCTCAATCAGATCACCGACCGAGATTTCTTCGTCGACAACCGTGCGCCCATCCAGCTTTCCTTCGACACTGATGTCAGTCAACCAGGCGTAAGGTGTGAATGAGAAATGCCATCCGGCTGCGTTCGCCGTGCTGGTGATGAAAATCATGGCCAGGCACGCCGCGCTGCAGAGGGCGCGTCGTTTCATCATGCCTGAAAGAGTGTTGCTGCGTTTCATTGTACCGTCTCCTTACTTGGAATCTTTTTGCGATTCCGTTGTTGTTATGCCGCGATTGGACCGATTTTCGATCGCTATCGATGCTTTACAAATGCGAGCATCGAGCGCAGCGGTGAGCGCACTGAACGCCTTGGGACTGGTGGCGGCTAAGGCATCCAACTCGATCGCGTTGAGTTCGAGTCCTTGCTCGCGAAGAACTGCGAGAGGATTCTTTGCAAAGTGCTCGAGCAGCGTCGGGTCAGTGGCCAGTCGGCCGATCAGTATTTCAACGTTCTTGTGCATGGCGACTTGTATTGCGATCGGTGTGCCAATCGCATTCGAGCACCCGAAATAGGTTTATAAGTCTATGGGATGTAGCGTTTTACGAGAGCGCCCGGAAATGACCGTTTGGTGGTTTGAGGTGTCTGGGATTGGACAGTTGTCCATAAATGGACAATGCAGCTTGACAAAGTCTATGGGTGGCTGATAGAATCGCATCATGTTTCCGCCCCCAAAACCCAGCGACACTAGCACAGAAGGATCGAAGGAACAACCATCGTATGAGGGTCTCGTCACGCTTTTTGTTCGTGTGATATCGACACTCGAAAAATCGATTCCATACGACAACGCCCAGCTTGTTTTTCTCGAAGATGAAGCGGCGGTTCAATCAGTAACGGTACAGCGTGGAGCATCGGAACAGCCTAAACCTATTCCCACCTTGCGCAGACGGTATTCTGAAAAACTCTGGCCACGCACAAATGCAGCTACCTACATTATAAAGAATGCGAGTGAGGTACTCGACCGAAGTTACGAAGGGGATCGCACGTTGATAGAATCAGGCGCTCAGTCTTTACTGCTTGCACCGCTCACCACTGAACATGGTGAGGTCGGCCTGCTTATTATGACAAGCAATAAAGCAGATGATTTCAACGACACGCATGTGCGAGCGCTCGAACCAATCAAGGAATACTTAGCTATAGCAACCGAACGAGAGCAACTCTGGGAAAAGGAACAGATTCGTCAGCGAAGGCGGGCGAAATTCGAAACGCTGGTGCCTACCATTGCGCAATCGCTCGATGTGCGAAAGGTATTCGTTCAGATGTCCACAGTGATTAAGGAAGTCGTTCCGCATGATGTTCTTGCATTTGCTCTACTCAGCCCCGATCGCGGCGGAGTCCGGGTTCAGGCGGCTACAGTTATGGGGGTAATGGAGCTTCCGGAATACCGATTTAGCAACGAACAGGAAGCGCTCGACGCGAACTGGCAATTTCTGTTGGCCTATGATCTGTCTCCGGTAGATGCCGAGTCGGTCAAGGCGCGAATTTCCCCGAAGCATGTGACTCCACCTGTGGAAGTGGTTGTGCGACCCGGTAAGAATTGGGTAAACTTCGTTTCGCGGGCAGGTATTCGCTCGACTATGCGCGTCCCTATCCGAAGCAAAGACAAACCGATCGGCGGTATTGCATTCATGTCAAGTAAACCTGACGCATATGATGCAGAGGATGGAATGCTCGCCTCCCGTATCACGGATCTTGTCGCACTCGCACTCGCACACCAGAAACTCGCAGATGAAGAACGGCTGATTGCTCTCACCGAAGAACGCGCCCAGCAATTGGAGAAAAAGGTTGCCGTCCTTACTCATGAGCTGGACAGGTACAGTGCACACCGGGCAATAGGCAGTTCTCCAGCATGGAAGGAAGCTTTGGCCCTTGCCACTCAGGTAGCAGCAACTGATACAACTGTGCTCATCACCGGAGAATCAGGAACCGGTAAAGAAGTGATAGCCAGATATATTCATCGCGGTTCGAAACGAGAAAAGGGGCCGTTCATCGCACTCAATTGTGCGGCGATTTCGGAACATCTGCTGGAATCGGAGTTATTCGGGCATGAGCGGGGTGCATTTACGGGTGCTGTCGAAGCACGAATCGGAAAAATCGAACAGGCAAATGGAGGTGTGCTCTTCTTAGATGAAATCGGAGAGATGGCACCACCAATGCAGGCAAAACTGCTGCGGGTGTTGCAGGAGCGGGAATTCAACCGGGTCGGCGGCGCGAGAACGATTAAAGCAGACGTGCGAATTGTTGCCGCAACAAACCGGGACCCACGCACGTCCATTGCAAATGGATCATTCCGTGAAGATCTATACTATCGGCTCTGTACATTTGAAATTCATCTCCCCCCGCTTCGTGAGCGGCCGGACGATATACTCACGTTTGCGGAAACATTCTTAGAAGAGGTTGGGAGAAGTATCGGCCGTCCTGCGGCAGGTATATCAGAAGACGCACGAGAACAATTGTTAGTACACAATTGGCCCGGTAATGTGCGTGAACTCCGCAATGCAATCGAGCGCGCGGTGATTCTCTGTCAGGGTGGGTTGGTTACAAGAGAACATTTACCAATCACCGTATCACGACCACAATCAGCACGTATCGCCGCTGCCGCTCCCGCTTCTGTAGATTTTCCGGTTGAAGGAGTTGCGCTTGAAACGGTTGAGAAGGAGATGTTAGTGAAAGCGATGGCAAAAGCGAAGGAGAATAAATCTAAAGCCGCAAAGCTGCTGGGGATTTCGCGAGGACAGCTCTATTCTCTTCTTCAAAAACATGGCCTCACCGACGTCAAACGGTAAGCAGTGCGCCTTTCACGCGCCTAACCAGAAGAAACAAGTAGCAGAAGTCGACGCCCAGATACAAAAGCGTTCTTCCATCTTGCCTTCAGCATTATTTGCAGCAATCATGCACGGCAGTCGGTGATGCACCCGCAGGTTTCGATGCATTCAGATTCGGGCTTATATACGGAATTCCCAATGACAGTCCCCGCAACACTAACAATACGGCCAAAAGCATGGCCCCGGCAGGAATGGCGCGCGATGCTGTCCGGCGCAACCAAAGCGGCAGCAAGCCGCCCATCACGGAAATAAGCAGCATAGCCGGGAACGTGCCTAATCCAAAAAGCAGCATATATTCCGCACCTTGAACCGCTCCGGCGCTTGTTGCTGCCGCTACCAAAGCAACGTACAACAAACCGCACGGCAGGAATCCGTTGAGAACGCCTATCCCCAAAAAAGAAAGCGCGCGCGGTGAGTTAAACAGTCGCCGCCACGTATCTCCAACACGATTTACAAATTTGAGAATCGATGCATCAGTATTGAGCAGCCGAGTCAGTTTCGGCACGCATAAAGCTGCGATGATTGCTATTCCGGCAGCGATCGACATGACCTGTTGAAATCCCGCCATCGCAATTATTCCACCGACGACTCCGCAAACACTCCCTAACAGGACATAGGTTAATACTCTTCCCACATTGTATATCAGGCGATTTACGATGAAGGTAAATTTATTCTTCGCCTGTTTGGGCAACGCAACGGCAATCGGTCCGCACATGCATACGCAGTGCAGGCTACCGATAAAGCCCAATGACAGCGCCGACCAGAGCATACCTTCCATCATCTGCCCTGCTCCGTTTCAAGAAAGAGCTGCTGCTCATAATAGTATTGCTGACTGTTTTCTATCCAATCGATTTTGACACGCCAATAGCCCGGCATAAGCCGTGTATCCATTATCGTCTGGCAGCCACTTGCATCAAGAGTAAGCGAATCACGAATGTCGTAAGCCGCAGTCGACGGTCGAAAGAACAAAATCGTACCTTTCATGACATCGGCAGCCTCACTGTGCGGAAAGCAGATTTGTATCTGCTTCAAGTCAGACGTGAATGATATGACGGGCTGCTTTTGCTCTGTTCGGGTTCTGGCAGACCCATCAAGCCGATGCTGGTACTCAAGCCCTTTCTCGTAATAATCCGGCTCGACCAGATCAAAATGCTGGTACGCTGCAAAGGCAACAATTCCGAGCATGAACAATACAAAAGTGCCGTAGGCTATCCAGACCCCTTTCCCCCACAGGCTTTTTGGTTTTTGCTGAGTCATTTTGATTTTCCCGGCATCGGTCCGTCGAAAGTTGTAGGAACTGTTTCCAGAAGTTCATCCTGAGAATACAATTCAACAACAACCGGCGTATTCGATGTGAAAAGATTTTTTTTCGGAATAACGATGGTAAAAACCGATTGGTCCTGCCCGTTGGGCGGGGCGGTTAGTTCCGGTCCGACCAGTTCAATAGTCCCGCGGTTGCCGGCAAGCTTGAGCGTGACAGGCAGTTCTTTTGACGTTTTGTTCGTCACCCGAATAGTATAGAGGTTTCGGATGTTCCCGTCCGGCAATTCTTCATAGAGCGACCCGGTCGTCCGCAGGATGGATGCTTCGACTTCCGATCGTAAAATCAGCAGCGTCGACGTGACTCCGAGAAGAACAAGAAATATTGTCGAATATAGTATGATTCGCGGTGTTATTTTTCGCGATCCGCCGTAGGTAATCTGATCTTGCGAAGCATAACGAATAAGGCCGGTCGGAAATTTCATTCGCTCCATCGTCCGGTCGCAAGCATCCATACATGCCGTACAGTTAACACACTCCAGTTGTATGCCGTTACGAATGTCGATTCCGGTCGGACATACTCTCACACAGGCGTCACATTCGATACAATCACCACCCACACGCGTTTGATTGCGCTTGGCCGGTCCGCGCGGCTCACCCCGTTTGAAATCATACATAACCACCATTGAGTTTTTGTCGAGCAAGACCCCCTGCAGGCGCCCGTACGGACAAACAAGGGTACAGGCTTGCTCCCGAAACCAGGTGAATACCCAGAAGAAGATAAAAGAAAAAATCACCATGGCGATAAAACCGGTAAGATGTTCCGTTGGCGGCGAGGAAACGATATCCCAGAGACTCTCGATACCTATAATGTAAGCGAGAAACGTGTTGCCGATAAGAAACGCGATCGCATAAAAAATAATGAGCTTGCTGCTCTTTTTGAACAGTTTCTGCGGCGACCATTCCGCATGATCAAGTTGTTTCTGCCTTGGCCCGTTTCCTTCAATGATGTATTCGATTTTACGGAATACCATCTCAAGAAAAATCGTCTGCGGGCAAATCCATCCGCAGAACAACCGGCCATAAACGGTGGTAAAGAGAATGATAAACACGAAAAAAGTTATGCCTGCCAGCACGAACAAATGGAGATCCTGCGGCCAGAAGACCAATCCGAAAATATAAAAATGCCGGTTGAGTATATCGAACTGGAGAAACGGATGTCCATCCACCCGGATAAACGGCGCACCGAACAAAAATGCGAGCAGGAAAAAGGAAAGCACAGTCCGGATAGAGTAGTATTTTCCCTTCGGTTGCGTAGGATAAACCCACATCCGTTTCCCTCGCTTATCGATGGTCGCCAGCGTATCCCGAAATGAATCGTTCATATTCCGTTTATTTCGTCAGTAATTCTCCCTGTGGCGCCTTGCCGTTCGGCGGGTTTGTACCTTGTAATGTCGCGACAAAACTGGCAACCTGCAGAATCTGCTCGGGTTTGAGTTCATATCGCCAGGTTATCATTCCCTTTGTCGGAACGCCGAACTTGACGGTCTTCAGGATATTGCTGAAGTCTCCGCCGTGCAGCCAGTATTGATCGGTGAGATTTGGTCCGATCCCTCCCTCACCAAATTTGCCGTGGCAGGAAACACACTTGGCGGTAAATATCTCCTTGCCGCCTGCAAGCGATGCCTGATCGGTCAAGGCGACATACGTCATGGTATCGCTTTCACGCTTTTCCTCGACAAACACTTTCAGCGGTACGCCGACAGCCCGGCGATGTTGCTTATCATCGTAATATACCGGCCGGTATTCGGGGAAAATGCCGAAAAGTTTCGGTGGCCCGCTTTCTGAACGAACATAATTGGGGTTTACTTCTTTTTTATATTCATCGGCACTGAGATAGCCTATTCCCAAAATATGGAAATATGCCATGTATAAAACAGCCCAGACGATACAGAGATTGAACAGCCACACCCACCATTGCGGGAGATCATTATCCAGTTCGTAAATACCGTCATACTCATGATCAGTCATGAGTTTTTCATCGTAATTTTCAGACACGGTCGGCCTCCTCTCCTTTCGCTGCAGAATCAAGCGGCAAACGTCCGAGCGTATCGATAACCTGCTTGTCGAGCCGGACGACCCAGACAATAACTCCGGCAAAAACCAGAAGCATGACAACTAGCGCTATCGCGCCGAATACTTCTATATTATCGACATTCAGTATAGCTTCACGCAGCATCGGCTACCTCCCTTCCGGCAGATTTGCCTGTTGTCCGGCATTTTTAATATCGGCGCCGAGCCGCTGCAAATAGGCAATCAACGCAATAATCTCTTTATCGCTTGCACAATCGATACCTGCATCGCGCAGATTGACTGAGATCGAATCAGCCTGTCGAGTCAAATCTGCATTCGCCTGCTGGTCGTAGTTGTTTGCGTATGGGACGCCCAGGGCGCGCAACGCACGGATTTTTGACGCCGTCGATTCAGTATCAAGCGTATTCTCGGCTAACCAGGGGAATTTCGGCATAATTGAACCGGGTGACATCGATGTCGGGTCATTCATATGATTGAAATGCCAGGCGTCAGGATACTTCCCGCCTACCCGCGTGAGATCCGGACCGGTTCGTTTTGAACCCCACAGGAAGGGATGGTCAAACACATATTCACCCGCTTTTGAATAATCACCGTACCGCTCCGTTTCTGAGCGGAAGGGACGAATCAACTGTGAATGACAGTTATTGCACCCGTCGCGAATGTAAAGATCGCGCCCTTCAAGCTCCAACGGTGAAAGCGGCGTGACGGCGGCGATAGTCGGTATATTTGATTTTACCAGAAACGTCGGCAGCATTTCGATCAGGCCGCCGATAACGACAGCGATTACCGCCAAAATAGTAAAGGGAACAGCTTTCCCTTCCAGCGCCCGATGGGTGAAACGTGCTTTTGGCGCCGTCGGCGCTTCGTGAACAAGCGCCTGAGCTTGAGCCGGTTCATCAGCAAGCAGTCGACCCTGTTTCATCGTTTTGAACACGTTATAAATACCGACGATGACACCGGCCAAATACAGCGTTCCACCGACTGACCGTATAATGTACATCGGTATCAACTGCTGAACAGTCTCAAGAAAATTAGGATATTTGAGAATTCCTTCCGGGGTAAACTCTTTCCACATCAATCCCTGAGTGATACCGGCAAAGTACATCGGAAGCGCATAGACGACGATGCCGATAGTACCAATCCAGAAATGCAGGTTGGCCAGTTTGTCAGAATATAATTTCGTTTTGTACAGCCGGGGAATCAGCCAATAGAGAATACCGAAAGTCAAAAACCCGTTCCACCCGAGGGCTCCGATATGCACATGGGCAATCGTCCAGTCGGTAAAATGAGACAGCGCGTTGACGCTCTTTATTGACAAAAGCGGCCCTTCAAAGGTCGCCATTCCGTAAGCGGTAACCGCAACTACCATGAATTTCAATACGACATCTTCCCGCACCTTATCCCATGCGCCCCGAAGCGTCAGCAACCCGTTCAGCATGCCACCCCATGAGGGTGCAAGCAGCATAATCGAGAATACCGTGCCCAGCGACTGCGCCCAATCAGGCAACGAGGAATACAACAGATGGTGCGGCCCGGCCCAGATATATAAAAACACAAGCGCCCAGAAGTGAATAATAGAAAGTCGATAGGAGAAAACTGGCCGGTCGGCCGCTTTCGGCATGAAATAATACATCAGCCCTAAATAGGGAGTGGTAAGAAAGAACGCGACCGCATTATGACCGTACCACCACTGCACCAGCGCATCCTGTACACCGGCGTAAATCGGATAGCTCTTCATGAATGATACCGGAAGCTCAAGCGAATTGACCACGTGCAGCATCGTTACCGTTACCCAGGTGGCAATATAAAACCAGATAGCAACGTACAAATGCTTTTCCCGCCGTTTTGCAATCGTGCCGAACATGTTCCATCCGAAGATAATCCAGACAACCGCAATGAGAATATCGATCGGCCATTCAAGTTCAGCGTACTCCTTGCTGGTAGTGAACCCCAACGGAAGACTGATAGCAGCAGCAACGATTATCAACTGCCACCCCCAGAAATGGAGGTTACTAAGGGTATCACTGAACATTCTCGCTTTGCACAATCGCTGCAGCGAGTAATACACGCCCATGAAAATTCCGTTGCCGACAAAGGCGAAAATTACCGCGTTCGTATGCAGCGGACGGATGCGGGAAAAAGTCAGATACGGACTATCAAGACTCAATCCTGGGAAATAGAGTTCAATGGCAACAATCAATCCGACTAACATGCCCACCGCACCCCACAAGAGCGATGCAAGGGCGAAGTTGCGGACTATTTTGTTGTCATACGAAAATGATTCAACCGACATACATTAATTCTCCCCGGTGGAAGCGTTTTTATTTTCAGTATCAGGTGTCGCGGCCGGATTGTCGAAGAGTATCCGTACCGCCGGTGTATCGAAATCATCATATTGCTCGTTTCGCACCGCCCACAGAAACGCCACCAGAAAGCCGGCGGCGACGAGAACAGATGCAACCAATAAAACGAGAATGACGCTCACGAGAGCAACCCTTCTCGTTGTGCAACGCGGCGGGTTATCAGTGTTGAGAATAACACGATAGTGATGGAGCTGATCGGCATAAGAATTGCCGATACTAGCGGCGACAAGTTTCCGGTTACCGCATATGCTAAACCGACAACATTATAAACTAACGCAAGCGCATAGGCGGCGACAATGACATGTCTACTTTGCTTTGCCATGCGAAGAAACCGATCAAGCAAACTGAGTTTATCGGCGTCAAGAATACCGTCGCATGCCGGGGTAAATGCCGACATATCGTCGGTTACCGAAATCCCGACCGAAGCCGCTTTAATTGCGCCGGAATCATTCAACCCGTCACCAATCATTACCGTACGTTTTCCGTTCTTGACGAGATTAGTAACATATTCACGTTTATCGTGAGGGGTACAGGCAAACTGCATGGCAAGTTCAGAACCTAATACGGAACGCACAGAAGCTTCCTGTTCGCGCAGATCACCGGAAAGCACCGATATTGAAAATCGCTGTTTGAGCCTGGCAAAAAGGTCGGGAATTGAATTGCGAAACAGATGTGTCGGCTCAAGCGAACCAACAAACACCCCGTCGACTGTAACAAAGACGGTGCCTGCCGTATGATGCGGACGCTGTGTCATATTAGCGAGCGTTAGACCACACCATTCTGCCGTGCCAATGCGAATGGTCCGTTCAGCGACAATTCCTTGTATCCCCCTGCCCGGCGTTTCTTCAAAATGAGATACCGGATAATTGGCCGTACTACTCAAGGAACGAACGATCGCACGGCTCAACGGATGCGTTGAGTGACGCGCCAATGATGAAACCATATCTTTTTGTTTATCGAAAAGGGCAAGCCGGCTGGAATCTACCTCAAATATGTTTGGAACGGTAAGTGTGCCAGTTTTATCAAAAACGATCTCATCTATTTGCGAAAGCTCTTCTACTACCTCCGGACTGCGGACAAAAAATCCCTTCTCACCCCATATTCGCGCAACCGTTCCCAATACAAACGGTCCGGCAAGTGCAAGTGCGCACGGGCAGGCAACTAACAGAACGGAAGTAACCGAATGAACCAGTTTTGTCGGATCATGCTGCCACCAAAACCAGGCTGTTACTGCGGCAATCAATAGTACAATTGCGATAAACGGGCCGGCTACACGATCAGCGAGTCGTTGCAGTGACGGTTGGGTTCGCAGCGAATTACTGCGCCCATTTTCCCACAATGAAATCAGATAACTGTCAGAAACTTCATTGACGACTTCCAGTTCAATCGCGCCGCCCACCTGCCGGCCACCGGCAAATAGGCGACGGCCAACTTCTACTTCCTGCGGAGTCGACTCACCGGTGACAAAGGAATAGTCAATACATGCCCTGCCGGAAATCAGAAAGGAATCGGCCGGAATTATCTCCTTGTTGCGAACAACGACATGATCTCCGGAACGCAGCGCGCTGATATGCACGACCTGCTCTTTTTCCCCTTCGCGTTTGAGACAGGAAATCGGGAAATAAGAACGATAGTCCCGATCAAACGAGAGCCGCTCAAACGTATATCGCTGAAACAGCTTTCCGATCAGCAGAACAAAAACTAATCCGGTAAATGAATCCAAATAGCCGGGACCGGTACCGAGTAAAATATCGTATGCACTGCGCGCAAACAGCATTCCGATACCGAGCGCCAACGGAACATCCAGATTCATGGTCCGTTGCTTGATGCCCAAGTACGCCGAGCGGAAGTAATCACCGGCAGAATAGATGAGCACCGGTAAAGCTAAGAGTAAGCTGGCATAACGAAACGTGAGAGACAAATACGAGTCATTGATCCCATGCGCGGCTAAATATTCCGGCAAGCTGAATAACATGATATTGGAAAGTGCAAAACCGGCAACGCCAAGTTTTGCGTAGAGCTGCCAGTTCGGATTGCGGCGCTTTGGTTTACTGACTCCATCCAGACTCACATCCGGTTCATAGCCAAGCTTGGCAAGCAACTCCACTACTTTGCGCAGGCTGGTGTGCGTATGATCGAACTCTACTGTCAGCTCCCGCGTCGTTAATTTTGCCCGTGAAGAAACTATTCCGGCATCAAGGAGATGAAGATTCTCTAATAACCATATGCAAGATGCACAGTGAATCTGCGGAATATGCAGCCGTACTTTGGCTGATCGAGTATCCAGATATTCAAACGCTTTGGCGTAAATCTCAGGGGAATCAAGATAAGCGAAGCGGTCGGTCGGGTTACTATTCGGACGCCTGCCGACACTTTCGTTCTCTTTGTAGTATGAATCAAGCTTGGTTGAAACGAGTAATTGATAGACAGCCAGACATCCGGTACAGCAGAAGACCTTATCGGTACTTACAATCGAATCATCCGGACAGAGCAGGCCGCAATGATAGCAGTGCAAACGCGTGAGTGTTTCTGTACCCATCGGGAAGAACTAGTTGTATCAATCCTTCATCACTTCGGTTTGTCCGACGCTTTTCTCGTCGTTACGAAATCTACATTGAGAAATCTTTCACAACAAGCAATCTTTAATAATAAGATACTTTTAGTAATGATAGGCAGGAAATGAATACCAAAATGGTATACATTTATCGAGTGATAGTCAGACGATAACTGCTCTTGTTAGATCCAAGCAATTAGGATGTCTTGCTTTTTTCAGCTAATCGGGATGGGAGCAAACTTTTCGCACAACGTTTCTATTTCTTCATCGACTCCTTTTTCAACGCCGCAAGCTCTTCTTGAAGCACAGTAACTGTCTGTTTCAATGTTTCCACTTCTGCAGTCCGCTTTTCAAGCGTTTGTATTGCTATCAACATAACACCGGCCATGTCACCGGAATTAATTGTCGTCGGCGTTCCGCTCGCTCCTACTCCATCATGCCCAAATGCAGCGTAGAATTCCTGCGCCATCGGACCATAGTGACGAAACTGTGTGGGGTCCTGCCCTTTGTAGTTCCAGCTTGTCGCGCTCAATCCGGCAATTTTTTTCAACACGTCTTCCCCATCAACGGATTGGAAGTTTTCTTTCTGATTTTCATCCGATGTAAAGGTGTACGCAACTGAACCTTCGATAACCGAAACGGACGGGCTTCCCAGTCGAATCTTGTTACTGGCATTGACGACTGCAAAGGCGCCAATTGCGGTGGCGTTGTTCAAACCGTTTGTGGATTGATCGGCACTAAATCCAATGGAGGTATTGAAATTACCGATTGTATTGGTGAGAAGCGCCATACGCCCCACGGCTGTATTGCCAAACCCAGTCGTGTTGCCGCCTAATGCCGCTGCTCCCATAGCAGTATTTTCTCCGCCGGTTGTCGTATTGTACAACGCAAAATAGCCGTTTGCGCTGTTGTAGCCGCTGGTCGCATAGTGCAGCGCGAAGGAACCGTGAGCCGAGTTTGCATTACTGCTTACGTTATGGGCGAGACTTTCATGACCAACAGCAGTGTTATCGTCGGCATCGGCAAGCCGCAATAACGCATCCGCACCAACGGCAGTGTTTTGGGAACCCAGAGTAGCGCTGGATAACGCCCCAACCCCAATGGCGGTGTTGGGTCCGCTAAGACTGTTCATGAGCGTAAACGCACCGAGAGCTGTATTGTTACTTCCTGCCGGACTTAGCTCCAGAGCATACGCTCCAACTGCCGTATTATTGCTGCCTGAAGAGAGAACTCTCAATGCACTGTAGCCAAATGCACTGTTGCCTTGCCCAAAATCAAGCAGGTTAAGAGCAAGCTCGCCAAACCCGGAATTGCGGGCTCCAAACACGCCAAGATTACCCGCAGAAATTCCGGCAAAGATGTTGTTAGGTCCGTAATCGTGCAGGAACAATGAACCACCTTTAAGGATATTGCCGGAGGATGGTGAAGAAAAATCGAGATTGATGTTGCCGGTAACTGATCCGCCGGTAGAACCATCTATCGTACTCACGCGGAACGAATACGGCACGGTGACTAACCGGGCACGGGGGGTCATTTCCGGATCACTGCCAACCGTGATACCCAAATACCGTACCGTGTCGGAAAAAAGCGCTTCGGCAATCGGCGTGATTGAACCGAGCAATACGGCGAACCGTCCGCCGGTTGTGGTTACTGACTGTGTTTCATTCCAGATTGTCGAACCACCGGAGGGGGCGGAATAAATCGCGAATAGGACCGAATAAGATGCATCCGGAACCGGCGCACCACCGCTTGTAGCAAGTGACCCCTGATAGTTGATTAAATTGGGTGTGGCTGCGTGTGATGCACCCACGAACAGGGTAAGCATCACAGCAGGCAATTGCATTTTGGCATGAATGGCTCGGAACGCTCGCATAGTACACCTCCGGTAGCGAGATATGGTGAATGGCAAATTTCGAATTTCTGCGTATAGACAGTCAATACTATACAAATGAATAGGAATGTGCAAGTTGGGTAAAGGGGGTGGAAAAGGTGCGTTAACTCTCAGAAGCAGGCATTTTTTCGATACAAAGCGGAGAATCGTTGCGGGGGTTATTGACAAGCGCTGTGACTGCATGAAAATCCATTGCCTCTGCCGGATATGGTTTAAGCAATGCCAGAACGTCATTACCCTTTCGTGACGAATCAAGCCACTCGGCTTCGGATTCTTTTGGTAGAATGACCGGCATTCGATCATGTACCGGTTTTAACAACTCATTTGCTTCAGTAGTAATGATAGTAAATGATTTCAGCTCGGAGCCATCCGGCTTTCGCCAGGTATCTGCGAGTCCAGCGAAAGCAAACACTGACTCATCCTGCAAAACAATGCGAACCGGTTCCCGTTTCCCACCCGGTCGTTCCCGCCATTCGTAGAACCCGGTTGACGGCACCAACACTCGTGAACGATCTATCAGTTTTCTGAAGGATGGTTTCTCGGTTATCGTTTCAGAGCGCGCATTGATCATTTTGCTCGCGAAGGAATCATCCTTTGCCCAGGATGGTATCAGTCCCCACCGCATGACTTCAAGCTGCCGAGTGGCTTGCTGGGTGATAATCGGTGCCAATTGACTTGGCGCGAAGTTATACCGCGGCAGCAAATTCATGATTATTTCTGCTTCTATATTATAGAGACCAAATCGCTCGGCTAAGAGCGCCAGCGTTAGAGCAAGGATATATCGGCCGCACATGGCAGAAAAATACTCATTTTAAACTGGTTCGCAATCTATTGAACGGTAAATGTGACAGTATGGGAACGGCCGTTTTCGTCGACACAGCGAAGACTATGTTTCCCTTCAGTCGGCGTGTAAAACAACTGCTCACTGCTTGATAGAGTGGCGTACAAATTATCATCCAAAAACCAATGCACTTTGCGGGTCGCACCTGTCGTTGAAGCATTGAAAAGGATCTGCTGATGTTGAATCGGAACATCAGCCCGGATTTCATACACCGCTTTATTCTCCGGGGAAATAATCACCGGTTTATCTTCAGCCAGCATGCGGCTGCAGAGCGGGTTATGCTGCGGCAGAGGTTTGCTCATACCGCTGGCTAACAACCACGAGGCTATTTTCGGCTGCCACTGTTCAATCGTAACTGTATCAGTGTGAACAGTTCCTGCACATAGGGGACAAACTTGATAGCCTGTTTTTTGGGCGACGACAACCTGCTGGTGTACCCGGCATTGCTCAAGCGACGTTACTCCATACACATATTCGGCGAGTATCGTATGCGGGCAATGTTCATTCGGCAGTAAACCGGTTACTGAACAGACTAACCGGGTACGAACATTTTCCGGTTTCGGGAACCATTTGTCGGCGTTCTTGCGGTCGATCGCATTGAAAATATCGATCATCAGCGGCGCGGCAGTTTCGATACCGACTATGTACGGCGACCCTGCCCCATCCATATTACCGGTCCAAACTCCGACGGTATAGCGAGGTGTATAGCCGATTGCCCAGCCATCTTTTCGGCCATACGAAGTTCCGGTTTTCCAGGCGATAGTCGGCAGCTCACGTGAAAACTCCCATGAAGAATTGAGTTCCGGACGTTCCAGGTTCTTGAGCATATCGGTCGTGAGCCATGCCGATGCCTTCGAAAGCAATCGTCTGGATACGACACTATCCGATGAAAGCAGCATTTTCACCGGGCAGTACTCCCCTCCCCTCGCCAATGTTGCGTAGAGATTGCAAAGCTCGTAGAGCGAAACATCAACTGCGCCTAAAATGATAGGAAGTCCATAATCGTACGGTTTCCCGGTAACGGTAGTAAGTCCACCCTGCTTTAAGAAACTGCAAAAGGTCGGTACACCGATTTGCGCGGTGACATTCACAGCCGGGACATTGAAGGAACGGGTTAAGGCTTCCTCAAGACTCACGATGCCATGATAGGAGTCATCATAATTATCCGGTTTATATCCTGAATACGAAACCGGAATATCTGCAAGTGTCGTTGCAGGGGTCAGTAAGCCACTATCAATTGCCAGCGCATAAATAAACGGCTTCAAAGTCGAACCGGGTGAACGGGGTGAAAGTGTGCCGTTAATTTGGCCGCCATGTGCGATATCATCGAACATCGGTGAACCGACCATCGCGAGCAGTTCACTGCGCTGATTATCCAACACGACAACACTCACCGAATGAATACCACGCTCCAAAAGGCTCGGATAATATTGCTTGGCTACCTGTTCGCAGATTCGCTGCGTATGCGCATCGATTGTAGTACGCAGCACTGACCGATTCGGATATCGTGCAGCTACAGTAAGGCAAAAATGCGGCGCTAAGTCTGGGCGATTGTTTCGTGCGACCGGAATCTCTTCCGCTTTTGCATCGTTGTATTGTTGCTCTGTTAAGAGCCCTTGTCCATGTACCGATGTGAGAATCTTATCTCGCCGCATGCGACATGCTTCCGGGTTTATATCCGGCCGATATCGATTCGGTGACATCGGAATCGCAGCCAGAATCGCCGCCTCGGAAATCGTCAATTGATGCGGCTGTTTTCCAAAATAAAACCAGGCCGCAGCGCTGACGCCTTCAAGGTTGCCACCATACGGCGCGAGATTGAAATAGTATTGCAGCAGCTCTTTCTTGGAAAAATGAAACTCCAATTGCAATGCGCGAAAGAGTTCGATTGCTTTTGAGCCGACCGTGCGCTCTTTCGGTTCCATCATTCGCGCAACCTGCATCGTAATTGTCGAGCCGCCGCGTACGATACGCCCCTCCGAGAGATTCGTCACAAACGCAGACACCAGCGCAATAGGATTGATACCGGGATGATACCGAAACCAGCGGTCTTCTACCGCCGTTGCCGTTGTTATCATAATCGGCGCAATGCTATCGAGCACAGTCGGGAATCGCCAGAAGCGATCATCGGAGGTCAGCAGGTTCAATGCTTCCCCCTCACGGCTGAAAACAATTCGCGCATGCGGTCGAGTCAGCTTTTCAACCGGCAGCGGAAAAATCAGATTGAGCGTGAAAAAAGAAAACAGTACGCCACCAATCAGCATCGCCGGATATCGAAACCAGCGATACTGCCAGAGACGTGTTATAAAACCGAAACGCTGCATGCTTCTACCTGATTGTTATCGCTCCGGATGATGCGCTCGCGGCGATCAGCGGGTTGTACATGCACTCAGCGGCAATCGGTGGAATTGTAAACGCACCGGTCGAGACTGCGCGAAGACTGTAATGAAATTCCAGGGTTTGTCCCGGCGTTAACGTCGCGAACAACAGGAAACGGTCATCCCGCATATCCTGATTTTGAATCGATCCTTTATTGGCAGGCAGCCAAGCAAGTCGCGGTGTTGTTTGCAAGCGCGGATTTTCGATTTCAAGTCCGGCAGGCAACAGGTCATTGATACACACATTATATAAGATCTGATCTTTTGCGGTCGCGGTTATCTTGCAGATAATCTGTGCGCCAACCTGCACTGAGTCTAAATTCAACGGCTGACCATCTGCATTCAGATATTGCCGCTGCAAAACGATTCCTCGTGAAAACTCTTCGATTTTCGTACCGGTTGGAACACCACTCGCCTGCCAGTAATAGTATGCTGGGCCGGTTCCGGTAAGAGAAAGAGAAACTGATTTTCCACCGATTCGTTTCCGGTTTACTTTGAAATCAGCAACGCCGAATGTTAGCACCGTATCTCCGGCGATTGAGAGCTTTCCGGTGAAGTTTACAGCCGGTTGTCCTTTGAGATATTTCCCAAGCGCCATAAGCCCGAATGCATTTTCCTGTGTGGTGTACCAGCGATTGACCGTCGCCTGATCCATCAATGATTTAGCGAGTACCGCGCATGACGGGCTTTGTGGTTCAAGACTATTCAGCACCGTAAGCAAAATTGCGTCGGTGCGAACACCGGAATTGAAATTACCGCCGGTTTCCGGTTCGAATGTTTCCGGTTGAATTTGTGTCGGAATTAGCGCTCGCGCTCCTTCACGATCACCGGCTGCCAACAATATGCCGGCAAACTGATAGCGTGAATACGGCGGCAGGGAATCGATGGCGATTGCCTTCAACCCATTCAGCACTTTTTGTTCAAGCAATCCCCGCGCTGAGAGCGCATATGCTGCATAAACCCGTGTCGAAAAATTGGTGTTTCCGGTATTGCCGGACGCAATCTGCTTTAAGCGTTCCTCGATTTTTTTGCTGAACTTTTCATCGACACTATATCCGGCGTTTTTGGCTTCGAGAATAAAATGGGATGCATACACTGTTGACCAGGGATGTTCCTGCCGCGCCCCTTCCCAATACGCTAATGAGCCATCCGGCAGCATCAGGTTCTGAATTTTCGCGATTCCCTCCTGAACAAAGTACTCCGGTCCTTTCGAATTGGTCAGTTTTGGATCAAGAAACTTTGCGAGTGATGAAAAATAGAGCAGTGGAAAGACCTGCGAAGTTGTCTGCTCCAAACAGCCATACGGATACCGCACTAAAAATTCCAGATTCTTGCTCAGTGCAACGGATGACAGTGACGAAGTTCGTACAATGTACTCATCCGTTCCAGCGATCCAGTCAGACGGTAGCGTGAAATTTGCCGGCTCTGTTGCCGTAACCACTCCGGAACCAAAGATCGTTTTCAATGGCTGCGGGGGACGGTTGGGCAATTCAAAACTGATTTGCGATCTGTTTTCTCCGTCGGTTGCAGTAACATTGAACGAAACAACACCGGGAGCTTCGAGTCCGGTGAATGAGAATCGAACCGAGTGTTCTGCATCATTGGGCACCGTTACTGTCTGTTCCGCAGCTGATATCAACCGTGCCTGGCCGTTGAGTTTGAGCGAAACAGTAATATCTTTCTGTTGTCCAGTGTTGTTGAACACCGTTATTAAACCGTCGGCGCGATCATTGGGAGCAATAAAGCGCGGGAAACTTTCCTGCACGACGATTTTGTCGCGAACAATGACTTCCGTTTCGGCAGAACCGAATTTATCCCCCTGCACACCGACCACCATCACGGCCAGCGCACCGCTGAAATCAGGAACATCAAACGTAACAGTCGCAATCCCAGCTTTGTCGGTCGTAACTTTACCCGACCAAAGCGCAACTGATTTTATCCGGCGTGCGCTGGTGATTGGATTCAAATGTTTCAGCCGTGCCATCGCGAACATCCTGTCACCACCCGGTGTTAGATTACTGCCTGAACGAGGCACTTCCGGGAAAATAAAAGAGTACAGATCGTACATTTTGAGCGTCATTCCCCGTTTGCCGTAGAAAAACGTGACCGGATCCGGTTTCTTGAAATCGGTCAATCGGGTAATGCCGACATCGACTGCGGCGACGGTAATCGTACTGACTCCCGGTGTTCCGGCATTAACTTGCACGGAAAGCTTGCTGCGGGAGGTAACCACTTCCGGCGCTTTGACTGTCATCGGTAAAATCTTCTTCGGATTTTTAACCATCACCGGAGCAACGCCAAAGGCGCGAGCCGGTGCTTTCGGTGTGATATTTGCCGCGTTTTTAATAACGGTCACCGTTATGTACGCATTCGGGAACCAATCCGCTTTGACTGTAAGCGGAATGGTTGCCGTGTTTTCTTTCATTTCAACACGGATATACTCAAGCACCTGATCCTTTTCGACGGTCAACAGCAGCGTTCCACCGAACGGCGCACGAACCTGAACAGAGGCTTTTTCACCAACAGCGTATTCCTTTTTGTCTAAGTCGACTTCAATTCGCTCCGGAGACTCCATCGCCCACGGCGCATACCCCCATCCGGAAGCGTAGAATGATGTCGATGTCGTATGCTTCTGCTCAATATCCGTCGCGACAATGCGGTAGCTGCCGTAATTCGGCGGCGTAAAGGAAACCGAGGTTCCTGCGGCCGGTACCGATATGGTCTGCGAATCAAGCGGTACCATTTTCTTTTCGGAAACGTATGAGTAGCGATTCCGTTTATCCATTCGCAGAATAGTTTCCCACACTTCCTGATAGCAAACTACTTTCACAGATGATGCCGTTGTTGCGTTCCCATCCGGATCGACTGCGATAATTTTCGCGCTCATCGCAACACCCGGATCAGCATATCCGTTTAACTCAGTTCGCACCCCTATATAGCGCGTGTACGGATGCAGTACGATTTCGGTGTAATCGCTGACTGCTCTTCCTCCCTGTTCGCTGACTGAAACTGAAACTAATCCTTTCAATGAAGAAGGAGGCATTAAACCGGTCGACAAAGGATAATTGAAACGATACGTTCCGGAATCACTGAGCATCCCTTGCGATAACTGACTGGTAAAGGGTGCGAACTGACGGGAGCCATCGGTAAACGTAAAATCTTTGTATTTCGCCGGAGCAAAAAGCAGTTGCTCCAAGCGAATCGCACCGGTTGCAGTATGTCCTTTTGCCGGAGGGCCAAATAGATATTTACTTTGCACATCGATACGAACCGTATCCCCTTGCTTGTATGCCTGCCGATCGGTTTTGATATCAACTGCTATTTTATCCGGTACAAATTCTTCGATCTGCACTTCAATTGAGCCGATAACTTTGTCCTCGCCGATTTGCGCGACTATGCGATACTTCCCTGTTCGCGAAAAACTCGGCAGCGCAATCGACTCGGTAAAGAATGCCCCACCCTTGGTGTTGGTGCGAATAGTCGTGAATGTCGCGCCGGTCGGATCATAGAGGGTAATCGTGTACGGAAACTCTTCCGGTACTGTACTGTTGCGACCACGAACAATTGAACCAAGATGTAGCGTGTCCCCGGGGCGATAGACACCGCGGTCGGTATATAAGAACGCTTCGTAACCGCTCACTAAATAGGAACGGCCATCCGTATCGAAATTTTCCGTCGAAAGCTGGCAATCGACAAAGCGGAGATAACCGAGATCATTTTTGTTTTCTACCAGAATAAGATAGGGCTCGAAACCGGTGAGCTTATCTTTGATATGATTTATCGCCAGCACACCCTTATTGTTGGTTTTACCCGTGGCAAGGGTTTGATTATTTTTACTTAACAGCGTAACTGTCGCGCCGGAAATGGGAGCGACATTGGTCAATGAATTGACCCAGACCATCAGGTAATCTTCACCCAACCGTGCCGAAATACCGATATCGGTCAAGAGCGTCATCCGACTTTCATTTTGCCAGCGCCGCTGTTTATCGCGCGCGTAGACCTTGTAAATACCCTGTGTGCTGTCGCCGATAATCGCACCCAAGTCAACCGTTGTAACCAGCGCCCGGTTTTTTACATAGTCGAGCTGCTTTTCTTTTGCAAAAAAATCTTTACCGACAGAAGAAAAATTCGATTCCCCCCAATAATCGGGCTGGTCGAGCCCAGATGAAAGCGCATAGACAATGTTATTCGCAAAGATGCGTTTCACCTCAACTAACAGCGTATCGACATTGACCGTTTCAATTTCTAATAATTTTGCGCCCTGTTTTGGGAGATAGACACCTTGCGCGGCAAATGATAGCGATGGCTCCAAGTCCCGTATCGTAACGGTCGTGGAGAACTCACGCTCAAGCTCGCCGCCGTTTAGCGCCTGAATACCGGAAGCAATGGTAACGGTGTAACTCTGCCCCGGCAAAAAATCACCGCGAAGAATCAATTGCTGCCATTCAGCATCGATACGAAAATCAACAGCCGGTGAGACCGTAATTTTCGATTTTGCGCTTTCCAGCAGCACACGCTGTGAGAGTTCAATATAGATGGAAGATCGTTTCGCTTCCGAAACCGATGTCACATGCCGAACCACCAGCGGCTGGCGTTCCGCGACCGTAACCGTTGTCACGAAATCCATTTGCAAATCCTCACCGCACTGGCGGCAGGAAAGACCGGGGGCAATACGCACCTGATATTCCTGTTTTGCTTTTTCAATCGGAATCGGCGCGGAAACAATTGTAAAATACGAGCGATAGGCCGGAACCGACATCGTGCCATCTTCCGCCGACATCTCATCACTCATGATATCAAACTGGACGTCCCCAACCGCAGCATCGGTTTTCCCTTTGATGCGTAACTTGTCCCGCAGGCTTTCGGAAAACACTTCGTAATTGAAACTGAGGTAACCGTAAATACGAACCATCTTCGGCTGTTCCGGATCAGCCTGGGTGTACCAGTTATTGCTGCTGATACCAAGCCGTGCGGTTCCGAATTTGAATGTACGCTTTTCATCGATACGGTTTCCGCTCAAGTATGAACCGGAGGTGCTTATGCTGGCCGTGTAGACTGTAGCAGGGCGAAGCTGTTCATCGGGAAAGTAGCGGAGTGTGTTCGGTGCAATCCATCGCGCATAGCCGGAAATCGGCGGATCGAATTTCAGAGGATGGTTGTTGGTCGGTTTGTCGATAGTGTCGGATGGTACCAAATTGTCAGAAAAGGTGACCGTTATGTTCGTCGCTGGATGCGTTTCCCCTTCGGGTTCGAATTTGTCGACTTTGACTTTCAGATTTGGGCCGCTTTTGCCTCCCTGAGCCAAAAGGCCGATTGATGCCCAGCAGGCCAGGACACATGCTGATACGGTTATTGCGCCGAGAACTCTATGACGGGTAAAAAACTGCCAAAGCGATCGCATACTTCTCCCTACGTGATCGTTCAATTCCTTTCACAAATAGTAGCGAATAGGGATAAGATTGGCAAGTTCGCTATTAGAGTCCGATACTTTTTCCGGCTATCCAGCCGGTTGTCCAAGCGCTTTGAAAATTGAATCCGCCGGTGATACCGTCGATATCGAGCACCTCTCCTGCGAAATACAAACCGGGACAGATTTTGCTTTGCATGGTGCGAAAGTCGACTTCGTTAAGCGGCACTCCCCCGCAGGTGACAAATTCCTCTTTGAAAATTCCCTTACCGATGACAGCAAATTTGGCATGCGTTAGCTGTTCACACAAAGCGGCAAGCTGCTCTTTCTTGATAGCAGACCATAAGCAGGTTTCCGGAATTTCGACATAGTCGACTATCCGCCCCCAGAACCGTTTTGGCAAATCGAACGGGCTGTCAGTCATCACCCGTTTGCGGCCATGTTGATCTTTGAACATGCGCATGCGTTGGAGCACTTCTTCGGATGTATTATCGGGAATGAAATTGACGAATAAATCGGCATGATACTTTCGCTCATGGAGCATCCTTGCCCCCCAAGCCGACAATTTCAAAATCGCGGGGCCGCTTAATCCCCAGTGCGTGACCAACATCGGCCCGCGCTGTTCAAGCAGTTTGGTTCCGCCATCACTCAAAGTAAGATGCACCTGCTCAAAACTGATGCCGCTCAAATCATTCAACCGTAAATCAGATATCTTGAAGGTAAACAAAGAGGGCACACACGGCACAATCGTATGTCCCAGCGACTGCGCGAAGCGATATCCCTGATGGCTGCTGCCGGTCGTTATCAATACTTTATCGAGCGTTTCACTCGGCGCTTCGTGTAATTCTATTGTGAACGAGGATGTTTCCCGCGTTATCTTTTTGACGAGAGTATTCAATCGGAGCGTGATGTCAGCATCTTCGACGGCATTGATAAGACAATCGATAATAGTGGATGAGCTATCGGTTATCGGAAACATCCGCCCATCCTTCTCTGCTTTCAGCTTCACGCCCCGTTCCGCAAACCAATTAATTGTATCTTTCGGCTGAAAGGTATAAAACGGTCCGAGCAGCTCTTTGTATCCGCGTGGATAGTTTTTCACCAATTCCGACGGTACCATGCAGTTGTGGGTGACATTGCACCTTCCGCCGCCGGAGATACGCACTTTGTCGAGCGGTTCATTTGTTGATTCGAAAATAGTAATCTTGCTTTTAGGGAAGTGCTTGGCTGCCGAAAGCGCGCCAAAAAACCCAGCGGCCCCACCACCAACAACGGCCACGCGCATACTACGCTTTCTTCTCCTGCTGGCTCAAAAGCAGTTTGATCTGGAAAATTTCCCGTGTACCGCCGCTCAAAAACGGATGAATCGCCAGTTTGCCGGTTTTGCCGATCGATTTTTCCAAATAATTCATTTCCGATAACTTTGCTTCTAATTCTGGATCACGGGAGATAGTTAATCCAGCCTGCTGTGACAAGAGCATCCCTTTTGCCTGCAACGCAAGCTCGGCATGCAGTCGCAAGAGACAAAGCATATCGGCTACCACTGTCGGCTCAAATTTGTCGCGCAAGGATTCTAAGTATTGTCCGACTCGCGTTTCCGAAATCTTGCCGGTCAAAATCAGATCAAGTAATTCCATATCGGCATCCAACCCTTCACCGAGCCATTCCCGCGTCGCCTTTTCACTTTGATCGAACACCACCACAAGCAAAACCGGAAAAACCGCCAGGATAGCAAGCGTACTCCAAAGCGGCGGCAAAATAAAATGATTGAACAAGGAATGCAGTACGACAGCCGGAGTAAGTCCGGACAAAATGACGACAAAATATTTCGACGGATTTCGATCGAAATAGACTTTGGACAGTATACCGACCATCGCGGTTGTACCGCCGTGCATCGCTGCCGTGCCGCACCCACGCACAAACCACAAGGCAAGATTCGAATCCGGCAGGTTGTAGAGGAAATAAATATTTTCAATAAACGCGAACCCGGCACCGAGGGCGAATCCGGTTACAGCGGCATCGACCATAAATCCGACCCGTCGTGAATAAACAAGATATAATATATATACCCCTTTGAGCGTTTCCTCGATTAGCGGCGCGATAAACCGGGAATATGTTTTCGTATCACCGGCCATGACCGGCAGGAGCGAACTGTTAATCGCTAAACAGATTCCCGCCACCACGCAACCGACCAGAATGGTCATAATCGTCGTGCGCAGCGTGACCAGTTTGTAACTGTCCAAATAAACCAACGATGCCAGGAAGATAAAAACCGGCACTAACCCCAAAACAAGTTTCAGCAGTATCACAAAAGCTTCAATGATATCATGCGTTCATGAGTCGGTTTATCGAATTCATGGAACGCGTACGCATATCCGAACGACAGGGTTATCTTCAAATGCGAAAGCAGTGCCATCCGAAAGTCAACCTGCCCGCCGACATCGGCCGTGGTTGTGCGTGTTGCAGCATCATCCACATTCGTTTGCAGCGCGGCCGTGAACAAAGCTGCCCGCACCCAGGTGCAATAAAAGGTCGGTGAACCCAAACGTTTGAAACGAAGCGGCGGCAATGTCCATTCAGCCATAGCGCGAACATAATTGTTGCCGCCCAAGGCATCAATCCCGACACCGGGGAAACTGTAATTGAGGCGATACCGTTTTTCAGTTTGATAATCGACCCAATTATTGCCAAACCCGCCAAAAAAGAAATTCGCGAGCGGCTCGTCCCTGTCGTTTGGCGAATATCCGGCCGAGGCACGCAGCCAAAAAGAGGAATGTGGAATCGGCAGCGAAATACCATAATCAAAATCTGCCGACATACGGGTGAAGAGATGTTCGTTCACATATTGATTCGAACTGGTCAACTGCCAGCGGTAGCCATCCTCGTGATCCACTGCGCCAATCGACGATTTCAGGTATTGGTTTTTTAGATTCGCCGTAAACGAAAGAAATTTATCGAACGATGTCACCACATTCTGATACGCCGGTAACCGTTCAAGTCCGGTGTAGCCCCGTATTCCCAATGCCAAATCCATCGTGTGCGGTTCATCATAAATGAGTGACCGCTTATAGGTAACTCCCCCCGATGTTCCCTTCCGGCTCGTTTTAGTCGGACCGAAGAGATCATAAAAATCGGCGGCGTTGTAGTTGGCATCGAATGTCCAGTTCAACCAGGTGTAACTCGCTTTAGCGTGGAACTGCTCATCTTTGTTTTTCTCATTTCCCGGTGAATAACTGACCGATACATCCGCTTTCGGCAGCCCGATTGGACTGGAGAAATTCATCAACATCCCTATTGCCGTGTACTCTTTGTATCCCTGAACGATCGGGTACATTGAACAGGGGCGAATCGAGGTGATCGGATTAAATTCGCCGCGCTCGGTAGTGGCTGAATCAAGTTGGACAGTAGACGGAGAGGGGGCGATCCAGTTTTTTAAAATCGGATGCTTTTCCACTGTCGTTTGACCGAGATAAGTAATCGGCGCAACATCGAAAATTTCTTTTAACTGAATGACCGCCGGGCGAAACCCAGAGCCGCTGTAGCGAAACACTAACAGCGAATCCGCTGAAAGCGGCATCGGACGGAAAAGCCCGGTTTCGGCATTGCTGAAGGCACCCATCGCTTTCGTTTCGAAATCGTACCGGAAGATATTCGATACGCCGCTGTAGCAGGAGGAACCCCAAATATATTTACCATCCTGCGAATAGGTAAAATTTTCGGGAATTGAATTCTGGAAATCGTACAGAGTTGTATAGGTCGTATCGCCGGCAAGTAAGGCATCGATATCCATACTGACCAGCGACTGCCGTCCGCTGATTTCCGACAATGACCCGACCAATGTTTTACCATCAGGTGCAACATCGATATCATACAAATCAAGACCATACGGGAACGAATAAATCTGTTTCCAGCTATTATACGGCTCAGCAACCCGCACCAATGTGGATATCCCGTTAAAATGCCGCACCCCCCAGATCGATTTGTCCGCTTGACTGAAAGCCAAATCACCGACCCGCTCATCTTTCATCAGCATCCTCTGCTTACCGGATTTTACATCTACCGCGCACAAATCCCGCATCTCATTATTATCAGCTGTATAAAACAGCGTACCGCTTTCCGGATCATACGTAACCGATGAGACATAAAACATCGCCGGACCTTTGACATCGCAGAGTTTTTTGATTTTTCCTGTCGCCGTGTTAATCGCGCCGACATAGGCATGTTCTCCGGGATAATACATTGCCGCATAAATAACCCCGTTCGCACTGTCATAATAGGCGCGCGACAGTGATCCAAGCGGACGGCAGGGAATTAAGCGCGCTTCCGTTACCGGATACTGCCGAATCGTTTTGAGATTTTCCGTCTGAAACTGATGCTCATACGCAATCCAGTCTGTCCATGCTTTATCCATCGAGAGACCATACACCCGGCTGAACTGGGTGCCGTAAAATGCAGCGGTACCATCCGTTCGTTTCACCCAATCGATCAGTTTTTCCGGACCATACATAAGCGCGAGATAGGTCATAAAACGGGTACCGTACAAATAGGAATTCACTCCCGCTTGAAAATCGACTGCCACTCCCTCCGATTCCAAACCGATACGATCATAAAATGGGGCACTGTCGCATACTTTGGTTCGAAACACCATTTCATCGTATGCGCCAAGCGCTCTTCCCAATCCACCCGCCATCCAGGTTTCAAGAAAAACCGCTATTCCTTCATGATACCAGCGCGGCGCCGAACGGCGCGGAGTGGTGAGATAGGCATAGAGAATCGTCGCAGGGTCATCGGCGACTTCATACACCTTGCCGCCAAAGATCGTGCGGAAAAAACGATCCGAACCCGCCGTTTGATTGGAGGCGACAATATGAACCAGTTCATGATTCATCGTCGAGTTCATCCGTTCGTTGGCCGGAGAGGTTTCGAATGCGTAGTTGTAGGGAGCGATATCCAACGAGATATGATTCCACGGCAGCACTCCCGCCCCGGCGTTGCCGTAATCGCCGAAATCCTGCAGAATGAGCGTTGTCTTTTCAGTCTGGTCATAGCCGAATAGTTTGCGGTGAAAAGCGAGTGAATTTTCAAAACAGCGGGCGACGTGCGATCCCAAATATGCCTGCGCTCCCCCGTAATAAATAAGCCTGAGATTTTTTGTTTCAATCTTGGAAAACCGGGCATTCGCTGATACAGCGCAAAGCAGCACACTCAGGAAAATGAATGTGCGAAAGAGATGCAGTCGGGTATGACGGGAGTACCGATTGGGCATTGGAAAATAAATCAAAAAAAAGGCCGGGATGCCACAGTTTTCCTGTAACATCCCGGTGGGCTCTCATCAGTGAGGCTCTACCTCACATCAAAATTGGACTCTTAGTATCTGGCGCGGAACGCTTCGCTGTTCAATGCGCCGCGGAAAGCATCCGAAGCCAGCGCTTTGCGGAATGCTTCGCTGGTGATGGCCATACGGAAATTCTTATCCTGAACTGCCTTGCGGAAATTCTTATCTTGGACTGCTTTGCGGAATGCATCGTTGTTCAGAGCGCGCATGAAGTTCTTATCCTGAACCGCCTTGCGGAAATTCTTGTCTTGAACGGCTTTGCGGAATGTTTCATTCGCCATCGCGTTACGGAAATTCTGATCCTGAACAGCCTTGCGGAAGTTCTTATCCTGAACGGCTCGTAAGAAATTCTTATCCTGAACCGCTTTGCGGAAGTTTTCGTTCATCGAGGCCAGTTTTTCGTGATCATCGATCAGCTTCGGAAACGCATTGCGGAAGTTTTCATCCTGAACGGCCATACGGAAATTTTCATTCGCAAAGGCATCGCCGACTGCATCGCTGGCAACGGCGGCGCGGAGCGCTTCATCACCGAGCGCGTTGTACAACGGCTGGTCGATAGCATCGAGCACATCAACCGCTTCCGGAACCACGATAGCGGCGCGAAAATCTTCAGCTAAGATTGCGTTTCTGAAATCAACGCTCATGATCGCTTCACGGAAATTTTTATCCTGAACGGCTTTGCGGAAATTTTCATCCTTCATGATCGCCTGAATCTGATCGTTCTGCAAAATAGCGGCGATTTCCGGGTTATCAAGATCAACATCACCCGTGGTAATCTGTTCAGCCTGATATTTGGTAGCTGAACCGATAGTACCGGTCGCATTGTCACCGGTCGGCGGCCAGCCGGTTGCGTAGAAAACGACCAAAACAACGGCGATAAGGCCGGCAGCGCCTGCGATTAAACGGACTCCCCGTCCACCGCTCGTTCTTGTTGGATTTGTAGGCATCACATCCTCCTATTGTTCGCGTTAGCGAGTTATATATCCTGCTCTATCTAATTTCTCTGTTATTTCAGCCAACATACCGGCTTCGGGCCGAAAAGTTGGTCAGGTTTCGCAATTATTTTATAGGGAAAGAATTGACCGCCGAAACCCCGTTTTGGGTGATACGGATCGTGACATTTCCTGCGTTTCCTTTGGCGTCAAAAAGAAAGGTGTACCGACCGGTTCCGGCATGAGCAACGCGAATAGTCCCATCTGTTGACGTAAACGCATTGGAGGACGGCGTCGTTTGGCCGAACCCGATAAACGACATCGTATTCGGGTCAAATTCGACACCCAGTTCAAAGTCAGCGTTTTCTGCAACGGAAACTTCTACCAGTCCAACGTTATTACCAAACCGGGTAACCACCTCGGCTGAGGCAGTGCCGACATGAATCTCCTGCTCGGTAACGGTTTTGAACTGCTGTGTGGCAGCCGGTGAAGCGAGCGTGCCGTACAAATTTGCTCCATCCTGTAAATTCGAAATATCCCCGGAACTGAATATGAAGAACAGCGCCATCCCGGCGGCTAAACCGGAGGCGAACATAAAGGTCTGCTTTACGGTCAGCTTTTCCCGCGTCAATGTCCAAATCGGGGTCGGCTTGCTGTGCACACCGGTTTTGACGGCAGCGATGCGATCCATTATATCCGCTTTAAGCTCTTTCGGCGGTTCAACAGCGGCAGTGCGTTTGAATGCGCGTTCGAGCTCTTGCAACTCTTTAACATAAGCAGCAACTTTGGGGTCTGACGCGATGATCTGCTTTAACTCGAGGCTTTCCGACGGAGTATTGCTGTTATCCAGTTCTCCATGGGCAAGTTCTTGTATTCTCCGGTCGATCATATACTCTCTGTCATTCCCCGGCGTATCAGCCGGATTTTCAATTTTTCCCGTGCCGTGAAAAGACGGGATTTCACCGTCTTTTCAGGCACATCCAGTATGTAGCTGATCTCCCCCAGCGACAGGTCTGCGTAATGACGAAGCACGATAACCGCGCGTGATTCGACTGAAAGATTCATCATCTCATCTTCCAGCTTGTCGGCCATCTGCTTTTTCTGGTATTGCTCTTCCGGACTCGCTTCCTGCGATTCGATAGTCTCATCTACACCGGTCGTGTGGCGACGGACGTAGGCAAGGAAGTCGATCGTTTCGTTCATCATAATCCGGTAGATCCAGCTAAAAAACTTTCCGTTGCTGTCGAATCCGCGAAGTTTTTCGTACGCCTTTACAAACGTGGACTGGGCGATATCCTTCGCATCATCGGAATTTCCGCACATTCTGAGCGCCGCGTTGAAAATCGGTTTCTGGTATTTATCTACCAGTGTGCCGAAGGCCTTGGTGTCACCCTCGAGACACCGATTTACCAGCGCGGCATCTTCATTTTCAAGCATACATACCGGTGACAGGGGAAAAGGTTGGTGAGGAAATCATAAATTCTTTTGATAATTTTCGTTTGGAGAACGGAATTCGGGAAGCTACCGAAAGTTTCGTAATCTTCTGTTCAACAATACGTTAAAGTGACTTTCGACTCTCTGATGGGCAGCTTTCCGATACCATCGTAAACCGTCCCGCCTCTTTCTTTTCTAACATGAGCAAAAATGAACATTCCGGCAAGGCATTTTACGCCCGGTCAGTTTACTCCAAGTGCAAAACTAAATGCAGCCGGGACAAATGGATAACATGCCGGACATGGTTGTTCGGCTTCACGAGGGTCAGCTTCAGCCCCTTTTTATGCAGTTGATGGTGCACTGTGATAAACACCCCCAACCCGGCGCTCGACACATAATCGAGGGCGCTTAAATCGAGCGTGGTCGATTCGGTGAGTTTGCTTAAAAAGGCGACAGCGGTATCTACCTGAGAAGCATCGAACCGTCCGGACAACGCGACGGTCGTATTGTCTAATTGTTTGATATCAAACACTGGTACTCCGTATTCGTTTGGTAAGGGTTACTGTGCAGGTTCGATTGGCATAGGCATACTCGACATTATCCATGAGCTGCATGGTTAAATACAATCCCCTCCCGCCGGGGCTGGCGACGGCGGCGAGGGCATCCATATCGGCCGGTTCCTGCTTGGTGAAATCATACTCCTCGACGTCATGATCCTGCATAATCGCTTTGACACTGCCGTTTTCAACGCGCAATTCGATGTCGACATCCTGCTTTCCGACTGACTGATGCCGCACGAAATTGCTGAACATTTCATCGACACCCAGAGAAATGGCAAACGTCGCTTCTTCATCGGCATTATGTTCTTCAAGAAAACCGGTTACTGAATCAAGGAGGTCGGGCAACGAAGCCATCCGTTTGGGAAATGACAGGCGCATAGGTGCTAATGATATTCAATTTCGGGGAATAGGGCAAATTGGGAGTTGTCGGTGAATAAGAAGAATTGACGGATTTTATATATTAAGATATATTGGGAATACGAAACAAAGGGGTAATCATGAAAATACAAAAGATTGTGTTATCGGTTCTTTTCGCGTGTCTCGTGGGCTGCGATGCCAAGGAAAGTCTAACTCAAGCTCTTAAATTAGAATCAGACGAAGAAAAGCTATTAATATTCGAAAAAATTCCTCATGGAATAACGTATCAAAAACTGCAATTGTTAGTACCTGAGATAACTAAGCAAGTGGCTATTAGTGAGACAATGACAAAACATGAACAATTCGAAGCGTATTGGCATACCACATTGTTTGGCAGAACAGCCAAAATACAGTTCAACATCATTCGCGATACTTTACATACTTATTATTTTTGGTTAGATAACATGGATAGTACAGCGGGATGGAACATCTACAACTCGCTTCAGCAATTTTATAAAAAACAGTATGGTACATTTAAAACAGAACACGAAGATTGGGAAGGACATGTTCGAAATTCAAGCTTCTGGCCTGATGATAAGAAAGCATTTGGTATCACGTTAGGTATATACGGCGAAAGACATCTCTTAGGCTGGGGATACTAATCCTTTTCCCTCTTGACACCCTCCACTTAATACCCCTATTTATCCCTATGAGTATCACGTATGACATTGATACTACTCGCAAGCTCGTCACCTTGAAATACACCGGTCAAATCACAGTAGCAGAAAAAATGGCGCTGCATAACCAGATCCTTATCGATCCCCGTTTCGAAAAAGGAATGAACACGCTGTGCGACATCACCGACGGAAAATTTAACTGGGATTTAAAAGATATCGACGCCCTACGCCATTTTGTGCTCGATATACAGGACCGCGCCGGAAACTCCAAATGGGCGGTTATTTACGACGAAAGCAACAAAGACTTCACGGCGCGAATTTTCAAAGTCCTGCATGATGCCTACGACAGTGTTATTGAGATTCAGATGTTCTACAGCGAAGCCGACGCGCTCAAATGGCTGAAAGAAGCAGCCAGCACGATTAAGACGGATTCGCAATAATTCACACCCTAAAGGGTGTGCTACCCGATACAACGTGTCCGACACGTGCGGTGTCTGCCACCCAATACTATTTGTAGAGCGTATTCGACAAGCGAAGTTCAGTAGAGGCGGGAAAAGATTCCTGAAAATCATGACGGATTAATTTGAGCGCGCGTGATGTCCGGCTCGTTTTAGTATCGGCCTGAAGAATCCGGCATAAGAAACTGCGCTCCTCAGCTCTATGCAGCACGGCTATCGTTTCGGCAAGCGGGAGCCATTTCATAGCGAGAATATCATCATGCAGCGGCTGCCAGTTCTCCTGCGTCACCCGCATATGCCAGAACGCGACAACTTTGGTGCCTTCAGTAACCTGATATTTGAAACTCCCGGCGTAACCCAACGATTCGACTAAGCAGCCGGTCTCTTCCTGCACTTCACGAACAGCAGTATCTAAAAGTGTGGGATCGCATGATTTGACTTTCCCCTTGGGCAGACACCATGCGTTATGTTTGGCAGATTTTACCACCGCACACAAAAGCTCATCATCTTCGAAGCGGTAGACAACGCCTCCGGCGGCAACAATCAGATTTCTCTGGCGCATAGCTTTGCTCATACGTACGGTAATCGCGCTCACTAATCCACTAAAACAGGTAATCGGCATGGCTATTCATTGTACACTTGTATCGGTGACTGGTGGGCTCGCTTTAGCCGAATTGGCGTAAAAGCCGGGGGAAACAGAACTATTAACAGATTTCTAATATGAAAGGATAGCTCTGGTATGCTCTGTAAAGTTTGATTTTAAGGGGCTGGATATTGCTAAAACGGCAGTGTATCTTGGTGCAAAAGCAGAAACAGAAATAAAAGGAATAACTATCATGAAACGGACAGCAACTGCATCATGGACCGGTGACCTCAAATCAGGCAAAGGAACCCTCGGCACGGCAAGCGGCGCACTGAAAGATACCAAGTATTCATTTACCGATCGTTTCGAAAACGGCCCGAATACGAACCCGGAAGAATTAATCGCCGCATCGCATGCGGGATGCTTTACTATGGCTCTTTCCGCCGGATTAGGTAAAGCCGGATTCACGCCCGAACTACTGACCACGCAAGCAACCGTTACGCTCGAACAAGTTGACGGCGCCTGGACGGTCACAACCAGTCATTTGGAAACCACGGCCAAAGTACCGGGAATCGATAAAGCGACGTTTGATGCTATTGCGGCTGAAACAAAAAACCAGTGCCCTATCTCCCGTTTGCTCAAAGCGAACATTACCCTGAACGCCGTATTACAATAGTAAGCGGCAACAAGCCATAAGATACAGGGAGACAAGCAGTAACAAGATTACTGCCTCTCCCTTTTTCAATTTTGATTTTGTTAGAACGCTGGCAGAAATAGCATGCCGCCGTTCGGTTGGCAAACTTTTATCGGATAAACAATTAAATAGGGCCAACTTGTGAAACTTTTTACGTTTTACCCTGTTTACTATGACTTGAGCAATATGAGCAGACATGTTATCTTAGGCCGACTGTGAAGTCTTCACTCTTGCCCAACCAAAATCTACCGGCGGCTTTCTGTTGTGACAGATTGTGGGAATAATACAAGAAGAAATTTATTCCAATAAAGGGTTGTACATATGCAGATTAACGCAAGAATTCTCAAGCTTATCGTAAGCATTGCTATCGTTAGCTCGCTCTTCCTGTTCGGATGCAGCGGCGGCGGTGACCAGGCCGGCGCCCCGGGCGGCGGTGGCGGCGGTGGCGGCGAAATGCCCCCGCTCCCGATTGAAAGTGCAACGGTAACCAAACAAACGATTACCGATAACTTTACCGCCGTCGGCACGATAGAAGGTATCAACGCCGTTCAGATCGTTTCTGAAATCAGCGGAAAAATCACCGCGCTTCCATTCAAAGAAGGCACGACGATTTCCAAAGGCAGCATTATCGCGCAGCTTGATGATTCCCAGCTTCGTGCCGAACGTGACCGGGCCGAAGCAATGCGGGATCAGCGCAAAGCTTCCTACGAGCGGATGAAAGGGGTTTTTGACCAAAATCTCATGTCGAAACAGGACATGGATGACGCAACCGCCAATTACAAAATGGCGGAAGCCGACCTCGCCCTTGCCAAAGCGAAACTCGACAAAACCCAAATCGCCGCTCCGTTTACCGGAAATATCGGCGCACGGCAGGTGAGTATCGGCCAGTTCGTTATACCCGGGCAGACGATAGCATCCCTTGCGCAAATCGATGAACTCAAAATTACGTTTACGGCGCCGGAACGGTTTTATCCGCTTTTGCATAAAGGCGCGCCGATTACTATTTCAAGCCCGGCGCTGAATGAAACATTGCAGGGTGAAATCGATATTATCGAGCCGATGGTCTCTCAGGCGACGCGCAGCGTAACGGTCGTCGGACATCTGAAAAACCCGGATGGCTTGTTCCGCCCCGGTATGTCGGCAAACGTGAATGCCGTACTCAATCAGCGTGACAGCGCACTGTTAGTGCCGAGCCAGGCCGTGATCGTCGAAGGTGCGCAGATGTCGATTTTTGTTATCAACGCTGATGGCACTGTCACCAAATCCGCCGTAACGCTTGGCTCCCGTACCGCCGGATTAGTTGAGATAACAAGCGGTGTTTCAGAAGGACAGCAGGTTGTCACAGCCGGATATCAGAAATTTGGATTCATGCCTCCGGGATTCAAAGTCATGTCCATGCCCCCGATGGGTGCGGGCGGTCAGGCTCCTGCGGGTGACCAAGGTGCAGCACCGACTGGTGAACAGCAAAGTACGCCTGCGACCACCGAAGGCGCTGCCGATTCAGCCGCTCACACCGATTCGACGACAGGTGGCAAATGAAACTAAGCGAAGTATCGATACGCCGCCCGGTATTCGCGACGGTGATGAGCCTCGCGATTATTCTGTTCGGTGTCGTTTCTTTTTTCCGTTTACCGGTTCGTGAGTATCCGGATATCGACCCGCCGATTGTCTCGGTGTCGACATTCTACCGCGGTGCATCCTCGAACGTTATTGAAACGGAAATCACCGACATTCTCGAAGAACAGTTTTCGACTATTGAAGGGGTAAAAACCCTTACCTCACGAAGCGCCGAGCAGGGTTCGGTTATCACCCTTGAGTTCGATCAGGGGCGTGATGTCGATGAAGCCGCCAATGACGTTCGTGACCGGGTATCCCGTATTCGCGGCAATCTGCCGACTGAAGCGGATGACCCTATCGTTGAAAAAGTAGACGTTAACGCGCAGCCGATCGTCTGGCTCGCGCTTTCGAGTACCAAGCACTCCAACCTTGAAGTAACTGAGTTGGCTGATCGCATTTTGAAAGAACGTATTCAACGACTACCGGGGGTAGCATCGGTATTTTTAGGCGGTGAACGCCGCTACGCGATGCGAGTTTGGATCGATCCGGAACGAATGATCGCACGCGGGTTGACTATTCAGGAAATCAATGCCGCAATCGCCCGCGAAAACACGGAAATTCCTGCCGGTCGCGTGGAAGGGGACAACCGTGAGTTTGCCGTCCGCACCCGTGGTGAGTTAGTTACACCGGAAGAATTCTCCAATATCATCGTCAAACAAACCGGCAATGAAGTAGTACGCCTCAGCGATGTTGCCCAAGTGGAAGTCGGCGCGGAGGATGAACGTACCGTTATCAGATACAACATGCAGCCCGCGCTTGGTTTGGGTATCGTGAAACAGAAAACAGCCAGTACCGTGGACGTTGCCAATGCTGTCGTGGCTGAAATGCCGGAGTTAAGTAAGCTGCTTCCGGAAGGGATGCGGCTCGACATGGCGTATAACTCCGCCGACTTCATTCAGGCATCTATTGATGAAGTCAGTGAAACACTTATTATCGCCGTGCTCCTCGTTATCCTGGTAATTTTAGCCTTCTTGAAGAGTTTTCGCGCAACGATTATTCCGACATTGGCGATACCGGTGTCGATTATCGGTGCCTTCACTGCTGCCTATTTCCTCGGCTACACGATTAACATTCTTACCTTGTTGGCATTAGTGCTGGCCATCGGATTGGTGGTAGATGATGCTATTGTGGTGCTTGAAAACATCTATCGACATATGGAAATGGGCAAAAGCCGCCTGCGAGCCGCCTTTGACGGTTCCAAAGAAATCGGATTCGCCGTACTGGCAACGACGATTACCCTCGTTGCCGTGTTCGTGCCGCTCTCATTTTTGACCGGTAACGTCGGAAAGCTGTTCCGTGAATTCGGAATTGTGGTGGCAGTTGCGGTGTTAATCTCCGGGTTCGTCGCTCTTACCTTTACGCCGATGATCAGTTCGAAAATTCTGCGCCCGTTGCATGGCGGCGGAGGTGGATGGGCTTCCCGCTCGTTCGACGCCTTCTTTGACTGGCTCGACCGCACCTACGACCGGATTTTGACGAGTTCGCTCAGACATCGCGTGGCGATGATTGTACTGTCTGTTATTTTGATTGTCAGTTCTGCATGGCTTTTAAAACTTCTGCCCAGTGAATTAGTGCCGACCGAAGACCGCGGTCTTGGGTTCGGTGTTGTGTTTGCGCCGGAAGGTTCCACTCTTGCCTACACCGACAAGTATATGCACATGGTTGAAGGAACGCTTATGCAGGCTCCGGAACGGGAAGGGTTGTTTACGGCAATCGGCCTTGCTTTCAGCGGCCCGGGACGCGTAACCGATGGGATTCTGTTCATGCGCTTAAAAGATTTCAAGGAGCGGGATCGCTCCCAGATGGAAATCATTAACGGTCTCGGTATGTACCTGATGGGTGTGCCGGGTGTGTTGGCTTTCTTAATTAATCCACCAAGCCTTGGACAAGGATTCGAAGAACCGGTACAATACGTTTTGCAAGCGGATACCTACGAAGAACTCGGACAGGCTGTCGGTATTATGATGATGAAAGGACAGCAAGCCGGATTATTGATGCAGCCCCGTACCGACCTTGAATTGAACAAACCACAATTGGATATCAGTATCGACCGTGACCGTGCCGCGCAGCTTGGTGTTTCCGTAACCGATATCGGTACAACTCTGGAAACGCTGCTCGGTGGTCGCGTGGTCAGTGATTTCAAACGCGCAGCAAAGCAATATGATGTTATCGCGCAGCTCAAGCCAACCGACCGCTCGACCCCGTCGATGATCAGCGATATCTATGTTCGCGGCAAAGGTGGACTGGTACAGTTAGCGAACGTGGTAACAGTAAAAGAAACCGTGGCGTCGAAAGAACTGAACCACTTCAACCGTGTTCGTTCAGCGACCATCAGCTCGAACATTCCACCCGGCTTGACGCTGGGTACGGTGCTCGACGGTTTGGATAAAATTGCGGAAACAGACTTGCCGCCGAATATCAAGCGGGAGTTTTCCGGACAGTCACGGGAGTTCCGTGATTCCAGCTCCAGCTTATACTGGCTGTTTGCTTTTTCACTGTTGTTCATTTTCCTCGTGCTTGCGGCACAGTTCGAAAGCTTCATACATCCGTTCACTATTCTGTTTTCCGTTCCGCTCGCGGTATTCGGCGCGTTGTTGTCGCTGTTTATCTTCGGGCAGAGTATGAATATCTATTCGCAGATCGGTCTTATCATGTTGATCGGGTTGGTAACGAAGAACGCAATTTTGATTGTAGAGTTCGCTAACCAGCTTCGTGAACAGGGCAAAGAGGTGTTCGATGCCGTTGCAACCGCAGCGAAAACCCGTTTGCGTCCGATTCTGATGACCTCTTTCGCTACTATTTTCGGTATTCTGCCGATCGCAATCGGGCTTGGCGCCGGTGCCGAATCCCGCCGTCCCTTGGGAATAACAGTGGTAGGCGGTATGATGCTCGCGACGTTCCTGACACTCGTAATCGTTCCGGTTGTGTATACGCTGTTGGCCCGATTCACCAAAAGCGCCGGGCATATTGAAGAACAGTTAGCGGCCGAAGAAACAACCTCGACACACTAATATTCCTTCGCATTTCACTAAAATTAAACCTCCGCAGCCCTGTGGAGGTTTTTTTATCCCTATTTTGCCTCACGTTATCTATTTGATTTTCCCGTTCGCAGGTTACATGTTACACGTGCACAGTCTATAATGAGGATACGCAGAGTAGTATGAAGCACTGGATGAGGCGGTACAAAAACGAGTTGCTGCTTTTTCTGTTCGCGCTGGTTCTCCGCCAGGAATATCTCGTGCTCAGCTTATTTGATATAGGCAGCCTGACTCACCTTTCAATAACACCGGATACCAGCACGTACGTTGCCGGTGCCCAGTCATTGCTCAATGGAACCGCTGATTACAAATATATATTTCTCCAATTTGGCCCGGGGTACCCTCTTTTTTTAGCCTCAATTTTTACGCTTTTCGGCGTTAGTGCCGTGCCGGTTTTAATACTGCAAGTAGTCTTATCAGCATTTTCCTGCGTTCTCGTGTATACACTTGCCAAACGGCTCACCGGGGATAAAATCATAGCGACATGCGCCGGGCTCGTATTGGCATGCTCGATAACGGCAATCGAGCTTAGTTCGATTCTCTTGTCCGACTGCCTATTCTTTTTCCTGTTCGCTTTAGCGCTTGTTTTAGGTACGCAGGGACTTTTACAGGGAAGCAAGTGGCGCCTTTGCGTCAGTGCGCTATTGTTCGGCATTGCTGCCTTGACCCGTTCTATCATCCAGTTTTGGCCGCTGATGATGCTGCCAATCGCATTCACACTCAGGACGCCGCCGGTTTCACATACTTCATCCACAAGACCCAAGACACGAAACTATTTCCTGCGGCTGGTGCTTTTATGGGTTGGCATTTTTATCCTTATAGAGTCCGCCTGGATTACACGGAACGCGATTTTATATGACGTTCCCGGATTGGCATTGTCCAGTGCGGGCGCTTTCGGAACGATCGCCGCGATGAGCGTACAAGAGCCGGGCAAAGAGGGGGATTATCGAATTACCATGTCATCGTGGATGGAAGAATATCAGCAGGAAAACGGCATTACAACACTGCAACCGGCTGATCGGTTGTTTGTGCTGAAGGAAAGAGGGTGGGAAATTTTCAAACATGATCCGATACGTTTTATTACATCCTATGTACGCATTTCCTGGTGGAATTTAAACGATGTTTCCTATTTGCATCGCAGCCAACTTCCGGCTATCAAGCCGGACACCATTGCCGCTGAAGGGATGGTAAGGCGGTACAAACTGAATTATTATGATGTTATTTTTTCATTCGTTGGCATATGTATTCTTGTCATAAGAAGACAATTCCGTTTGGCGATTCTCCTCGGCTGTCTGTATGTCTATTTCGCGTTTGTTATCGGTGTGTATTTGTATCAGGGTTCGCGATATTTTCATCCCGGTCAAATTGCCTCTTCAATACTCATCGCAATCGCCTGCGTCTCTTTGTACCAATACCTGGCAGCGTTTTTCCGGAAAAAGGAATCGGTAGCCGTCCGTTAGCGTCCTGTTTGCATTTTCATTTGGCGTACTAAATCTCCTGCCGCTTCCGGCCAGTCGGGAAATGTGAATGCGTACCCGGCATCAAGCAATCGTTTCGGAACAACTTTCCTGCTTTTTAAAATAAGTTCGGAATCGCTACGCATAAAAAACGCGCCTATTTCAATCATCCATTTCGCTGCCGGTAAGCCAATCGGGATTCTCCATGCGGCACGTAAGGCGAGCATGAATTCTTTTTGCGGAAGCGGGTTTGGCGCGCAGACATTGACGGCACCGCTTATCTCTTCATGCTTCAGTAAAAAATCTATAATGCGAATGAAATCGCTTTCATGCACCCAAGAAACAAACTGACTACCACCTGCGATTGTTCCTCCTAATCCAAGACGCGTCAAACCGGAAAGCACATCAAAAATCCCCCCTTTATCCGGACTCATGATCATAGCCGAGCGAAGGGCAACCTTGCGAGTATCTGGGGTATGGGATTCTGCCAATGTTTTCTCCCACGCCTGAGCAATATCAATGCTGTACTTCCAATAAGCGGGTACGTCAGGCTCTTTTCCGCCAATAACCCCGTTTACTTCATCATTCGCTGTTTCAAACGTATGCGCGTAAATCGTCGCTGTACTTGCTTGCAGCCAAACTTTCGGCGGATGCTTTGCCTGTTCGATTGCCTGCCCGATTACCCGGGTAGAATCCACCCGTGAATCCATCATCTGTCGCAAGTTGGATTCGGTATAGCGGCAATTCACGCTCCGGCCGGCAAGATTAATGACGACATCGGCGCCATCCACAACCCGCTCCCAATCCCCCGGCGTTTTGCCGTCCCAAACGACTGAATTCTGGTCATTGGAAACAGTGCGGCACAGGATAGTTACCTCATCCTGTTTTGATCTAAAAAAACGGGTAAGTACTTGCCCGACTTGCCCGTTACCTCCTGCAATTACCACTTTCATTTTCTGCTCTCTAATATTACGCAAATAAACGCAGGTATAGATAACAACTTTCTTTCAGAGGGAAAAGCAGCGCTTGCAAAGCCGCTACCAGATACTATATTAAGCCTTAGCAGTGGTTTCAATATAGTTACTCTTGTGAGGATGTATGTCTGAGCAAATCTATTACAGTCGCAAGAAGTCAGGCTTTCTTTCTTTCCTTTTCGCATTCTCATTTTTGGGTTTTTCCTTATTCACTGCCAATCAGATCACGGCTCACTCCAATGTACAGATACTGCGAGTGGAACCGTTCGCGTTCTTTGGAAACTACCAGTCCGTTACCGTTAATCTTGCTGACAACACGAATATGAGCGGTTATCGCAATTTTTCATTTCTTATTCAATATGATACGACCTACTTATCATACCTCTCCGCACAGCCCGACTCTTTGTTGATTGCCGGTGGATGGGAAACATTCACCCCCACTCCGATAGCTACCGGGTTGATACGTATCGATGCCGAAGCAGGTATCGCTGCCACGTCCCATTTTGCAAATCAGGACGGTGCGCTGTGTCGAGTCACCTTTAGAGTTACTAACAATACCGCGTATGCGTATCACGGCACACTTGTTCAATTTTATTGGGAGGATTGCTTTGACAATCGCTTGGAATCCCTGAATGAGGATTCATTGTTTGTCGTTGATACCGCTCGGTCGTATCCATCTCCGCAGCCTCCGTTACCGACTCCCGCCGCGCTCCCCTCTGTTGCCGGTATTCCGGACTCCTGCGCGTCGCTTGCGTACAACGGAGAGCCACTCAGCCGATCAGTGACTTTTGTAGCTGAAGTCGTGGAAATGCAAAATGATGAACCGTTACCAAAGGGGGATATAAATCGAAACGGTATTATCAATGAACCGGAAGACAGAGACATCCTTGCCGATTATTTCTTCAGAGGGCTTGAGGTAATGGTTTTTCAACCCATTGACATACAGGTAGGTCAAACAGACGTTAACGGCGATGGTATTGCCTTAACCCTAAGCGATTTTGCCTTTCTACAGCGACTTATTCTTGGGGACAGCGTACCCGTTCTCCGCAATGATTGGGATCCCCCGTTGGAAATTCCATGGGAATATTCGCCTGATACGGTCATAATACATCATAACCTTGCCCTTAAAACAGTTTCACTCAGTTGCCCGGGCCGGATAGTTCTTATGGGGATCGATATACCGGTCCAACTTTCGGACATACACTTTACCGATTCAGTGGTAGTCTATCGTGACACTTCCTACCATGATAGAACCAAGGGGCTTCTCTTGGCCGGCGGTTTAGACGGCATTTCTAACGGAACAGTTTTTACCTATACCGGACAATCAAATACTGCCGGGATAGGTGGTGTCTATGATTTCCAACAACGGCTATTGTGGAATCGCATTATTACCACCGGACAATGTGGTGATTTCAACGCTACCGGCACGATCACCATTGCTGATCTGGTGTATATGGTTGGATTTCTATTCAATAGCGGGCCGGCGCCGAAAGATTTAGGTGCAGGTGACATTAATTGCTCAGGAACGGTGACGATTGCCGATTTAGTCCGTTTAGTGGCATATCTATTCAACAGCGGCCCGGTGCCCTGTTGTCAATGAAAAGACAATATAGGAACATTAAGGTACGTCAATAGAAAAGGGGCATTAATGGATTGGAATTGGTTTTTTAGCTCGTTAGCGCAGTCGGCAGCTGCAATCGTAGGTATCTTATCTGCTTTTATAATCACAAAAGTTATAAGTAATGAGTCCGAGTATAAAAAAAATCACGCAATGCTTCAAACTATTCGATTGGACTGTGACCATTGCATCGAACGGATCGAAGCACGATACATTCATTGGTATAATAAGCAGATAAGAGACAGAGAATTGGAGGATTTAGATGATCGTCTGTTTGAAATTAATTCGCCTGACCCAAACCACTATTTGAAGAAACTTAATTTTTCACCTTATGATGATTTTTCAAGCATACGCGAACACATATCTCAAAGAATAGCCACTTTAGGTATTCCAATAAAAAAAGAAAAGAGGAGCAGCCGAGCTATTGACGAAAGAGAAACTTGGACGCCGCCAATCATACCGATGCGGCCTGATCCAATAGTTGAACAATATAAGCTAAGTCGTATAGAGTCGCTACACGATGAAAGGGAAAACATTGATCAAGTGACTATTGAAATTAAAAAGCAAGCAAGAACCGTAGAACACTTTTTAAATCAAATTGAGAAAAATCCTGAATTCAGTAAACTGATAAATATTTCCATTTTGTCGATACTAGCATTGTTTTTTATTGGCGTGATTCTACCATTAGCATACCTACCACAAAAAATAGACTCCTTACCCTTTTTTAATCTATACTTGAAGTCTTTTTTTTCATTGAAGGGAGTTATACTAATAATCATATCATTGATTTTCACAGGAATAATGATAGTTTTCTTAAAAATTAATAGTAGCCTCAAATACTCTACCAGCTCTATCAATGACCTATAAAAATTCACTGATATAGCTTGGTATTCACCCTTTTTGAAGAATTTAAAAAATAACATGCAAGAACTAGCAAATATACCAAATATTTAGCCTTGAATAAGCCAAAAGCCTTCTTTTTTTGCTCTTTTCACACCGCGTGCTTTGAACGTATCTTTCCTTCATGTCACGCCCCGAACAGTTTATTACAGTCATCCAGTCCGAGTTTCCGGAAGACCGGCTGACCTACCAAAAAGCGATTGCTACCTTTCATCCGCAATCTGCCCAGGAAGCTGCCAAGCTGTTCAAGCTCGCCAACAAACAAAAACAGCCGCTCTACATTACCGGGTTCGGCAACAATATCGACCCGTTGGGCAGCCCGTTCACGGAGATGATTACTGTCCGCACCGACCGACTTAATGACGTGTTGGAAATCAATCCGCCCGACTTATTCATAACCGTCGGCTCCGGGTTTCCGCTGCGTGAAATCAATGTCGAGCTTGAGCAGTTCGATTACGGCAAAGATGAATTCAATATCGCCAAACTGTTTTTGCCGCATTCGGATTTACCGTATGTCGGCTCGGTCGGCGGCGCTATCGCCGCGGGATTAAACGCGACTCTGGGACAGCACAAAGTGCCGCTTAAAAAATACTTAGTCAAGGCAGAGGTCGTGACACCGGAAGGGGAGATAATCACGCCCGGTTCTGTCTGCTTCAAATCGGTTTCAGGATATGATATCGTTAAACTTTTCTGGAATTCATGGGGATTGCTTGGATTGATAATCTCTGCCTCTTTCCGCATCATGCCGCTTACAGCTAAACATGAATTTGCGACAATGACCTTGGATGCAATCAACCGCCGCTCGATTCTATCGGTGTTGGATGAAGCGGACACAACCGTCGATGCTTCCTACTCCCGAAAAATCCGGAACAAATTCGACCCACAGGGGATTTTTCCAATCGTATGACTAAGGCAAACCCGCATTCACGCGTAGCGGTGCTGGGCGCATCGCCCAAAGAAGACCGCTTTTCGTTTAAGGCAGTGAAAATGTTAACCGAACATGGACACACTGCCATCCCGGTGCATCCGGCAGGACACAGCGTGTTTAACATTCCGGGTGTAAAAACTCTGGATGATGTTTCGGATTCGATAGACACGTTGACCATGTATGTAAATGCTGATATTTCGGATAAAGAAGTAGACCGGATTCTCCGCTTAAACCCGCGCCGGGTCATATTTAATCCCGGTTCTGAAAATGCAAAACTGGCCGACCAGCTCAGAAGCGCGGGTATTGAAGTACTTGAAGAATGTACCTTGGTTATGCTTCGCACAGGACAGTTTTAACCGATCATGAAAACTCATACAGTCGCATTTCAGGGTGAACGGGGAGCATTTTCGGAACTGGCCACGCGCAAATTCTTTTCACGTAATGCCCGGCTGCTTACCTGCGAAACATTCGCGAAACTGTTCGATGCCGTCGCGAAACGCCGTGCCGATTACGGCGTTATCCCGATAGAAAATTCACTTATCGGATCGATTCATCAAAACTATGATTTATTAGTCGAGCACAATCTGTCCGTCATAGAAGAAACCTATGTGCGCATAGAGCATTGTCTCATTGCCGCAAAGGGAACGCCGTTTAGCGCCATTCGCCGCGTCTTTTCGCATCCGGCCGCGCTGGAACAGTGCCGTGATTTCTTTCGGGACCATTCAAAAATCACGCCGACGCCGTTTTACGACACCGCCGGCGCTATCAAGATGATTGCCGAAAAAAAACCGCATGATGCCGCCGCTATCGCCGGGCCACATGCCGCAAAATTGTATGGGCTTTCTATTCTGCGTAAATCACTTGAAGATTCCCCGAATAACTACACCCGCTTTTTGCTATTGAGCAAAAAGCCGTCTCTGCCAAGCGGAAAAACAAAAACGTCAATCGTGTTTGCCGTCAAGAATGAACCGGGGATTTTGTTCAAGATGCTTTCTGTCTTTGCGCTTCGGGATATTGACCTGACCAAAATCGAATCCCGCCCGGTTCCGAAACGGGCATGGGAGTATTATTTTTATCTCGATTTTGTCGGTTCACAAAAAGAGGCGCGGGTACAGCACGCACTGGAACATCTGCGTGAGTTGACTCAGTTCATTCGCGTACTCGGCAGTTACAAAAGCGCAAAAACACCCGGCCCGGCTGTTAAATGACCATGAGCAAATCGACGGAGCGAATCGATTTTCTTCGTGATGTCGATTTTTCCCAAATTCTTACCAACCCGATCTTAGATATTGCCGCCCGCGCGTGTGAACCGGAACGCTACGCCGCGTTTCAGGTGTGCTATCGTTCGATGCGAATACTTGATAATCTGGTTGATCATCGTAAAGGAAACGGCACACCGATTACTGAGGCGGAAGCATTGCAGTTTTCGTTTTTGATCGATGACTTCGTGTTGAAACTGAAACGAAAAGAAGCGGACGACAAATTCACCGCGGATTTATTGAATGTTATCACCCGTTTCAATCTCCCGCTGTGGCCATGGGAGCGGCTGGCAACGGCAATGAAGTATGACCTCAAACATGACCGTTTTCCGACGTTTCTGCAGTTTCTTCGATATTGCGAAGGTGCGGCTATTGCTCCCGCTGCGGTGTTTATGCATCTGATAGGTGTACAAGAAACAGAAACCGGATACTGCAAACCTGAGTATGATATCCGAAACGCCGCCCGCGCATTGGCGATTTTTTCATATTTAGTGCATATCTTAAGAGATTTTTCAAAAGACCACCATCAAAACTTAGTGTATATATCATCAGACTTGATTCAAAAGCATAACGTCAATGCTAATGATTTACAGCAAGCGGCATCGGCAACCGCATTCAGCGGACCGTTTAAAAATCTGATTATAGAGTATGTGCAAATCGCCGACTACTACCGACAAAAAGCCCGGGTGCAAATCGCGCTGACTTCCCCCCTGCTTGCTCCACGCTATCAGTTCAGCCTTAATCTTATCTATGAGCTTTATCTGCAAATCTTCGAACGGATCGACGCCACGAACGGCTATTTAGACGAAGCCAAAACAGCCGTCCTTCCGGCTGATATCCAGACCCGGATTGATGTTGCCTACCAACGATTTGCGGCAAATCAGAAATAAAACATTTTCCCGGAAGATTTCGCGCCATACTTTGTATTTCCTGCAGGAAAGCAGAATAGAATCGAGCAGTTTCGTCCGGCTCTGCCATGTGTATAACAACAACGGAGGAATAAATATGTTTTTACGCGCCGCTTTTGCCACCCTGATGCTCTCAGCCGCAGCAGTCGCTGATGACATTTCGGTAACGGTATACAACAACAATCTGGGCGTTATCAGTGAAACCCGCTCATTGGCATTCAAAAAAGGGACAAACCGGCTCGCCTTTACCGACGTTCCCGCCCTTATCGATGCCAACTCAGTCCGGTTTTCCTTAACCGGCGCCGGTGACATTGATATTTTAGAACAGAACTATGCCTATGATTTGGTTTCATCTGATCAGTTGATGCGGCGTTATATCGACAAACAGATCGAAATTATCGATGAAAATGGGAAACTCTATTCCGGAACACTCGCTGCCTATGACGGCAGCACAGCAACATTGATTGAAGCATCCGGGCAGGTGCGGGTTGTTCGCGCGGAACATATTGCCGATTTTTCTTTCCCCAAACTACCGGAAGGGCTGATTACCCGTCCGACTTTATTCTGGCTATACAACTCCTCGATTGAAGGATCAAAACAGGCGAAAGTCTCCTATCAGACCAGTGGCTTAGGCTGGACTGCCGAGTATGTCGGAGTGCTCGATAACAGTGAAAAGCAGCTCAATCTGTCCGGTTGGTCGGCTATCAACAATTTTTCAGGAAAAACATACACCGACGCCACACTCAAGCTGATTGTCGGGGACATCAACCGCGCAACCCGTCCGCCGCGTACTTATGAAAAATCGATGGTCGCAATGGACGGCATGGCGACCGCCGAATCATTCGAGCAAAAAGAATTTTTTGAGTACCATTTATATACGCTTCCGCGCAAAGCGACTATCGCCAACAACGAAAGCAAACAGATAAGCCTGTTTGACCCGGCGAGTACCTCGGTAAATAAAGTGTACGTGTTCCAACCGGATGTCGATGCTTCCGCGGTGCAAGTCGCCGTCAAATTCACTAACGCGTCCAAATCCGGACTGGGTATGCCGCTTCCTGCCGGCCGTGTCCGCTTGTTCAAAGCTGATACCGACGGCGGCTTGATCTTACTTGGTGAAGACTTGATTAAACACACGCCGAAAGATGAAGAGGTAAAACTCAAAATCGGCAATGCGTTCGATATCGTCGCTGAAGAAAAGATGACTAATCAAGCGCAAATATCACAGCGGGTCGAAGAGCGTGAATTTGAAGTTGAAATCCGCAACCGGAAAAAAGAAGCGGTCACTGTCTCCGTCGAAAAACAGTTGTGGGGATTCTGGGAAGTGATGTCTTCGAGTGTTCCATACAAAAAACTGGATGCCCAGCGTATTCAATTCGACGTCCCGGTGAAAGCATCCGACACGACCAAAGTAACGTATAAAGTACGGTTTAGCTGGAAGTGAGTACGTTGACAGTGCCCGTTTGCCAGCATAGATTATCGTTAGATGGAATTGAACAACCATTCAACTGGAGGTTGAATTGAGATCGCTGATGTTGTGTGCCTCGTTTGTCCTGATGTTTTGTTTGCTTGCCGTTGAGCCGTCCCAAGCACAAGGGCGGAAACTGCCGGTAAGCGCTTATATTAAATCCGCAAAAATCGAAATTATCGCGGGCGGTGACGATCCGGAACGGTATGTAACCGCTATCGCCATGCTCGACTCTTTGTTCATGCACTACGGCCCACATGCCGAAGGCTTGTACTGGATGAGCAAAATCATGCTCGATCAAATGGAAAAGGCCAACGGCCCTGAACAAAAAGCAATGCAGGCAAAAAAGATGGCAGCCTATTTTGATTCGCTGAAAATGTGCTGCGAAAGTGATGCGGTAGATGCCAAATTCAAAAAGGACTGCGATAAGTTTCTCAAAGAAACACAAGATTTACGTGAAAGATACTGGGGACAGTTTTACAACGCCGGTGTCGATCAAATGAACAGTGCCCTTGATTTGGAAAAAGAATTAGCCGCGGCCACAGATACATCGATCACCAGTTTTCTCACCCAGAATATTGCCGCGAAGAATGATACGGCTATCGGCTTCTTCGAGCTGGCCATCGCCATCAACCCTGCTGATTTTCGAACCTATGTCGGTATCGGCAATGTGCTGGATAAAAAGAAAGAACTTGAAAAAGCACTCGAATGGAAACGGAAAGGACTCGACCGCGCAAAGGACCGCACTGAATTGCTCTTGCCGGTTGCGTATGGGTATATCAACCTCGATAAGTATTGCGATGCTGTTCCGTTCTTGGAAGAACATATTGACAAAAATCCGACTGATGTCGGCACTATGTATAATCTTTCGATTTGCTACAACCGCTGTGAAAAACCGGATTCCGCGGTCGCTTTGTACGGACGGATACTGACCATTGATTCAACATATTTGGATGCCTGGTCAAGCCTCGGCCGCCATTGGTTCGGTCTTGCCCGTGTAGCCGGTGACTCTGCTAAAGCGGCCAGCGAAGCAAGTCATGCAGACGCATACAAAACCTGGGATGAAAAGCGAAAAGCAGCCTTCGATTCGGCTGGCGTGTATTTGAAGAAAGTATACGAACTTAAGCCGGATGATGTCGACAATATCGGCTTGTACGCTGTCGTCTGCGCCGTGCGCGAAAAGTATGATGAAGCTGCCCGCGCGTTTACGACATTGACCGAGCTTGAACCGTCCATCAAGGATCACTGGTCACAGCTTGGTGATGTTCGCTTTAACCAAAAGCAATTCGATAAAGCGGCTGCAGCATACACCAAAGTTGTCGAACTTGATCCGAAAGATAAAGCAGTTTGGGAACGGTTGGCATTCTTACATAAAGAACTCGGCAACACTGCGAAAGCAGCCGAAGCAGAAAAGGCTGCCGCATCATTATGACCATAACCGGATAGCCGGTTTCACATATTTGCCGAAAGAGGCGGTTGGGACTTTCCAACCGCCTCTTTCTTTAGCACATTGACGCAATGCCGGAACAGATAGCCGAAATCGCGGTCAGCGGCCCGCTCAGGAGAACATTTTCATACAGCATTCCACCAAGCATGGACACATTACAGCCGGGACAACGGGTACTGGTTCCCTTCGGCCGACAGCGCACGACCGGCTATTACCTTGGCGTTGGCACCGCGCAACCGGGTATTGAACTCAAAAGGATTCAGCAGAAACTGGACGATACCAGTCTTATCCAGCCGGATCTCTTCAAGCTTTGTATCTGGATGGCATCCTATTATTTCGCCAATCCGGCTGATTGTCTGTCATTGGCGCTGCATTCGGCGGATGCGGAAAGCGCTAAACGCATATTCATATGGAATGATATACCGGTACCACATACAAACGAGACTATCGCCGCGCTCTGTAAACCCGGGAAAAAGCTTTCACCTCTAACTATCACTAAAATCAACAAAATCGGAAAGCAGGAATTCAAGAAACTGCTCACCGGAGGATTCATCCGTGAAGAATGGGATGAACAAAAAGTCCGCATACAAAAAACAGAAAAAGATATTCTCGATTTTATTACCCCCCGTTCCGATGTCACGACACTCTCACCTTCCGATGAACAACGGCAGGCAATCGAACGGATTATTGAATCATTCGGCGGCGGTTTCAAAACATTTCTACTACATGGCGTAACCGGATCCGGAAAAACATTAGTCTATTGCTTACTTTGCCAAAAACTGCTGGAACAAGGGAAAAATGTCTTGGTACTCACACCCGAAATCGCGTTGGCCGGTACAACACTTAGTTATTTCCGCGGATTTTTTGGTGATGCCGTCACGGTGCTGCACTCGGCAATGAGCATGCGTGAACGACGGGAAAGCTGGCAGGGAGTTAAGTCCGGAAAATTCCGCATCGTTATCGGCCCGCGCTCTGCGCTTTTCGCGCCGCTTGTAAATCCGGGACTAATAATCGTAGATGAGGAGCATGACAGCAGCTACAAACAGCATGATCCTTCTCCTCGATTCAACGGCCGTGACGCCGCTATAATGCGCGGAAAGATTTGCAATGTTCCGGTGCTATTGGGGTCGGCTTCGCCGTCCTTAGAATCATATCAGCATGCGAAAACCGGACGGTATGAACTGCTTGAACTCACCAAACGCCCGAAAGAGCGCACCCTTCCGGTAATAAAAATTATCGACATGAAAACGAACCGGCTGGGCAGACATCTGCTGTTTCTCTCTTTCCCGCTTAAACGGGAGATCGAGCGATGTTTGCAATCAGATGAGCAAGTTATTCTTTTTCTTAATCGCCGTGGCTATTCACCGCAGCTTAAATGCGCCGACTGCGGCTACACACCCCGCTGCAAACGGTGCGAAGTAACGCTGACCTACCATAAATCCGGCAACAGCCTGCAATGTCATTACTGCGGCTACAAAGAAAAAGTCTACAATGAATGCCCCTCCTGTCACGGTCGTGAGTTTTCACACACCGGCGCAGGAACGCAAAAAGCGGAAGAGGCGGTAGACTCACTTATTGCCGATGCAAAAATCGCGCGATTCGATTCCGACTCTGCAAGCGGACGCAAACATGCCTACGTACTGCTTCGTGATTTTGCCGCGCGCAAGCACAACATTCTTTTGGGAACACAGATGGTAACCAAAGGGCTCGATTTGCCGGATGTTACCCTCGTCGGCGTGCTTTCAGCGGATGCGAACTTGGATTTACCCGATTTTCGTTCATCAGAAAAAACATTCGCCCGCTTATTGCAGGTCGCCGGACGTTCCGGCCGGGCCAGCAAACCGGGAACCGTTTTTATTCAAACCTGGTACCCGGAACATCCGGTTATCATGCTCGCAGCCAAGCAGCAATACGACACGTTTTTTGATCAGGAATTACAGACCCGTAAAGCGCTCGGATATCCCCCGTTTTCACGGCTCGTTAACTTTATTATTTCCGGACGGGCTGAAGATAAAGTGAACAGCGCGATTGTAGATTTTCGCATCGCGCTCGAAGAGCGAATAAAAAAAAGTAATGTGTCCACGCAGATACTCGGACCTGTTCCCTGCCCGCTCTATCGACTGAAAACCGAATACCGGCGGCATCTGTTTATCAAAACCAATGCGATTACCAAGTTTACGCAGATGCTGACTGATTGGGAAGCAAGCGTTCCCCGTTTTGGGATGCCATCTTCGGTGAAAATCGTTGTCGATGTCGATCCCGACGACATGATGTAATTCCATGCATAAAAAAAGACCGCCGCGAGTGCGACGGTCTTGGTATTTCAGAACAACCGAAATTATTTCTTTTCGGGCTTCTTGTCGCCACCGGCAGCAGGTGCAGCAGGTGCACCCGGTGCGGCAGGAGCGCCCGCAGCCGGAGCAGCGGCAGCGGCAGCATCGGCCGCAACTGGAGTCTCGACTTTGATTACAGTCGGAGCAACTACCACGACAACAGTCTGTCCCGGATCGGCCAGCAAGGTTGCATTTGGGATGTTGATATCACGAACGTGGATGGAATCACCAATGCCGAGCTCGGTAACATCGACTTCGACAAATTCCGGAATCGCCGCCGGTAAGCATGAAATTTCGATTTCACGCATAACGGTCTGCATAATACCGCCGTCGGTTTTGACGCCTTTCGAGGTTCCGACATAATGAATCGGCACTTTGATATGAAGCGGCTTGGTCATTGAAATCGCGTGAAAATCAATATGCAGAATGCTGCTTGAAATAGGATGCCGCTGAACGTCACGAATAATCGTTTTGTTCTGCTGACCGTTTAAGCTCAACGTAAAAATAGCATTCATACCGTGCGCTTCTTTGACTGCTTTGCGCAGCGCGCGCTCATCCACCATCAGCGATACCGGCTTTACTTCCGGGCCGTACATGACGGCTGGGATGCGACCGGCCATGCGATTACGGCGCGCCAAACCTTTGGCGCCCGCTTCCCGCGGCTGGGCTTCTAAACTTACTTCTTTCATCTCGAACTATTCTCCTTCTATCTCAAATATACAGCTTACAAAATGGTTCCGGCTGGCTGGTCTTCAAACAAAGATGAAACCGATTCCTCACCGGCAATCCGGCGAATCGCTTCACCGATAAGCGACGCGCAACTGAGTACAATGACTTTTGACGGAAGGTTATGCCGACTCTGGTCGATCGAGTCGGTAATAATCATCTCTTTGATGGGTGCCTTTTCAATTCGCTCAAGCGCCGCACCGGACAATACGCCGTGGGTGCAGGCAGCATAGATTTCGGTCGCGCCGTTCTTTTTCAAAAACTCGGCCGCCTGACAGAGCGTTCCGGCGGTGTCGGCCATATCATCACGAATCAAAATGGTGCGGCCTTCCACTTCACCGATAAGATTCATCACCTGCGACTCATTCGGTTTCGGGCGACGTTTATCGACAATCGCCAACTCCGCACCGAGGGCATTAGCCGTCATTCGCGCGAGTTTGATCGAACCGACATCCGGTGAAACAACTGCCAGTTTTTCAAGCTTCTTTTTACGGAAGTAAGTATTAATCAAGCCGGCTGAATACAAGTGATCGTGCGGCAGATCAAAAAAGCCCTGAATCTGTCCGGCGTGTAAATCCATCGTGATAACACGATCGGCGCCGGCAGTCGTAATCAAATTGGCGACGAGTTTGGCGGTAATCGCTACGCGCGGTTTATCTTTTCTGTCCTGACGCGCATAGCCGTAGTACGGAATAACGGCGGTGATACGCATCGCCGAAGCGCGCCGCGCCGCTTCAATGAGGATTAACAACTCCATCAAATTATCAGCGGGCGCATTAGTCGACTGAACGATGAACAGATCCGCACCGCGGATATTTTCATTTATTTGAACGAAGATTTCCCCGTCGGAAAAACGGGTAACGATACATTCGGTGAGCTTGTTACCGAGATAAGCCGCGATATCGGCCGCCAATTTTTGATTGGCGTTTCCGGTAATGATCTTAACTGATTCTCGAATAATCATCGCTCTTCCGTTTCACTATCTAAGATAGCAACTGCCCCAAAGGCGGGGCAGCAGCGTGGTCATATCCTGTATCAACTGCGGCATCAATCAAGGGTCACGCGCCTTTCAAAGCTGGGGCGCCTGGATTCGAACCAGGGAATGGCAGCTCCAAAGGCTGCTGTCTTACCACTTGACGACGCCCCAAGTTCGGTAAATCCGGCTCCCGCTGTTATTTCGCGTTTGCCTTGACTTCTTCTTCGTAAGCTGCGAGCACTTTCTCTTCTATCGTTTGCCGCATTTCCGGAGTTACCGGGTGCGCGATATCCTGATAGGTGCCATCGGGACGTTTCCTGCTTGGCATCGCAACAAAATAGCCATCGTTACCCTGGATGATTTTCATCCCGCGAATAACGAAGACGTGATCGAACGTCACGTTCGCGAATCCTTTGAGTCTTTCCTCGTCCCGCAAGGTGACTCGTATTTCCGTGATCTCCACGGTCCCTCCGCACGGTCATTGTCCTTTAACTACAAGAGGACAGGCCTGACAATGAAAACCTGCCAACCCTGGCCCGGGTTGAGTGATTGTCTCAATCCCTCACTCGGATCATCAATGAAAAGACCAAACATAGTGGGCCCCGAACCACTCATTCGCGCAAGCCGTGCACCAACGTTGTTAAGAGCAGTTCGGATCACCTCTAACACCGGGAACTTCCGGATTAGAGGGGCCTCAAAATGGTTTGTCCTTTCCAGTAATGACTCAAAAAAGGGCTCAACCTTTCGGCAGCCTGTCATATAACTTCTTTTCTCACAATCTGTCAAGCCCCTTCCCAGAAGCTCATACGCCTCTTTTGTCGAGGAAAAAACGGGCGGCGTGACCAGCACAGTGTAGTAATTTAACGGTAAGTCAACCGGCTCAAAAATCTCCCCCCGTCCACTCACCAAAACCTGGCCGGAAGTGAAGAAAAACGGAATATCTGAGCCTAATTCCAATCCCAATTCGGAGCATTCCGCACCACTTAACTCTAAGTTAAACAATACGTTAATCGCTTTTATCGTGGCAGCCGCATCAGCCGACCCCCCTGCCAACCCAGCAGCCAGCGGGATATTTTTAGTCAAACTGACAGTTAGTCCATGAGTCAGGCCGAACCGGGCTTTCATCAGTTCGTAGCTCCGGCTAATCAGATTGTCCGGCCCGACCGAAAGCGGGACAGATTTGCTCAGGTTGATTTCGATACCCGGTTTTGAGGAAACGGTGAATTCGAGCCGATCATACAAAGAGACGGCTTGAAACAACGAATAAATGTTATGAAACCCATCGGGGCGGCGATTCAAAACATCCAAAAAAAGATTCAACTTCGCCGGTGTGTCGATAACGATCGACGAATCAGTGCGCGATACAATCTTCATATACAAATTGGTAATGATTTCGTGAGCATCATAAATAGTAATAACAATTTCTTTTCATCTTCACGCAACAACCTTGAATCGGATGCGCTTGTTATCTACTATAGATGCAGATACGTATGAAAAATTGCATATAAGGAGAATCGGAGATGAATCCGTTTAATGCTCGCGCAGAATTAAAAACCGGGCATGGCAGTTATAGCATCTATCGCCTCGACAGTTTGTCCTCAGTCGGCAAACTGGACAAACTTCCCTATTCGATCAAAGTGATTTTAGAGGCCCTTCTGCGCAATGTTGATGGCCGCGTAATCAAAGAATCGGATGTTACCGCGCTCGCACAGTACAATCCGAAACAGGTGGGAGAAGTTGAGCTTCCCTTCATGCCTGCGCGTGTGCTGCTGCAGGATTTTACCGGTGTTCCGGCAGTCGTTGATTTGGCGGCGATGCGATCAGCTATGCAGCGGATGGGCGGTAATCCGAAAAAAATCAATCCGCTCGTACAGGTTGATCTGGTTATCGACCACTCGGTTCAAGTGGATGCATTCGCATCCGACTCCGCACTTGATATCAACGCAAAGTTCGAGTTTGAACGGAATATCGAACGGTATCAGCTTTTGCATTGGGCGCAAAAATCATTTTCCAATTTTCGCGTAGTACCGCCCGCAACGGGAATCTGCCATCAGGTTAATCTCGAATATCTCGCGAAAGGCGTGTTAGTCAAAAACGGCATCGCTTATCCAGACACGCTCGTCGGCACCGACAGCCACACAGTTATGATTAACGGTCTCGGTGTTGTCGGCTGGGGTGTAGGCGGAATTGAAGCCGAAGCAGTTATGCTCGGCCAGCCGCTGTATATGCTCACACCGGAAGTTATCGGTTTCAAGTTGACCGGAAAACTTTCCGAAGGAACCACCGGCACTGACTTGGTGCTCACTGTTACTGAAATGCTTCGCAAAAAAGGAGTCGTCGGTAAGTTCGTCGAATATTACGGCCCGGCGCTAAATGATTTAACCCTTCCTGTTCGCGCGATGATCGGCAACATGGCGCCTGAATACGGCGCGACGATGGGATATTTCCCGATCGATCATATAACTCTCGATTACATGCGCATGACCGGCCGCACCGAAGCGGAAATCGATTTAGTCGAACGCTACACCAAAGAGCAGGGATTATTCCGCGAACGAAACGCCGGCGATCCGGAATTCAGCGATGTACTGGAACTCGATATCTCAACCGTTGAACCCTCCCTTGCCGGTCCGAAACGACCACAAGACCGGGTATCACTCTCCCGCATGAAACAGGAATTCGAAAGTTCATTAACCCGCCCGGTAAAAGATCGCGGTTATGCACTCACGAACGAGCAGTTGAACAATCGCGCGACGATTGATAGTGGATATAAAGCGGAAATTCGTCATGGCGCAGTGGTAATTGCCGCCATTACCTCATGTACGAACACCTCTGATCCGTATGTGTTAGTTGCCTCCGGATTGCTTGCGAAAAAGGCGGTTGAGCATGGTTTGTCGGTGCAGCCGTATGTGAAAACCTCACTTGCACCCGGCTCTCGTGTCGTTATCGACTATTTAGAAAAAGCGAAGCTGATGCCGTATTTGCAAAAGCTCGGATTTTATAACGTCGGGTATGGATGCACCACCTGTATCGGTAACTCCGGCCCATTGACCGATGAAGTAACCAAAGCGATCACCGAAGGGGATTTGGTGGTGTCGGCGGTGTTGTCAGGCAACCGAAACTTCGAAGGACGTATCAACCAACTTACCAAAGCGAACTATCTCGCCTCTCCACCCTTGGTAGTAGCATACGCTTTGGCGGGAACGACGGATATCGATTTGGTTCGTGAACCGATTGGTGTTTCCGATTCGGGTAAACAGATTTTCCTGAAAGATATCTGGCCAACGCAAAAAGAGATTTTGGATACCATCAAAGCGACTATTTCCGCTGAGATGTTCCGCAAACAATACGGCTCAGTGTTCGACGGCAATCCGGAGTGGAACAAGATTCATTCATCCGAAGGGGATTACTACTCATGGGATGGCCGCTCCACGTACATTCAGGAGCCCCCTTTCTTTATCGACATGCCTGCCGCACCAAGCGACATAACACCAATTAACAATGCGCGTGTGCTGATGATGGTTGGAGATTCAATTACCACTGACCACATCTCTCCGGCCGGTGCAATCAAAAAAGATTCCCCCGCCGGAAAATATCTGCAGGAAGAGGGCGTTACTTTCGCGGATTTCAATTCCTACGGTTCACGGCGCGGTAATGACCGTGTAATGACCCGCGGAACGTTCGCCAATATCCGCCTGCGCAATCTGCTTGCACCCGGCACTGAAGGGGGCGTGACGATTCACTTGCCGAGCAATCAGCAGATGTCGGTGTATGAGGCCTCGGTCAAATACAAAGCGGATCAGGTTCCGCTTATCGTTATCGCCGGAAAAGATTACGGCATGGGTTCCTCACGCGACTGGGCAGCCAAAGGAACATTGCTTTTAGGCGTGAAAGCGGTTATCGCCGAAAGCTATGAACGAATTCATCGTTCCAATCTTGTTGGCATGGGTGTTTTGCCGTTGCAGTTTTTACCGGGTGAAAACCGGGAAACGCTCGGTCTGACCGGACAGGAAATTTTTACCATCGAAGGACTCTCCAACAATCTCAAAGCACGTCAAAGGATAACTGTTTCGGCCGTTTCACCGAACGGATCGAAGCGCTTTGAAACGCTTTGCCGTATCGATATTCCGGTCGAAATCGAGTATTACCGTCACGGCGGCATTCTGCAGATGGTTTTACGGCAGATGTTGCAATAGCGCTCTGACAAATATTGTCGTATATTCAGTTCGACTACTTGGGAATGGGAGTCGAACTGACAGCGTTATACGACTATTTTTATCAACGCGCTAACACGCGTCGTAACCAACTTGCGCTTTCGCATCCGCAGGCTGCGTTAACGTTTGCTGAGTTATTTGTATCAGCCGACAAACTCGCCGCAACACTCGAAAAAAGCGGTGTGCGTGCCGGTGATATTGTCTGTATTTCCCTGCCCAATACTCCCGATTTTGTTTTTTCCCTGCTCGCGCTCTGGAAAATCGGCGCGGCTGCGGCATTGATTTCACCAAAGTTCGGCAGCCATGAGCGCGATGTTATCAGACAACATCTCCCCTGCAAATTCATCGTTACCAAAAATGAAACGGCAAACGATTGGGTGGTCGTTCAATCAGCACAAATGAAATTAACCGATTCACTCTCTCTTATTCCAATTACAACGAAAGCAGCACCACTAACTGACATTCAGAATCTGGCTGTTGTTAAGTTTTCATCCGGCACGACCGGTATCCCAAAAGGAATCGGACTGACGGTAGAAAATATCATCGCTGAAGCTGAAGGAATTGTCGAAGGACTTGCCGTAACCGAAGTCGACCGTATATTGGTTACAACGCCGCTATGCCATTCGTACGGTTTTGATTTGGGAGTGTTAGCATCGTTAGGAAGTGGCGCAACTCTGTTTATCAACGACATGTTTATTCCACGTTCGACCATGAAAGCAATCGATCAAAATAGTATCACACTCTTTTTGGGTGTGCCGAGTATGTACCGCGCCTGGTGTGAAACCCGGATGGCTGAAACGCCGTCGTTGAAAACTATCCGGTACATGCTTTCCTGTACCGCGCCGCTTTCACCGATGGTAATCGAACAATTTCATGAACGGTTCGGTGTTCCAATTTGCCAACACTACGGCAGTTCCGAAACCGGAGCAGTCAGCACACATCTCCCGTGCAGTGTACGGCAGAAACCTGATTCAGTCGGCAAACTGATGCCGCACGTTTCGGTGCGTATCACTGAAGAAGCAAAAGAAGTAATCGTATCCGGTAAAGCCGTATCACCGGGTTATCTGATGGGGACACCGCAAAACAGCCCGCTGAATAATGGCGAATTCAGAACGGGAGATCTTGGCTATGTCGATGCTGATGGATTTCTGTTTGTCAGCGGACGCATCGATCAGATTATCAACGTCGGTGGATTTAAAGTATCGCCGGTTGAAGTGAGCTGGGTATTGGAAAACCATCCTGCCGTATCGGAAGCGGCAGTTACCGGTCGCAATGATTCATCCGGTGAATCTTTTGTCTATGCCGCCGTCAAACTGCGCAGCGATACAAACGAAGCGGAGTTGCTTGCTCACTGCCAGCAGCATCTGTCTGAGTATAAAGTCCCGCGGCGTATTGATATTATGAGCGAGTTTCCTACTACCGCAACAGGAAAGGTGCGGTTATAACCGTGACAACCAGTACGAACGACCACAAGCAGACAACAACTATACACGAGATTACGCAGTTGCTACGTGAGCGTGTGCTTTCCGACAGTTCGCGTACCGTCGATCCGCATCAGCCGGTCGGTTCACTTGGATTGGGGCTTGATTCATTGGCGCTTTTACAGTTTATCACCGCTCTTGAAAACCAATTCCGTATTGAGTTTCCCGACACCCTGTGGACTGATCCAGCCAAAATTACGATTTCGCATCTGGCTGAACTGGTAACGGCTCACCAACAGGTCGCTGTAATTCCTCACAACGGCAACGGTCACGGGCAGCGCAAGCCGGAACGGTCGATTCGTCAGATTGTGAGAGAAGATGGCTATGTCCGCGGGTTTTTCCCTGTCGTGCAACGGCTGCCGAAACGGCTGCTTCGTACAGTAATCAGCAGCCATTCGTTTTATATAATCTCGTTTGATCTGACTTCACAAGCAGTACCCTGCTATCAACCTGCTATTCCGCTTGAAATCCGCACGGGAACACCGGATGATCTTGACGCAGTAACAGCCATCTGGAGGCCGAGCGAACAGGAAGAAAAACGGCATTTATACCTGGAACGTTTACGCAATGGCTTTACCGGCTTTATTGCTTTCCACAATGATCGTGCCGTCGGAATCGACTGGTTATCTAAATCAGGCGATACTGAAAAAACGATGGGGCTGACCGTTACGGTCAAACCGGGGGTCTGTTACGGCCTGGATCTGAACGAACATCCTGATTTCCACGGAAAAGGAGTCGGCATGTCGCTTTTGGCTCACGCAGTTCGTGAATCACACACGCTTGGATTCAAAAAACAGTATGCGATTGTCCACGACAAAAATGAAAAGATGCTCGGTGCGGCGATTCATCTGTTGGGATTTAAAAAAGTCGGCGAACTTTCAACCACCACCCTTTTCGGCACTCCCCGTTCAAGCTGGAATCTGTATGCCCAAACCGGGCACGGACGCACACTGGAACTCTGAAATTCCGTTTTCAAAATTCGCCTGACTCCTGCTTCTAAACCTGCTATAATCCGGTATTGACTTTCCCCTGTTTGTTTCCGTATGTACGCCCTCAAAATAGGAAAAAATTGCAATGATTCAGGACACCGAAACGACCGCCATCCCCGCAGGCCTTTTGACTACGCCGTTTACCGATTTTCATATCCGGCTTGGCGCAAAAATGGTCGATTTTGCCGGGTTTTACATGCCGGTACAATACACCGGTATCGTGGCGGAACATCAGGCAGTCAGGCAAAATGTCGGCCTTTTCGACCTGTCGCATATGGGGGAATTTGAAGTTACCGGTGCCGATGCATTGGCCTTTTTGCAGCGCACTACCAGCAACAATGTGGCGGCGCTCGCAGTCGGGAAAATTCAATACAGCTGTATGCCGAACCCGAAGGGTGGGATTGTCGATGACCTGCTCGTCTACCGCCTGGCTGACCGGTATTTCCTGGTCGTGAATGCCTCAAACATCAAAAAAGATTTCGACTGGCTCTCCTCGCAAATCAAAGGTGATGTCAAATTAGTCAACCGTTCCGACGAATTCGGGCTGTTGGCGATTCAGGGACCGAACGCACAGAAAGTCATGGCAGAACTGACTTCGCATGATCTGGATGAAATGGGCTACTACACCTGCACCGTTACTGAAGTCGCCGGAATTAAGATGCTCTTTTCCCGCACCGGATACACCGGCGAGGATGGATTCGAAATTTATATTCCGAATGAACATGGCAACCGGTTATGGGAAGCTGTCACGAAAGCAGGCGCCAAATATGACATGCAGTGTATTGGCCTCGGCGCGCGGGATACCCTTCGCCTGGAAATGAAAATGGCGTTGTATGGAAACGATATCGACGACACCACCAGTCCGGTCGAAGCCGGATTGAGCTGGATTGTCGATTTTGAAAAGGAGTTTATCGGTAAAGAAACGATTCTCCGCCACAAACTGGAAAAACCGACACGGCGATTAGTTTGTCTGGAACTTGCGGACAAAGGAATTCCACGCCACGGCTTTCCGATTTTTTCAGGTACTGCACAGATCGGCGAAGTAACTTCAGGAACATTCTCCCCCTCCTTGCAAAAGCCGATTGCACTCGGTTATGTTGCGCTTGCCCACACCAAACAAGGCAGTACTGTGGAAATAGATATACGGGGGAAACGGTTAGCGGCAACGGTTGTTGCGCCGCCGTTTTATAAAGAGGCATCGCATAAATAAGCAGAACCTATGAAAATAGATCTTTATTTAACGCCTATACCATTCAGTAAAGCTATTTTAGAGCAGAAAACTGTTGCCGTTATTGATGTGCTTCGTGCGACAACTTCGGTCTGTGCCGCATTGATGGCTTCCGCCCGTGGTGTGATTCCGACCGAAGGCCCCGGAGAAGCGGTCGAAATGTGGCAAAAAATCGGCAGCGATATGGCGGTGTTGGCCGGCGAACGGGATGGTGTCAAAATCGAAAACTTTCAGATCGGCAATTCCCCGCTTGAGTACACCGAAGAATCTGTCGGCGGTAAACTGGTGGTAATGACCACCACCAACGGAACACCGATTTTTTCCCAAGCCAGCAGCGGCGGGCTGATTATTGCTACTGCCCTCACCAATATTTCGACTGTCGCCGAACGGGCAGCCGCCGAGGACAAAGACATCGTTATCGTCTGTGCCGGCAAAGATGGCGGGTTTTCAATCGAGGACACGATTTGCGGCGGAATGCTGGTTCATCTATTAGCCACTACCCACAAGGTGAAACTGCAGATGAACGATGCCAGCTCGTTGGCTCTGCTTTTATATCGAACAAACAAAACGGCGATCCAACAGTCTATAGAACAAGGTGAACATGGCCGCTTTTTGACCTCAATCGGCTTTGAAAAGGATGTCGAAGTCGCGGCAATGGTCGATTCGATGCCGGTTTTACCGGTACTGCGTGACGGCCGCTTAGTAAATGAGCTCGTATCCGCCTGAGTATAAGAGATTTTTCAACCACCCGCCGGTCACGGCGTATAATACACAGCACATGAATCGGTATTGGTTATCCCTCATTTTTATCCTGTTGGCGGCCTTTTCGGCACAGGGACAAACGCTTAACAGCGCGGCATGCGAATTGGTTGTTTTCCAAAAAGACAAACAGACCAATGCCGATGTACCGTTGTTTCGGGATACAGTTCTTTTCTATACCGGTATCCGCGCTTCCGCCTTTCTTACCGCATTTTCCACAGAAATTGAATTGACTGCAGCCGACACGGCTGCGGCCACATTTTCAACGACTATCGCAACACTTGGCCCGTTAAACTCAACCCGCGCGCGGCAGTTTCATGTCGAGTATGGATTGCCGGCACGGATGGCCGATATCGAAGTCAAACCCGGCGTGTTTTATCGCCTCGATATCATTCCGCTGTATCCGGTTGTCAGTGATACTTCGGAGTGCTCACTGCGTGAATCGGCCTTTTCGATTACGCCGTCGGCGAATCTGGATATCTACTATGTACCGGGTACAATCGGGGATTTCTTTTTACCGGGTGTCAAAGGATTAGTGGAAACTACGTATGATCGCGCCAAGAAAATTTTCGGATTCACCCTTCCCGGCAAATACCATTTCTTTCTTTCCCCCTGCGAAGTGCGCAATGCCATATGGGATAACCGATTCGGGTTATCGACCAACCCCTTGCGCAGCACTGCGCATGTGATATTCACGCGTGATTTCAACGCCGCAGATCCGTTTCCAATTATCCACACTGCGTTATTGCGCAGTTGGGGATACGCTCCCGCGCCGCTGGTTGACGGCCTTGCGAGTTTTTACTCGTTGGCGCTGTTTGATACAAAAGAACTGCGCACATCTGGCACATTACCAAAACTCGATACGCTGTTGAATACCGCCAGCTATTTACGCGCGGAACCGTACGCGGCAGACCGCGGCGTTGCCGCATTCTGTGATTTTCTTATGCGCAAATACGGCATGAAAAAAGTGGAACTGCTCTACCAGTTGGCGGATGATCTCACCCTGCGTGAAAAAACCGAAACGGTGCTTGGTACAAAAATCGCCGATTTGGAAGAAGAGTGGCACCAGTGGATCGACACCACCACGTTTACCCGGCAAGAGCTTTCAGCAGCAGCGGATATCGCGGAAGTGATGTTCGATTACCGGCGCATGACCAAACTTGCGCAGGCGACACTGAAACTTGCCGCAAATAAACAGGATTCTGTTAAAGCAGTCGATTTACTGAGACAGGCTGAATTTTCCAGCGGTAACTATGAGGATGCGGTCACATTGCAGCGTACGCTCACTGATATTCAGCCGGGTGCGACGAAGAACTGGATATCACTGGGCAGCTATCTGATGATGGCCGGAGGTGATACGGCGTCTGCGGCTTCCGCGTTCCGTACTGCCATACAGTTGGATTCCGTAAACGCGGTACCTATTTTTAATTTAGCGTTGATGCACGCCAACAGCAGCAACTATACAACGGCCGTAGATTTACTCTTACAGGCAACCACCGACACACGAAATCCGTTTGCCGAAGCGAATATCCTGCTTGCCATTTTGTTAAAGCAAACTGGTCGCAAAGATAAAGACCCGATTGCCCTGTACAAAAAAGGAATAACCCAGCTTGAGCAGGTGCTTTCCTCGCAGCGCAGTCCGTATCTGATGGCATGGATCGGACGCGGATACCTCGGTTTAGGTGACACGGAAAATGCATTTTCGTATTTACATACCGCATCTCAGCTGGAAACACGGCCGTTTTATGAAGGACTTATTCATTTGTGGCTCGGCAATCTGCTCGACCAACTCGGTGAACGGGATGCCGCCAAACAGCAGTATGCCGCCGTTATTGCCATGAACTCTGCCGCCTACACAAAAAAAGAGGCGCGGCAGTTTCTTGATTCCCCATTCGTAGTCACGCCATAGGAGCACGGTGAATTTTCTAAACCCCGCCATACTCTTCGCTGCTGCCGCCGCGCTCGTTCCGCTTATCATTCATCTGTTTTCCAAACGGAAAGTGAAAGTCATCGAGTTTTCTTCGGTGAAGCATCTCAAAGAGATGCAAAAACGGCAGATTCGCCGCCTGAAAATCCGCCAGCTGCTTTTGTTACTATTGCGCATGCTGATTATTCTCGCCGTTGTACTGGCTTTTGCCCGTCCGACTACCGAAAGTGGAAATCTAAGTTCGCATGCCTCCGTGTCGGCGGTGGTGGTAATTGATAACTCGGCATCGATGACCCGTTACGTTTCCGACGGCAACTTATTCGAATTAGCCAAGAACTCAGCCGGCAATTTATTGACCGCATTCGGTAAAGGGGATGAACTGGCGGTTATTCCGCTCGCACGTGAAGGAGCTGAGACACCGCATATAACATTCGGTTCAGCCGCTGCAGCCAAAGAGGCACTTGATGAAATCAAACCGGTGCTGGCTACCGGCAATCTTCGCGCTGCTGTTTCCGGTGCGTTGAGTTTGTTGAGCGAGGCTGCCAATTACAATAAAGAGTTGTATGTCATTTCTGATCGTCAGCGCGGGTCACTTCCGGATTCGGCGTTTACCTTCGACGAAGGTGTGCATGTCTACTTTGTCGATTTACCGCTTGAAGGAAATGACAATATCGGCATTACCGGAATCGACTTCGGCGGAAAGCAAATTACGGTCGGCCAGCCCTGTGATATTCAGACCTTCATTCAAAATTACGGCGCACAAAACCGGAATGAATTGATCGCATCTCTGTTTATCGACGGTCAGCGCGTACAACAAACAAGCGTGACGATTCCGGCCGGACAACAAGGGGAAGCCCGTTTTGTACATACCTTCATGACCGGTGGATTGCATTCTGGTTATGTTGAATTGTCCGATGATCCGCTTCTCGCCGACAATCGTTATTATTTCAGTCTTACTCTGCCTGATCATATAAATGTACTTTTAGCTAACGGTGATAATTCCGGTGCGTTTATTGGCATGGCGCTGACACCGGCGCCGTCGACCAATCCGTTTATCTCAGTGAAATCAATCAATATCGAAGAACTCTCAACTGTTAATCTGTTCGAGTACGACATTCTTATTCTGGCCGGATTGTCAAACATTCCGGAAGGTATCCGCCAGCGTGTTGAGTATTTCGTACAGCAGGGGAAATCACTCTGGATTTCCTTCGGCGCAACGTTGGATAAACAGCAGTTCAATTCCGGCTGGTCGACACTGAGCGGCGTGACTATTGATGAACCAAGCCGTTTAGATTTTTCACGCTCCGGATACTACACGCTCGATAAAATCACGCCGGAGCATCCGATATTCTCGATTTTCAACGTCGCCGAGAATCCATTGCCGGAAATCAAATTTTTTACGCTGCCGAAAACGACCGCTGCTAACGGTACAACGGTGCTTGCCGAGTTTTCCGGCAAACGCCCTGCGCTTATCGAATATCCGAACGGACGCGGCAGGGTGATGACCTTTACTGGACTCGTCGATCCGAAATACTCCGATTTAGCCGGCCATGCGTTCTTTGTGCCATTTGTCAATCGCACGGTCGAATATCTGAGTGCACAGTTATCGAGTTACGATCTTGCATTGTATACGGACGGCAACATCGCACGTACGCTTACCGACCCATCCGCAACGACCAATGAAATTATTATGACAACTCCGGATGGTAACCAATACGGCGTCCCGCCTTCCGAAGAAGGAAACAGCATGCTGGTTCGTCCCCGTCCTACCACGCTACCGGGGGTGTACAATCTGCAATCGGGTGGGCGGGAAATAGATCGTTTTGCAGTGAATGTCAATCCATCCGAAGGCAACCTGCAGGAAGCGACTATCGCCGGCATGGCTGCCGCTTTGGGTGCAGCAAAGTATTCGACGCTCAACGGCAACGCTACCGCAATGGCGGGTGTGATTGCCGAGTCCCGTTACGGCCAGGAACTCTGGCAATGGTTTTTATGGCTTGCCGTCATTTTGCTATTCGTCGAAATGCTCATGAGCCGGAGCGCGCCGCCGGAGGAATAAGCTATGTCTCTGGTATCGGCTGACAAAATTTCCAAACGATTCAGTAATCAGGTCATTCTCGACGGAGTCTCCTTCACGATTACCGCCGAGTCTCGTATCGGTGTGGTCGGCAAAAACGGCATCGGCAAAACAACGCTGTTTGAACTGATCGCCGGACTGATCGAACCGGACAGCGGCACGGTCAGTCGTTCCCGCTCCTGCACAATCGAATATGTCGAGCAGGAAAAAGATGAATATGCACAGATGACTTTGTTTGAGTATGTGTCTTCAGCCCGTCAGGATCTGATCGAACTTCGCGCTGAAATCGACAAAACGGAAGAATACCTCACGCAGCACCCCCATGATTCACAGACAGTCGCAAAACTCGGCGAGATGCATCACCGCTACGAATCAGCTGACGGCTTCAACTACGAATACAATATCGAGCGGGTATTAGGCGGATTGGGATTTACCCCCGACCGGTTTCAGGACAAAATCGAAATTTTCTCTGGCGGTGAAAAAAACCGCGCGAGCCTCGCGCGCTTATTAATGGGTAAAGGAAACCTCTTATTACTCGATGAACCGACTAACCACCTTGATATCGATTCGACCGCGTGGTTAGAAGACTATTTGAAATCCTGCGGCAAAGCATTTTTAGTTATCTCGCACGACCGAACCTTTTTGTCCAACCTTGTGAACACAGTTTGGGAAATCGCATGGGGGAAAATCGAAAACTATATCGGCACATTTGAACGATATATGGTGGAACGGGTCGAACGGCGGGAACAGATGGCAAAACGGTACGCCCATCAGCAGGCAGAGATAAGCCGAATCGAAGATTTTATCCGTCGCAACATGGCCGGACAAAAAACCAAACAGGCGAAATCCCGTCTGAAATACCTCGACCGGCTCGAACGGTTGCCGCAGCCAAGAGCGGATGCGACTGCTGTGTCACCGATGGTGATGAAAACCTCCGGACGGTCATTCAACCATGTGTTAACGTTTGAGGGTGTCTCTCTGGGATATGATGGTACTCCATTGTTATCCGATGTTTCTTTTGAGCTCTATCGCGGTGACAAGATCGGCGTTATCGGCCGCAACGGTGCGGGTAAATCGACGCTGCTTCGCGCACTGGTTGGAGAACTGGAACCGATGAGCGGACACCTGAAATTAGGCTCGCAAGTCGACGTTGCGTATTTCGATCAGGAACTCGGTGATTTGAATTTACAGGCGACGGTAATTGATAATTTATGGGAATGCGATCCGCTTGCGTATGCCGAAGTGATGCGGTCATTCTTGGCGCGGTTCGGTTTTACCGGCGAAGATCCGTTTAAATTGGTTTCTTCATTATCAGGCGGCGAAAAAACGAAATTGGCGTTAGCTCGGCTTTTGTACCACCCATCCAATTTCATCATCTTCGACGAACCGACCAACCACCTGGATATTGATGCCCGCGAAACACTTGAGGACGCCCTGCGCGAGTTTGAAGGAAGCTGTCTGATAGTATCTCACGACCGTTATTTTCTTGACCGCGTATGCGATAAGATTCTGAACATTCAGGATGGAAAGGCGAAGCTGTACTTAGGTAATTACACTTATTTCAAAGACAAAATTTCGCAGCCGGCCCAGCCAATGGTTGCCCCGAAACCGAAATCTGAATCGACCAAAAATGAGTATATTGCCTCTAAAGAGAAAGCGAAGCTCGACAAAAAGCGCAAAACTGAACTGCAGCAGGCCAAAAACAACTTAGAAAAACTGGAAGATCAGCTCAAACAAGTCGAGTATGACTTGCTGAATACCGTGCCAAAGGATGACTGGACCAAATTGGAAGCGACCGCCAAACAGAAACAGAAACTCGAAAACGAAATTTTGAATCTGTACGAAGAGATCGAACAGATGGAACAAGAAGAGAATGGTTAAGATTCTTTCCTTATCTGGCTCCCCAACCAAAGACGCCTCGACTGATATTCTGCTCGATCGTTTGGGGAATACCATCGTGAAAGAACTCGCGCCTGATATGGAAGCATCAGTCAATTTCATTCGCCTTGCGGAAACGGCCTTTATCCCCTGCCAAGCATGCGGACGCGCTCCCACTCCCGAGTGGTGTTTTTATCACGACCTCGACCCGCTGTATAAAGAGGTAGTGGAATGCGATTGTCTGTTGTTCGGCAGTCCGATTTACTTCGACAATGTTTCTGCACAAGCCAAAGCATTTATCGACCGCTGTAACTGTTTCCGCCCGTACGACTTCGAAAACAAAGACCCACACCATGATTTTATCAAACTCTTGCCGCAGCATAAACGGCCGGGGGCAATGATCTTTGTCGGCGGGGACCCCTGGATTGAGGGTTCACGCCGCACGGTTGTCGGTTTTTTCAAGTGGATTGAAGTCGAAAGTTTCGGCATTATTCAATATGTCCCTCCCGACTCACGTGGATTCGGACAGGTAGCGGATGACGATGTGAAATTGCACGAAGCAGATGAACTCGGGAAAAAATTAGCGCAACAGATACGGAGTAACCATGGCTGATGCCGATATCGTCAAATATTATCGGGAGCGCGCCGGTGAATACGAACAGATTTATTACCGTGACAACCCTGTGCGTCGAAAAGAGATCGATGATGAGGCACAGCGGCTAGAAAATCGCGTCATTGGCAAAACCGTGCTGGAAATCGCGTGTGGCACCGGGTACTGGACGGAAGTTATGTCCCGTACCGCGAAATCAATCGTGGCTACCGATATCGCGCCGGAAATGATCGAAGAAGCAAAACAGAAACAGCACCGCTGCCCGGTGCAGTTTATTGTCGCCGACATGAGCAACCTTGCTGCTTTTTCTGAAAAGTTTGATATCGTGGCGTTAGGCTTTTGGTACTCGCACCATCCAAAACAAAATTTTGAGCAGTTGTATGCGTTGTTGAATAAACAAGTCGCCACCGGCGGAAAAATCTGGATGATCGATAATAACCCGCCTGCCGAAGGGGTAACGCATGACTCGATTGGGACTGATCAATTCGGTAATAACCGGAAGACTCGTCGCCTGAATGATGGCCGGGAATTTGTTATCGTGAAAAACTATTTCGACGAATCGGAACTGCGCGACTTGCTCTCCCCTCACTATACAATCGAGTCCTTAGTCTACGGAACCTACTACTGGTCGACCGTCCTAAGCCTAAAATAGCCGTATCCTGTTGTCTGGTAGTGCATTAGGATCGACCAGAGACTGACTTCGCTTTATTTAGTCACCGTCCTCTGCGGGTTGCGGAACCGGGGATTGTTTACTATATTGGCGGCTCGAAATTAGACCGAATGTGTGTTAACTGATAATACGAGGTGTTTTTGTGAAAGCTGGAATTCATCCGCAGTACAACGAACTGGTTATCCAGTGCGCATGCGGAGCTACCTACCCGAATCGTTCCACCAAGAAAACGATTCACGTTGAAATCTGCAGCAACTGCCATCCCTTTTTTACCGGTAAGCAGAAGCTGATGGATACGGCCGGACGCGTTGACCGGTTCCGTCGTAAATACAATCTTAAAGCCAAAGAATAAGCGGCTCAGCCGCTTTTTTTTGCGGAGTACTAATGCCTGATTTTGCGGTTGGCGGGCAAGCGGTCATTGAAGGTGTGATGATGCGCTCCGGTGATCGAATCGCTACTGCGGTTCGTCTGCCGGATGGGCGTATCACCCTGCGCAATGAATCGTACGTCTCGCTGACTAGACGCTACAAGCTGCTATCCTACCCGGTCATTCGGGGTGCGGTCGCATTTTTCGAAATGCTAATTATCGGAATCAGTACGCTCAATTTTTCAGCTGAAGTTGCCGTCAGCACCGCCGATACCGATTCGCAAACGGCGAGCGGTGAAGTACCGAAAGTTAAAAAGACTTCCACGATTTCGATTATTCTTAGTATGACCCTCGCTTTGGGCTTGGGTGTATTTCTGTTTTTCTTCATTCCGCTCTGGATAGCCTCTCTGTTCGGCGTAAAAGAAGAAGCGCTCGGGTTTAACCTGCTTTCCGGAACGGTTCGCTTGACCATGATTATTATCTACATGTGGCTGATTTCTCTTTCAAAAGAAATCCAGCGTGTGTTTGAGTATCATGGCGCCGAACACAAAACGATTGCCGCGTTTGAAAACTCTATGTCCCTCACCCCCGAAAACGCCGCGCGCTGCACCCGGTTTCATCCCCGCTGCGGAACCTCATTTATTTTGATCGTTGCCCTGAGTGCGATTTTGGTCTATGCAATAGCCGATACCATTTTTGCCCTTATCGCTGGCCATGCGCCAAGCTTGCTTGAGCGCTTCGCCGTCCATTTTGCCCTTCTGCCGCTTGTGGCCGGAGGATCGTATGAACTTTTGAAATTCTCCGCCAAAACGAGCGATAACCCGATTGTTCGTTTGTTAATTGCCCCCGGTTTATGGTTACAGCGCATTACGACCAAAGAACCAAACAAAGAGCAGTTGGAAGTTGCTATTGTTGCGCTTGAAGCTGCGTTGGGCAAAACAAATTCGAATCAGTCGGTTGTGCTTTCCTCTCCCGCTTAGCTACTGTTTTTATTCTCCGTACTTCACCAAAATTTGATTTCTCTGTTGAAAGGAAGAATGGTACTTTTCGTATATGCTTGAAATGGTCGACAAATTAGAACAGCGGTTAGTCTGGATAGATGAGCAGATGATTCTGCCGGAAAACCTGGCGAATCAAAAACAATTGATTCAACTGCAGCGGGAACGCCGTCAGCTGGAAGACACCCTTGCTACCGGCCGCAAATATCGTGAAGTGGTGAACGGCATTTCCGAAGCGAAAGAGATTATCCGCACCGAAAATGATCCGGACATGATCGCCATGGCCAAAGAGGAACTGGCGAAATACGAAGGGGAAGTGACCGATATCACCGAAGCATTCCGCATCAAACTACTGCCGAAAGACCCGAACGATAACAAAACCGCTATTGTCGAAGTCCGCGCCGGAACGGGTGGTGATGAAGCGGCGATTTTTGTCGGCGATATTTTCCGCATGTATTCCAAGTATGTCGACATGCGCGGCTGGAAACTCGAAATACTTTCCTCAAGTGATTCCGGTATGGGTGGATTCAAAGAAATTATTTTTTCGCTCGAAGGGGATGACGCCTATGGAACTATGAAATATGAATCCGGGGTGCATCGTGTTCAGCGCGTTCCAGATACCGAAACACAGGGAAGAATCCACACCTCCGCGATTTCCGTGGTCGTGCTGCCGGAAGCGGAAGAAGTGGATATCCAGATTAAAGACAGTGAAATCAAAATAGACGTGTATCGCTCTTCCGGCCCCGGTGGACAGTCGGTGAATACGACCGACTCAGCCGTTCGTATCACGCACCTACCGACTAATCTTGTCGTTACCTGTCAGGATGAAAAATCACAGTTGAAGAACAAACAGAAAGCATTGAAAGTGCTTCGCTCCCGGTTGCTCGATATTAAAATTGCTGAACAGCAGGCAAAAATGTCGGCTGAACGTAAATCGATGGTAGTAACCGGAGATCGTTCTGCAAAAATCCGCACGTACAATTATCCGCAGTCACGAATCACTGATCACCGTATCGGTCTGACGATTTACCAGCTGGAAAGTTTTATGGAAGGGGAAATCGGCGAAATGATTGAAGCCCTGCGCCGCCACGATCAGGAAGAACGTCTTAAATTCGAAACCTCTGCCCTTGCGACCTGAGCGATATAGTTTAGTGTATGCCCGTCCGTCGTTTTAATCTCAATCAATTCCTTGTTGAACAGGGGCAGCTCTTAATCGACGTCGGTATCGAAGGTGGGCGTGTCGAAGTGGTTATTATTCTTTGCCACCTGCTCGACTGCGAACGGTTGCAATTGTTTCTGCATGCAGAAGTGTTAGTCACGCCTGAAATCGAAGCAAAGTGTAAAGAGATTGTTCAACGCCGCGCTACGCGCTATCCGCTGCAATATATTTTAGAAGCTATGTGGTTTTACGATCGAACGTTTTTTGTATCTCCGGCTGTTATGATTCCGACTCCCGAAACCGAATTGCTCTGCGAAACCGCGATTACCTTTATTAAAAAAGAGCAGATGAAGGCTCCAAAGATTTTAGACATCGGCACCGGTTCTGGCGTGATTGCCGTTACAATGACCGCCGAAGTTCCAGACGCAAATACTACCGCGCTTGATATTTCAGAGGATGCTCTAACCGTCGCCAGGCGAAACGCCAAAACCTTAGGTGTTGAAAACCGAATCGAATTTCGACAATCGGATCTGTTTGTCGCACTTAAAAAAGATGAACGCTTCGATTTGATTTTATCCAATCCCCCTTACATTGCCGAGCCGATGTACTCAGGGCTTCCGCCGGAAGTACTTGCTGATCCCAAAATTTCTCTCACATCCGGCCCGGAAGGAATGGACATTATCAAACAGATCGTTCGTGATGCCCCCAACTACCTTGCCCCTGGCGGTCTACTCGCTTTTGAGATCGGGTATGATCAGGCAGACAAAGTTGCTGCATTGACGGCCACCGATGAGCGGTATACCTCTATTTCTATTTTGCGTGACTTAAACGATATTGATCGGGTAGTTCTCTTGCAGTGCGGAGCGTGACAGATGCCGCGTGAATCGAAAGAGGAAAAGAAAAAGCGGGCTGCAACGGTTGTAACGCGTTTGAAAAAGATGTACCCGGACGCCAAGTGTTCGCTCAATTTTTCGACGGTGCATCAGTTGATGGTCGCTACTATTCTTTCCGCTCAATGCACCGATGAACGGGTGAATCTAACTACTCCAGCATTATTCAAAAAGTATACATCTATCAAATCATTTGCCGATGCTGATGTGAATGAACTGGGACAGGATATTCGCCAGACCGGTTTCTTCAACAGCAAAGCGAAGTCGATAAAAAAATCTGCTCAGCAGCTGCTCGATGAGCATGACGGCAAAATTCCGAAAACAATTACCGAACTGACCAAACTCGCCGGAGTCGGCCGCAAAACCGCCTCGGTTATTTTAGGCGTCGGATACGGAATCGAAGAAGGGGTGGTAGTCGATACCCATGTCGGTCGTATCAGCCGACTGCTTGGGTTCACCAAAGAAACCGATCCGGTCAAAGTTGAACGTGATCTTATGGAACTTGTCGCGAAAAAAGATTGGATTATCTATTCGCATCTGATGATTTATCATGGCCGCGCGATTTGCAAAGCGCGCAAACCGGATTGCCCGCATTGTAAACTGAACGATATCTGCCCTTCCTCCACTGTCTAACCGCCACTTGACCCGGCTCTTCCCTAATTTTATCTTCCTCCTCTAACCAAGGAGCCGAATGTCCGCATATACACAACCGACTGTCACACCGGAAATTGTCGCCAAACATGGCATCTCCCCCGAAGAATTCGACATGATAAAAAAGATACTGGGGCGGGACCCGAATTTTACCGAACTCGGAATTTTTTCGGTGATGTGGTCGGAACATTGCTCATATAAAAATTCAATCTTGCAGCTTAAAACTCTTCCCCGCGATGGCGAACGCCTGCTGGCTAAAGCTGGTGAAGAAAACGCCGGTGCGATCGATATCGGCGACAACACCGCCGTCGTATTCAAAATCGAATCGCACAATCACCCGTCGGCAGTTGAGCCATACCAGGGTGCCGCAACTGGTGTCGGTGGGATTATGCGGGATATTTTTACCATGGGCGCCCGCCCAATCGCTTGTTTGAATTCACTTCGCTTTGGTTCGCCCGAAAATGCGCGGGTGCGTTACTTGGTTGATGGTGTTGTGCGCGGAATCGGAGATTACGGCAATTCATTTGGTGTGCCTACTGTCGGCGGTGAAGTCTACTTTGATGAAGCCTACACCGGCAACCCGCTGGTCAATGCGATGTCAGTCGGCGTCGTCAACCCGAAAAAAATGGCGAAAGCAATTGCCAAAGGGGAAAATAATCCGATCATGATCGTCGGTTCTAAAACGGGCCGGGATGGTATCCACGGCGCGACGTTCGCATCGGAGGAAATCAGCGAAAAATCCGAATCCAAACGCCCCTCGGTACAAATTGGCGATCCGTTCACGGAAAAACTGCTCTTGGAAGCGACGCTTGAAATTATCGATGAAGACTTAATCGTCGGTATTCAGGATATGGGCGCTGCCGGATTGACCTGTTCCTCATCGGAAATGTCCGCCAAGGGGGAATGTGGAATCGAAATAAATATCGAAGCGGTTCCGGTTCGCGAAGCGAAGATGACGCCGTATGAAATCATGTTGTCTGAATCGCAGGAGCGGATGTTAGTCTGCGTGAAAGCCGGAAAAGAAAAACGGGTCAAAGAGATATTCGATAAATGGGGTCTGGATTCCGCTGTTGTCGGCAAAGTCACGAACGACAAAAAGATGACAGTCAAACTAAATGGCGACATTGTCGCGCAGATTCCTCCGGACTCATTAGTGCTCGGTGGCGGCGCGCCGGTATACAAACGGGAAACGAGACAACCGGCATATCTGAATGATTTGCACAAACTGAATCCGGCAGAGTATCCACAAAATCAAAATTGGAATGACGTACTCTTGCGCATGCTCGGCTCACCGAACATTTGTCATAAACAATGGGTGTTCCGACAGTATGATTCGATGGTGCAAACCAACACGGCCGTTGGTCCCGGTTCCGATGCTGCTATTCTTCGCCTGCGCCACTCCCGTAAAGCATTGGCGATGACTACCGACTGCAACGGACGATTTGTCTATCTGAACCCTCGTGTCGGCGCAAAGAGCGCAGTCGCAGAAGCAGCGCGCAATATCGTCTGCGCCGGTGGACAGCCATTGGCTGTTACCAATTGCCTGAATTTCGGCAATCCGTACAAGCCTGAAATCTATTATCAATTCGCCGAAGCAATCGCCGGTATGGGAGAATCCTGCCGCACATTTAGCACACCGGTAACTGGTGGTAATGTCTCATTCTATAATGAAGACCCGACCCGTGCCGTGTTCCCGACCCCGACAATCGGTATGATCGGCCTGGTCGAAGATATCGACCATATCACCACCCAGGCATTCAGCCATGAAGGTGATGTTATTTTACTGCTCGGGACGAACACAGATTATCTCGGTGCATCAGAATACCTGCATACCATTTTCAATCAAACCCGCGGCGATGTGCCGACACTCGACTTGAAATTCGAAAAACAGATGCAGGATTCATTACTTTCGGCGATTCAAAACGGTGTCATTAAATCTGCGCATGATTGCTCCGAAGGCGGTCTTGCAGTTGCACTCGCTGAAAGCTGTCTGGCAAATCAAGAATATCCGGTCGGCGCAACGATTACGCTGAATGATTCTATCCGCCCGGATGCACTCTTATTCGGTGAAGCGCAGTCCCGAATCGTGATTAGCTGCTCCGCATCCGATACCGCAACTGTCAAAGCGCATTTTAGCAAACAGAACATCCCATGTGCTGAAATCGGCACAGTCGGCGGAGATCGATTTACGATTAAGGGGTTGATTGATCTCCCGCTTTCTCAGTTAGCCGATCGCTATTTCTTTTCGCTGCAGCGCCTAATGGAAAAAGTCGCGTAGAACGTCGGTTTGCTCTATGAGCGAGCAGTCATCCAAAGCGCTGTACGTATTCTCCGATGTTCATCTTGGCGGTGAAGACCCGGCGCAGGAACAAATCAAACTCGATGCTATCGCCCGGTTGTTCGCGCTCATCAAACAGGATGGGGACCGGCTGATTATTTTGGGTGACCTGTTCGATTTCTGGTTCGAATATGGTTTCCCGATTCCCAAAGAACATTCCCGAATCCTTTCGATGCTCACTGATTTACGAAAAAGCGGTATCACGATCGATTATATCTGCGGCAATCATGATTTCTGGATGGAAGATTATTTTCCGAAACAGTTAGACATTCCGATTCACCGGGATGCGTTTGATGTAATACGAAACGGCAAACGAATTCACTGCATTCATGGGGATGGCCTCGCACCCGCCGACAAAGGATACCGGATTATGAAATCGATTTTCCGTAACCGGTTTTGTATCTGGTTGTATAGCCTGCTCCCCGCCGGGTTTGCTACCAACTTCGCGAAACGGATTTCAAAGACATCGCGCGGTCATAATCCGGGGCGGGACTATCGCTTCGCACCCGACTACGAACAGTACGCGAAAACGAAACTGGAATCGGGATACGATATTGTGCTGTTGGGACATCTGCACTTGCCGGTCGAAAAACAGTTCGACGGAAAGACCTATATCAACACTGGCGATTTTATTCACCATTTCACCTACGCTAAAATGGTGAGCAGCAGCATCACACTGCAAAAGTTGAAATGAAAACGTTCGACCTGCCGATTCCGAAAAACTGCTCCGAGAAACAACTCATCACCCAATTTGAAGGAACCGTTAAATCATGCGGGCTGACCATCGCATCCCGCGGTACGCTCAAAACAATCCCCGGATCCGTACATTGGCATCTAAAGTCTGGCACTGAAAGCGGTACACTGGAAGCTACTTTGATATACAAGCAGGCGCGCTGCTTTTTAGTCTACCATGACAACCGCTTTGCCGAGTGGATTCCATCCGCAATTGCGGCGATTATAGCAAACTGGCAAAAAGCAAAATGTGGATAAGTATATCCTTCTTTGAGATACGAGCGATGTTACCCACACTCAGAATTCGCCTATTAACTCATTGAAATGCAATAGATTAAGAAAAAACTGATTATCTTTTTGGGACACATTGGCAAATCCTGCCAAAGCCGCTATCTTCCAGCCCTATGGCAGATAATATCTTATGGGCTCCCTGGCGGATCAGCTTTGTCAAAGGCAAAAAAGAAACCGGCTGTGTCTTTTGCAAGCGGTTGAAAATGAAAGACTCGCCGGAAAACTTGGTTGTTTATCGCGGACGCTACTGTGTCGTAATCTTGAATAAATACCCGTACAACTCCGGCCATTCGATGGTGGTGCCTAAGCGGCATGTCGGCGATATTGAAAAGCTGACACCCAAAGAAGCGCAGGAGTTTTTCTCGCTTACCCAAAAAGCGGTCAAAGTGATGAAAAAGGCGCTCAGGCCGCATTCGCTGAATCTCGGCATGAATCTGGGGAAAGCATCCGGTGCCGGAATTCCGGGGCATCTGCATATGCATATTGTCCCCCGCTGGATCGGCGACACCAATTTCATGCCGGTATTCGGACAGACCAAAGTTATTTCCGTCCCGCTTGAACCGATGTACGACGCGCTTAAGAAAGGGTTTGCCAAGCGATGAGCCCGAAACGTCGCGCCCCTTCCAAATCCGACCTCGCGCAACTGCAGAAGCTGTACAAGACTGATGAAAAAATCGGCGAGCGGCTTGGCGGCGTCCCGGCCTACTTAGTCGCGTATTGGCGGCGAAAAAAACATATCGCCAAACACTCTCAGCCGAAATTTTCTGAAAAAGAAATCCTGACCTTATGGGAGCGGTTTGGAGATGATGACAAATGCGGCCTCGAATTAGGTATCTCGAAAGCCGCTTTCTACAATTGGCGTCGCCGGTATGGCATCCGCCAGAAACCGGATTTTCTTAAACTCGAACAGCTTGAACTCAACTTACCCGGCGTCAAACTTCCGACGAATACACCCTCGCTCTTTGGCCAGCAGACTATCGCGCAGAAAATTTTAGCCAAAGCCGCTGGCATCGATAAAACCGAACCCGGACAGGAAATCACGGTCGAGCCGCATCTGGTCGTTATCGGTGAAAAAGCAGGACTCGCAGTCGAGCAGTTTCGTAAAGCGGGAGTTGAGTATGTCTGGAACCCGAATCGCATTGTTATGCGCACCGGATCGCTTGCCTCGCTGAATGGTAATGCACCGGAGCGAATCTCCGTTATCCGTGACTTTGCGAAAAAACAGGGGATCAAACGGCTTTTCGATGCCGGCGAAGGGGCAATCGAACAATTAGCATTGGAACATGGGCATGTTCTCCCCGGCCAGCTTGATTTGGCGATCCATGCTTCAACTGCCGCTTGTGGCGCTATGGGCTGTTTAGCAATGCCGCATGAGTCTGATCATATGGGGCAGCTGATAGCAACCGGCAAAGCGCGCGTGACCGTTCCGCAGACCATTTACGTTGATATATCGGGACGTCGTCCCCGCGGTCTGACAGCACGGGATATCGAATTAGATGTTATCCGTCTTCTCGGCGATGCTGCTACCGGCAAAGTCATCGAATTATCCGGCACGGTCGTTTCGCATATGACGCTTGCCGAACGAATCACGATTGCTGAATTGGCGCAGCACTTGGGTGGGATCACGGCACTCTGTCCGTTTGATTCGATTATCCGCCGCTTTCTCACCGGACGCGGCTCCGGACAATATCAGCCGCAAGTTTCCGACAAAGATGCCAGCTACGATGACCGGTATCAGGTCAATGTCGATAATCTGACACCGAAAGCCGCTTTGCTCGGTAAAGCATTGGCGATTAAACCGGTCGCGGAATTGGAAGGAACTTCGATTTCGCAGGTTATTGTCGGTACCAACAGCAACGGACGCTTCGAAGATCTTCGTTTAGCTGCCGATTTGTTGAAAAACAAAAAAGTTAACGCGGATTGCCGCACCTATATCTGCCCTGCCACCCGTTCTGTTTATTTGGAAGCATTGAAAAAAGGATTAATCCGCATCTTCGTCGATGCCGGCGCGGTTGTGTTGTTTCCTGGTACTGATTTGTGGGCGGAAAAACTGCTGCATCAACTGCCGAACGGTGAACGCTGCCTGACGACTGCGGGAAGAGTAATGCATCAGGATCGCACCACCGCCAACGGCGATATCTATCTTGCTTCGGTTGCAACCGCTGTGGTTTCAGCAATCAACGGCGCAATTACCGACCCAACTCGATTTGTCCGGTGAGCGATTGTATATAGTCAAATTATTGATCCTCTTTGCAATAACTTTCAATACGGAGTTTGCAGAAGGTGATCCTCCAAAAGAATTAGTTCCAGTAATCCTTCCAGCTAGCCCAAGTTATGGCAAAGCCGTTAGAACAAATGATCTATCGTCTGTTATACCTTTAACATTTTTTACCCGCTGGCAGAATCCTTATGATGACAGTCGTTTCGAAATTATAGATTCACAGTATATTCGAGATATTAAAGTATGCGATACTAATTGTTTCGCTTTTACAACCGTTGACGAACAGACCACATATCTTGTAATTGTTCGTCTGTCTCCTACTATTCACTACGATACTATTTTTTCGCTGCCCAATAGCCACCCTCAAAACTGGCTTAATCATTTCGCCTATCTGTTCTTTTCATTGCGTGACTCTATGTTCTCTGGGAGATTTCAAAATGTCGATTACGGTGATTTTGAAGTAAAACAATTAGTTAAGCGCGATAGTCTTGTTCTTATTAGAACTATCGACCAATCACTTGAGCATTCTATGTCTCGAGACTTCTCATTACTTTTTTATGATTGCTATGAAGGGAGTTACCAACAGGTATTTACACGCAATAACAAAAGATACGTTATGGTTTATGACATTCAGTCTGATTCTCTCTTTCGGCTTGCATCTGCTACTTCACAAGCACGAAATGCATCTAGTAGTGGGGGGAAGATATTTTATATTGGGGATAATTCTGAAGAGAGTAATTTGTGGGTTTTAAAGCCAGATGGATCTTCTGAACAGTTAACACATGTAATTCCTCCAGAAAAAGTATTAAGCTATACTCTATATAGTAATCGCATCAATGTTGAAACAGGCGTCGAAGGAGGTAAGCGGTCTCCTAAGGCCATTCAGCTTAGCTATTGATCGTCTAAGGGTAGACTACGTGTATTCCAAAATATCTCCGGGCTGGCATTCCAACGCTTTGCAAATCGCTTCCAATGTTGACAATCGGATCGCTTTTGCCTTGCCATTTTTCAAGATGGAAATGTTAGCCATGGTGATGCCGACTTTCTCAGCGAGCTCGGTGACACTCATCTTCCGCTTCGCCAACATGACGTCGATAGTAATGATAATTGCCATGCTGGTTTGGTTATACCGTTAAGTCGTTTTCGGACTTTATATCCACAGCATTTTGTAAAAGCCGCTCAAACACGGCCGCGGCAGCGGCGACTACGACAGAGATAAAAATCATAGCAAGACCCATTGCAACACCGCCTGCAATGTCATCCTTTCCGCGCTGAACTATAAAGAAATAGGCTTCTGCTCCTACAATAAACGCGACAAGGGCAATCGCGCAGTATTTTATCATCCGCAAGGCTTTCACAGCACGATGTGAAAATATTTCATTCCGTCCTATGTATCCCAACACCTTGAATGCTTGATACAATGCCGCGAAAAAAGAAATTGAAGCGATATATGCATACGCCAAAAAAGGATCATTGAAGTAAATCTCAAAGGTCGTGGCATTCACATTCCTGCCTTCAAGATGCGGTTCCCAAAGCATAAGAGTGAGAACACCGATACCGATGAGCACGATTACTACCTGAAGAAATGCCGTGGAGCTTCTTTTCATAAATGGGGCTTTTGTATTATTCATGTTTACATGAATAACCATTATTTATCGTTTGTCAATACATATTTATTGTTATTCGCGATGTAGTGCTGAGATCGCCTAAAAAACAAAAAGGAAGCGCTTTTGGCGCTTCCCTTTTTTCAGCAAAATGTCTGTGTGCTTATTTGAGAATCGGACCGGCATTGCGGATAGCGTCCGGAGTGCCGTCTGCGAACTGCTCGAAGTTTTCATGGAACAACTTCGCCAGATGAGCAGCTTTGGCATCATAGGCCGCTTTATCATCCCATGTGTTGCGCGGTTTCAAAATTTCGGCAGGGACGCCCGAACATGAGGTCGGAACTTCCACCCCGAAAACCGGGTCTTTTTCGAAGGTCGCTTTATTGAGCGAACCATCCAGCGCGGCATTCAATAATGCGCGGGTGTATTTGATCGACATGCGTTTGCCAATGCCATACGGCCCACCGCTCCATCCGGTATTCACTAACCAGCAGGTTGCATTCTGCTGTTTGACTTTTTCAGCCAACAGCGTGGCGTATTTGCTCGGGTGCAGCACCATAAACGGCGCACCGAAACAAGTCGAGAAGGTTGCGGTCGGTTCCTTCACGCCTGCTTCTGTTCCAGCGACTTTGGCTGTGTAACCGGAAATGAAATGGTACATCGCCTGTTCCGGTGTCAATCGCGCGATCGGAGGCAATACGCCGAAAGCATCGGCGGTGAGCATGATGACATTTTTCGGATGTCCGGCCATACTTTCCGGAAGCGCGTTCGGAATCATATCGATCGGATAAGCTGAACGGGTATTTTCAGTAATCGAGGAATCATTCAGATCAAGTTTACGGGAAATCGGATCATAGACCACGTTTTCGATAATCGATCCGAACGTTCTGGTAGTCGCGTAGATTTCCGGTTCGGATTCTTTCGACAGGTTGATAACTTTCGCGTAGCAGCCGCCTTCGAAATTGAAGACCCCTTTATCGCTCCAGCCATGTTCATCATCACCGATCAATTTACGATTCGGATCGGCAGACAATGTGGTTTTGCCGGTACCGGAAAGGCCGAAAAAGACGGCGACATCACCGGCATCGCCGACATTGGCGGAACAGTGCATCGACATCGTGCCGGTCATCGGTAAACGATAATTCATAATCGTAAAAATCGATTTCTTGATTTCGCCGCCATAGAGCGTACCGCCGATAATGACCAGTTTCTTTTTGAGATTCAACAGAATGAACGTTTCGGTGCGGGTGCCGTCCACTTTCGGATCGGCCTTGAAACTCGGCACCTGAAAGACCGTGTATTCCGGAACATGTTTAGCTAATTCTTCATTGTTGGCACGGATAAACATATTCCGCGCAAACAAATTGTGCCACGCCTGTTCGGTGATAACACGAATAGGAACGCGGTAGCGCGGGTCGTACCCGGCGAACATATCCTGTACAAACAACTCTTTTCCTTGCACGTATTTCTGCATTTTTGCAAGCAACTGATCGAACTGTGCTTCGGAAATCGGCTTATTAACTTTTCCCCACCACACATTCTGTTTGGTGGTTTCTTCTTCTACGACAAACTTATCCTGCGCGGCACGCCCGGTGTGGGGAGCGGTTTTCACGCAAAGCGGACCATGCTCGGCTATCTGTGCTTCGCCGCGGCGAACAGCTTCTTCGTACAACATAGCCGGCGTAAAATTCCAATGTTCCGCCTTTGTTCCTGTGATGCCATGATTGGAAAGACCATAGCTGCTTTTTACAGGTGATGACACGATCTATTCTCCTCTATTCAACGGCCTGCGGAGTAAAATGCAGATATACCGGTGGAAGATTCCGCATACCGGATATTTGTGAAAGATTGCACAATGAGTACTAAGTTAGTATCTGATGTATTCATGATGGAAAGTTTAGTTTGGGGAAATACGGCTACGGCGTATCCGGACTGTCGTTCGCAGCCGGTCGGTCAGCATACACTGTGTTGTCTTTGATCATAATGGCAACCGGAACCAGTACGCAGTACCCGATTACCAACAACAGCGGCGCCATGGTGATTGAACCCTGCGCGAGTAAGACATAGCCGATAATAATAACCAGCAAAGCTACCCCGAACATGAGGTAATTCTTGCGTCCAAACGGCCAGCGAATCTCTTCATTGACAGAGACTTCCGGATTGTCTTTGCGGGTCGGTTTTGGTGTCGGTTTTGCCATAAAATTAGACTGCTAATCAACCGTTTACGGGGGGGCCTGTCAAGCTGTTTTCCCCGTCCGGTTTCTCTTGTGATTTTACCGCAAAATAAGGGAAAAGTCCAAATGCCCAGACTGCCATAAGCAGTTGGCGCACTTCCTCGTCCACGAATGTCGCCTCGGTCACCGAGGCCGCTAAAAAAGTGACTGATGCAGCCAGCGCTGCGATACCGAACGGGTTTTCCTTCCGCTTTCTCCAGATCGCCCTCAGCACGACAAACCACATGGCAATAAACAGCACTGCCCCCGGCAAACCGGAAACAGCCGCGACGTTAAGTAAGTCATCGTGCGGATGAGAATGCTTTGATTTCTCCGGCGCTGTTTCGGGGAGCCGCGTAATATACTCCGCCGTAAAATTCCCCGCGCCTAAACCCAAAAGTGGTCGGTCAGCGATCATATCGAACGTATGCCCCCAAATAAATCGTCGGCTCATTACGCGGTTGCCATCCTGTTCTTCCGTGATGGTAGAAGTGAACTTTCCGATTAATCCCGGTTTAACCAATACGAACGCACCGAGCGATATGGCAAGTAACGCTACAATGCGAACCCCGTGTTTGAACGAGAGTAAAAATCCGAGGACAGTTAAACCGATGATATACGCGCTAATCGCACCGCGAACAAAAGTCAATGATGCGACGGTCAACGACAACACACCAACAGCAATCCAAACCCAGTATGGAATTTTTGTCATGGACATTTTCTTTGAACAACCGAGCGCAACTAGAAGCACGCCGGTTATGGCATAGTAATTCGCAAAGGTCATTCGCTGAACAAACGTGCCGGAGATTAAATATCCGAAATCTTTGGCTGGAGGAAGTTGTTTCCCTTTATACAAGTCCATCCCGGTGAAGTGCTGAAACAGGCCATATATTCCTATCAAGACAACACCGAATAACAATAACCTGAAACACCAACTCTGATACTCCGGTTTTTGCAATACCCAAATACCGACCGGGATAATCAGGAAAAGCCATTCCTCACGCATGAGGTTAAGGGAACGCAGCGGTGTAGCGCCTGCCAATGCCGTAACGATTTCCCAGAGTACAAACGCACCGATAACGAGATAGACAGATTTCAATTCCCCTGCAAACGGATTATGTCGATCTCGAATGGAAACAACGACAAATAAGAGTAACGATGCCACCATCATCGACTGGGAAAAGGCGATTGAGAAGGTTGTGCCGAGTAAGAAAAGTGCGAAGGTGAGTGCGACAGCGGAGGATAACAGAGAACGCGAGGCGTTCATTTCATCAGATCACTTTCAACCAGTTCAACAAGGGTGTGAATCAACAGAATCTGTTCTTCCTGAATTCGCTGGGTAGACGGATGCGGCACAATCAACGCACGGTCAACGAGTGTGCCAAGTTTGCCGCCGGTACCACCAAGCAGGCCGACCGTTAACAATCCTCGCTCGCGCGCGGTTATAACGGCGCGTACTAAATTGGGAGAATTGCCGGAAGTGGAAATGACGATCAGCATATCCCCTTTGACTCCGAGCGCTTCGACTTGGCGAGCGAAAATCTGCTCGAACCCGTAATCATTGCCGGTGGCGGTAATGACCGAGGGGTCCGCCGAAAGCGAAATCGCGGGTAACGCCTGGCGGTTTCGTTCGCTTGACAATCTGACGACAAACTCCGCAGCAAAGTGGGAAGCATCCGCTGCCGAACCGCCGTTTCCGGCGATTAAAATTTTGTGACGCGATCCAAGCACCCCGGCGATAATGACCGCCAAATCAATAGTTTTTTGCCCGAGCGCTTCGAACGTCGCACGTCGGTTGATGATGGTGCTTTCGTAAATATCTTTAATATGCTTCAATTTGTCATGGTTCATCATGCTGATACAGTTGCTCCCGGATGTGCCGCATTGGTTAATTCTCGTAAATAGGAAAAATCAGGATCTGATTCAAGGGAATTTCCCATCACTATGAATGATGCTCCCGCCGCGATACGCTCGGCAGCATCATTCGGCGTACGCAATCCGCCGCCGACAATAACAGGGATATCGATATAACTCGAAACCGCCTGCACCATTTCGACCGGCACTGGATTGGCGGCACCGGAACCGGCTTCCAAATAGACAGTTTTCATACCTAAGTATTGCGCCGCCAATGCATGCGCGCAGGCGATATCATGTTTAGTACTGGGTATCGGTTCAGTGTGAGAAATGTATTGGACTGAAGTATATGAGCCAGATTCGATAAGCATGTACGCTGTCGGAATCGGTTCCAGACCGAATCGTTTCACCAGTGGTGCACCTTTCATCTGCTCATCGATCAAATAATTCGGATTGCGACCGGAAATAAGCGAAGAAAACAGAATCGCATCAGCATGCGGCGTGATCTGCGCAAAGGAACCGGGGAAAATAATGACGGGGAGATTGGTTTTCGTTTTAATCTGTTTTACCGATTCCTGCCAGTTGCCGCTCAACACAAAACTGCTGCCGACTAAGAGCGCATCCACGCCGCACTCGGCAGCCGCTTCAGTGAGTTCAAGACTTTGCCGCAACGATAATTTATCCGGATCAAGCAACAGCAAAAACGCGCCGCCTTGCTCATCGCGTGCTTTCAGCAACCGGTTAAAAACGTTTTCTGCACCCATGTTATCCCTTCCCGTTCTTTGCCAGCACATCCTTGAATGCGGCAAACAATTGTGTCGAATCAGTGTTGTCAGCTACCGCACCCTGTGCGTAGGTCGGCTTGCCGCCTCCCCTGCCGCCGAACTGCGGAAGAATTTGCCCGAGCAATTTACCCGCATCCACTCCGGCTGCCTTCGATGCTGTCGCACTCACACCGGTCATAACCGTTTCTTTGCCGCCGACTTTGCCGTGCGCTACCACGATTATCGGATTAGCGCCTTCACGCAGTGAATCCACCCAAGCGGACATCGCATCTTTGTCGGCATCACCGAAACTATGCGTCATCAAAACTATCGAACCGATTTTTTCTTCAGTACCGATCGAAGTGGTGTGCGAGAACATTTCCAGACGGACTTTTTTCAATTCTTTTTGCAATTGCTGGTTCGATTCACGGAGCGATTCGACACCGGAAAGCGCATCCTGCTGCGAACGACCGACAGCTTCGGCGACACGACCACGAAACGCTTTGGCATCGAGTAAATAACTGATTCCTTCATGGCCAGTGACTGCTTCAATACGACGAACACCGGAAGCAACACCAGCTTCCACCGTTACCACAAACGGGCCAATTTGCCCGACATTTTCAACATGTGTACCGCCGCACAATTCTTTGGAAAAACCATTGATCGAAACGACCCGGACTTTATCACCATACTTTTCACCGAACAATGCCATCGCGCCGGTTTTCTTGGCGGATTCGACATCCATGACATCGGTAACCACCGGCGTCCCTTTGATGATTTCGCTATTTACTATTTCTTCAATTCGTTTTGTTTCATCGGCGCTGACCGGTGCGTGATGTGAAAAGTCGAAACGCAATCTGTCCGGGCCGACATATGAACCCGCCTGTTTTACATGCGTTCCCAACACTGTTCGAAGGGCAGCATGCAGCAAGTGTGTTGCGGTGTGGTTACGCATAATATCGTTACGGCGGTCGGCATCGATGGTGAGTGTGACTTCTTTACCGGTTGCTGAATCAAGCGCCGAAGCATTTCCTGACACTGTACCGGCATGGACTATTCCAGATTCATGCCGCATCAGCAGTTCGACGTTGAGAGTCCATCCATCACCGCTGATCGTTCCGGTATCGCTAATCTGTCCACCTGATTCCAAATAGAACGGTGTCGTTTCTGGAATGATGACACCGATTGCATTGTCATCAATTTCAAACGTAGTTGCAAAAGTCGCTTTGCTTTTCGCGCTGGATGTACCGCGCAGAAACTCCGTGCCGCTTCCTTTCGGCTGTTTTTCTCGCAAAACGTCATTGATGCGTTGAGCAATACCGCTCCCTTTAGCGGAGGAAAACTTCGATGATTCACGCGACTGTTCCCGCTGACGGTTCATCGCTGTTTCGAATCCTTGCTGGTCAAGCGAGAAACCTGCTTCTTTAGCGATAATTTCCGTCAAGTCGTACGGGAAACCGTACGTGTCGTAGAGTTTGAAAACATCCTCACCCGGAACAACTTTGGTACCGGCTGATGCAGCCCGTTTTTTCACCGACTCAAACAATTCTAAACCATTTTCGAGCGTACGGGCAAATGCTTCCTCTTCTGTGCGGATGACATTCTGAATATGCCGCTGCTTTTCCTGCAATTCCGGATACGCCGCACCCATCGTGTTCACCAAAGTCGGAACTAATGAAAACATAAATGGATCGTTCATGCCTAAAAGACGGCCATGCCGCGCCGCACGCCGCAAAATACGGCGGAGTACATACCCCTGCCCTTCATTCGAAATTCCGGCGCCATCGGCAATAGCAAATGACAAAGCGCGTAAGTGATCGGCTATGACATGATATGATGGTTGATTCTTCTTATAATCGACCTTCGAATGGGTGGCGATATCGGCAATAATTTTCTGGAAAATATCGATACCAAAATTCGTGTCGACATGCTGAATGACAGATGCTATCCGCTCTAATCCGGCGCCAGTATCGACTGAAGGTTTCGGCAATGGCACCACGCTCCCATCCGGCAATTGCTCGAACTGCATGAAGACCAGATTCCAGATTTCCATGAAGCGGTCGGTCTCACCGTTGACGACATCTTGTTTTCCAGTGCCGTATTTTTCACCGCGGTCGATATGAATTTCCGAACAGGGACCGCATGGACCAACATCCCCCATCGTCCAGTAGTTATCTTTTTTGCCGAACCGAAGGATGCGTCCGTTTTTGAGTTCCGGCGCGATTTTCGCCCAAAGTTCAAAGGCTTCATCATCGGTTTCATACACCGAGGCATAGAGCTTATCTTTCGGTAAACCGAGTTCTTTGGTCACCCACTCCCAGGCATAAACAATCGCTTCTTCTTTGAAATAATCGCCGAATGAAAAGTTACCGAGCATTTCAAAAAAGGTGTGATGTCGCGCCGTGAAGCCGACATTATCGAGATCGTTATGTTTTCCGCCGGCACGGATACACTTTTGCGAGCTGACCGCGCGCGGAAAATCCGCTTTGCTTTTGCCGGTAAAAATATCTTTGAACTGGTTCATTCCGGCATTGGTGAACAACAGCGTCGGGTCATTGTGCGGAATGACCGGCGAGGAGGGCACAATCCGGTGACCGCGAGCGGCGAAAAAGTCGATAAATGATTGTCGAATATCAGCAGTTGTTTTCATTTTGTTTCGGATGTTTCCATTTTCCACAATTCAGCAAATACGGCACGCGCGGAATCATAGGAAAATCCCCGGCGGGCCAGATATGTATAGGCTTTTGTACGGGCAGTCTCAAGTTCAAAATCCTTCAGTCTGCGCCAGCGCGTTTCAAGGGCGCGGCGGGCGCGTTCCAGCTCCGGTTCTGAGACCGTTATATCCTGGGCGATTTCCACCGCCAATTCCCGTGGAATCAGTTTTTTCTGCAGGTAGGCGATTAAAAAATCCCGTCCGCACGGACGACGCGACAGCAGATCCTCAGCTATTTTCCGGCCGATACGGGCATCATCGAGAACACCCGATGCCAGATACCGTTTTACCGCAATCTGAATCGATTCCTGCGTAAATCCTTTTCGTTTCAGCTTGGCGCGGATTTCACCGGTGCTGTGATCCCGTTGCGACAACAACCGTGCGGTTTCACGGTCGCAGCGATATTTTTCCGATGCTTTTTTTATGGCATCAAGCTGTGAAACGGTAAGGACAATTCCCGCTTTTAACCGGTATTCGAACACCGTTTCATCCGAAACCGGAAAAGGTTCTTCCATGTCAGAAATGATAAGGTTCGCTTCTCCGCGAACGCCAACGGTCATTTTTTCAATCCGGTATTCCATACCAAGTGCGAGTAATCCTCTTTTCCCTCCGTAATCGTCAAAGATTGGTTGACTTCAAGCGGATGGGCCCGTTATTTATTGGGCATAGTATAACCGGTAACTGACATAAAGACAATGCGTTTGGCTGACTGTCCGATCCGGAATATCGGCGACAACAGGACACTAAAGGAATAGAACGATATGGATTTGGCTCTGCAGGGAAATCTTCAGCGATTCGCATTAGCAGAAATTTTCCAACTGCTGGCGGCCGGTCGAAAAACCGGAACGCTGGGGATTCAGCAGGATGATACCATCGTCATGGTCTATTTTCGCGACGGTGAAATTATCTACGGCTACGGTCCGCGCCAAACCTACCATATCGGGCAAATACTTCGTGAACGGGGTTTAGTCAGTCCGGAACAGCTTGATGAAGCGATAAGTATTCAGGCCCGCACCGACAACGCGAAACGCCTCGGTGAAATTTTAATCTCCCGCGGGTTTGTCGACCGGAATAAACTCGAAGATATCGTCAGAAAACAGGTCGAAGAACTGCTCTACTCTCTGTTAAGTTGGTCGACCGGATCATTCAAATTTTACGAAGATCAATTCCCGACCGAAGAAGAAATCACCGTTCGTATCTCGGTTGAAAATGTCATTCTCGAGGGCTTACGCCGGGTGGATGAACGTCAGCTGGTAGAAAACACGATCACCAACACAGCAATAGTGTTTGCACTGGCACCGTCCCAGGAACACCGGATTCGACAGATAACACTTCACTCGCAGGAATGGAATATTCTCACCTTAGTCGACGGGCACCGCACAGTCGATGATATCTGCCGTATCAGCCCAATCGAACGGCAGGATACGCTTACGAAATTAGCCCAACTCAAGTTAGCCGGTATTATCACGATTTCCGATAAACGCCCAAGCGCTGAACCGGCGAATCTGGAAGGGATGGTAAACCGTCTGGCCGGATTGTTTGAATCCTATCTCTTGCAAAAAAATCCGTCACGAATGGATGAGCGGATTCAAGTTCATGACAAACTAACGGGGCAATAAGTGGGCGAACGGGAAGCATTACAATCGCTCGAACAGCTTTTGGAATCTTTTCTTGAACGGGCAGTAGCAGCAAAATCTGAACGGCTATCTGTTTTAGGCGGTATCAACAATCTTGATGACATCGCCAAAGAAACAAATCACGACGATCAAATTTCCCAAATGGGTGATTGGCTGGCTAAACACAGCAATTGGCTGAATGATCAAACCCTTCGTCCTGCCGACAAACGGCGTATCGCTACGATCTTAGAAGAACTTCGCGGCAGTGTGCCTGCGGAATCGGTAACTCCGGAAACAGAAAAGCTCGAAACCGAAATCGAACGCTGGAGCAGCCATTTGGTGAAAAGCTCCGGCGGATTGGTGCTGAAACGACCGCCGGAAAAAGCAGCCGAAACGCAGGATACCCTCGCCCAGTTTCAAGCCACAATGATGAAAATGAACGAGCTGTTTAAGTATATGTCCGCCTCAAAACCACACCTGTTATCGGTGCTGGATGAAGCCCTTAAAATAGCCGAACTACAGCAAAACCGGGAGGCCTTAATCCTTTCCGGATTCCTCCTATATTACCTTCGTTTAGGCGGTTACAAGGTTGAACCGTATGTCAAACGGCTTAAAGATGCCGAAAAACTGATCCCCCGGCAGGTACCGAATGCTTAACCGGCCGGAAAAAGAGTATTACCTTGCCCTTGCCGCTTTGCGTAACAAGGAGTATATTACAGCATTACGGCATTTTGACTTGGCCAGCGAGTTTTTTAGAAACAACCGGGAGTTCAACCTGTTGTATGAAACGACTCGGACACTGTTGGCCGTCAAAGAGCGGTTAGCCCAAAACGAAGAAATTGTAGAACTCAAGGAGTTATAAGACTATGGCAAAGAAACAGAGCTTTGCGGACAAAGCGAAAAAGAAAGACGGCGCAGCCGGAGCCGGCGGCGACTTCGTTAAAGTCGTCAAAGCCTATAAAACCAAAGATGGCGCGTGGAAATTCCGCTCCCTTATGGTCGGCGTGAATGACAGCAACAAGTCGGAACTGCTTCCGTAATCAAGTTGCACCAGAAATTTGAAAGCCTCATACGAAAGTATGAGGCTTTTTTGTTGTTGTTTAGGGTGGAACCCCGAAATCAAACTACCATTTGACAATCCCCCCCCCCTTGTTCGTTATAGTAAAGTGATCAACGGGCAGTGGGGCGGATTTTCACACTACCTGCTGAATGTATGTCTATTTATGATTGGGAGGAACGCATGGGAAACCGAGCGGTACGAATTGTTATTGGAGTTGTTATTGTTTTGGGGCTATCAGGAATTGCCTTTTGGGGTGGCACGGAAGCAAAACGCTTACTAGGTAAATCTCCTATGAATCGACAAGAACTGACTACGCAAGTTCTCAGCATGATGAATTCAATCAAGATTGGTGACACGCTTCCTGACTATCAATTCTTTAAGACGCTTGAAAATGAAACGGTGAAACTTTCAGATTTAGTAACCGGCCCGACTTGGTTGATCTTTATGTTGCCGGACTGCGATGAATGCATAGAGGAATTGAATGCGCTGCAACCAGTCTTTACAGACCCGACGAAGAAAACCAAAGCAATTTTCATCTCAAATGCAAAACCACTCGAACTCATAGATGTACGACAACGCTATACTATAACTGCTGCGATTCTCCATGATAGTAACGCGGTGTACACCACCGGAATAAACGTATCGGCATTCCCGTTTAATATTCTCGTAAACAACAAGTTACAGATAGTCGATATGGTCGCCGGACATATTGATCCGGAGGACTTTTAGTAAGAAAGGAGGGTCACAAAAGTTTTCGGACTAATCGTGAGTACCAAACAACAAACAACTTCGTATATTGGATGTACGAAGAGAAAGAAGGATTTTGTATGTTCAAACGTCCTTTGAAAATCGGATTGGCACTTTTCCCGATAGTTTTCGCTTTTGCCTTGGGGTTTGCCACTCCCCAAAAAGCGCATGCAGACCCCAATTGTTGCTGGGTTCATTGCTGCAACCCGAGTCAAATGGAGAGAGGAACACTGGTTTGTGATCCTCTTTGTCATTGCGATAGGCTTTTCGATGCCTGCACTATTTTATGTCAGTGCTCTTGATCCTGTTAATTGTTAGGTAGTCTAAGCATGAGCAAAACCGAGGTGCGCGCTTTCATTTCGCGAGGGTCGCACCTTGCTATTTTTATGAATGCACAGCCGGTGCTCACATTTCTCATCGTTCACTGGCTAATAGTTTTTTTGCCTGCATACGCTCTAACAGCAAACCCAGCATATGTTGCTTCAAAAACCGCATCTCCCTCCTCATATCAGTACCGATTTGATTATGCGTTTCATCATATTAACAAGTTTGGCTTGTCGCTTGATAACTTCGCGGGCTTTGGGTGGAATTTTTCCGGACGCGAATTGAATGATACGTTAGAATATTTCATTGATTTTGGCGGTGAATACCCGAAAGGGGAGTTGCTACAGATGGAACTGGCAACAGGCCCATGGATCGGCGCAATTATAGACGAGCATGATACGTTGGTTTCGACCGTCATAAGTTGGTGGTCAGAAGAGTTAAAACAGGAATTTTGGCCTGAAGAGTTTCCTTTCGGTGAACTTATCCACAGAAGCACCTTAGGACCAGATTCTCTCGGCGCTGTGTCAGAAGAAGACTGGATCGCGACAATAATAGATACAGTAACTATCCGCACTGACCCCTCGGTTGGTTACGATTGGCAGACTCGCCAACCGCACAAACCACTCGGTCTTAACGTCAGACAGGAAAGTTACGCCTGGTCATACGGGTATGCTGAAGACTTAGTCCTGTTCAATTACATTGTTTCTAATATTGGAACGGCGGAACTCAATGACGTGTTCTTCGCACTCTCATCATTGCCCGAGATTCGATTTTCTCAAGGAGAAAATAGTGCTGACGAAGTGTGCGGGCATATTTCTACTGTCGACAACTCCTTTCTATCCTCTACATGCAGCTATGTTGATTCGATGAATCTTGCCTGGGTGGCCGATAATGACGGAGATCCTTTCGACGGCATCTTTACTGACCAAGTAATGTTTGATCCACAGAGCGGCAATTACATCAAGTCAGTTCAAGACGTGTTAGGCTTGACCTACCTTAATACCAACCCATACTCAGCTACCTACCCCCAACAAGTTTCATTCAATTGGTTTATCAGCATGGCTGATTATGGACCAAGAAAACGTGCTGACTACCGAAATTTTGGGACGGGCGGCACTGGCGCACCGTTAGGCGACCGCAATAAATACTACATGATGCGCACTCCGGAAATCGATTTTCCTTCTGTGTATACGGCACAAGTTGGAGCAAATAATGAAGGATGGCTTCCGCCACCCCCGCTTGACGCCCCTGATATAGCAGATGGAGCTGGCTTATTTACCTGCTTCTCAATCGGCCCATACCAACTTTCCCCCGGCGCATCAATAACTATTCCTGTAGCGCTTGTTGCAGGAGAGAATTTTCATGTTGATCCGAACAATGGAGCAAACTTGCCCAATAATCCGGACGAGTGGATGCGCAATGTCGATTTCAGCGATTTGGTCAAAAACACCTTGTGGGCGCAGTGGATTTATGATAATCCCGGTGTCGACACGGACGGTGATGGCTATTTCGGAAGCTATCATGTCTGTGTGATTGATTCTGAGTTTGTTGATGGAGAATGGGTTCCCAGTTATGCTGACACGATCTGGTATCGCGGTGACGGTGTTCCCGACTGGAAAGGTGCCGGACCGCCCCCTGCGCCGACATTCAAAGTCACGCAGTTGCTCAACGGACTGAAGATAACTTTCAACGGGGAACGGTCAGAAACCGAGAAAGATATCTTCAGCCGGATGGTCGACTTTGAAGGGTATCGTATCTATATCGCCCGTGATGATAGAGCGACCAGTTATTCCCGGTATGCCTCATACGATACCGAAAACTATGATATCTGGGCATGGAACAAACACACCAATCAATATGACCTAAAAGATATTCCGCTGTCATTAGATTCTCTCCGTTGCCGATACGGATTCACCTGTGATGACTCAGCATTTAATCCCTTAGACTACACCTCATTCGATCCGTACAATCACCCGTTGTATCCAGACTCAATCTACTATTTCACCAAGCATGACTACAACGCATCGGAATTGGGAGTAAGTACCCCAATCAAAAAAGTCTACCCTAACACTCGTGACCCTCGAACCGTTCCGGCAGATCAGCTGACTCCTGATGACTACACCGAAGATGGCCAATTCAAATTCTTCGAGTATGAATGTGAAGTAATCGGACTGTTATCTTCTGTTCCCTATTGGGTGAATGTGACCGCCTTCGATTTCGGATCCCCGAAAACAGGACTGAGTCCCCTTGAAACATCGATTACCCTGAATGCCAAGCAAGCCTATGCGGCGAGTTCGCAGGAAGAAGCAGCTGGTGATAACCTGAAAGTCTATGTCTATCCGAACCCATACCGGATCGATGCTGATTACCGGAGCAAAGGATTTGAAGGTCGTACCAGAGATGATTTCCCTGATGATAAAGTCCGCCAGCTTAACTTTGCGAATCTCCCGTATCAGTGCACAATCAGAGTCTACACACTTGATGGAGACTTGGTAGTTGAGAAAAAGCATGATGCCGACCCAAGTGATCCGACGGGTAGACATGATTACTGGAGTTTAATCAACCGGAATAGACAGATTATCGTATCAGGACTCTATTACTGGACGGTCGAAGAACCGAACGGCAATGTCCAGATGGGTAAGTTTATGGTGATTCGGTAGTTAGTCACCGCCAGCTGATTAATGGCAGATATGGAACGGCGTTGACGGCATACTCGGATGCTCCCTCCGCCTGATACCGAAAATATCCGGCAGCGGCGATCATGGCTGCGTTATCAGTACAGAGTGACATCGGCGGAACGAAGAGTTTGCATCCTGTTAGGGTGAGCTTTTCCTGCATAACAGCACGTAGACGGCTATTTGCTGCCACACCGCCGGATAACGAAACATGGTTTAACCGTTTTTCTTTAGCCGCTTTTACCATTCTATCGACCAGCACATCCACTACCGCCTCCTGAAAGGAAGCCGCAATATCCGGCAGTTGGCGCTGCCGTTCGTCCGGTGTCAATTTTTCGATGTACAAAGCGACTGCAGTTTTTAATCCGGAAAATGAAAACGTAAACGGTTCATCTTTAATAACGGCGCGTGGAAATTTAATCGCCTGCGCATTGCCGGTTTTTGCGATAGCGTCCAGCTTTGCCCCTCCCGGATATCCGAGATCAAGCAGTTTAGCGACTTTGTCGAATGCTTCCCCGGCGGCATCATCACGAGTCTGCCCGATAAGCGTGTACTTGCCGATTTGCTCCACTTCGATCAACAGCGTATGCCCTCCCGATACGACTAACGACAAATGATGTTCCGACATTTCCGGATACTGCAAAAGATTCGCTGCCAAATGCCCTTCTAAATGATTCACGGCAATAAACGGTATACCGGATGCAAAGCTCAGTCCTTTTGCAAACGTCAATCCGACTAACAGCGGACCGACCAGACCGGGACCGAATGTCGCGGCGATAAGATCGATATCCGTAAGAGAAACCTTCGCGCCATCGAGCGCTTCCTGATAAATCGGCACGACAGTTTTCAAATGCGCGCGACTGGCAACTTCCGGAACAACTCCGCCAAAACGGGTGTGCGCCGGCTGCGAAAGCACGATGTTCGATAACACCTCTTTTCCATCGCGAATAATTGCGGCGGAGGTTTCATCACAGGATGTTTCTATTCCTAAAACTATCATTTGCTGAACTGCACCGAATCTACCGACTGTTTAGTGGCATGAACGCCAACTGGACAATCAATAGTTACTTCACTTTTTTTCGAAATCAGATTTCTCTGCAGATAATCAACCGATGCGACAATTCGATGCGCTTCAAGTTTGCTCAACAGGTGCGCGGGTCCGGAAATTTCGATATCGATTGCTTCAGGACGAGAGGAAACATCATCCGAAGGATGGAAGACTACAACAGGAATACGCGAAAACAATTTCTTTTCTATCGGCTCAATAGTTAACCCAACGGTGACAGAATCCGGAGCGATATTCCAACCTGCATATTCAGGACGTTTTAATGACATAGTAACACTCGTGCTGTCACGCAGACTGGTGAAGGATGATTCAACCGTTTTAATTGTCCCTTGTTTTTCGACCTGTGATTTCGGTCCGGTGACCATCACCCGGAGCGGATGCGGCTCTGAAACTTTTGTTACCATAAAACCGGGAGCCGCTTCCGGCTTGACTGATACTTCAACGGGGATCGAAGTTGTCACCCGTTCATCAAGCGAAAGAGGAATACTGACCGGATAAATAATTCCCTGTACAGAAATCCCCTGCGGATCGCCGATCAACAACACGTTGTTGGGTGTCAGTTCAAGCATATGGTTGCCGGTACGCAATTGTCCGGCGGAAATACGAAGTCCACGGCTGCGCCATTGACGGCGTAAGAGCTGTTTGCCGGTTGCTTCGACGGTGATAGTCAATGAATCGACCGGCTTGTTCAGCATCTGCAAGCCGGTATGCACGGAGATATATTGAACCGGCAGGGTAATTTCATAATTATAAACCTTCTCGGTCGCTACATGCAGCCAGAGCAGCAGCCCAAGCGTAACTGCCGATACTTTCAGCCAAATGTTCTGCGTAAGAAAGGAGAATTTCATTCCGTTTGTATGCTGCCTTAATCGTTGTTAGATAGGATGGTACTGCGGAAACGGCCGGCAATCAACGGGAAAGGTAATCACCACTGAACGCGGGTAAGCCCTTTATCCGTGCCAATCCAGAGATAGTCCCCTAAAAGCTCAAGCGAGAAAATATGTTCTGACGGGAGCCCGTCGATGCGGTTGATATCTTTCTTGCGAACCGATTTTTCCCGGTAATACTGAATGGTGACGCCGCGGTAGGTGTTCATGGCAACCACTTCATCATTTACCGCCAGGACGCGATCCATTCCGCCGGCATCAGTCAATAAATACGGCGTATTTTCACCCGTGCTCAAATCAAGCCGCAGCGCGCCTTTCTTAGCGGAAAACCAGAGTGCGTTGCCGGTACGTTCGATTTCATAAACTTCGAATGAGACCATATTATCTTTATCCGTGAATCGTTGCACGCGGCCTGATTCCCAAAAAACACGATAAACACCCGATTCAGTCGCAAGCCAAAGCGTGGAATCGACAATTTCCATATCGTAGACAATCCTGTCCAGAAAATCGGCGCTGAGTTTGACTTGCATACTGTCCGGAAACATTCGCACCCATGCTAACCCTTCCTGCGTACCTAAAAACAAGAGGCTATCGGTGACAGCAAGGGAAAGAACATTTTCCGAGCGCAGGCCGTTCCCGTCACTCACGAGCCGGGAAATATGCTGTCCTTCCCGCTCGAAACGGTACAATCCATCGGTTGTCCCGAAATAGACCGCTTTGTCGTCGCCTGAGATACAATTGACATCAACCGCCGGAAATTCCGGCCGCACTTCCGATTCGATATAGGAAAAACGGTTTTCGATATCGTTGAAAATCGAAATGCCGCTGCGATGGGAAAACGCGATTGGACCTGCGATCCAGATACTATCCCCATCCGGCCAGATGCTGCTTACTTGCTCTTGCAAAAGTCCATACTCGATAAAATTTACGACATTGGTTGCATTGGCTATCGCCGCTCCCTGCCCGAGTGTTCCCACCCAGGTAACACCCGCACCGTCTTTGACGGCATCGGTAATCGGAAAAGTAACACCGCGGACATTGGTAAACACACCGTTGCCGCCGTAGGTAAAACCGGGCGGAGCGAATAAGAGTTCATCCAGCGAAATACGATGCGCCGGATTATCAATATCCGGTAATTCCGGAATGCTGTACCATTGATCAAAAAGCAGATTCAGTTCATAGAGTCCGGTCCCGGTCTCCGCATACAAATGCTGGTCGAATTCATCGACCCAGATATGCTGGATATCTTCCTGTTTAATACCGAGTGTACCGGTTAAAGGCATTTCCCACTCTTGTCTACCTTTGTTATAACGGGTGATACCGCCGGTGGTGGCGAAATAGGCAAATTCATTCGACACCGCCACACTGCGCACCCGTCCGAAATCAGTCCAGGTTGTCATTGCCGGTTCGGCGCTGGTCATTGAAACAACAGAGACCAGAAAAACAGCAGATAATAAAAAAGCGATGCGTATATGCTTCATGTCGATTGTCCTGATAATACATCAAGCGCAGACAATGCCAAAAGCGCCGTGCCTGCTTTTAGGGCGCTTTCATCGACCTTGAATTTCGGCGAATGCCACGGCTGGTCAGCGTTGATCTTCGGGTTTCCCACCCCAAGCCGGAACATGGCACCCGGTACTTTTTCCAAATAGCAGGCGAAATCTTCACCGCCCAGCACCGGTTCGGTAATTTCAATTTTCCCTTTGCCGTATAACCGTTCAAAATTTTTATGATACAGCCGGTTAACTGCCGGGGTATTGCTGAGTACGGGATATGCGGCGATGATATTCATTTCAAGTCTTGTACCGCGCGCTTTGCAAACCGATTCAGCCGATTTTTTTATTAATTTCGGCAGCGCTTTGGCTGTTGCGGAATTCAGCGAGCGCGCCGTTCCAACCAGTTTAACCTGATCGGCGATAACATTCCGGGCGGTGCCCCCTTCGATTTTACCGAAGGTAATCGCGACCGGTGAAATCGGGTCGATATCCCGTGATACTATTTTTTGAATCGCATCGACAACTTCTGCAGCGGCGACAATCGCATCTGCCGCCAAATGCGGCCGGGCGGCATGACCGCCGTGACCATGAATGATCAGATCAAAATCGGTAACAGATGCCATTGCTACGCCATCCCGCAACCCGATCTTCCCGACCGAAACATGCGGATCGACATGCAGCCCGAAAATCTTTTCGACGTTTTTCAACGCGCCGTTTGCGATCATCGGCCGCGCGCCGCCGGGCGGCATTTCTTCGGCCGGTTGGAAAATAAACCGGACTGTGCCGTTCAGGTGTTCACGAAATTTGCTTAATACCGTCGCGGTGCCGAGGATAGTCGCCATATGCATATCATGCCCGCAGGCATGCATCTTCCCGGTATATTTGGATGCATACGGCAGATTTGTCTGTTCAGTTATGGGTAACGCATCTATATCAGTGCGAATCGCAATCGTCGGTCCTGGTTTTGTCCCGCGCAATTCGGCTAACAGCCCGGTTTCCATTTTGATTGGCAGAATCTGTAAACCGAGTTGTGTGACTTGTTTGGTTAAAAACTCAGTCGTTTTTATTTCTTCGTTGGAAATTTCCGGATGCTGGTGCAAATGACGCCGCCAGTTCACCTGTGTTTGATGAATCTGCTCTACTTCCCGTAAAACAAACGCTTCGATATTCGATGAATCTGACTGTTTCGATGAATGTTTGGATTGTCGCACACCGTAATATCGCCCAGTTTAGGCAGCGACGCAAGGAGAAGCAAAATCGGGAGTCTAACGCTTTCGGTGATGCAAGTCACCCAGCACACGGGCGCGCTCGGTTGCCCGTTCGACGGCGTTGATAAGCGTAGTGCGAAGACCGCCTTCTTCAAGGGTATGAATACCGGCAATGGCAGTACCACCCGGCGAAGTTACCAAATCCTTCAGCCGCCCGGGATGTTCCCCTGTTTGCTGCAACAATGTGGCAGCTCCTAACACGGTTTGTGCGGCAAGCAATAGCGATGTTTCGCGCGACAGCCCGACTTTGACACCGGCATCGGCTAAAGCATCGATGATTAAGAACACATACGCCGGACCGCTTCCGGAAAGACCCGTAACGGCATCGAGCTGTTCTTCATCGACCGTAACCGTCCTGCCGATAGCATCGAAAATTGCGACTGCTATTTTCATGTCCGCTTCAGTCGCATGTTCCCCGGCCGCCAGCGCGGTCATTCCGGTACGCACCAAAGCGGGGATGTTCGGCATCGCTCGCACGACACGAGTCTCTTTCAGTAAAACTTGCTCTATCGACGCGCACGGCACACCGGCCGCGAGAGTGACAATCAATTTTTCTTTATTGATACTCCCGGCGATTTCAGAAAGCACCCGGCTGATAACCTGCGGCTTTACGGCGAGAATAATGATTTCCGATCGCCTGATAATTTCGGAATTGTCTGTCGTTGTGCGGATGCCGAAATCAGCGCCGAACTGTTCTGCTTTGGCCGGTTTATGGTGTGAGGCAATGAGCTGAGCCGGAGCGAGATGTTGTCCGCCGATAAGCCCTGAGACGACAGCACGCGCCATATTCCCGGCGCCGATAAGACCTATAGTTTTTCCGTGAAGCATAGTACTCCTCTGTATATCGACAGAAACGAGGAATACTTTTTGGGCTATTTCAATTTGAAACGATAGAAACCGCTGACCACCGAGCCGGGCGGAGCAAGTGCCTGCAGCGTACTGACCGGTACCCAGGGGGCATTGCGGTTATCGTTTAACAGGACAATATGAAAATCGCAGGCATTTTGACAGCCGGTAGCAAAAGCAAAACGCTTTTCCCCTTTGCCGTTTACGATCATGTTAAGGGCGATATACGCAACCCCTTTGCGGCCGGTGGAATCATGGGCAATAAACATATCCCCGGGCTGTACATCCTCCGGTTTTACCGGATCAGAATTGAGAATAAGACCGGCATAGTTGCTGTTAAGCTGGTTGTTGTACATGAATTTGTAATATTCCTGCAGAGAATGCGGACGTTCATCCGCAGGCTGCCAAACTACAGCACCGCGATTGTTATACATCATTTTTGATTTCAAGTATTGCGGATAAGTGCAGACATCCCCACTGACCGGTGTATAGGCAGCTTCCATTTCCTTATGTCGCGCGAGCAGGTAATCGAATAAAATGCGTACCATGAAACCGGCATCGGTGTAGACTTGCCCTTTCCAGGGCAAATGCACCACGCGGGAAACTTTATCATACTCCATCGCCTTGCCGCCATCCCAGCGACCTATCTGCTTGGTTTTGTGCCAAATAGGAAAATGAGAGACCCAACGGGAAAATTCAGAGAGTTTATTATCGCTCGGATAGCTGAAACCTTCGGGCAGGATAAATTCAGTTTCGAACGTGTACGCGGTATCTTTCAGTTCGAATGATGGATACTTACTCGTGTATTCTTCCACCAATTTCTGTCCTTCCGGTCCGGCAAACGCAATCGCTGAAAAACCGAAGCAAAAAAATGCGACGAGAAAACAAAAACTCTGCTTTTTCATTACTTTAGCTCGTTCCATAAATCATAGGCCCGCCGGATATGCGGAATCGTAATTGATCCGCCGACGACTAACCCGATAGACATTACTTCATCAAATTCTGTATCGGTCGTTTTAGCTTCTTTCGCCTGCAGGACATGATAGGCAATGCAATCATCACAACGAAGCACCACCGAAGCAACTAACCCAAGCAATTCTTTGGTTTTCGCGTTTAACGCGCCTTCCCGATAGACTGCGCTATCGATACCAAAAAACCGCTTAATATTCAGGTCTTCTCGCGCCAGTACCAGCGCGTTAAGCCGTTCTCGTTCTGCTTGAAACTGTTGTGCCTTTTCTGACATCCGTTACTCCTGGGTTTGACCGAATATAGCAGGCCAAAACAGAGCAAGCAAATGGCAGAAAACAGGTGATTTGCCGGAGGAACAGTCCATCGCTATATTCTACACGTAAAACAAAAGAAAGTTGAAGCACAGCTATGTATGAAATCAGCGACAAATCGGGCACAGTAAAAGCCAAATTATGGCTGCCGCCGGATAGCGTAGAAACCTCCGCCATGCAACAGATCGAGAACATGATGACTCTCCCTTTTTTGCATAAATGGGTAGCCATTATGCCGGATGTCCATTCCGGAATCGGGGCGACAATCGGCTCGGTTTTGCCCTGCGAGGGAGCGCTTATCCCCTCGGCCGTCGGGGTTGATATCGGCTGCGGAATGTGCTCGGTGAAATCTGACTTGAACATCGCTGAAATCACACCGGTATTAAAGAAAATCCATGACCAAATTGTTCGGGATATTCCAATGGGATTCAGCCACCGCCCAAAAGGACAATTGGCTCTGGTTCATGAATACGCCGACAATGCGCTCTTGGCACAATTGCCTGACTATGACAAAAAAGGTGGCAAAGCCACCGCGCCACAATTAGGGACGCTGGGCGGCGGCAATCATTTTATCGAATTGCAGGCGGATGAAAACAACACTGTCTGGATAATGCTTCACTCCGGTTCACGGAACATCGGCAAGGAGTTAGCCGAACGGCACATGAAAGCAGCAAGACGAGTCACCCAGCAGAAAAATTGGAATCTCCCTTCGCAATTGGATGCATTGGATGAATTATCACCTGAGGGTGAAGAATATATCGACGACATGAATTTTGCGATGGAGTTTGCGCGGCAGAACCGCTTTGTGATGATGGAGTGTATCAAGGATGCTATCCGTTCGCAGATTTCATCCGTACAGTTCGATCCGATTATCAATATCCATCACAACTATGCTGCGCAAGAAAAACATTTCGGTAAAAACGTCTGGGTACACCGCAAAGGTGCAACGCGGGTAAAAACCGATATTACCGGTATTATCCCCGGTTCCATGGCCGATCCATCCTATATTGTGCAAGGGAAAGATAACGAGGATTCATTTAACTCCTGTTCACATGGAGCGGGGCGAAGAATGTCGCGCCATCAGGCGAAAAAAAGTATCCCGCTTGAAAAATTCCGCAGCCAGATGGAAGGGATTTTCTCCGAATCCGTAAGCGGTAAATTTCTGGACGAAGCTCCGGATGCATACAAAAACATCGACGATGTCATGTCCCAACAAACGGACCTAGTGACTATCACCACGAAGTTACGACCGATTTTGAATATTAAGGGGTGAGAAGATTAAGCTAATTCTAACATTTTTTGATTCGCGGTAAGAATATCAATCGAAGTCGATGATGAAAGAAAGTCAGAGTCTTCAGTGACTATTTTTAATCCAAGTTTTCGCGCAAATTGAAGAAGCAATTGGTCATTCATGTCTAATCCACCCGCACTAAACTCTTCTAGCAAGGGAGACAATTCAGTTAATGCACACTCTTGAGCTATTAAATTAGTATATTTGAGGATCATTCTTGCAGTTGTAGTTGCTGCTTCTGCGCTATTCTTAAAATAACTGTCCTTACGAATCATTTTATATGTGAAATTTTTTAGACGGTCAGGTTTGTTTTCTAAATCCTTACCGATGTAAGCTGACACATATTCGGTTACGCCATGCAAAGTTATAAATAAATGACAACCACCGCCTCGAATGCGACTAATGGCATCAGAGTATATAGCTTCTTTATTCTGATCTCCAAAATATTGATAGTAGAGATACATCCAGATATTAGTATCGACAACAAATTTGTCATTCGGCTTGAAAACGTAATCCCCAATGTCATATACCATGATGTTTCCCTCAGCAGTAAAAAATAGTTACTGCTTTTTGGCAGCAAAAAATTCTTTTGCCCTATCAATCACTCTTTTCAAAAGCAATAAATCATCTCTGTCTATTGTGCCCTCTTTAACATGTAAATGTTTATTCAGAAACTCATTCGGAAATTTACCATAAAGCTGACCAATAGCTGCGTTAAGAAAAGCGGAGGTCATATCTTCAATTGATTCAAAATCAAGCTCAATTATTTGCCCCAAATGTAATTGTTCGTTAATTTTATCATAAACTTTCTGACCATCGTATGATGAAATACAATGATTGGAAGATACAATCTGATGTATTTTAATCTTATAAAGCTCCGGCATACCCTAAACTCTCTTTCGATTAGAATGCAAAATCGTCATGTTCGACTGGTGCTGTCAAGATACAATTCTTACCATCCGTTTTCAATTTAATACTGACGGCTGTTCCTGGAAATGGTCGTGATAGCTTTACTAAGATTTGACCAGAATGACTAACCTCGCAATAGGCTTCACCTGATACTATTGTAAGCCTTCCATCTTGAGCGATAACGAACTCTTTCAATATCTTAAGACCAAGCCCTCCCGGTATATCTCCTTTTCGCGTAGTATTCATTCCACTCATCGCCCATTCTACTGCTTCAAGTGCGGAAATATCTCGTCCAAGAAATTCTACTACATTTGATCTAATACCAACCCCATTATCGGCTATGGTGAATTCCAGTATATGCTTTCGAGGATAAAACTGTCCACAGGTGAAAATATCTTTGCCTATTTTTGCATGATCAGATGCATTGGAAAAAAGCTCGCCTAAACACACTCTAAACCCTTTTCTCACTTTATCCGGGGTATTAGGCCATACACGCTTCGCAAATTGAAGATTAATATATTCGAGAAAACTATCAAACTCATTTGCAAAAAACCTTTTATATTGAATTGTAGAGCCCCAATCGTCAGAAATCTTGTCTTGAAGAAATCCGTTTTTTTGAAGTATAGCTTTTACTTTTATGGACCCCACCTCTATCTTCACTTTACCTTCAACATGCCTCCTTAAAATAGCCGCAAGAGGTGCACAAAGATTTGCATCAAACCAAGTAACATTTGAAAAATCTAACTTTAAGTCTTTTTTATCGATATTCGCGAGCTGCTCTTCGACTCTGTTCAACCAATCAAAGCCGAAACTATCAGTTCGAATGTAGTAATTTCCAGCGTGTTGTTTAATTTGAATAAAGACACGAGACATTAGTAATGCAACTTACGTTGATTCTGAACAAGAAACACCGTCTACCTCACCCGGCTTTTTTCTTCTCGGCGGGGGTGATGACTCGTGGGCGGACGCCATTTGTAATCGTATCAGCCGTGATAATAACTTCAGCGATATTATCTGCAGAGGGGATTTCGTACATAATCTCAAGCATCGCTTTCTCTAAAATCGAGCGCAATGCGCGGGCACCGGTACGGCGTTCCATGGCGATTTTTACCGTCGCGCGAAGCGCTTCCGGTTCAAAACGAAGCACAACACCTTCCATATGGAGCATCTTTATATACTGCTTCACCAGCGCATTTTTCGGTTCGGTGAGAATATTCATGAGTGCCGATTCATCCAGCGCATGCAGCGCAGCGGTAACCGGCAAGCGGCCAACTAATTCAGGAATAAGTCCATATTCGATAAGGTCCGAAGGAGTCGCTTTTTCTAAAATGTCATGCTGGCGATGATCGACATGGACCGCGTTAGCATCGAATCCAACTGTCTTCTTCCCTACCCGGCGAGCGACGATTCTTTCAAGGCCGTCAAATGCCCCGCCGCAGATAAACAGGATATTGCTCGTGTTAATCTGGACGAACGCCTGCTCCGGATGTTTACGTCCACCCTTCGGCGGGATATTGGCGATAGTTCCTTCAAGAATCTTCAACAATCCCTGTTGAACACCTTCGCCGGAAACGTCACGGGTGATGGATGGATTACCATCCTTGCGGGAGATTTTATCGATTTCATCGATATAAATAATCCCGCGCTCAGTTTTATGCTGATTGAAGTTCGAAGCCTGATACAAACGAACCAGAATGTTCTCGACATCCTCACCGACGTATCCGGCTTCGGTTAATACAGTTGCATCAGCAATACAAAACGGAACGTGCAGAAACTTGGCCAGTGAACGGGCAATCAATGTTTTACCGGTACCGGTTGGGCCGATAAGGAGGATATTCGATTTTTCAAGTTCGATATCGTCGCTGTTCTGTCCCATTGGACCATTCTTAATCTGCGAGTTGATTCGCTTGTAGTGATTGTAAACGGCAACAGCGACGATTTTTTTGGTCGTCTCTTGTCCGATTACATACTGATCAAGAAACGCTTTTATTTCCGTCGGCGCCGGGAGATCATGAATCTCCTGCGGCTGGTCGACATCGGGCGAGTTGTGCAATAGATCCGAACAAAGTTCGACACACTCATTGCAGACATACGCCTGATGTCCGGAAAACAGGCGTTTTACCTGACCGGCACCTTTGCCGCAAAAGGAGCAGCGCTGCTGAATCGTGTTCGAATTGTTCGATTCTTTATTCATCGCGAATTACTTACTTTTTTTCCTGACGGGAAAACTCATATACCTTGTCGATAATACCGTAATCTTTCGCTTCTTCCGGAGACATAAAATAATTTCGGTCGGTGTCTTCTTCGATCTTCTTAAGCGACTGACCGGTGTGTTTGACCAGCAGATCATTCAACTTAACTTTGGTTTTGCTGAATTCTTTGACCATGATTTCCATATCGGAAACCTGCCCCTGCGTTCCGGCGAGCGGCTGGTGAATCATCACCCGGCTATTCGGAAGCGCAGCCCGTTTACCGGCTGTACCGGCGGCAAGCAGAAACGCACCCATCGAAGCGGCAATACCCATACAGGTAGTGGCGACATCCGGTTTGATAAATTGCATCGTGTCATAAATAGCAAGACCGGCGGTAACAGAGCCTCCCGGTGAGTTGATATACACGAAAATATCTTTTTCCGGATCTTCCGCTTCGAGGAATAACATCTGCGCGATCACCAGGTTGGCGATGTTGTCATCGATCGGCGATCCGATAAACACAATGCGATCTTTGAGCAAACGTGAAAAAATATCATAGGCGCGTTCACCGCGTCCGGTCTGCTCCACGACCATCGGTACTAAAAAGTTGTTCATTTTGTCGATCATATCCATCCTTCTCTGATCTTAATTCACTTCCCTTGTGAGACTCTGTTTTAGGCTGCCGAGGTCGGCCGAGCTTTGCTGAAAATCAGGTCGAAAACCTTTCCTTCCAGTATCGAGTCCTTAATACTGTCGACTTTACCCGATTTTGCCAGGGCCTGGGCGGCCTCATCCCGCGTTACCTGATACCGTTCGGCAAAGCCTTGTATCACTTTTTCGGTATCAGAGGGTAAAACTTCAATTTTCTCCTGTTCGGCGATATGGTGGAACAGCATTTCCCAGCGCAAGGTATTGAGCGCTATTTCCTTATAGGAATCCCGCAGTTCCGCTTCGTTGACCGTACCCTGCTGCTGTTTGATATCTTCTATAACCGCGTTCAGGTATCCGTTCAAGTATGAGGGGGGAACCGGAAAGGCATTGCTGGTAACCAGTTGGCGTGCCAGCTCGTTTTTCTGCTTCTTTTTCAGGTCTTCCTTTTTATGGGCAAGGATATTTTCCCGCACTTTGAGCTTCAGTTCCAGCGCCGTTTCGGCCAAACCTGTCTGCTTGGCGAAACCGTCGTCGAGGTTAGGCAAAATTCGTTCTTTCACTTCTTTTACTACAATTCGATAGCCGATTTTGTGTCCGGTTAATGCGGAATCCCCGGTGTTATCGTAGGTAACATCGACATTCTTTTCATCCCCCGCTTTGACACCGACTAACTGTTCTTTGAACTCTTTGACCGTCATCGGGCTTTCGAGGTCGATAGTCGTATCGGGGAATGCATCCGTTTTCAAAACATTGTCAGGGTCAGATGTCTTATGCAAATCCGCAACAATCATATCGCTTTGTGTAGCCGGACGGGTGACGGTGCGGATATCGGCGCCGCGACGGCGAATTGTGTCGACCATTTCGTTTACTTCCTGATCGGTCGCTTCGACTTCTATGTTCGGATAGGTCAAACCGTCCAACGAGATCGTCCCAATTTCCGGAAAAAGTTCAACCGTAGCGACATACTGAAATCCACCGTTTTCAAACGATGCGGTCTGCAGATTGGGGCGGGTTGCTATACGGAGCTTATGCTGCGCCATCGCTTCGGACAGACTGATATTGACTAATTCTTCGGCGACATCAGCTTTGATTCGTTCGCCGTAGATAGTGCGGATCATGTCGATCGGGGCTTTCCCTTTGCGGTAGCCTTTGAGCTCGGCATCTTTTTGAACTTCTACAAACTTCTGCTCCATCTGCTCATTGACCTTGTCGGCAGGGATAGTTACAGAAAGCTCACGGACTAATTCATCAACTTCTTTGAGGGAAACGGTCATGCCATCCATTCTTTGTTTTTCTCATTCGTTAAAGGCGGGTAGTGTCGACCTGCAGGGCACGGCCAGTACCGTACTCGTGAAGCATATAATGCGGTTTTAGGGTCGAAAGTTCCGCCGGTTCTCCGGTAGTATTGCCGATACGGACTGACTTGGCAAGTTTTTACGGTTAGGGGACTTTGGGGCGTTTTTTGGAGGGCAATTTGGGGCGTTTGTGCGTTCTTCTAAGCATTGCTTAGGCATGAACTTTTGGGTACTTTGGCGTTACCTACGCGAGAGTGGCGGAATTGGCAGACGCGCTGGACTTAGGATCCAGTTCCGTAAGGAGTGGGGGTTCGAGTCCCCCCTTTCGCACCACATTGCATGTGGGGGCTATCGCTTCGCGTTTACTTCGGTCGCCCACAGCTTGCTGTGGGGTCATTTGATTCATCAGGAACCCACCTTAAAAGGTGGGGCACCTACGCTATTATTCTTCAACGAGTGGCTTGTCGTTAACAGTAACTTTCTTGGTATCCATTGATATGGTGCCTTCAACGGTGATTTTCAGTTTGAAAATACTCGTTCCAAGAATTTTTCCTCTCATTCGCACGGCATACACATCGCGAACAAACATACCAGAACCTTCAGTACGTTTCTCACGGTTTTCTAATTCAATCTTTTCGATATTCGATAACGCATGCTGTTTAAAAGCGGCACTGGTTGCAGCTTCTTTACTAAGACTATCAAACTCATTCATAAGCGACGCCAATTCATTTGCTAAAGTCGACTTCCGACTTTTCCAAGCATCTAAAGATGTATGAACAAGTGAAGCTTCTTCAGCTGCAGGATATTTGGTTAGAAATGCTTGCAAGGAAACAATGGCGTTTTCACAGGCTTGATTTCGGACATCATAATCAGCAGTGGTTCTCAAGACCTGCTCAGATGCCTCTTGCACTGTTTTTAAGCCCTGATAGTCTTTCTGACGATTAAATGCTGTCCTCTTTTGTTGCCAAACGCTAAGTGCTTCATGGGCACTATTAATATATTCTCCTGATCTATATCTCCCAAGAAACCCATTTAAAGAATCAATCACGGTCTTGCATGCTTCAATTTTGAAGTCGAGATCGGCATTACTTTGTATTACAACAGTTTTATCGGCCTGCAGATTTTGTAGGCCTTCCCATTCCTTTTTGTCTTTCGAACATGAACTTAGCATGACAATCAAGCAGAGTAAAACAGCGCATTTTAGAATGACTTTCATATTGCCTCCCTAACTATAATTACAAAGGATATTGCTCAACTATCGGTCAATGTTTCCAATCGCTTTAGCCACCCGCTCGACGTTCTCCATCGTCAATGCCGGAATACAAATACGCCCATCCGGTACGAGATACAACGCATGCTTTTCAGCAAGCTGCGCCACTTGTTGTGGCGTGAGTTTCAAAAGCGCGAACATACCATGCCCTTCGGCGATATAGCGAAGATCATCCGTTACACCGTTCTTTTTCAGTTCTGCCGCCAACAATCTGCGCAAACCATTTATGCGGGTGCGTAATTGTCCAACTTCATTCTGCCACTGTGATGAAAGGGTGGAATCGTTGAGTACAGTTGCCGCGATTTTCGCGCCATGAATCGGTGCGTTTGAATACAACGGACGAATAATATTTTTCAACTGGCTCATAACCGCCTGCGCCTGTTCGGCACTTTCGGTGACAATCGATAATGAACCGGTGCGTTCACCGTAAAGGGACATCGATTTGGAAAATGAATGTGCCACAAATCCGGGAATACCTTCATTGGCGAACAAACGGGCGGCGTATGCATCATCTTCCAGCGATTCCGCCAATCCCTGATAGGCTAAATCAAGAATCGGTATCAGTTGATTTTCCTTAAACAAATCGGACAAGGTCCGCCATTGCTGTTTTGATAAGTCTACACCGCTTGGATTGTGACAGCTTGCCTGTAACAACACGATGCTGCCTGAAGATAATCTTTCGAGTGAACTGCAAAAGTCATCGAACAGCAGTTTACAGCGTTCGGCATCATAATAGGGTAGTTTTGCCGTTTTCACTTTTTGCAGCTTAAAAATACCGGGATGGTTCACCCAGCAGGGATCACTAAAGTATACTTTCTCCGGTGCTAAGAATTCGCGTGCTAAAATGGCAGTAAGGGTCAACGCGCCCGAACCGCCGATAGTTTGAACGGTAACAATATGCTCACGGGAGACGTTACCAAAAATCAATTTCGATGATGCCTCACGAAATTCCGGAAGCCCCTCGATCGGCGAATATGCTTTCCCGGTACCACTGGAGCGTTCCTGTTCGGCAATCATCGCTTCGGCTTGTTTGACTGATTCAAAAACCGGCAGAATCCCCTGTTCATCACGGTAGACGCCGATGCTCAGGTTAATTTTTTCTTTTCGCGGATCTTTGCGAAAGGCTTCGGTAACGGCAACTATCTGGTCATGGAGCGGTGCAAACGGTATGGCAGCAAAGGCAGATTGTTCAAGCAGTTGGGGCATCGGCGTACATCCTGTACTATTTCGCAGGTTTCGGTTAATCTGCGAGCGAAATTGCAGGGATTATGTACGGTTGGCAAGGAGAAAAAAATCTCCCGAACCGCTCAGCGATTCGGGAGTACAAAACAACTTTCGGAGGCGCCGAAAGCAATTGAGGTAGGAGAAACTTGTTTTAGTTTGTGTCTACTTCCTGTTTGCTCATCCAATAGCGAAGCGTACTTTCATCGGTTTCGAGCAAACGAGCCGCTTTTGAACAGTTACCGTCGGCATCTTCGACGGCTTGCTTATACTGCTGAATTTTGACCCGGCGCTCGGCTTCTTTGAGCAACCGGTCAAAATCACCGGCGCAGGCGATCCAGATAATATCGAGTTCGCTCCGTAACTCACGAATATTCCCCTGCCAAGGTCTTTCCGAAAGGACAGCAGACAATTGTATCAATTCAGAATCGCTCATTGTCCTGTTTTGCTCAGTAAAGAATCTTGCGATGAGCGCCGGGATATCCTCTTTACGCTCATCAAGCGATGGTAAATGCACCGGCACTTGCCGCAGACGGTGGTACAAGTCGGCGCGGAATGTGTTCGCACGAATCATCGCTTCAAGATCAGCATTGGTAGCGGCAATTAACCGAAAATTCACCGAGCGGGGGATATTCTCGCCTACACGACAGAAACTGTGCGTTTCAAGTACATCAAGCAGTTTTGCCTGCAGTTCAAGCGAGGCATTTCCGATTTCGTTCAGAAAGAACGTCCCCTTGTCAGCCGCTTCAAAAAGTCCGGGGCGGTCGGTGGCATCCGTAAACACCCCCTTAACCGTTCCGAAAAGGACGGATTCGGCAAGCGTCGGCTGTACCGAGGCGGCATTAAACGAAACAAAATTACCGGTACGGCCGCTTTGTTCGTGCATATACCGGGCAATCAGGTCTTTTCCGGTTCCGGATTTACCGGTTAACAAAATCGTGAACGATGTCGGCGCGGCTTTATCGACTAAGGACATGACTTTTTTCATCCGCTTGCTTTCGGCAAGGACAACATAGGATGATGCCGCACCTGCTTTACACTCGGTTTTCGGAGTCGGAATCAGTTTGGTTGCTGCCTGATCGATAAGTTTGGTATGCTCGGTCAATTCCTCCGATGCAAAATATTCTTCTGCCATATGCAAAAGCACCGATGATTCCGCTTCTGTATACAATCCTGAACGGGCGGCAAGAAAACGGGTTAATGCCAATTCAAATCGATAGCCTATCTGATTGAACAGGTCTATTGCTTTTCGGAAATACTCCACCGCTTCCTGTTTGTTGCCTAACACGGTTGCCGTTTGCGCCAGCACGCGCCATGATGCGGCGATTTCCAACCGCTCACCGATTTTTTCCGCCACCTGCAAGGATTCAAGCGCGGTTTGCTCGGCAAGTTTATGCCGATTAGTGGCAACATAGACATCAGCTAATAATCGTTTCGTCTGCGAAATAAGCGTTGTCGAATCCCCCATAGTGAGTGAGAGTTTCAGACCGGTGTTAAGCGCGGTTTCGGCAGCTTTGTAATCTTTTTCAAGCAGCTTCGCCCACCCGAGATATTCGTAGTAGATCGCTTCTTCTCGTTTTAAATCTCCGATATTCTTCTTAACAAACGCGAAGTCTTTTTCCGCCTGTTCGGTATCACCCGAATAAATCGATAAAACTGAATGACCGAGGTAGTAACTAATCTTGTTTTGTTTGGAAAGTGTAGACAGGCTTTGTTCTACAATCTTATATTGCTTTCTTGCCTCTTTGAACCTGCCTAACCGGAAAAAAATAAGCGCAAGGCTCATTGAACCGCGGTTTGCCTTGATTTCATCCCCGGCTTTTCCATATACGTTAATCGAGTTCAACTGATATTCAATGGCAACGTCACCTTGACCTAAGTGGTGGCAAACAATCGCCTGCAGATGCAGAGAAAGCGCACAACCATTGAGATCTTCTGCACGCAAAAATGCGGCATATGCTTCGGTTAGTACATCCTTCGCATCAACAAGATTGCCTAAACGTTGTAATTGCCAACCCTTAAGATATTTTGCATGTGCATATTCAGTATGATTGTCTGTTTTACGAAACAACTCTATCGCGATATCAAGATGATTCTCCGGGTCCGTGCCTAAAAAAACAGCAACGCCTCGCCCATTTGACGGTGATATATGCCTTTTTCTACGCCAAACAGTGAATCGACAGAAATAGCCGTCAAAGCAGTAATTGCTTTTGAATACTTCTCCTGCTTAAGAAAATCGTCAGTCTGCAACAATGCTTCCAGAATCGGTCTCATTATTCATCCTGTCGGTTACAAAGAGTGAGGTAACTTCTTGGCAAAGGAAGTTTATATAACCACGCAAGCCTATCAGAGCTGAAACACGAATAGTGGCTGGTTGCTGCGGAGTAACACCTTGTTTTTCACGAGTAATGTGTTTCCCTACCGGAAATGGATCTTCATCACCTGATGGACTACTGGCAGAAGGTTGCACATGAGCGAGCGGCTTGCGCATGTCGTACTCGCGGGCGGAAAGCGGCTGCGCGATGAATGCAGCAAAGACGGCAAGCAAGAAAATCAGCAGCCCCGATCTGTAAAACCCCCATACGGCTGGACTGATTGAGCATTTCATAACACCTCTACGAACTGCGGCAAAACTGCGCCCTGATATGTTTGTTTTTGGGGTGGATAGTTTGCCTTGCATAATTGCTATTCCATTAACCTCTTTTGGCATTCTGCTCAAATCAACTATTTTTGTCAAGGGGGAAAATGCGAAAGCTATTGTTCTGCAAGAAGTTGAGCGGTGTCACGGATTGACACCGCCAAAGCGAAAATGACTATATTCATCAATAAATCAACGACTTAAAAAAGTGGCAAGGTGAGTGATTTTGTGCTTTATAGGATGGAATGCGATGAAGATTAATAAAAAAAGAAACGGCCGAGGCAGTACAGCCCCGACCGTTTAAGCCTACTTGTTCAACCGTTTGAGAATCATGCGCTCGATTAACCCGAATACAAGACCTGTACAAAGACCAATCAATAACGCCTTGAGAATAACCTCTGTCATTGATCCTGAATCAATGTAGTCGGTGAAAGCGAAAATTACCGTTATCATAAGACCAAAAAAGACACTGTCGATAACTGGATTTCGTTTCAATCCTGCATTTTTTTGTACACTCATGATTCTCCTTCCATTAACTAAATAACTATGACCACCAACCGAGAGACTGTCCACCGCAGTAAGCCGCGAAACCTACTGCCGCTCCCGCGCAGATTCCTCCCGTGCACCCTGCCCAACCGGGACCGGATAGAGCACATCTGACTGCTCCACCCAAGCAACCGCCTAATGTCTTTCCACTCCAACAACTCCAAAAAGAAGTAACCATTGGAGTTCTTGATCTGGAATAAATTGGGTGCATAGAAGAGCGAACCCATAGACCGTCATCAATTCCTTCCCAGCCTTCGTCTGTCTGAGAAACAAAGCTGAGTTCGGATACCCGTAATCCGGAGCCGAATTCCTCGCACCTGAAGTATTCAATGAAAATGCCTTCATTCTCAAAATCTTCGGTGCTGTTCATCACCAGCGTGACCAGTTCGACATAGAAAGAGTCGTTCGCATTGTTAGTATCTGGCTTGACATAGGCACCAGTCACGAACGACCGGTTCGGCGAGAACACATACCCATCTATCTCCCAGTCATGCAGTTCAGATTTGATGGCTTCAAACCCCGCTACCTGATACACTCGCTCTGTTCCGGATTCGCTAAGGACAGTCCAGATTTGGGTAACGCCTTCACTATATACAAAATCATTCGTCTGGTTGGACTTATCAACAGCAGATGACTCGACCGTGTTAGCCGAACCACGTTCATCGCTTTGATCGCAACCCATCGCTATTATCATACATGTTCCCATGAGAACTGCCGCTGAAGAAAGTATTAGCTTTTTCATCTGTAACCTCAACTACTTTTTGCTCCTTTTTTGTTTCCTATTCACCCGCTCGTTAGTCACTCTATCAGTGCCTATCACTCATCTACATCGTTTCACGCTCCTTCCGGTTTTTCAAATACGGGGAGGCGGGATGCTCTCGCGCTCCCCATATAGAGGGGAATAGTCGGGGTATCTGTGTGAAAGGAGATTTCACGCTAACCCATGCGATGTATTATGCAACCGGCATGCCGAATGCGATGCGATTCAGATAAGGCGTTGGATGGAAATGAAATGTGGCGTTCTATGCGATTACGCTATTTGAGCAATCTCACCCGAAATCATGAAACAAAAGCCAAATTCGGGAGAAATGAGAATTGGAAACGATACGATAACTATTTGCTGGCGACGGTGAACTGATTAACGAAACGGGTAAGGCGTTCGGCCTGTTCAGTGAGTCCCTTGGCGGCATCGGCGGATTGCTCCGCTTCGGTGGCGGCACGTCCACTGACTTTGGAGATATGTGTTACCGCCCGGCTGATTGAAAAAGCGGCGTCGGATTGTTCTTTGGTCGTGTGAGTCATATGCGAGGTCATTTCAAGCACGCGGTTACTGGTAACAAGAATTTCATTCAAGCTCTCCCCGACTTTCATGACTAGCTGACGGCCGGCGTTAAATTCGTTGAGACCGGACTGCATCGATTGCACGATTTCATCCGTCGATGACTGCACCGGTTTAATCATAGCGCGGATTTCACCGGTTGCTTTGGATGTACGTTCGGCGAGTTTACGGATTTCATCCGCAACAATGGCAAATCCACGCCCTAACTCCCCGGCACGAGCCGCTTCAATAGCAGCGTTTAAGGCAAGCAAGTTCGTTTGATCAGCGATATCATCGATAACGCTGACAATCTGCCCGATTTCATCGGAGGATTTGGAAAGGGATTCCATTGTTTTCGCGGAGTTTTCTACCACGCTCGAGATACGGTTCATTTCCTGAATCGCTTCCGTAACAGTTTGCGAGCCGATTTGCGCCCGCTCGGAAGCTGAACGGGAAAGTTCTGCCATCTGCATAGAAGCAGTTACGGCTTCGCGGATGTTCAAGGTCATCTCTTCAACCGCTGACGATACCCGATCAGTTTCGCTCAATTGCACCTTTGCGCCGGACAATAACTCATTCGACGAAGCTGAAATATGCGCGGCCGCTTCCGAAAGCCGGGTCGAGTCTTCGGTTAGCTGGACAATCATGCCCTGCAAGTTGTACTTCATCTGCACGAATGATTTCCCGAGCATATCCCCTTGCGAGCGGGGAGTAACATCGACGCGAAGGTCCTTTCGGGCAATCCGATCAGCCGAAGCGGCAAGCTCTTTGATGTATTCAATCGTTTTCTGAAACGAAGATGCCAACTGTCCGAGTTCATCCGGGCTGGAAGTTGGCAGAGCGATATCGTTCTTGACTTCACCGTTAGCGATTCGTTCGGCAACATCAGTAACGTTTTTTAACGGGCCTAACAGCGATCGTGTCAGCCAAAAAATAGCGATTCCACTCACCAAAAATCCAAACAGAATCAACGAAATCATGATAACATCGGTTCGTCGATGAAGTTCAAACATCAGATCAATACTGGCAGCCGCATTCTTTTGTGTCCCGCCGAACTCCCCTGCTCCCTCCTGTATCCGGGTCACGAGTTTATCAAGTCTTTGGGCGATGACCGTAAACTCAGCGTAGGCCTGGCGCAACTCGCTGTCGCTTCCCTGTCCGGTGTGAAACGAGTCAGCGCGTAAATCAATAACATGCTGGCCGGCATGTTTCATTAACTCGAATGTTGTCCGACAGTCGACGAGTATGTCTTTACTCACTACACCGGTCCCCTCGATTTCCGCATACCCGACATCGAAGTGCGTAAGGCTCATCGTGAACATTTCCCGCGCCCGTTCGAGCGGTGCCCAGCTTTGTGCGTTGACGGCCTGTTCGATTCCCCAGATACAGCGCAGGTAATTGCTTTGGATATGCATGACACCCTGCTCTGCTTTGAAGGCGCTATCGATAGCTTTGTGGGCATCTTTCATGACGTTGTTGGTTAACAGAAACCCGGTAATGCCAACGATCAATAAAACGAAAAGCGGAAGACCGTAGGTGAGATAGATTTTTTTCCGAATACTTAACGCCACAAACAGAATCCCCTATTGGTACACTGCCGGAAATGCAGTCATTTCCGGACGTAGTAACTCACTAATACTCTTGGTGTTGTTATCGGAAACGCAGGCAGGAAGTTAAGAAAAGAAAGCTGAAGCTGTTCAGATTTTGAACAGTCGGCTTTTGTTGGCTAATTATTTGATCCGTACCGGGTTGGAAACCGAGGTTTTGATAGTCTGGCTCTTGTCACGCAGTTGGATAGTTGCGGAGCCGCCACCGGCAATCGATTCAACCGCAGTAGCCGTGATTTCATAGCGCAATTCCGTCGATTCTCCCTCTTCAAGTGAACCGACAGAGAGAGACAAGAGCTTGCCAATTACCTGTACATCTGAAATCACCATTCCATCTAAGGTCACGCTGCCGGGCATAAGGGTTACACCGGTCGGGAGAGTATCAAGCAATTGTAATCCTTCTGCGATACCGGGACCATTATTCGTGATCGTAATCTGAATCATCCAAACCGAACGGGAGATTCCTTCCGGACGTGCCGAAGTCGGAATTTCCGTTTCACTCCATTCGGACGGCTGCAAGCTGAGCGGAACCGAGGAGCGCCAGACAGTATCTTTCACGGCGGTTAAATCGATCCGGGAACCGATATTCGCTTTCAGGAATACTTCGACGCGGCGGTTTTTAGCGTAAGCAGTCAGATTTCTGCGCGCATCCACCGGGCGAGTCGCCGCGAAACCTTCGTAGCTCATACGCGCGGTATCGACATCGGCATTGCGGGCAAACCAGTCACGGACCGATTTTGCGCGGGCGGTGGAAAGCTCCCAGTTGGACGGGAATTCTTTGGTATGAATCGGGCGGATATCGGCGTGTCCTTCGATAACAACATGCGCATCCGAATATTTCAGAATCGAATCGGCAATGGCGCGAAGCACCGCTTCCGCTTCCGGTTTCAGATTTGCCTTCGATGTTTCAAACTGAGCGCCGACAACGTTGATTTGAATATCACGCGGCGGCGTCATACCGAACGGCCCAACCGAGACCGTCACGGCAGGTGATGCAAAGTCAGGAGCGAATTCGGCTGCCGAAGGATCGGTATCCGCTTCGACATGCGCATTATTTGTCAGCGTACGGCGTGAACCGGGCGCTAAATCTTCAAGTGAGTAGTAGACTGATTTCGAAACCGCGTCATTGGCAACCGATGTTTCATATGTCAGCACGCCGTTTTCTAATTTGACGCCATCTGCGGAATCACGCAGAATAGCGCGCGTATCTTTCGGCAGAGTATCGACAACACGCAAGCGAGTCGGGACAGCGCCGCCGGTTGTAACGAGTGCCAGATCATAGTCGATAACCACGCCGGCTGAATCGGTAATCCGTTCATGGTTGATACGGGCAGTCTTTTGGATTTCTGCCTGCGGAACGACAGCTGCCTTCTTCTTGAGTGACACATTCGGGCCATCCAGACAGACACGGAACAGAATATATGATTCACCCATTTCGTGAACTTTGACAAAGACCGAAGCTTGTTCACCTTCCGCTGTATGGAACCCAACCATGCTGCGTTCATCGAGCGCAACGACATGGTCAACGGCACGAACGGTGCTGAAGTAGAACATACCGGCCTTATTGACCTGCGAAACCTGACCGTCATCGAGGTAAATACGCGCACCGACCGGGACTGTGTCGACATCGGCAACACCGTCACCATCGCAATCGACAACCACTCGACCGCGAATTGATCCGTGGAACTGATCACTGGTAACAAAAATTTCAACGCCGGACTCATTCGTTCTTTCCGGAGTATTACCGATTTCGGTTTCAACCCAGGCAACGTTCTTGGTGCGGCCGGTTCCGGCAGAGGGGCCGATAACGACCGTATAGTTCAATATAAACTGTTCATTTCCTTCAAGCGTACCGAGCACCCACTGAATCGGGTTACCTGTAGTCGGGTCTGCAATCTTATCCCCGTTCAGCACACTGCTGCCCTCGACATAGAGTAATCCATTCGGCAGACGATCGAACACGGTTACATTTTCAGCCGGGAAGTCGGAGTTGTTTTCAACCGTCACGGTGTAGAGTACCAGTGAACCGACGCGGGCTGAATTGGTATTGGTCGTTTTGGTGACGCGCAGATTCGGCACACCGACCGCGACATTTGCGGTAGCGGGACCGACAGTTACCGTATCACCGGAGATATTGAGACCGCGCAGAATAGCTGAGTTAGTGTAATCCGCGCCGCTTGTTATTGAGGTGCTAATAGCAACTTGATAGGTAACAATTGCTGTATCTGACGGTGCAAGGTTGCCGATCGTGAGTCGAATCGGATCGGTTCCGGTAACCGGAACAGCGGTCGTATCACGACGGGCTGAATTTGCGACATAGGTGAATCCATCCGGCAAATTGTCATCGATAAAGGCGGAGTTCAACACACCCAAACCGGTGTTGCGAGCAATGATCTGATAGAGAACGGTATCACCCGGAGCAGCCACTTCCGGATTGGCGCTCTTGGTGAGTTCCAATTCAGGGAAGCGAACGGTGATAATGCTCGGAGCAGTTGTATCCAGCGGCAGGTTGGTGCCGTTGATTAAGGCAACGTTGCTGATCTGTGTTCCGTTGGCCACGTTACCGACAATCGCGCGGAACTGTACTGAACCGGCGGCGTCAGCACCTAAGTTGCCGATAGCCCAGGTAATCGAGCGAAGCAACGTGTTATAGACACCGCCATTGGTCGAAGAGACATATTGTAACGATGCGGCCAATGTATCGGTTATGACAACATTGGTGCGAACCACTGGACCCTGGTTGAGATATGAAATCGTATACGTAACGGTATCGCCCGGTGTAACTTCGGCGCGATCGGCTGCCTTCGAGATAACAAACTCACCACCAACAGCGACGGTCGTGTTGGTAATGTTACTCGGCACTAACACCGGCTCTGTGATAAAGGCCTGATTGCTGACCACTGTCCCGGTAAGCGTATTGGTATTAATACGGGCAGCGAAGGCGACTGTATCGACTGCACCCGGCAACAAGGTGCCGATAGCCCAGGTAATCGAGTTGTTACCGGCGCTGAAGGTACCTCCGTTGGTAGCAGAACCGACGACATACGCGGCTCCGGCAGGAATCTGGTCAACGACCACGACATCTTCGATAGTCGAGTCAGAAACATTGGCAACCGTTATCAGGTAATGCAATGTGTCACCGGGGGAAGCAAGGGTTCGGTCAACTGATTTGACAATCGCGAAATCATCTGGCGAAACGGTTTTCATGCCAACAACCGTGATAGCATTGTTACTGGTGCGCTGCTGCGGTGATTGAATGGTCGCGTTGGCGATAATCGAGTCACCGTCGATAGCAGTCGGCGCGATATTCGCCTGGAAAGTAAGCTGCGCGGAGCTTGCCGAAGCAAGCGCAACCGTTAGCGAGTCAATAAGCCAGGTTATCCGATTGAGTTCGACATCAAACAGACCGCCACCGGTGATACTTCCCGGCACGAAGGCTGTCAATTCCGGAATCGGAATGACTGTAGAGATATTTTTTGCCACCAGCTGATTAGCCGAGTTATTCGTAATCGTTACCGTGTAAGTCAGAATCGAATTCGGAGAAGCGAGCGATGAATCCACTGCCATCGTAATCACTAAATTCAGACCGACAGTATCGGGAACAATCGTGGTAATGGTCGTGTCGGTCGGAATCGTATCCGGCACGACGATGTAGGCGATGTTGAAAATGTGACCGGTGTCTCCTATCAGCGGATCGACAATCACGTCGAATGACAGCGGGGCAGTCGCGCCGATGCCAACCACCGGGATGGTCCAGCTAATTTCCTGTGAGAGCGGATTGAAAATACCACCGGCTGTGATGCTTTCCGTAATCAACTGCGTTGACTGCGGAACCGTATCGACCACGACCACGCCGAACGCCGCCGTATCGCCGGTATTACTGACAGAAATCGTGTAGCTGAGTGTGTCACCGGTAGAGGCCTGGGTCGGATCGACTGATTTATCAATCGCAAGGATAGCGTGCTTGCTCGTATCCGGAACAATTTCAGTAATAACGGTATCGGTATGGCTCGTATCCGGAGTCAACAGATAGGCAACATTGGCAATCAACGTTCCGACCGGTGTCAGGCTGTCGACAGTGGCGGCGAACAGTAATTGCAATGAATCACCGGCGCCAAGCGTTGGGATATTCCAGCTGATTAAACGGGTCGGGGCATCATACACACCACCGTTGGTAATTGAACCGTCTATGAGTGTGGTAGCATTGGGAAGGGTATCGATAATCAACAGACCGAACGCGGCAGTGTCGCCAGTGTTACGAATAGTAACCGTGTAGTTAAGCGTATCTCCTTCGGTTGCCTGGGTCGGATCGACGGCTTTATCAATCGAAAGGATAGCGTGCTTGCTCGTATCCGGCACAATTTCAGTAATAACAGTATCAGTATGGCTGGTATCCGGCGTTACCAAGTATGCAACGTTACTAATCAACGTGCCGACCGGAGTCAGACTGTCGACGGTTGCGTCGAAGAGTAGCTGTAATGAATCACCAACTCCGAGAGTCGGAATACTCCAACTGATCAAGCGAGCCGGAGCATCATACACACCGCCATTGGTAATCGAGCCTTCCACCAATGTGGTAGCATTCGGAAGTGTATCAACAATCAATATGCCGAACGCGGCGGTATCACCGGTGTTGCGAACAGTAACAGTGTATGAAAGAGTATCTCCAGCAATCGCCTGAGTCGGGTCGACTGATTTATCGATACTCAGCTTCGCCTTTGGAATAACGGTTGTAATAGTCGTGTCGGTCGTGGATGTATCCGGCGAAACAAGGTAGGCGATATTTTGAATTTGGGTGCCGCTCGGCGTGCCGCTGTCAATAGCGGCAGCGAAAGTTAGCTCGAAAATACTGCCGACATTCAGCTGGGCAATCTGCCAGGTAATTTCCTGTGTCAGTTCGTTGTATACGCCGCCGTTAGTGATTGAACCATCAACCAGTGTTGTCGCATTCGGAAGAGTATCGACAATCGTTACACCAAAGGCAGCGGTATCGCCGCTGTTGGTAACGGTAATCGTGTAGGTCAAGGTGTCATCGACGGTTGCCTGAACCGGATCGACTGATTTGTCGATGTTCAGAATCGCCTTCGGAACGATAGTCGTAATAATTGTGTCAGTCGGGATCGTATCGGGCGACAGAACATAGGCCGCGTTGGAAAGCTGCGTACCGGACGGTAAACCGCTGTCGACAACGACGCGGAATGAGAACATAGCGGTGTCATAACCGGGCAATGTTGCCAAGTTCCAGGTCAGCGTACGAGCAGCAGGATTGTACGGAGTGGTCGGCGTTGCTGAACCTTCAAGATACTCCACTGCTTCCGATATCGTATCAGCGACGATGATGTTATCAACCGCTACTGAATCGATATTGAACACCGTTATCGTATAGGTCAGTGTGTCACGACTGCGGGCTGTTGTTCTATCGACTGATTTTTGAATACGGATGGAAGATTCATCAATCACCGGCGCCTGCACGAGTGTAACAACATCGTTACTGATGACTAAAATCGGCGTAAGAATGTGTGAGTTGCCGATAATTTCCGTACCAATCGCCGTTGCGCTGTCGATGATGACACCGAAACTGAGATCGATACTCTGGCCGGAATCAAGGGACGGGATTATCCACTCAACGCGGTTGGAATCGACGTTGAAGATACCGGCATCGGATGCGCTGCCGACAATGTAACCGGTCGAAAGCGGAATCGGCGCAACTACCAACAGGTTGGTAATCGAAAGCGTCGATGAGGAATTATTGGTAACAGTCATCGTATAGATAAGCGGTGAACCCGGAGAAGCGACCGTCGAGTCTACACTCATAACGATCGAGAGATCTTTCTTCGGAACGACGACCGTAATAGTCGTGTCGGAGGTTCCGGTATCCGGAACGACCAGGTGCGCGACGTTCACCACGCCGCTTCCGATCGTGGCAGTCGAATCTACAACAACCGCGAAGGAAACATTCGTTTCCGCGCCCGGCGCAAGATCGGTTATCAACCAGGAAAGCTGTCGGAGTGTTTCGTTGTAGGAAGCATTTCCGGTAGCGGAACCGATAAGATACTGCGTGAAGGCAGGAATCATGTCGACCACGACTACCGAATCAGCGACGGCGTCACCGGTGTTGGCGACATTAATAGTGTATACTAATGTATCTCCGACAGTCGCGCTGTCAGTAGAAACTGATTTGTCTAATTCAATGTGCGCTTCCGGAATTTCGCACGGAATAACGATTACCTTGGCATAGTCGCACACACAGTGACGACTGTCATCGATACAGGCTTTATTGATAATAATCGATGGGCACTGGTAGTCGCGGGAAGAAACAACCTTGAAATACAGGTCGACATATTTACCCGGTTTGATTTTATCTATTTTCCAGCGAAGGGTGCGTGAGTAGGAATTGTACTGCCCGCCGTTGGTCGCGCTTCCCGGGATATAGGAAACGCCGCGCGGGAGATCATCGACAACTTTGATATCGCAAATAGTCTGATTGCAGGCATTACGGAGGCGAATTTTGTAGGTAATCGTATCACCGGCGCAGATAGTATCGACATCAGCTGATTTAGTCAGAATAATCGGCTGATAGGTATGACCACCATCATGACCACCGCCGCCCTGTGCGTAATCAGACAAGCGAACTTCATCACCGGCAACAGAGGTAACCGGCATGAACAGATACGCCACCGCAAACAGCAGTGCGAAAGCGCTGAACATCGCGGGAATGCGGGAGAAGATCGATTGCTGTTTCATTAGATCTTCCCTACCAGTTTGATGAACGGTCCGTGTGCGCGGTAATAATCTTCGGGGCGCGGTTCCGGATCACTTTCGATTCGTTCATAACCGACAGAAACACGGAACCATTTCGGATTTTCATAGCCGAGTTCAAGACGTTCGAAATTTTTCTCGTCATTGATCGGGGTATCAAGCAGTAATTCTTTGATCGAGCCGCTGGCGAACCATCCGCGCCAGATTCGCACCGCCGCGCTGGCGAGTACGATATAGGTCACCCCTTCCTGACCGTTCAGTTTTTCCAGGCGACGAATACCACCGACGGTAAATTCCGTAAAGCGGTCACGGTTCCAATTCAGACGGCCGCCCAGATCCCATGTGCGACCATCGTTGGCGGTCATCGGACGATTCTGCACGATAAAGAGTTCAGTTTCAGCAGTTACGGAAAGATGGTGCGTGGCAAACCAGGTCGCCTGCCCCTGAATATAATCCTTGGTGTATTCACCTTTATTATCGATGGCCAACTGTTCAAGCTGATAATGACCGAATTTAGCCCAAAGCTTGACGTAGCGTTCGGGATAATACTCGGCAGCCAATGTTCCGACTCGCTCAATGCGGTACGGATTCCCTTCCCACAAACCTACTTTCGAACCGGGAACGGTCCACTGCTTGTACTGTGCTGTCAGAACGCTGGAGAATAAACTGTTCGGTCTGAATAAAATTGAACCGAACGTTTCATCTTCTCTATTGTCGTAGGTATCAAACGCAGTTTGTTCGCGGTTTTCCCGCAGTAATAATTTGTGTACGAGTGAAACAGTCGTACTCTTCCACGGCGTCGAAGCAAGGCTTAAACCGGCTTGATTGGTGCGGCTGTCGTATTTTTCATCCGTCTCGTCATTGAGAAGGTCAGAGAAATTGATAAACTCGTAATGGAACTGATATCCGAAGCGGCCGAGGAATCCAAGCCGTTCACGGGAGCCATCTAAATCAAGAATCGCGCGGAACTGCTCGTTATCTTCGGTGTCGTTATCGGAACGGTCGAATACTTTGCGTTCTTCGAGCCGCGCACCCAAATTGAATCCGGTATTGAACCGATTGCGATATCCGGCGCGGTAGACATTTTCATTTCGCAGACCCGGATAACTATTGTTCGCGCCGTTTTCTTCAAGTCCGCGATAATTACTGAATCCGGCATTGAGATTCTGCCGTGCGCCGAGCGTATAATCGCCGTCTAAATCGAGACGCTGCTGATTCTTGATCGGATTCAAATCGCCGTTATTGAAAGCACGAAAATCATCTTCGAGGCGTGAGAAATTTCCACGCAGCGTAAGCTCATCAGTCGGTTTGCCCGTCAGATCAGCGCGTACGGCGGAGGGAGTATTGTCAGTCGCTTCTATTTCAGATCCTGCTATTTCACCGGAACCGCTCAAACGGCCGTTGACTGTCCGGAACGAACCGTCAGCCGCAAAAATATTATCCGGATCGAGAATCGGTGAAGCTGCGCCGTCATCGACATTGCGATGCAACAGCGTCGCGCCGAACTGGCTTGTCTCAGTCGGCATTACCCGACCGCGAGCGCCGAGGATGTCATCATTCTGCTCACGCTCAAAACCGTAGGTAATCACGATAAAGTTGGGATCATCGCTGAGTGTAGAAGAGGGTACCGGTTCATTCAGAATAATCCGTCCCCGTTCGTAATCGATTGAGTAATCGACATCCCGCTTAAGAATTTTCGTTTCTAAAACTGTCGAGGTACTGAACCGGTCACGGGTTTCGATTTTGACCGATTCACTACCGCGCACAACCGGAACAATGGAAAGCATATACTGTCCGGCGGTACCATCGGCGGGAATACCGATCGCGGAACCTTCGCGGAACCGCTTCCCTTCCAGTTTACCGGCGACTGCCTCAACACCAACCAGTTCAGTATTGAGATCAGCAAAAGCGCCAAAGACGGCGCGGTTTTTTAGCGTAAACTGTGATTGTCTGAACGATGGGTGAAGCGAACCAGCCTCGACATACCCATTCTTTTCCGACTGCAAGCGCGCATACAATTCTGTCTGCAGCGGTTTCTGCGGCTGGGTTAACAAACGGCTGTCGAGATTGCCAAGCTCCCATTGACGATTCGGATCATATGTGCCATACGCCGTAAAGCGCCAGCCATCCCAAATCGGTTCGGTGCTGTTTAACGACATCCGCAAACGGAACAATGATGGATCCGCGGTGCGGTATTCATCATCGATTCGGGAATCAACAACCGCCGAACCATTCAAGAAAAGCTTCGGCGTAACATTACCGTTGGCGAACATCGAAGCCCGATAGTTCGCGTACGTAGTACCACCGATTTCATTTGAGTACAGTGTATTGCCTTGTTCAAAGGCGGAACGGCTTCCCTTGATAGAGAAGCTGTTGAATGTCAGCTCACCGAAACCGAGTAAGAAAAGATTCTGCTTTCCTAACGAGGGATCATAAACACGGGCGGTATACGCAAAACTTTCTGAAGCAGTTGATACGCAAAAGACACCAACGGCAACAGTGAGCAAAATTTTCCGCATGGAAATGCGTATGAGCGAAGTTTTGTGTCTGTTCTGTTTGTCAGTCATACGTGTTTTGTGTCAAATTCGATGGACAGAATCCGACATGCGGGAATAAGCAAATTTTGGGCAAAAAATCAAAAAATGAGTTTTGGGCGTTGATTTGGGGCAGAAAAATGGTCTGTTTTCAGGCCATTTTTCCGAGCCAACTCTATTCTACAAAAGGAGATTACCTGATTACGCGCAGAAAAATATCAAAAAGGCGAGATGATGGCTCTTTGCATATAGGAAATGAAATTCGACACAGTGCAATCAAAGAACAGTAGTTTGCAAATGAATGCCGCGAAAACATTGTAGAAACAGGGCTTTAAAACGGCGTTCAGAATCCGCGGAACTGCTTGCTACATTATAAGCAACCGAACAAGAGAGGAACCAGAGCTCAATCCAGTTTTGCCAATCGTTGGTCTGCTTCGACTAATACCTCATCGGGCACAGAAAAACAAAAACGCAAAAGATGATCTTTCGTCTTGTTGCCACGAACTTCCGGACCGACGAAATCAATCGTCGGTACTGCGCCGATACCGGATTTGGCAATCATCAGGTCTAACACTTCAGTTGCCGTCATGTTCGGAAACCGTCTGCTCGTGGAAACAAGAAAATAGTACGCGCCTTCCGGAAGCGAGAAATCAAAACCAGCCCTGTTAAGAGCTTTAGCCATTAGTTCCCGTTTATGCGTGTATGAAGTCAGCATATCGGTGTAATACTCACGCGGTAAATTAACCAGCGCGCTTAAGATAGCATGTTGAAACGGGGAAGGTGCGCAGACATACAGCTGATCCGACACCGTCCGCAATGGGTTCATCAATTCTTTGGGAGCAGCGATATAGCCAATTCGCCATCCGGTGACTGAGTAAGTTTTGGAAAATGAACCCATGGTAATAACCGTATTTTCCAAACCCGGAATGCTTGCCATCGAAACATGGGTGCGGCCGTCATAGGTGAGATATTCATACACCTCATCGACAACACACCAGACACCCCGTTCCTTGCAGACATTACCGATCCATTCCAGTTCCGCTTTCGTAAATACTTTACCGGTCGGGTTATTCGGCGTAGTCAATACGACAAGCTTGGTCTTGGGCGTAAACAGACTAACAAATTCTTCTTTCGAAAACTCCCATTTCGGTGAGTGCATCTCACAAATCTTGAGCACGCCTCTTGCCCGCAACACTGCGTTGCGATGATACGGATAGTACGGACGAAAAATGATGACCTCATCTCCCGGCACTACCAACGCCTGTACGACCGATTCAAACGCGCCGGTTGCGCCGCCGGTTGCGATAACCTGGTCGGGCGTAATGTTAAGATGATTGAACTCATTCAACTTCTTTGCAAGCGCAGTCAACAAATCGGCGATTCCCTGTGCGGGTGTGTATCGATTGTACCCCTGCTCTATCGCTTTCTGTGCCGCGGCTAACACTTCCGGCGGAGTCGGTGTTTGGCATACACCCTGACCAAGATTAATTCCGCCGACAGCGGCCACGCGAATCGATACTTCACGCAAAAAAGGAGGGGTAAAATCAAAATCAGCCCGGGCCGACTTCATTGTCGCATTCAGAACCGTTGTGTCACTCATGAGTTTTCAATTCCTTCAAAAGATGTTATCTGTTCAAATGAGGCCGCTTCGACTTTGTTTCCCGGACGCACCGAATACCGAACCGAACATCCTGCCTCCGTCGCCGCAACACACTCAGCAGCGGAATCGGAAACGAAGAGTATGTCTTTGGGCGTCTGGTGAAGCCGCCGCGCTATTTCACGGTAGCTCTCCGCTTCTTTCTTGGGGCCAACCTCAGTATCGAAGTAGCTGTCAATTAAGGGTGAAATATCTCCCTCGTAAGAATATCTAAAAATGAGCTTTTGGGCAAGCACGCTCCCGGACGAATAGATGCAAACTTGTCTCCCTTCGGCCTTCCAGCGTTTGATAGCAGGCACAACATCCGGAAACAGCTCCCCTTTCAATGACCCATCTTCATACCCGGCTTTCCAAATCTTTCCTTGAATAGTTTTAAGTGCCGGGGATTTTCTATCCTGATCCATCAGCCAGTACAAATACGCAACCGGCGGCATTTCCCACGCCGGTTTTGAATCAGCTTTATCCTGCCGGTATTCCATCTCAAGCTGGACTAAATCTTCCCGGCTGAAATTGTCAGAGAGAAACTCACTGAGATGTTTTCGGGCATACGGAAAAAGTGTGCCGTACACGAAATTTATGGGCGTGGTTGTGCCCTCAATATCGAGAAGAATAACCTGCATCCGCTATGGATTACAGAGTCTGAAGCTGTGGCGGAATGAAGGTGTACCCGAAACAGACCGGCATATACCCTTTTTCCTTGTCGCTCGCTGAGTAATGCGGTGTCCAGCCTGTCGGATCCTGAAACAGGCGAATCGCCCGAATGCGCCGATCACCGCAGAGATCGAACCAATGCAATGTGCCAGCCGGAACCCGCATCAGGTCTCCCTTTTCGACTTCAATTCCGACAACCGGACCGGTTTTCGGGTTGATGTGGAAAATGCCATGTCCTTCGATGATAAAGCGTACCTCATCTTCATCATGCCAATGCTCTTTATTGAACTTATCGAGCATGGTCTGCAGGTTCGGCGTGTCAGGTTTGACATCAATAACGTCGGCCGTGACATATCCACCCGAAGCTTTGAGCGCCTCGATCTCATTCGCGTATGAGTTAAGAATCTGTTCCGCCGGAACCGTATCTGATAAGTTGTGGCTGGTGTCCCAGCGTTCAAAGCCGATGCCGATAGAAGCTAAGTACGCCTTAACATCTGAGGCGTCGCTAATCTCTTTATTCAGTTCTTGAATCCGTAACCGTGCCATTTTTCTTTCCTCACTTCTTCTTTACAGATTCGGCTGCTCGCTGCGCACCAGAGTCTCAAACAAAAATTCGAGCGCATCCAAGTGCCGGTAGGCGGTTTCAACCGTCTCTCCCCAAGTATACACGCCGTGACCGGCTATCAAAAATGATTTAACAGATTTATCCCGCAGAAGTTCATTTTTTACCAATTTCCCCAGTGCTGCGATGTCCTGAGTATTGTCAAAAACAGGAACCCGCTCGGCATGCTCATGGGTTGCTACTCCGGATAGCGCCTTTAATATCTCATAACCGGAAATGGTCAGAGCACCCTGTTTGAGATATTTTTTAGAAAGAAGGGTGTTCCAGACGGTGTGCACATGGAGAACGCAATTCACGGTGCGCTCCTCATAGATTGCCGTATGTAAAAGGGTTTCTGCTGAAGTTTTACCACCTTCGGTCAGAGACACACCCTGTCCGGATACCTCTATCAGGTCATGTTCCAAAAGCATCCCCTTGTCGACCCCGCTCGGTGACATAAGCATCCTGATCGGTTCACGCTCCAAAAGGACGCTGAAGTTTCCAGCGGTGGCCCGTGTCCAACCGCGGTCGGCTATCAAGTTAATGACCTGTATCAGGCTTCGGCGTGTTTGCTCCATGCTGTTAGTATCGACGCTTTTGCCGGATGAGGCAACCGCCCCACTGTCCGCGGCTTGGCAAGTTTGTTGGTTCATGTCGCTATATACCTTTTTTTGCCCGGTAGTCAAGGCGATTCGGCATACTAAGTAGAAACGAGACTATGGCTTAGCTGGCTCCTGTTGTCTACGGAACTATATATGGGTAGTCGCTGTTTTTCTTGTAATGAAATTCACCTCCACCCGACTATTATGTAAAACTCGGAGGTTATATATGGTAAAAGCAGTCTGGATCGTAGCAGCCCTTATCGTCGTTGTCGCTGCTGTCTATCTGTTCGCTGGAAATGCGCCGAGCGGCAGTATGACGAAAAATACAAAGGAGAACGGAATGGCTCAAAAAACCGAGCATACATTCGAAGTCACTAAAACCGATGCCGAATGGAAAGCGCAGTTAACACCGGAGCAATATCATGTAGTGCGTGAAAAAGGAACCGAACGTCCTTTCACCGGCAAGTATGACAAATTTTTCGAAAACGGCGTCTATAACTGCGTCGCCTGCGGAGAGCACCTGTTTACTTCGAACACCAAGTTCGACGCCGGATGCGGATGGCCGAGCTTTTATCAGGCAATCGATGACGGAAAGATTGTCGAGAAGAAGGACACCAGCTACGGCATGATCCGCACGGAAGTTATGTGCGGCAAATGCGGTGCGCATCTCGGACATGTTTTCGACGACGGCCCGAATCCGACCGGATTACGCTACTGCATCAACTCAGTTTCGTTAGACTTCGAAAAGAAAGCTGACTCTGCTGCCGACAGTACGAAAAAGTAGCAGTTCACATTATCAAACCAAATGGTGGTTCGCAAACGCGAGCCGCCATTTTTGTTTATTCGCTTTTTCACGTAACTCGTTGTTTTTGTGTCCACTTGACCATTCCCCGTTCGCATTGTATCCTGTTTTATAAATAGGGTTAAAACGGCAATAACGCATGGTTCGTTTTCTTACATTTGCTCTCCTAACTGTCATGGCGCTGGTTAGCATAACCGAAGCGGCAACCCGCTCTGTTGTCGCAAAGCATGTCACTTACGTTTTCAAAAAAAAGAACAGCACGGAATTTCGGGCGATAATCAATACCGAAAGCACCCGCACCTGGCTCGACAGCAACGCCACCCATCCGGACTGGATAGACTATCTCTACGAAAGCTCATTTGCCCCGTTCACCAATATCACGATGAAGAAAAACAAAAAGCTGCTCGGCAGTAAATATCACAATGTCGACAGAGACTGGGGTCCCGACCTTTTTCTCACTGATGATAACATTCACGAACTTTGGTATCCCGATCGACCAAAATGGGGTGACAAATTCAGCTATTCGACAAGCCAGAGTGTTGCTGACATGAGCTATATTCCCTGGGTGGTGATATCTAACGAGGACTCACTATCGGAATTCACCTTTACGGTCGATGCGCCTATTGAACTCAGCTACAAGCTCCACGTTTTTTTCCCGCGCGAACAGATTCCATACACGACTGAAACACTCGATTCACGGCGTACCTTGTACCGTTTCCCGCCAATGAAACGCAAACCCGAACTCCCACAGCGCGCTTTCAATTATTGTCACGCTATTATCATAGTCGAAGTTATCAACCAGGGTGAAGTAATATCGGCTACCACGCCGCGCGGAATCACCAAATGGTTTGGTCGGATGGCTAGTTTAGACCCTGTCATAGATACTGCCACTGCCGCTTTTCTTCTGGACAGTATTGCACCCTTGCCGACTGTACGGGAAAAACTTCGCGCGCTGCACGATTGGGTACGAAAAAACATCCGCTATCTGCAGGACTATCGCGGAAAGCACGGATTTCAACCGCATTTTCCTGATACCGTGCTGTCCCGAGGATACGGAGACTGCAAAGATCGCGCTTATCTTATCTGTGCGCTGGCAAAAGCGCTTGGTATTCCGGTGTTTATGGGACTTGTCTCCGTCGACCCCGTACCGGATATGGATTTGATATACCCCTCGATATACGATCACGTTATTTGCTACTATGAAGATTCAACTCAGTCATTCTTCTTCGATGCGACCGCCAAATACCACCCGTTTGAAGATTATCCGGATTGTATCGTCGAACAGCGCGCGCTGATTTTAGACCCGAAAAATCCGAGAGAACTAACTGTGCCGCGGCACGACAGCCTGCCGATGATATCGGCCATGATTGACGGCCATATCGATTCTGTTTCCACTGTGAACGCAACGATAACGATTCGCGGTGACTTGTTGGCCGCCTATCGGGCATTTCAGGTTGAACAAATGAGAATTTCCGCTGAAGACTTTTTCGACAAAATGATTTCAGCGGTTATCCCGCCGATCCATTTTCATCATTATAAAATAATCGATGATCAGCCGCGTGAGATAACTCTGCAGGCATCAGCAGATCTTTCCCGCTGGATGGTAGCATCCGGAACGGCGCGTTATCTCCCGCAAACACTTTTTGTGGTAACTAATAATGAGATTCTCAAACGGGAACAGGATACCCTGCCGATTGTATTCGACACCCTTGCCGATTTACGTGCGTCGATTACGCTACGAGGCGCAAAAAGCGCGAAACCGGTTGACTCACTGCAACTCGGTGAAATCGGCACCGGACAATCTATTTCTCGGTTTTCTGCCGGAGAAAACAGCGTGACCTGTTCGTATCAGTTTCATCGACGGCAAAAATTCCTGTATGGCGAAGCGCGATCTGCCTATCTCAGTTTTTGCCGTCAGTATTTTGCAGCGAAAAAACAAGTGTTTACTTTAGCAGGAGGTTGATGATGAGGCTCCATATTTTCGTGCTCGCCTGTATTGCGCTTTTGGCAATCGGCTGCACCAGTTCAAAGAAGGTTATAACGCTCGAAATGCCGCTGACGCCACAGGCGTCAGTAGATCCTGCTGATATTGCCCGATGCCTTGAACAATACAAAGGATACGATGGTGTTATTCTGACGTATGAAAACAGTATTGAACATTCCGGCTCCAAAGATGACACGAAACGGGGATTTTTCTCTCAATTCGGTCTTCTCGGTAGTCTTGCAAATTACGGTAAGGATTGGCTATACAGCAATACCTACAAAGATGAATATATCATTCTCAACCCTGAGGCGACTTCGCTTACAACCTACTCGCTCGGATACAAACCGTCTAAATTTTATATTCAGGTTACCTATCCAAATGGTGACGTTAAGCTATATAAATTTGCCGATATGACCAAAACAACCGATCCGGACGGCGACACCGACTACCGCATCGCTTTCCCGAACGTCACGCCGGGCACGGTAGTGCAAGTTGGATATCAGGATGACTACCGCGCCAGTTACTACATGCCGCCGCTTGAAGAGTATTTCCCACTGCAGTTCAATATCCCCTGCGAAAAACTGACTGCTTCGTACGCAATCCCAGAATGGTGGACAGTTAACACAAAGCAGATTGCTCCTAAAGTCGGTATTCCGCTGAGTTCAACCAATGATAGCCTCGCCAAAAAAATTATTCTCACTTACAAAGCCGAAAATGTTCCGGCAATTAAAGATGAACCGTTTTCTCCTCCGTTTAAACAGGTTGCCAAATATCTCAATATCATGGTAACGCACTTTATGATGATGGGAATAAGTGACGATCGCGGCGAATCGTGGGATAAGTTTTCAGAACAGTTTCGCAAGTATGTCCTCAAGAAAGGGGACAAGCGATCGAAAAAAATGGAAGCCGTTGTCGATTCATTGACCAATATGGATGATTCCGCAATGACGAAAATCAATGCCATTCTTTCGTACATACATAAAAATATCGAACCGTCGTATATGGACGACAATGACGGCAACCCCGGCAAAACACTCGATAAGAAAAAAGGGACGTATTACGACATCAACAATTTGGCCTATGCCATGCTTACCTACGCAGGGATAACCTGCAATTTTGTTATCGTACATGATGCATGGGACGGGTATTTCGACCCGATGTATGTAAGCCCTTCCCAGATATATATGCCTGCCCTGCAAGTTAATTTAGGAGATCGGGAACTTGCCGTATTTCCGACTTTGAAATATCTACCCGCACCGATGATTCCCAGCCGGTATCAGGGACAGGATGCTATCGTAATGAACGAAGGTGAACTTTTCCGGTTCTGGAATGTGCCGAATGATAGTTCCGGTACGAAATACGCGACCAATTACAAACTTCATATCGATACCAGCGGCACAGTCAAAGTGCGCATGGATCGGGTAATCGACGGTATTGGCAGTTACTATCGAAGACGCGATTTTGAAACCTATTCGTACGAAACAAAATTAGACAGCCTGCGCGCCGGATTCAAACTCGCCGGTGAAGAATACACCGTCGACTCGGTCAGTATTCAAAACGACACCGACTATCAGAGTCCGCTCATCGAACGGTTTGACCTCACGCTCAATAATATGGTCACGCAGACGCCCGATGAAATCATTATTCAGAAAACTGATTTGTTCACCTTCGGGAATGATGAACTCACCGAGAACTTCGAGCAGCGTACAAACGATATTTATATTCCGTACAATGCTCATTATTCACGAACACTCGATTATGTGCTGCCGGCCGGATGGGTGGCTGCTTCCTTACCGCCTGCCGATACGATTCAGACCGAGTTAGGATCACTGGCCAGCGAATGGACAACCACCGCCGAAGGTATCCGCGCAACGCAGTCGGTAACGCTGAAACAGTCGTTTCATCCAAAAGAAAAGTATGCCGACCTGCTTGCCCTGCTCGGCAAAGAAACCAAAGCCACCGTTCCGGCTTTGGTGCTAAAGCGTGCGCAATAAGTAGCTGATTCATAAAATGAAAAAGCGGCCTGTTTTACGGGCCGCTTTTTTGTTTTCGGTTTTGGCGCTCAACCCAACGGATGAGTGCATTATTCAACAACGAACCGCTATTTCTCGCTGTCCAGAAAGTTCATATGCTGTTCATCGTAACGAGTACCAGATGCCGAATCGGCAGGAATCGCCTGCTCGATTTTTTCTACATGAGTACTGTCGAGCTTAATATCGAGCGCTTTCAGCGCTTCATGCAATTGTGCTCTCGATCTTGCTCCTATAAGCGGAATGATGTCATCTCCCCTATGAAGCACCCATGCTATTGCTACCTGGCTTGGTGTTGCGCCGTACTCTGCACCTACGTGTGTTAGTGTTTCGACCAGATTCAGATTCCTTGTCAAATTCACACCGGTGAATCGCGGGAGATACGCGCGATAGTCACGGCCACCCGATGCGGCGCGTTCGGCGGTCCATTTTCCACTGAGTAGCCCACGCGACAATACACCATACACGGTGAGTGAGATGTTAAGCTCCCGCGTGGTCGGCAAAATTTCCTTTTCGATACTTCTGCTGATAAGAGAATATTCAATTTGCAATGAAGAAATCGGGTGTACAGCCTGCGCCTTGCGGATTGTTGCTGCACCAGCTTCGGAAAGCCCAATGTTTTTGACATAGCCTTCTTTCACCAGTTCTGCAATACCGCCGATTGTTTCTTCGGTCGGTATATGCGGAGCGATCCGCCCTGGCTGGTAGAGATCGATATAGTCGGTGTTTAAACGGCGAAGGCTCATAGCCAGAAAATTTTTGGTCGGAACTGGACGAGTATCAAATCCAAGCCAAGCGCCTTTTGGGTCCCGAAGTGCTCCATATTTGATTTGAATGAACAGCTTATCCCGTTTACCTTCAATTGCTTTTCGAATAAGCATCTCATTTGCGCCCGCGCCATAGTAGTCGCCTGTGTCCAAAAGCGTGATACCGGCATCAATAGCGGCCTGAATAGTTGCAATACTCTCTTTTTCGTCAGCCTGCCCATACAGGTCCGACATCCCCATACATCCCAATCCCAAAGCTGAAACCCGCGTTCCGGTGTGACCAATAGTTCGTTGTTGCATAGGTAAGCGAGTATAGGAAATTTTGCAGCGCGGTCAAACCAAATCTGGCGTCTGTTACATTCAGATTTTGTTTAGCACACGTTCTATCACCGTACGGCGACGAATGACTATTGAATTAGTCCTGTTTGATCGGACAAGATATTTCTCCGCCTTTTTAGCTGCGTATTTGATTTCCTGTTTAGCCGCAGTCGTGTCAATATCGATCAATGCCAACAGCACCCAGAAAAACGGGTAGCGGCGCCACATCCCTTTTCCATCTCGATGAGCCTGTAAAGATTTCATTCCGTATTCTATCCACTTCTCTGCGCCTTTGAGTCCACCGGCGCTAATATGCCGCCATATCGATGGGTCGCAGGTGCCGCAGCAGAACATATATGCCCCTTTGCCGGACTTCGCTCGCGGTTCATTGGCAAGCCGGGCAAGCATTCCTTCTGTCGCGCGATCAAGAGCAAGTCTTGCCTCCTTTGATTTTGGTTTTAGCAAAACCAAGGCACGAGCGGCCTCTTCACCGATAACATGCCGCAATGATGCGCTTGGTTTTAACATTTCCCCGGTAAACAGCTTCATTCCATTTTTCATGTCGGCAGCAGTTGGTGCAAACATATCGGCATAGGAACCTTCGAGTCCTTGCCGCTTGGCGATCCATAGCGCGACTGCTTCCCGCTCAGCCGATGTAATCGGCTGCTTGAAAAAGAACGCTTCATTTACCGAATCAACGGTTTTAGCTAAGCTGGTGGGATTGAGGTGCATAGGATTTTTTGGAAACAAGCCGCTTTTCATTATTAACTTGGAATTAAATCTAATATTTTTCTTCTTAATTGCTTTCTGAAAATACTCTGCGAAAGCAGATTCATGATATCAATAACTGCACGAAGTCCGCTCTTAGTTCTACGGCTATATTCGCTTGTCGATGTTTCATCCTGCTCACTACGCGGATGAACAATAGAATCCCTGAATTTTTTTAATTCGACCAGGTGTGACCATTCAGATGAGCTGAATTGATAATTTTTATTATAGAGCCTTATTAAAAAACGAAGTTTATCATCAATGCGTTGAAATTCCCTTTTGGGGACTAAATCATTTGTACTTGTATTAAACCTAAAGCATTGATCTGAAAGGAATGCAAGTTCATGCTTTTCAAGATTACCCCCTTTCTCAAGAGTATCAGCGATAAAATTAACAAAAGATTCAAGAGCACTATAAGAACACAAAATAGAAACTCTAAAAAATCTTCTAGCAATTATAAGATCACCCCTTTTGGCTGCTTTAAGAGCTTCATCCCTAAAAAACGATGAATCTTCCAAATACTCTTGGAACATTATATTTTACTCAAACTTTTATCTGCCTCGTAACTTGTTCGCTTAGCTTCATATGATTTTATAGCAGCATTAGCTAGGTCTAATGTGATTTTTTTGTTAGTTGCTTTCGTTGCAAGCACTAAAAAAACTTCTAACATTCGTCCAAGCTCAGTCGAACCGGTTCTTGTGCCTAACCCTCGATAGGTATCAGGGTCAATACCTTTCAAGCGTGCCGCTGAAAGTGCTTTAGCATTTAATGGATCGTCGGGCTCAGACGTACTATCTGGGAGAGCATATAAGATATCCAAATCGCTACTACTATTTTGAAATAAACCCGCTGCATAACCCCATGCAGCTACAACTGTCAAAGATATGGCTTTTCTTGCAGATTCTGCATTTTTACCTTTTTTCCATCTATTGACTCTTTCACGCTGAACGTTATGTAATCGTGCAAATTCTCTACCCATTCTCGCCAAATCATCATTTTGCCAGTTGATTGCTTTTCTTACCTGAACATAATCAGGATCTAGACCGCGAGACTTACAGATTACGGGTTGATGTAAGGTAACATCTTTAGATTTCATTCCGCGAAAATAATTGACAAGTAATGTTCTGACGATTCTTGCAGTAGGTATAATTGGATCCTTACGAGCAGCAACGTCTTGGCCGGATTGCAAAAGACCGATAGACTGGCACCAATCCCGTAGTTCTGTCCCCAAAAGTTGTTCTTGCATCCTATCCAATAAATCGTTGGGTACAGCAATAGAAGTATTATTGATTCTTGCTATTTCAACTTTTTGCTCTCTAGAAAGATCAAAATATACTCTGACCCCGTGCGCTACATCACTTCCTTTTTGCTTATCTAACACTTTTGATATAGCTGTTATTCGATGCTGTCCACCATAAACCTTTAACGGGCGTTCTGACTTATATGAAAGATCATATTCTAGTACGATATCTTCAAAACTACGACCATTCCCTGCATCACTAACCATTTCAATAAAAGCTGCTTCATCATCTGTGACATCACGATTCAATTTATATAATTCATCATCTTCACCATCATCTATTGACGCTTCAGTATCTGATTTATCAACAAGTAACTCGGCTTTAATTAAACATGAGAGATAATAAGCTTTACTCTTTTGGTCGTAACGTAAAAGAAGTTGTACCGTTTCTTCGATTTCAACTGGCTTACATTCTTTTAGAAATTGATCGATTCTCTCAATAATACTGTCTGATGGCTGATATTTCGTAGGAACAATGATAGCTTTATTCATTGTTTAGTCCTCTGTATTGTTGCAGTATAAATTCCCGCGTTATTAACGTATATGCCTCCAAGTCCAAAGAAACCTATTCCTTGCACTTTCGTCAATAGCATTAACTTATATTAATTCCTCCTTGCCATTTTTAAACTTATGCGCATACTACTGACATGAATGGTCAATTCGTCAAACGCGGCTTACTGTTCGCACTTTTTTGGACCGGGATTGCGCTGTTGTGGGCGGTGCGGATGTACCTGCTCAATGCCAATACTAACAACCCGATGCCCTGGTGGGAAGCAGTTCTGTTGTGCGCAACCGAATGGTATTTGTGGGGAGCGGCCAGTTTACTCGTTTACCGGCTTTGCCAAAAGCTGCGGCCGGAACAGTTCGCGATACCGGTATTGGTGTTCATCCACCTTCTGGCTGGGATTGCCTTATCGCTGCTGATTTTAATTCCGTTCAATGCCGCTTACCGGCCGATTGAAATGTACTTTATGAACGCTCCTCTCCCGCCCGACATGGCCGCCTTTTGGGATAGCTATTTCGGCTGGTTCAAAGGGAGGATCCACCTGTTTCTCATGAATTATTCGCTTATCACCGTCGCCTGTTACGCCCTGCAATACTACAAAAATTTCCGGACACAGGAACTCCGCACCTCACAATTGCAAACCGAACTGGCACAGGCACAACTGCAAACGCTCAAAGCACAGCTACATCCACATTTTCTGTTTAATACCCTCAATACGATTTCCTCCCTTGTCCGCACCGATCCAGATGGCGCGGAAAAAATGATCTCCCGGTTAGGCGATCTGTTGCGGTTGACCTTGCAATCGAACCAAGCGCAAATGACTTCTTTGCGGAGCGAAATGGAGTTCACGCAGTTGTATTTGGAAATTCAGCAGGTTCGGTTTTCCGATCGCTTGAACGTTGAGCTATCAATCGAACCGGACACGCTGGAAGCAAAAATTCCTGCCCTGCTGTTGCAGCCGCTGGTTGAAAACGCAATTGTACACGGCATTTCTCCGCGAACATCGGCCGGTACCGTGAAAGTATCCTCGACCCATAAGCATAACCGGTTACACCTGACTGTTGCCGACGACGGTGTGGGGATTAACAGTGACATTATTTCCCCGAACGGCAGCGGAATCGGACTAAAAAATATCCGACAGCGGCTGCACTATTTGTACGGCGACAATCATGCATTCGCGGTTTCGACATTTCCCAACAGCGGCGTAAAAATCGAAATCGAAATTCCGTTTACTACCGTATGAAAACCGCTACGATCCGGGTAATAATTGTCGACGATGAGCCGCTGGCCCGCGACCGGGTACGAACGCTTTTGGGTAAGCATAAAGATATTGAAATCGTCGCCGAAGCAGGAGACGGGAAATCCGCTTTAAAAAAGATTCAGATCGAAAAACCTGATTTAGTCTTTCTTGACATTCAAATGCCGGCTATGACCGGGTTTGAAGTAGTGGAAGCATTGCCGGAATCCGAGCGTCCGGCGATTATTTTTGTCACGGCATACGATCAATACGCCATTTCCGCGTTCGAAATTCATGCGCTTGATTATCTGCTGAAACCGTTCGATTCCGAGCGATTTCAGTCGGCGCTCGCCAGAGCTAAAGAGCAAATAGAACACGGACAGTTACAGGAGCTTCATTCGAAAATCACCAAACTGCTTGCCCGGCAAACAGAGGCTGCACCCGACCGATTGATCATAAAAGAAAGCGGGCGGATTCAGTTTCTGGCAATTTCGGATATCGACTGGGTTGAATCAAGCGGCAACTACGTGAATATCCATGCCGGAAAAGAGGCCCATCTCTTTCGTGCAACGATGAAGGAGATGGAAGAACGGCTCGACGGAAACAGATTCAAGCGGATTCACCGGAATTGTATCGTTAATGTCGATAAAATCAAGGAACTCAGGCAGACATCAGACGGAGAGTATATGGCAGTGCTGAATACCGGCAAAGAGCTTCCAGTCAGCCGCCGATTCAAAAAAAATCTCGAAACGCATCTGTAAGCGCAGCCGCTTATCACGCAAAATCGACCGCTTATCCCATCCATTTACAACTTGTCACATAACCCTATCCACTATTTAGCCGCCGCGTATTTTGGTTGCGACTGTCTTAGTCCTCACAGAAGGAGCAACACACGTGAAGTCGCTAATGAAACAGAGTGTAATCGCCGCGTGGATGATGTTTTTATCATCTATCGCAAATGCCACGACCATCAACGTTCCTAACGATCAACCGACTATCCAGACCGGAGTAAACGCTGCGGTCGACGGCGATACGGTTTTGGTCGAAGAAGGAATCTACCATGAGAATGTGGTCGTCAAAAACAAAGGAATCGTTTTAGCCAGCCGGTTTATACTGGATAAGAATATCGATCATATTCTGCGAACGATTATCGACGGCTCAACGCCGATTCATGCCGATACTGGCAGCTGCGTAATTTTATACGGCGGGTTTGAGCCGATGTTAATGGGATTCACGCTGACCAAAGGAAACGGCACCGACTGGTTCGATATCAGCGACGCCAAAATTTATCGTGAAGGGGGCGGCGTACTGACAGAAAACAATAGCGCGAAGATTTATTATAACCTCATCATGAACAATGACGCGACTTTGGTCGGACCCGGAGTTACCTCCGCGGGCGGCGGAGGAATTCGGGTAGGGTTCGGAACTGCCGAAATAGTTGGAAACGTATTTGCCTTTAACGAAGGTTTGTACGGTGCCGGCGTGGTAATTTTTCAGGCATCCGCACAGATATATAACAACGTAGTATACAAAAACAACGGCGGCTCCGGTTTTGGCGGTGCGGGGTTGTGGATTGTTGCTTCGCCGGGTGTAACGGTTGAAAATAATACCATCGTGTATAACACATCGACCAGTAGTGGCGGCGGACTACGAATCGGCAGTACCGGAACGATTTTGCGCAACAATATTATTCGCGATAACACCGCAGTTAGCGGTCCGCAAATATCAATCGGCCCGGGCGGTAGCGCGGTAGTCAGTTATTCCAACGTACAAGGTGGATTTGCAGGAACCGCTAACACCAGCGAGGACCCGCTGTTTGACCAGCAGAATTTTCTGATAACTGTCCCCTCTGCGTGCGCCGACAGCGGTGATCCGGCAAGTATCTATAACGATGTAGAGGATACGACCAACCCCGGATTTGCCATTCATCCGGCACAGGGAACTATACGCAACGACAAAGGAGCATACGGTGGTCCCAGAGCGATACCGTTTCCATTGTTTACTGCGGCATGGACAGCTTTGGCAACATCATCCGTTAATTTCGGGACTATCGATGAAGATGACACGGCCAGTGCGTATATCAAACTAACCAAAACCGGATACGGCATTGTCTCAGTTGACAGTATTCGGTTTGCCGGCGGCTCCCCAAATCTTTCGAATGTTACCCCAACGCCATATTTGATTGATGTAGTTTTCAGCGATTCAGTCGCTATTCGCTGGACACCGACAACAGGCGGCACGTTAACGGATACTGCTTTGATTTATCATAACGACACATCGGCGGTTTCGCCGCTTCGTGTGCCGCTTAGCGGAATCGCCAATACGGTGAGCTGTTGTGTTGGAACGAGAGGAAATGTAAACGGTATCGGTAGTATAACGGTCGCTGATTTGACCTATCTGGTTCAGTATCTGTTCAATAGCGGTCCAATCCCGCCGTGCATAGATGAAGCGAATGTCAACGGTATCGGCAGTATCACTGTGGCAGATCTGACTTTCCTCGTTCAGTTTCTGTTCAACAGCGGCCCGACTCCCCCTGCTTGTCCGTAAGGAGTGTGGCGAGGCACCCACTCCTTCACGGGCAAATTAGTTGACGACTAATCGAATTCCTTTGCCGTGAATTCCCATGATTTCGATAGCAGAGTCTTCTTTGAGATATTTACGCAGCTTTGAAACGAAGACATCCATACTGCGTCCGCTGAAATAACTTTCATTTCCCCAGATAGTGCGAAGCGCGTAATCCCGCTCGACGGTCTGGTTGATATGCAAACAAAGCAGCCTCAGCAATTCAGACTCTTTTGGTGTAAGCTTTAATTGTGTTGATTTTCGGGTTAACAGCTGCCGGGTGCTGTCAAAAGAATAGGAACCGATAGAAAAATTAGTCTGGCCGGCATCGGCGGTCGGTTTCGCCGAACTCCGCTTGAGTACCGCTTCAATGCGGAGAACAAGTTCTTCAATACTGAATGGTTTGGTAACATAATCATCACAGCCGATTTTGAACCCTTCGATTTTATCCTCTTTGAGTGATTTCGCCGTCAAAAATACGAGCGGGGTTACCTGGTCTTTAGCGCGCACTTCTTTGGCGAAGGTGAAACCATCTTTTTTCGGCATCATGACATCGACAAGGCATAAATCAAATGTATCCCGTTGGTATGCTTTAATTCCTTCTTCACCGTTCGGACAGAGCAGAACGGAAAATCCTTTCACCTGCAAATGCTCCTGCAAAATCGAGCCGAGATTCGGATCATCCTCCAACAGCAATATCTTTCTCATACTTCACTTCCTGTTTCTCCGGCAATGAGTGGAAAGGTGAGTGAAATCTCCGTTCCTTTGCCTAACTCGCTTTCAAGAGTGATTTGCCCGTGATGCGCTTCGGTCATCAGTTTTACATAGCTCAAGCCGATACCGAATCCCTTTACATTGTGCACGTTGCCGGTTGAAACACGATAATATTTTTCAAACACCATTGTTTTATCCGTTTCGGCGATACCGATTCCGTTGTCTGTTATGTTGACCGTAATGCTGTTATTTTCATTTTCGGTGGTAACGGAAATCATCGGGGTTTCCGGTGTATATTTGAGCGCGTTATCTAAAAGGTTATGAATAATACTCGAAATATGCACTGGGTCGCCGGAGATAACCGTTTTGGTCGCATTCAAGTTTCGCATAAGTGTCCCCCCGCGACCTTGAATACGAATCAAGATGGCATCGGTCGCTTTGGTTATCAATTCATGCAAATCGACATGAGTGAGATTTAATTCGTAGTCCCCTTCTTCGAGAGTCGCCATTTGCAGGATTTTTTCGACCTGATGACTCATCCGCTTGTTTTCATCCTGAATCATCCGCCCGAACCGCTGCACACTTTCTTCCTGTTTGGCTAACTGCGGTGCAGATAATGCTTCTGCAGCCAAGGCAATGGTCGAAATCGGGGTTTTGAATTCATGGGTCATATTATTGATAAAATCAGTCGTGCGGTGCGCAAACTGCCGCTGGCGGATAATCGTTCGCATCGAATACATGAACCCAAGTGCGATGATAGTCATAAAGATGATAGTCGCGGCCAAAAGCGGCGCCATCTGCGTCCACAAGTAGGAGGTTCTATCCGGCAGATAGAGCGCCAACTGATAAGACGACGAAAGAAAATCGTGCGGGAACAAACGGGTTTTGAAATCGCTCTGTCCTATTTCGGCGGCCATCGTTGCCGGTCTGGAAAGGGCGAGTGAATCACGCTCTGTTATTATGCCAAACCCGTATTTTTGGTCGATACCGGATTCCTTTAATGTCGAACCTATTAACGAATCCAATAGCGTGTCGCTGATACGCTGTTCAATCGGCGCCATTTCGGCCATAACCAACTGATCGACCACACGGCTGACTAATTTACGTTTTGAATCGGCAGCCGGTGAATGCCAGGCGAATGCGCGATCACTCATACTTGCCTGAAAGGTCATGGCGCTGGAATCATTGCTGAGATTGAGAACAATGAGATCCTGAGTGGTACCAACTGAATTGTATGAAAACTCATACTGCCCCGGATTTTTGATGGTATCGATCAATACTTTCTGATTTCCGCTTATGGTATCGACCACCTGAAGGTTGACATGCAGGCGACTCGGCACGCAATACGTTATAACGCCGTTTTCAATTCGTACCGGCGGCACGGAATCGATAAATTTGAAAAACGGCCCGCCCAACGTGTCGGGTCTTGTATCATCATGAGCTGCGGTTGCAACAACCGACATATAGGCGAATGTCTCTTTTCCACGCGCTTTAACGGTTGAAAGAGTCGATTTGGTCGCTTCCCGCGTTTCGAGTTTTTGCACGACAGAATTCAACGCCGCCATGACATTCTGCTCGAATGTTTGGTTCTTTTGATCCCAGGCATTTTTCAATAACAGCCCCTGTACGACTAATAATCCCACGAGTGAGACAATAATCAAAAGGGCGACGATTCCGATTTTCCGTTCCGTCCGGCTCATATGCATAATATACGTGAGATTGTTGTATCTGCCACATGCTTAACAGTTCTTAACACTCGCTAACAGAGATTAACTCGGCAAGCTGCAACCGTACCGCTATCCTCTCTCGTAAGTAAACAAAAAAGACACGAAAGGTTTATACATGAATTTTGCACTCCTGCCCACGTTAGTCATCGCGTTAACCGCGAATATCGCTCCGGTTATGGCCGAGCCGGAAAGCAAACCTTCCGGTCAGGTAATGCAGCACAGTTTTACCATCGAAGGAACCGAAGGACAGCCCTTTAATCTTGCTGAACTCAGCGCTGTAATCGCCAAACAGAATGATACGTTGCGCGTACTTTTCGCCGGTGATGCCGATATGCGCCCAAAGGAGTACAAAGATATCGATTTCCGGACCGGTGATATCATTCTGATGGCAAACGGCAAAAAGATGAACAGTACAGAAGAGCTTCAAGAAGTATATGAAGGTATTGCTATTGGAAAAGAAGTCGAGTTCGGCATTCGCCGTGACGGTAAGCTCCAGCTTGTTACTTTTCTCAAAGCTGATCCCAAAAATCTCCCTGCTCGACAAATGACGATGGTCACCGATGACGGAAAAGGCGGAAAAAGTGTGGCCAGCCGGAAAATTATGATGGACGGTAAGGAATTTCAAGCCCCGGAAGGTGTGACCGATGTACAGCCGCTTTTCGGACTTGGATTATTGTTAGGCAATAAAGATGGCAAAGTCGTTGTCGCGGGCATTATGCCGTTTGCAAAAGAAAAAGGGGATTTAGACGGCGTTAATGTGCTTGATCTGGTCACTTCTTTCAACGGCAAACCGATTTCCTCCGTTACCGAAACTTCATCCGCCTATGAAGCGCTGAAAGTCGGAGACAAATTCACTATAGGTATCACCCGCGGTTCGGAGAAAATCGAGATTTCCCTGAGTAAACCGGAAGATACCGGCATGAAAGTCATCCGGAACTAAGCAACACGTATGCGTTTATTCATACTGACAACTTGTTTTTGCGCTCTTCTTTTCGGCTCGTTTACTTCGAGCGGTCATTGCCAAGTCGGATCAATGTTCAACCAGCGAGACGACGAGTATCGCCTGCTCGGTCTGAAACGGGCGAAAGAGGCATACGAAGTCGCAAAGGCAGAATATGACCGCCAGAAAGAGCTGTTCGACCGGAAACTGATTTCTTCAATTGAACTCGAACGCGCTCGCGTCAATATGAGCGACGCGGAAGTAAACTATCAGCAATCGCTCTTAGCCGTTCTATTTGAACAGCAGTATGTCACGGTTTCATCGGCAATTAAATACTATGCAAGCGATGGAACCCGCCATGTCCGGTTAACAGTTGCCAATGCCTCCGGTGGTTCGGCAGAGTTTCAAAAGCTCATCAACATTGAAGATGAGTTGTTCCGTTCTCTTCAGCCGGACATCGTTAACAACGTGTATATCTCGCTGATGAATGATGAAGGGGCAATTATTAGCCAGCCGTACGAAGCAAAAATCCCACAGCTTATTTTCGGACAACCTTCCACAATTGATTTCAAACTGTTACAGGATCTTGATGCCGTTAGTGTGGTAATTATTTATGGTAGCGGTACACAGCGGACAATGAAAGTGTTCTTGCAAAAAGATGCTTCCAAAAATCGGGTGGCTGTGCAATCCGAGCAGTTTTCGCAGGAAGTTGATTTAGGAAAAACGGCTTCGTATGACCTCGGTCTTGAATTATTCAGCGGCAGCAACAATACCTTTTCATTGGAAGTGCTTAATCTTCCGCCTCAGGTAAGTCGTACATTCAAAGATGCCGGCACCCAGGCGCGCTTAAGCCAGGTCAAATTCACCGAATCAACCCGCAGCAAACGGGCAGTGCTTGAAGTTACCGCGCCGGATCGCCCCAGCGATCAAGTCGTTATCGACAAACCGATTCAGTTTTTTGTTGTCGTTCTCCCTCCGGATCGCGCTGCTGCATTTACCACCGAACCCGGCAAAGTGTGGACACAGGCGGAGCTTGATGCGATGGATGTCGGCTATGTGAAACTCGATTTGATGCCGCGCGGTAAAGGAATGCTATTAGTTCGTTCTAATCAGCTGTTCCAAAGCATGAGTGATGACCAGACCGCGTCGATTACCCTTAATCTGTTGAACGAAGGCAGCAACCGGCTTGATAATATCGACTTTCAGTTTGATCTCCCGCTTAACTGGCGTAAACAAGTTGACCCGATGCAAATCAGTTCATTGGGAATCGGGCAGGATACGAATGTCGTGCTTTCATTCACGCCGCCCGAAGACGTTACTCCCGGCCGTTATGATATTCGCGTTCGCACTATCGGCGAATCGAACGGTCAGCCGGTAAGCGGTGAAGATAAAACGGTCACGATTGAGATACAGCCATCCAGCAGCATTATCGGCACGATCATTATTGTGTTGCTCATTGTCGGCCTTGTCGGCGGTATGGTGGTATTCGGTATAAAACTGTCACGAAAATAAGTTGATGTACATAAGGAGTTTAGTATGACTGCAGAAACAGCGCCGGTGCTACAGGCAACAGGACTGACGAAGCAATATGAAGATGGGCATTTAGCCCTCGACCATATTTCATTCTCGATTCGCCCCGGTGAAATATACGCCATGCTCGGCGGTAACGGCGCCGGTAAAACGACGACAATAAATTTGTTTCTCAATTTGATCGAACCGACCGAAGGGGAAGCGCGGATTATGGGACACAGTACCCACCGTGAGCCGCTTCTGGCGAAACAGCATGTCGCGTTCGTTTCTGAAAATGTCATGCTCTACGGCAATTTTACGGCATTGCAAAATCTTGACTACTTCGCCCGTTTAAGCGGCAAACATTCATACACCAATGATGACTACACGCAGGCACTGATGCGAGTTGGATTGGCTCAGGAGGTTCATCGCCGCAAAGTCCGTGAATTCTCCAAAGGGATGCGTCAAAAATGCGGTATTGCCATCGCTATTTTGAAAGATGCCTCCGCAATTTTGTTGGATGAACCAACCTCCGGCCTCGATCCAAAGGCCGGGTTTGATTTTATGCGCCTGCTTGATTCACTGCGAAGCGAGAAAAAAGCGATTCTTATGTCCACGCACGATATTTTCCGCGCCAAAGAAATTGCCGATACGGTCGCAATCATGAATCGCGGTCGAATCCTGCTTGAAGAGCCGGTGAGTAAACTGGCTAATCAGGACTTGGAACAGTTGTACCTGCAGTATATGGCAGGCCACAACACGGAAGCGGCGTGAGGCAGCTATGTTTCGGGTAATCGTTGAAAAAGAGATTCGGGAAGTTATCGGATCGACCAAATTTGCCATTTCCTTTGGCGTCTGTGCGTTGCTAATCGTGCTCGCCTTTTTCATGGGCGCGACAAGCTATCAAACGAGCAGGAACCATTATGAAGCGGCCGTCGCTGAAAACCGACGCCAGCTTGATGGCCTCACCGATTGGTTCAGTGTCCAGCAGTATCGTATTTTCCTGCCACCGCAGCCGATTGCGATGCTGGTGAATGGAGTATCGAACGATATCGGCCGTATTACCGAAATTCGCGGACGCGGTGAAGTAACCGCCTATGAAAGTCGGTTCGGTGAAGAGCCGATTTTAGCCATCTTTCGCTTTCTCGATTTAGAGTTTCTCTTCCAAGTTGTGCTCTCACTCTTCGCTATTCTCCTATGTTACGACTCTATATCCGGCGAAAAAGAACGAGGGACACTCCGATTGACATTTGCCAACAATGTTCCCCGTGCAACTTACCTGCTTGGCAAAGTAACCGGTTCGTTGTTAGCGGTTGCCTTGCCGGTATTAGCAACAATCGGGATCGGTGCCTTGCTCTTCCCACTTATGAATGTGCCAATGGAAGCTGCAGACTGGGGACGGTTAGCGCTGATTGTATTGTCAGGACTTTTCTATGTCGTCTGTTTTCTTTCGTTGTCGATTTTAGTTTCATCAATGACGAATCGCTCTTCCAATTCCCTGTTGATTCTGCTCGTGGTCTGGATCAGCGCCGTGCATCTGGTACCGAGAGCTTCAGTGTTATTGGCAGGACGAATGGTCGACGTTCCCACTCTCGATGAACAAGCCGCGCAAAAAAGTAAACTGCGTGCCGAACTGTGGAATGAAGACCGGGACAAAATGAGCAATTTCAAACCGGAAAAAAACGATGACCCGCAAAGTATGATGGAAGAATTTAACCGGTTTATGGAAAAACAGACCAACGAACGGGACGCTAAAATTCAGGAGCTTACCAATCGTCTGAACGAAGAACGCGCGAACAAACAACAGCAGCAGGAACAACTCGCATTTACTCTGGCGCGTGTTTCTCCTGCGGCTTCGTTCACTTTAGCTGCGGCGTCGCTTGCCGGAACTGATTTGCGGTTGAAAAATCAGTATCGAGAGCAGGCTAATTTGTATCAGCAGAACTACGCCGCGTTTATGAAGCAAAAGACCGGATTTAATCCCGGGGGAAGAATGATCATGATGCGGAATAGCGATGATTCGCAGGAAAAGCCGAAACCGATCGACGGTGATGAAATGCCGAAATTCGACTATCACGGCATTGCCTTCGGTGACTCTTTGGCATCTGCAATTCCGAATATCGGCCTGTTGATAGTTTACAGCCTATTGGCATTTGCCGGGGCATTTGTTGCCTTCAACCGTTACGACTTACGATAAGGAGGGAACAATAATGCTATCTACACTCATTCAAAAAGAACTCCGCGCGATTCTGTTGAGCCCAAAGTTCCCGGCCTACTTCGCTATCTGCTCACTGCTCATTATTATCAGCGTGTTTATCGGTATTCGAGAGTATCAGGCATCGGTTCGTCAGTATGAAACAGGAAAACAGTTGACCGACCAATTGATGCATGAACAATCGAACTGGTCCTCGGTCGCGAATAAAGCATTTCGCCAGCCTGATCCGATGCAGATTTTCGTTTCAGGCGTGACCTTCGATTTAGGCAGATGGTCCTTAATCAGCGAAAACTCTGCCGCCCGATTACGCAGCAGCGTGTACTCGGAGGACCCGATTTTCGCCATCTTCAGATTCATGGACTTCTCCCTCATTGTTCTAATCGTCCTTTCATTGTTGGCAATTGTCTTTACCTATGACGCCGTCTGTGGGGAGCGTGAGTCCGGAACACTTCGGCTCGTCTTTTCCAATGCCATCCCCCGTGCACAATATCTGATCGCCAAATGCACTGGAGCATGGCTTGGGTTAGTCATTCCGCTTCTTATTCCCATTTTGATATGCTGTCTGATGCTGCAGTTGTTTCAGGTGCCGTTTGGTGCATCTGACTGGCTCAGACTCGGAACATTGATAGGTATGGCGATTTTGTTCATGACCTTCTTTGTCGTCTGCGGCGTTTTCATTTCGACCCTCACGAAACGAAGTTCAACCGCCTTTCTTATCTGCCTAATGACCTGGGTGATGTTCATTTTTATTATTCCGCGAATTGGTGTACTTGCCGCCGGGGAAGTTGTCCATGTTCCGGCTGTTGCTGAAATTGAAGGGAAACGGGAATCATTTTCAAAAGATAGCTGGCAAAAATATTACGACAGCATGGAAGATCGCTGGTTACAACGCCGTACCGATGAGCAAGGCCGCCCCGACAGTGTCAGCGAAGAAGAAATGTGGTCTAATTTGAAAAAAGAGGATTCTGCCCGCAAAGAAGTGGAAATCGCTATTCGTGATTATGAAACGAAACTGTTCGATGACCAGCGCCGTGCGCAATTGTCACAGCAGCGTCTTGCTTTTACACTGTGCCGTTTCTCTCCTGCCTCAGCATTTCAACTGGCTGGTATGACCTTATCGAATACCGATATTGAACTCAAACAACGTTTTGAAGAAGCAATGACCCGGTACGCGGCTGACTTTAGCGCATATATCGAACGGAAAAAAATTGATGCTCCGGGTGGTATGCAGATCGCTATCACGATGGATACCGAAGGCGGATTCAATTTATCGATGCCCCGTGGCAAAGAGGAACTCGATTTGAGCGATATGCCGAGTTTTCAGGCCCCCGCGTGGTCAGCCGGAGAGGCAATAAGTCAAGTCGCGGTGGACGCTGGCCTATTGCTTTGCCTTATCTTGGCGGCATTTACCGGCGGTTGGATAGCCTTTATGAAATATGATTTGCGGTAACTATGTAGCGATTACGCAAATATTTTCCGGCCGGCAAAATAGCCAAGCGCCCTATACGATTCGAATTGATCTTCTTCGAAGATCTGGTCTAACGTCGTCTGGTTCGGAAAGGTCAGGTTGTTGCGGCGATAACCGAGAATATCTTCCGGTTCGTTGCCATCGATCGACGGTCTGATATAAATGAGCACGCCGGTAGTGCCATCGGCATACTCTATTGTACCGCTGGCATAGTGCAATTCACAAAGGCGATCGGCGTTTAGCCGTAGCTTATGCAATTTCAAATCGACATCTGCCCCAAGATCGATTCGTACTTTGCGGATAAAATTTGCCAGATCGCCAAAAGAGAAATCAGGGTCGGCGCCGGAATCGGATGCAATAATCAGCTTACATCGGCGTTTGATTAACTGATATACCGCAAGATTTTCAATATGTCCGCCGTCCGATAAATTCAGCAGGCGATCATCCTCATCTCCACGCCCTAACAACTCTTTCATGAAATAATACGGGGCGCATTTAAGCCAAAGCGGAATGCCGTATTTAGGATTTGGATTAGGCATCCATCGGTCCAGTCGGATATTCAAGAGTGTAAACACAAATGTTCCGGTTCCACTCAATAATTCCCCCATCTGCGGGCTGGCTGCCGCCCCGGAAATCGCCATTGCCGTGGCGAGGCGCAAAGAACCGTCGTTATAATCCGTAGTGCGCCGGTATCCGGTCGATGCTGCACCGCAATAATACTTAGAAAACAGAAAGAAATCTGATTTTCGCCCGCGCAGGCGAGGTTCATGTGAACTGGGGATATTCAGTGTTGCATTTATCAAATGATACGGTGCGCCGTTTTTAGCTTCGTGTAAATCTTTGATTAATTTTTCCTCATTATCCTGCATTTTGCCTTTTTTGAACGTAAACAGGTATGCCTCGCTTAGCCGATCACGATAGAAATGGTGAAGCGATATCCGGTCAACATCGATAAAGCAGCTGACGATCAACAACCCTAAGGCAATAACCGGAACAAGGGGAAATCCCCAAATCGTATTGCCTAAAAACGCAATTTCTGTCGACCAGAGCCATCGTATAAACACGGCAAGCAAAAGTGGTAAAAGAAGAATGCTGGAAATGCGAAAAATGATCGCGAATATTTTTTGTGCCGTTTTGTTATTGTTTTTCGGCATCCCGAACAGAAAACCGAAAAGAGAACCGAGCAGGCCTACATCTAATGCCGTTTGTATCCATTCCTGTGTCTGCGATTGCAGGTTTGGTAAATAAACTGCCAGATAAATGAGACCGCTGACACTCGCAACCATCGCCGCAGTCCAGGTCAATACACCCAACATTCGTGAGATTACACGTCTCCCCTTCAAATCAAACTCATGTTGCGCGAAACCAGCCCGGCAGATGACCATTAGACCAAAAACACCGAGCGCGACCATCAGGATTATCCAGGCTAAATTCAGCAATGCCGGTTCCGAATAATTATAAGCTTTTACCAATCGATACAAACCGAAAGTTACCGTCATAACAATCGCGGCAGTGGTTAGATTCACTAAAACCAACCCTGACAAATACAGACCTATCGACCGCCAAAAGGTGAACCGAAACGGGTTCTTGCTGATTTCCAAATAGTTGCCGTGCTCACGCAGCCATTTTACTTCCTGACGTTCCTCGCCGAGTGTTTCATCCGGTGTCGTTTCCGGAGTCGATCTCCTGTTAAACCGGAACGGAAATTTTTCGTATTCGGTGGATGCTTCCGGGTTATCAAGAAGGGAACTTAAACAACTGCCGATATAACCACCGCCGGATACGGTCGATAGATAATCGCTAAACCGTAGCAGCTTTTGTTTCGCAAGGGCCTGTAGTAACCCAAGATTAAATGTCGCTGAGCGAATACCGCCGCCGGAAAGCGCAAGCCCGATCGTGCCTTCGTTATAGTTGTGCTTACCGCGCTGTTCTTCGGCAAGCAGCGGATCGATTTTCCCTTTTAGAAATTTCCAATCGTCATCGGTAAATTTCATTTCATTTCGACGCTGTGTGATGTACGTACGCTCCTGCGTGTGAACTTCGCTGAACGTTTCGGTAAAATTCCCCATAGAAACACTATCCCTGATATAAGATTGCGATTATTGCATCCGTTTCATGTCCGTTGCCCGCTTAGGTTGTGAATAGAAATCTCAGGGCTGTTTTTGCTCGTATCTCTTTGTTAATTTGCAGTCTAAACGGTAGGATAAGAAAAGGGAGTGTCATAACATGACACTCCCGAATTTGGAGCAAACGCGCCACAACGTTGGCTTATAATGAGTTACCACGCAACAGCCGTTGTGTGAAGACGGCAAGGAAACGAGTTAACTATACTTTATGTGGCTGATGCGGCTGATTAAGTAAAAGCCAGTACAAACCTAATTGCTGAACGGCTATGGAGAATTGTTCGAAATTAACCGGTTTCACTATGTAACTATTCGTTCCAAGCTTATAGCTTTCGATAACATCTTTCTGCTCTTTCGATGATGTCATCACAACTACCGGAATCGATTTTGTGCGTTCATCGCTTTTGATACGTCGTAACACTTCAAGTCCATCCACCTTGGGGAGTTTGAGGTCGAGCAAAATAACACGCGGCTCATCTTCGATACGACGGCTCGTGAATTCCCCTTCGCAAAAAATATATTTAAGCGCCTCTTCCCCATCCTGCGCGATATGTATACTGTTAGTAAGGTTAGCTTTTTTCAAAGCACGAATCGCCAACTCCGCATCGGCGGGATTATCCTCTACCAATAATATTTCTACGGCCTCAATACTGTTCATTCTTACTTTCCTTCTCCTATGGTAAAATAAAATGTTGCTCCTTGTCCCGGTGAAGATTCACCCCAGACTCTTCCGCCATGACGGGTCACGACTCGCTGCACAATTGCCAGTCCGACACCAGTACCTTCATATTCATCCGGCCGGTGCAGTCGCTGAAAAACGCCGAACAACTTGCCATAATATTTCATATCAAAACCGCTGCCGTTATCTCGAATGAAATAAACTATCTCTTCATCACTGCGCATCGAACAGATTTCTATACGCGCTGTTTCGCATTTTCTCGTGTATTTCAGCGCATTCGAAATCAAATTCAGCCATGCCTGCTTTAGTAAGGATGCATCCCCTTCGCATGCAGGCAAAGTGTCGACACCGATGTGCACCGATCTGTTTTCCTGCTGCGATTTTAACTCTTCGATGACATCCTTTATAATGGCAACCATATCAATGGTCCGTTTGCTCAGTGGCTGGCGGCTCAAGCGGGAGAAAGAAAGCAAGTCATCGACCAACTGACCCATACGTTGGGCCCCGCCGCGAATTTCTTTAAGATAACGTTTTCCGCTTTCATCAAGTTTTTCACCGAAATCTTCTATCAACGCCTGAGAATAGCCGTCGACTGCACGAAGAGGGGCGCGGAGATCATGTGAAACCGAGTAGGCAAACGCTTCGAGTTCCTGATTTGCCTCTTTCAACTGCCGGCTTGCTTCCGCTACATCACGCGCTCGGGAAACCACATCAGCTTCTTTATTCTCATTAAGTGCAAGTTGTTGGTCATTCTGTATTTGTTGCGAGCGCATAAACTCAGTGACATCTTCGACACGATGGATGATATACGCTAACTCCCCATCCGCATCCAAAACCGGAAAATTCATCGGACTCCAGAATCGTGCTTCGAACTCTCCACCTTCAGATTCCGGTTTGCGAACATCATATTTTTGTACCGGCATGGCATCGGCAATGCGGTCATGTTTTACACGCGCCAAGGAAGCTTTCAGATTACGGACCCCTTCGGTGGCGGGATCATCCGGGTTGTCGGGGAAAACATCGAAGAGATCCCGACCGAGTATCTCATGTCGTTTGGTCATAGTAGCATTGGCATAAGCGGTGCTCACGGCCACGATTGTGTAATCGGGAGCCAGTACCAAATAGAGTCCCGGCGCAGCTTCAAACAGCATACGGAAATCCGGATTAATTGCGGTTTGCTTGGAAACTTGAGTTTCTACCGTCATCGGCTATAAACTCCTTGTGCGGCTCTTCTGCCCTTTATTGAGGTCACAAAAAACACTCTGTTATGATCTTGATGCTAAATATCGGCTGAAATTATGGCTGGTTAATATATCTATGCCAAGTGATTTTTGCAGAGAGTTTGTAAATGACTCGAATTTATGGCGGAGAGACAGGGATTCGAACCCTGGATACAGCTTTTCAACCGTATAACGGTTTAGCAAACCGCCGCCTTCAGCCTCTCGGCCATCTCTCCGACTCAGCAATAATTGCCCACAGCAAGGCTATGGGCGACAAAACCAAAAGTATCAGCCAAAGGCCGAAAACTCAAGGACGAATTTCCAGGAGGAAAATCTATGTTTTTAGAGGGAAAAATGGCCCTTCGGCTACGCTCAGGGCAGGCCAATTTATACGCTCATATGAGCTGGCCGAACGCTTGTTAGGCAGGGGATTCCTGGTTACGGGATGCCGTCAGGCGCCAGTAGGCACGCTCGACGATCATGGTAACTTCGAAGCTTTTGAACGGTTTGGTGATATACTCATCCGCGCCCAAAAGCAGGGCGTCTTTGAGTGAATAGGTATCGCCAAAAGCGGTCATAATAATCGTGCCGACGTGCGGATATTTCAGCTTGAGCTGCCGGAGCAGTTCGAAACCGTCCATACGGGGCATTTTGATATCACTGAGGACCATATCGACTTTGTTGGATTGCATCAGTTCAAGGGCGTGCGCTCCGTCATTGGCGCAGAGTACGCCGTATCCTTCACGCGTGAGAATTTTGCGTAAAAGCGTGTGCATCATAGTTTCGTCATCAACGACGAGAATAGTAATCTCTGTTTTCATTTCAATTCCCTAGCCCGAGAAGTAAACGGTATCAACCAAAGGTGCAAAGCAAGCGACATTATCGAGAAAGCGCGCTGGTAACACCGGCAATAAAGTTTTCCAACCGTACCGGTTTATACATTACCTGGCATGCACCCATCACTCCCGCTTTGGTCACCAGTTTATCGGTGGCATTTCCGGTAACAAGCATCACCGGTGTTTGCGGAGCAAAACGTTTGAGCGCAATGAGCGTTTCCAATCCCGAAAGTTCCGGCATAATGATATCCAGCGTAACCAAGTCGAATTTGCTCACGCGAAGTTTGCTGAGCGCTTCTTCGCCGGAAGCGGCCATCTCGACTTCGAGCACTTTTGTCAATTCGCAGAAATCACGAAACACTTCGCGTACCCACTGCTCATCATCGACTATCAACAGCCGAAACGGGCGTCCATTTTTTTCAGACATTTGAGTGAGTTTGCCGATTTCGTCCTGAACCTGGATTTCTTGTTGTGTCATGTGTCTATCTTCTTGTAGTACTTTATCTTCTGTTTTGGTTGTCCGTGCTTTTACCAGCAGGGCTACTACAATACTATCGGCGGATTTTTGGGCTTCTTAAGGGAGAAATTTCCGTTCAAACCGGCATATTGTTGTCCCCGGTCGAGGTCGGGTCGGCCAGAGAGCCAAGTACAAAGCGGCATTGGTCTAAAATACTGCGCATTTTGAGTTCCAGAGCATCGGCGGTAGCGCGGTCTGCGGGGTATTCATAGAGCATCCCCCCCTCACTCCGGCTGGCGTTGATAATAGCCGTAAGTTCCTGCACCACTTTTAATGTGGTATTAATGAGCTTAATAAAATCCGGTTCCAGTCGGTTGAATGCCGGAGTAGCGGTTTTGGCCTTCGCCAGATAAATGGCAAGATTGATCGCCAGCCCTTTAACCTGCTCATTCAACTCGTCGACTTGTGCCACTAACTGTTGCTGAGTCTGATTATTGGTGGATTGCGGGGTGGTCATGCGGGTACCTCTTGATGAATAGCAGTCGAAACAATCTGGTGTGTCAAGGGTAATGAGAAATACAACAGGACATTTGCATTGGGCAGAATATCGCAACCGACCGTGCCGCCATGAAAACGAATCGTCTCTCCGGCAAACAGTGCAGGCAATCGAACACTGTTTCCGCGGCTGGTAAGCATACTTTGCAATGACCGACCGCACATGGCGGCATTCTGTTCGGGATACGTCAATCGTAAATACAAAGACCCGATTTGCTGTGTCGATTCGGTTCTCAGTTCGACATGAATCGGCGTCGGTAGTTCGTCGATAATCAGCTTCATCATCTGTTCGACCGCCATTGAAAGCTGGGCACGGTTTCCCATCACCGGCAGCGATTCAGAACAGGTCTTGAGCGAAAGCATTGTTTCGAGTCGTCGATCCCGGTTTCGATTGGTATGTACCAATTCCTGTATCAGTTCATTCAAATCAAAATTACGATATGGCAACCGGCTGACATTACAAAATTCAGCCAAACGAGACACGACTGATTCGAGTCGTTTGGTCTCCTGATGCAAAATCCGCAAGTATTCCCGCTGGTCATCAGACAATGAAGTATGGTTCAAAATCGAGGCAAACCCTTCAATCACTGAAATCGGGTGCTTTAATTCTCCGGCGACGGCAGAGGTAAGTTCGCCGACGAAAGACATCTTTTCGGTCGTCACCAACTGTTCCTGTGAATCAGCTAACAATTGATTCATCATAAACAGCTCGTCAACTCGCTCTAACTGCGATTCGTACAACTTCGCCCGTTCCATTGCTACCGCCGCTTGATTGGCCAGCATATGCAGCAAGCGAACATCTCTATCTGAAATTTTGCGTCCGGTAATCTGGTTATCCGCAATCAACAGACCCATCAATTTGCCGTTGGCGGTCATCGGAATAATAGCGGCGCTGGCAGTTCCCAATCGTTCTAAAAGAGCAACCGTTCCACTGTCTCGCTCAGTGGTTTCTTCTAAATTTACCGATGCATGTTCCGCGCATATCGTGCGAACAAGACCTGGTTCGGCAAGAGAGATAGTCATCCCTTCAATGCGCCGGGTAATCGGATCAACCTGCTGTTCATTACCTGTCTGACGTTCTGCCAGCAGTTCACCGAAAGAGGTCGGTTGGTTTTCAAGCTGCTGCCAAATCCGGTTTGCTTCTTCTACCGAAGAAGGCCCCACGGCCATATGCCCACGCAATTCATCCTGTTTTTCATCGTACAAAAAGAGAAAACAGCGATTGAAACCAACGCCCTGCGAAGCTGTCGCGCCGGTAAGAATAACCTGTAAAATTTGCGAGAGCGCATAAGAAGAGGAAAGCGCTGACGATACCTCGGCTAAAATACAAACTTCATCGAACGGGCTCCCGGGAACATCCATAGACAAATCATCCTGAACCGCCGCGTTGTCGGATGGTTGAGAATTTGTTTCTTTCATGACATCTTCGGGCATCGTTCGTTTTAGTACCAGTGTTTGATGTTCATGTACCGGAAGTTCAGAGATACGTCTCTGTCGTTCAGAAACCGATGTCGAGACTTCCGCAGTCGAAAGCGCTTCTTCCATGTTTAGTTACGAACCCGCGTTTTCCTCGGTGTCGCAGGAAAGATGTCAGATGAATCTGAAATCATTACATCCAATTTTCCGATAGCATTAGAAATGCGAACCGCAGCCTGCTCGGAACGTCGAAGTTGTGATAGCATTTTCTGGTCAACGGCAGAACGCTGATACAACAGTGTTCCGATTGAACCAATAATGACCGCCAGTGCATTGTTAACATCATTAAGGGCGCGGCGACGTTCTTCATGCGAACCTTTGATTTCAGTCAGCGTACTCATCTGACGGGTAAAATGCTCGGTTTTTTCAAGCGCCTTTTCTAACTGCTGCTCTAATCCGGATAAATCCCGCTGCAACGAGTATCGCTCAATAGCAATAGCCAGATGATTGGACAAAGCCGTAAACAACTGCACCGCTGTTTCAGAAAAAGCATGAGATGGTTTCGCGCCTAAATTCAGCACACCGATTAATTCTTCTCCTGCCATAAGCGGGATAGAAAGCAAGCTGCTTAATGACCGTTCCGGATCAAAATGACGGGAACGGGAACGCTCCGGCAGATAAAGCGGTTTGCGAGTCGATGCCGTCAAACCGGCGATACCGCTTCCCGTTGAAAGAGAAACGAAATCGAGCATCGCCGCACCGCCGTTGATAGAAACAATTTCATCATACTTACTGGTCACTTTGTTTTTCAGAAACAACGAAGCGCCATCGAATGAGGAAATTTTATTTAAGGCCGTGACTGCTTCCCGTAAAACAGCTGCCGGTTCTCCATTTTTGCGGAGAATCGCAATGATCTCATCGATCAACTGTAAACCGGACAACAAAGAAGGTGAAGAACCGGTCGTTTTTTGAGCGACCGCTTTTTCTGGCTTCTTGGGTGAACCTGTTTTTTTCTTACGAATCGTTGTCGGCATCATCCCCCCCGCGTGAATTTGCGAACCCGTCCGCTGATATGTTCCGCCGCTTTTTGTTCAAGCTCGTTAAAAAAACGCAGTTTCTCCGGCGCAGTGACATGTAAATCCGGATCATTGATATCATCATCCATCGTCGCCTGCATCGCACGTGGTCCCTTCATGCTTACCGAAAACGGTTCTGCAGCAACTTGGCGATTCTTTTGCAAGTCGATAATCCGCAGTTCCCCTTCGATCACACCCATCGCCTGATACATGTGAAATATGAGCGGCACGGATAATGTTTTTCTCCGTACGATTTCCGGTGAGGTCACGCGAATAGCAACGGCATACCGGGCACCGGATACTTCGGCGCGATGCACTAAAGAATCCATCCCGACTGAATAGGTCAGCGCTGATTTGCATACAGTAGTATCCTGCACCAGACGGGACAATTTCATTGATGAATTGCGAGTCAACAACATGGCGATTTTTTCTTCAATCGAAGAGCTATGCCAGGCCGATGGAGCAGCGTTGACATACATGGCAACCGATGATGTATTACCATTACCCGATGTCGCGGTGGTTCCGCTTTTGCCGTTTGTGTTATCATCACCCCACAGCTTAGCGGCAAACTGATGCCGTTCTGTTGTGGTTTGCGCAAACGCTGATGACGTTACTAACAGCAATATGATAAGAAGCGACAAAAGGCGTTTCATTTTTGTCCGTCCTGCGCGCTGGAGCGAGTCTTGGTAATATAACGGGCAAGCACTTGCTGCACCATTTCCTGAAAATTGACGAGCTTGTCAGACAGCATATCAATTTCACCCTGCGACAATTTGTCTTCCAGATGACCACGGTTAATGAATTCGATACCGGAAAGGTAGAAATCATCCATCTTTTCCGAACGTTTTACCATACCGAGAATATGTTCGAGAACTTCATCTCCCTGCAGCGTGAACCGCATCGCAACGATCTCATGTTCACCCAGCGGTTGCTCGGTTTCAATCAACACACCACCCGGCGAAACATTCAAAATCGTTCCGTCGATTGCATAAGTTGTTCCTTCCGGCCAAAATCCGCCAAGGCTGTCCTTCACTTTCTTCAGTGCAATCGGTGAGGAAATTTCCAAACGAACAAATCGACGCTGATTGTCCTGTTCGACGCGGAACGGTCGGCGTGATTGCTGCTGACGCTCGTGAACGTCAATGTCGGAAAAATACTTGGTGCGTGTCGCGTGTTTCATTGTCTTTCTATCCTTTCATTCCATTGTCTTATTCGTATTCATCCATGTGATTAAGCGTTGGTTTTCTGTATCCCGATCAACGCTGGAGTATTGAAACACCGCCTGAGGCAAGCGGCGTGCAAGAGTCGTTGAGAAATGATGATGCCGTTCTTCGCGGACAATAAACTCGATACCGATTGAATAGCTGCCATTGCCCAAACGATGGCAATGCCGCACGACGCCCATCAATAACGCCGGCAATTCCAGTTCTTCGACCATCAGATTGATAAACAGAAAGGTGCGAGCTTCGATAGTATTCGGCAGTGAAATCCGTGCTCCGCCGCTTGAAACATTTTCCGCCGGAGTTTCCAGCCAGCGCAAACGGTTCATACGCGACGGATCGAAGTTAACCGTCGGGCAAACAGCCAGTCGCGCTACTCCTGCTGATGGAATACGGATAAAACGGCGACGGGTAAGCGGAATTGCTTTATCCTGCAAAATCAGAATGCATTTACCGCCTTGATTTCGTTTCAGCTGCGCGCGAAGTGCAAGCGGCTCTCCCTTGTATTCAATCTGAGCGGTTACTATCTGATTATGTACCAGATTATCAACCATCCCGCCGCTTCCGCCGCGGTCGATGGCAAAACTATTCTCATGCGTTGCGGTAATACGACTTTTCAGCGGTTTGCCGTGAAACTGCTCGGAATGGATAACAATATCCTTCCCGACCTGTGACGCCATATCCAATTCGGAAAGATCCAACTGAAGCGGATTCTCGCTGATCGGAATTTCTGTGGACATCTCAGAGCAATCCTTTCTTGCGCATATCGATTTGACGCTGAAAGACGTAATTCACCAGTTTATTTTGAGCAATCCGGTCAAAGGCGCTGACACCGGCCGGAAAGCGGGTAATCTGCTCTGTGGTAAAATACTTTTGCAGTTGATTGGTGGTAATGAACTCGACACCGGCAAGCGGATGATGTTCCCGAGTTGTCGCGCGACGACAAATAGCCGCAACGGCACCGGGTAAACCGTTCCGATCAAACAACGGCACTTTCAAAATCAAACATACTCCGGCCGATAACAGTTCATGCGTTTGCAGCATGATGCCGCCGCCGCTTAAATTTTCCGTAACGGATTGATGCCATTGAAATTCATCACCGACCGGGCGATAATCCCAGCCGTCAGTGAGTACGGCATAGTCAACACGTTCATGAATATCGATACGAACGTACTGACGACGCTGCACCCGGGCGACAGAATGCGGAATGCTCAACATAAACGTCGGCACGCCATTTCGCATTTGCTGGGTAATGGTTGCAGTCATACGATAGACGGCGTCATCACGAGTTAAGAGTATTGCCACTTCGACTCCCTCGCGTAAACGTGAGGAACCATCCACAAATTCCGGCGCGCTGATAAAGATTCCCTGATCGGTAATGTCTTCGATACGGGAAACATACCGCCCGAACTCCGGCTCTTCACCGACAACGATTCCGATTTTTTCCCAAACCTTGAGCGGCTGCGGCAAATGTGGTAGTGTCAATGGCATTGCGGTATACGTCCTGTTTACTGCTTAACGGTTTCCAGATTTAAGCGACCCTGCTCGACTGCCAGTTCAAGAATCTTTCTGGCCAGCGCGGTGCGGGATTGATCCTGCCGATTGCGATAAATGAAGTCCTGACCCGCTTTGATTGTCGTGTTGAAAAATTCACGGGCGGAATCGGTATCGCCGATACGACGAGACAATTCTGCAATTAAGTAAGAAGCCTGAATCTGCTGGTTGCCCGGCGCGATATTGCGGGCGTCGGTGTAGGCTGCTTTGTACCAGTGAACGGCGTGTTCAAGCGCTTCCCGTTCGTTAGTGGCAACACCGGACCATTTACCTTTTAACTGAATCAGATAATCATTGAACGAAGCAAACTGCCCAAATCCGAACTTGCCGACTTCACTCTGGCTGCCCAATGCGGTCATACGGTACTCATTGAGCAATGCTTCAATCTTATCCATTCCCTGCTGACCTTTGGCGATGATGTCTTCAAGTGAAGAACATTCCGCTTCAAACCGTTCACGAACCGGGAACAACTGTGATTTCAGTTCAGCCGGAACGCTGTTGGAATGAAACTGCGCCGCAAAATGGCGGGAGAGTGAGTTGACGGCGTTTCCGTTTTGCAAAAACGCACTGCGGGCAGCGACGAACGCTTTTTCAACTTCCTGCACTAAACCATGCATCGCATTGCTGCTGGTAGCTTCACCGGCAGTGAAAGTTCTGAACACCCACGCGATACGGAGGTAAAAACGACCGACATCGAGTTTGGTTGGATGCTCTGCCAACAGTTCATCAAAAATCGCAAGATGTAATTTGATAATGGCCGTTTCATTCGGATACCGATTCAAATCGATCGATTCTCCGAGTGATTTGATAGTCGAATCGGCAGTAGCCAACAGATCGAGATGCTTTTCTTTAATCGCTTTGAGGCGATAGGTGCGGAAATTGGAATCATTCTTCCATTCCCGATAATTGGTCGTCAGTTCCCGCGTGTAAAAGCAATTGGTGCAGGTAGCGCTGAAAAAGGCAAGCGGGTTATACGCCTGATAACGCTGGTGACGCCAGACGATATCCAGCGGACAGAAGTCGGTATCACGGCCGTTTTCTACGTAAGCGCCGACTCTGACCGATTCAAATTCATTGACCGTTTTACAGATCGGGCATTCGACTTTAAATAACATGAAAGGACTATCTTGCGACATATGCTACAACTCCTTCTTTACTGCTCTGCTCTGGCTAATAAGGCAACTTCCGCCGCCGAAATCGGCAGAACGGTGCGAATTCGTTCGACTGTCGCTCCCGCTTTCAGCATCTCGCGCGCGATACGCATGATTGCCTGGCGGTCACGTTGTCCGTTTTCTAATTTTTGTGTGGATGGCACTTCTGCTTCCTGCGTGCGAACCGACAAACGGCTCAGCGGCACAAACTGACCGGTTTCGCGCGGAACTTCCGGCGTTACCGGCGTAGCTGCGACGATGGTCTGTTGTTCCGGTGCAGGTGACTGTTTTGTTGTATTCTTTTTGGTAAACATCGAATAAAACAAAATCGTCCCGGCGCCGGCGGCCAGATAGCCGACTGCGTTTATCGCTGCATCGAGTAATATTTCTTTTGGCACATCCATGTTTTGTCTCTCTTTATTTACGCCTGAAGATCGAGTGAATCAGGTATTCCTGATGGTTTCTGATCTTTCTCTTGCTCTTCAGTGTCGTTACCTTCCGCTTCCTGTTCTTCGTTTACTAATCCACTTACTTCCACACTGTCTTCCGGATCAGCATGCTGGTGTTCTTCACCATGCTTTCTCTTTTTCTGTTTGCCGACCGCCTGAATTCGTTCCCGTTCAGCCGAGGAACGTTCAGTCGCGTACACACGGTCAAAAGCATCTGCCGTGGTGCGATCGATGGGCTTAAGCGGTGCATCAGTCATTTCTATTTCCGTTCTCAGCCGGTTAAGGCAAACCGTTCACGCACCATGCCTCGCAGTTTCGATACCGCGCGGGTATGAATCTGCGAAACGCGGGATTCCGAAATCGACATCACTTCGCCGATTTCCTTAAGCGTCAGTTCTTCGTAGTAGTAGAGCGCAATCACCAGTTTTTCCTGTTCGGTCAGACGGTCGATAGCGACGACTAAAAACGATCTGAGTTCTCCCTTTTCAATTTCACCGAGAACACTGTGCATCGTGCTGTCGATAACGGTTTCGATACGGGCAACCTGACGGTTGTCATCTTCACGGAAGACAACTTCATCGAGCGAGAGAATAGTCGTGCCGGACACATCATCGAGCGCAACATGCAGTTCGTTGACGCTGATCTTCATATGTTTGGCCAACTCCTCCTGTTCGGGCGGACGACCCAGCGCGCTTTCAAGCGCATTGGTAGCGCGATCTATTTCGCGGGAACGGGCGCGCGTGGAACGCGGTACCCAGTCCAAAGCGCGGAGTTCATCTAAAATCGCGCCGCGAATGCGCGGAACAGCATACGTTTCAAATTTCACACCGCGTGACGGATCGAAGTTTTTGAAGGCCTCGATCAAACCGATCACACCGGTATTAATTAAATCCGACAATTCAACCGAGCGCGGAAATCCCATCGCCATACGCGTTGCGACATTACGCACCAGCGGTACATACTTGCTCAAGAGTTTCTGCCGAATGGCATGCGTCTTGTGCTTTTTGTAGCGTGCCCAATCCGCTTCGGTCACTTCCCATTTCTTGGGGCGTTTAGCTTTCTCTTCAGGTTCCGCGACCGAAACTGAAATCCGCTCAAGTTTTGCCGTCCCTTTTTTGGTCGGCTCATGTTTCACCGCACTTGTCATGCTGCTACATCCTTATATCGGCCGTGGCCGGTGTTTTATAACTATCTGACTTTTCGTGAGTTAGGCCTGCCAAACGGTTCATTTGAACGTTCGGCAGTAGGTTGGCGGCAAGCCGCATAAATGACTGCCCTACAACAGCTTCAGACGACATCAACAGAACTGAACGCTGCGCGGCAACGGCGGCCTGGATTTCCTCGGATTCCGGCAGGCTGCCGATGAACTGAGGTGAGGTGGCCAAAAACCGTTCGGTAAGGGTTTTGAATTTTGCGTAGATGTATTCCGGTTCATCAGCCGTACGGACTCGGTTGATAAACAACCGGCAATCCATCGACTGATGTGTATCGATCAGATACTTGAATAATCCGTAGCCATCGGCTATCGACGTTAATTCCGGAACGACAACCAACAGATTGATATGCGAGGCATGCGCCATCACCGTTACCGGTTTTGAAATACCGGAGGTGTGATCAAGCACGACGACATCGTAGCTGCCGGTTTGATCATGCAGCTGCTGCATGAACATCGCGGCGGAGGTTACGCTATATCCATCCACTGTCGCCGGGTTGGGCGGAGAGGCTAACAGATCGAGTGAGGCAAGATGCGGCGTTACAGCACGTGAGACGGTGCGGTCACCGGAGATGACATCATGAATGCCATGTGACGGTGAGCAGTTGGCGAGCATATGCAAGTTGCCACAGGTCGGATCGGCATCAACTAAGAGTACCCGATTACCGCGCTGCATTAAGGCAACGCCGAGATTGTAGGCGATTACCGATTTTCCAACTCCACCTTTACCGGAGAGCACGGAGATAATCAGCGGCTGCGGCCGGCCGGAATTGGCTGCGGGGTGACGAAGGTTATTCATCGTTTCCCTCCTCTAAAAGCAATCCTGAAATCAATCGTGAGCTGTTCGGCGTCTGCATGGTTCCCATGCCGCCGGGTGTGTCGGTGATAATAGCGATCGGGCAATTCAGTGTTTCCGCCGCGGCAAGAATCGTTCCGTAACGGGTAGTGAGATCAAGCATTGTCGCCGCGAGATGCGTCGGCTGATACTGCTTGATAGCATCCAACTGGACTTTGATATCACTTGCGCGATGAAGCGCTGATATGACGGCGATGCGATAATTCGGGGTGAGTTTTTCGATTCCGTTTTTGACGGCTGTAATACTTTCCGTGCTTGATTGCAAACCCGGAGTATCGATCAACAAAACACCTTTTTTGAATTTGGATGAATCAACCGCTTCATTGTTGAGATTGGCGAGGGTCAGATTGAGCGCATCGGCGTAGGTTGCAACTTCTTCCTGCGCGCCGATTTTTAAATCATCAAGCGTCGTCAGTGTGGAAGACAGTTTCTGATCGGCAACCAGTTTGAGCGCGATTTTACCAAGCAAAGAGGATTTCCCAACAGCAACAGCGCCGAGCACCATCACGCGGTCACCCGCTTTGAATGACAGTTTGGTATCAATCAGTTTTTCTAATTTTGCGTGAAGCAGTTCTTCGGCGATGGCGCTGACATCTTCATTATCCGCGACTTTGATGTAAAGTTCCGACATGAAGCGTTCGGCAATCGGAGTCGGAACATCCGCATTTTCTAATTGTGTGCGAACGGTCCAGAGCTGGTCGGCGATATTCGCTTTACCGGTTTGACGAAGTGAAACACCCAACAGGCTGTTGAGCTTCATTTCCATCCGTTCTAAGCGATTGGAAACCTGGCGGTAATTACCGTTCGGAATTTCATTGTTGGTTTCGGTATTGGCTGTAATCGCCTCAATGCGATTATGAGAAGTCGGCGTCGCTTGCTGTTCGGAAGCTGTGACAGAAGGCTGTAATGCTTTTGAGGTAGCAGCGACGGACGGTTTTTCCAGACAAGCGGTTACTTCTACCTGCATGCCGAGCCGGTTGTTGCTCAATTGACGGGTTTTAAGCACGATTGCTTCACCGCCAAGTTCTTCACGAACTTTTTTGAGAGCAGCGGCAGCGGATTCGGCGCTGAATGACTTAATTATCATCGTGGATTCCTACCATTCCTGATGAAATCAATTCCGTGTCCGGCAGTATTTCGTTGTATGAGATGACAATCAGACCGGGGTATGTCGGTTCAACCAAGCGTTTGAGCACAAGGCGGACATTCGGCGAGCAGATACAAATCGGCGTTTCCTGCCGCGTGTGCATCTTCTTGATTTGCGCACCGATACTGGCAAGCAGTTTGTCCGACACCTGCGGATCAAGCGCGAGCACTAAACCCTGCTTGGTATTTTGAATTGATTCAGCTAATGTCTGTTCAACCGCCGGATCGATCGTGAACACATGGATGCGTCCAGTGTTGTCCTTGTACATATCCGTTACCTGCCGTTTGAGCGACATACGGACATATTCACTGAGCACATCCGGCTCTTTGGTCGCGCCAATGTAATCGGCAATCGTTTCGACTATCGTCGCCAGATCACGGATAGCGATTCGTTCACGCAGCAAGGCGTGCAGTACTTTCTGTAAAACACCAAGCGGCACCGTATCCGGAATAACTGAATCGACCAATGCCGGATAATCTTCTTTGAGAGTGTCGATAAGTTTCTGGACATCCTGACGGTTCAACAACTCCTGTGAATAGGTGCGGACGATTTCGGTAAGGTGTGTTGCAACAACCGAAGACGGTTCAACAACGGTGAACCCTTTCGTTTCGGCGATATCGCGCAGTTTCGGCAGAATCCAGGTTGCATTCAGTTTGAAGGCCGGTTCATGCGTTTCAAAGCCGTCAAGGCGGTCATGTAGGAATCCGGGGTTGATCGCCATGACATGGTCGAGCATCAGTTCGGAACCACCGACACGAATCCCTTTAACTTTGATCTGATATTCGTTCGGTTTTAAACGGACATTGTCACGAATACGCACCGGCGGCATGACGATGCCCAGCTCTGAAGCAATGCTTTTACGAATCTGCGTAATGCGATTCAGCAAGTCCCCACCCTGGTTGGTATCAACGAGCGGCAATAAACCGTATCCGATTTCCAACGAAAGCTGATCGATCTTGAGTAAATCTTCCGTGCGCGGTTCAGCCGGACGTTTGCCGGTATCTTTCTGTTTTTCCAACTGTTGCTGCTCATGCAAGCGTTTGGCGCGGGAATCTTTAGTCAAAAATCCGATACCGCTGACCGCACCGCCGATAAGCATAAAAGTCAACGTCGGCATACCGGGGAGCAGCCCGAATACAAGCAGCATACCACCGGCGATAATGATCGCGCGCGGTTGACGAGTCAGCTGACGCGCCATATCGCTGCCCATATTTTCGGATGAAGCAGCGCGGGTAACGATGATACCTGAGGCAGTTGAAATCAAAAGTGCGGGAATTTGCGTAACAAGACCATCACCGATAGAAAGCAGGGTGTAGGTCTTCAGCGCTTCCATCATCGGCATATCATTGATAGCCATGCCGATGATGAACCCGCCGAATACGTTGATAAGAACGATAAGAATACCGGCAATCGCATCACCGCGAACGAACTTGGAAGCACCATCCATCGCGCCGTAGAAATCCGCTTCATGAGCGATCTCTTCACGACGGCGGCGAGCTTCCGTTTCATTGATGAGCCCGGCATTCAGATCGGCATCAATCGCCATCTGTTTGCCGGGCATAGCATCCAATGTAAATCGTGCGGCAACTTCCGAAATACGGCCGGCGCCTTTGGTGATAACGACGAACTGAATAATGACCAGAATGACGAATACGATCATTCCGACCACATAATTCCCCTGAACAACGAAGTTACCGAATGAATTGATAACTTCACCGGCATACCCTTCACCCAGAATCATTCGGGTTGAAGCGACGTTTAGTGCAAGACGCAAAAGCGTGAGAATTAAGAGCATGCTCGGGAAAACCGAGAGATCAAGCGGCTTGCGCACATACAGCGTGGTCAATAAAACGATCAGCGAGAAGGTGATGTTAAACGCGAGCGCGAAATCCAACAGCGGAGTCGGAATCGGAATAATGAGCACCGCCAAAATGGCGACAACACCCAAAGCGAGGACGATATCAGAACGCTGACTCAGGGTACGCAGCAAGGAGCGATCATCAGCCATTGCTGGCTACCCCCTTCCCTCTCAGGCGGTAGACGTAGGCGAGAATTTCGGCAACGGCGCGATAGAGATTGGCCGGTACCATCTGGCCGACTTCACAAATTTTGAATAAGGCACGAGCAAGCGGCTTGTCTTCGATAACCGGAACATTATGTTCGCGTGCGATTTCTTTAATACGCTGCGCCAGCAGACGTTCACCTTTTGCGATGACATACGGCGCCGCCATTTCATCCTGATTGTAGCGGAGCGCAACCGCGATATGGGTCGGGTTGGTGATAACCACATCCGCTTTCGGAACGGCGGTCAACATCCGCTGACGCAGCATGGCACGCTGCACCTGACGAATACGCGCTTTAACCTGCGGGGAACCTTCGGTTTCTTTATGTTCTTCTTTGAGTTCCTGCTTGGACATTTTGATCGAGCGTTCATGCTCCCAGCGCTGATAAAGATAATCCAAAAGCGCGATAGCTAAGAACGCACCGCCGATTTTCAGCGCGAGCACACCGATCATGCTTCCCAATTGGGTGATCATCTGCCCGACTGACATATCAGCTAATGCGAAAAACTGATTCCACTGTCCATGAATCGCGTACCAGGCGACAAGCCCGATAATGAGAATTTTGATACAGTCACGGATGAGTGAAACAAACGAGCGAAGCGAGAATAAACGGGTGAAGCCTTTCATAACATCAAGGCGTTCCCATTTCAATTGCAATGCCTTCGGAGTAATATGGAATCCGACCTGTGCAACGTTCGCAGCAATTGCCGCGATGACCATCACGCCAAAAAACGGCGCAAGGATCAAAAAGAACTGCATGGTCGCATCCGAGAACAAGCCGGTCAAATTCGTACCGACCCGCTGCGCCAGAAACGGCGCGTTGGCCATATTGTATTTGATTAAATCACCAAGCTGCGTACCGAGTGACGGGCCAAGAATGAGCAGCGTAGTCACGCCGACGCATAACAGAAACGCACCGGTCAAATCCTGAGATTTGGCAACATGACCTTCTTCACGCGCTTTCTCGCGTCGTCTGGCCGAGGCTTGTTCGGTACGTTCTTCGAAATTCTTTTCGTCAGCCATACCGGTTTACGCCTTCCCCATCTGTAATAACATATTGCGCAATTGTGCATCGATATCACCCCATGCGCGTTCCATCACGAATGACAGAAGCGGCAATGAAATGGCGATAACGGTAAGCCCAACCGCAAACTTGATCGGCGCACCGACGAAATAGACATTCGCGGCAGGCATCGCTTTGGACATTACGCCCAAAGCGACATCGATTAGGAGCAATGAGATTACAATTGGAATCGCAGCTTTGAGGGCGATGATAAATATGTAAGCCGATAAGCGAATAATCGCCTCGCCGACGCTTCCGCTAAGTTCAGCAGCGCCGGCGGGCATTACCAGATACGAATCGGCAAATGATGTCAAAATGAGATGATGCCCGTTGATCGACAGGAAAATGAGCATCCCTAAAAGAATCCAGAACTGCCCGATAATCGGCACCTGTTCGGATGTTGCCGGATCAAACAAGTTCGCAACCGCGAAACCCATCTGATAACCGACTAATGTTCCCGCTAACTGCACCGCATACAGCACGAAATAAAACGCGAGGCCGATAATCAGTCCGACCATCGTTTCTTTCAGTGCGATAAGGGTGAGTTCCCATGCCGATGTCACCATCGGAACCGGCTGCGGCGGAAGTGTGCTGGTTAATAAGAGTGAGAGAACAATGGCAAACCCGATTTTGATAAGCATCGGGATCGAACGATGTCCCAACACCGGCGCCATTAACAGCATTCCGGTGCAGCGGAACAGAATCAGCAGGAATGTTTCCAGCTTATCCGCGCCGTAAGTTAAGAAGTCGAACATCGTTTTTTGGTCCTCGATAGTTTTCGGGTTTTCCGTCTTTCCCAAAAGACATCTCAAACCATGTGCCAAGCTGAAACGAGCCGGACGAGATAATTAATTGATTGATTTACAATGAGTTACGTGAACTGTATCGGCCGATTTTCGACTTATACAATAGTGGTGGGGAAAAAAGTACCGGAACAGGCTGGAAAAACGTTCAGGTGGTGAGCATGAAATAAACGTGATTTACCCCCCCGCTAAAGTCGGGATCATTTCCATCATGTGACGGGTGAAATCGGTCGCGATGTTAATCATCCACGGCAGCAAAAGTAACAGGGTAAGCGAGATCGCGATGATCTTGGGTACGAAGGTTAACGTCATTTCATGTATCTGCGTGACCGCCTGAACGAGTGAAATAACCAAACCAACGACCAATGCGACTAACAAAAGCGGTCCGGCGAGCATGAGCGTTACCATCAATGCTTCCCGACCGACTGAAACTACCATTTGCGGTGTCATATATTATCTATTCCTTACATCCGAAACGATTCAACGAGTGATTTAACCAACAAGTACCAGCCATCGACCAGCACGAACAACAGCAGCTTAAACGGCAGCGATACGACCACTGGGGGAAGCATCATCATACCCATCGACATCAAGACCGATGCCACCACCATATCTATGACCAAAAATGGAATGAACAACACAAACGCGATCATGAACGCTGTCCGCAGTTCGGAAATAACAAACGCAGGAACCAGCACCTGAAGCGGGATATCATCCGGTGTATTCGGAGCAGGCAGTTTGGCGATGTTCACGAACAAAGCCAAATCCTGCTCTCGCGTTTGGGCCAGCATAAAGGTACGGAAGGGACCCACGGCTTTTTTGAAGGCTTCTTCCCCGCGAATCTGTTCTTCCAGATACGGCTTGATACCTTCGTTGTATGATTTGTTGATGACCGGCGACATAATGAAAAATGTCAGAATCAACGCAAGCGAAATCAGCAACTGGTTCGGCGGACTCTGGTTGATACCGATTGCCTGACGCAAGAACGAAAGCGTAATCGCGATTCTGATAAACGAAGTCGTCATAATCAGAATCGACGGCGCGAGCGCCAGAACCGTCATCAGGATTACTATTTTCAGCGTAGTGGAAAGATCGGCCGGGTTGGTCGACTCACCGACTTGCAGACTGATTTTCGGGAGTGATTGTGCCATGACAACCGGCGCGCAAAGCAGCGCGGCGGGCACAGCAAACAGAGATGTGCGTAAAAATCGTTTCATATCCTATATGTTCTACCTCTTCGCATCCTGCAAGAGGTGTGTGTCGATTCGTAAACGAAGCGACGGTTCACGCCGACTGATTAGCCGGCACTTCCACGACGGCATCCTGCCGTTTCGTGCGAACTGCTGAAAACTTTTTGTAAGCAGCCTGAAACATATCGGCAAAGGGCTGCTGATTCGTTTCGGCCTGCTTTTGTTCAATCAACTTTCCGGTTTCTTCGGTTGAAAGCTCGCTTAAAAGCGTAATTTGATGATCGGTTACACCAACCATCACCGCGCGTTCACCAACACGAACCAACGCGACAGATTTTTTCGGCGCCAAATGGGTAGCTTCGATCACTTCCAGCGACCGTTTCCCTTTTGCACCAATCATCCTGCCTGCGGAAACTTTTTTTAAAACCTGAAAGGTGAAATACATCAAGATCAATACGACTAACAGCGCGCCCAACATTTTTCCAATTGCGGGATACGCGGAAAATGACTGCGGCATTGCCTGCATTACCGTATCTGCCGGTTTTGCAAGCGCCTCAGAAAGTGGAGTCTGCTCGGCTGTCTGGCTAAAGACCGATGATGCAGCAAGCAGTAACAATCCTATGGTAATACTACGAAGTCGCATGAGTGTTATTCTTCTCCGAGCAGTTTAAGCCGCTCTTCAGGCGTGATAAGCTGGGTAATGCGAACACCAAAGTTTTCATCGATTACCACTACTTCCCCTTTCGCCACGACCTTCTGATTGACAAGCAAATCAACCGGTTCACCGGCTAATTTATTCAGTTCAACCACGGATCCGGGGCCAAGTGTAAGAATGTCGCTAATCGGCATTTTGGTGCGGCCGAGTTCGATTGAAATCGGCAGGCTGACATCCATCAGCAAATCGATATTGCGACGTTCCGCCGCCTGTGCCGATTCCGACAACTGTTGGAACTCAGCGCGCGCTACCTTGTGCGTGCCGAAGTTAATGTCGTTCGGACCCGGGCGGGTGTTATCGGCCGGAAGATCTTCCAGCATCGCCATCATCTGCGCTTCAGCATCTGCTTCCGACGCATCCCCGGGATTCGCTACTTTTGCGAATGCTTCGGGTGACGGTGACTGCGGGGCGCTACCGGCTCCAGCAGCGATATCCTGTTCGTCTGCCATTACATGTGCTCCTTATTTTCATCATAATCAGCTACAATTTGAACAGCCCGCTTGTGGCCGGATAAACCGGGACGAGCTAAAAATTTTCTGCGGCGGTTGACCATGATTTCCGCCGGACGATCTATCTCGCGGCCGGAACGGATAACATCACCCGTTTTCATAGTCAGGAAATCACGCATCTTGACGTCGACACTCAATAATTGTGCGGACAGTTCAATCGGAATCGTGAGCATGTTTTTGACATTCGTTTCCCGATCGAATACCTGATTTTTCTTTTTGGTCGCATCGATCCAGTTCTGCGCGGAAAGCTTGCTGATAATCGGCTCGATTGACACATATGGATAACAGAGAGTCAAAAGTCCCGTCGACTGGAACAGTTTTACCTGAAACGAAACCACCACCACCGTTTCACCGGGTGGTACGATTTGAATAAACTGCGGGTTTGTTTCAAAGCTGACCTGCGAGACTTCGAGCTTTACGATGTTTTCCCATGCAACGGTCAAATCAGTGTAGAGTTTGCCTACCAAACGCCCCATGACAGTGCGTTCGATGCTGGTCAGTTCCCGTTCCGTTTCCAAAATCTTCCCGTGTCCGCCGAAGATTCTGTCGATCAGCGAAAAAGTTAAGGTCGGGTTGAAATCGACAAGACAGACACCGGCAAGCGGCGGAGCCGCGAAGGTGTAGGTCGAAGATGGTGTCACGAGCGACATAATAAATTCGGAATAGGTAATCTGATCGACCGAGACTAAATCGACATCGACGATCGAGCGCAGCATAGTCGATAAACTTGAACCGAAATGTCCGGCGAAGTTGTCGTGCATGCTCTCAAGCGTGCGAATCTGATCTTTCGACACCCGGTTCGGATGCTTAAAGTCGTAGGCAAGGATAGAGCGTAATTTTCTATCTTCGCTGACTTGCTCCTGAGATTGATTTTCACCCGCCGACACGGTGGTCAGCAGGGCATCAATTTCTTCCTGTGTCAATATCTTGGCCACGTCACACTATCCTTTATTGCAGTACAAAATCCGAGTAATACACACCGGCGAGTTCCGAGTTTTTCACTAACTGCGCAACACGATTTTTGATTTGCATGCGCGCGATCTCTTTTTCCCGTGAGTCGGTCAACTGAGCGACCGTTTTGGAAGAAAGAATCGTTATCAATGCATCACGAATAATCGGTTCAAGCTGCTCGAATTTGGCGGCTTCTTCCGGCGATCCTAATTGGAAGGCAATGGAAGCAGACAGATAACGGGAACCGGCAGTACCGGATGGATTCACGACAATATCCTTAATGGTATAAATCGATGATCCTGCTCCACCATGTTCTCCTCCTTCGCTTTCTTCACCATGTTCTTCTTCTTTCGCTTCTTCATGAGAGGCAGAAGCATCATGGGTTTCGGCAGTCGTAGCGGTATCCGATGTGGATTCGGCCGTGCCGCTTAACATTGGTTTCACTACGAACCAGGCTAACGCGACGCCAATGATGGCGGCGCCTCCGCCGATTCCGCCGAACAGAACCAGCTTATTCATCCCTTTTTTGGGCTCACCGGCCTGCGGTGCGGAGGATTCAACGGTTGTTTTTTGTTCCTCTACCGGCATTCGTCACTCCTGTGTGCATTCGCGCGAAATCCGCTGGTCAGACGGACATCGCACTGTTGCTTAAATTGCGCCACCCGAACGACAATGTCGTCGACCGATTCACGGACCATCAGCTTCTTCCCTGTTGTCAGAGAAATACTGGTTTCCGGAATCGCTTCCACGAACTCGATCAGGTCGGCATTAACGACCAGTGAGCTTTCATTCATCCGAGTTACGGTAATCATCTACTATCCTATTATCTCTTGATGTTCACCAATTCATCGAGCATGGTGTCCGATGTCGTGATGATTCGGGCGTTTGCCTGGAATCCACGCTGTGCGGTGATCATAGAGGTAAATTCCTGAGCAATATCAACGGAGGAGGCTTCAAGCGCGCCGGATGAGATCGTACCGGAAATAGTTGAACCAGCTATACCTTCCACAGCGGAACCGGAGTTCGCACTGGTCTGGTACATTGATTTACCGGCTTTACGCAAACCGGCCTGGTTAGTAAAGTCAGCAAGCAATATCTGGGCGAGAACACGGTTGATACCGTTTGAGAACACGCCGGAGATATTACCGGACTGGTCGATATCGAATTTTTCCAGAATACCGAGACCGTAACCATCCTGACTGATAATCGAGGCTGTATGACGGCCGGAAGCAAATCCGGTCAGACCATCGAAGTTACCGAACGTACCGGCTTCAACCTGAATATCGATCAAGGAAGCACCGGTGTTCGGATTGATAGTCATCGAATCGGCTGCGCTATTGAAATAGAACGAGTTGAAGGAACCGTCGGTGTTAAACATGACGAATCCGGAACCACCGCTGGTAATCTGTTCGCCGCCAAGCATAGAGGCAGTCCATTCCCAACGATTGTCGATAACTGATTTGAAGAATTCGACGGAAAGGGTATGTTTACCACCCTGAGAGTCGAACACGGAAATTGAGGTGGTATGCGTAGTCGGTTCGGTATCAACAATTAATGCATTCACACCGGTAGCAGCGGTCAAACCGCCCGCGCCAGTCGTAATTTCAATACCACCGTCACCCATACCGCTCAATCCGACGACTAAACCGGTCGTGGAATCGTACATCAGATCCAACACATCGGTAACCGGGCCAGCGGCGATACCGCTGCCTTTGGCCGGTACGAATGAATCAACCGCCTGATAAGTACTCGCTGCACCGCCTGCGGAAACAAAGTTACCGCCACCGGTAACGCCGAAGATTTCTTCGACGATATTGCCTGCCGCACCGTTAGACGCGACAAAGTTGTAATCAACCGGCGAACCTGCTTTGGTACGCGTGACTCTGATTGCGCCAGTGCCGTCAAGCGTTGCAGACAAACCATTGATCTGATTGATGGCATTAAGCAAATCTCCGACTGTGGAAGCTGCATTCAAACCGGAAACCGGCACAGCTGAACCACCGTCAACAGAAATGGAAAAATCATTATAGGTAGTAACACCAAGACTTGTCAGAGTTGTTGAAACACCAAGCCCGGTTACCGTACCGGTGTATGTGGCGTTAAGCGCCTGTGCACCGGTGATCGAAACAGTGTGCACTCCACCGACACCGTTGTTAGCAGTACCGGAAACAGTGATAACACCGGACGTACCAGCTGCAACCAATGACGCATCCGATGTAGTAGCGGAAGCATCCAGGTTACTGGCAAGCGTAATTTCCTGCGTTGCACGGGCCGGGTCCTGCTGACCGAAGGGAAGCGTAATTCTTCCGATAGTCGCCAGCGAAGAAATCTGGCCGGATGAATCCGCCATCTTTCCAAGCACGAACAGACCGGTTGCTGGATCAACAAGGTTGGAATCACCGTCGAACCCGAACGCACCGGCGCGGGAATAGAATTTGTTGTTGTTAGCATCAGAAAGGATGAAGAAACCGGAGCCCTGAATCGCCAAGTCACTGATCTGACCGGTTGTTTCAAGACCACCCTGTTGGAACAGATTGTCGATCGCAGCGACCTGCATACCAAGACCGATCTGCACCGCATTAGTACCGCCGGTGATAGCCGTCGGACGGCCTGCACCTTTAAAGGTCTGCACCAATGCTTCCTGGAAGTTCACACGGCTGGCTTTAAAACCAATCGTGTTAATGTTCGCAATGTTGTTGCCTATGACGTTCATACGAACCTGATGGTTTTTCAGGCCGGATACGCCGGCAAAGAGTGACGCCATCATAGAAGGGTTACCTCCATGTTGTACGGATAAGCCTCTCCATTTAAATGGAGTCCAGCCAGTCCGGAAAATGTATCGTTATAGTTTTCTTTTCTCATAAAATGACCGCCGAATCAATCGACGTTACCACACCTTCACGAAGATGTTCCCGGTCAAAGGCAGTGATGATTGTCCGGTTTTTAACCGAAACGACCAGCGCCGCTGAATCGGTAAGCACCAATGTTTCGCGTGATCCTTTGGTATCTGCTTTATCAACTGCGGTTGCAATTTTATCGAGCATCTCTTTGGAGAGATCGATTTTACGGGAATGCAAACGTTCGAGCGCATGCTTGGAAATCTGCAGGTTACGAGTCGAGTTCAACTCACCGGCCAGCACTTTACCGAACGATGTGTCCGGGGTATTTGCTTTGGGTGTGGCAACTGCACCGTTCCGCTGCGCAATGCTGATTAAATCAACCTGCTGCGACTGAACGGGTACTCGTGTTCCGGTTATTGCGCTCATCGTGTAATCCGTCTTCCTTAATTACCTTCGGTACCGCTGAATGAACCCGGTTCACCGACTGCGGCGATATCACCGAGCGGAATTTCAAGCCCGCGAACACGCAGGAATGCCGCGCCTTCACGATAAATGACCGATTCCACTGAGCCGACAAGGTTCAATGACGGTTCAAATTCATTGCCGTTCACATCAAGCGCTTTTGCGGAGATGGAATAGAACCCATCCGGTACCCGGTTGCCGCGGTTATCTTTGGCGTCCCAGGTAATTGTTGATGAACCTTCAGGAATATTTTTACTGTTAATAGTTGCGACCGGATTGCCGCTCGCATCACTGATGACAAACGTAACTGAGCTGGCGAAACGATCGACGGTAACGGCTAAATTCGCCGGTTCACCATCGCTGATCTGCGCGCCGCTGTAATTCGCTTTGATATCTTTACCGATCAAGCCGGATGCCATCACGTTATTGAGTGACTGCATCTGCAGGTAATCCCACTGATTCGAAGTAGAAATACCTTCGGCGATGTTGTTCATCTGTTCTAACGATGAAAACTGCGCCAACTGGGCGACAAAATCTTCATCCGAAGTTGGATTGAGCGGGTCCTGATTCTGCATCTTGGTCACCAGCAACTGAAGGAAATCATCTTTCCCCAAAGTCTGGCTCGGCAGCGTACGCTGCGCGGTGTTACCACCGCCGGTGGATGAAACATTGCTCACAGCCATATCTGTACTCCTTTACACTACCAAGTTTAGTCCGCCCGGAACCGCCCGGAAGGCATACCGAGAAATAGCGGCGGTTTGTGTGCTGATTGCGCCGAGCTTCTTCTCTTCCGCAAAACGTCCTGTGTTATTCATGCGGTAGGGACGATGCTGGCGCTGTTGATGACGCGCGAATTCATGCTCGGTAAGCGTTTGGCCACCGACCTGTACGTCAACTGAATCAACCGTGATATTCGATTTTGCTAATTGGGATACTAATTGACCGAGCGAGTTTTCGAGCATCGTCTTGGCCGCGGTCGACTCAACGACCACACGGGCGCGAAGCGCTCCCTGTGACATATTCAAGCTGATTGTCGCCGTACCCAGATGTTCCGGTTCAATCTTCAACGTCACGCTCTTGCCATACGGTTTGAGCAGGTCATGAATGTTTTCCGGAAGTTTAATGGCGGGACGAACGGTCACTTCACCGGTCTTGGTATCTGTAGAAATTTGCTGTGTACCGGCGGAGGTTACGATTGTGTTGAACTGTTCAGCTTTGCCTGCGCCTTTGGCGGTGTCAGTTATCTTCGCATTGAGCAGATCATCAGCACCGGCGACAGCATCTTTTTCTAACTGATCAATTTCTTTTTGGACAACAGAAGTAACCGGCAACGCTGAATCTTCAGTCTGGACAGTCGCAACTTGCGGCATCTGCGGCAGTACCGGTTTCAGCATATTCACAGTTTGATTGATATTTTTGGTATCAACGCCAACCAATTCATCTGCAGCTACGATGGAAACGGAAGTCATCGAATTCGGCAGTTCTTTAAACAACTGCACGACCGCCGCATTCTTATCTGTTGTATTTACTTTCTGATTAACAGCCGAACCAAACGCTGTTTGTGACTGCGCGGTTAACGGCGTTTGTGAAGGAACATCGGTAATCGCGATTTCCTTGGTGTTCAGTTTGGTAAGCAAAGATTGCAGCAAGGCCGGAGAAAACGCCTGTTTCGCGTCAGCGTTTGGCGTTTCTCCGTTTTGCAGCTTTTGGATCAAAGAGGTGAAAACTTCTTTTGAAATCGTTAATAGAATCGGTTTGTTCTGATCAGCCACCGGCGTTAAGGTCAACGTAACGGCAGAGTCGGTTTCACTCATACCGGTCAACAGCATACCTTCATCGGCATTCACGTTCTGGAACAATTCCGACTGACCGAGCGATTCCGGATTTACTAATGCCTGATCGCCGAACGGTAGTAACTGGGGTTTCTGATTCGTACCGGATGAAGCCAACAGATCAAACGCATCAGCACCCGGTTCGCCGGTAAACTGTGCGGGATCAATTACCATCTGCTGGTCAAGCGGTTGAAGCGACATGAGCACACCCAACAGGTCACCAAACAAAGCGCCATCAACCGGCTTATCCGGCTGATTGACTGTATTCGGCTGTTGCGGTGAAGCAACGCCTAACAACATATCCATGCTTTGTGTGACCGGCAGTTTCATAATCCTTCATCCGCGATTGAAATCATTTTCTTGGACAACAGCGATGCGCGCTGCGGCGGCAATTGCGACAGTACACCGGCGGCATTCTGCGTTTTCATACGCGGTAAAATCATGACGATGGTTTCATCGTCTATACCCTGCATCACGGCTGCGGCCTGACTCGGATCCATACTGTCATATAATTTGGCGAGCGTAGCGACACGGTTCGACTGCGCCTGATCGATCACTAACATCTTACGGGCAATTTCCTGTTCCCGTTTTTCCAGTGACTTCTGAAGCTCTTCCAATGCTTTCTCACGTTTGGCTAAGGAAGCTTCTTTAGAGGCCAGCGCGGAGGTATCAGTAGATGTAGATGTCGTTGTGGACGCATTAGAAGTAGAAGTCGGCGACGTTGTCGCTTTTTTGGTCGTGTCTGTTATCGGTGTTTCAAGCGGAACATCGATAGACTGCAAATTTGCGACTATATTGTCGATCGCGTGTAAATCGGTTTCGCTCAGTCCCTGTGCAGTCAACGCAGTATCCATCGCCGTGTCATGCGGAGTTTGCGTGTTAACGGCGTCATGACTTGGTTCAGCATGTCCGGTTGCAGGAGTAGTTTGCGACGGCTGATGTTCCCTGGTCGCTTTCGTGCTGTCGGCTGTCGCTGTAGTTTTATCCGCAGTGACTGCTGCTTCCTTTTTGCCAAGGAACAAAAGCGCGCCGACGGTGAGCCCTAAGGCAACAACAAGGCCGCTTACGCCGATGATGATCATCTTTACCAAGCGAGCACTCCTGTGATGCCATGGTTTGCGATCAGAAGGTTAGTCTGTCTGTTCTTCATAATTCGTTTTAAAAAATCCTTTTTCACACCGCCGGTAATACAAGCCGCGTGCCAAATTCACGGCGAGACAAAAGATTGTTGTGATTCAATAGGTTACGATGTGACGAAATGGCCCAAACTGGCCGCCTGAAACGATGCGATGGAAAGATTTTCTTGTGGGACTGGGAAAAGTTGGACGGGAATCAGTACTTATTTATTGGTCGTCCACAACTCTGCGACACGAAGCTCATTCGTACGAAGGTCGAGTTCGTAGATTAATGAATCAGCGACTTTCGAGTCATCTTCACCGGGATTCAGGCTCAGTTTTTTTGTGAATTTGAAAGTGAAAGTCGTATCGGAAGATTCAATATTGATGTCTTGGACGGCATAGGGTGTGTATTCGGCATAGTAATCGACTTCCAATGACACCTTAAAATCCCCAGCATATGCCAATTGCTTATTTTTCAAATTGAAGACGTACAGCGGAAGCCACGAAAAGTACTCTCCCTCGACTTCCCACAATAAAAGTATGTGTGATGCTGTTCTCAGCTCGTAGAGCGATCCATAATCCTCTAAATCCCACTTATTAATGACGCGATTGCTATCTTCGTCAAAAAGATACATTACATAGGTAGTACGGATCGTATCGGTTCCCAGTGCCATCAATTCGTTGTTTGTAAGGCGATGACCTGCCCAAATTTCAAGTTCATGAGGGCCAAGCCTTGCCGGACTTAGTCCAACTTCAACAAATTGCGGTTTTTGATTTTGTGAGAACGCAATGCAACAAACCAAAGTGACAAAGCAAAATCCGAAAGCCAACAAGAAGTGGCTGTTTTTCATATCGACTTCCCCGTCAATGTCTGGTATATCTTCTCCGCATATCGGTCGGTCATACCGGCGATATAATCGGCGATAACCAGTTCCTGCTTTTCAGAATTAAGCATCGCCCTGAATCGATCAGGTAATTGTGATGGGTCTTTCAGTAGCGCGGCGAAGAGTGCCGTAATAATTTTTTCTGCCCGCTGTGACATCTGCACCAAATGCGGATGTCGATACAACCGCTCACTCAAAAATCCTTTAATACTGAACACCGTCTGTTTCATATCCGCCGAATAATCACATAGGCGATATTTGCTTTGTCTGACCGCTTTGAAATCTGAAATCTTATTTTCTGACAACCGGCGGCTGGTTTCACTCAGCACATCCCGAACCATTGCATCCACCAATCGGCGCACTAATTCATGGCGGAACATATCATCGGGCAGGGTTTTTCCTTCCGGTACCAGATGCAGCGTTTCGTAAAACGGGGATTTTTTGATATCGGCTATACTGAGGAACCCCGAAGCCAGCCCGTCATCGATATCATGCGCGTTGTAGGCGATTTCATCGGCGACATCGGCTATTGATGCTTCTATTGTAGTATTCTCTTCCGGATGAAATTCTTGCGGTACGACTTTGCCGTGCGTTTCATGCTTGATTAGCCCTTCCCGCACTTCATAGGTCAGATTGAGTCCGGGATATTCCGGATACCGCTGCTCAAGCAATTCGACAATACGTAGCGACTGGCGGTTATGATTAAACCCGCCATGTTCTTGTAACAATGTGCTTAACACATCCTCACCGGCATGGCCGAACGGGGTATGTCCCAAATCATGCGCCAACGCCACCGCTTCGGCTAAATCATCATTGAGCTGCAATACTCGCGCCAAAGTCCGGCTGATTTGCGCTACTTCTATGGTGTGGGTCAACCGTGTCCGGTTATGATCCCGTTCATGCGGAATAAATACCTGCGTTTTGTATTCGAGCCGCCGAAACGCAGTTGAATGAATTACCCGGTCACGGTCTCGCTGAAACTCTGTACGCAGGGGATGAAGTGGAATCGAATAGGCTCGTCCGCGTGACTCGCCGGATTTGGTGGCATACGGCGCGAGTCGTGTCTGTTCCTGCTGTTCGAATATTTCGCGGGTAATCATAGGTATAAGATAGCTATTGCATGCGAAAGAGAGTCAAGAGAGAAACCGTGTGCGATAAACCCAAATCCGGGTGATAGGCAACCGCGTACACCAAGCCAAACTGTTTCCAAAACAAGTTTACTCCGCCTCCATATTGAAATGGCCCGGTCGAAACACCCAAAAGTAATTCCCCATGCGGCGAAAGCTGCAAGCGTTGCCCGAATCCGAATTCAACCTCCTCATTTTCAATCATAGCTTTCCCGGTTAACGAGAACTTTTCTCCGTTTCGATACTCCCCGAATAGCGAAACCACACGCTGGTACTCGGTACTCATTTCAGACGGTTTCGGTTCGGTCAGGTTATCGACCGCAATTGATCCGATAATATATTTCGACCGCCACGTAGCAGTCAGCCCGAATGTATACGCAGACAGATTGTCGAAACCACCGCCGAACTCCATTATCATTCCTGAAACAGTACCACCGATAATCAGTGAATCATACTGATATGCTACAAGTAACTGACCACTTCTTTCTGCGTATAAATCCGATTCACCAAAACTACTCATTAACAGCCCGGTGTGAAGTTGCGAAAAGTGCAAACCAAACCCGATTGCATACTGGTCAAATTCTTTTAAATCAAATTTCCGGTTAGCTGCGACGGTAACTATCCCCTGTCCCTGTTTTAGCGCCCCGGATGCTGTCTGAGTCAGTGAAAACAAAGAAGGTCTGCTGAGCGCAACCGAATTACCCAGTCCGTTCGGTACTCCGCGTAATAGCTCAAACGCGCAGAGATTCGACTGCAATAAAGTCACAATCAATGATGAGAAAACCAGCAGTCGTAATAATCGCATACCTTACCGCGCAATCACCACCGGTTGTTTTATCGCTTTTGCTGATCCCGCCTGCAAATACAAAATGTATATGCCGACCGGCAAACGACCGTTGTCATCATCCCGTCCTGTCCAAACCAGAAACCGCGTTGCGGTAGCCTCATTATCATAAAATTGGCGAACTTCCTTTCCGCCTCTGTCGAAAATTTTAAGTGTAATGGCTTCATCCGGCGGAGCAGTGAACGTAATATGCATTTGGGCATCCTCACGGTCATCCGTCCCAAGAATCTTCGGATCGACCGACAGTGAAAGCAGCGAATCGGCAGCAGTCATCACATCATTCGGTGCACCCGGTGAGCCGAGCAGTGGATTTGATACTCCCCAAATGCTTTGCAGGGAAGTATCCGTTCTTGACCAGATAAGCACATCATCGCCGTTAGAATAACTGAAACTGTCGGCAAGGATTCCGAACGGGTCATACAATGCAACAGTCCCATGATCATTAATCAATTCAATCCAATCGATCGGCTCCAACACATGGGCATCAACTTCCGGATAGCTGATATCAAACCGGCCTGCATCCTCGGCTAAAACAAGAAAATCATCCGATATCAACTCGGTAAACTCCGCAATAACGGTTTCTCCCCGCTCGGTGCGAAGTTTCCACCCGGCAATGTCCCATGGTAAATCAATGCGCTTTTGCAACTCTATCCATTCGGAAAGAATACCATCCCGTTCAGAGGGTGCGATCTCCGAAAGCGCAAAAGCCGGAAATAGTATGCCGGGGACAACAAAGGAAACGGTGTTGTTCCGTTCACGGTCATCCGCGCTCAGCCTTGCTTCAAGGTCTACGTACATACCGTCGAACTGTTCCTGCCAGGTGATTTCACTGCTTTCACCGGGAGAGAGTTCGTTTACTACGAGCGATGCAATCGTATCCGTGCTATCGGAAACAATAGTGAGCGTTGCGCCCTGAACGGTATCGAGCCCGCGATTTGTAACTTCAAACTGAACATTCGCATTGCCCAGTAGACTACGTACGACCGGCTGACTTATTGCAAGATCAGACCCCATCGGCGTAATCGAATTAGCCGCGCCCGGTGTTGCGCCAATCGGATCTTCGCAGAGATACGCTGATACCGAATCCGGATGGACACGCTCCAATGATATGCCGGCATCGATACTGCTGTTCCAGGTCATTGCTGATTCAAGCTGATTTAGGGAATCATAGAGTTCTACATAATCTGCTGCAACGACCAAGAGAAGCGGGGCTTCAAAGATTGCATCTTCATCCTCCGCATCAGTATCTCCCCAGACTCCGGAACTATTTCCCCAAATTGCTTCAAATCCGAGATCGCTTGGTGATGAAATCAATTGATGACAAATAATAAAATAGGTCCTCGGTTGAATAATAAGGGTATCGGGAAACCATAGGGAGCGGGTCGAAGTTTCTATCCGGTATCCGGCCAGCGAAGCACCGACTAAAGCATCATTATACAGTTCAATCCACTTTAATGCGTTTTTCCCGTTGTGCGGGTTTGCGAATACCTCATTGACAATAACCCGGCAATCAGCAGGCGTACACCAGAGCGAACCCAAACAGAGAGTTGATAAAAACAGTCTGAGCAGTTTTACCATACCAATTCCAGATTTCCGGTAACCGTACTCTGGCCGCCTGAACCGTTTTCCTGATCGAACCGGTGCGAAAACTTGACCGAGAATAGACCGTTGGTGAATACGTGATACGTAGTACGAATGAACATATAGGAATATCCGCTGTCTGCATCGTTCAAAGCCGCGCCGCGGCCGGAATACCATGCCTCTATTTCCGCGTTGTTATTCAGGGTGTATCGGGGATTGCAAAATATGCCCAGTTGCCCTGCGTTGTCATCCCAACGAACAGCAATATACTGCCGCGAACTGAATCTGCCAAGCCGGAAGGTAGCCTCCGTTCGAATCTGATGAATCGTTCTCGACGGCGCACCCGCTGCACCATTATGCATCTTGTCAGTCGCCAGATAATCGATGCGGCCATCCGCAACCTTGCCAAGCGGCGCGGTCAGGCCGAGCAGCAATTGAATGTCAACGGTGTCTGCATTGACCGAAGCTACCGTCCCATCGGCTAAAAACTTCCTTCCGTGTCCTACATCTGCCGAGGTACGAACCGTAAACCCTTCCTGCCCGCGATGCCGATCCGAAAACGCTAACGATACCTGCTCGATTTCATTTTCCCGTCGCACCCGTCCGGAATACCCGCCGCTGGTCATGTCAATAAACTTATCACTGTACAACCAACCCCGATAAGAGATGGAGATATCACTCGATCGATGCACTCCCGAAACCAACGCTCCTGCCGGATACAGCTCTTCATCCCCTTGCGCCATTACTTCAGCATTCAAATGACCTGCTTTATACATCTGTGTGGTAAACAATGAACCGGTTGCGATTGCACGGGATACATGGGTCGAACGGCTGCGAACCGAAGTTACTGAAACAATCAATTCCGGAATCCGAGAATTCGCCGACAAACCAATCAATCCGGCACCGGTCACCATTGCATGCGCAGAATCACGCTGAACGGACAGCAGCCCGATATATTTGCGTCCATCGATTCGGCTGTCGACAAAAAGACCGTTGTAGCCGGTATAATCAGGAAACAGTACTGACTCATCCGTAAATGATTCTTCTGATTGAGTAATAGGACTTCGATACCCTATCACTCCCCCCAATCCAAATCGGGTGTAGTAATTTCCGGCTATAACCTTCCGCAGTGAACGCTGTTTGTTTTGATACGTAACTGATCGAGACAGCATCCGGATATCTGATGTGTACTCTTTCCCTAATTTGATATCAGAGGAAACATGATGATTGAATTGCGTTTGCATCGATTCGAAATGTCGGTACAAACTATCCCCTTCCAACCGCCGAGCATACGAAAGCTTCCACGTCACGCGCGGGAATCCATCTGCTACTGGCGCTTTTTGAAATGGCTGCGCTTGCAGCGCCTCTAACAACCCGAAAATTCTGCTGCTATATAGGAGATTGGGAATGACATCAAACAAGTAACTGTGCGACGAATCGATCCCGAACCGGATTAGCTCCCGCAATTCGATAAACTGCGCTGCGTCGATTTCCTGATTCGCAAACGCCTGCTCAAGCTCTTCTTCAGTCGGATAAATAGCAGTAGATATTTCCTGCCCGTATCCCGGCAGGATGCAACATAGCCCCAAGAAAAGTAAAACCCCTATCCCCGTGCGCACTATGTTTACATTAACTCAAATTATACTTTTTGATCTTTCGATAGAGTGTTCTTTCGCCAATCCCTAAGCGACGGGCTGCTTCCTTGCGATTGCCGCGTACGCTGCTTAAGGTGCGCTCAATCAGTTCCCGCTCCATAAGCTCCATACTTCCACCCGAACCACCCGCCGGACCTGTTCCGGCAGCTTCGGCATCAGCCGGAATATGCGCGGTAATCAGATCGCGCAACAGGCGAACTTCGTTGCCGAGCGAGAGTATCGCCCGATAAATAAGTTCCTGCCCTGCTTCTTCCGAGCTTTTTCCGGTATAGACCGGAAGATTCCGCGACTGTCGGCTCCCTTCCACCAAAAATGCTTCCACATCCTCGCTGTCTACCAACCCTTCCGGTTTAAAGGCAATCATCCGTTCGGCAAAGTTGCGTAACTGGCGGATATTCCCCGGCCAGCTGTATTGGGTGAGCCGTTCTAATGCCGAATCGGTATAACCGAGTTTTGGGTGTGAACGCCAGAAAAATTTCAGCAACGGCTGGATATCCTCTTTTCGTTCCATCAGCGGCGGCAGAATAATTTTTACCACGCCGATACGGAAATATAAGTCTTCTCGAAACTGACGCTCCTCTATTGCTTCTGTTAAATCACGATTAGTAGCGGAAATGACCCGCACATTGGATCGCTGCGGAGTCGATGACCCGACCGGGTAATACGTGCCATCTTCTAACACCCGTAGCAGTTTGACCTGCATGTCCGGTTTCATCTCACCTATTTCATCCAAAAACAGGCTGCCCCCTTCCGCTTTATGAAACAGACCTTCCCGTTTACCGACTGAACCGGTGAAGGCGCCTCTTTCATGACCGAATAGTTCCGATTCGAGAATCCCTTCAGCCAATGCGCCGACATTGATAGCGACAAACGGCCGGTCTTTGCGCGGTGAATCATTATGCAGTGCCCGGGCAATGAGCTCTTTGCCTGAACCGGATGGTCCGACGATTAACACCGGAACATCGGTCGGGGCGATACGCTCGATTGTTTCGGCGATCCCTTTCATTTTCGCGGATCGGCTTACAAGCGCATACTGCTTGAGCAGGTCTTTTCCGGCTAAAATCTGTTTTATCTTTTTCACCAGTTCCGATTGCGGCAAATCACTGTCGACAACACCGTCGAAAAACTCCGGATGCGTGCCGGTGAATTCATGACTTGCGTATAACCAGATTTCGGTGAGTCCGTTCGTTCGGCGAATTTTGCCTGCCGTGGTCCGGTTGATATCGGTTCGGCGCCCATCGACAATCAGTAAATCGAGTACACGATCCTTGACCATACCCAATACATCAGGCAGCGATGTGGTAACGGAACCGATCGATTTCCAGATATCCTTTTCGGATGCGGTGGCAGTTTCGGCCAGCAGTATGATTATTCGTTGTACCATACAATTATCTGCGCTTCGGCATTCCTTTGCGCTTCCCTTTTAGACGGTTTCTTCTCCCTCGCGGTGCCGGTATCGGTTTTCCATGCTTTTTTGCCGGTACCTTTGTGCGTGACCCCGTTGTCCGTGTGCGCTGCGACTTTGAGGTCTCTTTATCTTGTACCAACTGGAGGTCGATTTCGTTTCGCATTCTGTCGACGCGCAAAACCTGCACACGTACCGTATCCCCAAGCCGGAAAATTCTTCCGGTATGCACACCAACTATCCGATACCCCTTCTCATCATATTGATAATAGTCATCGTCGATTGTCGAAAGCCTGACCATCCCTTCAGCACCCAAATTATCCAACCGGACAAAGAAACCATACGCCATAACACCGGAAACACGGCCGCCGTACTCATTGCCGACATGCTGCTCCATATACGCAACCTGCTTGATCTTGACAGCGTCCCGTTCGGCTTGTTCGGCCATCCGCTCCATTTCAGAACAATGCTCACCGACTTTATCGATGACAGAGATAATATTTTTGGAAAGAGTCGGTGAATAGCCGCCCGGTTTGATATTGCGAAGCAAACGATGCACAAACAGATCGGGATAACGGCGAATCGGCGAAGTAAAATGCGTATAATGGGTAAACGCTAATCCAAAATGCCCGATATTTTCCCGCTGATAGACCGCTTTTTTCATTGAGCGCAGCAACAGCTCGTTGATGAACTCTTTTTCCGGAGCGGTTTTGATTCGCTCTAAGAACTGGGTAAACTGGCTCGGCTTCATTGCCGGTGAAACGGGAAAGGTATAACCGAGCCGTGTGACCAATTTTGAAAACTCTTCAAGCTTTTCCGCATCCGGGCGGTCATGCACCCGATTCAACATGGGAAGCCCTCTTTTTGAAACTTCAAGCGCCATCGCCTTATTGGCCGCAAGCATACATTCCTCGACTAACCGATGCGACTCCAACCGCTCCCGGTTTTTCAGGTCAATCGTTTTACCGTGCTCGTCGAGTACAATTTTCACTTCCGGCAAATCAAAGTCAATAGACCCCTCATGCAACCGCCGCGCGGTTAATACTTGTGCCAGTTCTCGTGCGACCGTCAGGTTTTCATGCACCCGTTTGACGCCATGCGACATTTCACCGGTATCAAAAAATCGCTGAACCTCTTCATAGGTAAGTTTCGCTTTCGACTTGATAACGCTATCCTGCCGTTCCCACCGCAGCATTTTTCCGTGCTTATCAAAATCGATAATAGCCGAATGCGCCAGCCGGACAGTGTCAGCGCGCAAGGAACAGACATCATTGGAAAGCACCTCGGGGAGCATCGGAATTACCATCCCGGGTAAATAGACCGAGGTCGCGCGCTGAAATGCTTCGGTATCCAAAAGCGTTCCCTCTCGTACGTAGAAAGAAACATCCGCAATATGCACCCCAAGCCGGTAGCCGCCATCGATGCGGACAACGGAAATAGCATCATCATGATCTTTGGCATCCTCCGGATCGATTGCATAAATAGCTTCGTTGGTCAAATCGACCCGTCGGGCGATCTCCTCATCAAGCAGTGTCGATGCCGCCTGATCCGCCTGCTGTAATACCGCTAACGGGAATGCATCCGGCAGGCCATAGCCGCGCAAAACCGACAGCATATCGACGGTGTGATCCCCGGGAAAGCCGAGCCGCTCGACAATTTCCCCTTCCGGATGCTGGTACTGATCTTCCCATGCCGTCAGTCGAGCGACAACTTTTTCCCCTTCTTTAGCGTTCAGCGATGCCATTTCGGGTATATAAATATCCCGGTGAATGCGAGGATTATCCGGTTTGACGAATGAAAAATTACGTCCGATATGATAAATACCGACAATCGATCGCGCCGCCCGCTCCATGATTCTGATAATCGATCCGGTTATCCGTCCGTTGCGATGTCCTTCCATCCGCACCATAACCGTGTCACTATCGAGCGCGGTGCTCAAGGCATGTTCGGGAATGAGAATATCTTCCCCTCCCTCTCGAATCAAAAAGCCGACACCGGAACGGGTAATGGAAATTTTTCCAACCACCACCGACAACTCTTCCGCCACCCCGATCTGCCCGCGATTGAGCTTCACTAATTTACCATGATTGATGAGCTCTTTTACTGCATTGCGAAAACGGGGATACTCGGCGCTTTTTACCGCCAGAAGCTTGGCGAGCTCCTTCATTTTCATCGGGTGAGTCGATTTTTCGCGAATGACAGCGTAGAGTTCTGCGGCAGATAGTTTCATCAGGCTATGGTACCCGCAGAGCCGAAGATTGTCAATGAAACGGTCGTGCTGATAAATAAAGGGGGAAACGAAAAAGCCGTCGTTAATCGCGACGGCTTTTTTCGAGAACTTTCATATATGCCGGTATGTCATCTAACACCCGGCCGGTACCGCGCACCACGCAGGTAAGCGGGTCTTCGGCGACATTCACCGGAAGATTGGTTTCCTGACGCAGCCGTTTGTCGAGTCCGCGCAACAGCGCACCGCCACCGGTGAGAATAATACCACGTTCGAGAATATCAGCAGCCAGTTCCGGCGGCGTACGTTCCAAAGCCTGACGAACCGCTTCGATGATAACATCGAGCGTTTCCGAAAGCGCTTCCCGCACCTGCACGGATGACAATTTCAGATTCTTCGGTACACCTGCTACCAGGTCACGCCCTTTGATTTCGAGCGTTAACTCCTTTTCAAGCGGGAAAGCGGAACCGATTTTGATTTTGATTTCTTCTGCCGTCAGTTCACCGATGAGCAGGTTGTAATTCTTTTTGAGATACATGATAATCGCTTCGTTCAGTTCGTCCCCCGCGACACGGATAGAGGTATCATTCACGATGCCGCTCAGCGCGATAACCGCGATTTCAGAGGTACCGCCGCCGATATCGATAATCATACTGCCGGAAGGCTGATCGACCGGAAGCCCGACGCCGATTGCAGCAGCCATCGGCTCCTGAATGAGGTACACTTCACGCGCGCCGGCATTTTCGGCAGAGTCGCGCACCGCGCGTTTTTCCACTTCGGTAATACCGGATGGGACGCAGATAACCACCCGCGGTTTCATGAGAAAACGATGCTTAATTACGCGTCGGATAAAATTCGCTATAAGCTTTTCGGAAATTTCAAAGTCAGCAATAACGCCGTCTTTGAGCGGACGAATCGCAGCGATTCCTCCCGGCGTACGGCCGGTCATCTCTTTAGCGGCTGAACCAACCGCTAACACTTTGCCGGTCGATTTTTCGACTGCGACGACTGACGGTTCATTTAACACGATTCCCTGACCACGTACATACACAAGCGTGTTGGCGGTGCCGAGGTCTATACCGATATCGCTTGAGAGAAAATCAAAGGGACCCAATGTAATTCCTTTTACCTTCCGACCATTCCCTGATCAGTGCTGGTGACTGCTCTGACGGCATAATGCCAAGTCATTTACGTACAGTCAATTATCGTAAAGAGCCGCAGGAAGTTTATCCTTCCGGGCCGAGAGGGGCAAGAAAAAAGTAAGAAATCCTGATTTTGCCTGTGGAAAACGGAAAATCGCTTAGTTCAGCTTGGCTTGTTTGCCGTATAATTGCATACAAAAGCTGCCGCAATAAACCAAAACAGGAAAAAAATGACTGCAAAATCGCTCTTGAGCTCTGCCACCATCGCGGTTCTCGTTACGACCGCCTGCACCATATTGCTCGCTATTCCCACGCATGCCCAAACCGAAGAACCGGATACCCTCCCGCCGATTGGCACCGGCGCATTGGACGGCCGGATATACATTGGTACAACCGGCATCGTAGGAGACCCCAAAACGCGTGAAGAGGAAAAAATTGTCTTCCAACGCGGCCGTTTCAAATCATTCGCATTTGAAGGTGCAGCCGGTTTTACGGAGGCCGAATACTTTACCAACAAAGTCGAAACCGGGTATGCATTTGTTGCCGAAGCGGTCAATCAAAAATCCGGTTTGATGAAATGGGTCGGAACGGTAACCGATGACAGCCTGCAGGCGACCGCTGTCTGGTATCGGCCGAACATGGATTCGGTAATCGTTTGGTCATCCTGCTGGATACAAAAACCGTTCGATCCACTTAACAAACCGCTCGACGGACGGGAGTTTTCCGGCACAATCGGCGTCGAGGGGGATACGGCGACACAAACAGAGGAAGTCAGTTTCTTTACAGGCCGTTTTCATTCGAAAAGCGGCGATGCATTCGGGTTTACCGACTACACCTACCATGTCAACCCGCGGTATGACACCCTTTACTTTATGTCTATCATTCCCGGTCCGGACAACACCGAACGCCGCTGGCGTGGATGGGTATTCGGAGATAGTATCGATGCGAAAATAGAATGGAATCGCGGCAGAGGGAATGAATCCCAATTACTCAAGTTTAGCGGCACGGCGACAAAAGAGAAAAGCGGTAAGTAAGCGGGTTATTTCCCAATAACCCCTTTGTAAATCAGGTACGGGATGATGATGTACAGAATAACATCCCGAACCAGATAGAAAAGTATAAACCCAACGATGAATTTCCATCCGAGTTTCTTAACCTCCGCCCAAGACCGGGGAAACCGAAGAAATCCCCGCCGTTTTTTCGGCGGCGCATCCACCGGTTCTGTTGTGGTCGGTTCGGGAATCGGCAAGCGGCCGTTATCGGAAGCTGGTTCGGTCATCTGTCGTAATTTCTCCTTTGGTATTATACGAGTGAATTCCCTCAAATTCCCTGCTAATTTTATCACTCTTGGCGAACAGTTGATTATTTTCGGCGTACAAAACAACAAATGAATTGCCCAATGCCGCTTGGTACAAGAGCCCGGGGAACAACCCGATGAGATTTTTTCCGGTCATATTCTCCGTCGTAGTCATTTCCGGTTCGGGAATTATCACGCTTTTGCTGCTTCGCATTCTGCATCGTGACTGGTGGCAAAAACGCTGGATACGACTTACCGCCTGGTTTCTACCGCTCATCGGTATAGTATCAATCACTCTTTGGGGAGTTGCCGAATACCAGAAATGGACCTATGTCGCTCCACCTGCGGCGCTTTTAGCCGCGCTTTCATTCGTCGCGCTTGCTGCACTTATGCTGTCCTTGCCGATTTCCGGCCTGCTTAATCTCATTCACTGGATATCCGAACGAACCAAGCGAAAAAAAACACCGCAGGAAGTTGTCGACCCGAATCGCCGCATATTCTTAAAAACTGCTGCTGCTGCCGTACCGATTATCACCGTCGGTGCAGCTGTCAAAGGGGTCGGCTGGTCTTTCACCGATGTCTGCATGGAAACGCGTACGCTGAAATTTCCGAATCTTCCCCCGCAATTCGCCGGATTACGCATTTTGCAGCTTTCAGACCTGCATCTGAACCATTACATCACCCTTTCAAGCCTTGAGGATATTGTCGCCGAGGCCGCTGCGCACAAACCGGATTTAGTACTGGTAACCGGTGATGTTGCCGATGACCTTACCCAGTTGGGGGAGGCGTTAGTGATGATCGATAGTATCAAACCGAGGCTCGGAACCTTCGCCAGCCTGGGAAATCATGAGTATTTCCGGGGGATACGCGAGGTCAGACGTCTGTTCGACGCCTCACCGGTTCCCTTGTTAGTAAACACAGGCATACCTATCACCGACGGCGGTGCAGAACTTTTTGTCGCCGCTATCGATGATCCCCGTTCTATGGGTGGTGAGTATCCGAATTTCTTCGAGAAATGCATTGATTCCTCCCTGCAACAGGCTCAAAAGAATAGTTTTACCATTCTGATGAGTCATCGTCCGAATGCGCTCGATGTCGCTTCCGACAGAGGCATAAACCTCGTTTTAGCCGGGCATACCCATGGCGGACAGGTCGGACTTTTTGGCCGTTCCGCCTTCGAACCGTTCTTCCCCGAAGCATATCTCTGGGGAGAATACCGGAAGAAAAACACGACACTCTACACCACATCAGGCGCCGGTCACTGGTTCCCGTTCCGGCTCGGATGTCCTCGTGAAGTACCGATAATCGAACTCGCGAGGGCGTAACTCTCCTCTGAAAACAGATCGCATCACGCTGTTTTCCCTCTGAAAAAAGTGAAAAAACTCCTCTGAAATTGATAATTTTCCTTGCAATACACTAACGTCACATCTTAATTGGCACCGGAAATGAGAGGTTGTTGACACTGAGACAACGACATTCTCGAAACAAAACAGAAAACAAAACGCAACAGGCAGCAAACCTTAACGCAAAGGAGCAACAGATGCCAGCGAAGAAAGCCAAGAAGAAAACCAAAAAGGCTACCAAGAAGAAAGCCACCAAAAAGGCTACCAAGAAAAAAGGCACCAAGAAGGCCACTAAAAAAGCAGCCAAGAAAAAAACTGCGAAGAAGGCTACCAAAAAAGCAGCCAGCAAGCGCAAACCGAACCCGGCGTTCATGAAGCCGCTTACGCTGTCTGAAGACTTGGGTGCTGTTGTCGGCAACGCGCCGCAGCCGCGCACCGAAGTTACCAAAAAGCTTTGGGCGTATATCAAGCGCAATGGTCTGCAGGATGCAGTCAACCGCCGCTTAATCAATGCTGACGAAAAGCTGAAACGCATTTTCGGCGGCAAGAGCAAGGTCTCTATGTTCGAGATGACCAAGCTCGTTTCCAAGCACATGAAGTAAATCGACGATTTACGTTCACAAAGGCCGGATACCCTCCGGCCTTTTTTATTTGGCATCGACCAGCTTGTCATACGAGAGAAAGCAGTATATCCTGTACGCATTCGATAATGCGAACAAAACAAAGGAATCACTATGACCTCCCGCCATTTGCTGTTTGTAAGCCTCTTTTTGATTTCCCTTACTTCCGGTATTCACGCACAAACGACACCGCCGACAACCCGCACTGATAACATCGTTGATACGCTGCACGGTGTCGCTATTGCTGATCCCTATCGCTGGCTTGAGGATCAACAAAGCGTTGAAACTCGTGCCTGGATCGATTCACAAAACAGCTACACCAAGAGAATGTTCGCCGAACAAGTCGGCGACATGAAAGATTTAAAGGCGGAACTTGCCCGTTTGCGCCGAGTCGACTGGTACAAACTTCCAAAAATTGTAGGAGATAAATACTTCTTCTCACGCCGCCTGACTACGGAAGAACAGTTTTCTCTCTGCGTTCGTAATGGCAGAAACGGGAAAGATAGTATTCTGATTTCACCGGCCATGTTAAGCTCGGATAATTCAGTAACTATCAGTACCTATCAAGTTTCCCCTGACGGTACGATGCTGTGGTATGGCGTCCGTCACGGCGGTGAAGATGAAGAACAATGGCGTATTCTTAACTTGACCACCGGCGCCTATTTAGCCGACACCCTTCCCCGTGCCCGGTATTTCAGTGTCGAGATAACTCCGGACAAACAGATGATGTACTACACCCGCTATGATACCAACCATACCAGTCACGTTATGAGCCATCGCATCGGAACCCCATGGGCGTCCGATATCAGACTGTTTGGCGAGCACTTAGCCGAGGGAAAACAGGCCGCATCGTCATTGTCCGAGGACGGGAAATACTTGCTTATTTTTGTGTATGAAGGTTCGGCCTCAAAGAAAATTGAAATCTATGCCAAAGATCTCGCGAACAATGGCCCAGTTACGTTGGTGACGAATAACATCGAAGCACAGTTTAACGGCGGCGTGGTTGACAATTGGATTTTCCTAAAGACCGATTGGCAGGCACCCAACGAACGGGTAATCCGGATCGACCTACGCAACCCTGCCCAGGAAAACTGGAAAGAGATTATTCCGGAACAGAATGACGCATTAGAGGAAATTGCACTGGTTGGCGGAAAAGTAGTCGCCCACTATCTGCACAATGTAGCTTCGTTAGCGGTCGTGTATGACACAGCCGGACAAAAAGTAAGTGAGCTGCTTTCAAGCGCGAATATCGGAACATTGAGCGATATAACCGGACGATGGGACAATTCAAGAATCGGTTATACTTTTGCCTCTTTCAATCAGCCTTCAACTGCCTATCTGGTCGATTTGAAAAACAATGAAAAATCGATCTGGTATCAGGGACCAACGGCTATCGCCGCTGATTCAGTCGAAGTCAAGCAGGTCTGGTATCCCTCGAAAGATGGCACCAAAATTCCGATGTTCGTTGTTCACAAAAAAGGGCTCATGCTCGATGGCGCGCGTCCAACTTTGATGTACGGCTACGGCGGATTTTCAAGCAGTGTTACCCCATTTTACTCAACCACAACAGCAGTCTGGCTTTCCAAAGGGGGCGTCTATGCGATCCCCAGTCTGCGTGGTGGTGGAGAATTCGGCGAAACGTGGCATGAAGCCGCCAAGTTCGAAAAGAAGCAGAATACCTTCGATGACTTTATCGCAGCCGGTGAATGGCTGATTGCCAATAAGTACACTAACTCATCGAAACTGGCTATCAACGGCGGCAGTAACGGCGGTTTGTTAGTCGGCGCCTGCGAAGTCCAGCGTCCGGATCTCTTCGCGGCAGTGATTTGCACGTACCCTCTTTTGGATATGATTCGCTTTCACAAACTTCTCGTCGGCTCATTCTGGGTATCAGAATACGGCTCCGCGGACAGCGTCAATCAGTTCCCGTATTTGAAAGCGTATTCGCCCTATCATAACGTGCAGCAAGGGGTCGATTATCCGGCTACTCTGTTTGTCACCGGTGATGCCGATACCCGGGTTGCTCCGGCCCATGCCCGCAAAATGACCGCGCTGTTACAGGCTGCATCTGCCGGGAAACGGCCGATTATGCTCGATTACGATGTCGAAGCGGGTCATGCCGGTGGGGAAGCGCTTACCAAATCAATCGACAATCAGGCCAGAACACTCAGTTTCCTTTTCTGGACTTTGAACGTCCAGTGAGGACAAATGGCTTGAATTGAGCGTAGCCGAACATATATTTCTGCCTCACCGAGTAGTGTGAACGCCGGATGAGGAAATATGCCGCTTATTCGACCATTTAAAGGACTCAGGCCAAAACAGGATTTGGTCTCCCGTGTTGTTGCGCCACCTTACGATGTGCTTTCTTCCGAGGAAGCCCGTCAGCAGGCGAGCGGCAACCCGCTTTCCTTTTTGCATGTCAATAAACCGGAAATAGATCTGCCAACCTCCGTTTCTCCCTACAGCGATGAAGTCTACGCCAAAGGAAAAGAAAACCTGACTAAGTTTGTCTCCGATGGCACCCTCTTCACCGATTCCGCCCCCTGTTTTTATCTCTATCGCATGACAATGGATGAACACAGTCAGACCGGCTTGGTTACCCTGACGGCGGTTGATGATTACCATCGCGGGCTGATAAAAAAACATGAGCATACCCGGCCGGAAAAAGTACATGACAGGGCAAAGCATATAACAACGTTAAATGCACAAGTAGGACCGGTAATGTCTGCGTTTCACGCCCAACCGGAAATCGAAACAATCTTTGTCCGGATACAAAACGAAGAACCGGAATATGACTTTGTGTCCGATTACGACGTTCGCCATGAACTCTGGGTAATTACCGATACCGAAATCATTCATAACTTAGTCGATCTGTTCGCGCGGCTGGAAGCATTGTATATTGCCGACGGACATCATCGCTCGGAAGCAGCCTCGATGGTCGCCGAGCAAATGTCCGGAGCTAATGGCAACAATTCCTACGGCTGGTTTTTGAATGTGCTGTTTTCGGATAAAGAGATGACTATTCTTCCCTACAACCGGGTCGTCAAAGATTTGAACGGATTTACCCCGGAATCAGTGCTGCAAAAAATCCGGCAGAACTTCGCGATCGCCCCATCATCATTGCCCGTCGAGCCAAAGCATGTCCATATGTTCGGGCTGTATATGGACCGCAAATGGTATCTGCTTGAAGCGCGAATCGGCAGTTATGACGCCAAGCACCCGTCGCTCTCGTTAGATTCCGAAATCCTAACCCGAAATTTTCTTGATCCGGTGCTTGGTATTCGGGAAATACGGACGGATAAACGAATCGATTTTGTCGGCGGTATCCGCGGAATCGGCGAGCTGGTTCGCTTAGTCGATTCCGGAGAATTCAAACTGGCGATTTCGATGTATCCGGTAAGCATTCAGCAGTTGTTTGCAATCGCGGATGCCGGTGAAGTTATGCCTCCTAAATCCACCTGGTTTGAGCCAAAACTCAAAGATGGATTAGTTACCTATATGATCGATAGAAAAGGATGAAATAGATGCTTATTCTCATATCAGATGCTTTCGATGAGACACTTCCCAATTTGCTTGCTCAGTACGGCGAGATAACCGAAGATAAATCACGCCTGAAAGATGCCGACATCGTGCTCGTGCGCAGCAAAACGAAAGTCAATCGTGACTACATCGACTCCGCTCCCAAGCTCAAATTAGTCATTCGCGGAGGCGTCGGGATGGATACGATCGATACCGAGTACGCCGCTGAAAAAGGGATTATCTGCAAAAATACGGCAGAAGCATCCACGACGGCGGTAGCGGAACTTGCTTTCGCCTTGATGATTGCCATGCCAAACCATCTGATTCCGGCCAACAACACTACCAAAGAAGGAAAATGGCTGAAGAATGATTTCGAACGGATGGAGCTGACCGGCAAAACCCTCGCCATTTTAGGATTGGGACGAATCGGCTTGGCGCTGGCCGTGCGGGCACGCGGGTTTCATATGCATGTTATCGGATACCACCCCGATGTCCACTTCACCGATTTCGCTGAAATCCGCAACACGCTGAAAGAAGCGGTCGCGGACGCGCACTTTGTATCGCTCCATATGCCGCTGAAAGAGGCAACCCGCGGCATGATAAATAAAGAAACATTAAAACTGTTCAAAGATGGCGCCTATATCATCAACACCAGCCGCGGCGCGATCGTGGTGGAGCAAGATATAGCCGATGCCCTCAAAAGCGGAAAATTGGGTGGCTATGCGACTGATGTATTCGATCCTGAACCACCCGGCACTTCACCGCTTTTCACCGCACCGAATGTTATCTGTACCCCGCATATCGGCGCATCCTCGAAAGAGAACATGCTGCGTATCGGATCGATGATCGAACGGACTATCGCTGATTATACGAAAGGACATCTTCGTTGATTCAAACCGATGAAGATGAATAATAAACTATGAAACGCGTACAAAACTTTAATGCCGGACCGTCGACACTTCCGCTGGAAGTCCTCCAAACTGCGCAGCAGGAACTGCTCGACTACAAAGGAACCGGAATGTCGGTGATGGAAATTTCCCATCGCACGAAAGAATATGATGAAATCAACGACGGCGCGATGGCGCTGGTGCATGAATTGTTCGGGCTTGGTGACAATTACAAAGTGCTGTTCATGCAGGGAGGCGCGTTTTCCCAGTTTTCGTTAGTGCCGATGAATCTATTGACGCCCGGACAAGCCGCCGCCTATATCGACACTGGTGTCTGGGCAGAGAAAGCAATCAAAGAGGCAAAGAAGGTCGGGAACGTTAATGTTATCGCATCCAGCAAGGCGGATAAATATGCCTATATCCCGAACATCGCCGAAATCAAAACCCCGCAGGATGCCGCGTATCTGCATGTTACATCAAACAACACCATCTTCGGTACGCAGTATGACCAGTTCCCCGATTCCGGATCAGTACCGATGGTGTGCGACATGTCATCCGATATAGCATCCCGCCGCCGCGATTTCACAAAATTCGCGTTGATCTATGCCGGTGCACAAAAAAACCTCGGCCCGGCCGGAGTAACGCTGGTGATTATTCGGGAAGACCTGCTCCCCCGCTCGCCGGCATCACTCGGCACCATGTTTAACTACAACACGCATGCGGCTGAGAAATCACTGTTTAATACACCGCCGGTCTTTTCGATTTACATGATGCGTCTGGTAATGCTCTGGATAAAAAAGCAGGGAGGTCTGGAAGCGGTCGAAAAAGTAAACCGGGCGAAGAAAGATGCGATTTATCAACTGATGGACAGTTACCCTGATTATTTCAAAGGAACCGTTCAAAAAAATTCTCGCAGCTGGATGAATATCACCTTACGGTTGCCGTCCGAGGAATTGGAAACCAAATTCCTTTCCGAAGCCAAAGCGGCCGGATTTATCGGCCTTAAAGGACACCGCTCGGTCGGCGGCGTTCGCGTGTCGTTGTATAACGCCATGACGCTTGAGGGAACCCAGCAGTTAGCCGGATTTATGGAAGAGTTCCGCAAGAAAAACTCCTGATCCCGTTGCATACTCTGCAACTCATTTCAAAGTAGTCAACGCAAACAGCCTCGCGTATCGAGGCTGTTTTTTATTGTCCAATAAGCAGTTATCCGGCACGTGCACTTTTGTCTCTGTTTGGCATGCCGGTTACAGGATAACGGGCAAGAAGAAGAGGTGCCCCCATGAATGCAGAAATAGAACTCGTAAAAATTTTCGCCGACAGTTCCTTTATGCTTTTGGTCGGCTTATTGGTCGGCTCGATCTTTTTTATCATTACAGCGCTTCGCTCGTTGCGAGAAGATCATATGGAAGGATCGTTGTACGGCGCAGTCGGGCTTTTTTTTGCAGCAGCGCATGTCTATTATCTGCTGAACATTCCGCCCGACAGCCAGGCGGCGTTTGTCATACCGGTTTTAAATCTCTGGAGCTGGCTGGTGCTGTTATTCGCTCCTGCGCTGGTAGCACTCTTTCTTTTGTACACGCTTATCAATTGGATTATGGCCCGCTCCAAAGCCGGGTTTTTCTCCCTGTTCTTCGGTCTTACCCTTGCTTGTCTGATTTTTCTGATTGGAAAAGAATGGGCGCTTGATATCCGCGGTATTCTGGTGGCTACCTGGGCATTCTTTTTCTTTGCCGTGCAGCTTGAAACCGCGTTCTAACGCGGTTTTTTCGCTTCGTAATTCAGATATTCACGCATCAGCCAATAACTCATCCGCGCTTCATGATTCAATGTACTAAGCGCGCTATCGGGCAGTTTCCCGTCAACTAACCGCACCCATTCAAAACGGCTAAACTCACTCTTTTGCGTCTTTGCCGCATGTAAACGCTCCGCAATTTCCTGACTGGACAAATCGGTGACCACCAAACAAAACAACTGCGGCCGTTCTCCGCGAAAAATTTCCCGCGCATACGCTAACGGCACGAGCGTGTATTCATCTTGCGTAAGGAATAGTTCTTCGGCAATTTCCTGATGCGCGCTTCGAAAAAGCATAGCGCCGAGAGTTACATCCGCTTTGTCATAATCAACTGCTCCGGCCATCGATGGCCCAACGGAATTTTCTAACGAAGCTAATCTCCCCGAACGGTGCATTAAGAGAATAGTATCCGGTTCAGTTTCGTTGCGGATAAGCAAAAAGCCGCACACGCCAAAACAGAGCGGAAAGGGAATGTCAGAAATTACGGATGACTTTACCGTCCGTTTATAATACTCACGAAGCGTGCCGCCGTGTTCGGCAAATCGTTCATCCTGCCAATCGAGTGAAAAACAACTTCCCGCCTGATCGCCATAACGACACGGCTGCACGGTGACTGAGGCAAGCTTGCTGCGTATATGTGCCGACACAACGCGCGTCACAAAAGGTCCTTCGTACAACCTCCCCGCCTGTTTCATTTCCTCTTCACGCTCTCCGGCAAAAGCGGCGATACGGCTATTAACAAACTGATACGGCTGCGCCTGATGAAACACCGGAACATCTTCCGGATCGATTGCATCTTTTCCGAAAAAAGAAACAATATCAAAATAACCGGAATCGATATTCCGATCCAGCCCGACAAGCCGTGCTGATAAATCCGGAAAGTACCGCTGCAGAAATTCCGGCATAATTGCATAATTGAGATACGTTTTCATTGCGCGAACAAAACTGCGACACCACCGACTACCAATAGGGCTCCGGCTAAGGCACGAAGACTGACTTTCTCTTTATAAAACAGCATAACGAGCGGAATGATCAAAAGTGGTGAAGTAGAGTTTAACGTCGATGCAATTCCAACCGGAATATACTTAATCGCAATCAACGAAAGGACAATGCCTAAAAAGGGACCAAAGAGCGCACCTGCTGCCGCAAAGCCGAGCGCGGCCTTATTTTTTGCCGCTTCGAGTGTCTGCGGAATTTCTCCTTGTATTGCACCTAATCCCCAGAGCACCACGATACCGGATGCTATCCGAATTAGCCCCGCCGGCAGCGCAGCCACTTCTCCTCCGGCATGAAACATCCCCTGCTTGGCTAAAATCAGACCGATCGACTGACCGCAGGCAGCAATAAATGCCAGTACGAGTCCGCGTCGCAAAGAACCGGCATCCGGATGGGAGCTATCGAGCGCTTTTCCGTTGTTAGCCGGTCTGCGCTCCAATACTACCCAGACTACGCCGCTAACCGTTAGACCGATGCCGAGCAGATCAAGCCGGGTGAGCCGCTCCCCTAAAAAGATCCAGCCGACAATCGTCGTTATAATCGGCCCCGTCGCATAAACAAGGGACATTAACCGGGGACCGATCATCACCAGCGCCTTAAACCCAGCGGAATCACCAATCACCAATCCGACAAATCCGGAAAGGGCCAGCCACGCGAGTTGCTGGCCGTTAATACCGTGCGGAAACGGGGATCCTGATACTACCCACAATGACGCGGCATAGAGTAGAAGCGCGACAATCAACCTAAGCTTGTTAACCCGGTACGAGCCGATTCGCTTGCCCGACTCAGCAAAAAAAATAGCCGTGAACGCCCACAAGAGCGCCGTTCCTAAGGCTGCCAGTTCACCTAATCGTTCCATAAGCCGCTGAATATATACGTATTCGGCCAATGTTCAACTGCTGCACAGGCAATCAGTGGGTAAAGAGTAGCACTGATTTTCAATAGCGGCGGTTACTTGCCGGACAGCGCAAAACACTAACCTCTTGTCCTGACACCATCTGACAGCAACTGCAAAGATTTCATAATCCGGCATACTGTTTGAGCAGATACCTGTGGTGAAAACTCTCTTTGCAAAAATCATTGTACCCGCCCTGTTGGTGGCGGTTTTGTCAGCAAGCATAAGCGCGCTTCCTCTGTTTCACGGAACAGTAACCGACCAATCCGGCCAGCCGGTTTTTGGCGCTTCAGTAGCCGTGGTAATCGACGGCAGCGTGGTAACCGGAAAAAGCACCGATGCAAACGGGCTCTTCCAAATTCCGGTACAGCTTGCCTCAGATATCCATACTTATCTGCGCATAACTGCTATCGGCTATGATTCCGCGATAATCCCGATTACCCCAATACCAAATACCGACGGCTACATCATTACGCTTCAGGAAAAAGAAGTCGAACTGAAAAGTATTACGGTGGTACCGCAAGAATCACGGGATGCGCTTACCCAATCGATCACTCATCACCGGCTGCGTCAAGATGCGCGAGAGTCTCTGGTTTCCACCAACCCGCTCACTTCGCTCAAGGAACCGCAGATAAGCCGTCGCGGCTCTGCTCATTCTTCCACTCTGCGAATCAATGGAACCTCGCCGCAGTATTTTATCAACGGTAGCAGTATGGGCGCTGATCCGAACCACTACGGCTTGTTTTCGATTTTGCCGTTATCGGTTGTCGACAACGTACAGTTTTATCCACAGGGAACTTCCGCCAAATATGGCCTCCCCTCCGTCGTCGAGCTGAAAACCCCGACACCATTCGATCAAGGAATCGGTGGAGACCTCTATCTTTCCTTGCTTGAAGCGACCGGTTCCTACCGGTACGGCAGCGACCGTTTTTTTGCGCTCGGTTCAATTCGCCAGTCGATAGTCGATCAATTCGCCGAAACATTCAACTCGACGAAAGAAGGAGACAAAATCCCCCCAACCAAATTCCGCGATATTTTCGTTTCCGGTGGTTACAAAGTAAACAGCACCCGCTCATTGTTTGTCGATGGGTACGATGTCACTGACAATCTAAAATATGAACGTGCCCCCAACGATGGCGACCCCGGCATTGAAACCTATGTTGCGACTTCCCGGCAGTATATCGGCGTGCGGGATGAAATGATGCTAAACGGTTCACTTTCGGTTAAATCCGCGGTGTCATACACGCAATCCGATGAGCGTTACTCCGTCAACGGTTGGCAGAATGAACCCTCGAAAGTTATCGGTGACTTAAAAGAAAAAAGCAAAACGATAAATGCCAACTCCGCCGCTGAGTTGGTGTATGCTGACCGGAAATTCCAAATCGGCTTTGAAGCGGAAATGATTTTCGACCGCATGACCGATTTGAAACAGCAGAACTGGAATTTCTTGCCGCCGGATGCTAACACCGACAACCCGTTTATCTACACGCCCGAACTGAATATGCTGTACGGGACATACCACCACACCGCTGACGCCCAAAACTATGCCGGATATTTTTCACTTTCGCAGCAGTTCGGCAAGTTGACTCTTGAAAGCGGCGTTCGGGTGCATACCTTCAGTGAATTGGGGGATCCATCTGCCGTAGCCCTTCGCCAGCGTTTTGCCGTTGCCGTTACTAAACAGACGACTGCCGAACTCTTTTTAGGAACGTTCGCCGAAAACCCGATTACACGGGTACTTGAACCGTATCAGGTACTTACTCGCGCCAGCGCGGAATATCTTGAACCGGTGAATACGTATTTGGCATCGTTTCATTTGTCCCATCGGTTCGTTCGCGGAACGATCTTCGTAAAAGAAATTGACCGTTACCCGACGCTTACGCCCGATTTTAACAAGATCAATCACGACGACCCGGTCCCGGTACCTGAACCCGGTTTTCTTACTATGCGCTCCAACGGAACGATGGCTTTTACCGGCGCCGATATCAGTTTTGATTTGAAAAATATCATTCATAATAAACTGGATATCTACACCTATTACGGATTCACTCACGCGATCAAACAGACGCACGGGATCGAAGCGCCGTATGATTTAAGTTCGCCGCACCGGTTTATGCTCGATGCCAAATGGCGTTTCTCCAACCGGTTTACGGTCGGCAGCAGTTTGCAAATCCGTTCCGGGTACCCGTACTCTCCGGATCATTCCAATTACATTCTTCTGCCATCAAACACCGAAGACCGCTATACGGAATCCTATTACCAGAATTATCTGCGCAGTGAAAACACCCGCGAGTTTCCGATTAACGCGGCGCTTAACGTGCACTGTTCAGTTGATTTTGGAAATTCTGCCCTGTATGCGTCGGTTAGCAACGTGACCAACCGTGCCAATCCGGTAATATTCACCGGTCGCAAATATATTTATGACTTAGGAATTTTCCCGAGTATCGGCTTCAGCACCGAGTTTTGATATCATCTTGTATACACTGCCATCTAACCGCCGCTGCGCAAGAAGCTAATCTTGAATTTGTCCAACTCACTAGCAAACTCTTCGCGGGATTCCTCATCATTGGTCCGAACCTCAAGCCATCCATGATGGTGGATCCTTACGAGCGCCTTTCCTTCTAAATCGAAGACCCATGCGTCCCAAACGGAATAAAACGACACGGCGAGAATGCTGACAAAGGCAGCTTTTTCTCTTTGTTCAAACAGATGGACCGGCGCTTCTATCAGAAACCGATTATCACCGAAAGAACGCCGGTAGGCGTAAAGCAGGTCAAGGTTCTCTTCTCCCCACATGCCCCAGTCTGAAATATAGATGCAGACGTTAGTGCCCCTGAGAAGCAGGTACGCGAAGAGGTTTGACAGATCCGCCATTGCGAAAGCAGAAGGCGGAATCGAGTACGTATCCCGGACGAGGCGCAGGCGAGTCGAAAGCTCATCCAGAAAACTATCCAGCGGCTTTCCGCCCAGCATCTCGCTCGCATTTTCTTTGGTCAGTATTTTCATTGCTGTCTTCCTTCTTTTAGGGTACTGGAATAAGGTAGACAGGCTAGATCGCCCACCTTGTTGTAGGGGGACCGTGAGTGAGTTTTCTGCGATTGAAAATTTGCGTTTACACCTTGCAATATACCGATCAATGAGGATGCTTACGCATCCTCATTGACAACTCGTGCGACATCGGTCACTAAATCATCCCCTTTAAGCGAGATCAATCTCACGCCCTGGGTATTGCGACCGATGACTTTTATCTGACTGACAGCCTGACGATTGGCGATACCGTTTTTGGTAATCAATATCAGTTCATCATTATCGAGCACTTCCATAATCGCAACCACTTCCCCGTTCCGGTCAGAGGTTTTCACGTTAATAACCCCTTTACCGCCACGGTTAGTTATACGATAGTCCTCAATCGAAGTACGTTTGCCATAGCCGTTTTCGGTTACGACTAACAGCGTGCTGTCCCGCTTGACGACGACCATTCCGATAACATAATCACCCTTATCAAGCGATATACCGCGGACGCCATACGAAGTACGTCCCATCGCGCGGACATGCTCTTCATGGAACCGAATCGCCATGCCCATACGGGTAGCCAACACGACTTCATTGCTGCCGTCGGTGAGCGCTGCTTCAATCAGTTCATCATCATCCGGCAGGTCAATCGCATTGATACCGGTGATACGCGGATTAGAGAAGGCATCGAGCGAGGTCTTTTTGATCTGACCGTTCTTGGTCGCCATCATGATAAACTTATCCGGCGTGAATGTACGGGTGCGGCAGAAAGCGGTAACAGTTTCTCCGGGTTCCATCCGGCACATATTGACGATCGGTTTTCCTTTTGCCAGTTTGCCGGCAGCCGGAATTTCATGCACCTTCACCCAATAGCAGCGGCCTTTAGTCGAAAAGAACAAAATATAATCATGAGTTGAGGCGATAAAGAGATGTTCAGCGAAATCATCTTCTTTCGTTTCAATGCCGATCACACCTTTTCCGCCACGCTGTTGTTTGCGATACTGGGAAACGGAGAGTCGTTTGACATAGCCCATATGCGAAATGGTGATTACCATTTCTTCTTCTGCAATCAGGTCTTCAACCGTCAATTCTTCGGCTGCATCCTGGATTTCGGTACGACGTTCATCGCCGAACCGTTCCGCCAAATCCTTCGTTTCATCTTTGATGATCTTCATGCGAAGGGATTCTGAGGCGAGGATCGCTTTGTACTCCTGAATTTTCTTGATAATCTCTTCGTACTCATCCTGAATTTTTTGCCGCTCCAACCCGGTCAGTCGGGCAAGCCGCATGTCGAGAATGGCGTTGGCCTGAATTTCAGAGAGTTTGAATTTGGTCATCAACCCATCGCGAGCCGCCGGGGTATCTTTCGATTTTTTGATGAGCTCGATAACGGCATCGATATTATCCAACGCGATACGATACCCTTCAAGGATATGCGCCCGCTCTTCCGCCTTACGCAGATCGTACTTGGTACGGCGGATAACGACTTCATGGCGATGGTTAATAAACAGCTGAATCTGCTCTTTCAGATTCAACAGACGCGGCACCCCTTTATCGAGCGCCAATGAGATAACCGAGAATGTCGTCTGCAGCTGCGTATGTTTGTACAACTGGTTGATAACGATCTCAGCCTGTGAATCACGCTTGAGTTCGATAACGATACGCATACCGTCACGATCGGACTCATCCCGCAGATCAGAGATACCTTCGAGCCGTTTATCACGAACCAGTTCCGCTATTTTTTCAAGCAGGTTCGATTTATTGACCTGATACGGAATTTCTGTGACGATTAGCGCCTCTTTGCCGGACTTCATTTTTTCAGACGAAATCCGGGCGCGAACCATTATATGCCCTTTGCCGGTTTCCTGCGCCTGACGGATTCCTTCACGACCGTTAATAATACCGCCGGTCGGAAAATCCGGCCCCGGGACAATACGACGGAGATCCTGAACCGTGACTTCACTGTCATCGATAACTTTGATAATCGCCTGAGCGATTTCGCGAAGATTATGCGGCGCGACGTTAGTCGCCATACCGACGGCGATACCGGATGTTCCGTTACAAAGCAGATTCGGGAATTTACCGGGAAGTACTTTCGGTTCCTGCAGAGTGCCGTCGTAATTCGGCATGAAATCGACGGTCTCTTTTTCCATGTCAGCCAGCATTTCGACTGCGATCGGGGTAAGGCGGGCTTCAGTGTAACGCATTGCCGCAGCACCGTCACCATCGATTGACCCGAAATTCCCCTGCCCGTCCACCAGCGGATAGCGCATGTTGAAATCCTGCGCCATACGAACGAGGGTCGGGTAGACTACTTGCTCACCGTGCGGGTGGTAGTTACCGGAGGTATCACCGCAAATTTTAGCGCATTTTCTGTGGGGGCGGCCCGGCTGCAAATTGAGGTCATTCATAGCGACCAAAATGCGGCGGTTGGAAGGTTTCAAGCCGTCACGGGCATCGGGCAGCGCCCGGTTGGTAATGACGGACATTGAGTAATCGAGATACGAAGACTTCATCTCCTCTTCGAGGAAAATGGTCTCTATTTTCTGGCGTTCCAGCGACATGCGGAATCCGCTCCTTAGGTTACACGTTTAAAAGTCAAACAGAGCCTGCAAGATAGGAATTATTTACTCACCAGTGCAAGCTAAAGATACAACCCGTAGCAACAGGAATCCCCTCGATAACAACGCCAAACATATCACCCGCATTTCGGCATTGACACTTGTAGACCAAGTGCTATCATACAGTATGGATGCTGACAAGGATGTACATAGCATTCCCCTCACGAATTGCCTCACCCGCCATGTATTCGAATACATAAATACCTAACCGGTAATTTTATAAAACCTCGGAAAGGAGCCTTAGTCCATGAAACGCTCATTTGTACTCACTTTGAGTATGCTCTTCACTGCCACCCTTGCTTTTGTGGGGGATATAGACGGACGGGAAAGTCCGTATTACCACCGTCCGGCTAATACCGAAAATGGCGTGGAAAATGAAGATCACCCGTGGGGTGGCGATGGCTCCGGCACGAATGGTAACGGCGGCGGTAAAGCAGGCCGTCAGGCAATGCGAAGCGCTACGCTTTCACCGCGGTTTGAAATCTGGCTTTCGAACACCTTACTCAATCTCCTGATCGCACCAAAACAGCCGCGCGTTGCTCCGCAACCCGCTCCGTCAGACAACAGCTCCGTTAAAAATGGAGGAGCTAACTGATGAACCGTACCTTCACAGAATCGTCGAATCCCACATCATTTGATGTTCGCATAGCCGCGACATTACTTGAAAAGCGGGATTTTGCGGGTGTGGTCCGGTACGTGGATATTCATCGTCCCGTTATTGAACAGCGAGCCGATGCAGAATCCGGCATTCTCATGAGAATGGCCGCTTCTGCATACAGCGCGCTGGCTGACCTCACAGCCGCACTAAAAGCTGCCCGCATGGCGCAGCATTTCCTTACCCAAAACGGAGAAACCGCGGAACTCGCAGAAGTTTTCTTCGTGCTGGGCAATATTTTCAAAAAGAGTGATAAACCGAAAGAAGCGGAACAGGCATTCCGTGATGCCGAATCACTCTTCCGTCGCCTTGACCTGTTGGAAGGTCAGGCGCGGGCGCTGAACAGTCTCGCCGGAATTTATTTCAAGCAGCATGATTTGAAAAATGCGTTGAATGTTCTGGCCGATGCACTGGAAATCGCGCACAAACTTAACGATACGGCAAAAATTGCCCTGATGACCGGTAATATCGGCCGTATCCATCTGTTCTCCGGAAACTTGCAATCCGCAAAAGCGCATTTGCGCACCAATATCGAACTCTCCCGCGCGTTGCGTGACCATGCCGAAACAGCCCGTGCCCTTATGTCCTACGCCTACGCCTGTATCCAATCCGGTCATTATGCCGAAGCGGATGCAACCTTGAGCGAAGCGGTAACACCGCTCCGTTTATCAGGCGACAAGCGAGATGAAGTGATGTACTACAGCTACATCGGCGAACTGCGCCGCCGTATGGGTTTGCTTGAAGAAAGCAAACAGGTATTGGCTCATGCGTTGCGTTTATCCGAACAGGTACTGCCTGATTCCGGTTTAACCGCGCGCGTGATGCGCCAATTAGCCGAAACTAATCTCTCGCTTCGTGACTATCGCACTGCCCGTCAGCTGGCGCAGAAAGCGATCGTGGTCATGCAGGAAACGCCGAATACCGGTGATCTTGCCGGACTGCACCGCATTTTAGCCATGATTGCCGAAGCGGAAACACAGCAGGAAACCGCAAAGGAATTCTGGGCCCGTGCAATCGAATCAGCCCGTCAATCCGGTGTGCGATTCGAAGAAGCGGAAATCCTATACTTTGCCGGCTGCGCAACTGCTATACCGGTCAACAAACGGGTACTGCACCTGATTCGCGCTGAAGAATATTACGCGCAATCCGGACACACGACGATGATCGATAAAATCGGCGAAGCGCTCGAACAAACCAATCAGCGCAAAATCGCCGGCAGCGATCAGAGCAAACAGCAGAGTGCTGATTTCATCACTCGCTGTGCTGCGGTCGAACGGGTAAAACAGCAGATCGTGCTGATCGGCTCACGCTCCAATCTTCCCGTTTTGTTAACGGGAGAAACAGGTGTCGGTAAAGATCAGATGGCGCGTTTTTTCCATTCCAAGGTTCGCCCGGGAACGCCGTTTGTGTCGATCAACTGTGCCGGTGTACCTGACTCCCTTTTGGAATCGGAATTGTTCGGCTATCGCCGCGGTGCATTTACCGACGCACGTGAGGACAAAGCCGGATTGTTCGTCGCGGCCAACGGCGGTGTATTGTTTCTGGATGAAATCGGCGACATGCCGCTTCATTTACAGGCCAAACTGCTCGGTGTGCTCGAACGTCGGGAAGTTACTCCGCTCGGCGGCACGGTACCCGTCAAACTGGATATCAACCTAATCTGCGCCACAAATCGGGATTTGACCTCGCTTGTTGAAGGCGGTCTGTTCCGCCGTGATCTGTATTTCCGCATCTGTGACGGAGATATTCACTATATCCCAGCGCTGCGTGAACGGAAAGAAGATATCCCGCTGCTGCTTGATCTGTTCATTACGAATGGAACACTCGGACAGCGCGGATTTAAAGTCAGCGCAGAACTGTTACAAACATTCCTTGCCTATCATTGGCCGGGTAATGTGCGCGAACTCTATAACAAAGTGAAACGCTTGGAAGCTCAGGCAGAAGAACTGGGTAACGGTGATCTGGTTGAACTCGCCCGGCCGATGTTTACCAACACGACGGCGGTCCAATCGACCACCTTCTTCGATCGCATTGAGCAATTTGAACGTCAGCTGCTTACCGATGCACTCTTGGCGGCAAAAGGAAACAAATCCGAAGCTGCCCGCCTGCTCGGAATTCATGAAGCAACGGTCCGTTCGAAGATCAAGCGGTACCAGATTCATGTTGAAGGAGTTGCGCTCCATTAGACGACAAAAGAACGTACGGTTTCACGAATTTTACTGAAATTCGTACCGTTCTCAAATAGAGTCAAAATGAAACGGTAAGTGATTACAAAACAATCGCTTACCGTTTTCATTTAGATCAACCTGCTCGTAAAATCATACGACTTTTTCTTTCATTTCCATCACATTCGATGCGCCGCACTCCCTGTAACGCAATGACTTGCAATGCGATACGACAACCGGTCACGTTATCCACATCGGTACGGCAAAAAATTTGCGACACATTTTGTGTCCTGAATCCGACGCTGTAAAGCAGTCGGTCTGTTCTTTTCTCTTTGGTGGGTGCCACTCGTGTCCGAGGGGGATACGGGTGGTTTCTTTTTGGGGTAAATCATGCGATCAAAAAGAGAAAGGTGACAACGTCACTAAGTATTCATTTACAGAAAGTTTGAATGCGGGTATCTTCGGCCAATGACAATGTTCGCACTTGGACTTATCGAAACAAACGGCCTTATCGGCGCGATTGTCGCCGCCGATGCAGCAGCAAAAGCGGCCGGTGTGGTGGTATCTTCCGCTGAAGTTACCGATGCCGCCTATCTTACCCTTCGCATTGAAGGTGAACTCAGCGCAGTGCAATCAGCCGTTGAAGCCGGCGCTCGCGCAGCAGAACAAGCAGGTGAAGTGGTCGCTACCACTGTTATCCCCCGCCCGGACAATGAACTGGTAACGATACTGCCGGATGCGCGTTATGTATCGAAATACAATCCCGATAATCGCCCTGCCTTAAGCTCGATTCACAGTGACTCGCAATATGGCGGCGATAGTATCAAGCAGCCAACCTCCGCGCATGAACTTGAAAACATGACTGTTACTGAACTTCGTCAGTTAGCCCGCACCGTTTCTAACCTCAGCATTAAGGGACGGGAAATTTCGATGGCCGGCAAAGCGCAGTTGGTGGATGCCCTCAAGAGCGCGCTGAAACTGGGTTAGCCATGTTTATCGGGCGCGTCGTCGGCACACTCTGGGCAACGAGAAAAACATCGAATACCGATGGCCTCAAATTTCTCATTATCCAGCCCATTAACCTGAAAAAAGCACCGAATACCGATACCGTTGTCGCAGCCGATGTACTCGGTGCAGGCGAAGGTGAAGTGGTGATTGTCGCCTATGGCCGCGCCGCTCGTTTGGCGATTGGGAATGAGAACGCATCCATCGAAGCAGCCGTTACCGGAATCATCGACGAATACGAAGTACAGTCGAGCTTCTATACCGGCGATTTGGACCCCGAAAAAATTCATTACAAGAAAAAAGCCGGATGAAACCGTTAAGCGAACAAACCAAACGCCGTCTGGAATGGCTGGCTTCATTCGTTGCCGGTATCATCATCGGGTTCGTCGCCGCAAAACTGATCGAACGATACACCGAACGTTCGCAATTCTCATCACGCGCGTAACACATGAATTTTTCTGAACAGGAAATCAGCCGGATTACGGAAATTGTTGTCGGGCGGATGGGCGCATCGCTTGATGCCAAAGCGCTCCGCCGGGTAATCGACTCAGTCGTCGATTCGATGAAACAGGATCAGGGGAATCCGTCGATTCCTGCTGTCACCTGCGCGGCCTCATCACGGGATTCCAAATCTTCACTGGCAAATTTCACTGAACCGGGGAGCGATGTTTCCGGGCTTTACAACAAGATATCACAGGGACAAAGCAACCGCGTGATCGTGGCGGCCTTCGGCAAAAACCGCCCGGGCGTTGTCGCGGCCATTACCAAAGTGCTGGCGGAACTGCACTGCAATATCGAAGATATTTCGCAGACAATCATGCAGGATTTTTTCTCGATGATCATGATTGTCGATATTCAGGACTGCAAAATGGACTTTGCGCTGGTACGTGACCGGATCAAAGATACCGAAACGCAGCTGGGCATGAAGGTGTTCATCATGCATGAAGACATCTTCCGCTACATGCACCGTATTTAACGTTTTTCGTTCGTACATAATTTTATGTCATACCATCCGCAGGAAATAGTCGAAACGATTCATATGACGGAAGTCGAGCATCTCGACATCCGTACCGTCACCATGGGCATTTCGCTGTTGGATTGTGCGACTTCCGACCCGAAGCGATTAATCGCCAATATCCGCGCCAAACTGCTTGCCAAAGCAGAGCATCATGTCAAAACCGTCGAGAAAGTTTCCGCCGATTACGGTATTCCGATCGCGAACAAAAGAATCGCTGTAACCCCGATCGGTATCGTCGGAAGCGGACATGATAAAGGGACCCTCATCGAAATCGCCGAAACACTCGACAACTGCGCAGCAGAACTCGGTATCGATTATTTAGGTGGCTACGGCGCATTAGTACAAAAAGGGATGACCACCGGTGATCGCAACCTAATCGAATCGATTCCGGATGCCCTTGCTACCACTAAACGAATCTGCTCATCGGTAAATGTCGCCTCGACCAAAGCGGGAATCAACATGGATGCGATCGCGCTGATGGGTCATATCATCAAAGACACCGCCGCCAAAACGGAAAATGCGCTCGGTTGCTGCAAATTGGTCGTCTTCGCCAATGCGGTAGAAGACAATCCGTTCATTGCCGGTGCCTTTCATGGCGTTTCCGAACCGGAAGTGGTTATCAATGTCGGTATCTCCGGCCCCGGCGTCGTACTCAACGCCGTGCGCAAAGCAGGCAGCTGTGATATCGGAACGCTGGCTGAAGTTATCAAACGCACTGCCTTTAAAGTAACCCGTATGGGAGAACTGGCAGGACGAAAAGTATCCGAACGGCTCGGCGTTCCGTTTGGGATTGTCGATCTCTCGTTAGCCCCCACTCCCGCCGAAGGAGATTCGGTTGCGGATATTCTGGAAGCGATGGGAATCGAACGCTGCGGCGCACCCGGCACTACGGCAGCGCTCATGCTGCTGAATGACGCGGTGAAAAAAGGAGGGTTGATGGCTTCCTCGTTTGTCGGTGGGTTATCCGGCGCGTTCATTCCGGTTTCTGAAGATGCCGGTATGATTCGCGCAGTCGAAGCAGGTGCAATATCACTTGAAAAATTGGAAGCGATGACGGCTGTCTGCTCAGTCGGACTTGATATGGTCGCTGTTCCCGGTGATACACCAGTTGAAACTATCGCGGCGATTATTGCCGATGAAGCCGCTATCGGTGTGGTGAACAACAAAACCACTGCCGTCCGTATTATTCCGGTTCCCGGCAAAACAGTCGGTCAATCAGTCGAGTATGGCGGCCTTTTAGGAACCGCCCCGATTATGCCGGTCTCCCGGTTTTCCTCTGCCGATTTTATCCGTCGCGGCGGCCGTATTCCCGCCCCCGCCTGCGGTATTAATAATTAGTGAAACCCCGTACGAAAACCATCCTTCGTTCTGTCCTGCTTCTTTTGGCAAGCATGCTTGCCGGAGCGGTGCTGTATGTGTATGTCACGCTCCACAACTCCGTTCCACAGCGGGAAGGATCAATAACCGTCGAAGCACTCTCGCATCCGGTTGAAATAACCTTCGACAGTCTCGGTATTCCGCAGGTATGGGCACAGAATGAACAGGACGCGCTTTTTTCGATGGGGTGGCTGCATGCATCCGACCGCCTGTTTCAAATGGAGCTTATCCGCCGTATTTCGCAGGGGAAACTTTCTGAGTTACTGGGACCAATTTCTTTATCATATGATTTGGAAGCGCGCCGAATTGGTCACCATCGCCTTGCCGACAGCGCGATGGCAACGCTAACGGAAGAAAACAAAAAGCGTCTACAGATTTACGCAGATGGGGTTAATTTCTATGTCAAAAACTGTAAAGCGCTTCCCTTCGAATTTCAAATCTTAGGCATCCCCTTCACTGAATGGACAGTCAAAGACTGTCTTGCCGCCCTGAGCTTTCAAACCTGGTTTTCCAATTCATTGCAGAACCGTGATAGCTGGTTTTTGGAATTGTACAAAACCAAGGGAGCCGGAAGTGTCAACACGATTAGCACAAAATATCCATCGTGGGCGCCGCCGACCGTACCGACTGATTCTTCAATCAGCTTTTTTGATATCGACGATCAATTCCGTCATGCGACTGCGCAGGCTATTTTACCGGGACTAACTACCCCAAGCGGCGGTTCGAATGCCTGGGTGATTAGCCCCGGTAAAAGCAGTTCCGGAAATGCGATTTTATCATCCGATCCGCATCTTGAAATCGGCCGGCTCCCGCAATTCTGGTATGCGGTGGGTTTACACATAGCAGCAGATTCAAGCGGCACTGTGGGAATTTCTTTGCCCGGATTACCGTTCGTGGTGATGGGACACAACGGCAAAGCGGCCTTTGCCTTTACCGCCGCCGGAATCGATGTCACCGAATATTATCGGGAAACGACTCAGGCGGAGGATTCACTCGTTTACTGGAGCGGTGAAACGTGGCGCAGCTTTTCTGTTATTCCCGAAACGCTGTTCATTCACGGCATTGATTCCCCGCATGTCGAGCAGGTCTGGCTGACCCATCATGGTCCGGTTATCTGGAAAGATTCCACCACCAAAGAAATTATATCGCAGCGTTGGGCAGGGTATGATGCCGATTTAAATCAGGCGGTCAGTTCCGGTTTTGCCCTGCGAACGGTCAGCAAGTTTGAAGATTTCCGACGCGCTGTTACCACGCTTGGCGCGCTTGATGCCAATTGGATGTACGCAGATAAACAAGGCAATATCGGTTACCAGTTAGGTACGCCAATCCCGATTCGACCGTTGCCAAACAGTAATGCACCACTCAACGGAAGTGACAGTACGTGTGAATGGCGCGGGTATTGGCCACTCGAAATGACTCCGCATGCTTATAACCCGCCCCGCGGTTGGCTGGCATCCTGTAATAATATCCCGGCGACAAATCTCCCCTATGAACTTCCCGGCTCGTTTGCCGCCGACCGGATTCTGCGGATCAATCATCTGCTTGACTCGGCAGTTCTTGTTTCGGTGCGGGATTGCGAGAAGTTCCAGATGGACTGCCATGATTTCAGTCTCGTGCGCTGGAAAAATCTGGCGGCGGATCAGCTACGAAAGATGGGGAATGCGGCACTCGCCGATACGGTCGCTCAATGGGATGGCGCTACCGATCTGGAATCGCGTCCGACGGCGGTCATCCAGCTGTTTATCCGCCATTTGAAGCTGGCGTCGCATGCATCCCTGGTCGGCGATTCACTCGCCCGGGGTGTCCGGACAATCTGGCTTGAGGATGAAATTTTCGGCGAAAACGCCGCACCCGATGATTCAACTCTGCTTTCCGCTATGAAAAACGCAGTCGGTGATCTCGGCAATAACCGCTGGGGGGATATAAACAGCTTGGCGATGCAGCATCCTTTCGCCGAAGTGCCGGTGGTCAGTTCGATTTTGGAATTACGAAAAGGACCGTGGCCGTGGGCGGGTTCGTCCGGAACACTTAACGCCGCTTTCGCCGTCCCGACAAAGGATGGTTCATTTCGAACCATTGTCGCCCCGAGTATGCGGTTTATTGTCGATTTCGCAAAAATCGACGAGGCAACCCTCGTTTTGCCGGCCGGAGAATCCGGTAACCCCATGAGCGACCATTTCTTTGACTTTTTCCCGCTGTGGGAGTCCGGTCGCCGGTGGAATCTGCCATTTACGCATGAGCAAGTCATTGCCCACAGTGTTCAAACGCTCATTTTGACACCTGATTCCGCCAACTGACCCTGGTTTTCTTCCCCTTCGGAATCGCCAAAAAACTGCCGATATACTGGGCATATGTCCAATTATGTCCAAGCAGAGCATCAACTGGCTGTTTTTATGCCGGATTTTATGTACCCCGAGGTATGTACAATATTTGACGCATCTTTTTTTGCGTTAGAAGACGCATCTTTGTTGAATGATGCACCTATTAGTCATATATTAGATACTGTACTACACGCAGACACATACCTATGAAAAACGTCGGTGTTAAACTCTGTTCGTGGCTAGCCTACCATTCTGGTTTTTGGCGGTTTTTGCTTTGGCTTGTTTCCCGTATCGAAGGAAAGCCGGTTGTTGCTGTTTTTGCCTATCACCGGGTTGTGCCTGATCCAAACCGTCCGGAATTTTTGCAGGGTTACGAACGAGGGTTACAGCTTCAAGAATACAACCGTCAAATTGAAATTATCTCTCGCTATTTTGAGATTATCCCGCTCTCTCGCTTTCAGGATATCGTTACGGGCAAAGAAACGGTAACGCAGAGTAAGCCGCTCGCGCTGTTGACGTACGATGACGGCGACAGTGAAAACTGGACATATGCATTCCCGATTCTCTGGGAACGCAAACTCCCTGCGGTTGCGTATATACCAACCGGCATGGTTGATACCGACCAGCGGTTTTACCATCTGCGGGTTACTAACGTGCTAAACAACCTGAACGGTGACGGAGACGTGTGGAAACAGGCAATCGAAGAAACCAAATTACCGGAAAAAGTAAAAGCAGTCTTCGAACGGTATCGCCCCAATTTCGCCCAGTACAAATATGAAATTCGACGCCAGTTAATTGCGCCGCTTGCGGATTTATGTCCGGAAGAACGGGATGCTATTTTAGAAAAATGGGAAACGATTATCGATAATAAGTATACGCTGAACATTCATCCGATGAGCTGGCAGCAGATTCAGGAACTCCCGCAAACCGGCATTGCCATCGGTTCACACACGGTCAGCCATAATCGCTTCGAACTGCTCGGCGCCAAACAGTCGGAAAAAGAACTGGTTGAGTCAAAACAGGTACTCGAAGCAAAGCTGAACCAGCCGATAGAAACAATCTGCTATCCAGAAGGCTCATTTACCCAGGAAACCCTGACCCTTGCCAGAAAGGCCGGGTATAAGCTTGGATTTGGCACAAAACCGGAATTAGTTGATTACCCGCTTTCAGGGAATGATCTCATGAAGATCGGTAGAATCGGAGCCGGTCTTGGCGCCGATCATTCCATTTTCTGCCCGATTGGGCGGATGGTGCTCAAACGACTCTTAAAGCGTTTTCATTTAGCCGCAATTATCGTTATCCCTTCTCTGCCTGTCGATTCAGTCAACGAAATCTTCTCCCTCACTTTTCTTTGTTAGGCAAAAGTTTCTCAGTCCCTTGTGGGAACCAGTTTTAGCGTGTAAAACGTTGATACTGAGTGAATACTGTTATACTCTCAACCGATTTATATACTAAGCGATTTCCGAAAAACCGGCCAACTATGGGATTACGTGAAGCAGTTTCGATTCATTGATTCATATGATGAGTTCCAGAGCCTTGCTGACGCTTGGAACGAATTGGTACTCAGCACCCCGCTGGCGCATGTATTCATGCGCCATGAATGGTTCGATACCTGGATAACAACGAGGGACACGCGGCCGCAACTCGCTATTCAAACCGGCTGGCGGGACGGGCAATTGGTTTCTATTGCTCCCCTCATGCGCACGACGCAGAAGTTCAAATTCGTTTCGGCAAAACTGCTCAAATTCCTGCAATCACCGATCTCCCCGCGCTGCAATTTTATTGCGAAAGAGCAGAACGATGCCGCGCGGTTGTTCGATTCGTTCCCATCAATTCCTGATTGGGATCTGCTGGTAACGGAGAATATGGAATCCGCACAGCTAATGACCGATTGGTATACCGATTTTCTTGGCACGCAAAGCAGTCTTCGCTATTTCGCTCAGAACGGCCGTCAATCGCCGTATTTAGACATTTCCGGTACATGGGAGAACTATTTGAAAAGCTTACACCGTGACAGAAGAACATTTATCAAATCCGAGTGTTTAAATCGCCTGCAAAGAGCGGAAAATCCACGAATTGAACGTTGCAATCCTGCAACGAATCCTGAATATATCGTGTCAACTATGCTTGACGTATCATCACGAAGCTGGAAACAGGATTCCGGATCGGCTATCGGCCAGGTGCCGGGACAAAAACGGTTTTACGAGCAATACACTCAGAAAGCATTGGCACATGGCTGGGTCGATATCCGCATTCTGCATATCGGCGGCAAACCGGTCGGATTCGATTACTATTTGACCTATCAGAACAACTATTCGCTCATTCGGACAGATTTTGACACCAGCCTGAAGTACTATCATCCCGGTGAAAATCTAAAACTAGACCTGTTGCAGGAGCTATTTTCAAAAGATCAGCCTGCCCAGCTCGATATGGGAGGAGATTCGAGCCTATACAAGCAAAAATGGGCAAGTGGTGTCCGCAGTCACACAAGCACAACGACGGCAAACAACACGCTGTTGGCGAAAGCAATTATGCTGGGTAAATACCAAATTTTGCCCGCACTCAAACGACCCTTTACCGTATAAACAAGCAACACATGAAATCGGTTGTCGGTCAATTATTCAAAAACCTCGTTACCTCCTACGCCGGGATGGTGCTTGGGCTGTTATTGACCTTCTTTTTCACTCCCTATTTTATCAATAAGCTCGGTAAAGAGCAGTACGGTATCTGGACGCTCTTATTCTCCATTATCACCTATATGGAAATGGTGGATATGGGGATGCGTCAGTCGATTGTCCGCTTTATTTCGAGATATTACGCCGTCAAAGATTGGGTCGGCTTAAACAAAGTATTCAGCTCCTCGATTCGCATCTACACCATCGTCGGGATTGTGTTTTTCGCCGTAACGGTTATTGTCGTATTCGGATTTTTACATTCGTTTCAGATTCCGACCGAATATGACCATGTTGCCCAGTGGGCGCTTTTAATTTTAGGATTAAGTACGGCGCTTAATTTCGTGCAGATGCCTTCCTCCAGTCTCGGACCGTTCCATCGGTTCGATATCAGCTTCTATATAAATTTCAGTACCAAAGTCCTCCAGACCGTCGGGATGGTTGTCCTGCTGGAAATGGGATATGGCCTGATCGAAATGGCCGTTCTGGTTTTGGTACTTCAGTTACTGAGCCGAATCGTGATGAGTTCCGTTCGTAAACGGTTGTTTCCGGAAGTTCGTTTTTCTTTCGCCGCTATTGACAAAGATACCACCAAAGAAATGTTTTCATATGCCTTCTTCTCGTTTTTAGTCGCGGCAACCTGGGTTATCAGCAATCAAAGCGATAATATTATTATCGGGCGGTTCATTTCGGTCGAAGCGGTTGCCGTCTATTCCATCGCCTCGCAATTGCTCATGCAGCTGCGAACCTCGGTGTATGCCATTGCCACCCCGATTGTGCCGACGATCAGCCACTTCGAAGCTGAAAATAAATTCGAGCGGATTGTCAGCTTATACAGCAAATCGACCCGTTACCTGTATTATCTATCCGGGTTCTTTGCAGTCGGAATGTTCATTTTAGGCAGCCCCTTCATTCACCTGTGGGTAAAAAAGGGATTCGAAGAGTCCGTTACCATTCTCTACCTCCTGGCTATTCCGACGGCTATTTCTATTCCGCAAACGATTGCCACATCAGTGTTGTATGGCATTTCCCGCCACAAACTCGCGGTCTATATTTTGGGAGCTGAGGCAGTTATCAAAATTGTGCTCTCAGTCATTCTTGCGCAAACGATGGGAATTATCGGCGTGGCGATTGGAACGGTCATTTCCCAGTTGATTATCTACACTGCGATTTATCCGATCATGTTTTATAAAGCTATCAACGCCCCGGTAAGAATTTTCTATAAAGAAATGTTCCGCTCGATGTTTTTCGCAGCCTTGTTTACCCTGCCGATCGGCTATCTGGTCGCCTATATGGACCCTCCGGACACCTGGGTCCATTTATTTCTCGATGCCGGCGCGATGACTCTCTGCATGCTTGTTGGCCTTTGGATGGTTATATTACAGCCGGATGACAAAATCAGTATTATTCGCCGCCTGCCCGGCTTCATACGCCGCAAGCTGGGCGGCGCAAATGCATAATCGGCTCACGCCGAATGCCGGAAACATGATATCATAATGGCACGCCAACAGCATGAATATATTACCGCTCCGTTGCTCTGGTGGAGTCTGCTTCTGCTTATCTGCATTGCGGCTTCGATTACCGTTATTTTTGTCAATCCGCTTATCGTAATCGCTGCCATTATCGTTTTACTCAATGCCTTTTTGATTCTCAAATACCCGATGTACGGCCTTGTCGCCTATCTTGCAATCTTTCTTTTACGACCCGCCGAACTGTTTCCTTCTCTTGCCGCCTTGCGATTGGAACTCTTGGTAGGCGGATTTGCGCTGTTGGCGACGATCATTAATCAGAAATTCACGATCGGGCGGGTCATCTGGCCGATGGATAAAATCACGCTCTGTATGCTGGGGCTGATGATCGTTATCGCCCTCTCTATTTTTACATCATATGAAGTAAGCCAAACAATAGAAGCGACGATGGACTTTCTGAAGCTTATCATTTTCTATTATCTGATTGTCTGTAATCTGGTCACGCGAAAACGATTCGTTACCTTCATGTCGATTTTCGTGCTGCTTATCAGCTATATCGCGTTCGATGCTTTCAAAAATTATCTCGGCGGTGCGTTTGTTCATACCATGGATGTCGACCGGCTGAGTGGAAGTACCTCCGCAGGCGGTGACCCGAACACCCTCGCTTCGACAATGGCCGCAACAGTACCGCTCATTGTCGCTATGTTCTTTTACTACCGCCAATTCTTTGCTAAATGGGCAACCGCGCTATTAACAATCATTATGATAGCCTTTATTACGCTGACGGCATCACGCGGTGGATTAGTGTCATTTTTAGGAACCGTCTTCGCCGCAATTTCCTATTCTAAACAAAAATATCTCTATACACTGGCCACAGTCGGGTTTTTGTTCATCGGTTGGTTTATGTTACCGGAACAATACAAAGCCCGTTACGAACGATTCGGCGAAGTCGCGACCGATATCAACAAAGGTTCATCAGGTCGCTGGGAAATTTGGCAGGCGGGCATACAAATGATGATTCACCGTCCCGTTCTTGGTGTCGGCGCCGGTGCGTTCGCATGGGCGTATAACTCCGGTGAGTTCGGTTCCCCCCAATGGATGGACCCGCATAATCTGTATATTCAGGTTATTGCTTCTACCGGAGCGCTGGGAACTGCCATGTGGATTACGTTTTTATATTATTATATCCGAACGCTCAGGCGAATTATCCGCGAAACGAAAGGAAACGAAGAAACAGGCTGGATCGGTACTTTCGCCAACGGTATTTTTATTTCGATGATCGCTCTGTTTGTATCGGGTATGTTTGGGCACACATTTTTCCGATATACCTGGTATATGATGGCCGGATTGACCACAGCCCTAAGCGCAATGTTACATGCGCATGACCAAATAGCGGCATCGGATGAAAAACCGAGCACCAATGAAACCACACCCAGTACGGCGCATGCATAACCGATGAGCAGTTTTTACTCACAGGTGTATACTTCATGGCTTCGTCTGCGGGCGCGGCTCTCCAACGATCCGGCGTTTGATATTCTTAAAATGGTCGAGCAGGAGGAACGTTTACCAATCGAACAATTGCAGCAGGTACAATTGCAGCGTTTGAATGCGCTGTTGGAACAAGCCAAAGCAAAATCTTCGTTTTATCGTGACCGTTTGCCAAATAAGCTGACATCATTTTCGCAAATCACATCGTTACCGCTCCTTACCCGGGAAGATATTCAAACGCAGAGTGAAAATATTCGCTGTGAAACCGGTCGCACGACATTTAGTAATGCAACCGGCGGCTCGACCGGAAATCCGGTCAATTTCTATCAGGATAGTCACTACAAAGCCTGGTCGGATGCGCTCGAGTTCTTATATCTCAGTTGGTTGAACGTCGGCGTTGGTGACAAAACCGCCGCTTTCTGGGGTGCAGACCAGGATTTCGCCGAGCAATCGTTCCGTGAGCGGATGAAAATAAAACTGAAGCGAGTCCGCCCGCTCAATTCATTCAACGTTACGAACGAGCGAATGACGGCATATCTTACGATGCTGCATAACTGGCAGCCGACCTATATCATCGGCTATGCTTCATCACTGCATTTAGCGGCAGAGGCAATTTTACGGAGTGGCAGAGTTAACATTCATCCGGTTGCGGTGCGGGCATCGGCCGAAATGCTCTATGACCATCAGCGACAGGCAATCGAGCAGGCGTTTGCAACCAAAGTCTACAATTTTTATGGCTCGCGGGAAGTGAGTCATTTAGCAGCCGAATGTCCTGCGCATGATGGCATGCACACCTTTGCTTCCGGAAGAATCGTTGAAGTCGTCAACGAACAGGGACAAAGCGTCCAGCCCGGTGAAACCGGATATATCGTGGTTACCGATCTCACTAATTTCGCGTTTCCGTTTATTCGCTATCGAATCGGTGATATGGCGGAGCTCCGCACCGGTACCTGCGCCTGCGGCAGAACATGGCCGCGGCTTGCGAAGATAACCGGACGCTCGACCGATATTATCACGATTAACGGCAAGTTCATCCATGGTGAGTTTTTCACCCATCTGTTCTATGGCCGTCCGGAAGTAAAACAGTTTCAGGTCGTGCAGGAACCGGGCGACAGATTAGTGGTGCGAATTGTTACCGAGCTGGATCGAATCGACACGGCGCCACTTGAAACGATGATGCGCACGCAGGTTGGCACGCAGGCGCAAATCGATTTTGAATTTGTGGATAGTATTCCGGCGCTGAAATCAGGTAAATATCGGTTTACCGTGAACAATACGCGATAATCGCCTAAAGTAACGACAAGGAAATGTCATGTTCTATCTTGATGTAAGACCGGCTGCCCATGCTATCGCGCAAAGCGCACCCAAAGCCGGGGTTACTTCCCATAGTATCATTCGCGACTCGCTCGCCGTCGGATTTACATTCAATCAGCATTACGCTTTCCTGCATGAACTGGGGAACACAATCGTTGTTGGAGAATCACTCGTTCCGATCGATGCCGCCCGCGCACGTCAGATGTATGAATCACTGGAAGCGAAGCCGCCGCAAGGCGGGATTCCGGATGATGACCTCTTTGTATTTATCACGATCGACTGCACACGGGGCATTTGCCGTATATACAACAGTTATACCAACGCCCGTTCGTATTATCTGCATTCGAAACCGGATGTATTGTGTATTGCTACCTCTCCGCTTGAGTTTCAAACCCACGGCCTTCCGCTTGAAGTGTCCGAACAGGCGAAACCGGAGTATATGACGTACCGGGTCGTTGTACCCCGCCGATCACTTTTTACCGATATTCAGCGATTGATTGCGGGACGGAATTTTACCGTTACCGTTGCGACCGGCGCCGAATTCGATGAACAGCTCTGGTGTTTCCGCGACAGCATGATACAACCGAAGCATGCCAACGAAGGAATTCAGGAGACCGGTGAAATCCTGCAGCGACAAATCAGCCGTATGCTCGGTGAATACAAAAAACCGGCTATCTTACTGAGCGGCGGAGTTGATTCTTCATTGCTGACTGCAATGTGTGTCAAAACGCATCCGGCCATTCCATCCTACACAACCAGCTTTTCCGCTATCGATCCGAACGATCGGGAAATTCCATATGCAAAAACAGTGGCCGATCATTTAGGCATTCCTTCTCTTTCTACTACGCCTACGGCAGAAGAATATTTGTACGGCTTAGTCGAAACAATTTCCAAAACAGGTGAACCGCTTGATCACCTGCAAACGGTGCTTTTGCATTTGCTGTACAAACGAATCGGTGCAGATGGCTGTGATATAGTAGTCTGCGGTCAGATGGCAGACACGTTATCGGGCGATTCGATGATGACCATGTTTTCAAAATACCAGACCGTTCTCAAAATCCTGAATTCTACGCATCTCAACCTTCCGCTGCGCTGGGCTTACAACGGATTAGGATTGAAACATGGCCGCTTGGAAATTATGACGCATGATTTCAGTGACAAAATCGAAAACAATCCGCAGCATATCTTCTGGACCTTGTATCGTTATGCTGACCACCATATGATCGAGACTATTTTCGCCAAAGGTGGAAGCAAGCCGTACGATGGGCGCGTTGAATTTATGAAGCCGTACATGAAACTCGGCATGTACGACCGTCTGACTGCGCTTACCTTTATCGGACAAGCGGCGCACCCGCTTGGACAATGGTGCCGGTTAGCCGAGGAATGCAAAATCATTTTCTTTTACCCGTTTTTGATTCCGGAATTGATCGAGTATCAGTTTAAACTACCCTGGCAGCATAAAATGGACTGGAACAAACCGGAACCGAAGCATGCCTTCCGAACCTTAATGCGTCAATACGGATTTCCGGAACAGTTGATTACCCGCCCGAAACAGAGCTTTGGCTTTTCAATCGATTACTGGGCACGTCCCGGTGCATTGTTCCAGCCAATTGCCGATATGGCGCAATCGACCTATGGTGCGGAAAACCTTCGCACGCTGCAAACCGGGCAAACATCACAGGCGATGTTGTATTGGACGCTACTGAACCTCTATTTGTGGGATCAACTGTTTAGAGCGAAACGTTCGGTCGATGATCTCGCCGGTGAAATTTTAGACCGCCGCAAAAAACTGGTAACCCATAAGTAACCGATGCGAATAATCGTTCTGGATGAAGAATTCCCCTTGCCGCTTAATACCGGCAAACGGATCCGTACGTACAATCTTATTTCCCGGTTAGCCAAGCGGCATGAAATCCGGTATCTCGCCTACGGTGAAGGTAACTCCGAAAGCTATGAAGCGCTTCATCAGGCTGGGATTCAGCCATACGCAGTCCCTTCGCAGATTCCGGAAAAGTCCGGACTTTATTTTTATTTTCGTTTGGCCAAAAATCTTCTCTCTCCGCTTCCCTACATAGTCGACAGTCATTATTCACGATTATATGCCGAAGCGCTTGCATCGCTGCTGAACCAATCAAAACCGGATATCTTGTTATCGGAGTGGAGCCCATATGCGATTTTCGGCCGGCCGCATAGTGCGATCAAGCAAGTTATCGTCGCACATAATGTCGAAAGCCATATTTGGCGCCGTTACGCCGAAAACGAAACGAATCCGGCTAAACGGTGGTATATTCAAAAACAGCATGCAAAAGTAGCGAAGTTCGAGCAGGATGCATTTCTCGCTGCCGATGGCGCAACCGCCGTATCGAAAAAAGAAGCGGATGAACTCCAAGCTATGAATCCGCGCCTTAAAGTACAAGTCGTCGATAATGGCGTCGATTTTGATTATTTCGCGCCTAAAATCGAAACTGCCGCTTCCCCTACGCTTGTGTTCACCGGTTCGATGGACTGGCGTCCGAATCAGGACGCAGCCGAATTCTTTGCGCAGGAAATTTTGCCGATTTTGAAACGAACACACCCGGATTTACAAGCGGTCTTTGTCGGCCGCAATCCACCGGAATATATTCAGGCGCTGGGCAAAATTTCCGGAATGCAGATTACCGGAACAGTCGACGATGTCCGTCCCTACATTTCCAAAGCGGCAGTCTATATTGTCCCGCTTCGTATTGGCGGCGGCTCACGATTGAAAATCTTGGAAGCGATGAGTATGGAAAAAGCGGTGGTTTCAACCACGGTCGGCGCGGAAGGATTGGAAATCGAAAACAACACGCATTTGCGACTGGCCGACACACCGGAAACATTCGCACAGGCGGTGAATCAGCTAATCGCCGATCGGCAAACAGCAATACAGTTAGGAAAAGCGGGACGGCAGTTAGTTATCGACCGGTATGGCTGGGATAGTTTGTCGAAAACACTTGAGCAGTTTTTACAAGGGATTGCCGGCAGATGACGATTTTACACCTGCGCAGTTCCGATTTATTCGGCAGTCCGGAACGATTAATTATCGGGCAATGCCGCCATCTGCCGCAGTTTCAGTTTATCTGCGGATCATATGCGCGAAACAATGTCCAACCGAAATTTCTGACAGAGTGTGCCAACAGTGGCATTCCGACCGTCGCGCTGCATGAGTCTTTCCCGGGTGATTTGCGGGTTATTCCACAGCTGCGGGATATTATCAAAAGCAAAAAAGTCGATCTAATTGTCTCTCACGATTACAAATCGACCTTTTACAGTTATTGGGCGACAAACGGATTGCCAACCAATCGTATCGCTTACTATCACGGTGTTACCAGTGAAGATTTCAAAGTCAAAGTCTACAACGCTATCGATACCTTTATGCTCAAGCGGACACCGCGCGTTATTGCGGTCTCGGAGCATACCAAACGATTATTGATTCATCGCGGAATTGCGACTGATAAAATTTCTGTAGTGCCGAACGCGGTCGATACTGCCACACTGCCGACTACACCGCCGAATCGTTCGGAATCGGGTCCGGTCAAACTTATCGGCGCAGGGCGTTTCAGCTACGAAAAAGGATTCGATATTCTCGTTGAAGCAATCGCCTGTATTCCTGCCGATGCACCGCCGTTTGTTGTGTATCTCTACGGACAAGGACCTGAAGAAGATCGTTTGCGTGAGCTGGTCAAAACACTAAAACAGGAAGATCGAATCCAGTTTATGGGGTTTGTTGCTGATATTCGCTCAGTTTTCAAAACGATGGACGCGCTGGTTATGTCATCCCGTTCGGAAGGAATGCCACTCATCATCCTTGAAGCATGGGCCGAGCGGCTGGGCGTACTGGCCACGACAGTCGGTGGGATACCGGAAATGATAATTGACGGTCAATCAGGAATCGTCGTTCCCCCCTATGATATTACCGCGCTTTCGACTGCTTTACGGCATACAATCGACAATCGGAAACTGATGTGGCGATTCGGAGAAGAAGGAAACCGGATTCTTCGTGAGCGGTACAGCCTTACCCGTCAGGCGATATTGCTCAACGATATCTATATATCAACATCGCGAAAATGACGATATATTCCGGATATGGTTGTATCATCATCTAAGCCGATACGGATCGCCTATCTTATCGATTTTTTCGGCGGCGGCGGCGGCACAGAAAACCAACTTGCTGTCTTAATCAATAATCTCGACCGGACACAGTTTACGCCGTTTCTCTACACGATGCGGACAGTTCCGCTTGACAATAAATTGCATGTGAACTGCCCTATCGAGCAGTTGAATGTTACCAGTCTCGGTTCCATCGGCGCGATAAAAGGGATCAATCGGTTGAAACAGGAACTCCTAAAAAACCAGATCGATATTCTGCAAATCTTTTTTATCGATTCGAACATCCTCGGTGTTATTGCCGGTAAATGGGCGGGGGTTCCGCAAATCGTTGTTTCCCGACGAGATATGGGCTGGTGGTATTCGCAGCCCCGCCGTCACGTGACCAATTTTCTCAATCGTTTTTCACATTACTGCATAGCCAACGCGCAGGCGATCAAAAACATAGTTACGAAATATGAAACGATTCCGGCACAAAATATCGAAGTCATTTACAACGGCGTAACACCCGCTCAAACAAATCAGACGTCGTCCGTTACCCGGCAGATGCTCGGCATTCCAGAATCAGTCCCGATTGTCGGCATCGTTGCCAACTTGAAAGCGATTAAACGGGTCGACCGCTTCGTGCGGATGGCATCGCTCATGTCCCACACAACCGCACACTTTTTGATAGTTGGCTACGGCCAGGACAAGCAGCAGTTGGCCAACTTAGCTCAGTCACTCGGTATTAGCGACCGGGTGCATTTTTACTACACAGCGGATCATATCTATGATGTTATGAGACTTTTCTCAGTGGGTGTTCTGACTTCGGAGTCGGAAGGCTTATCGAACGTACTGGTTGAATATGCATTTTCCGGATTACCCTCAGTTGCGTTTGATACCGGCGGTAATAACGAAGTTATCGAGCAAGGAAAAACCGGGTTTCTCATTCCTTCCTACGATGAACCGGCGATGGCCAAACAAGTCGATGCATTACTCGCTGATTTACCAAATGCAAAACGTATCGGCGAAACCGCAAAACAGCGCGCCGAAGAACGGTTCTCCGTCAAACGGATGGTTCAGGACACGCAGGACTTTTACCGGCGAATACTGTCATGAAAAAACTACGCACCTTTTTTTCGCTAAAACTATTGAAGATTCGCTATTCCCGCTGGTTCGGCAGGTTAGTGAGTTTCGTGCTACTCGTTTTTGGGTTGCTGGTGTATCCACTCAGCCGCAAACAGAGTTCGAAACTGTTGATGCTCTCCCATCGCAACAGTTTTACCGAAAACGAACAGATACTTCGTGAAAAGCTGTTGAAAAACCTGAACCTGCTGCGAACTGATATTATCGATGCCCTCGTTCCACCGCATGAACCGCTCGAAGAATCAATTTATCAGCGCCGGTTAATTAAATTGAAAGAGCAAAATGGGAATGAAAAAGGTGTTATCCTGCTCAAATTTCTCGACACCTACTCATGGTTCCGCAGAACTTACGATTTAGAGAGAGTGCTACATGATTATTATTTAGCCCTTGAACTCAGCTATTACGGCGCATGCCGTCCGGAAGTATTGCAGTTTACGGCGTACCCGAATGCATCGGTAATTGTCGGAGCCGCCGTTCCACCCGAATACGGTTTTCTGAAACGGCTCGACAGCAACTTGAAAACGGCTGATTTTAATCCCTGTACCTGGATCGATGACCGCACCTTTTTCCCTGTTCCGGCTGAAAAAGAGTATGATTGTATAATGGTCGCAACCTGGAATCCAGTAAAACGGCATTACCTGTTATTTGAAGCGCTCACACAAATCGACGATCCTACCTACCGCGCGCTGATTATCGGCGGGGCTTATGCCGGAACCCGCCGGACAATCGAAGATCAAATCGACTATTACGGTGTTCGGGACAAGGTAGTGGTTATGGAAGATGTCGACCAGAAGGATATCAATATCCTCTTTGGTAAATCCCGCGTGAATCTGATGCTCTCCCTCAAAGAAAGCGGCAACAAAGCAATTATCGAAGGGATGTTCGCCGACACTCCGGCGATTATTATGAGCGACCATGTTGGGCTCGATTACGCCTGGATAAACGAACAGACCGGCAAAATTGTCGATGCCGGCAAATTTGCAGAAACGCTGCTCTGGTTCAAAAACAATCCGAACCAGTTTACCCCGCGAGCATGGGCGATGCAGCATATCTCCTGTCAGGAATCAACGCGCAAACTGGAGCAGACAATTCGAACTATTGCTCAAGCGAATGGTGAACCCTGGACAAAAGGATTAGTGGCAAAGTTCAATCGCGGCTGGATGCCGAATTATTACAACACAAACGAAGCGCTTTCCCCCTTCCCCTTTGACCAATACAGGCGAACCGGAAACCATCCGGTATCAGTGAGTTAGTTCCAATGCGGAAACTCTTTTGGTCATGCGCAGATTTGATTGGCCTCAACTGGCTGTTTCGAGTGTTGAATAAAAACAAAATACCGATCCTGATGTATCATGGCGTTGTCGAATTGCAGCTCCCATTTTCCTGTTGGACCATTATTTCACGAGACGCATTTGTTCGTCAGATGGCGTATCTGAAATCAAAATACCGTGTGGTAAGTTTGTCGGATGTCGTGCAAAAAAAAACGGGTGATACCCGCTGTGCAGTTATAACCTTCGATGACGGACTATTGAATACCTATGAACAGGCATGGCCGGTCTTGCGAGAAAATGGATTAACGGCTACTCTCTTTGTCGTACCACAACTTTCCGAACAGGGTAAACTAATTTGGGCGGATCAACTGTTTTCCCGGCTTACTGCTGACCCGTCAAAACCGGTAAATCTTACCGCCACAGGATTCGGCGAGATTCCGGCCGGTAGCATTGACGACCGGGTAAAAAGGGTCGATACTATACTGACAGCTATGAAAACGATGCCCCACGCCCAAAGAGAAAGTACCTTTGGCGCTATTGTAAAAGCGACTGAGCAATTGCAACCGCGCCAAAATCCATTCGGGTTGATGACGCCTGAACAGATTAAAGAACTCGCTAATTCTGCTGAGTTTACAGTCTGCGCGCATACGAATACGCATCCGATTCTCTCAACCCAAAGCCGGGATGAACAAAAAAAAGAAATAGCAGGCAGTATTGCTGCCCTTCAACAATGGAACATTCCGACCGCGCCGCTTTTTGCCTATCCGAACGGCCGCAAAGAGGATTTTAACACCGAAACTGTTACAATTGTCAAAGAAGCTGGGTGTAAAGCGGCAGTGAGCACTATCGACGGACTCTATACTCCCGGCGATGACGTATACCAAATGAAACGGGTCAATATCGGCGGCGATGTTTCCGATAGCGAGTTCCGTGCCCGCTGTTCCGGACTGTATTACTTCATCATCCAACTGATTGGCAAATGAGCGAAACAATCGTGCAACCAGAGCAAACGCAAACAACCGGACAACATCCTGTTGTCACGCGTATTATCAGCGATGCCGGTTTTGATGCCCTCAAACCGGTCTGGGATTCACTGGTTGCCCAAAGCGATATCAACACGATTTTTCTGACTCATGCCTGGCTGCGCAGCTGGTGGAGTGCATTCGGACAGGGGCATGAGCTATGTATTTTAGCAGTTAAGCGAGGAGATGAAATAATCGGAGTGGCGCCGCTCATGATCCGCACGAGCAGCCTTCCCTGGCTTCGTCTGCGCACAGTGCAGTTTATCGGCACGCCCGATGCCGACTACGGCGATATTATCGGTGCCGACAAACAACTGCTCTGGTCGCTCGTTATCGATTACCTCATGGCCAATAAAAACCATTGGAATAAAATTTCATTCGAGCAGGTAAATCAAAGTTCTGCTTCACTGAGAATTCTGCGGGAATTGCTTCCGCCGACGGATGAACTTTTTGAGATTGTCGAATCGGATATCTGTCTGCAATTTTTCTTCACCGGTACCGAAGCGGAACGTCAGGCCTTTAGTATACGTCGCAGCCATGACTTGAAACGCTGCTATAATTATTTCAAGGGTGCGGGTGGGTTCGATGTCCGCCGGATCAGCAACCCGAGCGAGATTGAGCGTGAATTACGGCGAATGTTCCTTTTGCATTGTATTCGCTGGGAATCGACTTCCACGCCGAGCAAATTTCACGAAGAAAAATTCCGTTTATTCTACCGGGAATTGGTTCATCGCCTGCAATCAGGCAATGAAATCTGTCTGATGGGGTCGTATTGCGACGACCAGCCGATAGCCCTCTCGTTCAATTTCGAATACAACCGGATTATCTATCATTACACCCTTGCCTACAATCAATACTATGCAAAAAAATCTCCCGGGACGCTGCATGTACTGGTGCAGACAGAGACATTTATCAAAGATGGTTTCAATCTCGATTTTGCGCGGGGAGCCGGGCCATACAAAAAACTGGTCGCTGATGAAGAATACCGCAACTACCGGATAACCGTCTACGGCCGCACATGGGAAAAACAGCTGCGGGATGCCTATGAATGGATTAAGCAAACCTCATTCGGCCAATCTTTGATCAAGAATCGGAAAGCGCAGGAAATGAAAACCCGAACCCTGCGCACGATTCATGAGCGGGGTGTTTTCGGCGCTGCGCTGTACGGCATCGGTTCGGTACTAAAAAACCTAATCTGGATTTCAAAAGTACCTTCTTACTCGCTTTCCGCTAACCCGACAAAACCGAACCGTGAAGCGAATACCGTTATTCGGGAATTGACGGTTTCTGATACAGCATCGTTGGCAACATTCTACGGCTATTTACTCGATTCACCGGAAGCAAAGGCGCTTGAGGCTCGTTTGCAAAACAAAGAGTGCTGTATCGCCGTTTTCGAATACGAGGTTATGTCCGGAGTAATTTGGGTATCAGATACGAATCTGACCGATCTGCGTATTTCCCCGATTTCCGATTCTCCGCATCCGATTGCTTCGCTGATTCAATTTGCGCTTGCAGCAATAACCGCTTCTTCAAAATCGATCCGCCTGACTAAAAGCATGCTACCGGCTGACTTGAAAGCAGAGCTTTCCAGTCGAGGCGTAACGGTTTCTAAACAGAGCTCATTTTCACTTTACGCCTTTGGCCGGCGCCTTTTCTAATTTCCGCAGAAATTGCGCTTATTGCTGTGCTACCGCTGCGCAAGCGTTTCGCGCATTTGTTCAACCACTCAACAGGGCAATTGGGACAGCGCCTGTTGACGATCCCGTAACTAACTGAAAATCAATATATTATAGATTTCTGCCGAGACGGCACAACGCTTGTACTCCCGCTTATCTGTCTACTAACGGCTTTGGGCACTTATGCTTCCGGGCCGAATGACCGACAACAAGAAAGGGTGCGAAGGTGTTGACAAAAGATGCTTCTTCGCTCCGTTTTTCGAGTTAATCGGATGTATAAAAGGAGTGAACGGATGGGACCGATTCTGAAAATCAAAAACAAAGGCGGGGCTGGCAGATTTTTCCTTGGATTTGCTCCTTTCAGCCCGTATATACCACAAGTTTTTTATAGGGAATGTGAGGAAAAGATGTTTGGTGAAATCCGCAAAACAAGCGGACAGGGATGGCGTCTGTTGCCGTTTTTGGTCGTTTGTCTGATAGTTATTTCCAGTTCGCATCTATTTGCCGGACAAGTTACCATTTCATCACTGCCGTATACTGCATCAAGCGATAACGATACCTTCACCATCGCCGGAACGAAGCTGACTTCATCCGGCAACGGTATCACTGTCAACGGCAGCAATGTTGTGTTGAATCTCGGTAGCGATACGATCCAGTTCGGCACCGGTACGTCAAACAACGCGCGCGGTATCATGGTCAGCGGTACCAGCAACGTGACTGTTATCGGCGGAACCCTTATCAAAACCGGACAGAATGGCTCGGGCGCCAACGGTATTCGTATCTCCAACGCAGGCAACCTGAATTTTCTCGGGACGAACATTGCCGTCGATGGCCATAACGCGCAGTGCGTGAATATCGACGGCGGCTATTCTTCTACCGTGAACGTCAACTTCGACGGTGGTAACTGGCGCAATAATTCCGAATCATTTACCAGCCGTGAAACGTATTCCGGCGCAGTATTCTACAGCGGTTCATTCCCCGGTACTTCCGGCGCGTACGACGTTCGTATCGCCAATGTCAATATCACCAACGGCCCGTGTCAGGGCATTATCGTTAAGGGTGAATTTATCATCGAAGGGTGCCACATCACCACCGACGCCCGCAACGTTTACTGGGATAGTCTTTATCTTTGGCAAAATCAGCAGGCGCCAATCGGGCAATCAGCAGATAACTCCTATTTGATTCTCTGCCGTGGCGCGGAAGCGGGTACGATCATTCGCAACAATATCCTGACCTCGGGTACTCAGTATGGCGGCAGCCGCGGTATTATGCTTGAAAACTGCACCGGTACGTCGGCTAATCCGATTGAAGTCTACAACAATCACCTTACGATTCACGCCGGACCTTCAGGTGAAAATCTGGAAGGTGTCACCCGCGTTATCCGTATGCGCGCTATCGACGGCGGCGTTACCAGTTTTGTGCATGTGTATGACAACACGTTTATCGGGATTGGTGACAATGACGACGCAACGACCGCCATTGGTAACGATGTCGCGGTTATGAACATCGGGTTTCCCAATTCTGCAGACACCTGTATTTTCGAACGGAACCGTTTTATCGCCAAATCGACCACGACCGGTACCAACGTAAAAGCGTGCGAATCGCAATTCAACGGATCGACATTCTACCACATCGTTCGCAATAACTACTTCAGTGGAAGCTCGACGATTATTTATCTCGGTGACCAATACAACGGTATGGCGAGTAACAAATTCCGTTTTCAGGGAGATACGCTTGCCTTCGATTCCACCTTCACGTTCAACAAAAAGACTTGGAGTATCGGATTTGGCGGAACAAGCTCGCTGGATAACATCGCCGTTGACTGCAAATTCGTAAACGGCGCTTCTGATACCAATATCACCTGGTACGCGTCAAGCGGTACCAGCGAAATGACCCTTGCCCGCACTCTGGATATTCAGGTCCGCGGCAACAACGCACTGCCGGTTCCGGGTGCAACGGTAACCGTTACCAACAACTACGGCCAGACGGTACTGTCCGGAACGACAAACGGCAACGGACGTATCAGTGGTACGGTTTCGTACTGGTACTCATCCGATGACAACCCCGACTCGATGAACTTCAACAATTTCAGTGTCAAAGCAAAAATGGGGAATGACAGCTCAGTCAGTTCATTTGCGGTAAACGTCAATTCATCTTCCCCGTCACCCGTACTCAACAACACAGCAGGACAATCCGGCGGCAATACCGCTCCGACTGCACCGACGAACGTAACACCGACCAATGCTGATACCGTCAACACCACCCCGATAGCATTGCGCGTCAATAATGCAACTGATGTCGACGGCAACACGCTAACGTATGATTTTTTCATCAGCACCAACTCCGGGTTTACGGCATTAGTCGACTCCGCTAAAAACGTTACACAATCGTCGAACCAGACACAGGTGAGCTTCAACAATTTCGTACCGGTGAACGGTCAACGGTATTACTGGCGGGTGCGCGCCTATGACGGCAGCAGTTATTCGAATTTTTCAAGCGCGACATCATTCTGGTATGTCACCCTTTCAACGGGAAATGAATGTCTGACTGCACCCGGCGTACCGGGACTTTCGTCACCGGCTAACAATAGCGCAGTGACCAGTCTTCGTCCGACTCTGTGTGTAGTCAATTCCGTTCCTGCTACCGGATGTACACAAGGACAGATTTATACGTTTGAAGTTTACTCTGATTCTACGTTAACCACGCTTGCTACCTCGAATACCAGCGTTGGTGAAAATGCCGGCGGTACTACCTGCTGGACATTGGTAAATTCACTGCAGCCGGGTCGTTTTTACTGGTGGAGAGCGCGCAGCACCAACGGCACAACAGCCTCAAACTGGACAAGCACCTACAAGTTCTCGACGCCGAACAATGTGCCGACAACGCCTTCACCACAGTCACCGGCCAACGGCGCTGTCGTAGCGACGTTGACCCCGACATTGATCGTGAATGCATCCACCGATCCGGACGGCACCACGCTCACCTACGATTTCCAGGTTTCTACCAATTCAACTTTCTCGACAATCGTCCGTTCGACCTCAATCGTCGGCCAAAGTGCCCAGATCAGCTGGACTCCTTCCCCGTCGCTCAACAACAACCAGATTTACTACTGGCGCGCCCGGGCGAAGGATGCTATCGCAAGCTCGAACTGGAGCAGCACTCGGTCGTTTACGGTGAACATTGTCACCAACAGCGCTCCTACAACACCGACTATTACCTCACCGACCAACGGCGGTCAGGTTAACAGTGATCACCCGACTTTGATCGTCGGCAACAGTACCGACGCCAACGGTGACGTATTGACCTATGAATTCCAGCTCTATGATTCCACCGGTTCATCACTTGAAAGCTCCGTATCCGGTGTTGCTTCGGGCACTAATTTTACCAGTTGGAATGTCTCGATGACGCTCGATAACGGCACTTCGTATCGCTGGAGAGCGCGCAGCTATGACGGCACTGCCTACTCTGCGTGGACTTCGATGGTAACCTTTACCGTGCAGATTGCCGCAACCAATAATGCGCCGTCACAACCGACGCCGCTTTCGCCGGTTAACAACGATGTGGTCACGACCGCCCCGGTTATTTTAGCGATTACCAACGGTATTGACCCGGATGGTGATCCGCTGGTATACGATTTCCAGATTGCCAGCGACTCTGCATTTGGTTCAGTCGTTGCGACCAGACAAAATGTTACCGAAGGTTCAGGTCAAACCGAAGCAACCTTTTTCAGCTTCAGCCCCACCGAAGGTCAGCGCTACTGGTGGCGCGTTCGCTCTGAAGATACTGCCGGTGCACAGTCTTCCTATACCACCCCGACTTCATTTACCTTCTCCGGTCTTTCGACGGGTGGAGATGAATACACAGCCGATGTCGCCTGGCCGATTGACGGACAATCTGTCCCGAGTGACCAGCCGACTCTCCGCGCGCAGAATATTACCGCAGCCGGTGTGAATTTTTACTACTTCGATCTTTCAACCGATTCCAATTTCGTTACCTCTGTCGCCAACTCAGAACCGATAGCCGAACAGAACAACGGTTTCACCGAATGGACTGTCCCGGTTGAACTCAGCGCAGGGGAAACCTACTTCTGGCGCGTACGGGCCAATAACTATGCCTATTCGCCGACCACCAGTTTCGTGGTGAGCGCGGAAGAAGAAGTTATCGCCTATCCCAATCCGGTCTGTTTCAATGAAGGTGAAACGGTGGTATTCAGGCTGCCGAGCGAACCGGTTGAACTCTGGATTCGCAATGTAAACGGTGAAACGGTTCGCCATGAAACCGGTTTGACCGGTGACTGGACATGGGATGGTAAAAACGAATCCGGCAATATAGTCGCGTTCGGTGTCTATCTTTGGTATGTAAGCGGTGCCAGCCTTACCCAGGGTAAAATTGCCGTCAAACCGAAACATGATTAATTAGCTACGCCGATTGAAATTACAAAGGCCGCGTTGAGCGGCCTTTTTTATTGCCGCCATAGCCTGACTTGACACTGTCTATCTTGCCCGTTACACTATCAATAGAAACCAACGGCAGATAGTTTCAAAGGGCAGTGTTTATGACAATGCAAAAAGGTGTTTTGGCAATTCTTGCGATAGTCGCGTGTTGCTTTTCGCAAACGACAGCGCAAACTCCGATTGTTATTCGAAAAGCAAAAGCAAATCCGGATACGGTAACAAATCCGGATTTTGTATATGGCAAAATTGCACGCTGGGCAATCTTCGGTATCGGCGGCGTAGCCAGCGGTGAAACGAATAAACCGGATCTTCCTTCCGCCCGCTTTGCTATCGAATGGAACCCGCATGCAGTCACGTACACCAAAGAAAATTTGCCGAAAAACAATCAGTGGAAAAAACTGACGCGAGTAAACCTGCTTGCTGCCTTCGGGAAAGGAACGGGATTGCGAAGTGTTGAATCTGACGCCGATTCAATCAACACACTCGATAAAACCTCCCTGGTTTTCCCGGAAGCAAGCAATACTGCCTTTTTGTTAAGCGGTGAATTAACGCCGTTTACCCGGATGCAGGATCAGGGGAAATCATTCTCGGATATCGGCACCCTGTTCGCAGAAATCTTTTGGCATTCCTATACCACCGCCGACGGCACCACTGACAAAAGTTTCAACGCCAGTTCCTTTAACTTTGGCATTCGACCGTTTGCATTCACCGGTGTGTTGGGTAATGCCAAAGTTGCCATGACCACTTCAATTTATTACAGCCGCTTAGCGATTACCGATGCAACTGTCGATGATTACCACGACATATTCGCCGAACCGAATTTAGACACCGACTTTGACGGCTTCGGTGTTCGGGTTACCGGCGAAATCAGCAATTTCATCTTTGAATTTGAACACAAGAATTACAACATGAAGCATGAAGATAAAAGCGGCGACGGAATCGAAAGCGGGCAATTCACGTTCAAGCTGGCGTTTCGAGGATTGATCTTTAAAGCGGATTGAAATCAGGCCATACCGATAGAGATAAACTTGATTCCTAAATAAATCAAAAATGCGGCACAGGCCAAAAGCACTACCTTAAACGCCGGACCGACTAACAGCGCTCTTCCCTTCCAGACCAGCACAGAAATCAGTATGTACCAAGTGTAATCCGCAAGGATATGCCCGAAATAAAAGGCAACCGGGCCGATATACCCAAACTCCTGCGATTGCACGAGAAAACCGAACCCGACCGTTGCCCACCAAACAAACCAGAATGGATTAGTCAGCGTAGCCAGCACCCCTTTGCCGGCAAGTTTCCCCCCTGAGCCTGATGCTTTCCCCTGAAGATCGTACGACAGTTTATTACGCAGTATATCAGAAGCCATCATAATCCCCATCGCTATCAGGGCAATCCCGCCGACAATACCGATTATCCTGGCTACGCCGGGATTCTGCGCGATGGTGGATGCTCCCAGCAAAAGTAAAATGACAAGTACAAATTCAACGAATGCATGGCCGGTCGTAATAAAAGCGCCGGTCTTCCAGCCGTTTTTTGGCGTTTCCGCCACATTCACTACAAGCAGCGGCCCTGGCATGACTGCGCCCGAAAATCCGACTATGTAGGCATTAACAAACAACGCCGCTACTTCCATCTATTTTAATTTCTCTTTCCCACCCCGCAGATGTTCGAGCATTTCTATCTGTATTTGCTGGATTTCAATCAACCGCTGCCATTGATGCGTTATCAGATAATCCATCCGTTCATTCAGATGACGAATTTCCAACTCAGCCTTCAGATTGATCTGATAATCATGTTCTGCGCGCATACGGTCTTTTGCTTCCTGACGGTTCTGACTCATCATGATTACCGGCGCCTGAAGCGCCGCCAGACAGGACAAAACTAAATTGAGCAATATAAACGGAAATGGATCAAACGGTTTGACCAGTAGGGCGCTGATATTGAGCGCTATCCAGCCAAACAGTACCAGCATGAACGAAACAATAAATGTCCAGCTCCCGCCGAACGTTGCAATCCGATCAGCCAGTTTTTGCCCGAAAGTCGCTTTGTCCGTGTACTCGGTGTGTATATTGTGCGACATCGTTTCATGATCTTTGATACTCTTGATAACCGCCTGCTCAAGTTCGGATAAATCCCCTTTTTCTTTATCCAACTCCTGCGTGATATAGGAAACGCGGCAATGATTCAGATCATTCGCACAGATATACCCATCCCCATTCCAATCCGGATGCTCTTTCTTGATAATGGAAGCGACCGAAGACCGCACCAACTGCGCCGGGAAGAGTTCGCGAAACGGAAACTCTTTTTTACAGACGCTGCATGTACCGGTACCTGGTTTCATACCAAATCTTATTTATTGGTAAATTCAGCTTTCCGTTTTTCCATGAAGGCTTTGGTCCCTTCTTTCATGTCACCAGTACCGCACACCTGGCCAAATTTTTTCTGCTCGATTACGCAGCCCTGTTTCTGGGAAACTTCCATTCCTTCATTTATACACGCTTTCGAAGCGGAGATAGCAATTGGTCCCTTGGAGGCTATCGTCTCCGCCATTTCCATCGCTTTGGCGATTAACTGATCCGGTGCGTATACTTCATCGACCAAACCAATCCGGTGCGCTTCCTGCGCGGTGATAATTTCACCGGTAAATGTCAGCTGTTTTGCTTTTCCCATTCCAACCAATCGCGGCAACCGTTGTGTGCCGCCGTAGCCGGGGATGATACCGAGGTTCACTTCCGGCTGACCGAGTTTTGCCTTTTCCGAGGCTAACCGAATATCGCAGGCCATCGCCAATTCACATCCACCGCCAAGCGCGAAACCGTTTACAGCCGCAATAACCGGACGAGGGAAATCCTGAATTGATTGCATCAAATGCAAACCGGCCTGCGAAAAGGTATCGCCGGTCTGTGCGTTGAGATCATGAATCTCCGTTATATCCGCACCAGCTACGAATGATTTTTCTCCAGCGCCGGTCATGATGACACAGGCGATCGATGTATCGCTCTTATTACTATCGAAGGTAGCCTGCAACTCTGCAACTGTTTCTTTATTCAAGGCGTTTAACGCTTTTTCGCGGTTGATAGTGACGAACAAAATATTGTTCTTCGCACCCTTTTTTTCGACGATGATGTTTTTGTACTCTGACATCTGATATCTTTCTTTTACTTATCTCGTTCGTACCTGTTTACCCGGAAGACGCACTAAGGTCAGTCCGGTTACATATTGATTCGCTCCCGCCAATTCAAACCCGGCGCGGAAATAACAGCCAAGCGCCGCTTTGTTATCCCCTTCTAAATTGATAATAACCTTCGCGATTTCCCGGCGATGCACCACCCGGTCAAACAGCAGATTCAACATCAGGCTGCCGTATCCCTGATTACGCACCGACGGTTCCACCAACAGGTGCAAAAACTCCACGGCCAACAGAGCCGGACGTTCAACTATTTCCGCATAGGCTACCGGCGCGCCGCTCGTGATGAGCATGAACCCCTGCACATGCTGCTTTTGCCATCGCTCCGGAATCGACTCATCGGGCGGAAAGCCATCCAGAATCCCCAGGTTTCGCGCCGTTCGCGCGGTATCTATCCACCCCCGCACGATTCCGGAAAACTCCGCAGTGTAGGGAATTATGTCTGCTTTTAGTTTTGATTCGTCGCTCATCTGGTCTCCTATGGCGGCAATATATGCCCGTATCTATATGCTATGCAACGATAAACGTCGCATTGACTTTCGGGGGTTTCTCCCCTATATAAGCGGCAGATAAGATCACACCATAAAGGAAAAACCGACCATGATAAGCTTCGAGCTCACTGAAAATCAAAAAGCTGTCCGTGATATGGCGCGCGATGTCGCCGAAAATGTCGTTCTCCCCAAAATTCAGGAATATGACCGTGCCCAAAAACTGAATCCGGACATCCTGCCTGCGATGGCAAAAGCGAATCTGCTCGGCTTCTGCGTTCCGGAACAATACGGCGGTTTGGGAATGGATTATATCTCGCTCGGACTTGCTTCGGAAGAAATGGAATATGCCGATACCTCCGCCCGCGTGATTTTGTCTGTCCATGTTGGTCTTTTCTGTATGTCTGTTTTGGTGTGGGCAAATGAAGAGCAGAAGAAAAAATATCTCACTCCTGCCGCAAAGGGTGAAAAGATCGCGACGTTCGGCCTCACCGAACCGGCTGCCGGGTCGGATGCGGTCGGTATTCAGTCTACCGCTGTCAAAAAAGATGGTTACTATTTGCTCAACGGCGAAAAGATGTGGATCTCGCTTGCTGATGTCGCCGACTACTTTTTGGTCTTCGCCTGGACTGATTTAGAGAAAAAGAAAAACCGTGACCACAGCGGACTCTCCTGCTTTATCGTCGAACGCGCTTTTGCCGGAGTCAGCACCGGAACGATCCACGGCAAGCTCGGCGTCCGCGCCGGTAATACCGGATACATCGCGTTTCAGGATGTCAAAGTTCCTGCGGAAAACCTGATGTACAAAGAAGGCCAAGGCTTCAAACTCGCTATGTTCTGTCTCGATCAGGGACGTTACACCGTCGCCGCCGGCTCATGCGGTCTAATTCGCGCCTGTCGGGATGCCTCCGTCAAATATTCTCTCGAAAGAAAAACATTTGATCATCCTATTGCCGACCATCAGTTGGTGAAACAGATGATTGCCAATATGGAAGCTGGCTACGAATACTCAACCTATCTTTGGATGAAAGCCGGTTGGCTGAAAAATCAGGGGCTGCGTTCTACGCGTGAAACCTCGATGGCAAAATGGATTTCCTGCCGTGAGGCGGAAGCTGCCGCTGCCAATGCGGTGCAGGTGTTTGGATCGTATGGTTTCTCGGATGAATACCCGGTGGAACGCTTCTACCGCAACTCGAAGGGTGCATCTATTTACGAAGGCACCCGCGAAATCCACACTCTCATGCAAGCCGACTATGCGTTGGGATTGCGCAAAGATAAGCAATTAGAAAGAGATTTGCCGAAGGTGGAGCAGTAAAGGAACGCATAAACAGTTACGTTGAGCTAAATTGTCATAAGGGGGTGCCGAGTTACGTCTGAAATGTTCTTTTTGAACAATTCAAATTCATCAGCCAGCTTATTGGATACTTGAGCTAAATCTTTGAAAAGCAAATACCCTAGTTTTAAAAGGGTAATTCCTAATACCAGCGAGAAATCTTTCTCATCTGGATCCAAGTCACCTTTCCAGTCAGCTCCATGTGAACCAAAATCTTCTGTGATGACAGGTTCAAAAAGATCAAGACATACCCAATTTACATTTGTATAATGAAGTCTATTTCGCTGGTGAGAAAAGTCAGCCAATTGTAATGATTTTAGCCTATTGATAGCTTCTCGTGGCCAAACATCAATCTCAGACACTGCAATAGTCCGTTGAAACACCTCCCAGAAATTCTTATTCTGTAAAGGTCTATTTACACGAATTGTCTGAATCGTAGCATCAAAGCGCTCGTGCCTTTTACCGAATTTCAAACCAGTGTTACCCCTATTGAACGAATCTATAATGAAATTATGAGAATCGAACGAACCCGATGCAACACCAAGGAAATGTTGTATGGCTTTCGCACAGAAGAGAGCACCTTGATAACCGTTAGAAAGTGACCAAGTTTGAGTTCCAGAATCTGCACTGGTCTCCGCAACACCCACAACGTGAGATGCTTTATGCATCAAATAGATACCTTCCCAGAGTACGAGCTGACGTAATCCTTCAATATAATTTGTCATAACATCACTTTCAAAAATAAGTGATGCCGACCTAGCTTCAAGAAATTCTCCAATGCCCTCATTGGGTCGAGAACCAATTGGGTGAATACTCGGTATATGCCTCATCCAATCATTCTTAATTACAGACCAGTACCTTCTCTCGATTTGTTTTAATGAATCACTCAAGTCCATTCTGCCCTTATTTCTTTCTTAGAGCTTAAGCGTGCTGGGTTCTTCACCCTCCGCACGCGCAAGAATAGCATTTGCTAATTCTTGTCCAGCCGAGTTTTCCGCTGCACTTCCTGTGCCCCTTATTCCCCATTCTGTGAAATCATAGTCTTCTATTTTTTTTAGTGTCTCGCTAACGTCAGATACTTGAAATGCATGACGATTTTTAATCGTCAGATTAAAAACCACGGGAAGCACATTTATCACGGCGCCGAAACCAAGCGTTTGAAAGAAAGTTTGAGTCTCTTCGCTAAAACAATGTGGGAAAACATTTTCTAGTGCTCGGAAATAATTATCAAATATACCCTTTTGTTCTTTAGGTGTATAAAAATAGAAACTCCCACCTTTTTTAATTAGTGGACTAATTTTTCGAACAAAATTCGTAAGCGATAATTGGCCTTTTTTCGGGGAAGACATTACAACAATTCTACCTTGAAAGGGTGACTCTTCATCATCTCTTAGCAGTTTTACTATATCTGTTGCACGCTCATTTGCCAACATTGCATCTGATTTATTACCAGGAATGTGTGGAAGCAGCGAATAGTATAGCGATGACGGTACTCCTTTAGCTTCTTTATTAATTGTAACGAACTCTTTGATTTGATCTTCTTCGGGTAATCCTAAGTATGATATGGCAATAATTTCAATATCTTTTGAAGCTTTATGCGCTCCAGCTAGTCTATGTTGACCATCTATCACCCAACCAGCATCAGGAACATCTGGAATGGAAATGATACTTTCGTTTGATCTGAGATTCGCCCTCTCGTCAAAGGATATGAGTACACTATTCGGTATTGACTTACTACTTTCAATATATCGAGCAATAATGCCTACTCTTGTTATTGATAGTGCCCTTTGATATCCGGTATCTTTATCCTCTTCTTTCATGTTAACCTTGACAATACTCCAGAGCTTCTTAGCACTAATTACAAAGGAAATGAGCTGTCGATTTCCCTGCTTGGCAATTAAACACGGAAAATCAATATAATTTGGATTGGGCTCACCCTTGCTTTTAGTATTTCCCTTTTTCTTCATAATTGCTCCCCTATCTAAAATAGGCTGGTTTCCGTGCCACCGATTGGCTTGGATTTGGTTTCAAGACCTCTCTCTCTAGTGGTCGGAATTTGATTCTATTTTCTAAAGCTTCGTGGCATCGTGTCACAGCTACGTTGTGATATTTTTTTTCTATTTCAAATCCTAAGAATTTCTTACTTTCCAATATTGCAGCAATAGCTGTCGTACCTGAGCCGATAAAAGGATCTAACACCTTACCTTTCGGTGGGACTAATGCCTTAATTAATCTTTGAGCGAGAGCTATTGGATATTGACATGGATGTTCACTTTTTTCAATATGTTTTGCTTTTACATTTGGTATATCCCAAACATCTGATGGATTTTTACCTAGTGGATTTCCGCTAAACATACCTTTTTTATCACCTTTATAATATCTTTTGCCCGGATACTTCTGCGGAATTCTGATTGAATCTAAATCGAAATAATAATTCTTCCCCTTAGTAAACCATAAAATCATTTCATGCCTACCACTAAACCTTTTTTGCCCATGCAACCCATGACCAAATGTCCAAATTATTCTATTACGAAGGTAAAGATCAGAGAAATCAGAAAAAATTTCATATATTAAGTAATCTAATGGTACCACTTGAGACATTTTTACGTGATATCCTACCTGCCAACAAATGCTTCCCCCATCCTTTGTAATTCTGAAGATTTCAGGTAAGATTTTTCTATGAAAATTAACAAAATCTTCGACTTTGACAGATTTATCGTAATCCTTTCCCATAAAATATGGAGGTGACGTGACAACAAGATCAATACTCTTTGATGGAATTCGTGAAAGAAAAGGTACGCAGTCACCATTTACTAATACATGGTCTTTATCAAAGCAAAATTGTCTATAAATCTTACCTACATTTTTTTTCACTATAGGCAACCTCCCGAATATTTCCCTTAAGTTATTGAGAGAAAACAAATCAGGCAAGTCTAATACATGCTTTCATTTATAAAATATTAGGGGATATAAGACTCGTTGCTGAGATAAACCAATAGTATAATCTTCTATGCCAACCCAATCCGACCATTTTGATGGGAAACGGTTTTATAATCCGACCCTAAAACAGGGTATTCCCGGACTTGCTAAAGTGTTCAGGATGCTTCGTGAACCAAGAAGCAAATGGCCTGCGTATATCGAGAATAAAGCTACCCCACGCCTCAATGAAAAACTCGGAGTGAAACAAGTTGCAATTACCTTCGTCAACCATGCGACGTTCTTAATTCAGTTTCAGGATATCACTATTCTGACCGATCCGGTGTGGGCAAAGCACGCCGGGCCATTCGGCTGGTTAGGTCCAAAACGTGTCCGCAAACCGGGAATTGCATTCGATGATCTGCCGAAAATTGATTTGGTACTTCTTAGCCATAATCATTACGATCATTTTGACAAAGCTACACTAAAGAGAATCAACAAACGCTTCGCTCCCAAAGTACTCGTCGCTTCCGGTGACAACCAGCTAGCCGAATCGGTTGGTTTTACTAATGTGCGTGAATTCGATTGGTGGGAAAATATTCAGATTAGCGCTGATTTGACCATTACCTACGCCCCTACCCAACATTTTGCCGCGCGAGGTATCCGTGACCGAATGAAAAGTTTGTGGGGAAGCTATATGATTCAGCACCGCAACAAACACATCTACTTCGGCGCCGATTCCGGCTACTCGACGCATTTTGCCGATATCAACAAACGACTCGGTGCACCGGATATTGCGCTTTTAGGAATGGGCGCCTACGAACCGAGATGGTTCATGAAACCAATGCACATGAACCCTGCCGAAGCAGTCCAGGCGCATATAGATTTGGGATCAAAACTAAGTATCGGGATGCATTTCGGAACGTTTCAGTTATCAACAGAAGCGTTCGATCAGCCGAAAATCGATTTAGCAAAAGCGCTTACTGATACGGGAATCTCGCACAATCAGTTTATTACACTCAATGAAGGGGAAACGCGGGTTTTTTGAGTACTAAGGGCATGCCACCGGCTGCGGACCATTGTTAAACAGATACGACACTAGATACACAATATCCTGCACAGTAACACTTCCCTGTCCGTTGATATTCGCTTCTTCCAAACAGGACGGGGGCGCACCTCCTTGAAGCACATAGCCAATCAACGTCAATAAATCGAGCAAGGAAACTCCGGGAATATTGTTTGTGTTGCCGCGAACACCGACACAGCAGTCGCACGGCGAACCGGAAGTCGGATCGATGCCATGACATACCGGTTTTGTGAACGAATAGGAAACGAGGGTTTGATTCAATGAATTTTTCCCGATCCAATCGACTTTCAAACTGTCATTGAAATCAGTAACACTGAACCAGCCGAACCGTCCGCCACCGGGAAATGCGCCTTCACTATACGGCCCACCTTTCACACTTCCCGCCTGATCGAGTGCGGCGGCATGAAACACCGGAAACGATGCTCCACCGCCGGTGGCATAGTCACTGTGAGAGCCATCATCGATTGCAACCATATGCGCGTCGCCGGAAATCATGCAAAGATTGGTAAGTTCGTTATCTTTGATAAAATTTGCTAGCTCTCTGCGCTCGTAGGTATACAAATACCAGCCATCATCACCAGTAGTGCCGATCCACGGAAATGAACTAACCCACACCACAAGCGGAAATGATTTTGCTGTTGCCAGCTCCTGTTTGAACCACTGTTTCTGCGCAACACCAAGCACCGTTTTTGCGGCATTATCCTGATTTGTTGCCGGTGATCGAGCGGAGCGGGAATCGGTCACAATAAACCGCACCCGACCAACCGTGAATGCAAAATAAATCGGATTATCTGACTCCCCGGCAGCCAGTGGATAATGCGGCACATACTGCTCATATGTTAAACGGGCAGCAGTGCGACCGGGAGCGGTAGAATCGGAATTGTTGGGACCGAAATCATGATCATCCCAGATATAGGCGAAGTCAATATCACGATAGAGCCGCGATTGATTCGGCGATGCCAGCACCATTTCATATTTTTGCCGAAAGACCGCTGGATCATCGACTGATATATTTTCATAATGAAAATCTCCAAGATGAAAAAAGAAAAGCGGATTGAGCGACCGAATCGTTTCAAATACGGCATGATTGGATGCTGTCAACGCACAGGAGGCAAACGCAAAGCTGAATGACCCGCTATCGGCTGGAAATGTTTTGAATCTTCCAAGTTTTGCTGTATCAATTACGCCATCTACTTCGCATCCATAATAGTACTGCGTATTCGGCGTGAGTGAGTTCACATTGAAAACGATAAGACGGTTGTTAACGCTGTCAATTGCAGTATTGGGTAGAGAATAATTGGGTGAGGATAAATCCGGTGCCGTGCTATACACCAACCGACCAACAGAATTGTCGTTGGTTAGTTTTGCTTTTACTATAATAGAATTGGATGTTGCCGCTCCCGACCAGATGAATTGCACGGCGGCATTACTCGTGCAAGTTGATAAAAAGAAACATGCGATAAGACAAAGCAAACGAATCATATTCGCTCGGAAGTAAGAAGTTATAAAGGTAGTATATGATTCTCGCAAATTGCGTCAAGCCGGAATAAAAAAGCCCCGCTTACGCGAGGCTTTTATTTCAATTTCAAAAGATGCTTACTTACCCGATAATTCACCTTTCAGGCGTTCAATCACTTTGACCGGAGTCGGGTCGACTTCGTTGAGCACGGCAAGATAATAGGAAACAAAATCTCCCATCTGAATCAGCGAGAACATCCGCTCAAGCGTGGTGGTGCCAAGCGGGTGAACATCATGCACTGGCACACCCAATTCAGAAATGATTCGTTTCACAATCTGCATCCGCTTGTTCACCTGCGGATGGTCATCGGAGTCATGCAGAATCACCGTCGCCAGATAGTCACGGTACGGTTCAATCGTCTGCGCCCATCCGACTAATTCATTGTGGTTGAACTCAGCGAACTGATTGGCGAAGGAAAGATTTTTGCTGTTTTCGCAAATCTGCCCTTTCCAGCGCACACCGATTGTGTCGGTGAGAGTCGGACCGGAATAAATGATCGGCATGCGGCCGTGAAGCTTCGCGGCCAAGTCTTTCGCCGGATTGGAACCGACCGGAGAATCTTCGATATATTTTTCCCGCCAGATTTTCATGGAGGCAATAACGTTCTGAATTTCTTTGGCGGCCCCTTTTACCAAGCCAATTTTTTCAAAGAACATCAGAAGCGGAACGAATGAATAACCGAGTGCGGCGCGCGGCTGCATTCCGCCCGGTAAAATCGCGGTTGGAATATCATTCAATTTTGCGACTTCCTGCATCATCCCGCCGGTGGTTATGGCGGCTATGAGTGACTTGCGGCGAAGCGCTTCATCGAGCGCGGACAATGTTTCTTCCGTGTTGCCGCTGTATGAGGACGCGATAACCAGCGTTTCATCATCCACAAATTCCGGCAGATCGTAATTGCGGACAATCATGAACGGGATTTGTAATTTGGATGCTAAGTATGAACGAACCATATCGCCGCCGATTGCGGAGCCGCCCATACCGATAACGACTATATTTTTAATATCTGAAAAATCTGCCGCACTGACTTTCCAGTTTTGTCCGATCGTGAGTGCGTCGGCCATCTGCTCCGGAAAATCAAAGATGCGATTATACATATTCTGCGGGTCGACGGCGCGTATGCGCTGCACGTCATCGAGCACTGGAGTCACTGTGGCCTACCTTTCCGTTATGTTTTTTCCAGCGCCGCAGCAAACCGCTGCAGGTTGTCCAGGGCCGATTCCAAAGAACCGGCAGCCAGAACGGTCGTCGTCAACAGACGAGCGGAGCCGGAGTCAATCCGTTTAACCATGCGGCAGAGATCGTAAATGCGAACCGCCCCCATCGACAATTGATCGACCCCCAAACCAATTAATACGGGCAGGGCGAGAACGTCGCCGGCCATTTCGCCGCATACTGATACAGGCTTAGTATAGCGTTTTCCGGCCTCAACAGTCAATCTAATCAATTGAAGAACAGCAGGATGGTACGGACTATATAACTCGGCCACGCGTTGATTCATCCGGTCGGCAGCCAGGGTATACTGGGTCAAGTCATTGGTACCTATGGATAAAAAGTCGACTTTCCGGGCGATCGCATCGGCCGCCAGGGCCGCCGCTGGAACTTCGATCATCACCCCGATTTTAATGTCTGGGTCGAATTTTACCCCTTCTTTGCGAAGTTTGAATTTTTCCTGCGCGATAATCTTTTTGGCCTCATCGATTTCCGATAAATCCGAAACCATCGGCAGCATCAACCGGACATTTTTTCTCGTTGAAGCCCGCAAAATCGCCCTGATTTGTGCCCGGAAAACGGTCGACATATCCAAAAGCGCCCGTATTCCCCGCCAGCCCAAAGCCGGGTTATCCTCATGCGGCCATTCATCGGAAGGGGACATTTTGTCATACCCCAAATCGAACGCGCGCAGCGTTACCACGCTCGGCGCGAATTGCGCGGCAATCGCATCGTACCGCTCAAACTGCGTTGCTTCATCCGGAAAACTTCCCTGCTCCAAATACAAAAACTCAGTGCGATACAACCCGACCGGAATTTTCTTTTCGGCTAAAATTTCATCCGCTGCTCCCGGCACCGAAAGATTTGCGGCGATATGCACTTCTTTCCCGTCCCGTGTTTTTGGCGGCAAAATAGTGAGCTTGCGAATCCCGGCGACAAGCGCCGGTCCCATTTTCCGCTTTTTCCGGCCATATTCGGCGGCGTCATCGGATGACGGATTAATAATGACTTCTGCATCAACAGCATCGACAATGATCCGAACCCCATCCGCTATTTTTCCTGTTGCATCGCTTACCACAACGACCGGCAGGGCTAAAGCACGGGCGATAAGTCCCATGTGCGAACTGTAGCCCCCTTCGTCGACCACAAATCCTGTCGCTTTTCTGCCGCTGAACATCAGAATTTCACCCGGCGTGAGCAGTTTGCTCACGATAATCGTGTTCGGCTCAAAACTCATTTCACTTCGCTCACCGAACCCGCTCAGATGCGAAAGAACACGACGCGCGACCGCTTCGATGTCGATCGTCATTTGCCGGATATATTCGTCTTTGGAAGTTTTTAGCGGAACCAGCGTTTCGGAAACGAGCAGATTATAAACAAACCCGGCGTTGCGTTTTCTGCGACCGATTTCATCTTTCACTCTGCGCAGAAATTCGTAGTCACCGGCAACCAGCAACTGCGCGTCGAAAATTTTTGCGACCGGTCCTGCCATTCGCTTTCCGGCTGTGTCGCGCAGTTCGCGCAGTTCGGCGATAGTATCCTGCACTGCCTGTTCAAGTGCCTCGCATTCGGCGGTAACTCGTGAGGCCGGAACAACAACTTCGGCAACGTCCAGTGCACCGCGCAAAATAAGATGCGCCGTTCCCTGCACTAAACCGGGGGATATACTTTGACCTTTTAAGCTGAACCGTCGGCTGATTGGCATACGCTTTCTCTATTCTCCATTGCCAATCTCGTATAGTGAGAGGGGCGCGAGCAAGAAGATTGTCAGTCCGGCTCACCGAACCGGGAGCTGATTACCCGTTCCAGTTCATCGACCGCGGCGACCTCATCCGGGCCTTCCGCTTCAATAATGACCTGCGATCCCTTTTCGGCCGCAAGCATCATAACCCCCATAATCGACTTTCCGTTGACCTTAAGACTATCTTTGGTAAAGAAGATTTCGCTTTCGAATTTCGCGGCAGCAGTCACTAACATGGCCGATGGGCGGGCATGCAGACCGAGTTTGTTGGCAATAACAACGGTACGGCTCGTCATCGATATTCTTCGGCGATGGTAAACCGTTTACCGGATAATTCCCGTACTACCCCTTTTAGTTCGAGCGCGAGTAAAAATTCCATCAGATCAGCTATCGGTACTTTCAACGACCGGGAAAGCTGATCGATCTGTTTTGGCCCCTCGGCAACACTATCAAAAATTGCCCGTTCCGCTTTGGTCATCGACGGCAATTTTAATGCGGTTTTGCCGACGAGAACTGCTTTGCCCAATTGCGGAAGTTCTTCAAAAATGTCGGTCACCGATGTAATCAACCGGGCTCCTTGCTTAATCAGTTCGTTCGTTCCCTGGCTCATGGTTGCATCCGGAGCACCGGGAACGGCAAACAATGTTTTGTTCTGCTCAATAGCATGGGTTGCGGTAATCAATGCACCGGATTTTTTGCCTGCTTCGACCACCACAACACCTTCTACCAAGCCGGAAATAATACGATTTCGACCCGGAAAGGTAGATTTATCCGGCCGCGTACCGGGTAAATATTCGGACAATAAAAGCCCGTTTTGAGAGATCGTATTGGCCAACTGGCGCCGCAACGTAGATGATACATAATCAAGCGAGCAGCCCAAAACGGCGAGTGTTTTCCCCTTCGCTTCGATTGCTCCCATATGCGCTGCGGAATCGATCCCTTCCGCCATACCGGAAACGACCGGAATTCCGCGCGAAGCAAGCTCACCGGCCAAAGTCGAAGCGAACATTCTTCCCCGATCAGTGGGATGGCGGGTACCGACAATCGCGATCATCGGCTCGGAGAAAGAAATCGTTTCTCCAAAACCGAAAATAAACGGGGGCGGATCGGAAATCTGCTTTAATCGAAACGGATATGATTCCGATTCCAACAACCAGGTCTGCCAGCCGAGCTGAATAACACGGGCTGCTATTTCGGCGGCCGATGCTTTATCGCTTCCAGCGTGAATCGCTTTTGCTGTTGTTGTGGAAATACCGTCGAGTTGGGAAAGCTCGGCAATCGATGCCTGCATGGCCGCCTTGGGTGATTTGAACCGTTCAATCAATTGACGGTAGCGTACATCCCCAACACCCGACACTAATGATAACCTGATTGCGTCAGTGAGTTGCTGCTTGCGTTCGCTCGTGGTCAAGTGTACGCTCGATTGCTTGTAAGAATTCATCTGCTCCCTTCCGACTAACCGCGGAAAGCCAAAGATATCGGTCGGGTAATTTGGCCGAAAGTTTTTTCAAGTCATCATCCGAAAGGGTGTCGGTCTTGGTGAGTACGTACAAGCGAGGACGAGTAAGCAGGGCCGGATCAAAACTGCCAAGTTCATTGTCTAATAATTCGATCGTCTTTTCGATATCCGGTTCGTTGACATCGACAACATACAGCAACAAACGGGTTCGCTGGATATGTTTGAGAAATTGATGCCCCAACCCTTTCCCTTGCGCTGCCCCTTCGATGAGCCCCGGTAGATCAGCCATAACGAAGGATTTGTGTTCCCGAAGTTTGACAATACCGAGATTTGGTTTCAAGGTCGTAAACGGATAGTCTGCTATTTTAGGGCGCGCTGCCGAGAAACTGGAAAGAATGGTAGATTTACCGGCATTCGGCAGTCCGACCAATCCGACATCCGCGAGTAATTTCAATTCCAGGGCAAGCTGACGCGATTCCCCCGGCTGGCCATCCTGCGCTTTTCGGGGGGCCTGATTAACGGAAGTTTTGTAAAAGGCGTTTCCATGGCCGCCTTTTCCTCCCTTGGCCAAAATGACTCGTGCGCCTGGTTCATCCAGATCGGCGATTGTTTGCCCGAGCGTTCGATCAACCACAATAGTCCCGACCGGAAACCGCAAAATAGTGTCCTCGCCGGACTTCCCGCTCCGCTGGTTGCCGCCGCCTGGACGCCCCTCTTCGGCGGCATACTTTTTCTGATAACGATAATCGAGCAAAGTAGTTAGCTGTGGATCGGCGACGGCAATAATATCGCCGCCACGACCACCGTCACCGCCGTCAGGACCTCCTTTTGGTTCATACTTTTCAGAATGAAAGGAAATACAACCCGGCCCGCCCGAACCGGCGGTTATTTCAATTTCGACATAATCGACAAACATAGCCCATCTAATATCCCTCGAATCTGCAAATAAGTCAATCACATAGCGGATTTACGGTATCCGGTTGACTCCCCGTCGTTTTCTGCTCTATATTTTGACCCAGGAATGGAACAGCACGTACAGATTAAGGCCACGCCCGGCATCAATCAGCGGAAGCGGCAATTCTACGAAGAATCGTTTCTTTTTTTGGGTAAATTCTGCCTGAAAATCGGCCTTAAACCAAACTACATCACCTTCGCATCCCTTATCTGCTCAGTTGTCGCCGGAATCTATTTTTGGCGTGATGATATGATTATGGGAGTGGTATGGATGCTTATTACGGCGTTTACCGATATGCTCGACGGCTCTACCGCGCGCGCAGGAAAAATCGGTACGGTGTTCGGCGGCATTCTCGATCATGTCAGCGATCGCTACGGTGAATTTTTTATTCTCGCCGGTATCACTATGTCCGGCGCCGCTCATCCGGGATGGGGTTTGTTTGCATTGTTCGGCATGTTAATCGCCTCGTACACCCGTGCCGCAGCCGAATCGATCGGCAAAATGGAAAACTGCGCCGTCGGTATTATGGGCCGCACCGAAAAGTTTTTGTTAATCGTTATCGGGGCAGTGATCGAGCACTTCCTGCCGGTAGGCCGCTGGCCACAAGGCGGCTGGTTGGAGTTTTGTCTTATCATTGTCGGGATTACTTCATTTATCACCGCTATACAACGCCTTGTTTACGCGCACAAAGTTCTGGGCGACAAACAAAGCGTATAGCCAGTATCACTTCGAATACTTAACAGGAGCAAAGTGCATCCATGATTGTTGCTATTGGAAATCCGGTTTATGACTATATAAAAACCCCCCGCGTCGATACTAAAGAACGGGTGCTTTCCGGTTGTTCGACTAATGCCGTATTAGCATTGTCAAAACTCGGTGAAAAAACCCGGTTAATCGGCGCTGTCGGTGAAGATTTCCGCTCCCATTTCATGACCGATCTACATCGCTTCGGTATCGAACACACCATTACTCCGTCTAAAGAAACCGGCGGATTTTCGCTCGTGTACTATGACGCCTTCGGTAACCGCACCCTTTCCTTGTTAGGGCGCGCCAACGACATTCCCTCCCTTTCTCCCGAACTGTATAAATCCGCATCGGCTGTGCTTATCGGACCGATACTCGGAGAAGTATCATCGTCGATGATTCGGGAAATCCGCCGCAATTTTTCCGGGCTCTTTTTTTGCGACCCGCAGGGACTTTTACGCGGTGCGCATCCGGATGGGGAGATCTACCATCACAAACCGGATGGTATCGAAGATGTGCTTGCCAAATTCGATATCGTCAAACCGAATGAGCTCGAAGGAAAAGTGCTGACCGGAATTGATTGCCGCGAAAATCCGTACGAAGCTGCCCGTATCATCAAATCATGGGGACCGAAACTGGTTATTGTAACTTTAGCTGAACTCGGCTCGGTGATTTATGATGGCAATACCTTTATCGATATCCCGGCTCACCCGGCCGATGTAGTCGATGCAACCGGCTGCGGCGATACCTATATGGCCGGATTTACCTTCGAATACCTGCGGACAAATGGTGACTTACGCCGTTCAGGCTGTTTTGCCTCCTGTGTTTCCTCGATTATGATCGAACATGTCGGTCCGGATTTCCCCCTCACGGAAGCCGCCGTCCGCAAACGGCAGGAACATCTGCTGTCTATGACCGATTTTCAGGTAAAAGTCGGCGTAAATGCTGCCTCTGCCGGATAAACAAAAACGGACTATTTCTTTTCGGTGAACTCTTTTTCCGCCATACAAGTTGTATATTGTTGAGTCCCTTCTGCCGACCTCACTGGTAGAGATAGTATATATTCAAAGTATGAAGAACCTGCGATATCTGACAACTCTGGCTTTTCTGCTCGTCGGGTTATTTACCCTAACCGCACAAGCAGACCAATTTGTCCGCGAGCATGAGGCCTTTCCGGTTACGGTAGACGGCTCCCCTTTGGCTATTCCCTTCTTCGGCGGTCTTAATGACCCCAAACCTTCTTTTGTCGATTTGAACAATGACGGCCTGGTCGATTTGTGCATCGGTTTTAGAAACGGTACGCTAATTTATCTGCGCAATATCGGCGCCGTCAACAATCCCCACTGGCTAACGGCCGACAATAGAATCGGCAATATCGATATCGGTACCTGGCACACTTTCATCGACATCGATGCTGACGGAGATAAGGATTTGTTCTGCGACAATCGAAATGCCGGGACTACCTTTTGTGAAAACATCGGGACGCCGTCAGTCTATGACTTTGTCGTCACTGACACGTTGTTCGGTCCCGGGGATTCTACTTTTCTAACGGAAATAAACAACACACCGAAGTTTGCTGACTTGGATGGAGATGGAGATTTTGATTTCTTCTACGGCAACCCGACCGGATATATGTGGTATTACCAGAATATCGGTACGCCGCAAAATCCGCAGTTTGAGTTTATCACCCCGTTTTATGACTCCGTGTTTGCGTATCCGGGTGCAGGCGGCGGTGTGCTGGCGCAATTAGAGATGAATCCACAGCATGGGTTCTCCAATGTCTGCTTTGCCGATATCGATGATGACAATGACCTCGATCTGTTCTGGGGGGATTTGTTTAATACCAACATGTATCTCTTCAGAAATCTCGGAACGCCGCTCGTTTCCAATTTACAATGGGAAACGGAAACGTATCTGCCGACGACTTCATCCGGGTACAACCATGCCGCGTTTTGGGATTTGGACAATGACAATGATCTCGATCTGTTGGTCGGTGCGGCAAACTACGCCGATATCGACAACTTTATTCTCTATACCAATACCGGAAACATCGATTCCGCTGCGTTTGTAGAAACCTCACGCAATTATATCTCGATGATCGATGTTGGCAGCGGTTCGCATCCGACCTTCGGTGATATCGATGATGACGGCGATATCGACATGCTCTTAGGCGGACTGAATGGCCTTATCGCTCTCTATGAAAACACAGGTTCGGCGAGCAATCCGGCGTTTACGATGGTTGATTCACAGTTTCAAAGTATAGACGTACTCGCCAATGCCAACCCCTGCCTTGCCGATTTGGATTCAGATGGAGATTTAGATTTGCTCATCGGTACCTCTATCGGCCGCATACAATATTGGCGCAATGACGGCACTCCGCAAAATTTCAACGCCGTGTTAGAAACTGATTTTTACCAGGGAATCAAAACCGATCGTCAGGCAGTTCCGCGCATTGCAGATATGAACAACGACAATTTATTGGATTTAGTAGTTGGTGAATGGGATTTCAATTCCAAAGCGAATGTGCGCCTCTATCAAAACACCGGCACGCCAACAGTACCGGCTTTTACCTTGTTCTCCGCTTTTGTACTTCCGGTAGCAACGCGTGAGTTTACGATTCCTTGTTTATACGATTGGGATAAAGATAACCGGGTCGATGTGCTCTTGGGCGTCTACAACCGCGGTCTTACCTGGTTTCGTAATACCGCACCGATCGGTCAGTTTCCGGATTCATTCACTTTTGTTGCAATGCCGGATACGATACCGGGATGGACGGAAGGATATTCCCTGTCAGCATCCTTTACCAACATCGACAATGACGGTGATAATGACCTGTTTATCGGTGAGGATGACGGCGGTGTTTCATTTTTCCGTAATGCCGGATGCTGCATTGATAACACCGGCGATGTCAACGGCAGCGGCACCGACAACGCAACGATTCAAGACCTTACCTATCTGATTAATTATCTCTTCCGTGACGGACCGGCCCCGATTTGCCCGCAGGAGGCAAACGTAAACGGAACCGGTGCGCTCGCAAATATCGGCGACCTTACCTACTTGGTAAATTTCCTGTTTCGAAGCGGCGCTGCTCCCGTCCCCTGCCCGTAGTGTATAACAGATATTGCATAGGATACAATTGATAGTCACCAACCACCGGTGATAGTTTAAGGAATAGGTCAATGAAAAGAGTTTACACACTAACAGTACTCGCCGCATGTACAAGCGTTCTTATTGCGCTTGGATGCAGCAATAAAAAGCCAGCCGAACCGGAAGAACCGAAAGGCGGCATCTATGTGCTTAATCAAGGAGATGACAAGGTTGCTATTTATGACTGGCAAACCCATGAATTCGTAACTGATTTTGACGCGATGGTCGATGAACCGCACCACATGGAAATGACCCGCAACCATGAATTCATGTTTGTCGTGGGCCGCCATGTACCGGGACAAATCGCCAAGTTCAATATGGAAACGAATGGTTTTGTCGATCGCGCCGACGGCCCTTCGACACTCTTTCCCACCGCTGTCGCTATCAGCCCGGATGGGGTAACCGGATATGTTACCGATTTCACCCAATCAAGCGGTGGTATGTACCGACTCGATTTGACCACTATGAATTTTAATGGTGACAGCGCAAAATCATCGGCAACGCAGTTGACCCATGATATCAAAATGAGCGCCACCGGAGATTTCCTGGTTTTCTGCAATTACGGAACAGATAACGTGGTGGTTTATGATGTGAATGGTGATTCGATTATCAATATTATCGATGTCGGCACACCTTGGTCAGGGACAACAAACTACGGTCCGTACGGTCTGGCAATCGATAATGATTCGCTTGTCTACATAGCCTGCCGCACCAGCCATGAAGTTCGCGTACTTGATTTAAGCACCGGAACGATTATCGATACGATCGCGATTCCGATTGTTTCGCACGGCGCAACCTCCGGCCCGACTCAGCTGTATATTTCACCGTCTGGCAGCCGTTTGTATGTATCAACTTTCTATGGTAACTCACTGGTGGTTGTTGATCTCTCATCGGCCAGCCGTCCGGTAATAGCTGATATTCCGGTGGGTGCACTCTCATTCGGTATCGCTACCAATGATAACGGCAGCACGGTCTATGTCGCCTGTGCCAATGAAGCGGCCGGTACACCGGGACATATTTATGTCATCGACGGCATCAACAATGTTGTGACTGATTCGATTACTGCCGGCAACCGACCGTTTATGGTTCATTTCCATGAACCGCACACCGGACATCACTAACTGATTTACAAAAAATTGAAATAGAAAAGCCGCATTCTTTCGAATGCGGCTTTTTGTATGCAAGTGCAGAGACTTGTTATTCGCAATCGGGCGGCTGCGCACCACCGTTGAACAGATACTGAACCAGGAAGGTTAAGTCTGCAACCGTGATACCGGCCAAGCCGTTTACGTTCGCCTGATCCGTACAAGCCGGGGCAGCACCAGAGTTGAACAGGAACTGAACCAGGAAGGTTAAGTCTGCAACCGTGATACCACCAAGATTGTTGACGTTACCGCGCAATACGCAGCAGCTCGGCGTATAGTTGGTGCCGTAAATCTTGCCGCATGCAAGGAACGACCAGCGATAGAACCAGACGCTGTCAAACGGCGTGTTACCGGCGATAGCGCCAACGTAGTTCACATCATCCAACACGTTGTCCGGATCGGTCGGGTTGGCGATACCGGTATTCCAAACCGGATTCTGTCCGCCCGGATAGGTCGGCATCGGACGCGGACGCGGGTCGAAACCCTGATTCTGATCGCGCTGGATGTGACCGAGGAACGGGGACTTATCTACACCGTTTTGTGAACGGACTTTGGTTTCAATGGAGTCATTGAAGTTCGGTGAGTTCACCAGAGTATTAATCGAACCGTTGAACTTGAAGTAACGGTTATTGCGAATGCGCAATTCTTCACCGGTATACGGTCCTTGACCGGGCCACGGGTCACCCGCGCCGCCATCCGGAACGATGAAGTTGTTACGGGCTGAGTGTGTGCCGGCTGCAAACTGCTGAATGTCCAGAGCAGTAGACGGCTTGGCATCAGTAACCAAGTTGTTGTAGTGACCGCCAGCAGTGTTTTCGCGTTCAAGAATCGCTCCACCAACTGCTGCACCACCAGTACCTGAACCAACCCAGGTCATGTTCGCCCAGAGCGGACGAGCGACTGGAAGATCTGTCCACGGAGCAGCGGCTGCACCGTCCTGTTCGGTAAAACGATCACCCCAATCCGGGAATTTCAGATCGATACCAAACTGGCTGGCACCGCGATAACCCTGATCGGTATCCCACGCGTCATCATCGTTAAAGATAGAGAGCATGTACTTGGTGTTGACCGTACCGCCAAACCATTCGAATCCATCATCTGCGCCCATATAGGCTTCGATGTGATCGACACGAGTCTGACGACCAACAGCGTAGAAAGTCATACCGTTGATTTCATTATTCGGAGCCAGGACGGTACCACCATGACGCAGTGAAACGTAACGGAAAGAACCGGAATTGTCGTTGTCATCGCTACCGCCGTAGATGGTACGAGCTGACGGCGGAATGCCTTCGTCGTTACCGGTACCGCCGGGCAGATTGATAACGGCGTAGCCGTTGAGCACCAAACCACCCCACAAGCCCTTAGAGGCCGGTGAAAGCGGAAGATCAAATTCATCTTCGACGTTATCGAAAACAGAAGTCATAACAACCGGGCAATCCGGGCAACCATTCCAGTAACCCTTACCACCGCGGGTGATATTGATGTACTTGGCGTTGGCCTGCTGACCGGAGTCGGATTTAATAACGGTACCCGGACCGACAACGAGAATTTCGCCGCTGTCGACATAGACACCTTCTTTAATGTTCCAGATCGTGTCGTTAGAGAAATACACGGTGCCGTGAATGGACGTATCGAACACCTGTTTGATCGGCTTACCGGTTTCGGTAATGCACGACCAGGTTTCATACGGATCGCAAGAGGTCATAATGCCACCCCAAGAGGTGAACGTCCAATAGCACATCCAGTTTTCACCGTTCGGATCGAAACCACCCTGATAAGCTACATCGTCAAGCCAGTTATCCGGATCGGTCGGATTCGCAACTCCACCGATAGCAGCGGGTGAAAGCGCCGAAAGTGTCGGATCAAAAATACCGCTCTGAGTACGATCTACTGCATTGACGAGCGGATCAATATTGACAAGATTTTCCAACGTCATTTTTGCCGTTATTGCAGCAGCAAAAGAAACCGGGCCGCCATTCTTCAGGTAGAAAATGTTGTTTTTAACGTTGAGTGGTTCGAACGCAGCCTGGCCAACCCAGGGATCATTGGCATCACCTTCAGGAAGGTAGTTGTTCAATGAAGAATGGGTGCCGGACGGACGGGTTTCGATATCAAATGAGTTACCACCCGATTTACGATCCATCAGGATGCTGTTGTAGTGAGCACCACCGGTGTTTTCGCGCATAAGATCGGCTGAACCGACGGCCGCACCGACTGCACCGGAACCGATAGCAGTAATGTTGGCAACAATCGGGCGGGAAGCCGGGAGATCTGTCCACGGAGCAGCGAGTGCGCCATCCTGTTCGAAAAAGCGATCACCCCAATCCGGAAACTGAAGGATGCAACCATACTGGATGGAACCGCGATATCCCACGTCGGTGTCGAGGTTGTCGTCGTCATTGAAAATAGACGCGACATACTTTACGTTGACTGTGCCGCCGAAGAATTCAAGACCATCGTCTGCGCCCATGTAGGCTTCGACGTGATCAACGCGGGTCTTGCGTCCCACGCCATAAAATGTGATGCCGTTGATTTCATTGTTCGGAGCCAAAATGGTTCCACCGTGGCGCAACGAAACGTAACGGACTACGCCGGAGTTATCGTTATCATCGGAACCGCCGTATAGCGTACGAGCTGACGGAGGAATACCTTCAGCATTGGCTGAACCACCCGGCGTGTTAATAACGGCGCGACCGGCCAGAACCAACCCACCCCAGAGACCTTTGCTTGATGGGGCTAACGGAAGATCGGTCGGATTATCGACGTTATCAAAAATGGAGGTGAAAATAATCGGACAGGTCGGCGTACCTTCCGCATAAATTTTTCCGCCTTTAGAAACAAACAAGTACTTGGCGTTGGCCTGTGTGCCGGAGTCGGACTTAATGATCGTACCCGGTTGAATGATGAGTACTTCACCGGAGTCGACATAGACGCCTTCTTTGATGTTATAAATCGTGTCAGAATGCCAGACAACAGTTCCGACGATACTCGCGTCGAAAATCTGTTTCACTGGCTTGCCTGCTTCGCTAACCTGCGCAGACACTGCAAACGGCAGCGCCAACAGCAATGCGAACGAGGCTAATAACTTTCTAAACATTACCATACCTCCTGGGTTCTCTAATTTTTTTGCGTAGGAATGCAATCTTACTAACTTCGTTGAATGCTGTTTGCAATTGAAGTCAGCGTTACTCGGTTTCTGTCTCCTCTTTTGAAACGTTATCGTTCCGTTGTGTTTGGTGTCAGTCCAAGGTGGCTCTTCAACTGACGGGGTGTTCCGTTACACGCTCGGTTCACCCCAAGAGGATAGAAATTTGAGATTTGTGTTGTATAAACGAGTTGTTAGTATTTGATGATTCTTTGTACTACCAAATTTGCCAACTCAAACTAGCGGAAAGGCTTGTGCCAATTGGGTTCAATTCGTACACGGCCATCCCATCCCGGTCATAACCGTCGATTACTTCGACGTTCGTAATGAAGTCAGCCAACTTATAGTATAGAACATGGTCTTTGTTAAGAATGTTTTTGGCCGCAAATTTGAATGAGAAACCTGACCAGATAGCCTGTGAGAGGGTAAAATCCAGCATCGCGCGGTGTTGTTCGTATACATCGGACTTCCAGCCGTCGGAATTAATATATAACTGGTCACCCACCATATTGAAAATGAGACTCGCCCGTGTGCCCCACGATTGCCTACTGTAACTCAGATCACAGTTGACCACATACGGCGGCTGCCCCTGCAAAGGTCGATTCGGATCCAAACCGGCGATTTCATATAATTCAAGTTCATCGGCAGATAAGTCAACCCGAGAATGGTTAAGCGTCACGTTGGTGCCTAAGGAAAAAGGTCTAAGAGCAGTTCCGAGGACACCGAGATTTTTGCGAACTTCAAATTCAATACCATATAGTTCGGCTGAGTTTGTATTCTGCGGCTGTGTGGCAGCATTGGGACCATTACCGAGAAATGTAGTTTCGATAGGATCTTTAAATTTCTTATAGAAACCGCTGATTGCCAGTACCTCACCGGGCTTGACAAACCATTCCCAACGCACATCAAAGTTATTAATCAATGTCCGCTTCAAATTCGGGTTGCCATATGAATCATCTGACCTAGCACTCGTGAAGCTTCTTGCCGGCGAAAACTCGCGGAGGCTCGGACGGGCAAGCGTACGGGAAACTGCCGCCCGTAAATTCATTTTTTCAGACAGGGCGTAAATAGCATTAACCGACGGAAGCCAGTCGTTCAACTTCATATGAGCTATTTCATCCCCATTATTCACATCGACATTAGTATTAGAATCGGTCCATACCTGTTCAATCTTCGTTCCATCCAAAAGAGCGGTAATAACCATATCGGTTTTTTCAAATCGTGCACCGGTGATTATCTTCAACCGATTCAGCGGCGAGAAATCGAGCATGCCATACCAACTGGTAATATCCTGCTCTCCACTGTAATTGTTCTGTTTATTGGTAAAACCGGTATACACCGGGCCAAGATAGAATTTTCCATTAGTCGAATCGGTAATTCCGCCGGCATCTTCAAAATACTGCTCCCAATCCCCATCATAATAGTAATAGGTGCCATATTTCCGAGTATAGTCGATGTTATCATTAAGTATCTGTATACCGTATTCTTCATTATTACGGTCTTTGGAAACATAGTTAAAGCCGGTTTTAAATTTAATCGCGGATGCCACCGGAATAGTCAGATCAGCTTTTGCCTCACGATTCTTTTCATCCAAATATTGCCAGAGACGACTGGAGTGCGAAGCAGAACCCGGCGAACTGGGCGTAAAGTTCGTATCCAAAATCATATTACCTAAAGAATCATAGCTGTCGGTTTCATAGACTGACGCAAAATCATAAAATGAGCGGCGATCCGGTCGATTTTCTGCGGCGGTTGAAGTACTTAACTGCCAATCAAAACGTACGCCGGATGTTCCCATCGACATCAGTTTATGCCCACCTTTGAATAGAAACGACTCAAGCGAACGTTCTGTGTACGCCATTGTCTGTAACCGGTAAAAACTCGGTGGTTGGATGGCAAGATAATCATAAAAATTGTCGAACACCTCAACCTCATTCAATCCATCCTGATTGCGGGTATAGGTAAAGCTCAAATCATGATTACTGGCCGGGCTGAATGACAATGTTCCTAATGTACCCCACGTAACGTTGTCTTCTGACTTTGATTTGACCCCGCCTTTTTGGATACTCGCTGAAGTCGCGCCCCCTTTTTGCGGAGGGTCATACCGTTGGTCAAGTCCGTGGTCCAGAAATTTGTATTTCCGGTCGTACGTGAATACACCCACAACGCCGAGATTCTTGCCAAAAAACGGCAGATTGTCTCCGTATGACACTGAGAAGTTCCGGTTAACCGGTGCCTTTCTGTTCGATGGCTTTACTTCATTATGCAGCGACCGAAGAACATCTTCCATGAGATGTGCCTGCTCGGATGTATAACCGAGCGGCGCCTGCCCCGGTAGGGTGAGAATGTTCTCCTTCAATATCTGCGGCATATCCCGGTAGCCGTTATCATATCCCCACGTATCAGTCGATGAACCAGCTGTCGTTTGGAAATTCTCATTTCCGGTCACCAACTCGTTATAGCCAAAGCCACCGGACGCAATCAATGTGCGAGTTTCCGGATAGCTTTTCATATTCATGTTAACATTACCGCCGGTGGCATTTCCCGGTTGATCCGGCGTATACGTCTTTTGTACTGATATATTGTCAAGCAGATTTGCGGCAATGATGTCCGTTCGGAAGGTCTGTTTATCCATTTCGGATGACGGCATCGTGCTGCCGTTGAGTTGCACGTTAATATATCTGTCGCTGACACCGCGAATGTATGCATCATTCCCCATGATTGAAATTCCGGTTACTTTAGATAACGCCCCTTCGGCATCGCTCACACCTGCTTTACTCATCTCTTCAGAAGAAACAATGTCCATCGCGCTGGCAGCTTTCTGACGAACGACATCATTGGCAGATGTCGACCGCGGATCGCGACGGGCTTGCACCTTTATATCATTTTTTAACTGTACTTCTTCAGTGGAAAGACTGACATCCAACTTGGCAACACCATCCTGCGTCACTTCAACATTATTGATTACCGATTTGGTATAGCCAATCATCGATACAGTTATGGTGTACATCCCGGGCGGCACTGAACGAACCAGATACTCACCGTTCAAATTTGATTTTGCTCCCCGAGAAACCGTTTTCCCGCTGATACCTGCGGTTTGCGCGATCGTGTCATTCGGCAGGTCTACTCGTATGGTAGCCCCTGTCAGTTTTTCGCCTGATTTGGCGTCAAACACCACGCCACTGATACGACCCGGTTTGCCGACCGGCGCATCCTGTGCCGCGGCAATCCCTGACAAAATCATAAAAGCGCTTATAATGAGCAAATGAAGAAAGAACTTCCGTGCGTGGAAGCTGTTCGATAAATGCGTGCTTGTAAACTTCAAGCGAGAACTCCTTCTATCCCAAAATCCAAATATTTCAGCTTAAAAAAACGGCCAACAAAGGAAGACAGCTCCTATTAGCTGAGATTTAGTGAATTGTTAGGAACTGTTAGGAATGTGTGATTTTTGTGATGATACCGCGGCAGGCTACACCGGCACGAAAACTCAACTCATTGTCCGAATTCGTGATAACAATAACTGAGTTTTCAGTTGGCTTCGCGCAAACGGTAGCCGACACCGCGGACCGTTTCAACATACCGGCCGAAAGTACCGAGTTTTTTACGCAGGCCTACAATCTGCACATCAATAGATCGGTCCGTTACGATTGCTTCCTGTCCACGAATACGATTGACGATATCATACCGGCTGTACACCCATCCCGGGCTGCGAGAGAGCAAATGTAAGATTTGAAATTCAGTAAGCGTCAATTTTACGGGTCGTCCTTCAATCATCACCTCGTGACGTCCCGGGTCGATTAACAAACCGTTGATCTTTATCGTGGTATGTTCATCCGTTGCCTGAGCCGATTTATCCCGCAAGCGTGCCCGAACGCGGGCTATCAGTTCACGCGGGGAAAACGGTTTTGGCATGTAATCATCGGCGCCAAGCTCTAACCCGGTCACGACATCCGACTCGGATGTTTTCGCGGTCAGCATGATAATAATAATATTCTGTGTTTTGGAGTCGTTCTTGAGAGTCTTACACACATCAAGTCCGTCGACACCGGGGAGCATCAGATCCAAAAGAATAAGATTCGGCGGCTGGGTACGGGCGGCGCGGATTCCTTCTTCACCGGAACCGACGCAATTTACCAGATAGCCCTCTTTGGTCAGATGGTACTTTATCAGTTCCTGAATATCAGTTTCATCTTCGATAACAAGTATGGATGGCTTCGCCACGTACTACCTTCAGTTACAGGGTGCCTTTGTGACGCCTGAAACTGCACTTTCATTATTAGCCCCATATCATACTTCTATAAGAGTTTTGTTAGGAAATTCGGTCAGGCTGTCTTGAGTCGAACAGCAAGCCATTGCCAGAGACTGACTATGATATACCAGATACCTGCCAATACGACAATAACCGCCCCGGCAGGCAAGTCAGCAGAGTAACTAAGCACTAACCCGCTAAGTACAACGACTAAACTGACAATAACCCCCCGAATAATTGTCCCGGCGATAGTAGTACTGAACCGCCCGGCAATCGCCGCCGGTAAAGTCAAAAGCGCAATAACCAGAACTACGCCGACAACGGTCATAAGCATAACAACGGTCAATGCGGTCAGACAGATCAAAAGTAAGTAATACCAGTCCACCTGTACGCCACGAGTACGGGCAAACTCCTGATCGAAACAGACAGCCTGAAACTGGTTGTACAAAAGCAGGCCGCAGGCCACCACAACTACATCGACGATACCGATCATCAGTAATTCAGATGAAGAGACTAACAGAATATTGCCAAATAGATACCCCATCAAATCACGGTTGTAGCCGGGTGTTATCGTCATAAAAATAACGCCGATTGCCATCCCGATTGCCCACATCGCGCCGATTACCGTATCCTCCCGCGCTTTTGCTTTCATACTCACTAAAGCAATCAAGATTGCAGATATCAATGCGGCGATATACGCACCAACCATCGGTGTAAACCAGACGAGTCCGTAGACGATAGAACAATAGTAGGCTATCCCCATCCCACCTAATACTGAGTGTGAAATACCGCCGGCTAAATAGGTAATTCGCCGCGCTACCACATATGCGCCGATGACCCCGGCAGCAACAGAGATTAGTACGCCCGCAATAACGGCATTGCGGACAAACTGATGTTCGGTAATGGCGCTAAAAAACTCAAGCATGGTTAGTCTATCTGTCGGTCATGACGGATTACATTCATCCGTTCACCGTAAATATGCATACCGGTATTTTCCGGCAATGCGCCGGTTGGGTGTACGCTGACATTGTGGTTAACGCAGACAACCTTATCGACAAAGGATGCCACAAACACTGGATCATGCGAGACCATCAGCATGGTAATCTCACTACTTAAGCGATAGAGCAAATTGCGGAGTTCCTCTTCGGAGGCTTGATCTAAATTGGCGGTTGGTTCATCAAGTAAGAGCAGCTTTGGTTCAGCAGCTAACGATCGGGCAATCAGCAAACGGCGCAGCTGACCGCCGGAGAGTTGCGAAAAACGCTCTTTGCTGCGCTGCGCTAACCCGACGGTACCAAGCGCTTGCATCGCCGCTTCTTTATCTCTTGCGCCGTACCGTCCGAACGGCCCGGCCGGATGCAAACGTCCCATCAGTGCGATATCCAGCACCGTTGCCGGAAAACTCAGATCAAGGGATGGATTTTGCGGAAGATAGCCGATTCGTGAACGCACCTTTTCCGGTGTTTCGCCGAATACCGACACCACACCGCTATTCGGTTTCAATAAACCAACTAACAATTTCAGCAGCGTCGATTTACCACCACCGTTTGGGCCGACAATCCAGACAAATTCTTTTTCTGCGATATGCAAAGATGCATTCGCAATCACCGGCGACCCGTTATAGCTAAATGAAACCTGATCGAGGTGAATGATCGATGATAGTGAGCAGCGTGTTTCCATTACTGTTTTTCCTTCGGTGAAAAGGATGCGGCAATTTGCTGGGCGATAGACAACAGATTTCCGGCATAATCATGCGCGTTCGGGTCTATCATCACCACCCGCGCGCCGACTTCATCGGCCACTGTCTGTGCCCCACGCGCCGGATACTGCGGCTGGGCAAAAATTGCGGTGATACCATCTGCACGAGCCGACTCAATAATTTTCGTCAGCCATTTTCCACTCGGCTCTTTCCCATCCTGCTCGACTGCGACTTGCACGATGTTGTATTGTTCACAGAAATACCCGAAGGCAGCATGGTAAATATACACTTTGCGCCCTGCATACTGTTGAAGGTGCGCATGTATTGTAGAATCAAGATTGGTCAATTCACTGATGAGCAGCGCAAGATTGCGGCGATATTCCGAAGTATGAACAGAATCGATCCGGCAGAGCGCATCGGCAATAAGGGTGACTTGTTTGCTCATCAATACCGGCGATAACCAGATATGCGGATCATGGGCATGACCATGAGTATCGGAGTGAAGCGTCAACCCGCTTCGCAGGTCGACAATCGTTAATGCGTGTAGCGCATGTAGTTTTTCAAGCAGCCTATCTTCAAACGGCTCACCTATACGAACGAAAAGCTGTGAAGAACTGACATCCATCACCTGATGCGGCGTCGGCTCGAACGTATGCGGTGACTGCCCGGAACCAACCAATGTGTTCACCGCAACATACTCACCGCCAATCTTTTCAACGAAATACGCGACCGGCGCAATACTCGCCGTAACCTGCAAACGGTTATCTACTGCATTCGTTATTGAGATGCTGCAAACCCAAAAAAGAATAAAAGACACTATGTGTCTCAATTTGGGACTCCTGACTGCTTTTTTGTACAGTTGCGACAGCGGCCGTGCAGGGTGACATCATGCGATTCCATCTTGAATCCTCTCGGCAACAGCGAAACCAAGCGTGGCAAACAACCCGGCAAATCGTACACTTTCCCGCAGGCATGACAGTGAAAATGATGATGATGCGCCCGATTAGCCGGTTCATACCTGGTCGGCTGTCCCGCCAACTGCACCGCCGAAAGCTGACCGGAAAGGTTCAGCTCTTTCAATGTCCGATAAATTGTCGCTTGTCCGATACTCGGCGCTGTTTTCTTGGCGCGGCTGAGTATTTCCGGTAAGGAAAGCGGTCGTTCCGCCTGTTGCAATGTTTCCAGCACCGCCGTTTTTTGTTTCGTATTCCGTTTCGTCGGCATGCTTAATGATAATGATTTCTCATTATCATGTCAAGGGGGCGTCGCCCCCCCTTTTACCTTTGGGTGCCTTCTCCCAAAACAGTGCTACTCCCCCCTCTTGCGCAAAGCGCTGATTGGCAATATGATTGACCCCATAAGAACAACGAAAAAGATGTAAGGAGAATGACGACGTGAGTCCGCAAAACGCGTATGAAGAATTAGTTGGTCGCACCAAGGAAGTCGCCCTGTTGGGCTCCTGCGGCGCGGTGTTGGGATGGGATGAACGCACCTATATGCCGCATGCCGGTGCTAACCTCCGCGCGGAACAGTTAAGCCTGATCGCCGGAATGATGCATGAAAAATTCACTGATACCAAAGTCGGTGATTTACTCGGTACGCTGGAAGCATCTCCGCTAGCGAAAGATGCCGAATCGATTGAAGCGGTCAATATCCGTGAACTGCGCCATCGTTATAACAAAGAAACCAAACTTCCTAAAAAGTTAGTCGAAGAGTTTACCCGCGTTACCACCCTTGCCCAGGGTGAATGGGTTAAAGCTCGCAAGAAAAATGATTTCAAATCGTTTCTCCCCTGGCTTGAACAAGTCGTCAAACTGACCCGCGAAAAAGCTGATGCCTACGGCTTCAAAGGTGAACCATACAATTCACTGCTCGATGATTACGAACCGGGTGGCACGGTCGAAGAAATCGCTCAGGTATTCGAACATCTTCGTAAAGAACTCGTTCCGCTTGTTGCCGCTATTCAGGCTTCCAAAAGGAAACCGGACGTTACTATCGTCGAGCGGGAATACAACACCGAACTGCAGCGCGTATTCGGTGAATCAGTCGCGGCTGCAATCGGCTATGATTTTCAGGCCGGGCGTTTGGATATTACCACCCACCCGTTCTGCACCGGCATTGGGCCCGGCGATACCCGTATTACTACCCGTTACAATCCAAGACGTTTGAATGACGCGCTTTTTGGTACCATGCATGAAGCCGGTCACGGTCTGTATGAAATGGGAATCGAAAAAGAGAAATTTTTCGGTACGCCAATGGGTGAAGCGGCATCGCTCGGTATTCATGAATCCCAGTCCCGTATGTGGGAAAATCAGGTCGGGCGCTCGAAAGCGTTCTGGTCCTATTTCCTGCCGCAGGCAAAACGGATATTCAAAGAATCATTAGCCGATGTTTCGCTCGATGACTTTTACGGCGCCATTAACGATGTGCGTCCATCGTACATTCGTGTCGAAGCGGATGAAGCGACCTACAACCTGCACATTCTGCTTCGTTTCGAACTCGAACGCGCACTGATGACCGGCGATTTGAAACCGGCTGATGTTCCGGGTGAATGGAACAGTCGTTTCAAAAAGTATTTCGGATTCGATGTGGACAAAGATACCAACGGCTGTCTGCAGGATGTCCATTGGTCAGCCGGTTTGATCGGCTATTTCCCGACCTACACGCTCGGAAATTTGTATTCGGCGCAATTTTTTAATACGGCTTTAGCCGATATGCCGGACATGATGAAGCAGTTCGAAACCGGCAATTTCCTTGGCCTGCGCGAATGGTTAAGAAAGAACATTCATGTTCATGGCCAGCGGTATCGCGCTGACAAACTGGTGCAAAAAGTAACCGGTAAGCCGCTTTCGCATGAACCGCTCATTGCCTACATGAAAAAGAAATACGGAGAAATTTACGCTCTGTAATTTCCCTCGGTTTTTTGGATACGCATGTCAAACGGCGCAGGGTTACCTGTGCCGTTTTTCTTTATGTAGCCATATTCTGCCCTATTGCGTATAAATAAATAGATGAACACACGCAGGCAATCTACCTAAACAGTATGAGATTCGAGTCGTTTATAGCCCGGCGATATCTCTGGTCGGGACGTGTGTTTATTTCCGTGTCGACGTGGATAACGACCCTCGGCGTTACGCTTGGTGTTGCCGTGGTCTGTTTTGTCATGTCGATGCACAACGGATTCGAATCTGAAATCCGAAGCCGGTTGCTCGGAACGACATCGCATATTTCTATTTTCCCGTTCGGCCCTGAACCGATCAGCAATTACATAGAAATCATCGAGAAGACAAACGCGGTTCCCGGAGTAATTGCGACTTCCCCGTTTATTTTTTACAAAGCGGCGATTTCTTCCGCTTCCGCCGGTGACGGCATTATTGTTCGGGGAATCGATCTTGATTTGGAAAATAAGACGGCCAAAATCAAGGATGTTATCACCAGTGGCGCCTATTCGTTTGCTCCGGTTATTCGTGAAGATGACACCTTGCCGGGTATGCTGATGGGGAACACCCTCGCGGAACGGCTTGGCGTTTCGGTCGGTGATCCGATTGTGCTCTACTCGCTAAAAGGGGAAGATCTGCACGGAACCTCCCGCCCGCGTGTCGCCAAATTTGCGATCTCCGGAATTTTCGAAACCGGAATGTTTGAGTTCGATGCCGAAATGGCCTATATCAGTTTGCCCGATGCACAAAAGCTGTTTCGGATGGGGGATGCCGTCACCGCGTTACACTTAAAACTAACCGACATGTACCAATCAGAAAGTATCGCCCCGAAAATCGATTCAGTTTTGGAACACCGGTACGATATCGTCCCGTGGAACGTGCTGCATAAGAATTTGTTCGCCTGGATAGCGCTTGAAAAGAAGATGCTCTTTCTCGGGTTTATCCTGATTGTTCTCGTGGCCGCCTTTTCGATTATCTCGACACTGGTCATGCTCGCGATGGAAAAACGACCGGAAGTCGGCATCCTCAAAACGATGGGAGCCACGCCGCATTCGATCCGCCGGATTTTCATTTATAAGGGCTTAGTGATAGGCTGTGTCGGGGTTGTAAGTGGCTGGCTTTTGGCATTGTTGGCAACGTTCATTCAGAACCGGTATGAAATTATTTCCCTACCGGCGGATATTTATTTCATCAGCTATCTCCCTGTCGAAACGCATGTTATGGACTTTTTACTCTCAGGCGTGGTGACTGTGGCGATCTGTTATCTGGCCTCGCTCTACCCTGCCTACCGGGCTGCCCGGCTTTCGGTTATAGAGGTACTCAGGCAATAGTTTTGGTGATTAGGGCTTATCTGATAAAGCTTTACGAAAATATGGCGAAATTATAGTATGGAACGCGCCCAAACCGGCCTAACTACTGGACAAAAGACGCAGTTGCAAACAGAACCTACCACTATCCAAGCGGAAACAGTCAGCCGCGATTTTACCACCGGCACTGATACCGTCACCGTGCTTAGAAGCATTAGCTTTACGGCTGCTCAGGGTGACATGGTAGCGCTCACGGGTGCGTCCGGAGTCGGCAAATCCACCTTACTGCACATTTTGGGTGGACTCGACCGTCCTACGGAAGGAACGGTACGTATCAATGGTATAAATCTTAACGAACAGTCGGATACTTCACTGGCTAAGTTCCGTCGGGAACAGCTGGGATTCGTCTTTCAGTTTCACTACCTGCTCGACGATTTTTCCGCACTGGAGAATGTTATGATGCCTATGCTGATTAACAATGTTGACATGAAAACCGCCCGCGAACGCGCGGAACAACTGCTGACCCGCGTCGGTTTAGCACACAGGATGAGTCATCGCCCTAAGCAGCTCTCCGGCGGCGAACAGCAGCGCGCCGCAGTAGCGCGTGCACTGGCGAATAAGCCGACTGTTGTATTGGCCGATGAGCCGTCCGGCAATCTCGACACCGCCACAGGAAGAATGCTCCATGACTTGTTATTCCAGCTCAACAATGAAATGAAAACGACGTTTATTATCGCGACGCATAATCGTGAGTTGGCCGAGCGCTGTACTCGCGAATTGGCGTTGGTAAGCGGAACGCTTGAAGGGCCGAACGCATAAGGAAAGACCATGCTTTGTCAGGATTGCAGAAAACGGGAAGCACAAGTTCATCTGACACAAATCGTGAATAACGAAAAAACGTCGTTGTCATTGTGCAAAGAATGCGCCTCGCAGCGTGGATTCCATTCTCCGCTTGAAAATATCCCCTTTCCACTTGCTGAAATCCTTGCCGGATTATCAAGTGGATTGCCGGTTCCGGCCAAACAGGTGGAAACCGATACCACCGCCTGCCCGGGATGCGGATTGACCTTTGAAGGATTCACCAGACAAGGACGTTTCGGATGCGGCGAGTGTTATCGCACCTTCCGCGCCCGTATCGAACCGATTATGCGGAAAATTCATGGCGCATCGCTGCATCGTGGCCACGGCCCGCACGAAGCGGTTGCTATTGTCAGCCGTCCGACCGGTAAAAAGCGAGTTATGCAGGATAGTGAGGGTGAGCGGCTTGAAACCGAATTGCGCAAAGCAATCGAAGCGGAAGATTTTGAACGCGCCGCCGAACTTCGGGATAAGTTGAAAACGTTTCGTACCGAAGTACAATCAGAAGGATGATGGAGAACGTACGTGAGCGATACAACTATGTTTGAACAGATGGCCAAAACACCGGCAGCATGGCTCTCCGGAAAAGGTGAGGAAGCACTGGTGGTGCTTTCCACCCGCATTCGTTTGGCCCGTAATGTGGCAGGATGCAAATTTCCGCCGTCGGCAGATGCGGAAACGAAGAACCGGATTGTCGGTTATTTCGATTCCACATATTCCCGTTCCGGTGTGTTGAACAACGGCTTCTATCATAAAGCAGGTGATTTCAGCGATCTCGATAAAGACTTCTTGATCGAGCGCCATTTGATTTCACCGAACTTTCTCAATAACGGCGATACCGCCAAAGCGCTTTTTATAAACGAACAGGAACGTGTTTCGATTATGGTCAACGAAGAAGACCATCTGCGCATTCAAGCGCTTGCCGCCGGTTTGGATGCGAAAGGTTCGTTCGATTTGGCCATGCAATATGACAAGGAAGTTGGGAAATTCTTAGAATACGATTATGATCAGGACCTCGGTTATTTGACCACCTGCCCGACCAATGCGGGAACCGGGATGCGCGCTTCGGTGTTAATCCATCTTCCCGGTCTGGTGCTCACCCGAGAAATCGACAAAGTTATTTCGCACATTACGCGCAGCGGGTTAATGGTTCGTGGCTTTTACGGTGAAGGAACCGATGTGCTGGGAAATTTGTTCCAGGTAGCTAACCAGAATACGCTGGGCGTATCGGAAGAAGATATCCTTTTGCAGATCGACCGGGTGACCCGCGAAATTATCGATAAAGAAGCGGCGGCTCGAAATCGCCTGGTGGAAGAAGCTTCCGATATGATTGAGGACAAGATTTGGCGTGCTTACGGCATACTGGAACATGCCCGGGTTTTGACTACTGATGAAATCATGAACCTCTTGTCAGCAGTGCGATTGGGGCATGCGATGAAAATTATCGATTTTCTTGATACTGCCCTGATCAATGAAATCCTCTTGCTGTCGCAGCCTGCGCATTTGCAGAAGTATTACGGTAGCGAAATGGATGCCAACAAGCGTGATTTTGTGCGCGCGCAAATGGTTCGCGAGCGATTGCGGAACTACGCGAAGCATTGAAGTGTTAAACAGATTGCATAGCAGGCTCACAAAGCCTATATTGATAAGGAATTTCAGAAGGAAGGATAGTGCAGCATGAACGAGATGTTTACCGAAGGCGCCCGTAAAGCGATCGAGTACGCCCGTGATGAAGCGGCCCGACTTCGGCATGACTACATCGGCACCGAACATCTTCTCTTAGGTTTGATTCGTTTAGGTGAAGGACGCGCGATTGAGGTCTTAGCCAACCTCGGGTTGGACATGCAGGATCTCAAGACATCTATTGAAGAAGTTGTGCAGCCAGCCGGCGGCACGATGACAATGGGTCAGCTGCCGCTTACCGCCCGCGCGAAGAAAACATTGGAAGTTTCCGGTCAGGAAGCGCGCGCGCTGAAATCGAAGGATATCGATACCGAGCATATCCTCCTCGCGTTACTTAAAGATGAAGAAGGTGTAGCATCACAAGTGTTAGGCACCTACGAAGTCGACTACAAAGAAGCATACGAAGAATTGAAAAATATCACGTCGGGACGCCCCTCTTCATTCAAGAAGAAACGGAAAAAATCGAAAACGCCGGCGCTTGATCATTTCGGTCGTGATCTGACCGAACTGGCGCGTCGCAGCAAACTCGACCCGATCATCGGCCGTGACAACGAAATCGAACGCGTCGCGCAGATTTTGTCACGCCGCAAGAAAAACAATCCCGTGCTCATCGGCGAACCGGGTGTCGGTAAAACGGCCATCGCCGAAGGGCTCGCGCAGCGTATCGTTGAAAACCGCGTACCGCAGACACTGGAAAACAAACGGATCGTTACGCTTGATATGGCATCATTGGTAGCAGGTACCAAATACCGCGGCCAGTTCGAAGAACGCCTCAAAGCGGTAATGAATGAAATCATCAACTCCAACGATGTCATTATCTTCATCGATGAAATTCATACCATCGTCGGCGCAGGCGGCGCGGAAGGTTCATTGGATGCGTCCAATATCTTCAAGCCCTCCCTCGCTCGCGGTGAATTGCGTTGTATCGGCGCAACCACAATGAACGAATACCGCAAGTATATCGAAAAAGATGGCGCGCTTGACCGCCGGTTCCAGATCGTTATGGTCGAACCGCCGTCAGAAGAAGATACGATCAAGATTCTCAAGGGACTTCGCCCGCGCTATGAAGAGCACCACAAGCTCATCATCTCGGATGAAGCGATCGAAAGCGCCGTAAAGCTTTCCAACCGCTACCTCTCCGGCAAATTCCAACCGGATAAAGCGATTGATTTGATCGATGAAGCCGGTTCACGGGCGCACCTGTCGACTTATACCCGCCCGGAAGAATTCGGCAAGCTGGAAGGTGAAATCACCGACATCCAGAACAAAAAAGAACAGGCCGTTAAAAATCAGGCCTTTGAAACTGCCGCGCAGCTTCGCGATGAAATTAAAATCAAGAAGGAGCAGTTGGCAGACCAGCAAAAGAAATGGAGCGATCAACGGGAAAAAGAACGCATCACGCTTTCAGGTGATGATGTCGCAACCGTGCTCGCTAAGATTACCGGCATTCCGCTTTTCCGTTTGGAAGAGAACGAAACCAAGCGGTTATTGCGCATGGAAGATGAACTGCGCAGCTCAATCGTCGGCCAGGAAGAAGCGATATCGACTATTTCCAAAGCTATTCGCCGTAACCGCGCCGGATTGGGTGACCCGCGTAGACCAATCGGCTGCTTTATGTTTTTAGGCCCGACCGGTGTCGGTAAAACCGAACTTGCCCGCTCGTTGGCTAAATTCCTGTTTGAAGACAGCGAATCATTAATTCGTATCGATATGTCCGAGTATATGGAGAAATTCGCCGTATCCCGTTTGATCGGCGCACCTCCCGGATATGTGGGTTACGAAGAAGGTGGTCAGCTAACGGAGAAAGTCCGCCGCAAACCGTACTCTGTCGTGCTGCTTGATGAAATCGAAAAAGCGCACCCGGATGTGTTCAACATTCTGTTGCAGCTTATGGATGACGGCGCGTTGACCGATTCATTCGGACGCCGCGTTGATTTCAAGAACACGGTAGTCATTATGACTTCAAACGTCGGTACCCGTCAGTTGCAGGATGCCAAGACCGTCGGCTTCGATTCCAAATCGGTTGAAGGCTCCTTTGATATCATGAGAAAACGTGTTCTGGATGAGCTGAAGAAGATGTTCAATCCGGAATTGATTAACCGACTGGATGAAAGCATCATCTTCCACCAGCTCGAACGCGAACATATCATGCAGATTATTGACATCATGCTGGTCGACGTGGCCAAGCGGATGGCGGAACGCGGTATCTCGTTCAAGCTGACTGATGAAGCGAAAAACTTCCTGGCGGATAAAGGATATGAACCGGCCTACGGTGCGCGCCCGCTCAAACGTTCGCTCCGCCGTTATCTGGAAGACCCGCTCGCGGAAGAAATTCTGCGCGGTCAATATGCCGGCGATCTGGATCTGACCATCGGCGTGGATGGAGACAAACTGTTGTTTACGTTCAACCGGGCTCAACAGAAACAGACCGTCTAAGCAGTTTCGTGGAACTTATAACCGGCTGTACCACAATGGTATAGCCGGTTTTTTATTGACCGGTATTCTGACCGTACAATTTGAACCGAGTTGACCGTTGCGGGTTTTCGGTTTCTTTCGTATACTTGCAGACTCTGTTGAGATAAAGGAAAGGACTGTATAGACAATGGCACACAAGAAAGGCGTCGGTTCATCAAAGAACGGCCGTGACTCGAACGGTCAGCGACGCGGCACCAAAGTATATGACGGCGAACTGATTTTGGCCGGTTCGATTATTGTCCGTCAGGTCGGCACGGCGATCAAGCCGGGTCAGAATGTCGGCATTGGCCGTGACCACACGCTGTATTCAAAAATCGACGGTTCAGTAAAATTTGAACGTGTCGGTCGCGACAGCAAACGAGTTTCCGTTTACGCCGTAGAATAAGCGAACGAACAAGATTACGAAAACGCTGCCTGAACCACAGGCGGCGTTTTTTGTTTGTACCATCAGTAATCGGTTGCATCCACCCCTGTTGAAAACGACCTTAGCGACATGAGCAGACTTTTAATCGAACTCAACGATGCCCAGCGTGAAGCGGTCACCACTACCGAAGGACCACTGTTAATTATCGCCGGCGCCGGTTCAGGTAAAACACGGGTGTTGACCCGTCGCTTGGCATATTTAGTCACCGAACGGCTGGCTGCCCCCTGGCAGATTCTTGCCGTTACGTTTACGAATAAAGCAGCGCAGGAAATGAAATCCCGCGTAAGCGAATTGTTGGGGCTTTCGATGAATGATATGTACGTGTCGACGTTTCACTCATTTTGTTCCCGGTTGCTGCGTAAAGAAGCGGCTTGGCTTGGCTATAGTTCGACGTTTACTATTTTCGATGATTCCGATCAGGAAACGCTGATGAAAAACTGCCTGAAAGAGCTTTCCCTTTCCGGCAGCCAGTTTACGCATCGTGCGCAGATGCGGAAAATTTCTGATGCAAAAAACAAACTGATCAGCCCGGAAGCCTTCGCGCAAAACGCCGCCGGATATTTTGAAAGCACGACTGCGCGGATTTATTCGCTTTACCAGCGCCGTTTGCGTGAGTGCGACGCAATGGATTTCGACGATCTCTTATTCTATTCCGTAACACTTTTGCGTGATAATGAAGAAGTTCGTAAACAGTACCAATCCCGATTCAAATACCTGATGGTAGATGAATACCAAGACACCAACCATGTCCAGTATCTGCTGTTGAAATATCTGCTCGATGATCACCGGAATATCTGTGTAGTCGGTGATGAAGATCAGTCTATTTACGGCTGGCGCGGCGCCGATATTCGGAACATTCTGGAATTCGAACGGGATTTTCCCGGCGCGAAAATTATCAAACTGGAACAGAACTACCGTTCTACCAAAATCATTTTACAGGCGGCATCGGCTGTTATCGGCAACAACACTGCCCGCAAAGGCAAAACCCTTCGCACCGATCAGGATGGCGGCGATCAGATTCGGTTGATGTTGGTCAATTCTGCAGACGATGAAGCGGCCCACGTGATCGACCGAATCGAAAAAGAAAAAAGCATCAATAAGCTCAATGAAATTACGATTTTGTATCGCACCAACGCGCAGTCCCGACCCTTTGAAGAACAACTACGCCGTAAAAATATCCCATATCATATCGTCGGTGGTATCGCTTTCTATCAACGTAAAGAAATCAAAGACCTGCTCGCGTACTTGAAATTGTTGGTTAATAAAAAGGATGACGTCTCATTCGAGCGCATTATCAATTATCCCAAGCGTGGTATCGGTGACAAAACAGTAGAAGAAATCGCGGCCGTGGCACGGCAGCACCAATGTTCGATGTTCGAAACTGTTTCTCGTATTCGTGAGTTTCCGGAACTGGAATCAAAAGCGAAAAAAATTGAACCGTTTGTCCAGATCATTACCAATTATCAGGCAAAAATGCAAACGATGCTGCTCAACACCCTCACGCAGGACTTAGTGGAAGAATTGCAGATTATTCCGGATTTGTTGAGCGAAGATCGTATTATCGGCCAGACCAAAGTGGAAAACCTCGAGGCGTTTACCGAAGGTATGAGCGAATATGTCCGCGCCAATCCGGAAGCGACCCTTGCGACCTATTTGTCCGAAATTTCTTTATTCAGCGATCTGGATAATTATTCCGGCATTGAAGATAAAGTCACGCTAATGACCCTTCACTCCGCCAAAGGGCTCGAATACAATTCGGTCTATTTGGTCGGATTGGAGGAAGGACTTTTCCCGCTTCAGCGCACGATCACTGAACCAATGGAATTGGAAGAGGAACGTCGTTTGTTTTATGTGGGCGCAACCCGGGCGAAAAAGCGGCTGCATCTATCCTCTGCAACCGTGCGGCATCGTTTCGGAACCGTTGAATCGATTCCTTCCCGCTTTATCAAAGAAGTGCCGGTTGAACTATTGGAAACGCTCGATTACCGCACCCATCGCTTTTACGAATACTCCTCCCCTGCATCGGTGCAGCCGACTCGAGCGAATCGTATCGCTGCCGCGACAGCATCTTCGGCCAAATCCGGCGTACATTATGAATACGAAGAGAATGAAACGTATCGCACCGGACGAATCGTCCACCACCCGACTTTCGGTCGCGGCCGCATTCTTGCAACCGAAGGATATGGGGATTCATTGCGCCTTGAGATTGCATTTACCGGTGTCGGCGTCAAGAAACTTATGGTCAAATTCGCCAAGCTGAAAGTGGTGGGATAAACCCTGTTTGTTTCATACGTCGAACTGGCAGCCAGATTCCGCCAGATTCCGCCAAATCCCGCTTGTGAAACTCGGAATGTTAGGACTATCTTTCAAATCTTGCTATGAAGGTAGATTTTACGGTCAAATTGAGGGTATAAATTAAGAGTGCATTTTTCAAACAATGTGCCCGGCAAGGTTATTCTTATGGGAACCGCCCTTAGACAAAATATGTTATTCATGTGGTTAAGAGATGACCGGAACGTCGTATGTGACGGAGTTGCATTATGACTGACGGTCAGATTGAAAATAGAGATAAACGAGAGTCCTTTGAGCGGGAAGCGATTCCCCACACCGACTCCCTCTATCGCACCGCGCTTCGCATGACCAAGAACGTCAGCGATGCCGAAGACCTGGTTCAGGAGGCGCTGGTTAAGGCGTACCGGTTCTGGGATCGCTTTGAGCCGGGCACAAACAGTCGGGCATGGTTGTTTAAAATCATGACCAACATTTTCATCAATGAGTACCGCTCCAAATCCCGGTCTCCGATGGCGGTCAATGTCGATGATATAGACGATAACTTTCTGTACGGACAACTGGCGGTCACGCCGCCGGGCGACAACCCGGAACAGCAGTTATTCGCAAAGATATTTGATGATGATGTAAAGAAAGCAATTGAAGAATTACCGGAGGATTTTCGCTTAGTCGTTATGTTATCCTTCCTTGAAGGATTCTCCTATCAGGAAATAGCGGAAATTACCGATTTACAATTAGGAACGGTTAAATCCCGTCTGCACCGGGGTCGAAAATTGCTGCAGAAAAAGCTGTTTGAATATGCTGTTAAGAATGGATACATCAAAGGTACTGCTCAATGAACTGTCGGCAAGCCCAAAGCCTGCTCTATGAAGTAATCGATAACGAAGCCTCCAAAGCTGACATCGAAAGCGTTAAAGCCCATCTGTGCGAATGCACTGAATGCAATGAGCAGTTCATTCGCGAACAGTCGCTCCATGCGGTCATGGTCACCAAATGCCGTCAGGCGGTGAACGCCGACTGTTGCGCCGAGCGGTTAAAAGCGAAAATCTGTCAATGCCTCAACGACGCTGAATCCGAGGAAAGGACACAAAGCCGCACGATCCAGCGGCCCTCCTTTCGAATAGGACGCTATGTTTTGGCGGCAGCGGCTGTAGCGGTATTGGTAATCAGTACAATCTATATTTCGAACGGTATCAGCGACCATCAGTCGACCTTCGCGCCAATTGAACGGCTGCACTGGGCATCGGCTGAAAATCAGGTGCAGTTTACGCATGCAAATGCTGTTTCAGCGGCAACAAATATTCTGGCGGATTACAACTATCAACTCAAATATACCGTCGGGAATTTTCAGTTGATCGGAAACAAAATGGATACGCTCGACGGCGTTCCGATGCAGCACTTTGTTTATTCGGACGAGAAAACACTCGTTTCGGTCTTTATCGCCCCGATGGATAAATTCACTCTGCCGAATGGTTTGGAAAAAGCAAAAGTAGAACGTCATGGCATGACGTTCTTCGATCACAATTGCCGCGGCTGCCGGGTGGTGTACCATCAGGAAGGCAAGGCAATGATTATTACCGCCACCACCGACCACTCGATTGAACTGCTCGATTTTATCCCCGGCCGAGTCGCTATTTAGCTAATTGTTGAAAATTGCCTGCGGCGGAATTTAGCCGCATGTTACCGGAATGACACCTCGTTCCGGTTTTTTATTTACAGCAGCATTGCTGCTGTTAGGTCCACATGCGGTGAAAAGTACCGCATACATGGACAGCGCATCCGCAGGTGCCATAACCGCCTTACAGGCAAGTCTGAGCAATTCTGACTATCAGGCGGCTGATTCACTCTGTAATGCGTTTATCGACCGCCGTCCGTGGGATCCGGCCGGGTATTTGTTTCGTGGAGTCAGATTACTGAACGAGATGTTCGAGTATGAAAACACGGACAAAAAAGAACATCTTTTTGCCACGCTTGATACAGTTTATCTGTTAGCGGAACCGATTCGGGACACGGCTAAACCTGAACTTGCCGCATGGATGTCTCTTTGGATCGGCCACGCCAAAGCGCATAAATCCCTTTGGGAATCCCGCTTCGGGGCCTTTACCAGCGCGCTGAAAACCGGGTTACAGGCCAGGAGCGAATATGAACGGGGGTTGCAATTCGACACAACCGTAACCGATTTATTATTCGGGCTCGGCAATTATCATTATTGGAAATCGGTCAAAGCAGGAATGCTGACCTCGGTCGGGATTGTTTCCGATGAACGGGAAAAAGGGATCGCCGAGCTTTATCAGGCGGCGGCGACCTCGGTCGTTTCGCGGGAAGCAGCCTTCAATGCCTTTATCTGGATCTGGTTAAGCCAGAAAAAGTATGATGATGTTATCGCGCGTTGCGAGGATCGTATTGCGGTTTACCCGCAGGGACGGCAGTTCTATTGGCCGTTGGCTGAAGCGTATTATGAATCGAATCGATTCATGAAATCAGCAGTTACATATGAAAAGATTCGGGAGCAGAATATCCAAAAGCCGGGAAACTACATCAACGTGGTTACCTGTGATTACTACTTATATCTCTGCTATGATGCGCTGAACGACAAAGAGCAGTGCAAAATGGTAACGGATCGATTTATGGAATATTATCGAAAATTGCCTAATTTCTGTAAACAACGACGCCGGGACAAAATCGACTTTCTCAGACGCGCATCCCGGTTATAGCAATTGCCCCTCGCGTACCTTTTCATCGATCAAGCGACAGCCTTCCATAAGAATTGATTCATTGGAGAGCTGGTTGTTCGGCTCGGGCAGATTTTCTTCACCGACGGGTTCAACTACCCATGTTCCGGTGGTCCAGCCCAAACTTTCGTATACCGCCTCTTCTCCATTCTTGCTGCCAAGCTGCGCGAATATGATATCTCCATGGCGCAGATACATGGTGAGCTGCTCGTTATTGATAGCGGAAGTAACGGCAATACGAACCGTCTTACGGCTTGGCCCTAATGCCTGCAAAAGGTCGATAAGGTTCATGTCAACCAAACGACCGTGGGCACCGCTCGGATGTTCCGGCGCTTCACCCCGTTCACGAGCTTTCGCCTCAAGCCGCGCCTGAATCTTCTGCATTTTAACGACTAAGAAATCAAGATTGTTATCGTTGGCGATGATATCCTCAATTCCCTGATCAAATAGCGAAGTCAATTGCGAGGTTGACGTGCTCGGCGCTAACAGGAAGGTCGGCACTTTTCGCAGATCGAACCCTTCTTCGGTAAGCCGTTCAACGAAGGAAGAGATTTCATATAACTCGCCCGACATAATCAGCACAATCATATCCGGTTTGCTGCGGTTGTAGAGATCGTAGAATGACGATGCCGAAGTTTCGATAACCGTGCGGAACCCTTCATTCTTAAGCCGCAGTTCGACCGGCCTGATTGCATCCTGATGGTCGGCATACAACATAACCTGACCGACTTTTTCGACGGTATGAATACTCAGGATTTCTTCCTGAATCATCACGATGAATGCTTCCACGACTTCGCCGAGGAAAAGCTTACCGACTAAATCGCGGAATTTCCGTTTGATGGCATCGAATTTATCGAGCGACAACCGCTGGTTGAGCGGAATATTATCGCAGAACAGATCGACAATCGTCAGAATGTTGCCGCCTAAAACTTCAATAGGCAACCGTTTGGTATATTTGCCGCCGAGATTGATATACATAGAGCGGAGCATTTCGATAATCACCGGCGAATAATTCAACGACTGCAACAGCTTGACCGTTAAGTTGATAACCTCCCGGTATTCTTTCTTGCCGTCCGTGTTGTAATAGAACCGCGCCAGATCATGCAGGAAAGCGGCATTGGTAATCATGATACGATCCCGCTCCGGCAGTTTCAAACGGGCGCAGAGCTTGTCGACATAATGTCCCACCGTTCCGCTATGATTGGTCGGGAGTTTTTCTTTGGTTGCTAAAAGCGAAGTAAACAGATCAAGATTACGAATCAACAATTCCCGCTCGGAGGAACCAGCTTTTTCCTGCAATACTAACGTAGATGCGGTTTCATAATACCGTACCGCCGTGCGCGGAGACACTTTGCGTACCCGGTCGATCAGATCAAGGTAGTCGCCGGGAACGGTATCTTTGATAAAGACGGTATCGAACCGTTTATCGCCGAGAATTTCGATTGCATCGTCGGCCGAATCAGTTACGCGTACTTCATACCCGTCACGTTCCAATAGTGACTGAATAAGCGGTCCGGAGAATTCTTCATCGGTAACGAGCAGCACGGAACCGCGTTTATCCCACGTTTCCGGGTGGGCTTCCTTGCGCAGCTCAATTGCGATTTTTGCCGTATCCGTGGCGGCATCCGGAATATCCAAAAGCAAATTATCTTCAAGGGTAACGTTCCGCCCCTGATAATTCCGGGCAATGACTGTGTCGAGCGCGATTTCGGCGGCGACAAACAGTTTGATATTTTTCCCTTTGGCCGTGAATTTCAATTCATTCAAAAGATTCTGATCATTCGGATCGACACAGGCGATTTTGAGCGTGTTTGATTCCGGATCGTAATCGAACGGCATGATTTTTCGGGCAACAGCTAAACGGGCGGGAATCATCTTCATGATTTCCGAATGAATTTCCAAGTCGGATAAAACGACCCCGTCACATCCGGACTGAATCGCCAATGCCCGGACCAGACCGGCTTCGTCGATACAACGGTGATATAATAACTGCGAACCGAATTTACCGCCGTGCGCTTTCTGACGCAGCAATGCTTCTTTCACCTGCGTATCAGAAACGAGTCCCTCGCGGACTAATATCTGATCGAGGCGAAGTTTTTGCGTAACTCCTCTGCTCATACCGTTTCCATTTGCTCCATGGCGGCAACTCCCGCCTTGTCATAAAATTGTGAGGGATCCACGGCCACCCGGATAGCTTCTTCCGGCGTGACAATTCCTGAATCGACCAATGCGCGCAGATGCGCATCCAACTGGCGCATCCCTAATTTTTTCCCCGTCTGAATTGCGTTCGGAATCTGATGGCTTTTTGCTTCACGAATCAAATTGCCAATCGAGGGCGTACGTACTAAAAGTTCATACGCAACTGCCCGCCCGCGTCCATCCGCTCTGCGAAGCAACTGCTGTGAAACCACACCGACCAGCGTGTCAGCGAGCATAATACGAATCTGCTGCTGCTGATCCGGAGGGAAGACATCGATGATACGGTCAATCGTCCCCGTTGCCGTGCAGGTGTGCAGAGTCGCCATGACTAATAAGCCGACTTCGGCTGCAGTGATGGCTAAAGAAATCGTTTCGGTATCCCGCATTTCACCGACTAAAATCACATCCGGGTCTTCCCGTAAACAGGCGCGAAGCGCACTTGAAAAATTCTGCGAGTGGACGCCGATCTGCCGCTGCGAAATAAGACAATTCTTTTCTTCATGGATATATTCGATCGGATCTTCAAGTGTAATGATATGCTTGGCGAAATTGGTGTTGATATGATCGACCATTGCCGACAACGTTGTGGTTTTACCTGAATTAGTAGGGCCGGTGACAAGGACCAATCCTGAGCGATGTTCCGCTAACCGAGCCACTGCTTCTGAAAATCCGAGTGACGGCAAATCATTAATCTGCTCAGGTATCAAACGAATTGCCGCTGCAGAACCGTGATGCGTTTTGTAGATATTGATACGAAACCGTCCGCCGCCGGGAATGCCGTAGGCAAAATCGAGATCACCGGTTCGCTCATACTGACGAATTTGTTCATCAGTCAAAAGTTCATAGATAAGCTGGCGAATATGCTCGCTGGTTAAATGCTTGTGGCGGGTCTTTTCCAAACGACCATGCACCCTGACTATCGGCACTGAACCTGCGGACAAATGCAAATCGGAGGCCGAGGCCTCTTTGATGATACGGAGAAGTTCGTCTATTTTTGGCACAACAGTTCCGGTTCGAAGGTTGTCAGTACATATGCTATCCCTCTATGTATCGGATGACTATGGCTCTGCTATAGCGAATAACCGCAACTGGCCTGTGCAAAAATTATACAGCCCGAAACCGGCCGATTTACAGGTAAAACCGGGCAAAAACCGCCTGCTTGCGCCGCCGGGTTCTGTGTGTCATGTTACCTCAGAAATGGCCAGACAAACCAAGATTTAACCGGAGTACATTATGACATACAGACTTCTACAGATTACCGCACTGATAAGCCTTTTAGCCCTCTTCGGTTGCTCCTCTAAAACGGCTGAAAAACAGGAACCGACAACCCAGCCAGGCGGAAATACGAGTACGATGCTCAAATCGACCCACGGCGAGCCGCAGCAACAGGCTGCACAGGGGACTATGCCGGCCAGCGGGATGGCCGGCGCGACAGTCATCATCGCGGGGATAACCGTTACCGCTCCGACCGACTGGAAAAATCTGGGACCGTCGGGAATGCGTCAGGGAAATTTCACCTTCGGACCGATCGAAGGAGATGCTGATTCCGCAACGCTCGGTATTTTCTATTTCGGAGAAAACCAAGGTGGCGGCGTTTCTGAAAATGTCAACCGTTGGCTCGGGCAAATGACTACGCCAAGCGGTGACGCGCATTCCGAAGCGGAAGTAACCAAAGAAACGATTGGCGGAATAACGATTCATTTCCTTAGTGTCCCGGGAACGTTCAACGCGTCGATGGGCGGCCCGATGTCCGGCAATACTGTTCCGAAAGAAAACTATCTCATGTCAGGCGCAATTGTCGAAGCGCCGGATGGATTAGTCTTTTTCAAACTGACCGGCCCGATAAAAACCGCAACGAAGATGACCCAGCAGATGCGGGAAATGATCGCACAGTTGAAAGTAGTGGGATAAGGAAAAGAGAGCTATGGCCAAAACAAAAAAGGCGAAGCCTTTCGACTGGACCCGTTTTTATCTGAAAATCGCGATTAATGCTTCACCCGAAAAAGTGTTTCGCGCGTGGACATATGCACCGGAAATTTCGAAATGGTTCACGGTTAAAACGGAATTTGAAGCGAAGAAAAACGGACGGATTTATTTCGAATGGCTCGGCGGCGACAAAATGAATGACAAAGTTATCGCCATCACCAAAAACCGCCGACTTGTTATTCCCTTCGGCACCAAAGGTGAGAAGGTGGAAATTACGGTTACCAAAGATGGCAAAGGCTCGATTTGCACCCTTACCCAGTACGACATGAAAACAACGACCAAAGATAAGATTAATATGCATATGGGCTGTAAACAGGGCTGGACGTTCTTTTTGGCGAATTTGAAATCCTATCTGGAGCATGGTATCGATCTGCGAAGCCATAACCCAAAACGGAGTTACCGCGAACATTTTATCAACAGTTAAGCCCTGGCTAATGGCTGTAGTTTCTCCTTGTAAGCGGTTGAACGATAGAGTATTATTCCCCCGACTGTACGCCTCATGACAACTCCTTTGGGACTGGTGCATGGAAGATATTGATTCGGAGCTAATAGCCCGCGCCCTGCAAAATGATCAGAAAGCCTATCGGCAATTGACCGATCGGCATAAATCCTATTTGTATCATCTGATTTACAAAATCGTTCGTGATCCGGAAACGACGAACGACCTGCTGCAGGAAACATTCATGCGGGCATTTTCCTCATTAGCCAGTTATCGATCGGAATACAAATTTTCGACCTGGCTGTATAAAATCGCCGCCAACTGCTCCATCGACTTTTTGCGGAAAAAGCGAATCAAGGCGCTGTCGCTCGACCGGGAAATGGAATCCGAAGACGGTACATTTGAAATCGAGGTGGCAGATTTTTCCTACCATCCGGAGCGGGACTTGGAAGAAAAGCAGAAACGGGTCGGAATTGAGGAAGCAATCGAGTCTCTGCCCGATAAATATAAAGAAGTTATCATCTATCGTCATAAAGATGATAAAAGCTACGAAGAAATAGCCGACTTATTACATATACCGGTAGGAACGGTAAAGGCGCGGATTTTCCGCGCGCGGGAATTATTAAAAAAGAAATTGAAGTCACTATAGCGTACCGATTATGAGTGTTCAAAATCTGCGCAGAGTCATTTTTATCATGCTGTTCTCCTGCAGCGCCGCAGGGGTGCATGCGGAGCAATACAGCTTTCAGTTCCAGCGGGTGCTCGACATAACCAATCCGGTTACGCTCAATCTCGGTTTAGAAGTCGGCAAAGTCGAAGTATACGGAACGGAAAGCCAGCAGATTACTATCGATGCCGTCAAGCGCATCGACGCTACCAATGCCTCCGAAGCGGAAGCGGTTGCATCCTATATCGAAATTAAAGTCGATCAGAATAAAAAAGATATCAGTGTCACCACTAACTATCTGCGGATACCGTATCGCGGACAATCCTTCTGGCAGCGGATATTGGGCTGGGGGGAAGATTCATTTGGCGCGGTTGACTATAAAATCGGTTTACCGATCGGCTGTTCGATTGCCGTGACGGGATTGGATGCAGAGGTGTTTATTTCCGGTGTTCAGGGATCGGTGAACGTACAAATTGCCGCCGGTTCAACAACCGGTGAATTTATTTTTGGGCCGGTTACTATTCGCCAGCCGGTCGGCAATATCTCGCTCGATGCTATCGAAGGGGATATCCGTATCAAATCCAGCAAGAGCGATGTGCTCATCGGTCAGGCTCTTGGCGCTTTAGATATTATCAGCAATACCGGCAATATCACGATTAAAAGCGAGCTGGAAACCGCCCGCACCTCATACATAGAAACCACCACCGGTACCATCACTTTTATGGTTCCCCCCTCTGCCGCCGCCGAGTTTACGATTCAGACGGAAACCGGGGAAATCGCCTCGGATCTCCCGCTTGCTATCAAGTCACTGGCCCGAAACCGGCTGGTAGGAGAAATTGGGGAAGGTGGAACTTCTGTGCAGTTACACTCGTCAACAGGAGATGTGAAAGTCCAGTTTTACTAACACTGCGACTCTTGTACATTGGATTCGTACATGAGAAAAGATTATCTGGCCGCCGTACTCACGTTTAGCTTTATCCTTTATCTCTCTATAGCTGCGCCCATTTTTGCGGACGCGGAAGCGACAAGCGCCCAATCTCCCAAAGATGCTCCTCATTCCTTCTCCGATATCCGTCTTAGCCCGGAAGGGGTACAGGCAATGGATTCGCTCGGCAACCGCTGGTACTACAATTTTGATTCCGGGCAATTTCTCCCCTATGACGAAGGGAATTTACCGGATGAGTTCGGCACACCCGCGCAGCTTCCGATTGAGGAGCGCGCGATTGAAGAAAAAATTGTTGAACCGCTGGAGCAATCGGTCACGATCGGGCCGGATGAATACGTCGATGGGGATATTATCGCCTATGGCCGCATAACCATTCGCGGCTGGGTAAAAGGAAATGTCCAATCAGCCACGAGCCGTGTACTGGTTATGGAAGGGGGACAAGTAGACGGTGATATCACTGCACCTGAAATTCTCATTAAACCCGGCGGTGTGGTAATGGGGCGCGTGAATGAAACCGGCGTTTCACTCAATCTGAAAGATATTCGGGAAGCATTCGACTTCAGCGGCATTATTGTCGTTGTCGCTTTTACTATCTCCCTCATGCTCGCCTGCTTTGTTATCACGACATTGATGCCGCGTCAGGTAAACGTAATCGAACGCTGTATCCGCACCTACAAACTACGATGTTTTTCGCTTGGGTTTTTGAGCATCTTTTTAATACCGATAGCTATTTTGCTGCTGATAATCACGATCGTGGGAATTCTGGCGATACCGGTCGTACCGCTACTGATCATTTTTATCTTCTTTACGACCTTTGCCGGATATTCCCGAATGTTAGGTGAACGAGTGCTGAAGCTGATATTTCCCTCCCGTACGGCAGGTACGCATTTGGCAACCCAGCTTGGGATTGTGATGTTTATGAGCCTTTGGTTGGTAACTGCTATTCTGTTGGGTTCGGATGATTCTGTATCGACCGGTTTCGGAACGTTCCTTTTGGTTATGTCGATTCTCACGTATAGCTATATCCTGCTCTCCGGTCTTGGCGCGGCGATTTTAACCCGTGTCGGAACCCGTGAATATCTCGGCTGGCATGAACGTCACGTTCGCGCGACTGAAAGCCAGGCGCCGATGCCTGCCCCGCCCCCTATTCCGGATATGCCCCCACAGCCCCCCTCACCGGACAGTGATCGAGGCGGCAATTCCCCTATTCTCTGACCGGGCAATGCTTGTTTGAAAATTAGTAAAAAGCTCTGGTTGATTCCGATATCAAGAGATAGAACATTGTGAACCGACAGTGGCGATTCGTGTATACGAATGAGAACCGCCCAAACAGAAAGGACGTCTGTGAAAATATCTCTCCTCATCGCGGCCATAGCGATAGCGTGCACTTCCATTTCCGAAGCCGCTATCCTAAACGGCGGACAAAAGCAACTCTATTCAGCCCGCGATAAAGTGCTTCCGGCGCTGGTGCATATTCAGCCGGTTATTCAAAACTTTCAAACCGGTGAACTGGAAAAACAGGCGGTGATCGGATCCGGCGTGATTTTCCACAAAGACGGCTATGTGGTAACCAACTATCATGTCGCCGGAAAAGCGGTTCGTATTTTCTGCACGTTGTCAGATAAAGAAGTCGTTCCGGCCACATTTGTCGGCGGCGACCCTGCTACCGACTTGGCTGTCATCAAATTGGATTTGACTGAGTATACCGGTGCTAAATTGACGGTCGCCGAGTTTGGCAATTCCGATTCGCTTCAGGACGGAGAATATGTGCTCGCGATGGGTTCCCCGCTTGCCCTCTCCCGTTCAGTGTCAGCCGGTGTCGTTTCGACACGGGATCGCTATTTCGAACGGGATGTTCGTTTGCCGAGCGGCGAACCTACGGGTGTGTATAATTTATGGATTCAGACTGATGCCGCCATCAACCCCGGCAATTCCGGCGGCCCATTGGTCGATATGAACGGAAAAATTGTCGGTATCAATTCCCGCGCTACTCTGTTCGCAAACAACATAGGATTTGCGATTCCTATTAACATCGTTAAGGAAGTTACCGCCGCAATTTTGGATCATGGGGAAGTTATCCGCAGCTATATCGGCGTACAAGGACAGGCCTTGCAGGAACTGGAAGGCTACTTCATGACCGGAAAAAATAAAGGGGTGCTTATCGCATCATTGGATAACAGCTCCCCTGCCTTGGAAGCCGGTTTACAGGCCGGCGACATCATTATGGCTGTTAACGGCTCACCGGTATCAGCCCGTTTCGCCGAAGAGCTCCCCGGGTTCTACCGGATGATTGCCGGCTACGCACCCGGAACACCGCTTGAAATGACCATTCAGCGGGATAGCAATGAATTCAAAGCGACCGTTACCACCAGAAAATTGGGCGCTTTGCGCGGTGAAGATTTCGATGTGAAATCTTGGGGATTTACCGTGAAAGGAATCACCGGCCAGATGCGTATCGATGAGCAATTGAAAGATACCGTCGGCGTTTATGTAACCGGTGTGAAACGTACCGGCCCGGCGGACAACGGTGGATTACGGCGCGGCGATGTAGTGAAAAAAATCGGCGACATGACCGTGAGCAGCCTTGAAGAGTTCACGAAATTATACGAACAACTCGCTACGACCGAAGAAAAGAAAAATGTATTGCTTATTACGGACCGACGCGGCGCAACCCGCTTTGTCCTCATAAAACCGAAATCTACCACGACCGCTGCCAATGGAGATGAGAAATAATGTTTACGATATCGACTCTTCTGAAACGCAGCGGAATTGCCGCTGCTTTGGTTCTCTGTTTAGCCTTGAGCGCATCCGCGCAAAAATTTGATTACAAGCGACTGGATACACGCATTAAACCGTATACCGTGATCATCGACATGACTATCGAAATGTCATTCGGCATGCAGACCAATGAAGAGGAAGAGCACTTTCTGGGTACGATCGTACGCGAGGATGGGCTTGTTATTTTCAACGGCGCCGTGTTGAATAGTGACAATCTGTTTTCTAATATGGCCGGAGTATCAGTCAAAACAACTGCGACCAGTATCCGGGTGAAAACGCTCGATGGCCGTTCATTCGGCGGTGAATACTTGGGCGCCGACCGATTTTCAAATATCGGGTTTATCCGCATCCAAGCTGATTCGCTGGAAAAATTTACGCCGGTCGTGTTTACCGAAAGCCGAACCTTGACTACCGGCGATTGGGTAACGCTCTATCGTCTCTTGCCTGATTTTATTTCTCCACCGTTAGCAGCCGATATCGGTATGGTCTCTACCATTATCGAATCACCGGAAAAATTCCCGCTTACGGTCGGCTTTGTACCCGAACAACTCACCTCTGTCGTATTCGACGGTAATCTGGTTCCGATAGGCGTGCTGGGAACGCTGATGGATCCGTCGGCCGCATCACAGGACGGTTCCGGTATGCTGGAATCGTTTGACGGCTCGGAGATGCCGAATATCGGCATCATTACCGGCGACCGTTTGAAAAAGATTCTGATGACGCCCCCTTCAAAAAGCACGACCGACCGCGGTTGGCTGGGCGTGACCCTTCAAGGATTGACCAAAGATTTGATTGAATACTGGAAGCTCGGTGTATCCGGCGGCATTATTATCAGCGACGTGGTGAAAAATTCCCCGGGCGCCAAAGCCGGTTTGCAGGTTGGAGATATTGTCTACGAAGTCAATAAAACTCCGGTCTTAGTCGATCGTGAAGAAAATATTGCTATCTTTCAGCGTACGATTGCCGAAATGGGACCGGGCGCCAAAGTTACCTTTTCGGTAATGCGGTTAAGCGCCGACAAGCCGACCAAAACGACATTGGAAACCACGCTTGAAAAAGCGCCGCTTGCCGCAACCGATGCGGAAGAATTCGAAAATAAATCGCTCGAATTCACCACCCGCAATTTAGTGTTCGCTGATTTCCTGAATCGCGGACTGGAGCAAAACGAAATAACCGGTGTGGTGGTTTCCAAATTAGAGCAGGGTGGCCCGGCAGCGGTCGGCGGACTGCAAATCGGTGATATTATTCAGCGGGTTGGTTCAACACCGGTTACTTCGGTCGAGGATATCCGTAAGGTATCGGAAACATTGGAAACGTCAGCTCCACGGGAAGTGGTCTTCTTCGTCTGGCGCTTTGGCAGTACGCTGTTCGTGAATGTAAAACCGAAGTAATGCGGGACAAATTTACCGAGACACAAAGAAAAGGACCCGAGTTTACACCCGGGTCCTTTTTCATGTTGAAGGATCAAAGACTACAATGATGAGGACAGGCTGATAACAAAATGTCGTCCTGGTTCCGGGATCGGATTATCCGGAACGCGCGCATTAAACGGCTCAGCATACAGTTCGTCGAACAGATTCATTCCTGAAAGCGTCAAACTCACCTTCTGCCAAAGCTTCAGCCCAAATGACGCATCAACAACGGTAAATTCTCTCGTTGCGACATCATCAAGATATGCGACTTTCGGAATCCGATCTTGTTTTTCCGTTCGACGGATGGTACACTCGCTAAACAGGCCGGAACGATGACGATAACCCAGTGTCGCTGTCGTACGAATTGGAGAAACAAATAACGGCTCGTCGTTTTCGGAATTCAACGTTCCATGCTGGTAGGTGAATCCCAAAGTACTGTATAATCCATTCTCAAGCTGCATCTGAATACTCGCTTCAAAACCGGCTATCGTTACTTGCTCGAAATTTTCATGCCGCCAGAGTATTTCGTAACGGCCGGGTCCCTGCGGAACCGAATCAAACTTTGCGAACTGGATAAAATTATCGAATCGGCTAACAAAACCGATTAACGAATAGTCAAATTCCCGGTGCACTCCTTTGACACCCAGATCGACGGTAACCGATTGTTCAGGATCAAGATCTGCATTCGGACGTGTTTCCCGACCGGAAGCGGAACCGTAATAAAACTGCTCAATCACATTGGGAACACGGTACCCGGTACCGAGATTAGCCAGCAGATTTACTTTCGGACTCAGTGGATACACAAGGCCAAGCGAACCATTGACGGATGCATATCGTTCATCAGTGGCCGGAAGTTCATTCCCTTCATCATCGACGTACAAGTCCGATTTTTCCGTCGCAATCCAGAAGTTATCATAGCGCCCACTGATGGTTGTCTGAAGCTTTCCGATCTCCGTTTCCACGGAGCCAAAAAACCCGACTGAAATCCAGTCATTCGGGGGAACCGGAGAAGATGTTTGTTCATCATAGATAGGCTGAGGCCCTGCTCCATCCATTCGGGAACGTTCTACATTATCTCCCTCTATTGATTCACGAAGCAAATCAAATCCAAAAGCAAAAGCCGTTGCTTTGGAAAGGTTATAGAGTTCCTGAAAGTTCCAGCCCAGTTTTGTCACTTCCGTTGTGTTGAGCACCGTGAGCGGCGTCAGTGTCGGTGATCCGGGAGGACCAAGCGGAATGACGATACTTTCCAGAAAATCAGTGTAAAACTCCTTATCGATACGCTGATAAAACAAACGACTATCTAACCGCGCCATACGGCTGGTCAGATTTCTGCCGGAATAGCTGACGGAAACATTCTGCCGCTTGTGCTCAGGATAGAAAAAGAAATACGGCGTAGCGGCGTTCGGAACACCCGGATAACCGATATCATTCCCCCGAAAATATCCAAGGTCGGCATCAAGGCGGTTGTTTTGGTCAATTTTGAACGCAAGTTTACCGTCATAATTATTGATCCGCGCACGGGAGTTCACCAATCGTTCGTTTGTAAAATTCGTACCGCGCTCTGCGTTCAGGCTATCGTAAAAAGAAGGGTGATAAACGGAAAAGTGGGGGTTGCTATTCCAGCCGTCGGGCGGTTGGTACTCGGTGTTCGCCTCGCGGTATTGGTAGCCTATCTGTCCCGAAAACTGATCCGATGAAAATCCGAGATCAAACCGATTCGAACTGAGATCATTTGCCGAGGAATACTGTCCACGATAGGAAGCGACCGGCTTAAGTGTGGGAGTAAACGAATTTCTCTTCGTAATGATGTTCACCACGCCACCCATAGCATCGGAGCCGTATAATACGGAAGTCGGTCCGTTGACTACTTCGACCCGTTCAACTTCGTTTGCGTCGACCAGCGAGAGTGAAACACCAGCAAAGTTATTGCTTTCACGGAAATCATTCAGCCGCTCACCGTCGACCAGAACGAGTATGCGATTACCGTACAACCCGCGAATAACCGGCCGTGCGCGAAACGGTCCGGCATCGGTTATGTCAACGCCAGGAAATTGTTGCAACGCCGATGGAATGGTTGTTGTCCCATTTTGGGTCAGTTCTTCGCCGGAGAGTGCGGCGATCGGCTGTGATACTTTATATGCATTTTTCTCATAGCGCTTCGCGGTCACGACCAGCGAACCAAGCGTTATAGTTGTCGGTACCAGTTCGACCAGATTCTCTTCTTGCGAACGCAACACGATATTCCGCGCAGTTGCAAAGCCCAGACAACTTACGGTAACAATAATACTATCATCATCCTGACCAGTTATCTGAAATCTCCCCGCATCATCCGACGGTATACTGTATTTTGATTTCCCGGTTTCAAGCATAACCGTCGCATTGATAACTGCGCTTTGGTCGACAGCATTGCGAATTTTCCCCCTGAACTCATGTGCCGATACCGAGAGCGAACCGGCTGCTGAAAAAAACAAGGCGATAATGCAGACCTGCAAAGTTGTATATGCGAACTGTTTCATAAAGCATCCTCTCAATCAATGACTAACATCTATAGCAAAACTTAGCTCGAATCACCCCAAGACATATGAATGACGGTAGATTTTGTCAAGGATTATATGTGAATAAAATCACAAATCATTTTTCGAAAAGGGATAAAAAGAATTCGTTTTGCCCGATATTTACTTGTTATCTACTTTTCTATCAAGAAATTATCACTACCCTTGAAATGCCCGGCACTGTTTTTCGGTCCGGAACAATGGGTGAGTATACCACCTTTTGAGATTAGACGGGAAACTTAAGCTATTTGGAAACGACAACGTCTTTCCGCTTCAGATGCAGTTTGTCGAAGCTTGCGGCGGGAATAACATAATACCAATCAGCAAACCGGGCATTGAGTTCCTGTGCGCGCTGGCGGCCGTTTTCGGAAAGCCGATTCCAGGCATCGTAATGGCTCTGCAAATCCCGATTCGTTTTGTCCTCATCAGTTAGCAGTGAGTCCGGTTTCCCTTCGAAGTTCATATTCGACGGCTTCTTCGGCTCTTTCAGAAACGCGGGATCAAACTCGACCGTTACGAACAGATATCGATTCTCTGCCGCTTTGGCTGCGGCAGGGTTAGTGTTCTCCGTAGTAACGGTACCGGCCGTTAACTCTTCACCGGAACCATAGGCAACTTCACCAAAACGGAGGATATAGGAGAAGCCCAAGTCTGTCTTGCAGCGCAGCTCTCCTTCATTTGACAGCAACTGGCCGTCACGGGCGATAAAGAACCCTTTTTCACGCAGCGAAAGCATGTCCTGCTGGGTAATACTGGAACGGCCATCGGTTGCTTTTAATGTCGCCGACAATCCGGCTGGTTTCGAGCGAATGCCGACAATGCTAAGTTCATCAAGCGTGTTCAACATCGACTGCATGGTGGTGGTATCGATTAGCTGATTACTCTTCATCTTGTCAGCTTTCCAGGTGCCATCGCTCGTTTTTGTTAAGGTGATGTTATCCCGTTGATCCAAGGAAAGCGTCATTTCATTGATCGAATAATCTCTCAACAGAACCTCACTGACATTTCCTTTGTCCAACTCAAGCAGGTCGGCGTTAATCCAGTCAGCGAACCGAGTGGAAATATCAAGATTCATCCGCACCGCGTAGACTCGTTTTTGATCCGGAATGCGAACAAAGCGGAATCCATCCCGCCCCGGCACCGGGCGACCGATAATGAAATCAGCCAGCACATTATTTTCGGCATTCCGCAGCGTCACCCGCGCACCACGGCCGGTGAATGAACCTGTTTGATCAAGCGGGTCGATAACTCCCAATGCTTCATGGTCGGCAACATTGTCGGAACGGATATCATCCTTTTTCAAATCAATCACACCGGCAGCTGTTTTGGCCAAGCGGTCTTTACCGTCAGCGGGATAATCATGATGCGATGGGATCGTCCACTTTCCGTTTTTGAACGTCACTTTGAATGGACGCGCGGATGCGGTTGTCGAATCGAACTCGACAACTTCCAAGGTGGTTGCGCTATTCGGATCAGTGAAATTTGGATAGAACTGTTCCCCCTGGTCACGAAATTCATTCGGCGTAATCGGCTTTGGTGACAACACCCAAGCCAGCACGGCAAGCGCAACGGCAACAGCGGCAAACCAAACGGTAGTTTTTGTTTCGTTCATAGCTTGTTAGCTTCGCAGCCGCCGCGAAAGCGCCTCCCCTTCCTGTTCTTTTTTACGACGCCGCGCGAAAATCAGTATGCCCATGACCAACACCGGAACCGGTGGCAGAAGAACGGCCAACGCTTTAATTCTGGTCTGAATGGACCGGATAGCGGTTTCCATGTTCTCTTTGCTTTCCTGAACGGAAGCATTCTTTTCCGCTTCGATATTCGCCTTCACCGTTTCAAACCGGCGATTTTCCACTTCCTGCAGATTATTGGCCATGATCGCTTTGGTTTGTTCATCCAGATCAACGCGGTTGCGCACTTCCATTACCCGTTCAGTCAGCCGCTTTTGTGCATCGCTTAAGGCTTCCTGCGCTTTGGCTTCTGTCGCTTTTTCTTCTTCCATTCGCTTGGTCACAAAATCACGCGTCTGTGCTTCGACGGAGGCTAAAGTGCGATGCTTGACCCGTTTTTTGCGGAGATCGATAAAAGAACTGTCACCCAACAGCATATCCATACAGTTGAGCACAAACGTAACATTATCCAAATTCAGATTCTGCATTCCCTGTGCCCGAATCTGAAAAAACTGTTCGGAAATACAGTCGATGTCGGAAACAACAACCGCATTCACTTTTTGGTGTGCGTCACTGCCCTGCGCTTCGCCGGAAGTACCATGAACATACGCGGCAAGAATATAGCTTTCTTCCGACGGCGTTCGTGGAAGATTACGGTTGATACTAAACCCTAACCCGAAATAGTTGCTTTGCACCACCTGGCTGAACGGAACAACCCCGGACAAGCGACCCGTACGGATAAGCGGTTCAAACGTAAAGGTGGTATTCGTCGCTTTGAATAGATGTCCCGAATACAACAGCACGACCTCTTGCAATCCGGCCGTGACCGGGTTTTCGGGATTGAATGCTTCCACCGTTTCGTTGCCGGAGGATGCAAAAATTATCTCCGGTTGTAATTGCGCTAAATCCGGATGCGGGTTGTACGCATCCCACACGACTTGCGTCGGCGTAAAGACCACACCCAAACTGCTCATCAGGTCAGTAAGATTACCTTTTTCTTTGGGCGGCTGCTGTTGACCGCGCTGGAACGGGTTGCGATCCGCACCGGTCGGTAAATTTGGGGAAAGGCCAACATTAAATAACGGTACCGGATCTTCAAGCAGAAGCGTCGGTCCGCCGCTTAGCATATAATTTTGCAGAACGCGCATCTCATCGTCAGAGAGTGAGGAAGGCAGCACAACCAACAGTCCATCAACTCCTTCGACCGGCTGATTCAGCGCTACTTCAACAACTTCGTATTGCTTGCGAAGTTCTTCAACAATCGACCAGCCCTGCTGGGATTGCATTGTTTCGAATTCGAAGCTGCCGAACAGTTTTGCAGATGTTGTCACGACACCGATTTTCTTTCGACCGGTTTGCGCCGCCACGCGAATACTGCGTACTAATTCATATTCAACCGGCAATCCCCGGTCAAAAAAGGGAATAACCTGTTCTGCCGCACCACTGGTGAAGGCAACACCCATATAGACCGGAACCTGCGTGGCGCGGGCGGCATCCGATGCTGTTGCAGAACGGGGAACGATACCGAATTTTTCACGTGCATCCCGCGCTTCCTGGGTAAACGGTTCTGTGTTATGAATCAAAACCTGTACTTTATCGCCGCCGATTGCGGAAATTTCATTAAGTTTGCTGACCAAATTCGCCCGTGTTTCGACATAATCACGCGGAACTTCCGGGCTGATAAACGCCTGCACTAAGACCGGTTTGTCTGCGGGAAGATCATCGATAAGTTTTTCTGTTTGATCGGAAAGGGAATGCAGCTGCTCGGCGGTAACATCAAGCCGGAATCCGTGATGGAACAGGATAACATTAAAACTAACTAACGCAACCGCCAACGCACCCAGGCGAATGAGCTGGTGTGTCATCAGTTTTCCGGTTTGCGCCGCCTGTATTCTGCGCCGACCGACCAAAAGCACATTACAGTAGACAAAAAACCCGCAAACCGAGAGGAAATAAATCAAACCAAAAAGACTGACCACACCACCGGCAAAATCACGGAATGCAGCAATAATACCAAGTGGGGCGAGCATATGCTGGAACCCGGCGCTGAAGACCCAATCTCCGGAGGTAACAAACACAAAGAATGAACAGAACACCGCGCCAAGAACAAATGCGACGGTGGCATTCGTGGTCAATGCCGATGCGGTCATGCCGATCGCGATAAAGGCTCCTCCGACCAACCATGCTCCCAGATAATTGGCAAACATCAGCCCGATATCCGGGCTTCCGAGCCAAAACAGCACTAACACATGGCTCAGTGAAATCGCCAGCGCAGTGGAATAAACGACAACCGAGGAAAGATATTTTCCGAGCACGATTTCCAAATCAGTTGCCGGAAGCGTAAACAGCAGTTCATCTGTCCCTTGTCTTCGTTCTTCCGACCAGATATTCATGGTAATCGCGGGGACAAAAAACAGAAGTAAAAACGGCAATACGCCGTTGAGTTGATCGAGATTGGCCAAATTATTCGCGAAGAAACGTTCCTGCCAAAACGCGGCAGCGGCGCTCAAAAATATAAAGAGCGTGATAAACACATACCCGGTCGGGCTGCTGAAATACGAGCGTACTTCCCGGCGAACAATCGCCTGCACTACTTTCCAGTTAATGTTCATAGCGAGCTTTCACCCGCAACGAAACTGCGCGTTAATTTATGGAAGGCATCGGTGAGAGAGCCGTGAGTGCGTAGATCAGCTGGTGTACCGTCGAATACAAGCCGTCCCTCATTCACCAAAAGGACACGATGCGCGACTGCTTCCACTTCCTGAAGAATGTGTGTGGAAATCATGATCGTTTTCGATTGCCCCAAGGCGGTAATATGGGCGCGGAAATCCTGAATCTGGTTCGGATCAAGCCCGGCCGTCGGTTCATCCATAATGAGCACTTCTGGATCATGTAAAAGCGCCTGCGCCAACCCGACACGCTGGCGATATCCTTTGGAGAGTTTACCGATCGGTTTATCGATAACCTGCTCAAGCGCACAGGTCGCATAAACCACTTCCCGTCTGCGTTTTAATTCCCCCTCGCTCATTCCGCGAATTTCACCGAAGAAGCTTAAGAGTTCGGCCGGAGTCATTTCTGCATACAGTGGGCCGTTTTCCGGCAGATAGCCGATTTTGCGGGAGGCTTCCAGACGATTGGCTATGACATCGACCCCACCGATCTGCGCTTTCCCTTCGCTCGGGGCCAAAAATCCGGTCAAAATTTTCATGGTGGTAGATTTCCCGGCACCGTTCGGGCCAAGGAAAGCGACAATCTGCCCTTTGGGAATCGAGAAGGTGATATCCTTTATAGCGACAAATGAGGAGTAGTACTTACTCAGCCCACTTGCTTCAATCATCGTTGTTTGCATACCGAAACTTTTCAATTACCTCACACTACGTAATCACTCTGTCTCTTCAGGCGGCGTGAAACATATACTCCGGTATCCATATTTGTCAAGACAACCGGACTTAGGCAAAAACGAGAATTTTTACCATCGTTTTTCAGGCAAGTTCCAGCCATTTTTTAAAAAAAGCGGGTATTCATCACTGAATATCCCGCTCGTCGTTGCAGACAATCGTCACAAATACAGAAAACGCCTAATTATCACATGAGGGTGAAGGGCCGTTGTTAAACAGATATGAAACTATAAAGGAAAGGTCCATAACGGTTGTTGCGCCGTCACCATTCCAATCAGTTCGTGACGGCTGCGGACCGCCGTTGAACATATACGAAACCAACCCGGTCAATGTCGCTATCGACGCCGAGATGGTGCAGGTATACGTGAAAGTAGCCGGAGCTGAGGTACTCGACCAGCCGATACCATCCCCTGCCCGTGCTCGCCACCAGTAGGTCGTGCCTTCAACCGGAACAAACGAAGTGAAGATCGCTTGCGTTTGCCCTGAACCGGCCGACAGATTTTTGACAGAATCCACAATCTGCGTAAACGAAGAGTTGGTACTGATCCAGAAATCATATCTCACCGGATCATTGTTCGCATCAATCGAGTTCGCCACAGTCAACCGAACCGGCATCGCGGTAACCGAAGCACCGTTTATCGGTGAAACCGGCACCGGCACAGTCGGAACCGTGTTACTGCCGCCGCTTCCACTGCCCGGCGTGTTTTGCAAAGTCGCTGTCGGCGCTGCAGAATTGGCATTTACCGCAAACGATACCGTCGCGCTATCGTTTCCTTTTTTCACTTTCAACGAAAAATTGCTGAAGTTAGTCGAATCAGCGGTATCATCGGCTGCATACCAGTAAGTAGCCTGCCCGCTCACACGGCCATTTGCAGCCGTTGTTCCGGCTAACACAGTTTGACCGTAGTTGTTTTTCACCGTAACAGTTGCACCGGAAACCGGAAGCGCATTGTTGCCGCGAACGAGCACATCCACCGTGCGCGCCAGCGTCATTTCGTTGCTGCCGCTGGTCGCATACCAGACAATGTTGGTATCCGAAGCGCCGTTCACGAATTTGCAGTCGATGGCGATGTTATCGAGTGAATTGTTACCGCCGTATCCAATATACCACGTCTTTTTACTAAAGGTGTAGTCAGGATCGAAAGTAAGTGTGTCGCCACGGAAACGGAAACGGCTTGTGCCCATCCCGTTGTACTCATCACCCAAATAGATAATCGTCGAACTGCTGCTGAAATAGTTGTTTCGAACAACGTGCGCAAAGCTGGAACCGTTATAGGTCGATTCACACGCTTTGGTTTTCGTTCCGCTTGTCGTCGATTTCGCAATAAAACGATTTCGTTCTACATAGCAGGTATCGGACGATGATGGAAACCCCAGATTCATCACTGCGACATCCTCACCGATCGCTTTCGTCGTAGGATTATTATCCGCGATACCGATGAACGTATTGTCATGGATGCGAACATACCTGGTTGCACCGCCATCTATAGCGCGCATACGGATAACCCGCGCAACGCCTCTTAGATTTTCACCGGATGGACCCGCGTGAATCGTACAGTGGTTGTTGTACACTTCAATCGGATTGGTCGGTGTTCCGGCGCAGTTCTCAAGCATGATACCGCGGCTGCCGCCGTACTGCGTTCCGGAAACGAGGGTGTTGTTGCGGATAATCGTCCCCGGTTCACCGTTGCGGCAGAGAATCAGGTATGAATTATCAGCCGATGAGCCCACCGGAGCCTGGATGTTATTCCACAGATACACGCTGTCCCAGTAGACATTGCGGGCATCGGTGGTTATGCGGCAGTTCTCGATGACAAATTCCCCCTTCACAATAATCCCCTGACAGGGACCGTTGGTGATATTGACATTGGCGATACGGACATCGTAGAGCCCTGCGGTTGCAGGAAACGATCCACTGTAGAACACCGCGCCCGAGTAGGTTTCACGGCTGGTAAATGATTCGGAATTGTTCCGCCATTCACCACCGTCAAAATTCAGGTTGTAGGTGCTGCTTGATCCCCCGACGACATTGACGCATTGCGCGTTGTGGCCGTTCACGATCAGCTTGGTGCCTGACACGAACAGGTCATGCGCATTATTGACCGTCATCCCCCGTGCGCTTGATCCGGATACGGCTGACTTTATAACCGTGCCTCCCAGCACCTTTACAAAATGCGCACCCTCAATACTGACACCGGATCCACTGCTAAACGCAATAGTGTCCGATCCTAAATTCAGCACCACGTTTGATGCCGTTACCCGAATACCGCTTGAACTTGAGATCACTTTTGTGCCCGCAAGATCAATCGTATCGTTGTTCACAGAAGCGGTGAACGGAAGCGATGAAATGGTGCGTCGGGACGCATGTACCGACTCGAAACTCCCTCCGATGAGTATCCCTCCCAAGCCTGCGATGATGAACCCGTGCTCGACAAACCGTGTCAAGCGGACCCATTTCCCTTTCATAATACCTCCGACATTTCCCAAGGTGTCGCGCCGCGCTGCTTCCCTTCCCATAGTCACAGGAAGCACGATCCGTCGGGTGTTCACTGATGTTATCCTGCTTCGTCAGACAACGAAGCAAGCATGCGAAAGATCCTTTCGTTAATCGTTTCCAAATGACTCTGCATTTGGCTTGAAGCATTGGTTAGTACGTAAGAAGCAACAAGCGGCACACGACATGACGTTCTCCCTCGGCAAAACGGGAGCCGCACTATCATTGCTGTTCCCGCACAATCTGCGGGTACAGTGTATGAACGTTGTAAGAGAAACCTCTAGTTCAGAGTAGAAGCGAACTACTGTTAGAGGAGCAGATACCTCACGCTATGCGCGAGATATCTGATCACGTCAGCGCAACAGTGGAGCGCCGACGTGACGCGGGAAAATCACTGATCTATAGACACGGCGGTGGCGGACCGCTATTGAACAGAAAGCTGACCAAATAGACTAAATCTGCAACAGTTCCAACACCGTTTCCGTTCCAGTCGTACCGGACTGGACGAGGACCGTTATTATAAAAATAAGAAACTAACCGGGAAATATCGGCAATGGTCGCACTGTTCGAACACTGATAGGTAAAGGACTGAGGCGTTGTCGTGCTTGTCCAGTCGATGCCATCATTCGCACGGGCCCGCCACCAGTAGGTTACGCCGACAGCTGGCGTAAACGTCGAAAAAGTTGCCTGGGTCTGCAAGTATCCGGCGGGGATATTTTTTACCGAATCAACTATCTGCGTGAATGATGAATTCGTGCTTATCCAGAAATCATACCGCACCGGGTCATTGTTCGCATCAATAGCATTTAACACATTTAGTCGCACCGGTGTTCCCGACAATGACGCCCCACTCAATGGAGACACCGGTACCGGCATGCTCGGCGGCAGGTTGCCCGTTACCGGTGAACCGAGGGTGGCAGCAAGTGTCATATTCGGCGCGATAGTTGCCGTAGCAGAAAGCGTTACTGTGCTTGTAGCACTGTCAGTTCCTTTCAAAACAGTAATGCGAATCGGGTTGAAATTGAGTGAGTCCGGAGTGTCCTCCGATTCAAACCAGTACGGTACCGAAGCAACAAGCTGACCGCGTGTTCCGGTCGTGCTGGTTGCCACGACTTTTCCGTAGTTATTGGTAATGCGAACGGTCGCATCCCGCACCGGTAAACCATTACTGCCAAGCACATTGATGGTAACGCTACGTTCGATTTTAAGCGCGTTGTCGCCGCTGGAATTGACAAACACGATATTGGTATCCCGTGCACCCAGTAAATAGGTGCAGTCAATGGCGCGGTTATCATTTGATGGGCTATTGTAGTATCCGACACGGAACGTTACCCGCTGGGTGAGTGATGTCGATAAGAATGAAAGGGTGTCTTTTTCAAGGACGAACCCGCGGCCGCTTCCCTGAATGCCGCCGATTTTTACAATGTCACCGGCGCTTTCAATTCGGTTGTACTGCAAAAGAATACTCGGATCGCTGCTTCCTTCAAGAATCAAACCATAGCAGGTGGTACCGGCTGATGTCGTCGCGGCGCGAATCAAATTATTCCGGATAATGATATTTGAATTCGGTGTTCCGGACGTGTTGAGATAAAAGACCCGCGTTTCCGTGCCAACGGCGGTGGTTGCTGTGTTATTATCAACTGTGCCGATGAACTGGTTATCATGAATGTACAGGTTAGAGTCACCCTCACCGCGAATTCGCATAACCTGACAAACCCCGTCGGAGTTTCCCTGTTCCTTGTTCGGGCCTTCTTTGATATTGACGACATTGTTGTAAATCTCAATCGGTCTGGTTCTGCTGCCGCCACAGAGTTCCATTAAAATACCGCGGCAACCGTACCGGGCCGTTCCGCTGGTAATAACGTTATTATAAACCTTCGCTCCCGGTTCAAGACCACGAGCTAAAATCGCGTACGGGTTTGCCCATGATGCCCCAATCGGTGCCTGATCCCATGTGTATACCGTATCCCAATAGCGGTTGTAAGCGTCTATCATAATATTACAATTGTACACCAGTGAGGTGCCGCGAAGTACCATCCCCTGACCGGGACCATTGACGATCGTAACGTCATGGATACTTACATCGTAGTTGCCGGTGTTAGCCGGCATGGAACCCATATACAACACCGCGCCGTCGTAGCTTTCCCGGCTTGAATAACTCACTGAATTGCTGAGCCAGCGGCCGCCGCTGAATTCGATGTTGTAGCTTCCGGAATAGCCGCCGTCGATGTCAACGCAATGTGCGTTGTGACCATCGACCGTAAGGTTGGTTCCGGAAAACAAAAGGTTATTGGCATTGTGTATGGAAATCGCCTGAACGTTTGAGCCGGTAGAAGTGGTTTTGAGAATCGTGCCGCCGATAATTTTGACGGAATTCGTATTTTCTATGCTGATACCGTAATTGCCGTTGAATACCAGTGTATCCTGGTTCAGATTCAACACGACATTCTGCCCGGTAATCAGAATACCGGAGCCGCTGGAGGTTACTTTCGTACCGGCCAGATCGATCGTGTCATTGTTTGTTGAAGCAGTGAACGGAAGCGTTGTAATTGTGCGCCGGGATGCCTGTACCGGCCCGGAACTCACTCCAATGATAATCCCGCCTAACCCTGCGATGATGAACCCAAACTTGACGTAACGTGTCAGGCGAACCCATTTCCCTTTCATCATACCTCATACCTCCGGCATTTGCTAAAAACCACACTCCCCGGTATTCCATTCCCGTAGACACAAGGGAAGCGCGGCTCATTCAGTGTTCAATTGACCTCAGCCGTTTCGCCGGACAACGAAACAAGCGTGAAAAAATCCATTCTTCAACTGTTACCGAACGATCAATACATCTCGCTTGAACTAATTGGTTTGTACTTAGTGGTAATCGCGGCGCCGCGGAAGGCACTCTCCCTCTGTCAGCGGAGGGCCGCAGTAGTACCTGACTCTGCAAGTATACAAGCTCCGGCACGGTAATCAAATAGAAAAAACAGGATTTTGCCGGTAATCGGTACCTGCGATTGACCCGGCTTACAATATTGGGATGTTAAGTGGAATTTTTCAACACGGCGAAGAAGCTAAAAACGCGCAGATTCTGCGCCAGGATAAGATGGGTGCGTCGCTAATGAAAAGGGAGATATGCGTATGAGTTAAAATAAACCGAACAACCGAAGAAGCATAAGCACACCGGCCACAACAACCCCGCCGGTTACAAGCCACATCCAGGGTGCGAAGGTAAATCCTTTATTTTCAAAAGATTCGACCACCGGCTGCTGAGCAGATGGGGTTTGGGAACGTTCACTTTGGAATTCTTCCCAATCGAGTATCAGTTCCTGGCAAGAGTTATATCGGGCTGAGGTGCGAATGGAAAGGAGCTTGCCGAGTATCTGCTTGACCCCTTCAGGAATTATGAGGCTTTTGTCAGGAAGCAGGTTGTTACCGGAGTCATACCCCGGGTTGCGACCCAATAGCAGTTGATGCATGATAACCCCAAGTGCATAGAGATCACCGCTCTTACTTATCTTCCGTTCCGGCGCCGAGTACCAATTCTTTTTTCCCATGACATCGTAATGCACCGGCAACCCAAAGTCTGATAATTTTACCGTTTCATCGGCATCGAAAAGCACATTCGAGGGGCGAAGATTTCCATGCACGATATTATTCTTATGCGCAAAGTCGAGTCCCGCCGCTATCTGCATACTGATAGCCATTCCCTTTTCCCATTCGTACGGACGCACCATCCGGTCGGCCAACGATCCACCCTGGCAATAATTGGAAATGATTACGGTCGAGCGGACATCCCCGCCTGCACCGTGAATCGCGTTGATATTCGGATGTTTCAGTGAGCTTAACAGTTTCGCTTCTTTACGACCCGCTTCCCCTTTGGCATGTTTCTTCAATACATAGAGTTTCTTGTTCACTTTGTTCTCGACTAAAATCGTCGAGCCATGCTGCGTTTCACGAATCGTATCCAAATAACGGCAGCGTCCGAGGAATGAATCGGTGCCGGTAACGGAGAACTCATCTTTGTTCGCTGCGATCCGATCCGAACTACCGACAACTTCCAAAATCGCATCTTTTAATTCTACGGCTGTCTGGAAGCGATCCTTCGGTTCCTGCGCCAGACATTTCATGACGATCGCATCGAAGGCGGAATTGATAACCGGATTTACTTCAGACGGCGCTTTGAAATGTCCGAGCGGTTTTTTGCCCGTAAAGATTTCATACAGCATCACGCCGATTGCGTAGAGATCAGTCGTTTGATCGACATTGGTCGAACTGACTTTTTGTTCGGGAGACATATACGAAATGGTGCCGAGCACGACATCGGTACCGGTCATCTCTGTGTCCGGTACTCCTAAAATTTGTGCAATACCGAAATCAGCGACCTGCACATTCCCCTGACGGTCGACCAGGATATTGCTCGGTTTGATATCCCGGTGTATCACGCCGTTTTTGTGCGCGTAATCGAGTGATTTCAAAACCTGAATCACCATGTCGAGTTTGGTTTCCAAAGGAACGGTCGGGGTATCGATAACCTGCCTGAGCGAGGTGCCGTCGACATACTCCATGACAAAGTAGTACCGGCCGCCCGCTTTTCCTTTGTCGATGACGTGGACGATATTCGGATGATTGAGCTTGGCGATAACCATCGACTCCCGCTCGAACCGTCTGACAATATCCGGATCGCTGGAGAGTTTTACCGAGAGGACTTTGATGGCAACGTCACGGTTAAGTGATTCCTGACGGGCGCGGTAGACTTCCGCTACCCCCCCCTGGCCGATTTTACCGGTCAGTTGGTAGTCACCGATTTTGACGGTCTTTTTGTCCGAGCTTGCTTCAATTACCGTGGTCATAGTTTCCCATAGAAAAAAGTAAAGGACAGGCCATTCGGCCTGTCCTTGTTAACATCGGCAAATTTGCCGTTTTTCTTGCTCGGAACCGCTATTTCAGGAAAACCATCTTTTTCGTCTCTGAACCCTCATTGTGAGTCAGCCGGTAAAAGTAGATTCCACTCGGCTGAAGGGAGGCATCGAAGGTAACGGTATGCTCACCGGCCGGGAGGACTTCATTGACCAGTGTCGCGACCCGCTGGCCGAGCACATTAAAGACTTCCAATTCCGCTTTGCTTCGTTTCGGCAGCACAAAACTGATCTGCGTAGAGGGGTTAAACGGATTCGGATAGTTCTGCGCTAAACTAAATGACTGCGGCAGGCTCTGGTGGTCCTCATCGGAGCCGGTAGGCACCTGCACAGAAACAAGACCAGCGATAAAGGCGGGGTATAACGTCGTCAGCGCCTCACCATCGGCGGCATTCAAGGTTTCTGTTTCGACATAGACAACGCTGAGATCCGGCATAACGACCGAGTCACGAATATAGACAGTATCCAGTTCGATAACTTCCGGCACAGCCGTCACCGACAAATTAAAATAGATTCGCGCAAGCAGCCCGCCTGATTGCGGAATGCTCTGCAGCGGAATCATGTTTATATCCGGAAAAAAGGATATTTTTACCTTCTTGTTTCCGTTATCGATTATCGCTTCCTGTTTAATACCAACAGGTGCAATCGAACCGACGAACGAAACGGAATCAACTGTCAGATGAGCAGAAGCGAAGTGAATCGGAATTGTCAAACCTGAAAGCCCGATTTCACCGCCGGTTAAACGAACAGCGACGGAGAAATGATCTCCCGGCCGCGCTTCCGCAGAATCAAGCGAGACAGTCCCGGGAAACGGTGGCGTTGCCATCGCTGCCTGGACCAGCCCCAGCAGAAAAAGGGTTACCGTTAACAAACGCTTCATACGCATCATCCTTTCGGTTAGACCGAATTAACTTATCTTCTTTCTCGCATGGCGGAGCCAAAGGGCTGCGCGCTGGAGGGGGTTCTGCAACTGCCGTGCCCTTTTTCATATTTTTCGAAACACTCGACCACCAATAACCGCTGAAATCGATAACATACCGAAAGACAGTCTATTACGACGATTCACAGAGTCAATTTGACCGCTCAGGCTTTGAACAAAGGATAAAAACGAGGTATGAAGCGGCTTGCAGGAGCCGCAATCGGCTTCGACGTGGGTTGAATAGGGAGTTTAGGACTTCGTGCTACAGTGGGTGCCACAACGGCCACAGGCTTGAATCTGCTCGGTGATAACATCCATCCGTAAATAAGCTACCAAATCTATCCCCTGTGGACCATGTTCGATATAGTCGATGGTGCAGAAATCATCCGGTGTACCGGTTCCTTTGCCCAAGAGTATCGCCAAGCCGCTTTGCACGGCGAAGAAATGTTTTATAAGCAGATATTCATAGACTTCATCATCGGTCGCTTCGAAGTCACGAAGAAAATCAGCAACGTTCATGCTGACTATTTCTTCACTTGAGTGTTTCTGCGCCCAATCGAAAATCAATGAGCGCTCACCGACCGCACCGCCGCAGGAGCGTTTGCGTAACCAGTATTTTTGCAACCGGCCGGTGTCATCGATACGAAGCTGAAGTACGTCTGTAATATCTGAACAGGGCATATTGTTTCCTTAATTACGAATATACATCATGCGGAACCACTTGGGGAATCTTTCAGTTCCATGACATTTTGTACACCCGCTGTCCGCCGGTAGGGGTTCCGCGCCAACCCAAACTGATTAACAGCTTCAGAAGAATCCATCCAAAGGCAAACCCACCGACATGCGCCAGCCATGCCACACCTCCCCCGCCGGTACTGCCGATCAACGACATCAGCAATTGATAAAGAAACCAGAATCCCAGCACCGCGAAGGCAGGAAGCTCAAAAAATTGGATAAAGAAAAGCACCATGAGCACGGTAATACGCGCTTTCGGATGCAGCACCATGTACGCACCCATCACTCCCGCAATTGCGCCGGATGCGCCCACCAGCGGAATATCGGATGACGGCGAAAAAACGGTGTACAAAGCTACCGCTGCTAATCCTGCCAGTACATAAAAAATAATAAACTTTATATGACCGAAATAATCTTCGATGTTGTTCCCGAATATCCAGAGAAAAAGCATGTTGCCGATGAGGTGCATCCACCCTCCATGCATGAACATGGAGGTAAACGGCGTCAAGTAAGCAGAGGCATCCGCCTGCGGAGTGAGTTCAACACCCTTGGTAAACTCGATGGGAATGAATCCAAACTGATACGTAAACATCAACATGAATTCTTTCCCCTGTAAGAACGTGTAGAGAAAGACAAGCACGTTGATGACAATAAGCGCGACCGTTACAAACGGGGTGCGAACAGTCGGATTGTCATCACGAATCGGAAAAAACATACGGGTTCGTTCCGGTTAGTTGCCTGAGAGTTTCTTGATGCTGAATCGCATGTACCGCTCCGCCACATGACCGGCCTTATCGGTTATGATAATAGCCAGATTTTGCTCACCCAGCGGAAGCGGGTCGGTCATGAGCAGCACGCCGGTTTTCTTTTCGGCATCATATTCCACCGGAATCCATTTATTGTTTACCCGAACATTGAAACTGCGGTCATCCTCCACGCCGGATAAGTCATCATGTATGCGAAAGCTGATTTTCGGACGGGGGTCGGTATAAACTGCGGTATCTTTGACACCCATAACGCTGATTACCGCCGGCTCTTTATCTATCACCGCGGCAAAGGAACCGCCGCCGTAAGACGTAGCTGTTATGATATTATCCTTTGCATTACCACCGAGCCAGACCCAGGCATCATTCGCTTTATCCAGCCAGCAGATACCGGTGAACGGGTTGTATGCCTGACCGGGGGTAAGACGGTACGTTATTTCAAACGGCGAGCGGGTCAGCATCGTTTCCGGCAGAATCATGTAGTGATCGGAAACGATACCGCGAAACCCCTTGGCGATAAACGGCATTTTTTTCACCGCGATAAATTGCGGTGAATAGAAACTTTCCTGCTTAACCCTGATGGTCAGGTGATCATCTACGGCAAGCGATTGCTCAGCCGAAATACCGACTGCATGGATATTGAAAGAATCGATCATAACCGGTTTTTCCAAGGTATCGCGAGAGTGGGAAAGGCCGATTCGCGTAATCGGCGAAAACTCCGCCCTGGCGGGGATAAAGGCGATCTGTTTATCTATGCTGAAAAAATGAGGATACACCACGCCGAGCAATGATGACTGGTTATACAGTTCAATACGCGGCAGCGAACCGCCTTTTGTCCGGCTATTGATGGCTATTAACAGCCCGCCATCCACAAACTCATACGTCATTGAAAGCTTCCCGTTATGGGTACTTTTCAGACCGTTAAAAATGGTATCGGATATAGTTGCTCCAAAGGCAAAAGCTTCCAGCCGCAATACGGCATTCGCAGTTCGATCGGCAGTGGACACAGCAACGAATTTTCCGGAGTCTCCTTTTTGAATAGTTACTTCCGGCGGTTTCCCCCATTGATCACCGCGCGAAAGCAAAACGGCGACTGAATCAACAGGCAATTGTTCCTCAGGTACCGTGGGATGAAAGAAAAACTTCGTCGTACGCAGCTCGGTGAATTGCGTTGAGTCTAACGAAAACAGCGCATGCGGCGGCCCCCAGACAAAAGTAAACGAAAGTTTCGCGCTGTTGCCAAAGGCATCCTCGGCAATGACTACTGCGCGCTTGAGACCCGGCGTTTCATTTTCGAGCCCGAAAACACCCTTGCCGATACGCGGTGAACTATTTCCGGAATACAACGCACCCTGTTTTTGATACAGGCGACGTACCCGCTTTTCCCCTTCAGACGCTTTGAAATAATCGTATACCAACTTTGCGGCATCGGCTTGCTCATAGTTAAGGGAATCAAAGACTGTTTGAAAATAAAGCGAGTCATTGATAAAAACCGAGAGCTTCGCAACCGCCTGTTTCATCCCTTTCGGACTCATCATGTCATAACATTCAGCTAACAACCCGAACGGCGAATTTAGATAGAGCACCGTATCCAAACGGTAGCTGCCAGCCTGACTTTTGACCGGAAGAAAAATTTCACGCCTGCCGTTTTCCAAAAGTGACGACGTATCCACCAGTTGAAATCCGACTTCGGTTATCACAGGCGCAGTTTTGTCGGATAACTCAAACCCATGCATGAGCGGATTGAGCGGAACATTGTCGGGAGTCCGTTTTTCAAAATGCAGATGTGGTGCTCCGGCTCCGGTTTCTCCGGAAAAGGCCAAAAGCTCCCCCTGTTTAACCGGAATCGAGTCTTTGGGAAAGTTGATATCTTGATAATACCGTTCAGCTTTTATTTGTGCTGTATGAAGCAGGCTTTCGATAGCCGGTGCATATAACGACAAATGACCGAACACATAGGTGTAGCCGTCAGCGCCGACAAAGTAAAGCCCCCTGCCGTAGCCGAAATACGAGGTTTTGATTCGGGAGATATAGCCATCGACTGGCGCCAAAACACGCATGCCTATCCGTCCGCCGGTACGCAAATCGATGCCGGCATGGAAACGGTTTTCACGGTAATCACCGTATCCTGATGACAGGTCGATAGTGCCGTCAAGGGGCCACTTTACCCCCGAAACCTGACCAACCGCCGATTGCAAACCGGTGTATAACAAGAAAAGGAGACTCAAATATGTTGTGCGCATAATCCTCTATAAGTAACTCTGTGTTATTCCGTATCTTACACCAAATAACCGATTTCGAGCCAGAAAACAAAATTTTTATTTTATCCGGCTGCCCAGCCCCTTGCAAAGGGAGCCAACAGTAGTATATTTGCTGGCTGAGTTTTTGCTTTGCATGTATCCAGGAAATCATACCCTCAGATGTTTCAACGGGATGCATCAACCACGCCAAAGGAGAGATGAGTAGCA